>NZ_JBHVXT010000001.1:1275096-1672702 GCF_042881445.1 Microbacterium sp. NPDC058269
GGCACCGGGGGAACCACCCCCGCGCCGACCACAGGAGGCAACACCACCACCGGAACCGACAGCGTCCTCGGCGGCACCCAGCTGGCGCTGCCGATCAGCCTTCCGATCACGCTCGGCGGCAACGCCATCTCCGTGATCGGCGAGGCGACGGTGACCGACCCCGGCACGGGAACGAACCCCGGAACCGATCCCGGCACAGACCCGGGTACCGATCCCGGAACGAACCCCGGGACCAACCCCGGCACGAACCCCGGAACGACTCCTGTGGGCACGACCGGTGCCGCCTTCGCCTCTGGCGCGGCGACGACCGGTCAGGCATCGGGACTCGCCATGACCGGCGCTCCGTCGCTGGCCGGACTGCTCGCACTCGCCGCCGTCCTGCTCCTCCTCGGAGGCGCGGGGCTCCTGCGACGTCGCCGCCTGACGGCGTAGCGATGACGCCGGCGGTGCGGTCGTCCTCGGGGGAGGAGACCCGCACCGCCGGTGCGCCGCCGCGTCCACCTCATACGTCGACGGAGTCGTAGCCCCCAGCTCACACCGTCGTTCGACGCCGGCGCAGAAGGGCGGATGCCCCGTGGAAATCCCACCCACGGGGCATCCGTCGCGCCCAGCGGCAGCAGGCATCTGGCGAGGGAGACGGTGCCACGGACGCCTACAATCGCTCACGGATGTCATCATGCAGGTCGATCACGGTCAACTGTCAGACCGGTGTTCGGTGGGCCTGCGCGACCTCGAGCGTTCGCTCGCTCAGGGCTGGCCGCGGTGACCGAGGATGTGCGGCGCCTGCGGTGGGCGGTCAACGGTGCCCGCACGTTCCGCATCCCGTCGGATGCCGTCGACGTCGCGCTCGTCGAGATCGACCGCGCGATGCAAGCCGCCCACTTCCGCGCGGATGCCGCTGACGCGAACGCGGGGGTACGGCGCCTCCACCGACGCGGATCCGTCGTGGGCGATGTGCTGATCGGCGGCAGCGGGCTCTCCGCGATCACGACCAGGCTCGGTCCGCTGTCTGCCCGGGGCGTCGCCGTCACCTGGGTCGGCGCAGTCGATGTGCAGACGGCCCGCGTGATCGTCTCGCTCGTCGCCGGCTCGCACGTCGGCGGCGACTTCGTCGACGGGGTCGACGACGCCGTCCGCGCGCTCGTCTCGCGCGGCGTGCCCGTCGAAGACGAAGGATGGGCCCGGTCGGTCGACATCGATCCGACGCTGCCGGTCAACCCCCGCCGTGCCGCCGAACTCGGCCTCACCGGCTAGCCGACTGCGCTCAGGGGATGTCGTCGACCTCGCCGTAGGGGGTGATCGCGGCGCGGTAGCGTTCCACGAGTTCACGCCATCCGAATCCCTCGGTGTACTCGTGCTCGTAGACGGCTTCGGTGAAGTGCCAGAGCAGATACGGGTGCGCGCCGAGGCCGTACAACGTGCCGTAGTCGCGGTTCACGAACGCCTCGCGCTCCTCGGGCGTCAGCACCCGGTCGTCGGCGACCGCGTCGGGCCCTGCTCCTCCGGCCAGCCAGCCGTCGACGAACCCCTCGGTGTCGGCGACGTAGGCGTTCACGTTCGCGGTGCTCATCTCGACGGCGCGGATGAACTTGTTCATCATGTACCGGCTCATGACGCGGCCCTCCACAGGAAGAACGGACTGGAGGCGAAGCGCGAGGTCGTGGCCTCCGCCAGGTCGGCCGGGCGGCCCTGCATCGCGGCGAGCGCGGCAACGATGTTCACGTACTGGTAGGTGACGTTGCCGGCGGCCATGATCCGGTCGTACCGGCATCCGGCGATCGCGCCGTCGAGG
Organism: Microbacterium sp. NPDC058269; assembly: GCF_042881445.1. Taxonomy (NCBI): domain Bacteria; kingdom Bacillati; phylum Actinomycetota; class Actinomycetes; order Micrococcales; family Microbacteriaceae; genus Microbacterium; species Microbacterium sp. NPDC058269. Next base: position 1,276,889 of record NZ_JBHVXT010000001.1, read on the forward strand.
TCGCCATCGCGCATCCACTCCACTGCTTCGGCATCGAACTCCGGGTCGGGCGAGCCGTTGAACGTGCGGGGTCCGCCGACGTCGGTGGCCATGTGGCCAGAGGTGAGCAGTCCCACCCTGGCGTCGCTGTCCCAGGACTCGACCGCGGTGCGCAGGTGCTGCCCGAGCGCGGCGAAGCGTGCGGCGGTGGGCAGCGGAGGCAAGATCGAGTTCGCGTGGATCGGCACGATCGGCAGGTCGAGTTCCGGACGCACATACTGCAGCGGCAGCACGAAGCTGTGGTCCAGTCGCCACTCGTGCGAGACCGAGAAGTCGATGGTCTCGGGCAGCACCTCGCGGCCGGTGATCTGCGTCGCCAGATCCGGATTGCCGGTGAGCTCGGCGTACTCCATGCCGAAGGTGCGTACCTCGTTCTCGTAGGTGCCGTGATAGGAGGCGGCCTTGCCGACGATGAACGCGGGCGAGTTGTCGGAGAAGAACTGCCGCACGTGGTCGGTGCCGAGCACGATGAGCGTGTCGACGCCGGCCTCCGTGATCGCTTCGCGGATGCGACCGAAGTTCGCCTCGACCTGGATGAGATCGTCCGGCACCGGTTCGCGCATCGCCCGCCACAGCAGCGGGTTGTGCGGGGTCGCCGCGGCCATCACCAGTTCAGCCACGTTCGGCTCCTTCCTTCGCGCTCACAGTCGGAACAGCTTGCGTGCGTTGTCGAGCAGGATCTTCCGGCGCGACTCCTCCTTGAGTCCGAGCTCCTCGAACTCGGCCATCCAGCGATCCGCGGTCATCACGGGCCAGTCCGACCCGAAGAGCACCCGGTCGGAGATCAGCGAGTCGGCGTAGCGGACCACCTCGGGCGGCAGGTACTTCGGCGCCCAGCCGGACAGGTCGAGGTACACGTTGGACTTGTGCCAGACCATCGCCAGGTTCTCGAGGTGCCAGGGCCAGGCCGGGTGCGCGCTGATGATGTTCAGCTCGGGGAACTCGGCCGCCACGTCGTCGATGTAGGGCACGGGGCGGGCGTTCTCGAGACGGTAGCCGCCACCGCCAGGGGTGCCCGCACCGGCGCCGGGGAATCCGGAGTGGAACATGACCACGAGTCCGAGTTCGGCGCAGGTCTCCCAGATCGGGAAGAAGCGCCGGTCGTTCGCGAGGAACTTCTGCCGCGACGGGTTGAGCTCGCCGACACCCTTGATGCCGTACTCGGCGTGCATCCGACGGATCTCGGCGACCGCGGCCTCGCCCTTCCACGGGTCGATGCCGGCGAAGGCGAGGAACACGTCGGGGTGGTCCTGTTGCGCCTTGCCGAGCAGGTCGTTGGGCGCGCCCTTGATGCCGCTCGTGGTCTCTGAGTCGGAGTTCACGATGACGGCCATCATCTTGCGGTCGCGGTACTGGTCGGCCTGCTCGGCGAACGACACGACCGGCCGCTCGCGCCCGAAGTGCGCCGACATCTGGGAGTGGCGCTGGCCCATCGCCGCGATGAACTCCTCGGTCTGCGGGTGGGTGTGGACGTCGATCGCGACGAGGTCGTCGATACCGGGCATCAGGCTGCCCCTTCCTTCGCTGGTACGGGCTCAGGCTCTGCAGGTTCGGATCCGGCTCGCAGCCCGGTCAGCGCTTCCGTGTCGGCGCCGAGCGCGGGGGCGTACCGCAGCTCCGGGCGTCCGGAGCGCTGGAATCGGATGCTGGGCACCGGCACGCGCAGCGCGCCATCCGGCCCCTCGATCTCCTCCACCAGCCCCATGCTCGCGATCTGCGGATCGTCGAACAGCTCGCCCATCGTGTTCAGCGGACCATGCGGGATGTCGTGCGCGGCGAGTCGGTCGAGCCAGTACTGGCGGGGCCTGGTGGCGGCGATCTCCTTGAGCACGACGTCGAGCTCGTCGTAGTTGCGCACGCGCCCCTCGCGTGTCGAGAAGCGCGGGTCGTCGGCGAGGTCGGGCCGCTCGAGCACGTCGAGCAGGCCGGTCCAGAACTTCTCCGGCACCGACATGTGGATCACGAATGCCTTGTCGTCCGAGCCCCGGCAGGCATAGGCCTGAGCGCGACGCGGCCGCGAGTCGGGCGACGAGACCTGCCCGGTCTCCAGGAACGCGGAGGCCGACTCGGTGAGGAAGTCGAGCAGTGCGCCGACCATCGTGACCTCGACATGCTCCCCCACTCCGCTCACATCGCGGGCATGGAGGGCCGCGAGCACGGCCTGCACGGCCGACATCCCGGACAGCAGATCGGAGAAAGCCGGTCCCAGCGGACGGATCGTGGAGGCCGGGACCACCTGGCTGTACATGCCGCCGGTGGCCGAGATCACGGTGTCGTAGGCGGGGCGCTTCGCCGCGGGGCCGGTCGGACCGAAGCCGGTGATCGAGCACGTGATCACCCGCGGGTTGCGGGCATGCAGCGCGTCGGGGCCGAACCCGAGGCGGTCGGCGACACCGGGGCGGAAGTTGTCGAGCACGATGTCGGCGTCGTCCACCAGGCCGAACAGGGCGGCGAGGCCCTCGGCGCTCTTGAGGTCGAGGACCACTCCGCGCTTGCCTCGGTTGTAGGCGGCGAACTGCGGGCTCATGGTCGCTCGCCCTTCCCACCGGCGCATCGGGTCGCCTTCGGGCGACTCGACCTTGACGACGTCGGCGCCGAGGTCGGCGAGCAGCTTGGCGGCGAACGGACCCGAGATGTACTGGCCGAGCTCGACCACGCGGATCCCGGCCAGCGCTCCGGCGCCCGGGGATGCAGTACTCGTCACTTCTGGTCTCCTCTTCGATACCGAGGGCGGTCAGCGCACATCGACGACGACCTTCCCGTCACCCTTGCGGGGGAAATCGCGATACGCCGTGGCGATGTCATCCAGCGCGTACCTGCGGCCGACGAGCGAGGGCAGCGCACCGGCGGCAGCCAGCGCGAGGGCCTCGGCCACGTCGTCGTAGCGTGCGCTGGCCACGCCGAACAGTCGCTTGCGACGCAGGTAGAAGTCGCGGGCATCGATGCGCAGATCGCTGTCGACGGATGCCGCGCAGAACACGGCACGACCGCCCCAGCGCAACGCCGAGATCCCGGCGCTCAGGGTCGGAGCATGGCCGGAGACATCGAGCACGACGTCGAACCCTTCTCCCCGGGCGATGGCTGCCGCCAGCGCCGCGGCGCCCGAGGCTTGCACGACCTGCTCGTCTCCGAGCGGTGCGAGAGTGCGGCGCGACGCGGCGACGACCTCCGCGCCGCGAGCGAGTGCGATGGCCACCGCCGCACGCCCGAGCGTTCCGCCCGCGCCGGTGACGAGAACCCTGTCTCCGGCGGCGAGCGCGACCGTGCGCACGGCGTTGATAACGATGGAGGCGCTGTGCACGACGGCGGTCGCCTGCGCGGCGTCGAGACCATGACGGTCGATCGCATTGCGCGTCGGCACCGCGACGTGCTCGGCCGCTCCCCCGTCGCGGTGCACGCCGACGACGGTCTGCTTCGGGCAGTCGGCTTCGTCTCCGGCCTCGCAATGCGCACACTGCCCGCAGGCGATGTTGGGCTTGACGACAACGGTCTGCCCGATCCGCCCCCGGTCGACGCCCGCGCCGACGGCGACGATCTCACCCGCCGGGTCGATGCCGAGAATCCGGGGCAGCTGCGCCTGCGCCCCCGGGCCGATGCCGGCGATCACGTTGAGGTCGAGCTGATTCACGCCGACGGTCTCGACACGCACGAGCACCTCGCCCGCACCGGGTGTCGGCACGTCCGTCTCCGTGACGGTCAGCCCGTCCAGGTCATGACGGCTCAGCACGGCGGCACGCATCTTCACCTCTTCATCGCGGGAATCTGTTTGGGATACTGTATCCAATTTTCATCACGGCCGTCTAGACCCTGTTCGAGCACGATATCCCGCAAACCGTGGACACGGGATACCAAATTGGATACCGTATCCCAAAATCCGCGTGAGGCGCCCCACTCCACGGAGGAGTCGCACGCACTTGCCCGAATGGAGAGTCATGCGCACGACAAGAAACAGACTCGGCATCGCCGTGGTCGGGGGTGCAGCAGCACTGACGCTGCTCGCCGCCTGCGCCTCGCCGACACCGACACCGGAAGGCCCCGTCGACCTCGGCGACGGCGAACCCGGCGCGGCGGAGGACACCAGCATCACGGTGGCCATCCCCTTCCCCGACATCACGATGTACTCGATGTTCACGCTCGCGACCGACCTCGGCTACTACGAAGACGAGGGCCTCACCGTCGAGGTCATCACCGCCGACAACGTCACCGCGGCGGTCGCCAGCGGCAGCGCCGACATCGGCGTCGAGTCGACCGGCACCGTGATCGACGCCATCCGCGGCGGAGTCGAGATCGACCTCGTCTCCGGGCACTACTGCCGGCAGAACTTCGACTTCGCGGTGCAGTCCGACGTGAAGAGCGTCGAGGATCTGGACGGCACCTCGATCGTGCTCGCCGGCACCCCCGGCGACCCCGCCGAGTTCCAGCGCGCCCAGGTGCTGAAGGAAGAGGGCTGGGACGTCTCGTCGATCAACGCAGAGGTCGTCTACCCCGGGCCCGGTTCGGAGTCGTGGACGGAGTTCTTCGTCAACGACAAGATCACCCTGCAGCCGTTCTACGCCGACGACAGGGCCGCCCTCGAGGAGCACGGCGCGAACATCGTCGTCGAGTCGCTGCGCAACTGGGCCAACGACGTGCAGATCGCCGGCACGAAGTGGGCGCAGGAGAACCCGAACAGCCTGGTACGGTTCCTGCGGGCCACGCTGAAGGGCACCGACTTCATGACAGCGCCTGCGCCCGGCGAGTTCCCCGAGAACGCGGAGGAGGCGCTGGACATCTACGAGGCCAACGACTTCGACGTCGCGGAGCTGCGTGAGTCGGACAGCGTCTGGATCCTCGATGGGCACCTCGCCTGCCCGAACCTGTACTTCGACGACGAAGCATGGGACACCACCATCGAGACGCAGAAGCTCGAACCGCTCGAGTTCGACGACGAGCAGCTCGTCTACCTCCGCAAGGCGCAGGACCTTCTGGGCCTCGACAACGAAGGACCGGCCACGCTGACCTACCCGTGAGTCGTTGAGTCATACGAAGAGGCCCCACTGTTGCGCATGGCGGTGGGGCCTCTTCGTGCGTGGATGATGCAAACCGATCAGTGTGATCGTTTGGTACCATAAGACCATGACTGATGTGCTGCCCGTCTCCGATGCCAAGCGTCAGCTCGGCGCGCTCGTCGATCGCGCCCACCTCACGCACGAGCCCGTGTTCCTGTCCCGCCGAGGGCGTCGCGTCGTGGCCATCGTCGACGCGGATGAATTCGATCGCCTTCGCGAGATCGCCGAGGACGCCGAAGACGCGGCCGCCGCCGTGGCAGCACGCCGCGAAGCTGCGGAAACCGAATCGCTCCCCGTGCCGTGGGAGGAAGTGAAGGCGGAACTGGGGCTCGTGTGAGCTATCGGATCGACATCGCTGCGCCGGCACAGCGGCAGTTGCGAAAGCTGGATCCGCAGGCCCGACGTCGCGTGCAGGCGGCGATCGAACTCCTGGCCGAGGAGCCACGACCTCCTGCGGCGAAGATGCTCGTCAACAGCGATGGCGCGTGGCGCGTGCGCGTGGGCGACTATCGGGTGATCTACGACATCGAGGACGATCGCCTGGTCGTGCTCGTCCTCGCCGCCGGGCATCGCCGCGAGATCTACCGCTGAGCGAAGAGCCCCATGACCCCGGCGGGATAGAGGGGCAGCGCCTCGGCGTCGTCATCGAAGCTGCGCCAGACGACGGGAACCACCGACCCGTCGCTCTCCGTGAGGGTCGCGCCCTCCGCCGCAGGTTCCGGGTCGAGGCGGCCGGTGTACACGAACACGATCTCGTGCCCGACTTCACCATCGATCCGGAAGATGTTCTCCACCACCCCGAGGTAGCTCAGATCAAGGATCGTCGCCGACAGCTCCTCACGCACCTCGCGCCGGACCGCATCGATGTGGGTCTCGCCGAGCTCGACACTGCCGCCGATGAGGCGGTGATATCCGCCCGGATTCTCGACGGTCGCGGCGTTGACGCTGACCGCGTGCGCCGTCCCCTGCATGTTCGGCGCGACGAGCATCGCCTTGACGCGGATGTGGCTTCGATCGATCGGCACCCGGCAACGCTACTCGACCACCTCGGCCGGCGAGCGACCTGATGCCTCTTCTCACAGCAGGGGCGCGAGTCGCTGCCGGGGAGCGAGTATGCTCGCTGAGCGCTCGATGATCCGGGGGGATTCTATGAACACGCGTATTCACGTTGATTTCGCAACCATCCGTGCGTCGGCGTCATCGCTGCACGGGCTTGCAGTGGGGTCGACGAATACTTCGGGTTTGGATCTCTCCGCACTGGGGAGTGATCTTGTCGCTTCTGCGGCGGAGGCGTTCGCTGGCGGGTGGTCGGATGCGCTCGGCCTACTCACGCTCACAAGCAGTGGGCTCGCTGGTGGGGTGGATGCGACGTTGGCTGATTTCGTGACTGAGGAACAGGCCCATCTTGACTCTCTCGCCACCTCGATCGGGGAGTTGGAGCGGTGACAGCGCACTGGACGGACAGAGACCCTGGTGCGGGTGACCTTCACGCGTGCGGCACCGCCGCAACATGGGCTGATGCGCAGTTGGTCGACCTGGCCGACTCACAGGACACGGTGTCGACGATCCTGCGCGATCTCGACGACGCGTGGATCGGGCGCAGCGCGGACGCGTTCCGCGCACGCCTCGAGGAGTTCCACACCCGCCTTCAGGATTCGACCGCAGCGATGACCACCGCACGGAAAGCGATCATCACGTACGGAGATGCCGTGGCGGAAATCGCCCGGCTCGCCGAACCTCTGAAAGAAGACCTTTCAGCCGCACAGGCAGCGCTGAGCGGGGTGGTCAACGACGTGCCCTTCAGTAGCGAGCCCGGGGACCGTTTCGATGCCGAGCAGCAAGCTCTCACGGCCGCCAGCACGGCCGCAACAGCGCTGCAGAAACTCGCGGTCGACCGCGAAGCGGCTGATAGAAACCTCGCGGTTTCGCTCGCGACGGCGGCCTCGGCCGGATGGGGTGATCTGGACTGCACCGCCGATCCGATCACCGGACCCCGGAGGGACGCGGCGAACGAACAGGTGATGGACCTGTTCGAGCACTTCCGGACCGGCGATGAACGCGGTGCCGTCCTCACCGATGACGACATCTTCGTGCAAACCCTCATGCGCAGCGCACACATCGCCGCGACACGGGAGCACGTACTCGACGAGCTCAGAAGCGGAAAGCTCACGCCCGTGACCCCGCGCCTCTATGACCGATCGATCAGTGATCAGCCATGGGTGTTGGGCGTCGACGGGATCAATGTTCTCTCCAGCACGATGACGGGCACTGTCCCGGATGCAGTTCTCGGCGGCCAGAACCTGCCCGAAACCTTCCTCGGCTCCTACAACCTCGAAGTCCGAGCCGGGGAGCCGCAGCCGGATGGCGGGGTCGAGGTGACGTATGTGATCAACAACGACACGTCAATCGATTCCGCGACCCGTATTCCCGGCACTGGGGGTGCGCACATCCCCGGTGCATTCGAGGCCATGTCAGAAGCGAATGCTAAGGATGTGTTGTGGGCCACGCATCATCAAACCATCGTCTGGACCGAAACGGTGTACCCATGAAGCCACGATCCTCCCGCCGCCGAAACTGGACAGTTACGAGCATTACCATCGCCGCCATCCTCGCTCTCACCGGTTGCGAGGGCCCTCAAATCACCTCACCAGTGGGCGAGTGGGCAGCCGCGGATGACGACCACGGCACCCTCTCCATCCGCTCTGACGGCACCTTCACGATTACTGATGCGTCCTACAACCCCCTCGAAGCCAGGGACGCTGACAACGACTTCAACGCCACCGGCACTTGGCGCATATTTCCAGACGATACCGAGCTGTCTCTAGCCTTCACTGAAGCGTCGCAAGGCGACTGGGACGTCAGTCCAGCCGGCTTTGACGTTCCATTCCGCTCGGGCACCATCCGTTTCCACGACCCTGATGACGTACTCGATATCGAGTTCCGGCTCGTGGATGAAACCTCCGAGTAGAAACCCGGTGCTCCAGACCCGACCCCCGTCGCGCATGAGACGGGGGTCGGGAGTCGTGGGGCGGATCAGCCGACGATCTTGCGCTCGTCGTACCAGGGCGCGAGCCGTCGCCGGAGGATCGAGATGAGCAGCAGCGTGAGGTTCGCGATGATCACCATCACCACGACCATCGCGATGGCCTCGTCCATCCGGAACTGATACGCCGCGAACTCGAGCAGGTGGCCGAGGCCGCCGGTGCCGCCGAGGAACTCGCCGAGCACCTCGCCCGTGAAGCCGAGGGCCGCACCGCGTTGGATGCCGGAGAGGCTGTAGGGCAGCGTGGCGGGGAAGATCACCTTCCATCCGAGGCCGATCCCCTTCGCGCCGTAGACCCTGGCGGCGTTGACGAGCGAGGGGTTGACGGTGACCGCGCCCTCCATTGTGTTGAGCAGGATCGGGAAGACGGCCAGCAGGATGACGAGGGCGATCTTCGACTCGCTGCCGAGTCCGAGCCCGAGGATGAACAGCGGCGCGAGCGCGACCTTGGGCGTCGAGTACAGCACCCACAGGAACGGCGCGACCATGAAGCGCAGCACCGGCGACCAGCCGACGGCGAGACCGACCACGACGCCGACGACGATCGCGATCGCGAGACCGATCAGCAGGTTGGTGACGCTGAACGCGAAGGCGCTCCAGAACTCGGGATCGACCATGAGACGCCCGAACGCGACGGCCACTGCGGTCGGTGCGGGGAGGAACGCCTCGGGGATCCAGTGGAACCAGCTGACGGCCGCTTCCCACAAAAGCAGCACTGCCGCGATCACCCCGATCAGCAGCAGCGTCCACTTGCCCTCGCCCGAGCGCACCACACGCCGCGGCCGCACGATGCGGACGGTTCCGGTTGCCGAGACGACGCTCATCGCTTGCCCTTCCTCGTCCACGGCGCGACCCCGCGTTCGATGGCCGTGACCACCTGGGTCATGCCCACGCTCCACAGCACGACGACTGCGATCGCGGCGAACGCCTGGTCGGTCTGATAGGTGTTCGAGGCGCGGATGATTAGCGCGCCCATGCCGCTCGACGAGCCCGCGAGCTCGGCCACGACCATGCCGATCGTGGCGAGCACGACCGCCTGCCGGAGCCCCGCGAACAGGAACGGCACCGTCGACGGCAGGTACACCGAGCGGTAGAGCCGCATCCGACCGGCGCCGTAGACGCGGGCGGCGCGGATGATCGAGGGGTTCGTGGTGCGCATACCCGCGGCGACGTTGAGCAGGATCGGGAAGATCGCGCTGATCGTCACGAGGAAGATCACCGGACCGATGCCGAAGCCGAACCACGCCTTCGCGAGCGGCTGATAGGCGATCGACGGAGTCGCGTAGATGGTCCACGCGATCGGGCCGATCACCCGGTCGACCGGAAGCGAGGCGCCCATGAGAAGCCCGACCGGGATGCCGACGACCACCGCGAGCGCGAAGCCGGTCAGCCACGCCTGCACCGAGATGCCGGCGTTTGCGGCGAGCGATCCGTTGGCGACGATCTCACCGAAACCCTGCGCGATGGCCAGTGGCGGTGGGAGGAAGACCGGGCTGATCCATCCGAACACCCCGACGACCAGCTGCCAGAGCACGAGGAGGATGACGACCTCGATCGCGATGACGGCAGCCTTGCCCCGGGCGCTCAGGCCCGCGAGCCAGGCGGCGACACCACCTCGGCCGAGGTTCGGCCCCGTGGCGAGCAGCGCGGTCATTTCGACACCGCTGCCGCCGTGGCCTCACCCTCCAGCGCCTCCCAGAGGTGGTCGCGGAGTTCGAGGAAGCGCGGGTCGTGCTGCACCGAGCGCTCCGAGCGGGGGCGCGGGATGCCGGTGGTGATGATCTCCTTGATCGCGCCGGGGTGACTCTTGAAGACGACGATGCGGTCGCCCAGGAGGATGGCCTCCTCGATCGAGTGCGTGATGAAGAGGACGGTCTTGCCCGTCGCCTCGATGAGCTTCTCGATCTCGTCGCGCATCACCTCGCGGGTGAGGGCGTCGACGGCGCCGAGAGGCTCGTCCATCAGCAGGATGCGCGGCTCGGCGACGAACGCACGGGCGAGCCCGACGCGCTGCTGCATGCCGCCGGAGAGCTCGCGGGGATACGACGACTCGAATCCCTTGAGCCCCACCATGTCGATGGCCTCCTGCACCTTCGCGCGCCAGTCTGCGGTGCGCAGCCCCTTCTGCATCTCGAGCCCGAACTTCACGTTGTCGAACACGGTGCGCCAGGGCAGCAGCGCATAGTCCTGGAAGACCACGGCCCGGTCGGGCCCAGGGCCGTTGACCTGCTTCCCATCGACGAGGACCGAGCCGGTGCTCGGCGCGACGAGGCCGGCGATGACGTTCATGAACGTCGTCTTTCCGCACCCCGACGGGCCGAGCACCGTGATGAACTCGCCTTCGAACACGTCGAGGTCGACGTTCTCGATGGCTATCAGCTTCTTTCCCGTCCGCGCGACGTCGTAGCTCACCGAGAGTCCGGTGACCGAGATCAGCGGATCCGCCGAGTCCCGTGCGGTGTCGTTCACGTCAGTCATCGTCGACCTCTCGTCTCATCGCCGCGCGTCGGTGCGCGGCTTATCGCAGCTTCGGAAGCACCTCGGTGCCGAGGAGTTCGATCTGCTCGAAGAACCGATCGAACTTGAAGCGGAAGTCGAACACCAGATGCTCGGTGCCGACCTCCTCGAACCGCCGGATCTGCTCGACCGCCTGATCGGGGTCGCCCACGATCAGCTGACCCTCGAGGTCTTCGACGGTCTCGAAGCTGCCGGACGGCGGCTTCACCGCGAACTTCGCCTTGTTCGCCCAGGCGAGAAGGCCGGGGATGTTCACGTGCTTCAGAGCCTCTTCGCGGGTGTCCTCGATCGACGTGGGCGGGATCACGGCGATGGTCGGCATCGGGCGGCCGTTCTCATCCGTCATCTCACGCATGGTCTTGATGCGCTTCTCCATCGTGAGCAGGCCCGTGCGTCCCGGCATCCATCCGTCGGCGAACTCCGCCGCGAGACGGGCCGAGCGCGGGGTCGCACCGCAGTACCAGAACGGGATGCGTCCGCCCACGGGCTTCGGCTCGATCGTGACGTTCTCGAACTTGAAGATGCCGTCGTCGTAGGTGACGTCGTTCTCGGTGAACACACGACGCAGGATCTCGGCGTTCGAGCGCACCATCTCCACCCGGTCGAGGTCGCCCCAGCCGATCGCGTCGAACTCGTGGTCGAAGGTTCCGGCGCCGAACCCGAGGATCAGGCGCGGGCCGAGCAGCTGCGTCATCGTGCCGGCCATGAGGGCCGTGACGAGCGGGTGGCGGAACGGGATGAGCGATCCGGTGCCGAGCTCGATCTTGTCGGTGACGGCGCCGATGGCGGTGAGCGTCGTGAGCGCGTCGTAGAACGTGCGGTTCGGCTTCTCCATCTCGCCGTGCGGTTCGAACACCAGATGATCGCGCACCCAGACGGAGTCGAATCCGAAGCTCTCGGCGAGCTTCGACCCCTCCAGGAGCTTCTCCTTGCTCGCCTCCTCGCCGAAGTGCGGCAGCAGCAGTCCGAATTTCATGTCAGTTCCTCTCTAGCGGCGAATGCCGCCCTGTCTTCCGCCGATGCGGCGAGCTTTCCGAATGTGCGATCGCCTGTGACCTCGTCGCCGACGTAGACGTCGACACCGCGCACGAGGGTGCGCTGGATGCGGGCGCTGATGGTGCGCCCGTCATACGGGGTCCAGCCGATCTTCGACAGCACGCCGTCGTTGGTGATGGTCCACTCCTCGGCCAGGTCGGCGATGACGATGTCGGCATCCGCCCCGATCGTGAGCGCACCCTTGACGCCTTCGAGGCCGAACTTGGCGGCGGGGATGTGGGCGACCATGTCGATCGCGCGCTGCAGGTCGAGCTCGCCCTTGTTCACGGCGTCGAGCATGAGCTCGTAGTAGTACTGGATGCCGGGGGTGCCGGTGTGCGAGCTCCACATCTGCGTCCACCCGACCTCCTTCTCCTCGCGCGTGTGCGGGGCGTGGTCGCTGGCGGCGATGTCGATCGTGCCGTCGCGCATGCCCTCCCACACGGCCGCGCGGTTGTCGTCGGGAACCCAGTAGCTGAGCGCGTACGGGCCGAGCGTCTCGACGTCGTTCCAGGTCGACAGGAACGGCGCCCAGTGGTTGACCTCACAGGTCACGTCGATACCGTTCTGCTTCGCGCGACGCACGGCCTCGATCGAGCGCCGGGTCTGGATGTGCGCGATGTGCACGGGGCAGCCGGATGCCTCGGCGAGACGCAGCACGACGTCGATGGCCGTGTCCCAGATCACACCCTCGCGGGCGGCGTAGGCGGAGGCGTAGCCCTCGGGGGTGTTCTCGCCCCGGGCGAGGTAGGCGCCCTCGATGTAGTCCATGAGCGCCTGGTCGTGCGGGTGCACGATGAAGCGCTTCCCGGTCTGGGCGATGTGATCCATGATCTCGAGCAGGTGCCCGTGGTTGTGGATGCCGGTGCCGGAGGGGTGCGGGTAGTCACGGCCCGTGTCGACGACCATGTAGATCTTGTACGCCCGGATGCCCATCTCGCTCATGCCGGCGATCTCGTCGAACTTGGTCGGCGCGGGGTTGTGGTTCCAGTCGACGATCGACGATTCCTCGTACCGGTGGAACACGTCGGTCAGGGTGGCGACATCCGTGGTCGGCGGCTTGAGGTTCGGCATCCCGAACATCGTCGTGACACCGCCGGCCGCGGCCTGCAGGCTCGTCGTGTAGATGTCGTCCTTGTGCTCGTAGCCGGGTTCGCGGGTGTGCACGTGCACGTCGACCATGCCGGGGAGCACGAGCTTGCCCGCCGCGTCGACCGTGCGCTCGGCCGTGATCTCGGTGCCGGCGGCCACGATGCCGGCGATCTTGCCGTCGGCGACGAGCAGGTCGGCGACGACTGGCCCTGCGGGGGTGACGACGGTGCCGCCGGTTATCTTCAGATCCACGCTCATCGCGCGACCTCCTCTTTGCTGACGGATTCTGTCTGAACGGATTCGGTGGTGATGGACTCGCCGATCGCGGGCGACGGCGAAGACCGGTGGATGAGATGCGCCGGGCGCACGTACTGGTCGAACCAGCCGACGATCACCGGGGTGGTCTGCTCCCAGTACGCGTCGTACGCGGCGTAGTGGGTCGTGTGTCGCTGCATGATCAACTGCTTCGGGCCGCGCGCGGCCTCGTACAACGCCTCGGCGTGGTCGGTCGGGGTGGTCGCATCGCCCTCGACGCCGATCACGAGAAGCGGCGTGGTCAGGCGGGCGGCTGCCTCGATGGGCCGGTAGGCGATGATGCCCTCGGCGCAGGCGAGCGGGACGGCGGTGGGGATGCGGTCGTCGACGTCGGCCTTGATCTTCGTGGCGCGGCGCTCGGCGGTGGGGATCATGATCTCCTCGCGGGGGTGCACGATCCGCCCCTCCCCCGTGGCGACGCGCTGACGGCGGTCCTCCTCGAGGGACTTCTGGAAGTCGAGCCATTCGTATTCGCTGCGCATGCGGTGCAGCCAGTCCTCACCGTCGGCGACGGGCACCTGGCTGACGGCGGCCTTGATGCGCGGGTCGGCGTCGGCGAGGAGCACGGCGTTGCCGCCTCCGGTGCCACCGGTGCCGAAGACGCCGATCGCGTCGGCGATCACGTCGTCGCGGGTGGTGAGGTAGGTCACGGCGTTCACCAGATCCTGCAACTGCCAGGCCGGCGACAGGTAACCCCGATCGCCCTCGGAGTCGCCGAAGCCGCGGTAGTCGATCACGAGCACGGCGAAGCCGGCTTCGACGAGGGCCTCGTGGTAGCGGACGTAGAGCTTGGCGTCCTTGAGCCCGAGCCAACCGGGACCCTGCACGATCGCGCGGTACGGGCCCTCATGATCGGGCGTGCGCCACACGGCGGAGATGCGCTGACCCTCGCTGAAGTACGAGACGGGTGTGGTCTGCATGGGTTCCTCTCGGCTGAACGCGGCGTCGCGATCGGCGATGTGCGCCGCTGCGGTGGGGCGTTCTCATTTTCACCTATTTTGGATCCAGAATCCAGTATTGATTTGGATCCAGTATCCGCGCTACCATGACCCCATCACGTCGGTCCGATTGGCCGACGCCGGTGGTCCCGACCTGGACTGCGAACGCGCTCTCTCGTGCGCCCTTCCCCTTCCTCGTCTTCCGGAGAACCATGCCTGCCACCGCCCGCGCCCTCGGCGCCGCCCCCGTCCTCGCGCTCCTCCTCGCCGCCGGATTGAGCGGATGCGCCGGTGCGCCGGCAGCTCCCGCCGCTGCCGCCGATCCGAAACCCGTCGTACTCGACAACTGCGGGACCGAGGTCTCGGTCGATTCCCCGCCGCAGCGCATCCTCACCGTGAAGTCGTCGACTCTCGAACTCGCGTTGGCGCTCGGCGCCGGGGACCGGATCATCGGATCCGCGTTCTCCGACGGTCCGCTGCCCGAAGACCTCGCGGCAGACGCCGAAGACATCCCGGTCGTCTCCGACAAGGTGCCGTCGAAGGAGGCCGTGCTCGAACTCGAGCCCGACCTGGTGTTCGCCGGGTGGGAGTCGAACTTCTCGGTCGACGGCGCCGGCGAACGCGCCGACCTGGAGCAGCTCGGCATCACCACCTATGTCGCGCCCGCCGCGTGCAAGGCGCCCGGGTACATGCCCGACCCGCTCACGTTCGACACGGTCTTCGGCGGGTTCGCCGAGGCGGGCGAGCTGCTCGGCGAGGAGGACGCGGCGAGCACCCTGATCGCACAGCAGCGCGAGGAGCTCGACGGGATCGCCCCCGACGACCGCGGCCTCACGGCGGTCTGGTACTCATCCGGCACCGACCAGCCGTTCGTGGGCGCGGGCATCGGAGCTCCGGAGATGATCATGTCGGCGGCCGGGCTCGACAACGTCTTCGCCGACGTGCACGACACCTGGACGTCGAGCTCGTGGGAGCTGATCGCCGACGCCGACCCCGACGTGATCGTGCTGGTGGATGCCGCGTGGAACACCGCCGCGTCGAAGATCGCGCTGCTCACCTCGAACCCGGTCACCGCGCAGCTCGACGCCGTGAAGAACCAGCGGTTCGTGCTCGTCGACTTCCCCGCGACCGAAGCAGGCATCCGCAACGTGAAGGCCGTGGAGTCGATCGTGGCGCAGCTCGGAGAGCAGTGAGCGTCACGGTCCCGCTGCGGACGACGCTCCCAGCCGCCTCGGCATCCGTTCCCCGCGCGCGACGGCGGCGCACCGCTTCGGCGATCGCGGTGCTGCTGCTCGCGCTCGCGGGCAGTGTGGTCGCGGCCGTCGCGATCGGACCGGCCGACATCACCCCGACCGAACTCGTGGCGAGCGTGTGGTCGCATCTCACCGGAGCCTCCAGCGGACTCACACCCCTGCGCGACGCGATCATCTGGGAGGGACGGGTGCCCCGCGTGCTCACGGCTGCCGCGGTCGGAGGCGGCCTGGCCCTGTGCGGCGCGGTGATGCAGGCTCTCACCCGCAACCCGCTCGCCGACCCGTACCTGCTCGGACTCTCCTCCGGCGCCTCGACCGGCGCCGTGATCGTCATCGTGCTCGGAGCCGCGGTGGCACTGCCGTTCGCGGCCTTCGCGGGTGCGCTGCTCGCCCTGGCGCTCACGCTGGGCCTGGCCCGCGCCGCCGGTTCCGCAGGATCGACCGCGGTGGTGCTTGCCGGTCTCGCCGTCTCGGCCGTGCTCGCCGCGTTGACCAGCCTCGTGATCTTCTGGAGTGCGACGAACGACAGCTACCGCGAGATCCTCAGCTGGCTGCTCGGCTCGCTCGGCGGTGCGGACTGGGCGGATGCGGCACTGGCCGGGGTCGCCGTGGTCGTCTGCGCCATCCCGCTGCTGGCTTCGGCCCGACCGCTCGACAGCCTCGTGCTCGGTGACACCGCGGCCGAGGCGCTGGGAATCCCGGTGACCCGGCTGCGGGTGCTGCTCTTCGTGTGCACAGCTCTGCTGACCGGAGCGCTCGTCGCCGTGAGCGGGTCGATCGGCTTCGTCGGGCTGATCCTGCCGCACGCGGTTCGTGCGGTCGTCGGTGCCCGGCATCGCGCTCTGCTGCCGGTCTCGTTCCTCGCCGGCGCGGTGTTCCTCATCTGGGCCGACACCATCGCCCGCACCGTCTTCGAGCCGCGCGAGCTTCCGGTCGGGATCGTGACAGCGCTGATCGGCGGACCGGTGTTCGCGGTGTTGATGCTGCGCATGCGGAAGAGCCGCGCATGACCGGGGTGCACGGAAGCGGCCTCGATGCCCGACGCATCCGCTTCGGCCACGGCGACCGTCTCATCATCGACGGCATGCATCTCACCGCTCCCGGCGGCGCGGTGACGGCGCTCCTCGGACCCAACGGCTCGGGCAAAAGCACGCTGCTGCGCCTGATCGCCGGGACTCTGCGCGGCGAGGCCGACGCGCTCGAGTTGGACGGCGGGTCGCTCACGGCGATGCGGCGGCGAGAGCGTGCACAGCGGGTGGCCCTGGTCGAGCAGGAGTGGTCGGCGGCCGAGGGCATGACCGGACGCGACATCGTCGGCCTCGGGCTGCTGCCGCATCGGGGGTGGCTGTCGTTCGAGGGCGAGGAGGCGGATGCCGTCGCCACGCACGCGGCATTGACGCGTGCGGGTGCATTCGAGTTCGCGGAGCGCGACGCCGCGACCCTGTCAGGCGGCGAGCGCCAGCGCGTGAACCTCGCGAGGGCCCTGGCTCAACGCCCGACGCTGCTGCTGTGCGACGAGCCGACGAACCACCTCGACATCCGCGCCCAGCTCGACGCGCTCGTGCTGCTCCGCTCCCTCGCTCGCGACGGGATGACCGTGATCGCCGCGCTGCACGACCTGAACCACGCGGCAGCCTTCGCCGACCGGGTCGTGGTGGTCGCCGACGGCCACGTACAGGCAGCGGGATCCCCCCAGAACGTGCTGACTCGCGAGCTCATCGCCCGAGTCTGGCGCGTCGACGCCGAGGTGCTCACCCGCCCGGGCAGCGATCGCCCGCTGATCGTGTTCGACACGGAGCACGCTGTCGCGCGCTGACGCGGCCGGACGAGTCCAGCCCCGGCGGCGTCGGGCTCAGCCTCCGTCGACCTCGGCGAAGGCGAACTGCGGAACGCGCACGAACGAGCCCAGGCGGTGCGCGAGCGCTTCCGCCTCGGCCTCCTGATCCGCCCGCTCCCGACATTCGTCGAACGCCGCGGAGCCGACGCCCCCTCCCACCCCCGCGAGAACACAGGCCTGCACCGGCTTCCGCAGCTGGTCGAAGGTCATGGGCAGGCTGTCACAGCGCGCGTGTCCGCACAGCAGATGCGCGAGCTCGTGGATCACCACGTGCAATCGGAACCACTGCGGATCCGACCGACGGACCGGGATCGTGGCGCGATCACCGTCGACGAGCACGAACGGCGGCACGACCTTCCATTCCTCCTCGTCCAGTACCTCGACCTCGATGTCCAGCCCCAGCAGGGCGGACGCGCGTTGCGTGATGCACTGCACACTCGCGCCGCACTCGACCTCCAACTCTTCGAAGAGTCGATCCACACGACTTCGACCACTCACGATTCCCTCACCCCTCGCATAGCCCGACCCCCTTTCGGCCGGACAACCCTCACAGTGGAGAGACGAGCGGGAAGGCCCAGTCATTACGCCGAAAGCCTGAGAACTTTCGGCCAGTCTTTCGAGACGTCGGGCTACGACCTTTGGTGCGCGCCCAGCGCAATGGAGTCGAGGGCGGCGGTGGAGTCGAGAGCGGCGGTGGCGAGCGCGGCGGCGCTGTCGAGGTCGCGCATCCAGAGCGGACGCACCGGCGCGCACAGTCCGGTCGCCTCGAGGCCTTCGGCGAGCGATGCGTCTTCCTCGGCGATGAGCCAGGCATCGAGCAACCCGCCCGCGGAGCGCGCGCCGTAGTGCCGTCCGACCGCATCGGCTGCGGCAGGGAGACCCACGGCGGCGAGACAGGCATCGGCCATGCCGCGCACGGGAGCACCGGCGATGATCGGCGACACCCCGACCACGGCTCCGGCCGTGGCGCGGACAGCAGCGGCGATGCCGGGGACCGCGAGGATCGGCCCGAGCGAGACCACAGGGTTCGACGGGGCGAACAGGATCACATCCGCCGCGGCCAGCGCGTCGACCACACCGGGAGCGGGCTCGGACTGCGCGATCCCGGGCCAGTCGAACCCCAGTGCCGGAAGAGCTGCACGGTGCCGGGTCCACCACTCCTGGAAGTGCATCCGGCCCTGCGCGGTGGTCACGTGCGTATCGACCTCGGCATCCGTCATGGGCAGCAGTCCGACCCCGAGCGGCCATCGGGAGGCGAGGCGGTCGACGACCTCGGTCACCGAGGCGCCATCGCGAAGCCACCCCGTGCGGGCGATGTGGGCACCGAGGTCGAGGTCGCCCAGGGTGAACCACGGCCACCCGGCTCCCCACGCGTGCAGCTCGGCGGCGACGCGCTCGCTCTCCCCCGCCCTGCCCCATCCGCGTTCGGTGTCGTTGACGCCGGCGAGCGCGTAGATCATCGAGTCGACGTCGGGTTGCAGCCGCAGGCCGCTGAGCCACAGATCATCGCCGGTGTTGGCGATCACCGTGATCTCGGCGCGCGTGCCTCCTGCCGCATCCGGCCATCGTCGTCGCGCGGCCTCGCGCACACCGACCACGAACTTCGAGCCGCCGACGCCACCGGCCAGCACGACGATGCGCGGGGAACCGGCAGCGACGTCTAAGACACCGGTCATGAGGCGAGTACCAGCGGACGGTCGACGAGCGCCGCGGTGCGCGGGCCCAGACCTGCGCGGCGTGCGGCACGGAGATGCTCGGCGTGATCGAGGTCGCGCCGGAGGCCACTCAGCACCGGGAACCCGACCTCGGCGAACCCGGCTGCGCGATGCGCGGAGGCCGAGTCAGGCCCGAAGCACGGCGTGAGGTCGAAGCCCGACCGAGCAGTCGCGAGCACGGTGCCGGTCCCTTCCGCATCCGGAACGAACGCCCGCGGATGCGACGAGGCAAAGGCGAGCGCCCTGGCCAGCTCGTCCGGACGCAGCGCCGGGAGGTCGCCGAGCATCACGGCACGCGGGCGCATGTCGGGTGCCGCATTCACTCCGAGCCCGATCGCCGCGGTCAGTCCGTCGCCGCGGTCGCGCACCAGGCGCACCCTCGGCAGCAGACGCAGAGCAGTCGCGGTGACCTCGTCGCTCGTGACGACGATGACCTCAGCGACGCGCTCGCACGTCGCGGCAGCCTCGACCGTGTCGAGCGCGATCGCCCGCGCGAGGGGTTCGCGCTCGACACCGGGGATCCGCAGCCGCGACTTGCCGATCTCGGCGCGCTTGACCGGGATCACCACGATCCACTCGCGTGCGGGCGCGCCTGGCAGCGGCACCCCGATTCCCGGACCCCGGATCATGTCCTTCTCCTCAGCCGCGCAGGGCGGCGGCAGTGTCGCGCAGGGCGGCGGTGTCGCGCAGCCGGGGTGCGATGTCGCGCTCGAAGAGCTGCAGGAACCGACGCTGGTCGTGGCCCGGCGCATGGAAGACGAGGTGGTTGAAGCCCCAGTCGATGTACTGCTGGATCTCGGCGGCCACGGCATCCGGGTCGTTCCCGACGATCCAGCGCTTCGCGATGGTCTCCAGCGGCAGCGCATCGGCGGCCTTCTCCATCTCGACAGGGTCTGTGATGTCGTGCTTCTGCTCCTTCGAGAGCGACAGCGGCGACCAGAAGCGGGTGTTCTCCAACGCCGCCTCGCGGGTCTCCTCGTACGACAGCTTGATCTCGATCATCCGGTCGTAGTTGTCGAAGGAACGCTCGGACTGCTCGAGCCCCTCCTTCACTGCGGGCAGCAGCTGGTCGACGTAGAGCTCCTGGCCCTTGCCCGAGGTGCAGATGAAGCCGTCGCCCGCACGGCCGGCGTAGCGTGCGACCATCGGACCGCCCGCGGCGATGTAGATCGGGATGCCACCCTCAGGGCGGTCATAGATCGAGGCGTCGTGCGTCGAGTAGTACTCGCCGTCGAAGTTCACCCGATCGCCTGACCACAGTGCCCGCATCAGCCGCACCGACTCACGCAGCCGCGCATAGCGCTCCTTGAACTCGGGCCACTCCTGCTCGCCCGCGCCGCGGAATCCGGTCGCGATCTCGTTCAGCGCCTCACCCGATCCGACACCCAGGATGATGCGGTCCTGGTACAGGCAGCCCAGGCTCGCGAACGCCTGCGCGAGCACGGCCGGGTTGTAGCGGAAGGTCGGGGTGAGCACCGAGGTGCCGATGCGGATGCTCGACGTGCGCTCGCCGACCGCTGCCATCCAGGTGAGCGAGAACGGCGCATGCCCGCCGGTGTGCCGCCAGGGTTGGAAGTGATCGCTGGCGAACACGGACTGCATGCCGTGCGCCTCTGCCGCGACCGAGATCTCGACGAGCTCCCGCGGGTCGAACTGCTCCGCGCTGGCTTTGTATCCGAGGGTCAGTGTCATGTCGCATCCTTCTGTTCGTGTTCTGGCTGTTCGTGCGTGTGGAGGTCTGCCAGGGCCGCGGCATATCCGTCGCGGTATCCCTGGTCGAGTGCTTCGGCGGTGCCCAGCCAGAACAGGTCGCGCTCCGAGGCGCGCACGATGCTCGACGCTCCGGGCAGGCTGAGAGGTCCGACAAGGTCGGCGCGACCGCGCACCACGGCTACCGGGTTGCCGCTCGCCTTGCCCTTGACGAGGTCTGCTGCCGCGGCGAGCTCGTCGGCGACGCACGGGGTCGTGACGCTGAGCACCTTGCCCGCCTGGTCGGTCGTGCCGCGGAGGTCGGCGATCATCCGCACGCCGCCACCGCCGATGGCCACATCGGTCTGTCCTTCGCGCCAGGGGCGGCCGAGGGTGTCGCTGAGGATCACGCCCACCTCTGCCCCGGTGGCGGCCCGCAGCCCTGCGGCGAGCGCACGCGCCGAACGGTCGGGGTCTTCCGGAAGCAGCAGCACCCAGCCGTCGGGGGTGTTGCTGGCGTCGACCCCGGCGGCCGCGGCGACCATGCCCAGGCGGTTCTCGACGATGCGCATGGTGTGCCCGTCGAAGGTGCGCGACGCGACGAGGCGCACGGTCTCGGCGGTGATCGCGTCCTCTCGGTCGGCGGCCTGCACGTAGCGCCCTTCGGCTTTGGAGACGATCTTCGAGGTGACGACGAGGATGTCGCCGTGGGCGAGCTCCACGCCGGTCGCGAGGATCAGGGCCACGAGGTCGTCGCCGGGCTGTACTTCGCCCATGCCGGTGAGGGCGAAGACGCTGATCGCGGGGGCGTTCATGCGTGCACCTTCGGGAGCACGTCGCGGCCGAAGACCTCGACGAACTCCCGCTGATCGGGTCCAACGTTGTGCAAGTAGATCCGGGTGAAGCCGAGGTCGACGTAGCTCTGGATCTGCGCGCGGTGCACGTCGGGGTCGGCGGAGATGAGCATCGACGCCCGCATGTCGTCGGCCGTCACTCCGCGCACGAGCTGCTCGAAGTCGTACGGCGAGCGCACGTCGCCGCGGCGCATCCGGAGTCCGGCGATCGGCCATTCGGTCAGCGCGTTGGCGAGAGCCTGCTCCTCGGTCGGCGCCCAGGAGAGACGCAGCTGGAGCACCTTCGGGAGAGTTTCGGGGTCGTGCCCCGCCTCCCGCGCCCCCTCGGTGAACCGCGCGAGCAGCGGGGCGAGGCGCTCCGCTTCGGCCGAGGTCGTGATCAGCCCGTCGGCGTTCCGGCCGGCTCGACGTGCGGTGGCGGGACCCGCGGTGGCGACGTAGACGGGCGGCGCGGTGGGCGGCATCGTCCAGAGGCGGGTCGACTCCATGCGGAAGTGCTCGCCGCGGTGGCGGGAGTCGCGACCGGCGAGTGAGGCGGTGAAGAGCTTGCGGATCAGGTCGACGGCCTCGAACATGCGGTCGATGCGCTCGGCGGGTTCGGGCCAGTAGTCCCCGACGATGTGCTCGTTCAGCGCCTCCCCCGATCCGACACCGAGCCAGGTTCGGCCGGGGTAGAGCGTCGCCAGTGTCGCCGCGGCCTGAGCGACCACGGCGGGGTGCGTGCGGTAGCCCGGCGTCGTGACTCCGGGGCCCAGGTCGCCGGTGGTGTGCGCACCGATCGCGCCGAGCATGGTCCAGACGTGTGCGGCGTTGCGGTGGCGAGGAAGCCAGGGCTGGAAATGGTCGGTGGCCATGATCCCGCGAAACCCGTGCGCCTCGGCGAGGACGCAGTTCTCGATCACGGCGGTCGGCTCGACCTGCTCGAGCATCGCGGCATACCCGATGTGCATGCGGCCTCCTCACCACTCTTCTCCTGGTTCCATTGAATGGATACTGGATCCAAAAGTCAAGAGATGTGCGTGATGGCCTGTGGCGTGGCGGCCTGTGGCGTGGCGGCCTGTGGCGTGGCGTCGAGTGCACAGGATGTCGCCGAGTGCGCGGCTTCTTCGCGTCAATAGGCCGTGCGGTCGAGGCGAAGCCGTGCACTCGATGCCAGGCGGGCCGGGGGCGCGGGGGCGGGGCGCGGCGGGAGGCGCGGGGTGGGGCGCGGGGTGGGGTGCGGGGTGGGGTGCGGGGTGAGGTGCGGGGTGAGGTGCGGCGGGAGGTGGGCCTAACCGTTGGCGTAGCTGGAGTCTTCTGTCACCACAGCCCCGGGAAGCACACCCCCGAAGGGCCTTCGCCATCGAATCAAGAGGTCGCCCGTGTCCTCTCGACGCGGATGAGACGGGTCGCGGAGAGCGCGTAGGCGCCGGCGACCGCGAGCGCCAGCAGTGCGCCGAGGATGACGGCGAGCGGGAACGGCGTGCTGCCCGCTCGGAAGAGGCCCGTGACGGCCTGAATCACGAAGAGGGCGGAGAGGACCGCACTGGAGAGAGCCGTCGTCGTCATCCGCCACCACGGCCGGGGCTCCAGACTCTCGCCGGGACCACGGAACACCCTCGCAGTGAAGACCACCAGGGCGATGACCGCCAGCAACGACCAGATATAGCCGACGAAGACGTCCATCACGGCGAGGACGATCCCGATCATCGGCAGGACGATCAG
The DNA here is from genome assembly GCF_042881445.1 of Microbacterium sp. NPDC058269. Taxonomy (NCBI): domain Bacteria; kingdom Bacillati; phylum Actinomycetota; class Actinomycetes; order Micrococcales; family Microbacteriaceae; genus Microbacterium; species Microbacterium sp. NPDC058269. The sequence goes on from NZ_JBHVXT010000001.1 coordinate 1,299,968, forward strand.
CGCTCCGACGACGATCCCCGCCTTGGCCGATGGTGCCCTCACGCGCATGCGCGCCCTCCTCTTCCGCACGCGACGAAAGGGACGTCGCACCATACGCACACTAGGCGTTTGCGGGCGCCGTGTCTGTCGCCCGTTCGGCGGACAAGCGCGTCGCATCCGCAGGTTCCGTCCGTTATTGAAGGGTTGTCAGTCCTCATCTGAGGACATATAGTCCTCCTTTGGGGCTGCTGTCATGAAGATGACAGCGACACATCGGAGGGCAGGATGGCGCAGGACTACGAGACCGACACCGATGTGCTGCGCGCCATGTCGACCAAGGCACGCCGAGCTGTCGTCGCCCTCGGCTCGTCGGAGATCACGGAGCCGGCCGATGCGGGGCATGAGTGGATCGTCGCTGCGGCAGCAGACTTCGGCACGAAGTGGTCCTCGGGGCTGACGGCGCGGATCGCCGATGGCGAGGACTTCGCGGACCGGCTCGAGACGACCGCGCGGGTCTTCGAAGAGGGCACCGACGCGGCGAAGGCCGAGGTCGACGCGATGATCTGGGATCACTGATGGAACTCGGACAGACGCAGTCCCCGACGGATCTCATCCCAGGGTCGGTGTCCGACGTGCGAGCGACCGCAGAGGCATGGAAGGCGCGCAGCGCAGCAGCAACGCAGGTGCACGATGACCTCGCCCGCCTGGATGACGACGGCACCTGGAAGGGCGACGCGTACGACGCCTATCTGGAGCGGTTCGACCGGCAACTCTTGCATTGGAAGGACGCGGGTGAGGGGCTTCGGGCCGGGGCGAATGCGTTGTTCACGTGGGCGGATGCGTTGGAGTGGGCGCAGGAGGAAGCCGACCGGGCGATCACTCTCTGGAACGAGGCCGAACAGCAGGCCGCGGCAGCGCTGGCCACTCATCGCGCGTCCATGCGGGAGCTGCGTGTGGGTCAGGGGCTGCGGCACCCCGAGGTCGATGTGCCGTTCGTCGATCCGTCCGGTGCTGCGCACGACGAGGCGCGGGAGGTGCTGTTCAACGCGCGGATGACACTCGAGGTCTTCGCCCGTGACTGCGCCACCCGGCTGGACGAAGCAGCGGCGGCTGCGCGGATGCCGCTGACCGATGCGGAAGCAGGCGACGAAGCGCGGCGCGCGATCACGACGGTCGCGTTCGACGTCGCCGTTGTCCGGCCCTTCCGGGCGACGCTCGACATGCTCGCGGTGTCGGCACAGACGCTCTGGGAGCACCCCGACATCATCCTCGAACTCCTCGGTGGGGTCGCACTGGTGATCGGCGGCGGCGTGATGATGGGCGGCGGGGGCGCGGTCGCGGTCACCGGTGTCGGTGCAGTGCCCGGCGGCGGCCTGGCCTGGGCCGGTGCGGGAGTCGCCGCCGCCGGGCTCGCCGCAGCGGGACATGCTGCCGGCAGGTGGGCAAACGAATCCGCCAGCAACGCTACCGAGGGTCCGCCGCCGCACCCCATCCACGGTGGACGGAACGCGCTCGGCCAGTACAACGGCGACGGCCAACGGCCCTGGGTCGACACCGAGAAGATCGGTCTCGACCAGGTCGAGGAGAGGCTCGGTGTCGACGTCATCCGCGACAAGGTGCGTGCGATCATCGAGGGGTTCCGGCAACCAGGAGCTTCGACCGATCAACACCGCTACTTCGACGGGCTCTACCGGAATGCTGACGGGACCTACACAGCGATCGAGGTCAAGAGCGGCGGGGGCACTCAAAATGCTGCGCAGAGGGGTTTTGACAGCACGCTGAGTGTCGAGCGACCAGCGACTGCCATGCTCAACGGCGAGAAGATTCAGATCGTTCGAGTGATATTGAAGGAAGTACCGTGACGAAACCTACACACATCGACCAGATCAACGGCTTCACGCGGGGCGCTCTTCTCGACGACCTCCGCCCTTATCCGGAGGAGATTCGTTTTGCGTTGAATCGGATGAACGGATCTTCGTTCTGGGCATGGAGCTTGTGGCGCGCGCCGGAGGGTGCGGATCTGCTGGAGAGCATCCCGTTCAGCGACGAGTACATGCAGTGCGCCGGAACCGCGGAAGCACTCACGATCGAGGTCCGCTATCTCGATCCAGACGGCACCCCGCACCAGTACACGATTGGTCGGCCAGACGGCGACCTCTCGGGCGAGCCGACCGAGGTCATCCACTGGGACGACGGACGCTACAGCACGACGGTCTACCCGAACGAGGTGTTCACCGCCGACGAGGCCGCGGTGATCTTCTACACGTACTTCCTCACCGACAAGGTCGCGCAGCCGTACACTCTCCGCGAAATCGACATGAGCGTGCCTGAATCCGAGGAACGATGAGAGTCGCCGTCGACCACGATGCCGTCGCCGCCACGGTCGCGCAGCTCGCCCTCACCGTGCGTGGCCTCGAACGCGAACTCGACGCCCTCGATGCCGCAGCGACCCAGCTGAAGGACACGTGGACCGGTGACGCGCAGAACGCCTACGAGCGCGCCCACCGGGAGTGGTCCGCCGCGATCTGCGACATGAAGACGCTACTCGCCGAAGCCACCCTCCGACTCATCACCGCCAACGCGATCTCCGGGGAGACAGCCGCCACCGCGACCGGCGTGTGGACCTGACGCACTCCTCACCGCGCCCACCTTCGAGCGCCTCGCTCACCTCCTGAGCTGCTGCTTCCGCTTCTGCACGGCCAGGGTCACGGTCGCCGAGTCGCCGGCGGGCACCGGGGCCGCAGCGAGGTCGGGGAGACCGGCGGCGACGGGCTTGCGGGCCCGACCGATCGCTCGGCGGGACAGCGCCCACTGCAGGCCATAGCCGATCGCGAAGACCATGAGCGTGAAGATGAGCGCCATCGCGGCACCCTGATCCGGTGCATAGAGCTGCGCCGAGCGCGGGTTGATCATCGCGTAGATGTACATCGACAGCGGACGAGACGACGGGGTCGCGAGGAACGCCGGGAGGGTGAACTCGTTGGTGCCGAGGATGAACATCTGGATCCACACGGCCATCACGGTGGGCATCAGCAACGGCGCGATGATGCGGCGGAACCCCTCGAACCGACTCGCTCCGCTGGTGAGCGCCGCCTCCTCCAGCTCGGGCCGGATCTGCAGCGTCGCGCTGTACGACGAGCGGTAGGCGATCGACACCCGGTAGGAGTACGCGATCACGAGAGCCAGCAGCGTGCCCGCGATCGGGATGTACGGGTTGATCACCATGAAGGTGAGGAACATCGCGAAGCCGGCGATGGTCGCGGGGATCGCGACCGACGACGAGGCGAACAGGTCCATGGCCTTCACCCAGCCGGTCTTCTTGCTGCGGGCGATGCCGTAGGCGAGCACGGTGGCGAAGACCACCGCGATCGTGGCGCTGCCGCCGGCGATGATGACCGTGCGCCCGAGCGACACCCAGAACTCCGGGTCGGCGAGCACCGTGCCGAACGCTCCGAAGTCGGTGCTGCCGAGCATCGCATCCCAGGAGAACGCCACCGGATAGGGAGTGATCGCCGCCCACAGCAGCGCCAGAAGCGGAAGGATGCCGGTGAGCAGGATGAACACGGCGACCGGCAGCATGACCGGGATCTTCCACGGCCCCATCCGCATGGTCGACGGCCGGAACCCCTTGCCCGACACCGAGGCTCGTCGCTCGGCGTTGCGCGTGGCCCGCAGATAGACCGCGAAGGCGATGGTCGTGATCACGAGGAACACCAGCCCCCACGCGGCGGCCAGGCCGTACTGCGGCAGTTCGCCCGCGTTGGAGCTGATGAGCGTCCAGAGCTTGAGGGCGAAGATGTCTCGCCCCGACTCCTGGCCGAACAGCAGTGGCACCTCGAGGCTGCCGAGGCCGAGGATGAAGGTCAGCACGGTCACTCCGAGCAGGCCCGGCCACAGCATCGGCAGCGTCACGCGGCGCAGGGTCTGCGGCCACGAGGCGCCGGACACCCGCGCGGACTCCTCGAGCGAGCCGTCCATGTTCGTCAGGATCGGCACGATCATCAGGTACGGGAACGTGACGTTCGTGAGCGCCTGGATGAAGATCATGGTCGGGAACGCGTACGGGTCGATCGGCACGTCACTGGCGAACGGCAGCAGTCGCAGCATCTGGTTGAGCACGCCCGACTCGGGCGACAGCATCAGCAGGTAGGCCTGCGCCTTCACGATCGGCGGGATGATGTACGGCACGATCACCAGCACGGAGATGAGGCGACGCCACGGGGCGTCCGTGCGCACCGTGACCCAGGCGAGGCCGAATGCCATCAGGAGCGTGAGCAGCGTGGAGCCGCCGACGAAGGCACCGGTCGCGCCGAGCACTCCCCAGAAGTCTTCACGCAGCTGCCACAGGGTGACGAAGTTCTCGACACCCCACTTCGCCGATGAGACGCCGAAGGGCAGGAACGGACCACGGAACGCGGTGATCACCTGGACGATCAGCGGTACCGCGAGAAGGATGAAGATGACCGCGCCCGAGACGATCATCGCGATCGTCATCGTGGTGGGACGCTTTCGCCCCGTGGTCCGTCCTGCCTTGAACATCGTTATCCGTTCAGCGCCTTGTCGGCGGCGTTGATCATGGCCTGCCAGTCGTCACGAGTGGCCTGCGTCTCGGTCTCGGCCCCGTTGTCGAGGCCGAGCAGCAGTGCGTCGGAGTTCGTCTTCATGAGCCCGGTGGACTCGGCGAACGTCGCGGCCGGAAGACCTGCGAACGGCACCTGGGTGCTCGCGAAGCGCTCGTCGGTCATGCGCAGTGTGATCCAGTCGGGGTCGAACGCGTTCCACAGGGTCCACAGCGCCGCACCCGGCTTGTTCTTGGCGTCGGAGTTCACTCCGGAGAACTGCGCCCAGACCCCCGCGTGCTCGAACGGCGAGACCTGCAGCGCGGGGTTCGGGTTGAACAGCGTCTGGTTCAGCGCGATCGGCACGTCACCGCTCGACAGCGGAGCGCCCTGGTCTTCCAGCAGCTTCAGGTTGCCAGACGACATGAGCTCGTCGATCAGCGAGACCATCTTGTCTTCGCCCTCGGCCATGCCGTATCCGGCGAAGACCACCGCGTTGTAGCCGGCGACCGACACCTTGTCCTTATACTCGGGGGCCAGCAGCCCGTCGAGCGTCTCCGGCACCGACTCGACCTTGTCGGTGTTGTACTGGATGAGCGTGCCGTTGATGCTGTCGGGCATGAGCTCGGGGGCACCGATGTCGAGGAACTCCTTCGGAACGCCGAAGCTCTCCCAGTCGACCTCCTCCCAGAAGCCCTCGTCGTACATGGCGGCCATCGAGGTGATCGAGCCCGACACCACGTCGGTGTTGCGCGAACCCGTGGCCTTGGCTGAGATGATCGCCGACGACAGGTTGTAGGTGAGGCCCCTGGTCTCGACCTTGATATCGGGGAAGCGCTTGTTGAACTGCTCGATCACGTCGGGCGACAGCTCGTACCAGTCCCAGATGACCAGCGTGCCGCCGTCGGCCTTCTTCGCCTCTTCGTAGAGAGTGTCGAGCTGCTTGTCGATCTCGGGCCAGTAGTCGTCGTAGAAGTTCTCGCAGCGGGTGATCGCTCCGATCTCCACGGCGTCGCAGGCGGCCGAGGCGGCGTCGCCCTTGAGTGCGCTATCCCCGCCGCCGGCATCGGTCGACGTGTTGCATCCGGTCAAGGCGAGCGCGAAGACCGCCGTGATGGCGACTGCTCCCAGTGTTCTCTTCATGATCTGAATGTCCTCTCTGACATCAGGTGTGTGATTGCGGGTGTGGTGCGGGGTGGATCAGGCGCCCAGCACGCGGCAGGCGTGCGGGACCAGTTCGAGGAAGACCCTGCCGCCCTCGGGGGGTGTCGCCAGCGGTGCTCCGCGGCCGACGATCGTGGCGACCGTCTCGCCCTCGGTGAGCACTTCGGCCTCGTACTCGACGATCTCGCCGAGGAACTCCACCCGCACGATGCGCACGGGAAGCACGTTCGGGCGATCGACCGCGGTCTCGTGCCAGCGCACGGTCTCGGGCCGGAAGGTGAGCGTGACCTGGTCGCCCGCCGAGACGTCGTCGGGCACGGGTGTCTGCAGCCGGGTGCCGAGCGCCTCGACCACCGCGTCACCGGCGCCATCGCGGTCGATCACCACGGCGGGGATCATGTTCGCGCGGCCCACGAAGTTCGCCACGAACCGGTCTGCGGGCTGGTCGTAGAGTTCGCGGGGCGTGGCCTCCTGCACGATCCGCCCCTCGTTCATCACGGCCACCCGGTCCGACATCGACAGCGCCTCGGACTGATCGTGCGTGACGTACAGGGCACTGATGCCGAGGGTGCGCTGCAGGCTCCGCAGCTCGTTGCGCATGGTGTCGCGCAACTTGGCGTCGAGGTTCGACAGCGGCTCGTCGAGGAGCAGCAGTCGCGGGCGATGGGCGAGGGCGCGGGCGAGAGCGAGGCGCTGCTGCTGTCCACCCGACAGCGCGGTGGCGGGGCGCTGCGCGAGGTGGTCGAGCTGCACGAGCTCGAGCGCCTCCATCGCCCGCTTGCGCGCCTCCTGCTTCGGAAGCTTCGAACCCGCGACCTGCAGCGGGAAGATCGCGTTGGCGAACACCGTCATGTGCGGCCAGATCGCGTAGTTCTGGAACACCATGCCGATGTCGCGCTTGTCGGGCGACACGTGCTCGGTGCCGGTCGACAGCACTCCGCCGTCGAGCGAGATGACACCGCCGTTGCTCCGCTCGAGGCCGGCAACGCAGCGCAGGGTGGTCGTCTTGCCGCATCCCGACGGGCCGAGGAGCGAGTAGAACGTCCCGGGCTCGATCGTGAAGGTCACGTCCTTGACGACGGGAACCGCCGCGCCGTCGAGCTCGTAGTCCTTCTTCAGGGCGTCGACGACCAGTCGTCCGCCTCCGGAGCTCACCGTCATCGGAGTCCTCTCGTCCTTCTTCGTTCTGGATGTTGGATCCACTGCGATCGCCGCCATCATCGTTCCTCTCTCACAACAGAGCCCACCGTCTGCGGGGCGGCCGGCGCACCCCAGGGTCGCGGCTTCTCGAAGAACACCACGACGACCGCGCACACCGCGAAGGCGATGGCCGAAAGCAGGAGCGACTGCGACATGGCCGCGGCCAGCCCGCTGCCGTCCTTCGCCGACAGCTCGCTCCCCGGGTGGATCGCCCCTGGCACGAAGCCGGTGATGTGCGCGGCGAGCGTCACATTCATCAGCACGGCCAGCAGCGCCGATCCGATCACCGATCCCATCTGCCTGGTCGTGGAGTACACGCCCGATCCCGCTCCCGCCTGCGTGTGCGGGAGATTGCGCGTGGCGGTCGACGCGAGCGGGCCGAACATGCCGGACACCCCGACCCCCAGCAGAGCGGAGGGGAGCAGCAGCAGCCAGAAGGGGGCATCGAGCGTCATCGCCGCCGCGTACCAGGCCATGGCCACAGCCGAGATGACGAAGGCGGCGAAGGTCACCCACCGCGGGCCGATCCGGTCGCTCAGCTTGCCGACGAACGGCCCGAGCACACCCGAGACGACCGCCATCGGTGCGAGCATCAGAGCGGCGAGCGTCGGGTCGAGGCCACGGGCGATCTGGAAGTAGAAGGCGAGCGGCACGGGCATCGCCGTGATGCCGACACCGACGAGGAAGATCGTGGCGTTCGCGACCGAGAAATTGCGGTCGCGGAACAGGCTGAGGGGCATGAGGGGCTCTGCGCGATTGAATCGCTGCCACACGACGAAGAGCACCAGCAGCACGACGCCTATGACGATGACGCCCCAGACCGTGACCGGGCCGAACATCACCCCCCAGTCGTAGACCTCGCCCTCCTGGATGCCGAACACCAGCAGGAACAGGCCGAGCCCCGACAGAGCGACGCCGATCCAGTCGAAGCGATGCGGGTGTCCTTCCAGGTCCGGCACCAGACGCCAGGCGACCACGAAGGCGACGATCCCGACGGGCACGTTGACGAAGAAGATCCACTCCCAGCCCACCGTGTCGGTGAGCACGCCGCCGAGGATCGGACCGACGAGCGTCGCCAGCCCTCCGACCGCACCCCACGCCCCCATGGCCTGACCGCGACCGCGAGGCGGGAAGACCCGCGCGATGATCGCCATGGTCTGCGGCGTCATCAGAGCGGCGCCGAAGCCCTGCACGGCGCGAGCCGTGATGAGCATCTCGATGCTGCCGGCCAGTCCGCACGCGAGCGAGGCGAGCGTGAACAGCACGAGACCCACGAGATAGACCCGCTTGGGGCCGAACCGGTCGCCGAGTCTGCCGGTCACCAGCAGCGGGACCGCATAGGCGAGCAGGTAGGCGCTGGTGACCCAGATCACCGTGGTCAGGTCGGCGTCGAACGCCGCGAGGATGACCGGGTTGGCGATCGCCACGATCGTCGTGTCGACGAGGATCATGAAGAAGCCGATGCACAGCGCCCACAGGGCCGGCCAGGGCCTAACTGTCTGAGTCATGGATCGCTTTCGGGAGGGATCGTCATGGGTCGGGAGCCGGTGTCCGTCCACTCAGCCCCTTATGTGGAGGACGGACACCGGAGTTTCCGGGAAGCGGTCAGGCGCCTGCGGTGGGGATGCCGACGACGGGTTCTCCCAGCAGCGGAGTCGAGACCGCGTAGATGCCGTGGTTGGCGAAGAGCCAGATCACGTTCCGATCCCACTCGACGAAGATGCCGTGCACGGGGGCGGCGAGGTCATCGTCGTCTTTGAGGCCGATCGGCGGAACGAAGTACGCGCCGACCTTGGGGTTTTCGGGGTCGCGCACATCGAAGATCTGCAGACCAGCGGCGTAGAACGCGTAGGGGATGACTCCGCCGTGCGGTGTGCCCGTGTTGGTGAAGTAGCCGGAGCGCTTGGGACCGAACGATCCGCGGCGCTGCGCCCAATCGGTGAACGCGGCCTCTGCCGGCGGCGTCGGGCGGGGAAGCGTCCGCACGACCCGCGGGTTCGTCGGGTCGCTCACGTCGATCTGGTAGATCTCCTTGGCCGGCTCGTAGCAGTCGGTGTTCATCGGGTAGCCCGAGACGTAGACGTATCCCGTCTCCTCCACCTGAGTGGTGTCGACGTTGTCGCCCTCGGTGCCGGCGACGCTGACCGGGAGGTGGCACCAGCCGACGTGGTTGATGTTCGTGGGGTCGGACACGTCGAGCACGAAGAAGCCCTGACCGCCCTGGGCGGCGTAGCCGTACTTCCACCCTGACTCGACCGAGCGCGGCATGTAGATGCCCATGCGCGAGCCGAACCACGAGGTCTTGTTGTTCCAGCGCTCGTTGTCGGCGAGGTACTCGGAGTCCGCCTCCTCGCCGGCACGGGATCCGGGCACCCACCAGTTCGAGAGCAGCTCGGGCTTCGCAGGGTCCGACACGTCATAGGCCGCGTGGCCCGCCGTCCACAGCGTGGTCTTGTACGGCTGGTTGGTGAACGTGTTGTCGGGCGCGGTCGCCACGAACAGGTACTTGTCGCCGTAGTAGACCGGCAGGTCGAGCACGCCGTTGCCCTCCTGGATCTCGTCCGGTCCGTGGTTCGGGTCGGTCGAGACCTCGGTGAGGAGCGTCCAGTCGCGGGGGCTGGGGCCGTTCATCTCCCAGGTGCGGAAGCCGCGCAGGCCCTCCCACTCCTTGAGCTGCCCCTCGACGGTGTCGTCGATCCACTTGTTGGCGACGCGCCCCTTGAGGAAGTACCGCGGGGTCTCGCTCGCCTGGATGGCGATGTGCTTTCCGAGCTTCTGGTTCCACTGCACCGTAGTGGCGCCGAACTGCGGACGGGGGTCGTCCCAGCCCCACTGCTCCTCGTCGACGATGGTGAGGTCGCGCGGGTCGGTGATGTCGTAGAGCTTCCAGTGGTTGCCGCCGCCGTAGTGCAGCATGAGGCGGCGTCCGTCCCAGTCGTAGATGCACTGCCATGAGTGACTGGTGTTCACGACGATCGGATAGAACGCCTCGGCCTTCGCGTTGAGCACGTAGGTCTCGGGGTCGCGGTAGTCGAGCTGCCCCGGCCAGTCGATGAAGACGTCGCGGGGAACGGACGGCGTGTGCGCCGGCGGCAGGAAGGTGCCGTCGGGCTGCATGCCCCAACTGGAGGGATCGGGATCGGCCGGTTCACCCTCGACACGCTGGAAATCCTCCGGACGGTACTTCTTCGCATCGGGCACGTAGGGAGAGCCGGCCATGTCGCCTCCATTGGCTGAATCGGGTGAGATCGTCACGACGTCGTGTCGTTCTCATCAGGTTCGTCCTGTGGAAGCGATGCTGTCCAATATCCATACGGGTCAGAGCCATGACCATTCGGGCATATCAGGCGAAGCGCGGTTCCGTCTGCGCATACTCCCGCTCGAGCTCCGCCAGGCGAGCACCCTCTTCGCGCAGATGAGCCAGCAGCGCGGATGCCGCGGGCGACGGCGCCCGGTCCTTCGGCACCGTCACACCGACCGAACGGCGGATGGAGCTCAGCGGCGTGGGGAGGATCCGCAGCTCGCGATCGTCGACGGCGATGAACATCGGCAGCGCCGCGATCACATCGGTCGAGATCAGCAGAGTGCGCAGCGTCAGCATCGAGGTGCACTCGACCCGGTCGGGCGGCAACGGCAACCCCTCGTGGAAGAAGACAGCCTCGAGCTCGGCCCGGAGCGCCGTCTGCGCGACCGGAAAGATCCACGGGTAGCTGATCAGCTCGGCGAGGGAGTTCGCCTTGACGCCCCCGAGCACCGGATGCCCGGCGCGGGCGACCAGACGGATCGGCTCCAGGTGCAGTCGCTCCTGCTCGAGTCGCACGGGCGCCGTGGGTGAGAGGCGCCCCACCGTGAGGTCGAGGTCGCCGGCGAGCAGCAGCTGTTGCAACGTGTCGGGCGTGCCCTCGCGGACGACGACGGTGAGCCGCGGATGCTCGGCCTTCAGCGCGGCGATGGCGCGCGGCAGCAGCAGGTTGGAGCCTGCGAGGTGCGTGCCGACCGTGACGGTGCCGAGCTGGCCGGACTGCAGCAGCCGCACCTCCTCCCCCGCAGCACGCAGCTCGGCGAGGACGGATCGTGCGCGCTCGATGAACGAATGCCCGTACTGCGTGGGGCGCACCCCGCGCGGCAGCCGCTCGAACAGCGGGACGCCCAAGACGTCTTCGACCTCGCGGAGGCCGCGGGTGACGACGGGCTGGGTGATGTGCAGCGACTCGGCGGCGCGCACCAAGGTGCCTTCGTCGGCGATGGCGGTGACGAGGACGAGGTGGCGGATCTTGACCCGGCCGTCGAGCAGTCGATCGGTGACCATGTTCCGGACTATAGCCGTATGGGCATGGCAGTGCATCAAGAGAGTATTTGTCGGCATCCCTCGAACCTTCCTAGCCTGAGCCCATGCCTTCCGAGACGATGACGCCTCCCCTCCGTGCCGCCGAGCCGGAGCGGGCGCCCCGCGCGATCCACAACATGATCGCCGGCGAGCGCGTGGAGGGCATCGCCACCTTCCAGAAGATCAGTCCGATCGACGGGTCGATCATCGCCGAGGTGCACGAAGCCGGCACCGAGCAGGTCGACCGCGCCGTGGCCGCTGCCCGCGCGGCGTTCGACGGACCGTGGGGACGGATGACGGTCCCCGAACGCGCCCGTCTGCTGCGCGGGGTCGCCGACGCGATCGACCGCCGTTCCGACGAGCTCGTCGCGGCCGAGGTGGGCGACACCGGCAAGCCCGAGGCTCTCGCCCGCGACCTCGATGTGGCCCGGGCCGCCGCGAACTTCCGCTCCTTCGCCGACACGGTCTCCACGGCCGGACTCGACTCTTTCCTGACCGAGCTGCCCGACGGCCGCCGCGCCCTGAACTACGCCGTGCGCAAGCCGCTCGGGGTCGTCGCCGTGATCGTGCCGTGGAACCTCCCGCTGCTGCTGCTCACCTGGAAGCTCGCTCCGGCCCTCGCCACCGGGAACACGGTCGTGATCAAGCCCTCGGAGGAGACGCCCTCGTCGGCCACGCTGCTCGCCGAGATCCTCGCCGAGGCGGGGGTGCCGGCCGGCGTCGTCAACGTCGTGCACGGTTTCGGCGCCGACTCCGCAGGCGAGGCACTCACGAAGCACCCGGGCATCGACGGGGTCACCTTCACCGGCGAATCGTCCACCGGCTCGGCCATCATGCGGGCGGTCGCCCCGCGCGTGCGCCCGGTCTCATTCGAGCTCGGCGGCAAGAACGCCGCGCTCGTGTTCGCGGACGCCGACCTCGACTCCGCCATCGCCGGCCTCGCCCGCTCCACGTATCTCAACACCGGCCAGGTGTGCCTGTGCACCGAGCGCATCTACGTCGAGCGCGCGGTCTTCGACGATGTCGCAGCCGGCCTCGCCGAGCACGCCGCCCGTCTGCGACTGGGCCGCCCGGAAGACCCGGCCACGACCACCGGGCCCCTCATCTCGCAGGCGCACCGCGACAAGGTCCGCTCCTACTTCGACCTCGCCGTCGCGGAGGGTGCGACCGTGCTCGCCGGCGGTGGCATCCCCACCCTCGGCGACGGACTCGACGGCGGATCCTGGATCGAGCCGACCCTGTGGACGGGCCTCGACAACAGCCACCGCACCGTGCGCGAAGAGGTGTTCGGTCCGGTCGCAGCGCTCATCCCGTTCGACACCGAGGAGGAGGCGATCCGACTGGCGAACGACACCGACTACGGGCTCGCCGCCGTCACCTGGACCACCGACCTCACCCGCGGCCACCGCGTGGCGCAGCAGATGCGCACCGGCATGTCGTGGGTCAACACCTGGTATCTGCGCGACCTGCGGAGCCCCTTCGGCGGTGTCGGGCTCTCGGGCATCGGCCGCGAGGGCGGGCATCACTCGCTCGAGTTCTACACCGAGCCGACGAACGTGTGCGTGCAGCTGTGACCGGCATCCAGGATTCCGTGCGCTTGGCAGACGAACGGCTTCGGCTCGCGGCCGAGTCCGGCCTTCCGTGTGCGCCGGTGCGCGACCTGCTCGGCGAGACGGATCAGGATGCCGCGTACGCGGTGCAGTCGCTCGGCATCGCCCGGCGCCTGGACGAAGGGCGACGGGTGGTCGGCCGCAAGATCGGTCTCACCTCGCCCGCCGTGCAGACGCAGCTCGGCGTCGACAGCCCCGACTACGGCGTACTGCTCGACGACATGATGTTCGCCGACCGTGAGCCGATCGACCTCGCCCGCTTCCTGCAACCGCGCGCCGAGGCCGAGGTCGCCTTCGTCCTGGGCAGCGACCTCGACTCCCCCACCACGCACGTCGCCGATGTGATCCGGGCCACGGAGTTCGTGCTGCCCGCCATCGAGGTCGTCGACTCCCGCGTGGCCGAGTGGGACATCCGCATCACCGACACCATCGCCGACAACGCCTCGAGCGGGGCGGTCGTGCTCGGCACCACGCCTCGAGGCCTCGACGGGTTCGACCTGACCGCACTCGGCATGACCCTCGACCGCGAGGGCCGCCCGGTCTCGACCGGGTCGGGTGCCGCGTGCCTCGGCAGTCCCGTGATCGCGGTCGCCTGGCTGGCTCGCGAGGTCGCCCGCCGCGGGCAGCCGCTGCGCGCCGGCGAGGTGATCCTCTCCGGAGCCCTCGGCCCCATGGTCGACGCGACCGCCGGGGTGTACCGCGCCCGACTCGACGGTCTCGGCGAGGTGCGTGCCGACTTCTTCGGCGCCGCATCCGGAACAGCATCACGCACGTCATCGGAAGGGGCAGCGGCATGACCGTCGGCATCGCCATCATCGGGTCGGGCAACATCGGCACCGACCTGCTCATCAAGGTGAAGCGGCTCTCGACCACGCTGCACGTGGTCGCGATGGCCGGCATCGACGAGCACTCCGACGGGCTCGCCCGCGCGCGCCGGCTCGGTGTGGCCACGACCCACGAAGGCGTGGACGGCCTGATCGCGATGCCCGAGTTCGCCGACGTCGAGCTCGTGTTCGATGCGACCTCGGCGGGAGCCCATGCCCGCAACGACGCACTCGTGCGCGACGCCGGGCGCATCATGGTCGATCTGACCCCCGCGGCGATCGGCCCCTACGTCGTGCCGGTCGTGAACCTCGAAGCGCACCTCGGTGCGACCAACGTGAACATGGTGACGTGCGGCGGTCAGGCCACGGTGCCGATGGTCGCCGCGGTGTCGCGCGTCGCCCCGGTGGCCTACGCCGAGATCGTCGCCTCGATCGCCTCGAAGTCCGCAGGTCCCGGCACCAGGGCCAACATCGACGAGTTCACCGAGACCACCGCCCGCGCGCTGGAGGTGATCGGCGGCGCCGACCACGGCAAGGCGATCATCGTGCTCAACCCGGCCGACCCGCCGCTCATCATGCGCGACACCGTGTTCTGCCTCGTCGAGGGCGATCCCGACGCACTGGATCGCGACGCCGTCAGCGCCTCGGTCGCCGACATGGTCGCCGACGTGCAGGCCTACGTCGGCGGCTACCGCCTCAAGCAGCAGGTGCAGTTCGACGCGGTCGACGAGGCCTACGTGCCCGCTCTCGACCGGCCGTTCCGCGGCACGCGCGTGACCGTCCTGCTGGAAGTGGCGGGCGCCGGCCACTATCTTCCGGAGTACGCGGGCAATCTCGACATCATGACCTCGGCCGCCCTGCGCACGGCCGAGAGACTCGTCGCCGAACGGACAGGGGTTCCCGCATGACCACTGCATCTCCGCGCGTCTACGTGCAGGACGTCACCCTCCGCGACGGCATGCACGCCATCGGCCACGGTTACACGACCGACCAGGTCCGCGACATCGCGCGTGCTCTCGAGGCCGCGGGCGTGGATGCCATCGAGGTCGCGCACGGCGACGGCCTCGGCGGTTCGAGCGTGGCCTACGGCCAGGGCGCGCACACCGACTGGCAGTGGATCGAGGCGGCGGCCGAGGTGCTCGACCGTGCCGTCCTGACCACCCTGATCCTGCCCGGCATCGGCACGATCGACGACCTCGCCCGGGCCCGTGACCTCGGTGTCGCGAGCGTGCGGGTCGCAACGCACTGCACCGAGGCCGACGTGGCGATCCAGCACATCACCTGGGCGCGCGAGCACGGCATGGACGTCTCGGGGTTCCTGATGATGAGCCACCTGAACGACCCGCGCGGTCTCGCGGAGCAGGCGAAGATCATGGAGGCGGCCGGAGCGCACTGCGTGTACGTCACCGACTCGGGCGGACGCCTCACGATGCGCGACGTCGCCGACCGCGTCGACGCCTACCGCGACGTGCTCGACCCCGGCACGCAGATCGGCATCCACGCCCACGAGAACCTCTCGCTGAGCGTCGCCAACAGCGTCACGGCCGTCGAGCACGGCGTGTACCGGGTCGATGCCTCGCTCGCAGGGCAGGGCGCGGGGGCGGGCAACTGCCCGATCGAGGCGTTCATCGCGGTGGCCGACCTGCTCGGCTGGGAGCACGGCTGCGACCTGTTCGCGTTGCAGGATGCGGCGGAGGAGCTGGTGCGTCCGCTGCAGCGCCGCCCGGTCCGCGTCGACCGCGAGACTCTCACGCTCGGCTACGCGGGGGTGTACTCGAGCTTCCTGCTGCACGCCGAGCGCGCGGCGGAGAAGCACGGCCTCGATGCCCGTGACATCCTCGTGGAGTTGCGACGCCGCCGCATGGTGGGCGGCCAGGAGGACATGATCGTCGACGTCGCCCTCGACCTCGTCGCCGCCCGCTCGATCGAGGTGACCGCATGACCGCCGATGCCGTGTTCGCCGCCGCGCTCGACACCGCGCAGCGCACCGCGACCGCCATCAGCCAGCTCTCCTCCACGGAGGAGGTCGGTCTCGACACCGCGTACGCCACGCAGCATGCGCTGATCGCCCGCCGAGTCGCCCGCGGCGAGCGCATCACGGGCCTCAAGCTCGGCTTCACGAGTCAGGCGAAGGCGCAGCAGATGGGCGTGCACGATGTGATCATCGGCACCCTGACCGATGCCATGCGCCTCGACGACGGTGCGGTGTTCGACCGCCGGTCGGCCATCCACCCGCGCATCGAGCCCGAGGTCGCGTACCTCCTGGCATCCGACATCGACGGCACGGATGTCAACGGCGCCGGAGCCGATCGCCCGCTGTCTGAGCTCGTCGCCGCGGTCGCTCCTGCGCTGGAGATCATCGACTCGCGGTACCGCGACTTCCGCTTCAGCCTCTCCGATGTCGTGGCCGACAACACCTCGGCAGCCGGCTACGTGATCGGGCCGTGGACCCCGTTCGACCGGGCCGGTACGCCCGACAACCGCGCGGTCCGGCTCGAGGTCGACGGCCGAGTAGCTGCCACCGGCTCCACCGCCGCGATCCTCGGCGACCCCGGTCGTGCCATCGCCGCAGCCGCACGGCTCGCCGCCCGCCACGGGTTCACCCTCCGCGCCGGCACGGTGCTGCTCGCCGGGGCCGCGACCGCCGCCGTCCCCCTGCCCGACAACGGCCTGGTCGAGGCGACGATCACCGGGCTGGGCCGTGTCAGCATCCGCACGCACGACGGGGCGGACAGCCTCATCCCGGGGGGAACACGATGACCGAATCACGAGGCATCCTCGTCGAGGGCAAAGCCACGCCCCGCGGCCGCTTCCCGCACGCCAAGGTCTCCGGCGACCTGGTCTTCGTCTCGGGCACGTCGAGCCGACGACCCGACAACACCATCGCCGGCGCCGAGGTCGATGAGTTCGGGGCGACGAGGCTTGATATCGCGGTGCAGACCCGCGCGGTCATCGAGAACATCCGCGCGGTGCTCGCCGCCGCCGGGTGCGACCTCGACGACCTGGTGCAGGCGACGAGCTTCCTCGTCGACATGAACGACTTCGCCGCGTACAACGCCGTCTGGGCCGAGTACTTCGACGAGCAGGGGCCGGCCCGCACCACGGTCGCCGTGCACGCCCTGCCGCATCCGCACCTGCGCATCGAGATCCAGGCGGTCGCACGACGCCCGGAAGCCACCACCGACCGCAACACCGCTGACAACAACACCACTGCCACTCTCGAGGAGGAGAAATGAGCACCATCGCACCCGTCATCCCACCCGTGATCGATTTCCCGGCATGGATCAAGGAGAACGAGCATCTCCTCAAGCCACCGGTCAACAACAAGGCCGCCTGGACGCCCATGGGCGACTTCATCGTGCAGGTCGTCGGCGGCCCGAACCAGCGCACCGACTTCCACTTCGACCCATATGAGGAGTGGTTCTACCAGTACCGCGGCAACATGCACGTGAACATCCAGACGCCCGACGGTCTGCAGCGCATCGACATCCGCGAGGGCGAGATGTGGCTGCTGCCCGGCAACGTGTTCCACTCCCCGCAGCGCCCGGAAGAGGGCTCCATCGGCATCGTGATCGAGCGCATCCGTGAAGAGGGCACGCTCGAGAAGTTCGCCTGGTTCTGCCCGAACTGCAACGCCAAGGTGCACGAGGTCGAGCTGCAGGTGCGCGACATCGTCGAAGATCTGCCGCCGGTGTTCCGCGACTTCTACGAGAGCGAAGAGGGGCGCACCTGCCCCGAGTGCGGCGCCGTCCACCCCGGCAAGGGCTGAAACCCCTTGGGCACGATCGACGTCCACACGCACTTCGTGCCGAGTTCCTGGCCCGACCTGTCGACACAGGTCGGGCCGGGTCTCTGGCCGACCCTGCGCGTGGACTCCGAGCGCGAGGCGATGATCATGCTCGGCGACACCGAGTTCCGACGCGTCGGCGACGACTGCTGGGACGCGTCCGTGCGCCTGGCCGACATGGATGCCGACGGTGTCGAGATGCAGGTCGTCTCCCCCACCCCGCTGTTCTTCTCGTACGACAAGTCGGGCGCCGAGGCCGTCAAGGTCGCCCGCATCTTCAACGACCTCGCCCTGGAGATCTGCGCCCCGGCCCCCGATCGGATGATCCCGTTCGCGCAGGTGCCGCTGCAGGATCCGGATGCCGCGTGCGCCGAGGCCGACCGTGCCATCGCCTCCGGTCACGCCGGCGTCGAGATCGGCAACCACGTCGGCGACCGCGACCTCGACGACGAGGGCATGGTGATGTTCCTGCAGCACTGCGCCGACAGCGGCATCCCGGTGTTCGTGCATCCGTGGGACATGCCGGGCTCCCCCCGCCTGGACCGCTGGATGGCGCGCTGGCTCACCGGCATGCCCGCCGAGACGCACCTGTCGATCATCGCGATGATCCTGGGCGGAGTGTTCGACCGGGTACCGCCGACTCTTCGCCTGGCGTTCGCGCACGGAGGCGGATCGTTCGCGTTCTGGCTGGGGAGGTTCGAGAACGCCTGGCAGCAGCGGCCCGACCTCATCGGGGTCAGCGAGCGCCCGCCGTCGGCCTACCTCGACCGCTTCAGTGTCGACAGCGTGGTGTTCGACCCCGTGGCCCTGCGCGTGCTGGTCGAGACTCTGGGCGCCTCTCAGGTGATGGTCGGCAGCGACTACCCCTACCCCCTGGGCGAGCGCCCCGTCGGCAGCGTCGTCGACCGGGCCGACTTCCTCGATGACGCGCAGAAGAGCGCCATCCGCCGCGACAACGCCCTGCGATTCCTGGGGCGCTGACCCCGCACGACCTCGAACGGACCCGCCTCATGAGCACCACCTCCACCCGCCCCGTCATCGACCGCGCGACCTGCACGGCCCTCGACGAGAACGATCCTCTGGCGCCGATGCGCGACCGCTTCGTGCTGCCCGACGGCGTGATCTACCTCGACGGCAACTCGCTCGGCGTGCTGCCGAGGCTTACCGCAGCCCACCTGCAGCGCGTGATCACCGAGGAGTGGGGCACCGGCCTCATCCGCAGCTGGAACGACGCCGGATGGTTCGCCAAGCCGCGCACGATCGGCGACCGCATCGCACCCCTGATCGGGGCCGATGTCGGCGAGGTCGTGCTCGGCGACTCGACGTCGGCGAGCCTGTTCCAGGCGGTGGTCGCGGCGGTCCGGCTCCGCCCCGGCCGACGCGTGATCGTCGCGGAACGCGGCAACTTCCCCACCGACCTCTACATGCTGGAGGCGGTACAGGAGCTGCTCGGCGGCGGCACTCCGCTGGAGCGCCGCCTCATCTCCGACGACGGTCCCACCCTCGACGACGTGCTCGACGATCACGTCGCGGTGGTCGTGCTCACCCAGGTCGACTACCGTACCGGGCGGATGCACGACATGGCCGAGGTCACACGCAAGGTGCATGCCGCCGGTGCCCTCGTGGTCTGGGATCTGTGCCACAGCGTCGGCGCGGTGCCGATCGACCTGAACGGAGCGGAGGCCGACTTCGCGGTCGGCTGCACCTACAAGTACCTCAACGGCGGCCCCGGCTCGCCGTCGTTCATCTGGGCCGCCGCCCGGCACCACGACTTTGCCCGTCCGGCCCTGACCGGCTGGCACGGTCACGCCAAGCCCTTCGACTTCACCGTCGACTACGCCCCCGCCGCGGGCATCGAGCGCTTCCGCGTCGGCACGCCTCAGCTGCTGTCGGTCGCGGGACTCGAGGCGAGCCTCGACATCTGGGACGACGTCGACATGGAGCTGCTCCGCGAGAAGAGCCTGCGACTGACCGAGCTCTTCATGTCCCTCGTCGACACCCGCCTCACACCGCGCTGGGGCATCGAGCCGGTCACCCCGCGGGAATCCGCCCGTCGCGGCAGCCAGGTCTCGCTCCGTCACGAAGACGGCTACGCGGTCATGCAGGCCCTGATCGAGCGCGGGGTGATCGGCGACTTCCGAGCGCCCGACCTCATCCGCTTCGGGTTCACGCCGCTCTACACCTCCTACACCGACGTGTGGGATGCGATCGATGCACTGGAGGACGTGCTGCACAGCGAGATCTGGCGCGAGCCGCGGTTCGCGCGTCGCGGCACCGTCACCTGAGTAGGTATGTGAAAGGGGACCGCGCCCCATGGCGTCCCCTTTCGTGCGCGCGGCATCCTGATTCTCAGGCGAAGGCACATCCGCGCACGGTATTTCTGCGCTAGGATTCAGAGTGCGCACTCGCCCGCCATCTCAGGGGCTGAAAGGAGCACGACATGGCAGCGACAGCAGGACACTCCGGCACGCACCACTCGTACACGACCGGTCACGAACACGTTCGCACCCCTTCCGACGGCGGCCACGAAGTCGCCGCGCCGCGCGGCGGGAGCGGGGGCATCAACGTGAGATCCCGCAACGGTCGCGTCGACTCTCCTGTGATCGATGAGAACGAGATCCACCGCAGTGTGGAACGACTCGTCAGCACAGCGCAGGGCGCCGGCGCCGCATCCGCCTGGGTCAGCGCGATCCTTCAAGAGGTCACCGACCTCGTGAAGGCTCGTGAGCCCATCGGCGCGGGTCTCACGGAGGCCGAGGCCGACTACCTCGTCAGGTCCGGCGCGTTCACACCTGAGCAGTTCGCCGGAACCGAGCGGCGTGTCGCCACCGGCGTCCTCGCGTCCCAAGAGCGTGACACCCGCATGCGGGCGATCACTCGGACCCTCACGACGGATCAGGTCGCCGAGAAGCTCGGGATCGACAGTTCTCGGGTCCGTCACCGTCAGGCCAAGAACGGACTCTACGGATTCCTCGTCGGCCGAGCCCGCCTGTACCCCGAGTGGCAGTTCATTGACGGCACGAAGATGGTGCTTCCGCACCTGTCGACTGTGGTGAACTCGTTCCCCGAGGGATGGCACGCAGCGTCCGTCGAAGGCTTCATGACGACTCCGCAAGAGAGTCTGCGCGGGGAAGGCACCGCGCGGTTGACGCCGACGGAGTGGCTGCTCATCGGCGGTGATCCCGACTCGATCGTCGCGATCCTCAACGGGATCAAGCAGCGATGACGGCACTTCCGCCGAAGTCCCCCAAGGTTCCGTCGCCTCCAGCGGTTTTGAAGCTCGATCAGACGAGGCACGTGGTCGATTTCCAGGCTCCACTGTGGCGCGTCTTCCACACAGCAGGGAACCATCCGCAGGCGTGGAACGAGCTGCGTCACTTCGGACCCGCCGACAACATGCGCTTCGACCCACATCCGATTCCCCAGGGCATCCACCCCGACTCCGGCGTGCTCTACGCCGCCACGCTGCCCCACACCGCGCTAGGCGAGGTCTACCAAGAGACGCGGGTCATCGATCGTGCACTGGATGGCAACGCACTCGTGTCTTGGACGCCCTCCCGACCGCTGCGGCTCATCGACCTCACATCGAACTGGCCCGTACTCAACGGGAGTGCCGCCTCGATGCAAATGGATGACAAGGAGCGCACCTGCGACTGGGCTCGGGCGATAGACCAGCAGTTCGGTGCCGAGATCGATGGGCTCTACCACCTGTCCTCGATCAACAATCAACCGATGGTCACCTTGTTCAGCCGCACGGAGCGCATCCAGGCTTTCCCCGCTCGACCCGCCTTCCACGCGATGCTCGTCGATGCGTCTGCGGACATGATCGTCGATCTCAGCGTGCGAGAGCTCGGATTCACGTCGGTCTGACGTCCATATCGCTGCAGCCGCGCCCCGAGTCGTTCGCGCGTGTCAGGCTCCGTCGCCCGCGGCCTCGATCGCTGCAGCCTCGAGCAGTGCGATGACCCCGTCGCGCACGTGATTCAGGTGCGACTCGAGCACGCGCAGAGCCTCGTCCGCATCTCCGGCCGCCACGACATCGATCAGCTCGCCGTGCGAGTGGTCGTGCGCGCCGGGTGACACCAGCCGCCAGCCGAGCACATAGCGCCCCAGCTTGAGTCGCAGCTGCTCGATCATCTCCCACATCACGGGGCGGGCCTCGGCGTCGTAGAGCGTCGCATAGAACTCGGTGCGGGCCTCGACGAACTCGCCACCCTCCGAGATGTCATCTGCGGTCTTCGCGAGCTCCCGCAGGCGGCTCACCCGTTCCGGCGTGATCTCCGCCATCGCCAGGCGCAGTGCATCCTTCTCGAGCAGCGTCCGCAGGTGATAGACCTCCGTGGCTTCCTCGACCGACAGCGCGCGCACCATCGCCCCCCGACGGGCATGGAAGATCACGAGCCCGTCGGCCTCCAACTGGATCAGCGCGGAGCGGATCGGCAGCCTCGAGATCCCGATGGATTCAGCCAGCGTCTCCTGCCGCAACTTCATGCCGGGGGGCAGCGTGCCGTCGAGGATCGCGTCGCGGATGATGTCGTAGGCCATCGCGCCCACCGACCGGTATCCGGCCCCGTGTCGCTGCGCGAGCTTCTGCAGAGCCTCGGCCCGTTCCTTGGGCGACGCGGCGTTCCCTGATTGCACCATGGGAGCGAGAGTATCGGATCATCCCCGCGAACTCTGCATTCTGGATCCAAAATCGGACGCGCGCCGTCACGGCAGTCACGTCCACCCGCGGGGGGACGAGGATCAACCCGCGGGAGGATGTCTCGGCTCGCGCGACCCGGCAGGCTCGAATTGTCGATCGTGTCGCCGAAGCTCAGTCGCCTCTCGTCGCGCTGAGCCGGAACCACAGGACTCGGCGCGGAATGTCGGGAGTCGGGTGACGACAGGCGGCTTCCGCGTCGCGGTATGCGTCTTCGCCTGCCACCGCGACCCAGCCGAAAGCACCTCACCGCTCCATGTCGTTCCTCACGCGCAGCAGCCTCAAGAACCGTCTCATCCTGTCGCTCGCGACCCTGGCCATCGTCGCCCTCGGCCTCATATCGATGGGGTCGCTCAAGCAGGAGCTGATGCCGTCGCTCCAGGCCCCGATGGCGTACATCTCCGCGCAGTCGCAGGGCCTTGCGCCCGAGGAGATGGCGAGCAGCGTGACAGAACCCGTCGAGCAGGCGGTCCGGGCCGTTCCCGGCGTGACGAGCGTGACTTCGACGACCTCCAGCGGCGGGGCGCAGATCCTCGTCGAGTGGTCGTTCGGAGAGAACGACGAGGAGACCCTGCGCACGATCCGCAGTGCGACCGAGTCGTTGAAGCCGAACTTCCCATCCGGCACAGAGATTCAGGTGGCGTCGGGCGGTGCCGGCGACCTGCCGGCCATGGTGTTGAGCGCCGGCACCAGTGGCGATCAGGAGGCGTTCGGCGACGCGCTGCAGCAGACCGTCGTCCCCGCGCTGAAGGGCGTTCCGGGGGTTCGCGACGTCACGCTCGCCGGCCAGGAGACCCAGCGCATCACGATCGATCTCCGCCCGGCAGACGTCACACGCCTGAAGGTCGAGACCTCGACTCTCGGGCCACTCCTCGAGTCCCACGGCGCAGCGCTCCCCGCCGGACAGGCGGACTCCGCCGAAGGCCCGCTCTCGATCACCGTGGGCGCGCGGCTCGCCACCCTGGAAGACATCCAGGCCCTCTCCGTGCCCACACCCGACGGCGCCGTCACGGTCGCCGACTTCGCCGACGTCTCGATCGAGAAGGTGCCGGCGCAGACCATCTCGCGCGTCAACGGCAACCCCTCGCTCACGCTCCAGGTCATCCCGTCGCAGGGTGCCAACGTGGTCGACATCTCGCACGGAGTCAACGCCGAACTCGACCGGCTCGCTCCGATCCTCAAGGCCGACTTCGTCACGATCTTCGACCAGGCGCCCTACATCGAGCAGTCGATCCACGACCTGTCCGTCGAGGGCGGGCTCGGACTCCTCTTCGCGGTGCTCGTGATCCTCGCGTTCCTGCGTTCGTGGCGCTCGACGGTCATCGCGGCCGTGTCCATCCCCCTGTCGCTGCTGATCACCCTCGTGGGCCTGTGGTGGAGCGGCAACACGCTCAACATCCTCACCCTCGGCGCCCTGACGATCGCCATCGGACGCGTCGTCGACGACTCCATCGTGGTGATCGAGAACATCTCGAGAAGGCGCGGAGACAGCCCGCTCACGATCGACGGCATCGTGGGGTCCGTGCGCCAGGTCGCCGGTGCCATCACCGCGTCGACCCTCACCACTGTTGCCGTCTTCCTGCCGATCGCATTCGTCTCGGGCATCGCCGGTCAGCTGTTCCGCCCGTTCGCGGTGACCGTGTCGATCGCCCTCCTCGCCTCGCTCGTCGTGTCGCTCACGATCGTGCCCGTGCTCGCCTCGTGGTTCCTCAACAAGGCGCCGAAGCACCGTGCCGCAGACGCCGCCCCCGACGCCGCCGCAGCCGCCGATGCCGCTGTCGTGGCGCCCGAGAGCGAGGCGCCGTCCGACCTCGACGAGATCCACACCGCTCCCGACCGCCTGCAGCGCACGTTCATGCCGGCCCTGAATGCGACCCGTCGGCACCCCGTGATCACCCTGGTCGCCTCCGGGTTGCTGCTCGTGGCGACCCTCGGCATGACGCCGTTCATCCAGACCGACTTCCTCGGGTCGTCCGGCCAGGCGAGCCTGCAGGTCGTCCAGACGCCCCCGAAGGAGGCCACGGCCGATCTTGTCGCCGCGGCGGAGCCGGTCGAGAAGACGCTCGGTGAGGTCGCGGGCATCGCCGACATCACCACCTCGATTCCGATCCCCACTCCGGGCACGCCGACCTCCATCACCTACGACCTGCAGTTGAAGGACGGCGCCGACGTCGCCGAGGTCGAGTCGAAGGTGCAGAAGGCGCTCGACGGGCTTCCCGACAGCGGCGACATCGAGCTCGCGTCGCAGGACGCCTCGCTCGCCGGGGCCGGCGACGGCATCGCCCTGGCGATCCAGGGCAATGACCCCGCGGCTCTGCGCACGGCCAGCGACCTGCTCGAGAAGCAGCTCGCCGATGCCGACGGAGTCCGGTCCGTGAAGAGCGAGCTCGCCGGCGAGCAGCCCGTGCTGCGCGTGAAGGTCGATGAGCCGCTGGCCGCGCGCCTCGGATTCGACCGGGCGACGATCGCGAAGGCCGTGCAGGGAGCGCTCTCCGGCACGACGGTCGGCACCCTCATGTTCGAGGGCCAGGAACGCGACATCGTCGTGCGCACACCGGGCTCGGCCCGCACCGCTGACGCTCTGAGCGAGATCATGCTCCCGGTCACGGCGCAGCAGACCGCTGAGGCGCAGAAGGCCGCCGCCGACGCCCTCAAGGCCAAGGCCGACGCCAAAGCGGACGAGGCGAAGACCAAAGCCGAGAACGAACTCGACTCGCAGATCAACAAGGCCACGAAGCAGCGTGCGGAGCTCGCCGGGCAGATCGGTACCCTGAACAGGCAGCTTGCGGAACTGTCGGCGGCGCCCATCGTCCCCGCTGATCCGCTCGATCCCGACGACGAGGCCGTCCTCACGGCACAGACGGAGCGCGCCGAGCAGCTCTCCGCGCTGCAGGGTGCGATCGAAGGTGCGCAGTCCGGCGTCACGGCGGCAGACGAGCAGATCAAGGCCCTGCGCCAGAGCCGCACCGACGCCGCCGCTCAGCAGGTCGAGGCCGAAGCGGCCGAGGCGGAGCAGAAGGCGGCCGCCGAGGTCACGGGTACGGCGATCCCCCTCGCCGCGATCGCGACCGTCGAGGAGGAGCTGACTGCTCCGACCATCACGCGCGCCGAAGGCGAGCGTCAGGTGACTCTGACCGTGACCCCGGTGAAGGGCGGCCTTGCGGCAGCCAGCCGGGCGATCGACAAGGCGATCGCCGAGACCGATCTGCCGGCGGGGGTCACCTTCGAACAGGGCGGTGCGTCCGCGCAGCAGGACGAGGCCTTCAGCCAGCTCGGTCTGGCCATGCTCGCCGCCATCGTGCTCGTGCTCCTGGTGATGGTGGCGACGTTCCGCAACTTCCGCGGACCGCTCGTGCTTCTCATCTCGATCCCGTTCGCGGCGACCGGCGCGATTCTCGGGCTCCTCCTCACCGGAACCCCGATGGGCCTCCCCGCCCTGATCGGACTCCTGATGCTGATCGGCATCGTGGTGACGAACGCCATCGTGCTCATGGACTTCGTGAACCGTCTCCGAGAAGCCGGAGCGAACCTCGACGAGGCCGTGGAGCACGGGACGCGTCTGAGGCTGCGCCCGATCCTGATGACGGCTGCCGCCACCATCTTCGCGCTGGTCCCGATGTCTCTCGGGCTCACGGGCGGCGGGGTGTTCATCTCGAAGCCGCTGGCGATCGTCGTGATCGGCGGGCTCGTGTCGTCGACGCTGCTCACGCTCGTCCTGGTGCCGGTCCTCTACACGCTCGTGGAGCGCAGTCGGGATCGCAGGATCGCCAAGCGCGCCGAACGACGGGTCCGTCGCGAGGAGCGACGCGCCGCTTCGTCCGAGACCTCGACCGACATCTTCGAGGTCGCGGCCGACCGGGAGTAGACCGGGCCTCCGGTGGGTGCTGCACACGACGGGAGGTTCCCGCGGATTCCATACGGATCTGCGGGAACCTCCCGTCATCGCAGCATCCTCCGACATCCGTGCATGATCCGGTGGTGCTGGCTCAATCGTCGTACGAAGCCGCTGACCGGATGACCTCGGCGAGGTCGCCCGGGCGGCTCCACATGGGCCAGTGTCCCGTCGGGAGGTCCACGACCTCGAGGTGCTCGAGTTTCGCGACCTCAGCGAACATGGGATGCCCCTCACGGGCCAGCTCCCGCAGCTGCGCACTGGGGATCGAGCAGCACACCAGGGTCGTCGCGACGGCGCGGCCGCCGCCGTTCGCGAGCTCGACGGGCTGACGAAGCACAGGGCCGGGCTCAGGGACGGCCCTGGCGCGAAACCGCTCGAGCGGCTCTGCGCTCAACCCGTCGAGGCTCGCCTGCTGCGCCAGCTCCTCGAAGGGCGGCAACGGAAGCTCCTCCACCTCCTCCGGAAGGTCGGGCGCGAAGACCGTTCCGTTCGCCACGGGCCCGGAGTCGACCCACACGACCCGAGCGACCAGCCCCGGGTGCCGATCGAGGATCAGGCTGACGGGCGCGTTCGCACCGCTGTGCGCGACGATGACGGCGCGGTGATCCTCCCCGACTCCGATGCGGGCGAACACCTCGAGGATCGCGTCGGCCTGATCCTCGAGTGTCCTCGTCACTCGGCCGGGATCATTCGGGTCGAGGCCCGGCAGCGTCATCGCGACCGCACGAGAGCGGTCGGAGTTCAGGTGTTCGAGGACCTCGTCCCACGCCCACGCACCCAGCCAGTGGCCGGCGATGAGGATGATGCTCGGACTGCTCGTCGTCTGTGTCATGACACCAGCCTGCTCCGCGCCACAGGCAGGTGTGTGTCACTATTTATGTCATGAATCTCGCACAGGCTGCACCATGAAGCGCGCAGAGCGCCTGCACGCCCTGTCGGAGATGCTGCGTCGCAGCGGATCACGGGGCACCTCCGCCGAGCGTCTGGCACGGGAGTTCGAAGTCTCGGTACGCACGGTGAAGCGCGACCTTGCTGCGCTGGAGCGCAGTGGCGCACCCCTGTGGTCGCGCCCGGGGCCAGGCGGTGGCTACGGGTTGGCCGTGGGCGCATCCCTGCCGCCCGTCAGCCTCTCAGCTGCGCAGGCGGTGGCGCTCATGGCGGCCGTATCTGCTGCACCCGATGCCCCGTATGCCGATCTGGCCGCAGCCGGTGTGCGGAAGATCGTCGATGTCCTCGATCCCCGCACCCGTACACGAGCCGACGATCTGGCCCACCGTGTCTGGGTCGATGCGCCCCGCACAGCCTCACGCGCGATCCGGTCGGCACTGGAGGAGGCGATGACCGAGCAGCGGGTCGTCCGCATTCGTTACACCGCACGAGACGGGAGCACGACGACCCGCGACGTGGAACCCGTGCTGTTCGCCTCCACGAGCGGCCAGTGGTATCTGGTCGGATGGTGCCGACTGCGCGACGCCATGAGATGGTTCGCCGTGTCGCGCGTCGAGCGGGCCGGTGTCACGAAGGTGGCGTGCAGCGGACACACCGTCGAAGAGGTCGGCGAACCCCCGACGAACGCCAGGCCGGTGCACGGTCGGAGCCGGTGATCCGCTCGGGCGATCGCGCCGACGAATGCAGAACGCCCCCTGTCCCGAAGGACAGGGGGCGTTCTCGACGTGCCTTACTTGGCGGCGACGACCAGCAGCGTGATGACTGCGGTGACGTCGTCGTGCAGACGCACGGTCGCCTCGTGCTCACCGGTCACCTTGATGGGCGACGTGATGTGCACCTTGCGTTTGTCGATCGAGCCCAGGCCGGCGGCTGCGACAGCATCCGCGACGTGGTCGGTCTTGACGGAGCCGAAGAGACGACCCTCCTTGCCGGCCTTGACCGTGAGGCGCACCTTGGTGCCCTCGAGAGCGTTCTTCAGCGCGAGAGCGTCGTCACGATCGTGGATCGCGCGTGCCTGACGCGCGGCCTGGATCGATGCGACCTGCTTTTCGCCACCGCGGGTCCACGCCGTAGCGAAGCCCTGCGGGATGAGGAAGTTGCGGGCGTACCCGTTCTTGACCTCGACCACGTCACCGGCGCTACCGAGCCCGGCGACCTCGTTCGTGAGAATCAGCTTTGCCATCTCGATACCCCTTACCGGCCGGCGCCAGCGTAGGGCAGGAGCGCCATTTCGCGCGCGTTCTTGATCGCCGTGGCGATCAGACGCTGCTCCTGCACCGAGACACCGGTGATACGACGGGCACGGATCTTGCCGCGCTCCGAGACGAACTTGCGAAGGGTGGCGACATCCTTGTAATCGATGACACCGACCCGGATGGACTTCGCGGGAGCGGTGGGCTTGCCACCCTTCCGCGGCTTGCGGCGGTCGCCGCTCGACTTTCCAGCCATAGTTTTTCCTTAGTGATGAGCGGATGCCGGCCGTGCAGGCCGGATCCAGAAGTTGTTCAGAACGGGGTGTCGTCGCCGAAGCTGCCGGGAGTGCTCCAGGCATCCGCGCTGGTCGACGAACCGGGCGTGGACCACGGCTCCTCCGACACCTGCTGCTGCGCGGGACGGGACTGTCCACCGCCACCGGCACCACCGGCACCGCCGGCGCCGCCGGTCGAGGCCGCACGGGTGACCTGCGCGGTCGCGTACCGGAGCGAGGGGCCGATCTCGTCGACCTCCAGCTCGATAGCAGTGCGCTGGTTGCCCTCGCGGTCCTGGTAGGAGCGCTGACGCAGACGGCCCTGCGCGATGACGCGCATGCCCTTCGTCAGCGAACCCGCCACGTGCTCGGCGAACTCACGCCACACGGATGCACGGAGGAACAGCGCGTCGCCGTCCTTCCACTCATTCGCGGCGCGGTCGAAGTTCCGAGGCGTCGATGCGATGGTGAAGTTCGCCACCGGCAGCCCGTTCTGCGTGTAGCGCAGCTCGGGGTCGGCCGTGAGGTTTCCCACCACGGTGATGACGGTTTCGCCGGCCATGGACCTTAGGCCTTCGCAGCCTTGGCGGCCTTGCGAGCAGCCTTCTCTTCGGAGCGCTTAGCCTCCGAAGCGACCATCGCCTGAGCCTCTTCCGAGCGGAGAACCTTGGTGCGCATGATCTGCTCGTTCAGCTTCAGCTGACGGTCGAGCTCCTGCGTGGCCTCGCTGGTAGCGGTGAAGTTGACGACGGCGTAGATGCCCTCGGTCTTCTTCTGGATCTCGTAAGCCAGACGGCGCTTGCCCCAGATGTCGACCTTGTCAATCGAGCCACCATCGTTGGTGATGACCTTCAGGAACTTGTCGAGCGTCGGGGCGACCGTGCGCTCGTCGATCTCGGGGGTCAGAATGACCATGAGTTCGTACTGGTGCGTCACTTACCCACCTCCTTCGGACTAGAACGGCTCTCGGGACTTTCCCGGGAGCAGGAGGGTGTGTGCACGTGCCGGCCTCTGGAATCCCGAATGGACGCCGCGAGACAGACAACCTTGACAGTCTAGCGGAAGAGAGCGACAGCCGCGAACGGAGTCCGACACGGCCATTGCCACTGACGGGAACGGGACCCGGGCTTTGGCATGCTGGAAAGAGTGCCCGATGACGGTCATCGGGCGTTGGACCAGAGGGGGGACGCGATGCGCGTCAACAACAAGTGGGGGGTCGGCATCGTTCTCGCCGCCGCCGTGCTGCTCACCGGATGCACCGGGAGCGGGGCGGACACGACCGCCGAGAAGAAGCCCAGCTCCGGAGCATCCCAGGAGGCGGAAGCCCCGAAGACGGACTGCCCCGAGCTGAAGGAGGGTGCGACCGTCGACGGCGCCACCCTCGCGGAGTGCGTCACCGCGGCGATGACCGACACCGCCGGTTTCTCGGCGACGATGACGACGCTGGGCATGGAGTCGACCACTCGCTACAACCCGGCCGACGACGCGGTCGAGACCAGCACATCGTTCGGCTCGGTCATCGTGATCGGCGACGACGCCTGGGTCAAGTCGGCGACGGGTGAATGGCAGGTCGCCGACGAGAACTCCAGCGACCAGGAGATCAGCACGCTCAGCACCGCGGCCAAGGCTGTCGACGCATCGGACCCGATGGGTGTGGCCGACACGCTGTCCGGTGAGTACACCGTGACGGGCACGAGCACGCGCCTCGGCCAGGACGTGTTCCTGCTCAGCGGCTCGACCGAGTCGCAGGGCACCAGCGTCACGATGATCTTCGAGGTGACCGCCGACTACGTGGTCCTCGCTGCCAACGCCTCCACCGAGGTCGAGGGACAGAAGATCGAGAGCGTTCAGGAAGTCACCGAGTGGGACGTGAAGCAGGACATCGTCGCACCGCTCTGATCGCCGCGGTGACAGTGCGGGCCGGGGCTGCTGCCTCGGCCCGCACTGCTTTGTCGGGGCTCCCGCTTACTCAGGCGTACCGAATCCTCGAGCGATCAGGTCTTCCACGACGATGTCGGAAGGCGACACCGGCGGCCGCTGCGGCGGGAAACGGTGGCTCTCCGTGTCGCTCAGGAAATCGCGGACCGCGCCCAGATCCCAACCGGACAGCACCACGTTGCGCCCGATCCCGTCTTGACGCTCCGTCGCGACGCGGTGCACGAGCGTCGGAATGCCGAGCAGCGCCGACTCCTCCTGCACTCCACCGGAGTCCGTGATGACGAACTCGGCGCGCTTGAGCAGGATGACGAACTCGCTGTGAGACTTCTTCGCCTCGATCACGACGCGCTCTCCTGCCTGCACGGTCGCGAGGACACGCTCCAGCGTCTCGGTGTTGTACGCGTCCACCAGCAAGCGGATCGGCACAGGGCTCGAGTCGACGAGGGTGCGGATGGTGTCCTGCACGAGCTGCTCGTTGGAGATGAACTCGAAGCGGTGCAGCAGGGCGAGTCCGTACTGCTGACCGGGTTCCGCCTCGACCTCGTCGTGGTCCAGCACGGCATCGGTGACAGTGTTCCCGTGGGTCTGGACCACATTCTTACGGCCCTGGAGATTGGCCGTCGCGACATCCGACGGCGTGTAGTGCACGCTCGCCATGCGCCCGACGATGCGGCGGTCGAGCTCCTCCGGGAACGGGTGGCGCCAGTTGCCCGAACGCAAGCCGGCCTCGACATGCGCGCTCGGAACCCCCAGGCGCCAGGCGATGAAAGCGCCCACGACGCTCGTCATCGTGTCTCCGTGCACGACGACGACGGTGTTGGCAGGGAGCGTGCGCTTGAGCTCGGAGCGGTTCTTCAGAATCCATCGGAACGCCTGCCAGCCCCAGCCGATCACATCAGTGGGGCGGCGCAGCGGCTTGCCGCCGTTGCCATCCGCAATGATCCGGTCCGGCTCGCGCAGCCCGAGTTGAGGGAGGATCTTTCGGAGAGCCTCGGTGTGCTGCATGGTGAGCCAGTGCTCGTAAGGGATCCCGCGGGCATCGAGCCGGCGCATGATCGGGGCGAGCTTGATGGCCTCGGCGGTGGTTCCGTAGATGAAGACGATCATTGTGCGATGCGGGTTCCTCTTCGAGTGCGGCGGAAGGCGCGGCGGTGGACGACGACGCCGCGGACCAGACCGGCCCAGAAGACGGCGCCGAAGGGCACGACATAGGTCACGTAGGAGAGGATGGCCCGCGCCGGCGCCTTGCGGACCGCCGCAGCCGCAGCGGGCGCGAGCAGACCGAGCACCGCCAGGGCGACGAGCACGGCGAGGATCGTCCAGGCGCCGGTCACGAGAGCGACCAGAATGGCGATGACGAAGATCACCGGCAGGATGCTCAAGCCGACGAGCAGGATGTTACGCACGAGGCTCGTTCCGGCGTAGCTGTCGACAAACAGCGTCCCGCGAGTGTACGCGTGCGAGAGGAAGGAGCGCACGTTCACACGGGGCAGGTAGATCGCTCCGAAGCCGGGATCGAGGCGCATCGGGCGGTGCTCGACCACGTACCGCAGGAGCTTGGTGTCGTCCGAGACGAGGGCTGCGTTGTCCTCGGGCCAGACAGCCTTGCATGCGTCGAGGAAGAACTGTCGCCCGATGAGGAGCGAGCCCGTGCCCTTCGGAACGCGGTCGAAGTTCTCTTCCGTGATCTGCGTCGGCTTCGGATCGGCGAGGTAGCTGCCCCAGAAGATGTGCAGCGGCACTTCCCAGAAGCGGCTGACGAGAGGGCCGTCGGGCGCCGTTGGCACGTGCCCGTTCCATACCTGGCCCTCGGGAAGTGTCGGATCGACGCGCTCGAGGTACTCGAAGGCGTCCGGCTGCATGCGCATGCGGTCGCCCATGATGAGGATCCGCTCCCCCGTGGCCGCCATCGCAGCGGCGTAGAACGCGAGGAAGCGGCCGGAGTTCTCCTGGGAAATGACGCGCAAGGGGATGGCGCAGGCGGCTGCGTAATCGGCGAGCACCTGAGCTGTGTCGTCCGTCGATCCGTCGTCGACCACGACCAGCTCGATCGGCCACGCCGTGCGCAGTGCTGCATGAACGATGGAGTCGAGTGCCTCCGGGAGCCAGGGGGCGGCGTTGTACGACGCAAGGATCACCGAGACCGCCGGGGTTCGACCTGCGAGCATCTCACCGTCCATCACCGCTGATCCCCTCCCCTCGTTCGCCGGGCATTCGAACGATTCTCTCACGTCGCCGTAACCGCGGCGAATCGCCGGGAGGTCCCTCAGTACATGATCGGCGGGATCTCCGCCCACACGGTGCGGTCGTCGACGGAGGGCGCTGCGGGAATGCGGCCGGCGCCGTCGGGCTCGGGGATCGCGGCCAGGAGCGCCTGCGTATAGGGATGCCTCGGTGCGGCCCAGAGCTGATCCGTCGGCCCCGACTCGAGCACACGTCCGCCGAACATCACGAAGGTGCGGTCGGCGATGCGACGCACCACCGCGAGGTCGTGCGAGATGAAGAGCATCCCCGCGCCCGACTCCGCCACGAGATCGCGCATGAGACCCGCGACGCTCGTCTGGGTCGACGCGTCGAGCGCCGAGATGGGCTCATCCGCGACGAGGAGGGACGGCCGCGCGGCCAGGGCCCTGGCGATCGCGATGCGCTGCTTCTGCCCGCCCGAGAACTGGTGCGGGAAGCGGGTGCTCACGTTCGTCGGCAGCCCGACGCGCTCGAGCCATTCGTCGACGGTCGAGCCCGCGGCACCGCGAGCACGGGCCGTCGCGATGCCGTCGGCGATCTGGTCACCGACCCGGCGTCGCGGGTTCAGAGAGGTCGCCGGATCCTGGAACACCATCTGGATGCCGGTCAGCGCGATCGAGCGACGACGGATGCCGAGCGGCGACACGGGTGCTTCTCGGAAGAGCACGGTTCCCGCAGCGGTCTTCTCGATGCCGACGACGGCACGAGCGAGGCTGGACTTGCCGCTGCCGGACTCGCCGACGAGCGCGACCGTCTCGCCCGCGGCGACACTGATCGACACGCCGTTCACGGCGATCACCGGCGGGTTGCCCGGGTAGCGCACGACCACGTCCTGCGCGTCGAGGACTGCGACCTCACTCATCTGCGGCCTCCTGTTCCGGTGCCTCATCGATGCGCGAACCCGGCAGGGCCGCGAGCAGCATACGGGTGTACTCGTGCTGAGGATCGCGGAACAGCGTCTCACGATCGGCGAGCTCCACGATCCTGCCGTCCTTCATGACGGCGACCTTGTCGGCGATCGCGCTCATCACGCCCAGGTCGTGCGTCACGAGGAGGACGGCGAGGTTGCGGTCGATCGCGAGATCACGCAGCAGCTTCAGGATGCCGGCCTGCACCGTGACATCCAGCGCCGTGGTGGGCTCGTCGGCGAGCAGCACCTCGGGGTCACAGGCCAACGCGCAGGCGATCGCGATGCGCTGACGCTGTCCGCCCGAGAACTGATGCGGATAGCGCTTGAGCGCCTCGGCGGGGTTCGGCACCTGCACGGTCTCGAGCAGCTCGACGGCCCTGGCACGAGCTGCGGCACCCTTGAGTCCGAGATGCACACGCATGTGGTCGGTGAGCTGTCGGCCGATGGGCAGCTGCGGGTGCAGCGAGGCCGACGGATCCTGGAACACCATCGCGATCCGCGCGCCGCGCACCCGGTTGAGGGAGCGACGGCGTAGGCCCACCAGCTCTTCGCCGCCGAGCAGGATCGATCCGCCGGTCTTCGCCTGTCGGGGCAGCAGCCCCAGCACGGCGAGCGAGGTGAGCGTCTTGCCCGATCCGGATTCGCCCGCGAGACCGTGGATGCGACCGGCCTCGAGTTCGAGCGAGACGCCCTTCACGAGCGGCCGCCCGATGTCGATCGTCAGGTCGCGGATGCTGAGCGTCGACGACTGCTGCGCGACTGCGCTTCGGACACTCATGCGGCCACTCCCGTCGCGGATGCCTTGTGCTCCGCGGCCTTCTCGTGCGTGATCTCGGCCGTCGGGTCGAGCACGTCGCGCATCGCGTCTCCGAGGAAGTTGAACGCCAGCACGACGGTCAGGATCGCGAGGCCGGGGAAGACTCCGAGCCACCAGGCGTCGAAGTTCTGCATCGCACCGGAGATCATCGATCCCCACTCGGCGGTCGGCGGCTGTGCGCCGAGGCCGAGGAAGGAGAGTCCGGAGAGAAGCAGGATCGCCGCGCCGATGTCGAGGGTCGCGAGCACCAGGACGGGACCGGCGATGTTCGGGAGGATGTCGACGAACAGCGTGCGTGCCGGCGAGTGCCCGAGCAGACGACCTGCGATCACGTAGTTCTGGCCGCGGAGGCCGAGCACGATGCTGCGCGTGACACGGGAGTATTGCGGCCACGACACCACGATCGCCGCGATCACCGCGTTGAACAGCGACGGTCCGAGGGACGCTGCGACCACCATCGCGAGGATCACGGTCGGGAAAGCCATGAACAGGTCGGTGATGCGCATCAGCGTCTCGTCGACCCAGCCGCCGAAGTACCCGGCGAGCGCTCCGATGAGCGTGCCGATGATCATGGCCGCGATCACGAGCATGAGGGCGAGCGGCAGGCTCACGGTGGCGCCGGTCATCAGGCGCGAGAAGATGTCGCGGCCGTTGCCGTCGGTGCCGAGCAGGGTATCGATCCCCGGCGGCTGCAGGCGCGGCAGCACCTGCGCGTTAGGAGGGAACGGAACCCACCACTGCGCGGTGAAGGCCACGACGATCCAGGCCCCGGCGATGACGGTGCCGATGATGCCGAGCGGGGTGCGCCAGGCACGCGGCCAGCGGAAACGGAAGCGTCCGGCCGGGGAGGCGGCGGCGATGCGGCTCATGCGATCCTCACTCTCGGGTCGAGCACGCCGTAGAGGAGGTCGACGATGAAGTTGATGAGGAGGTAGATGATGCCGACCACGAGACCGACACCCATGATGCCGGGGAGGTCGAGGTTCGCGGCGGAGTTGTAGGCGTAGGTGCCCAGGCCCGGCCAGGCGAACACCGACTCGACGAGCACCGTGCCCGAAAGCAGCGCCCCGAACGCGACACCCACCACCGTGAGGATCGGCAGCGAGGCACCCCGGAGCACGTAGTCGAGGATCACGCGCATGGCCGGGAGCCCCTTGGCGCGGGCTGCGCGCACGTAGTCGCTGCCGAGCACCTCGAGCACCGAGGTGCGGATGAAGCGGGTCAGCAGACCGATGGTCACGAGGGAGAGCACCATGACCGGAAGGGCCAGGTGTGCGAGGGCGTCGAAGAAGCCGACCGCGTCGCCGTTCAGGAGGTAGTCGACCGTGTAGAGCCCGGTCACGCGCGGCGGCGGTGTGATCGACGGCGAGATGCGGCCGGACCCCGGAGCGATGCGCAGTTCGAGGAAGAAGACGTAGAAGCTGACCAGCGCCAGCCAGAAGGTCGGCACGCTGAGTCCGACCAGCGTCACGACGCGGATCACCTGGTCGGTGACGAGTCCGCGGCGGTACGCGGCGAGTGTGCCGAGCACGATGCTGACCGCGAGGCTGACGATGATCGCTCCGATCGCGATCTCGATGGTCGCCGGCACCGCGGTGGCGAGGTCGCTGGTGACCGGGCGTCCGGTCACCAGCGACGTGCCGAGGTCCCCGCGGAGCAGGTTCCCCATGTAGATGAAGTACTGCACGAACAGTGGCTGGTCGAGACCGTGCTCCTTGATGAACGCGTCACGCGTCGCGGGGTTCTGCGACGCGCCCTCACCGAGTGCGGCCGAGACCGGGTCTCCCGGCACCAGGTTGGTGAGCGCGAACGTGACGATCGTCACGCCCACCAACAGGAGCAGGGAGGTGCCGACCCGCCGCAGCAGGTATCCGATCAGAGGCGATCGGCGCCGCTGCGCCTGCCTCTGCACCGCCACTGTCGTCATGAGATGTCCGCTCAGCCGGCCGGCGTGATCTCGGCGATGTCCATCTCCCAGACGGAGTTGTACACCGCACCCTTCACGCTGTCCGCGGAGGAGATGTTGCGACCGGGGACGATCAGCGGAACGAAGGGGCCTTCGGCCTGCATCGCCTCGGCGAACTCGGTGAAGGCGGCCGTGCGCTGATCGGGGTCAGTCGCTGCGGCGGCACCAGCGGCGATACCGGCGATCTCCGGGTTGGCCTCGGCGGCCCAGCCGGCGCGGAGGCCGACCTTCAGGCCGGGCGCGAAGGGCAGGAAGTTCGCGGAGTCGGCGTAGTCAGGGCCCCAGAACCACAGACCGAAGCCCTCGGTGCCGTTGACGTAGGCGTCGAGCTCGGTCGCGAAGGGTGCGGGGGCGAGGTCGACCGTGATGCCGGCATCTTCGAGCTGCGCCTGGACGCGCTCGGCGAGCGGGGTGAACTCCACGCCGCCGACCGGGTAGTCGTTCGGGAACTGCAGCTTCAGGGTCTGACCCGTGTAGCCGGCCTCGGCGAGCGCGGCCTTCGCCTTGTCGAGGTCCTGCTTCACGCCGCCGTCGAGGGCACCCTCGAATCCGGGAGGGATGACGCCGGTCGCCTGCACAGAGCCGGCACCTGCCAGCTCGAGCAGTGCGTCGTAGTCGAGGGCGTAACGGATCGCCTCGGCGATCTTGACGTTCGCGAGGTCGCCGGCGACCGCCTCTGACTGGTTCAGCAGCAGGAAGATGGTCTGACCGGAGGGAACCGAGTCGACCGTGATGCCGTCGCCGAGACCGGCGACCTGGTCGCCGTTCAGGTCCATCGCGACCATCGAGTCGCCGCCCTTGAGGTTGGCGAGCTGGGTGGCGCTCTCCGAGACGTTGCGCACGACCACGCGCTTGTAGTCGGATGCCTCGTCGCCGTTGTACTCGTCGTTCTTGGTCAGCACGACCTGCGAGCTGAGGTCGAGCGTGTCGAGCACGAAGGGGCCGGAGCCCGCGGAGGCGCCGTCGAGGAACTTCTGCGCCGAGTCGGTGCCGTCGGTCGCGCCGCCGTTCTCGATCACGACGTCGGAGTTGACGATGCCGAGAGCGGGGTTCGCGAGGATCGCGGGCAGCTGCAACAGCGGGGTCTCGGAGGTGAACTGGATCGTCTTGTCGTCGACCTCGGTGATGGTGAGGCCGCCGAGGAGGAAGTTCGGCTTGGCGTCTTCCATGCCCTGGATGCGCTGCAGCGTGAAGACGACGTCCTTCGCCTCGATCGGCGAGCCGTCGGAGAAGACGCGGTCGCCCTCGAGCGTGAAGGTGAACTCGGTCGCTTCGTCGTTCTGCTCCCACGAGGCCAGGCCCGGGACAGGGGTCGAGACGTCGGAGCCCTCGAAGTCGACGAGGGTCTCGTACAGTGCCTTGGCGATCATGTTGCCGGTGGGGTCGTAGGTGTGACCCGGGTCGGTGGTCTCGATCGAGAATGCGGTGTCGATGACGAGGGAGTCGGATCCGGACTGGCCGCTGTTGCCTGCCGAGTTCCCTCCCGAGCAACCTGCGAGCGCGAGGAGCGCAACGGCTCCGAGCGCGATGACCGGCGTGATACGGCGTGACGACATGAGGGCCTCCAGGGGCGAGGAGTACATTCGGGTGAGCCGCCACCGATGTGGACGACCGTGGATCAGATTCGCATCATATGCGACGATGTGTCCAGCAAGAGTGGGTCACCTCGACACGCTCTGTCCAGAACCTCGGATGTGAGGAACAATATGTCCAGCAAGAATGCGGAAGAATCGAAGCATTCTGGACGAAGTGCTGCCCCTTTGGACGAGACGGCGTACAGAATCCTCGAAGTACTGCGTGATAACGGTCGTGTCTCGATCGCTGCCCTCGCCGACAAGGTCGGGATCTCTCGCGCGAATGCGTACACGCGCGTCGAGTCGCTGGTGCACGACGGGGTCATCACGGGCTTCAGCGCCCGCGTCGACCAGGCGAAGGCGGGACTCTCGATCGGGGCGCTCGTTTTCGTCACGGTGATGCCGCAGGCCTGGGCGTCATTCCGCGAACGCGTGCTGGAGATGCCCGATGTCGAGTGGTGCGCCATCACGACGGGCGAGCACGACGCGATGCTGCTCATCCGCGCCGTCGACGTCAGCGGTGTGCACGAGTTCTCGACCGGCGTGATCGCTCAGCTGCCCGAGGTGCGCACGGTCGTGAGCGTCGTCGTTCTCGACGAGGTGATCCGCCGCCCCTACCTGCTGCCGGGCGACCTGCCGGAACGGAGCAGTGTCACCGCACCGCTCGGGATGACGCGATGGACGCCCGCCTCCCCCGGTCGCGACGCACTCCCCCCGCGCTGAGGCACGGGCTTCAGGCGGAGATCTCCTCGCACACGCTCAACTGCGGGAGTCCGTGCATCTCGTAGTGCTCCACGAGGCGGATGCCGCCGTCGTCGGTCAGCTCCAGCTCGCTCTCGCCGTCTCCGGTCACGACCGTGCCGTCGGCCGTGAGCACGTGCACGAACGACACCCAGATCGTGTCACCCGTGCGCGTGCCGACGAACTTGCCGAACGTGACCGTGTCGCCCTCGTACCCGCCCCAGATCGCTCCGTCGCGTTCGAAGTACTCGAAGATGCTCGGGGATTCCGGGTCGACCGCAGAGGTCGTGGACGACACCATCCGGAATCGGCGGCCGTCGAGGGAGGGAAGGGTTGCAGTCGCAGTCACACCCTTGATTATGCCGGTCGAAAGTCACCCGCAATGTCACCCGCAACGGGTGATGACAGCCCGGACCCCCCTGCTTAGGCTGAGCGCGAAGCGGGCTGCTCTGCTCGCCGCGAGCCGTAGGAGTGAGCATGTCCGAACCCCAGCGTTCCAGTCTTCCGATCCCCGATCTGGCCTTCACGGGCACAGTCACCTATGACGCCACGGACCCCGACACGTCCTTTCCCCCGATCACGCCCGTGCGCCCGCCGAAGGGCGCGCCGAACGTGCTCGTCGTGCTCATCGACGACACCGGCTTCGGCGCATCGAGCGCCTTCGGCGGACCGGTGCAGACACCGAACTTCGAGCGTGTCGCGGCCGCGGGATTGAAGTACACCCGCTTCCACACCACGGCCCTGTGCTCCCCGACCAGGGCGGCACTGCTCAGCGGACGCAACCACCACACGGTCGGCATGGGCGGCATCACCGAGATCGCGACATCCGCGCCGGGGTACAACTCGCTGCGCCCCAACAGCTGCGCTCCACTCGCCGAGACGCTCAAGCTGAACGGCTACAACACCTCGCAGTTCGGCAAGTGCCACGAGGTGCCGGTATGGCAGGCGAGCGCGATCGGACCGTTCGATGGCTGGCCCACCCCCGGCAACGGCTTCGAGTACTTCTACGGATTCATCGGGGGAGAGACCAACCAGTGGTACCCGGCGATCTACGAGAACACCACGCCGGTCGAACCGTGGGGAACGCCGGAAGACGGCTATCACTTCATGGGCGACATGACCGACAAGGCGATCGCCTGGGCTCGGGAGCAGAAGTCGCTGGCCCCCGAGGTGCCGTTCTTCACCTACTTCGCGCCCGGTGCCACGCATGCGCCGCATCACGTGCCCGCCGAGTGGGCAGACAAGTACAAGGGCAAGTTCGATCAGGGGTGGGACGAGCTCCGCAAGGAGACCTTCGCCCGCCAGCTCGACCTCGGTGTCATCCCCGCTGACGCCGTGCTCACCGAGCGCAGCGCCGGCATCCCCGCGTGGGACGAGATGAGCGACCTGATCAAGCCCGCCCTGGCACGGCAGATGGAGGTGTACGCCGGTTTCCTCGAG
This sequence comes from Microbacterium sp. NPDC058269, assembly GCF_042881445.1. Taxonomy (NCBI): domain Bacteria; kingdom Bacillati; phylum Actinomycetota; class Actinomycetes; order Micrococcales; family Microbacteriaceae; genus Microbacterium; species Microbacterium sp. NPDC058269. The sequence goes on from NZ_JBHVXT010000001.1 coordinate 1,340,061, forward strand.
TACGCCGACCACCACGTCGGACGCCTGCTCGACGCGTACGAAGAGCTGGGCATTCTCGACGACACCCTCGTATACGTGATCATCGGCGACAACGGCGCGAGCGCGGAGGGGTCGATGCACGGCACGACCAACGAGGGCTTCACGATCAATCACATGAACGAGATCGAGACCGAGCAGTACGTGGCCGACCACATCGACGACATCGGAACGCCGAGCTCCTACAACCACTACGCGGTCGGCTGGGCGCATGCGATGGACACTCCGTACCAGTGGACCAAGCAGGTCGCCAGCCACTGGGGCGGCACCCGAAACGGCACGATCGTCAGCTGGCCGAACGGTGGCGTCGAGCGGGGCGGCATCCGCAACCAGTTCAGTCACGTGATCGACGTTGCCCCGACCGTGCTCGCCGCGGCCGGCATTCCCGAACCGGCGACCGTCAACGGTGTGACCCAGCGTCCCTACGAGGGGACGCCGATGAACTACACGTTCGCTGACGACGGCGCCGACGCCGCGGAGCAGCATGAGACGCAGTACTTCGAGATGCTCGGCAACCGCGCGATCTACCACAAGGGGTGGACCGCGGTCGCGAAGCACAAGGACCCCTGGACCGGCTCTTCGCACGGTCTCGACGACGACGTCTGGGAGCTCTACAACGTCGAGGAGGACTGGACGCAGTCGAATGATCTCGCGGCCGCCGAGCCCGAACGGCTCGCGCACCTGCAGCGGCTCTTCCTCATCCAGGCGGCGCGGTTCAACGTCCTCCCGCTCGACATCCGCTCCGCCGAGCGGATGAACCCCGACATCGCCGGTCGACCGCAGCTCGTCGTCAGCGACTCGCAGAAGTTCTACCCCGGGATGAAACGCCTCAGTGAGAACACCACGATCAACATCAAGAACAAGTCGTGGACGGTCACCGCCCGGGTGTCGGTGCCCGATTCCGGGGTGAACGGTGTGCTCATCGCGCAGGGAGGGGCGTACGGCGGCTGGTCGTTCTACACGAAGGACGGTGCCCTCGCCTTCGCATACAACCTGCTCGGAATCGACGTCGACATCATCCATTCCGACAGCGCGGTTCCGGCCGGAGAGCAGGAACTTCGCGCACACTTCGCGTATGACGGCGGCGGGCTCGCCAAGGGCGGCACCGTCACGCTGTACGCCGGCGAGGAGAAGATCGGCGAGGGTCGCGTCGGGAAGACGATCCCGTTCCAGTTCACGTTCGACGAGACCGTCGATGTGGGCGGCGATCTGGCCTCGCCGGTGTCACCGGACTACGAAGCCACGGGCAACGGGTTCACCGGCACCATCGAATGGGTGCGCATCGACCTCGGCGACGACGATCACTCGCACCTGATCGACGACGAGCACAAGCTCGCCGTGGCGATGCTGAAGCAGTAGCCGAACACGGGACGGGACGGCGTGCGATCACCGATCGCACGCCGTCCCGTCATTTCGCTCCGCCGCTCCCCCGCCATTCGTCTTCGAGGAGGGCGTAGACGAGGAGCGTCGTCCATTCTCCCTTGAACCATTCGCTCTCCACGAGCCGCGCCTCCCGGCGGAATCCGAGCCTTTCAGCGACGCGGGCCGATGACGTGTTGCACTCGTCGAGCCGCGCGACGATGCGGTGCAGGCCGAGTCCGTCGAACCCGAGCGCGAGGAGTGCTTCGACCGCCTCTGTGGCGTAGCCGCGGCCGCCGGCGCGCGGGTCGAAGATGTACCCGACCTCGCCGGATCGGTCGGTGTCGCTGCGCCAGAACAGCACGACGTCTCCGACCAGGACTCCGGACTCCCGCTCCTCGACGGCGAGGGAGACGGCGTCGCCCTCCTTCGCGAAGCTCGTGTTCGACCAGGTCGTCGCGATGCGCTGTTCGACGTCGGCGAGCTCCAACGGCGCGTACGGCACGTACCGCACGGCGTCCGGATCCGACTTGTATACGTGCATCTCGACCGCGTCGGAGGGTGCGATCGGGCGCAGGAGCAGACGCTCCGTGCGGATCGGGTATTCGGGGTCGTGCCCCGGCTCCCCCGTCACTCGAGGTCCAGGGAGAGCAGGCCGGGCAGATGCGCCGTACGGGCGCGCACAGCCAGGAGGAGATCGCCGTAGTCGGGCGTGATGTCGACGCGAGAGGAGGCCAGCAGGTGCGTCGTGGTCTTGCCGGCAGCGCGCTCGAAGCGGAGTCGCTTGACCGGGTACGCGGGCGGGGTCAACCAGACGCGGGACAGCTGCGCGTAGGGCGTGTCGACACCGTCGATGCGGATGCCCTGGGAGTCGACCGACACCTGAGCGGGGATCGATCGCACCCGGCGCCGACGCTGCACGGCGCCGATCCCGAAGCCGATGGCGGCGACCGCGGCGAACGGCGCGAGCAGGATGAGGGCCGAGAACTCGCTGTCGACGAAACCGGGCACCGCCACGAGCAGCCCGACGCCGATCGCGATGACGAGGAACACGACGGCGGCGACCGTGATCCGCATGGCCAGGCGCCGCTCCCCCGTGGCGTCGATCGTGAACTGCGTCGGCAGCTGGGCTCCGGCGCGCGCGGCGGCGACAGGGTCGTCGAACACCGGCAGCGCGATCGGGTTCAGCGTCGCCATGAGCTCGTTGAACATCGGTCGCGAGTACCCGGGCAGCTCGATCGTGATCTCACGGTCCCCGGTATGCACGATCAGGGCGCGCGTCGTGCCGCTGGGGAGTCCGTTCGTGCGGTGCTCGGTGATCTTCGAGCGGAAGGCGGTCGTGGCGCGCAGGAACGTCTCGCGGTTGCCGGCCTTGCCGATCTCGACCGCATCGGGGCGCACGACGATCCGGATGTTGCGGAACCAGAAGAATCCGGCGAACACCGCCACGGTCACCGCGATCGCGACGACGAGCACCAGCATGCCGCGGGTCGAGATGTTCATGGTGCGCGGCAGGAACTTCGGGAGCACGAAGAGCGTCACCGCCGACAGCACCGCGGAGAGCACGATCGCCCCGACGGCCGAACGGAGTGGGTTCCTGCGGAACACCCGCTCGCCGGACACGGCTTCGGCCTGATTCAGCATTCGAACTCTCCCCCAAGACAGTCGGCTCGCGTGACGCGGTTCCTACCGTAGTGCCCGCCCGGGGAGCGCCTCGGAAAATCGGCTCAGCCGAGGGGGGATGCGTTCTCCCTCATCCACACGCCGCGGAACCTGCTGGCCGACCACACCAGGGCGCCGGCGAGCAGAACGGACGCGAGCAGCCCGAGGATGTGGAGCATCAGCGATGCGACACCCCGCTCGGGGAGCAGGAAACCGTAGGGCACCCAGCCATCGGTCACTCCGCGTACCAGGACCACGATCAGCCAGATCAGGGGGTAGGGCAGGAGCATCCAGAGGTGCCGCCACGGCAGCGGGTGGCGATCGCCGACGAGCAGCCAGTCGAGCGCGACGAGCAGAGGGAAGACGACGTGCAGCAGCACGCTCACCCAGGGCGGCGCCGAACCTGTTCCGGGGACGAGCACGTTGTAGATCACGCCGACCACGATCAGGTACGCGGTCACGATGCCGCGCAGCAGTACGAACCACGGGGGAACCGGTCGGCCGCTCGCCACGAGCACCCCGGCACCGATCAGCACCAGCGCGGCGATCGAGCTGGTCTGGTTCGTGAAATAGCCGAAGTAGTCGAACGGATTCGCGTCACCGACGGCGATGCGCAGGGTGTACGCGTAGAGGAGGACCGCGATGACCGAGACCCCGACCGCGATGCGCACGGCCGCCCACACGCGGGTGGTCTGCGGCGCGATAGGCGTCCGCTGTTCGACGGTCTGGGTCTCCACGAGGTCAGCCTATGGTCGCTCTCTGCGCATCCGGTGTCCACCGACCGTGAGAGAAGCGGGGCGCCCGGTAGCGTGGTCGCATGGAGTGGATGACCGATCCCTCGGCGGGGGCATGGCTGCGTGAGCGGCTCGACGCAGGCTACGAGACCATGCACGGAGTGGTGCCTCGCGGATTTCCCGCGTATGCGCGCGTCTTCCATCCGGCCATCGTCAGATCATCGCCGGACCGAGCCGTCCCGACGGCCGACGAGCTGGTGCGCATGCCCGAGACCGAGCAGCATGCGCTCATGGCCGGGTTCGTCGACGAACCGGTCTCCTGGGCGCAGACGGCTGCGGCGTTCGGCACTGTCCTGCATCCGCTCGCGCAGTGGCACCGGCTCGTGCGCACCCCGACCGACGGCGACTGGCGAACGCGCACCGCCCCTGACGGTCGCGACTTCACCGCTCCGATGGAGGGCGAGCTGGAACCGGCGCACCTGGCCGCCATCGCCGCCCACCTCGTGGACCACACGCAGACACCGGATGCCGGTTTCGCGGCGCTGTGGGAGGGGCGCGGCGGTCTGCTGGGCTTCGTCGGCATCACCCCCTCGCGCTCTTTCCTGACCTTCTCGGACGACCCGAATCATCAGGCGATGCTCGACCGCAGCGCACACGACCCCTTCAACAACGTCTTCCGCAGGCCCACCTGGCAGGAGGGCATCCTCTCGCGGGAGATCTCGGAGGGTCCGCGGTTCGAGCTGCCGGGGAGGGATCATGTGCTTTTCTCCACTTCGCCGCGGGCTTTCGCCGATCCGGAGTGGGTGCTGCATGTGCCCTGGCGCGACCTCCCCGCCGAGGAGCACGGATTCCCGCCGTCAGCCCAGAGCCCGAGCCTCCTCTGGCCGGAAGATCACGCCTGGGTCATGGTGAGCGAGGTCGACTTCGACTCGACCATCGTGGCCGGCTCGCCCGCCCTGATCGAGGCTCTCTGCGCAGACGAGCAGCTGGAGGCGCTCCCGCTCCCGGAGGGCGCTGCGCTCACGTGGGATGCCGATGCGGTGAACCGGTGACCTCCCCGCAGTCGACCTTCGACGCCCGCCCGCTCACCGATCCGGTCGATGCGGCCGCGGTGCGCGCCTTCGCCGCTGAGCTCCGTTCTCGGCCGACCGGTGGTGCCACGGCGTCCACGGTCATCGGCATCGTGGCGGCCGCGATTGTCGCCGCCGTGATGCTCCCACTCCTCATCAGCGTGACCCTGAGCCTGGCGTCCTTCGGCGAATCCCCCGCGGCGGCGGCGATCCCGCTCGTGCTGATCGTGCTCCTCTTGGCGGCAGTGGGCGTGATGATCTGGCTGAGCGTTCGCAACGCGCAGGCCCGGCGATACCGACTGCACACCTTCGCCCGGGCGAACGGCATGACCTACGAGCCCAAGGTCGCCGACCCTCCCCTGCCCGGCATGATCTTCCACCTCGGCCGCGGTCGACAGTCGACCGATCTGATCCGTGGCTCCCGACCGCGCTTCGTCGAGTTCGGCAACTACCAGTACACGGTGCAGTCGGGGAAGAACTCCACGACCTACCGCTGGGGCTACGTGGCAGTGAAACTCGATGTGCCGCTGCCGAACATCGTGCTCGATGCCACGGGCAACAACGGCTTCGGCTCGAACCTGCCGGCGTCGTTCCAGAGAAGCCAGCAGCTGTCCCTCGAGGGCGACTTCGATCGGCACTTCACGCTCTACTGTCCGGCCGGCTACGAACGCGACGCGCTCTACCTCTTCACGCCCGACATCATGGGGCGGTTCATCGACAACGCCGCCGAGCTCGACGTGGAGATCGTCGACGACTGGCTGTTCCTCTACACGCGGCGGAAGGTCTCGACCCTGGATCCCGCGACCTGGGCCTGGCTGTTCGGCACCGTCGGTGCCCTGCTGACGAAGTTCGATCAGTGGGCGCGATGGCGCGACGAGCGGCTCGTCGCCGAGAACGGGGCGTTCGCCTCGGATCCGACGCCGAGTCCGTCTCTGCCGTTCGCTCCGCCAGCTGGGCTGCTCACCCCGCCACCGGGCGTCGCGCCGCAGGGGCGGCGTCTCAAGCGCGGCGGCACATGGGTGCCCGTCATCGTCATGGTCGCGATCATCGGGTTCTGGATCGTGAGCAGACTGAACTGAGTGGATCCGCCGAGTCGACGGCTGAGCGGATCGGCTGCGTCGACGGCGCAGTGGAGAGGCGGAGGGCCGAGTGTGGGGGTGGGTGCCGGCTGGGGACCGAGCTCCCACCCCATCCCCCCTCGGGATCGAAAAGAGATCCACTCTCCCTCCGCATGACGGCTGAGCCGCCCCGCCCACGGTCAGCTGGGGACTGACGCTGCTGGGCGTATGGCCAAATGGTATACCGGACGAGGTTGCAACCCGTTGCATCCATGCGCACGAATGCGCATCCATCCGGACGCTAGGGGCGGATGTATCCGGCCAGGAACAGATCGACAGCCCTGGCCACCGGCGGCGCCTCCGTCGTCACGCCCAGAAGGCCGGCATTCAGGGGCGCCCCCACGACCAACCAGGTGAACTCGCTCGCGAGCGCCGGGGCGTCGTCGACGACCAGGCCGTGCAGCTCAGAGAGGTCGGTCATCGCCTCTGCAAGAGTGCGGATGTTCGCGTCCCAGCTCTGCGCCAGGTAGTCCCTCGCGACGTCCGGGTGCGCAGCCGCTTCGGCGATGACCAGACGGCGCATCGCCACCACCGGCGCACTCAGCATCCCGGCTCGCATGGTCTCGCCGAGTGCGACGAGACCCTCCCTCAGGTCGGGGTTCACCTTCAGATCTTCCAGGGCCGGCCTCATCGCGTCTCGACCGGCGAGCGCCCAATGCCGGACGACCGCGGCGTACAGCGCCGACTTCGACGCATGCTCCCGATAGAGCGACGCCTTCGAGATGCGGGCGCGCTTCGCCACCTCATCCATCGATGCACCGGCATATCCGAACTCGAGGAAGACGTCGCGGGCGGTGTCGAGCAGGGCATCACCCGTGCGACCGGCCGGACGTCCTGGCGTTCGAGGCATCACGGTCATGTCTCCCAGTTTAGTACTTGACAGTTTCCCCCGACGGGCATACTTTGAGTACCACCAAGTACTAAAGGAGGCCGACATGATCGTTCTGGCAATCGCCCTGGCCACCGCGGCATCGTTCATCGCGAGCGCTCTGCTCTACGCCCTGCCTCCGGTCTCGGCGCTCATCTCTCGGACGAGCACGCCCCGACCCGGCCTCCCCGTCGTCGCGCAGATGGCATCCGTCGTGCTGCGCAGCCTCATGGTCTCGTGCCTCGTCGCCGGTCTGATGGTCGCGGCCGGCTGGCACGGCGCGGGCTCCGGATCGCTTCTCGGACTGGCCCTGTGCACACTCCCCCTCGTCCTGCTCATGGGCGGCGTCGTGCACGAGAACACCGCGCCCTCCGCAGCCGGCGTCCACCTGCTCGACTGGGTCCTCAAGCTCGTCATCATCGGCGCGATCGTCGGTTCTTTCATCTGAACGAGAAGGAGAGAGACATGCACAGCCCCCTCGACATCACATTCACGGCCACCCTCGGAAAGGTGCGCGAAGGCGACACCTGGACCTGCGTTCAGCTCGACGACTCCGCGACCGTGTTCGGCACGCGCGGACTCGTCAAGGTCGCGGGCACCGTCGACGGCGAGCCTTTCCGAGGAGCGTTCATGGCTCTCGGCGACGGCACCCACAAGCTCCCGGTCACCGCCGCCATCCGCAAGCGCATCGGCAAGACCGACGGCGACGAGGTGACCGTTCATCTCACCGAACGCCTCAACGGATGAAGCGGAATCGCTCATAGAACGGCACGTCGAAGCGCACCGCATCGACACGCAGTCGACGGTCGCGCTCGATGACCTCCTGAGCCCGCTCCACAGGCCACTGACCACCCGCGTGCGTTACTCCGAGTGACGAGCCCGGCCCCGCCTGGTTCTGCATGCACGAGAATTGAAAGCGATGTCTGAACGCGAAGATCACACCCACTGGCAGGCCGAGCGCCGCGCCGCCGTCACGTCCGCGACCGGCAACCTCGCCCTGGTCGAGACCCGTTGGACGGGCGATCTGCCCGACCTCGACGCCGAGCAGCGCGCCGCAGCCGACACGGTGACCGTGACGCCGATCCAGCGCACGAACATCGAGACCGGTGCGGCCGAGCACGGCCTGCGCGTGTGGGATGCCGACTCGCCCGCCATCCGCGCCTTCGACCGCATCGACACGTACGAGTACGACCCCGCGTGGGTTCTCGAAGGCCACTTCACCCCGGTGTCGGGCGACCGCCGGGTGTCGTTCGAGCACATCCGCGACAACGGAGGCACGCGCGATCTCGTCGTGCCCGGCGACATCCGCTTCGAGCTCGACGGCCGCGAGTACGACCTCGCCGCATTCGACGACGGCGGCACGCTGCTGCTCGTCTTCGGCGACGAGACGAACGACTCCGAGACCTACGGATCCGGACGCTTCCTGTTCGTGCAACTGCGTGATGACGAGGGCACCGTCGTCCTCGACTTCAACAGGGCCTTCGTGCCGCCGTGCGGGTTCAGCGCCCAGTACAACTGCCCGCTGCCGCCCGCATCCAACCGCTTCCCCCTGCCTATCCGAGCAGGCGAGAAGAACGTCGTGTTCCACGACGGCTTCGACATCTACGCGGCGTGACGCCGCACACCCTCACCCTGGAGCACTCATGAGAAGAACCCGCATCCTCGGCGCGCTCGGCGCCGTCGCCACGCTCGCCCTCGTGGCCGGCTGCGCATCCGGCGCGAGCGACGACGCCACCGCGAGCGAAGACGCCACGATCTTCATCGGGTCGCTGTACGAGCCCACCAACCTGAGCAACACCCAGGGCGGCGGCCAGGGCGTGACCGAGGCGCTCACCGGGAACGTCTACGAGGGCCTGTACCGGCTGACCGACGACGGCGAGGTCGAGCCGCTGCTCGCCGAAGACGCCCAGATCTCCGACGACGGTCTGACCTACACGATCACGCTGCGCGACGACGTGACCTTCCACTCGGGCGACCCGCTCACCTCGGCCGACGTGAAGTCGAGCATCGAAGCCGTCACCGCCGAGGACTCGGTCTCGGCCCGCAAGTCGAGCTTCAAGACCATCGCCGACATCGCCACTCCCGACGACAAGACCGTCGTCTTCACGCTGTCGCAGCGGTCGATCTCGTTCCTCTACAACCTCAGCTACGTCTGGATCGTGAACGACGAGGCCGGCGACATCACCAGCACCGAAGACGGCACCGGCCCGTACACGCTCGACGAGTGGAAGAAGGGCTCGACCCTCACCCTCGACCGCTGGGACGACTACTGGGGCGAGCCCGCCAAGAACGGCGAGGTCGTCTACACGTACTTCACCGACGCGACGGCGGAGAACAACGCCCTCCTCACGGGTGAGATCGACGTCATCACCAGCGTGCAGAACCCGGACTCGCTGACACAGTTCGCCTCCGACGACTACGTCGTGAGCGAGGGCACCTCGACCACGAAGGAGCTGCTCGCCTTCAACGACCGCGTCGCCCCCTTCGACAACACGCTCGTGCGCAAAGCGGTCTACTCCGCGATCGACACGAAGAAGCTCCTCGAGTCGATCTGGGGCGACTACGGCACGCTGATCGGCTCGATGGTCCCCCCGACCGACCCCTGGTACGAAGACCTCACCGCGGTGAACCCGTACGACGTCAAGCTGTCGAAGGATCTGCTCGCGCAGGCCGGCTACGCCGACGGCTTCACGTTCACGCTCGACACCCCGAGCTACGACCCGCACCCCGCGGTGGCGGAGTTCCTGCAGTCGCAGCTCGCCGAGGTCGGCATCACGGTCGAGATCAACACGATCAGTGCTGACGAGTGGTACACGAAGGTCTTCAAGGAGCAGGACTTCGAGGCCACTCTCCAGGAGCACGTGAACGACCGCGACGTGGTCTGGTACGGCAACCCCGACTTCTACTGGGGCTACAACGACGCCGACGTGCAGCAGTGGGTCGCCCAGGCCGAACAGGCAGCCACGACCGACGAGCAGACGGCTCTGCTGAAGCAGGTCAACGAGAAGATCGCCGCGGATGCCGCGAGCGTATGGTTGTACCTGTACCCGCAGATCGTGCTCGCCTCCAGCGACCTCAGCGGTTACCCGGTCAACGGCCTGAACTCGCAGTTCTTCGCGTACGACATCGTCAAGTCCTGACGTGCGTGGGGGATGCCGCGCGTCGGCATCCCCCACGTCATCCTGAGAAGCCATGCTCGCCTATCTCCTGCGCCGCCTCGCCTTCCTCGCGGTCTCGCTCGTCGTCGCGATGGTCGCGATCTTCGTGCTGCTGCGACTGCTTCCCGGCGACCCGGCCAATGCACTGCTCTCGGTGAACGCCACCCCGGAGCAGATCGACGCCGCGCGCGCCCAGGTCGGCTCCGACCAGCCTCTGCTGCAGCAGTTCACGACGTGGGCGGCACAGCTGCTCCGATTCGACCTCGGCGAGTCCTTCCTGAGCTCCCGTCCCGTCGGACCCGACATCGCCGATCGCCTCGCCGTGACGCTTCCGCTCACGCTCATCGCCTTCACCATCGCACTGCTCGTCTCGCTCGCGATCGGCATCACCGCGGCCGTGAAGTCCGACCGCTGGTACGGCATCGCGCTCTCGGGGTTTGCGCAGCTCGGTGTCGCGGTTCCCGTGTTCTGGGTCGGCGTCGTGCTCGTCTGGGTCTTCGCGCTCGGGCTGGGTCTGCTGCCGTCCGGCGGCTTCCCTCGAGACGACTGGGAGGATCCGGCCGACGCGCTGCGCTCGCTCGCGCTTCCGGTGCTCACGATCGTGATCGTCATGAGCGCTTCCCTGAGCCGCTACGTCCGCTCGGCCACCCTCGACGTGCTGGGCAGCGACTATCTGCGCACCGCCCGCGCGGGAGGATCCGGCATGGGTGAGGCCCTGCTCCGGCACGGTGTGCGCAACGGCGCGGTGCCCGTCGTCGCGATCCTCGGTATCGAGCTGTCCACCACGCTGCTGGGCGCGGTGGTCGTCGAGAGCGTCTTCACACTTCCCGGGCTCGGCAGCCTGTTGCTGTCGGCCATCGAGCAGCATGACTTCCAGGTCATCCAGGGCGTCCTCGTCGTCAGCACCCTCTTCGTGCTGCTGGTCGGGTTCGCCGCCGACATCGTGCAGCGCCTGATCGACCCGCGCCTGCGCACGAGCGTCTCGGGGAACCGATGAGCCGCGTCGCCGAACAGCTGATCACCGGATCGGTACCCGTGCGCCGGCGTCCGAAGGCGACCCTCCTGATCGGGATCGTGCTCACCGGTCTCATCGTGCTGATGGCCCTGGTCTCTCTGTTCTGGCTGCCCTACCCGCTCGCCGACACCAGCGGCAGTCGCCTCGAGGGGCCCAGCGCCCTGCACCTGCTCGGCACCGATCGACTCGGGCGCGACCTGTTCTCGCAGCTGATGTGGGGCGCACGGATCGCCCTCATCGTCGGCACCTGCGCCGTCGCGATCGCCGCGCTCCTCGGCACGATCGTCGGGCTCCTCGCCGCGTTCGCCCGCCCCTGGGTCGACGACACGCTCTCGGCGGGACTCGACGTCGTCATCGCCTTCCCCGTGCTGCTGCTCGCGATGCTGGTCGTCGCCGTGCAGGGCGCATCCCTGTGGTCGGCGGTGCTCGCGATCGGACTCGCGATGTCGGCGGTCGTGGCACGTCTCACCCGCATCCTCGCGCGGCGCGTGCTGCAGGAGCAGTACATCACCGCCGCGCGCACGAGCGGCACCGGCGTGCTCGGAATCGTGTTCCAACACGTGCTGCCGAACATCGCCCCCACGCTCGCCGTGAGCCTCGCGCTACAGTTCGGCGCCGCCGTGCTGGCCGAGGCGAGCCTGTCGTACCTCGGGCTGGGGGCTCCACCGCCCAACGCGTCATGGGGGCGGATGCTGCAGGAGGCGCAGGGCACTGTGCTTGTCGCACCGGTCGGCGCGATCGCTCCCGGTGTCGCGATCATCGCGCTCGTGCTCGGTGTGAACTTCCTCGCCGACGGTCTGCGCGATCTTGCCGACCCGACCCGCAGGAGGAGCCGATGAGCATTCTCGACGTCTCCGGCCTCACGGTGCGCTCCGGCACTGGCGCGCTCGTACGTGACGTGTCGTTCGCGCTCGCTCCCGGTGAGCGACTGGGGCTGATCGGTGAGTCCGGTTCGGGCAAGTCTCTGACTTCGCTGGCGGTGACCGGGCTGCTGCCGGATGCGCTCAGCGCATCGGGATCGGTGCTGCTCGACGGCCACCAGGTCATCGGCGCTCGAGATGCCGATCTGCGCCCACTGCGCGGACCCGTCGCGCAGATCGTGTTCCAGGAGCCCCTCACCGCGCTCGATCCGCTGATGCGGGTGGGGCGTCAGATCGCCGAACCGCTGCGCCGCCACCTCGGGCTGCGTGGCGCGGAACTGCGTTCTGCGGTGGCGGCTGCTCTCGACGAGGTCGCGCTGTCCGACGCCCGCATCGCACGCGCCTACCCGTACGAGCTCTCGGGTGGTCAGCGCCAGCGGGTGGCCATCGCCATCGCCCTGGCAGCCCGCCCACAGCTGCTCATCGCAGACGAGCCGACGACTGCACTGGATGTGACGGTGCAGGACGGCGTACTCGCCCTGATCGAGCGCCTCGTCGACGAGCGCGGCATGGCGCTGCTGTTCATCAGCCACGATCTGGCCGTCGTCTCGCGCATGGTCGAGCGCATCGTCGTGCTGCGCGACGGACTCGTCGTCGAAGCGGGCTCCGTGACGCAGGTGCTGCAGACGCCTGCGGAGCCGTACACACGGATGCTGGTCGACAGCGCCCGTGCACTCGATGCATTCCTCGACGCCGGGGAGGACGGACGATGACACTGCTCGAACTGCGCGGCGCCGGCTTCGCCTATGGGTCACACCGCGTGCTCGACGACGTGTCGCTGAGCATCGACGAGGGCGACTCGCTCGGCCTCGTCGGAGAATCGGGCGCAGGCAAGTCGACGATCCTGCGACTGCTGCTCGGACTCGCCGCCCCGCGCGATGGCCAGGTGCTGTTCGAGGATGCACCGCTCGCACTGCGCGACCGCGCGCAGATGCGTCGCTTCCGCGCGAGCGTGCAGCCAGTGTTCCAGGATCCGTACTCGTCGCTCGACCCGCGCCAGCGCATCGATCGGATCGTCGGCGAACCGCTCCGCTCACTGGGGCTGGCATCCGGCGCCGACGCGCAGCGCCGCATCGCGGAAGCCCTCGACTCCGTGGGGCTTCCCGCCGACACCGCACGCCGGTACCCGCACGAGTTCTCCGGAGGACAGCGTCAGCGCATCGCCATCGCGCGGGCCGTGGTCTCCCGTCCCCGGGTGCTGCTCGCCGACGAACCGGTCAGCGCCCTCGATGTCACCACCCGCGTGCAGGTGCTCGAGCTGCTCGACCGACTGCGCCGCGAGAACGGCCTCTCGCTCGTGATGGTGTCGCACGACCTGACCGCGATCGCCTCAGCCTGCGACCGTACGGTCGTGCTCCAGAACGGACGCGTCGTCGAGCAGGGGGCTACCTCTGCCGTGCTGCACGACCCCCAGGACCCCTACACGCGGGCCTTGGTCGACGCGGTGCCGCGGCTGCCGCACTGACACGGCGTACACCCCGACGGAGACGGCCGAGTCAATCCATGTCGGGTGCAGGCGGCCGATATGCGTCACGTCGGTGCCGAGCACGAACGACGATCAGACGATCAGGATCCTCAAGGAAGAACAGCACGCGGTAGTCGCCACGACGCGCCGACCGGAGTCCTTCGAAGTCGCCCTGCAGGGGCTTGCTCATACGAAGCGGGTTGTCCGGCAACGTGTGAACGGCGAACTCCACGATCGCCGTTGCGATCTTCTGCGGTAGCCGATCAAGGTCCCGCCATGCCGAGTCCGCAAACCAAACGTTCCAGGTCACCGCGGTCGAACTCCGTATCGTGACATGGTGTCCTCTGCGCTGCGCAGATCACCGGCTGCCGACTGAAGGCGCGCGGCGTCGACGTCCTCGCGCGTTCCCGGCTGGGAGAGCCAGAACAGGGTCTCGTACAGAGAATCCAACGCATCCTTGCTCACCAGCACTGCGGCCCCACGCCCGTGACGGGTAATCTCGATCGTCTCGTGCTCTCGCTCGACCTGGTCGACGAGACGTGACAGGCGGTCCTTGGCCTCACTCAGCGGTACGCTCTGCATAGCAAAATTCTAGCCTGTTTTCTGGCCTCTAGGTAGCCTGAATTCAGGGCGGAGTCGCCAACCCGAAGTACGCGAGCTCAGCCTCGTTCAGCATCCGCGACCGGATCAGGAAGCGCATGCCGGTAGGCCCCTCGACGCTGAACCCGGCACCGCGCCCCGGCACGACGTCGATCGTGAGATGCGTGTACTTCCAGTACTCGAACTGAGACTCCGACATGAAGACCTCGACCGACTGCGCGAGCCCGACGTCGAGCGCGCCGAGCAGCACGTCGCCCGGCCCCGTGATGAACATCCCGATCGGATAGCACATGGGGGAAGAGCCGTCGCAGCAGCCCCCGGACTGGTGGAACATGAGCGGTCCGTGCTGCGCGGTCAGCTCACGCACGAGTGATGCCGCCGCATCCGTCACGCCCACCCGCTGGTAGGTACCGATGCTGACCATGACTGCCGCCTTCCGGGGATGGAGCCGGGCGGACGCTGAGGGAGCAGCGCCCGCCCGGGATCGAACTCAGAAGAAGCCCATCGGGCCTTCCGCGTAGGACACGAGGAGGTTCTTCGTCTGCTGGTAGTGGTCGAGCATCATCTTGTGGTTCTCGCGCCCGACGCCGGACTGCTTGTATCCGCCGAATGCCGCGTGCGCGGGGTACTGGTGATACGTGTTGGTCCAGACGCGTCCGGCCTCGATCGCCCGCCCTGCACGATAGGCCGTGTCGCCGCTGCGGCTCCACACACCCGCGCCGAGTCCGTAGAGGGTGTCGTTCGCGATCGAGATCGCGTCGTCGAAACCGTCGAACGACGTGACCGACAGCACCGGGCCGAAGATCTCCTCCTGGAAGATGCGCATGTCGTTCGTGCCCTCGAAGACGGTCGGGGCGACGTAGAAACCCTCACTGAGATCCCCGCCGAGGTCGACTCGTTCACCCCCGGTCAGCAGTCGCGCCCCGCCCTGTTTGCCGATGTCGATGTAGCTGAGGATCTTCTCCAGCTGGTCGTTCGACGCCTGCGCGCCGATCATGGTCGCAGGGTCGAGCGGGTTGCCCTGCACGACCTTCGCGACCCGCTCCAGCCCGTCGGCGAGGAAGCCGTCGTAGATCGAGCGCTGGATGAGTGCACGCGACGGGCAGGTGCAGACCTCACCCTGATTCAGCGCGAACATCGTGAACCCTTCGAGCGCCTTGTCGTAGAACGGGTCGCTGGTCGAACGCGCGACGTCTTCGAAGAAGACGTTGGGGCTCTTGCCTCCGAGTTCGAGCGTGACCGGGATCAGGTTCTGCGACGCGTACTGCATGATCAGGCGTCCGGTCGTGGTCTCACCGGTGAAGGCGACCTTGCGGATGCGCTTGTGCTGCGCGAGCGGAGCGCCCGCCTCGATGCCGAAGCCGTTGACGATGTTCACGACGCCGGCCGGCAGCAGGTCGCCGATGATGTCGAACAGGAAGAGCAGGGATGCCGGAGTCTGCTCGGCCGGCTTGATGACGACGCAGTTGCCTGCGGCGAGCGCGGGCGCCAGCTTCCACACCGCCATCAGGATCGGGAAGTTCCAGGGGATGATCTGGCCGACCACACCCAGCGGTTCATGGAAGTGGTACGCGACGGTGTTCTCGTCGAGCTGGCTGATGCCGCCCTCCTGAGCGCGCAGGACGCCGGCGAAGTACCGGAAGTGGTCGACGGCGAGGGGGATGTCGGCGGCGAGGGTCTCGCGCACCGGCTTGCCGTTCTCCCACGTCTCGGCGACCGCGATCTCCTCGAGGTGCTGTTCGATGCGGTCGGCGATCCTGTTCAGGATCACTGAGCGCTCTGCCGGGCTGGTCTTGCCCCACCCCGCGAACGCCTTCCACGCGACCTCGACGGCCCGGTCGATGTCTTCGCTGGTGCCGCGGCCGACCTCGGTGAAGGGCTTGCCGTTCACCGGGCTGACGTTCTCGAAGTACTGGCCCTTCACGGGTTCGACGAACTCGCCGCCGATGTAGTGGCCGTAGCGCGGGCGGTAGTTCGCGAGGGTGCCCGGCCGGCCCGGGGCCGCGTAGGCGAGGGACACGTCTTCTTCGACGATGCTCATGGGGGTCTCCTTCGACGGGGCCGCGCCTCGGTGCAGCGGCTGTTCTCCGAAGGTAGGTCGCACGGGGTTGCGCCCGGATGCGCAACGTTGCGCTCGGTTGCAGAGCTCAGGCACCCTCGAGACGCTCGATGCGCGTGACCAGCCCTGCCCGCTTGGGCGAGCGGGCGGGGAGCATCTCCAGCGCGAGGCGGAGGGCTTCGGCGTCGCCCTGCCCCTCGGGGATCTCGGCGTAGGAGAGCAGCACGTCGAGACTCGCCTCGGACAGCATGGCTTCGCGGAGCGCTGCCCGCACCGACTCGCGGAACTCCTCGACGCCGGGCGACGTCGACTCGGGCAGCACCGGGCCCCGATAGGCGGTGAGCGCCACCCGATGGGCACCGCGATCGAGCAGCGACAGCACGTCCTGCGCATCCGTGTCGAGGGCGACGGGAAGGCGATACGGACGGGACTCGGGCACGAGGTCGGGAGCCGTGCGTTCGAGAACCTTGCGCAGGCGAACCATCTCCGGTCGGAGCGTGTCGGGCGAGACACCGGGACCGTAGACGAGCTCGCAGAGTCGTTCGGCCGAGAGCCCCTGGCGGTGCACGGCGAGCATCAGCAGGATGGCCGCGTGGCGGGCACTGAGTTCGATCATCGACTCGTCATGGGCCGACTCGGTCTCCAGCCGTGCCCGATCGCGGCCGAGCACATGCAGGGTCGCGCGGGCGGTGCCCGGCGTGCGTCCCTTCGCCGCGGTGGACCGGGGTTTGGGTTCCTCGCTCCGCTTGCGCAGGCGCGCGACCATCAGCTCCGACTCGACCGCACGGGCCGTCGCGTCGACCAGCAGCCGCGCCTGCAGCGAGACGACCTCCGGACCTCCCGTGATGTCGATGACTCCGAGCACACGTTGCGTCTCGGGGTCGCGCACGGGAGCTGCGGTGCACGACCACGGATGCACGAGGCGGTTGTAGTGCTCCGCGCCGCGGATCTGCACCGACTGGCCGAGAGCGAGTGCGGTTCCGGGGGCGCTCGTCCCGACGGCGTCCTCCGACCAGTTCGCACCGGCGACGAAGCCCATGCCGTCGGTGAGTGAGCGCAGCTGATCGTCGCCCTCGATCCAGAGCAGGCGTCCGGCCTGGTCGCCGACCGCGATGATCACTCCCGTGTCCTCCGCCTCGCCAGGAAGCAGCAGGGCACGGATCATTTCCATCACCGAGGCGAGCGGATGCGCGAGACGATAGGCCTCGAGCTCGTCGCTGACCAGCTCGAGCGGTGGGGCGCCTTCAGGACCGACGCGGCCGCGCCACGACCTCTCCCACGACTCGCGGACGAGGGGGCGCACCTCTTGCAGACGCCGGTCGTCGAGGTTGCCGGCGAGCAGTTCCTCGTGCGCACGCTCGATGAGGAGTCGCGATGTCGGGGGAAGGGACTCGCGGGATACCTGCCACGGCGCAGACACAGCGGTCTCCGATCGTCGAGAGCGTGCGTTGCCTCAGTGTACGAGCAGCGCGCCCCCGAGGGAACACCTCACCGCGTCAGCGGATGAGCCCGGCGACCAGGTCGTCGATCACCTCGTCGGTGGAGGTCTCCGGATCGATCGGCGTGGTGAGCCGGTCGAGCAGCAGTCCGTCGATCGCGTAGTGGAACAGGGCGATCTCACGACGCCCACCCGGGAGCCCCGCGGCGGTGTTGAAGGCGACGTCGCCATCGAAGCCGGCCCGCTGCCAGGCGCCGAGCACGGCCGCGACCTCGGGGCGCCGACCGCCCTCGAGTCGCAGCTCGAACAGCGCGAGAGTCACGTCCTTGTCCTCGGTCAGCCGCCGCACGATGTCGCGGATGTAGTCGGCGAACAGAGCCGGTCCGGGCGCGGCCGTCGCCCGGCGCTCCAGGTCGTCGGGCGTGGGTGCGAGGCGCTCTCCGATCCGCTCGACGAGTCCTTCGAGCAGCGCATCACGGCTGCGGAAGTAGTTCGATGTCGTGCCGGTGGGGACCTGCGCAGCGACATCGACCGCGCGGTGTGTGAGACCCCTCGACCCTTCACGTGCGAGCACCGTGAGTCCCGCGTCCGCGATCGCCCGCCGCCGGGAGTCGTTCTTGACCATGGGAAGAACACTAGCGCAATCACTACGCCTGTTGTACTGTAACTGCTACATCTGTAGTGATTGGAGAATCATGCGAGAGCTCGTGTACTACGCCGCCGTCACGCTCGACGGCTACATCGCCGGCCCGAACGGCGAATTCGACGCGTTCCTCGTCGAGGGCGACCACATGGCGGGCATCAACCGGCGATTCGCCGACACCCTCCCCACCGTCGCCGCCGAAGCACTCGGCATCGAACAGAAGCGCGAGGTGTTCGACACCGTGCTGATGGGGTGGAACACCTACCAGGTGGGCGGCCTGCCCAGTCCATATGCGCACCTCCGGCAGATCGTGTTCAGTCGAACGAGGTCCGCGGAGGCCGAGAGCCTGGAGGTCACAGCCGAAGATCCGGTCGCCGTGGTGCGCCGCCTCAAGCAGGAGGACGGCGCCGCGATCTGGCTCTGCGGCGGCGGCGCTCTGGCCGCGACGCTCGCAGACGAGATCGATCGGCTCGTCCTCAAGCGACAGCCTCTGCTGTTCGGGTCGGGTATCCCGCTGTTCGGCGACCGCCCCTACCGTCCGGAACGGTTCGACGTCGTCGAGACCGTCGCCTACGACAGCGGCGTCGTGTTCACCGAGCTGGAGCGCCGCGAGGGGTAGATGGGCACGAGGGGTAGATGGGCGCAAGAGGCGATGCTTGCATTCTGCTGTCAGGAGGCGAGACATGGCGACCGTGACCATCCGGAATCTCAGCGACGACGTCGTCGTCGCGTGGAAGGAGCGTGCCCGGAGAAACTCCCGCTCGATGGAGGCCGAGGTGCGCGATGTGCTGACCCGCTTGGCGGAGAACGACGCGAGCGGGATCGAGGCCGACCTCACGCAGCGGATTCCGCAACATCGACGCTGGTCCGTCCCGTCGAGCGAGATCATGGCCTGGATCGAGGCGAACCCTTCGACTCCGGAGCAAGACAGGATGCGGGAGGAATGGGCGGCTGAGGTGGAGGCCGATCGGAGGAACCCGCTGTTCGACGGGACCATCCGGGACCCTTGGGGCGACGATGCTCCTGCTTGACACGAACGTGCTGATCCGGATCCGAGAAGTGCGCCTTCCTCGTGACGACGTCGCTCTGAGCGCACTCTCCTTTGCGGAGCTCCGGTTCGGCGTCGAGCGTGCGAGCACACCTGCAGTCCGCCGAGAGCGTCAGACCGATCTCGCTCGCGTCACCACCATGTTCTCGTCCGGCTGGCTCCCGTTCGACACCACCGCCGCCGACTCCTATGCCACGCTGGCGGCGCATGTCGCAACCAAGCTTCCCGCCCACGCTCGGAGCACCGACATCATGCTGGCCGGCCACGCCTACGCACTCGGAGCCGCCTTCCTCACTTTCAACCCGAAGGGCTTCGAGCTCGTGGCCGACCGGGTCGAGATCATCGTCCCCGAACGGCGCTGAGGCTGTTCAGCTCCGCGCGGCCCACCACTCGCGCAGCCGCTGTTCAGCGACCTCCGGGCCCAGCACTCCCTCATCCAGACGCAGGTCGAGCAGGAACTTGTAGGCCTCGCCCACCTCGCGCCCCGGAGTGATGCCCAGCACCTGCTGGATGCGGTTGCCGTCGATCTCCGGACGGATGGAGTCGAGCTCCTCCTGCTCGCGCAACGCGGCGATGCGCGACTCGATGTCGTCGTAGGCGCTCGCCAGGCGGCCGGCCTTGCGCTTGTTGCGGGTGGTCACGTCGGCACGGGTGAGGATGTGCAGGCGCTCGAGCAGGTCGCCGGCGTCGCGCACGTAGCGGCGCACGGCAGCATCCGTCCACGCCCCCTCGGCATAGCCGAAGAAGCGCAGGTGCAGCTCGATCAGGGTCGCGACGGCATCGGTGGTGTCGGTGTCGAATCGCAGCGCCTGCAGACGCTTGCGCGCCATCCGCGAGCCGACCACATCGTGGTGGTGGAACGTGACCACGCCCCCCGCCTCGAGCTTGCGGGTGCGCGGCTTGCCGATGTCGTGCAGCAGCGCGGCGATGCGCAGCGGCACGTCGGGCGCGGCGCCGGGGTGCCGGGCGTGCTCGAGCTCGATCGCCTGGGCGAGCACGGTGAGCGAGTGCTCGTACACGTCCTTATGGTGGTGGTGCTCGTCGACTTCGAGGCGCAGGTCGGTGACCTCCGGGAGGAACTCGTCGATCAGCCCGGTGTCGACCAGCACACGGATACCGCGCACCGGGTCGTCCGTCTGCATGAGGCGCACGAGCTCGGACTGGATACGCTCGGGGCTCACGATCTTCAGCGTCTCGCGCAGCTCGGTGATCGCGTCAGAGGTGGCCTCTTCCACACGGAAGCCGAGCTGAGCGCTGAAACGGGCCGCACGCAGCATCCGCAACGGGTCGTCGCCGAACGAGACCCGCGGATCAGCGGGTGTGCGCAGTACGCCGGCGACCAAGTCTTCGACGCCTCCGGTCGGGTCGACGAGCTTCACGGACGGCACCAGCAGGGCCATGGAGTTGACGGTGAAGTCGCGGCGCACGAGGTCGCCGTCGATCGTGTCGCCGAACTCGACCGTGGGCTTGCGGGTCACACCGTCGTAGCTGTCGGCGCGATAGGTCGTGATCTCGACCTGCTCACCCTGCACGCGGGCACCGATCGTGCCGAACGCACGGCCGATGTCCCACTGCGCGGTCGAGAGTGGCGTGACGATCTTGAGGATGTCATCGGGCGAGGCGTTCGTCGTGAAGTCGAGGTCATGCGTCGCACGGCCGAGCAGCGCGTCGCGTACCGGTCCGCCGACCACGGCCAGGTCGAAACCGGCATCCTCGAACGCCGTCGCGAGGGTGCGGACGACCGGATTCTCGGCGAGCGCACCGAGACGGGCGAGGCCGTCAGCCATGTTGAGCATGGTTTCCAGCGTACCGGGGTGGGTGCACCCGGCATCTGCACCGTTCACCTCCCGGTCGCCCGGAGGCCAGCCCCCGGTCATCCGCCTTCGATGGGGTGGAGGGGCCCCGTGCGGCTGAGCACGGAAAACCCACCCCCAAAAGGACAGACATGACCTCCCCCACCCCTGCGGTGCGGTGGCGGCGTCGCGGACTCACATCCGTCGCGCTCCTCGCCCTGCTCGGCGGCGCTGTCGTCGCCCCCGCGGCCCTCGCCGCTCTCGACCCCGAAGTGCCGACCGGGTCGCTGATCACCGGCGACACGACGTGGCGCTACCTCGACGACGGATCCGACCCGTCTCCCGCTCCCGCAGCTCTGCGCGAGTGGACGCTGCCCGCGTACGACGACAGCGCCTGGAAGTCCGCGACCGGATCCTTCGGCGCCAAGGGTGGAAAGTTGGCTCCCGTCGGCCCGCAAACGCCCAAGACCCTTCTGAACCACTACCTCGACGGCACGGCAGCCCCGACCGTGCCCACCTACTTCTTCCGCACGACGTTCGAGCTCGAGACGGGCGTGGCCGAACAGGTCGCCGCCCTGCAGAGCACCATCACGTACGACGACGCGATCATCGTCTGGCTCAACGGCGTCGAGGTCGCCCGATACGTCGACGGCCGCATCACCGACACCACGAACGTCGAATATGCGGGCGACAGTGGCGGCGACCCGCTCACGAGCACGTTCAGCGCCGAGGGCGATCTGCTGCACGACGGCACGAACACCATCGCCGTCTCGCTGTTCCAGGACCGGGAGACCAGCTCCGACATCTTCTTCGACATGTCATCACTGACCCTCGTCAAGGCATCCGCCCCCGGCACCCCCGTCGTCGCGCCGCCGACACGTGTCATCCTCACCCCGACCGAGCAGCCCGCCGTCTCGCAGGCGTTCTCCTGGCTCGCCGGTGACGCCTCGCACACGGTCGGACAGGTCGAGATCACCCCGTCCGCCGGCGGCGAGACCCGCGCGATCGACGCGTATGACGCCGGAGTCGTGAACGGGAACCCGAACAAGCACTTCTCGGCCACCGTCACCGGCCTCACGGCAGCCACCGAGTACCGCTACCGCGTGGGCCTGCCCGGCAGCTGGAGCGACTGGTTCACCTTCCGCACCGCTGATCCTTCGGCGACCGACTTCCAGTTCATCTACTACGGCGACGCGCAGATCGGACTCGACACCACGTGGCCGAGCGTCGTGAAGCAGGCAGAAGCCGCCGCGCCCCGGTCGATCGGCTCCGTGCACGCGGGTGACCTGATCAACACGTCGAGCAACGAGAACGAGTGGGTCAACTGGTTCAAGGGCATGAAGGACTCGGCCGTCCGCACCAACGTGATGGCCGCCCCCGGCAACCACGAGTACTCCGGCGACAAGCTGCTCACCGCATGGAAGGCCGCTTTCGAGTACCCGCACAACAACCCGTCGACGAGCTCGATCGGCGAACTGGCCGACCTCGCCAAGGGCGACTCCGCCGTCGCGCAGCAGTACCGCGCGTTCTTCGACCACTGGAGCTCGTTCGCCGCAGAAACCGCGTACTACACCGACTACCAGGGGGTGCGCTTCATCACCCTGAACGCGACGCGCGACACGACGTTCCTCACGCCGGCCGGGCTCCCGTCCTGCACCGGAGCAGAGTGCCCCTCCGCGCAGATCGGCCTGCTCTGGACCCGCTTCCAGGGCGCGTGGCTCGACCTGCTGCTGCAGAACAGCCCGTCGAAGTGGAACGTCGTCACGTTCCACCAGCCGGTGTTCTCGACATCCGAAGGCCGCGACGAGCCGGTGCTGCGCGCCGAGTGGCTGCCGGTCTTCCAGCGCAACGACATCGATCTGGTGCTCATGGGCCACGACCACACGTACGCCCGCGGCTACGTGAACACCGATGCCACCGAGACCCCCGGCCTCACCACCGGCCCGGTCTACGTCGTGTCGAACTCGGGCGCGAAGCACTACGACCTCGAGACTGCGGAGAAGAACGTCTGGACCAACAACGGCGCCACCCAGGTGCTCCGTGGCCAGGGCGTGACCACCTACCAGGTCATCGACGTCTCGAAGAACCAGCTCGTCTACCGCTCCTACCTCGCGGAGAAGCAGCCGGGCGCCACGACCGACCTCCCCGTCGGTGCCGTGTACGACACGTTCACCGTGACGAAGTCGGATGCCGGCGAGAAGTGGGTCACCGAGGCCGGCGTCACTCCTCCGGTCACTCCCGAGCCCGAGGTTCCGGCAAAGGTCGAGCTCGGCGCGGCATCCGTGAAAGCCGGCGGCACGGTCACGGTGTCGGGCAGCGGCTTCGCCGAGGGCGCGCAGCTGCGGCTCGAGCTGCGGTCCGACCCGGTGCAGCTGGGCACGGCGACCGTGGGTGCGGACGGCTCCTTCCAGCGCACGGTCACGATCCCGGCGAACACCCCGGCCGGCGCGCACACGCTCGCCGTGATCCTCCCCGACGGCACCGAGGTCACCGCCTCGCTCACCGTCGCGGCAGCAGGCGGCGGAGCGGTGGCGCCGGGCAACGGTGGCTCTGCCGGGGGCGATCTCGCGACCACGGGTGCGGACAGCGTGCCGTACATCGTCGCAGCCGTCGTGCTCCTCGCAGCCGGTCTCGGCCTGTTCGCGATGCGGCGCCGACGTCAGCACGCCACGGTGGAGACGACCGAGGCGGAGTAGTCCGAAGGAGGGCGTCGTCCGGGCTTCGGCCCGGGCGGCGCCCTCTTTCGCGGTACCTCGTCCGCGATCTCCGGAGCCGTGCAGGGCGCGAACCGCGGCGCAGTCGTAGGATCGCGGCATGGCCGAAGAAGACTCCCCCTCCCCCGACGCTCCCCGGGACGCCTCCCGCCGAGGCTTCTTCAAGGTGGGTGGTGCCGCCCTCGCCGGCGCGGTGGTCGGTGGTGTCGGCGGTGCGGCTATCGGAGCGTCGGTCGCCGGCAGCGGACGTGACGGATTCGCGGCCGACCCCGACCCGTTCGCCGCGCTCACCCCGCGCAGCGAGCCCGGCTTCGACCACCTCGTCGTCGTGATGGGCGAGAACCGCTCCTTCGACAACCTGCTCGGGTACCTGTACTCGAAGGAGAACCTGCCGGCGGGCGAGACCTTCGAAGGACTGGACTTCGGCTCATACAGCAATACCGCGTCTGATGGCACGGTCGTCGACGCGCATGTGTATGAGGGCGACACCGACCGCATCATGAGCCTTCCCGACCCGGATCCGGGCGAGGAGTACCCGCACGTCAACACGCAGATCTTCGGCACGGTCGATCCGAAGACGAACGCCGACCTCTTCGTCGATGAGATGACCGCGCCGTTCAACGCCCCGACGCACGGCGAGAAGGCCACGATGTCGGGGTTCCTCGAGGACTACATCATCAACTTCCGACGCCTGCGCAAGGGCGTGGATCCCCGCCCTGAGGAAGCCGCGCACATCATGGGGTCGTTCTCCCCCGAGATGCTGCCCGTGCTGTCGACGCTCGCCTCCGAGTTCGCGGTGTTCGACCACTGGTACGCCGGCGTCCCCTCGCAGACCTTCTGCAACCGTTCGTTCTTCCACGCCTCCACGTCTCACGGCTTCGTGACCAACCAGGCCGGCGGCGGCTACCGGAAGTGGCTGGATGCACCGGCCGCACCCACGGTCTTCAACCGGCTCGAGGATAAGAAGGTGAGCTGGAAGATCTACATCGACAAGCTCCAGCTCGTCTCCTTCACCGGCATGCTGCATGCGGCGGTGCTGGAGAAGTACTGGCGCACCGACCACTTCGGCACGATGGAGGACTTCTACGCCGAGGCTAAGGACGGGAAGCTCCCCGCGTACGCCTTCATCGAGCCGCGGAGGGTCTACGACCACAACGACTTCCATCCCCCGTTCGGATCGCCGCGTGAGAGCGAGGTCGACGGCGAGGCCGTGTTCGACAGCGCGATCTCGGACGTGCGGGCCGGGGACCGGCTCATCCACGACATCTACGAGGCGGTGCGCACGAGCGCATCCCCGAAGGGATCCAACGCCGTCAACACCCTGCTGCTCATCACCTTCGACGAACACGGAGGGTGCTATGACCACGTGCCGCCCCCGTCCGTGACGAAGCCCACCCCCGATACCGGGCCGGGCGAGATGGGCTTCACGTTCGATCGACTCGGATGCCGGGTGCCGGCCATCGCCGTGTCGGCCTATACGAAGCGCGGCAGCATCATCCACGACGAGATGCATCACGGGTCCGTGACCGCGACCCTCTCGCGTCTGCACGGGTTGAAGCCCCTCAACGACCGCGATCAGTCCGCCAACACGCTGCTCAACGTCGTGAACCTCGACAAGCCGCGACATCCGTCCGACTGGCCGGTGACCACCCCGGCCTACACGCCGCCGAACCCGGAGGACACGGCGCCGCAGCCGGGCGAGAAGGATCAGATGAAGCCGCTCACGCCGCCCGCGCGCGGCCTGCTCGGTCTGCTCCTCGCCCGGTACGGCAAGCCGGGCGAGCCGGAACCGGAGACCTTCGCCGACGCCTACAAGCTCCTGCACGAACACGGCGAGGAGCTGTTCGGGCCCCCGAACGGCGGCTGACCTCGATACGCGCGCGGATTACTTCCGCTCGGAGCGACGTCGGGCGACGATCAGGAGTGCCGCCCCGACGATGACGACGACCGCGCCGCCGGCCGCCCAGGCGAGCGTCTCCGGTCCGAGCCCCGTTGCCGGCAGCCGTCCGCTGCCGTTCCCGCTCGCCGCCGACGGATCCGGCGACGGCGACGGCGGGACGACGGTCGCCGCGAGAGTGAAGTCCTGCCCTTCGATGGACTCGCCGAGAGCGGAGATCACGACGGTGCGGGTCCCCGCGCCGACCACACTGCTGCCGGTCGGCGAGCGCACGATCAGCTCGTAGGTTCCCAGAGCGAGGTTGCCGAGACCATAGGTGCCGTCGGCGTCGGTCGCGAGCTGCAGGGGGCCGCCGGGGCCGTTCACGTCGATCACCACACCCCCGACGGGTGCGCCGCCGTCGGTACGCACCGTGCCGTCGATGGCCCCCAGCCGCGCGAGGTCGAAGTCCACGCCCGTGACGTCCGTTCCCGCGACGGGTTCGGTGCGGCTGACGGGAGATGTGGCAACATACCCCTCGGGCGTCGTCATCGTCACCGTGTAGCCGCCGGCAGGCAGGCGCGGGAACGTGTATCCGCCGTCCGCTCCGGTCACGGTCGTGAGCGTGCCCCCACCCTGCAGCACGGCGGTGACCGTGACGCCGGGCACCCCGCTTCCGTTCCACCGGACGGCGCCACTCAGGCTCGGGTTCGCCTTGATGACGAAGTCGGCGAGGGTGATCAGATCCTCGTTGTCTGCGGGAACCACGAAATCAAGCGGGGCGGTGGCGAGGGTATACCCGGTCGGGACGACGATGCTCGCCTCCTGCGGCCCGTCCAGGACCATGTCGAACAGATACCGTCCGTCGGCGTCGGTCGTCGTCGTCTGTCCGCCGATCGTGACCGCGACATCGGCGATGGGGTTGCCGTCCCCATCGACCACCAGCCCGGTGACGGGTGAGGGGATGATGTCGCGCACCGTGAAGTCGACCCCCTCGGCATTGCCGCCGCTGAGGTTGACCGGGGTCGTGGTCTGGCCGACCGCGATCTTGTCGTCGGGTGCCGTCACGCTCACGCGGTACCCATCCGTGGCGATGAATCCCGGGAACGAATACGTGCCGTCCGGAGCAGTGGTCGTCCTGCCGACGATCGAGCCGTTGCCGTCGGTGAGCGTCAGGGCGACGCCGTCCAGGGGCCCGCTGACCACGTCGGAGACGGTGCCTCGGATGTCGTTCGCGGCCGAGACGAACCAGGTCTGGTAGACGGGGAGGCCCGACCGGCGCGTGAAGATGAAGCTGAGGGAGCTGATGGGGGTCGAGGGCTCGAACCACGCTGCGGAGCCGTTCGTGTCGGCGGCCGCCGCGTTGCCGGTGAGGGTGAGGGTCGCGGCATCCCAGGTCGGCACGTCGTCTGCAGATCCGGTGCACGCGGGCTTTCCCACGACGGCGGGAGCGCAGTAGTTGAAGCGGTCTCGGAGACCGATCTCCGCCGCCGTGAGCACATGCCCGTCCGGCGCGACGGCGTGGATGCGCACACTGTCGGAGTCGATGTCGCCCAGCGCGAATGCCCACCCCGACGTCGGGGTGGGTGCGGCGAACGAGTAGGTCGTCGTCGACGGGCTCGTGGCGTTGTCGGCCTTGGGACGCAGGTTCAGGTACGGCTGATCCCTGCTGGAGCCGTACTCGGCACCGATCGGCGTGCCCTCGGACAGCCACGTCGATGTACCGGAGATCACGCCGACCTGCCCCGCGCGGGAGTCGCTGGTCATGGTGGCGGTGAGTGCGGGTTTCGGCGCCACCTGCACGGTCGTCGTGTAGGCACCGCCCGTTCCTGCGAGTGGCGCCCACGTGGCCCACGATGTCACTGCGGCTGCGGCGGGGATGGCTCCCACGAGCACGGCGACGAGCACGATGGCTCCGGTGATGATCCCGTTGCGGCGAAAACGCATGCGGTCAGAGTACTGGTATACCGGATCGTCGGAGAAGTGAATTCTTCGCGGCTACACGTCGGCGATGAGCCTCTTGCCGAGGTCCACCGTGTCGTCGATCTCGTAGCCGAGCCGGCGGTAGAAGTCGACCACCTGCGCGTTGCCCGCACGCACCTGCAGATTCACCTTCGGGCAGCCCAGATCGCGCAGGCCGGCCTCGACGTGGGCAACGAGTTCCCGACCCACTCCGAGTCCGCGGGAATCGAGCTGCGTGGCGAGGTAGTTCATCCACCCGCGATGCCCGTCGTAGCCGGCCATGACGGCGCCGAGGATGCGCCCCGTCTCGTCCTCCGCCACGACGAAGAGCTCCGGCTGCACCGTCAGCTTCCGAGCGATGTCCTTCCGCGGGTCGTTCCACGCTCTCGTGAGCCCTGCCGCCTCCCACAGGGCGACGACAGCATCGGTGTCTTCAGGCTGGAACGGTCGGATTCGCATCCGTCCAGCCTTCCAGATCGGGGTAGGCCCCGATCAACTCTCGCGCGAGAACGTGATGTGCGTGACGCCGGACTCGGCGACCTCCGAGGTGACGCGGTACCCAGACTCCAGGCCGCGCAGGTCGTCCCAGAGGCGAAGCCCGCTACCGATCAGGATCGGCGTGATGCCGACGTGCAGGTCATCGACGAGTCCGGCGCGAAGATACTCGCGAACCGTCGTCGCCCCGCCTCCGATGCGCACGTCGCGTCCGTCCGCAGCGGCGACCGCCGTGCGGAGCGCCTCCTCGGGCGCGGCCGAGAGGAAGTGGAAGCTCGTGCCGTTGGCGAACTCGATCGACGGACGCGGGGTGTGCGTGAGCACGAAGACCGGCGCGTGGAAGGGCGGCTCCTCCCCCCACCAGCCGCGCCAGTCGGGGTCGTCCGGGTGCGCGTGGAGCCCGAACATCCCGGCCCCCATGATCTCCGCGCCGATGTTCTCGAAGTAGTGGGAGGCGTACTTCTCGTCGACCCCCGTGGTGCCCGCCCCGCTCGTGTCGTGGAAGACGCGCTCGTGGAAGGTGCGCGTCGCCGTGTACGCGGCCGTCAACCGCCCCCAGTCCTCGCCGAAGGGGTTCTCGGGAGTCTGGTCGGTCGTGGTGGCGAAGCCATCGAGCGAGATGTTGAGGTCGACGCGAACACGGGTCATGACTTGCCTCCGGAGCTGCACGGGGTGACGGCGCCTCCATCGACGCGCCGTCACCCAGCGTCAGCGTTCCACGATGCCTTGTCAAGCACGAGGGTTCCGGTCAGACGGGATCGCCCTGAACGGGCCCTTCCGTGTTCGGCTTCCACCCCAGCGCCGGGGCCACATGCTTCGCGAACGACTCCAGCACGTGCAGGTTGTAGTCCGGTCCGAGCTGGTTCGGGATCGTCAGCATCAGGGTGTCGGCGGCCATCACCGCCTCGTCCTGTCGGAGCTGCTCGATCAGCACGTCGGGCTCTGCGGCGTAGGTCTTGCCGAACGTGGAACGGAACCCGTCGATGATGCCGATCTGATCGGCGTTCTCCTCGCTGCGCAGGCCGAAGTACGCACGGTCCATGTCGGACACGAGCGGGAACACGCTCCGACTCACCGAGACGCGGGGGGTGCCGGTGTGTCCGGCCTCCTTGTACGCCGAGCGGAAGAGGTCGATCTGCTCGCGCTGCAGCTCGTGGAACGGCTGGCCGGTGGCCTCGGTGACGAGGGTCGAGCTCATCATGTTGAGGCCCTTGCGACCCGTCTCGATCGCCGTCGGGCGCGATCCCGAACCCCACCAGATGTGATCGCGGAGGGTCGGCGACTGCGGCTCGATCGCGAGGTAGCGCCCCGCCCCCACCATTCGCGGGTCTCCTGGTGCGATTCCCTCACCGTCGATCGCACGCAGGAACAGGTCGAACTTCTCACGGGCGATGACGCTGCCGCGCTCGGTGTCCTCCTCGTCGACATAGCCGAACGTCTCGTATCCGCGCAGAGCCGTCTCGGGTGAACCACGGCTCACGCCGAGCGCGATGCGACCGTCGGAGATCAGATCGAGCGCGGCTGCTTCTTCGGCGAACTGGAACGGGTTCTCATAGCGCATGTCGATCACGCCGGTGCCGACCTCGATGCGCTTCGTACGCGCGGCCATAGCTGTCAGCAGGGGCATCGGCGAGGCCGCCTGACGCGCCCAGTGGTGCACGCGCACGTAGGCGCCGTTGACACCGATCTCGTCTGCGCCCTCGGCGATCTCGATGGTCTGCTTCAGCATGTCCCCCGCCGTGCGGGTCGCTGAGCCGGGCACATCCGCATAGTGCCCGAAGGAGAGGAATCCGAAAGCCTTCATGATCTATTCCAACGCATGCATCCCGCAGCTATTCCCCCGGCACCAGGATGCCGTCGAGCACGAGTGAACGGATGCGCGGCTCGAGCTCGGCCCAGAGATCAGGAAGCGGCACCTCGAAGAGGTCGGCCAGGGCCGAGACGATCTGCATCACGGTGAGTTCACCGTCGCACGCTCCGACGAACCCGGCGAGCGCGGGGTCCACGTTCACCGTGCGGGCGAATCCACCGCCCTGTCGGAGTTCGATGACGCTCGGGTCGTCGTTGCCCGGGAGCAGGTGCCGGGCCTCGGTGACATCGGGCGCCGTCACCAGGGTCGCCGGAACCCCCGCGGCAAGGGCATCATGCGCAGCCAGGCCCGAGCCCAGAGCGGCGCCGACGTTCGAGACCTGTTGGGCGATCCTCTCCGTACGACGAAGCGGCATGCCCGACACACCCCGGCGCATCAGCACGTATCCGAAGCCGATCGACGTCACACCCCGGGCGGCGAAGTCGTCGAGCCAGGCGGTGAGCAGCGGCGTGAAGGCCGAGTCGCGCGGGGTCGTGCCGCCGTCGCGGATCCACAGCTCCGCGTAGCCCAGCGGCGACAGCTCCTCACGCTCGATCACCCAGAGGTCGAGCTCGCTCGGCACCCAGGCTTCGAGACGTGCGAGGCCGGCGACCCCCGCCCTCGACTCCCAGTTGCCGAGCAGCTGTGCGATGCCGTTATGCGTCAGATACGCGGGCGCGCTCCGCACGAACTGCTCGACGAGAGCATCGCCCACCAGTCCGCCGTCGCGGTACTCGTATGCGGGAACGCCATCCACCCGCGGAGTGATGACGAAAGGAGGGTTGGAGACGATCAGGTCGAAGGCCTCCCCCGCGACGGGCTCGAACATGCTCCCGTGCCGGAACTCGATGTTGGACACCCCGTTGATCCGGGCATTGAGCTCGGCGAATGCCAGGGCCCGCATCGAGATGTCGGTCGCGACCACAGCGCCGGCTCGACGAGCGACGAGGAGCGCCTGGATGCCGCAGCCGGTGCCCAGGTCGAGGGCACGTTCGACCTGGATCGGGACGATCGTCTCAGCGAGCGTGCGCGATGCCCCGCCGACGCCGAGCACATGGTCGGCGGGAAGAGGACCGTCGAGAGCCACCTCATCGAGATCGCTGGCGATCCACCACTCCCCGACGCCGTCCGCATCCACGAAAGACTGCGGGCGCAGCAAGGCGGCGGGGGTCACGGTGTCGGCATCGGCCGTCGCGAGGCCGAGCGCCACGATGCCGTCCACTCCGAGGTTCGGCAGCGCGGCGGCGACCGCCACCCGCGGCTGCGGCATGCCCAGCACGAGCAGACGCCCGAGTGTTGCCAGCACACCCGAATCCTCGGCGATCGCCCGCAGGATCGGCTCTCGCATCCCCCGGGCGAGAGCGTCGTCGGCCTCCTCGCCCCACAGCCGACGAAGGGGGGTCGAACGCAGGTCGGCGGCGTCGAGATCAGTCGCGAGTGCGGCGCTGAGAAGCGGGTCTGGGTGGGGTGCGGGGGTGTCGGACACGGCCGTCACTCTACGCGTCTTCAGGGTTCTCCTTCCCTGCGCCTCCTAGAATCACAAGGTCAGTACTCACGATCAGCCCCTTTCCGGGCGTTCGAGGAAGACCTTCATGACCGCGATCACCCCCGAGCACGGCCTCCGTGCGCGCCTGCGAAGGCTCGCCGGTGCGACCGCTGTTCTCGCGATCGCACTCGGCGCCTGCGCCGTCGTCGTGCCGAGCACGGCCGTCGCCGCCGGCGGGTCCGCCTCCGACGACGACGCGAGCGTGGGGTTCCATGTCTCTGCGGGTCTGCGCGGCCTCGTCGCCCCCGGGTCCTCGACCACGGCGATGCTCACCGTTCAGAACGACACGGAGTCGAAGCTCTCCGGTGGCCAGGTCCAGGTGGAGCTCAGCAGGACTCCCCTGACGGATGAGGGCTCTGTCACGAGCTGGCTCGACGACGGTGAGGCGCCGGGCGACTTCGAGACGATCGGCTCCGACACGACGGCCGCCATCGACGCCGATGCATCGGCGACGACCACGGTCTTCGTGCCCGCAGAGACCCTCGGTGCTCTCGCTCCCGGCGTCTACCCCCTGCGAGCCGAGTTCACCGGCGCGAAAAGCGGGAGCACCGCCGACGATCGCGCGACCGCAGTGGCGACCACCGCGACGAGCGTGCTGGTCGTCGCCGATTCCCAGACGGCTCAGGTCGGGGTGCTGGTCCCCCTCACGGCGACTCCCGAGAACGGTGTGCTGCTCAGCTCGGAAGAGCTCGCCGCTCTCACCAGCACCGAGGGTGCGCTCACGGCCCAGCTCGACGGTGTGGCGGGAACCACCGCGGTGCTCGCCATCGACCCCTCCATCCCCGCGGCCATCCGCGCACTCGGTTCAGGGGCGCCCGAGACCGCCAGGGAATGGCTCGTCCGTCTCGATGCCCTGCCCAACACGCGGTTCGCGTTGCAGTTCGGCGATGCAGATGCCACGGCTCAGGCTCAGGCGGGTCTGCCCGAGCTCCTGCAGCCGACGACGCTGGCTCCCTTCCTCGACGCCGCGAACTTCCCGCAGACGCCTGCCACGCCTCTCCCGACGGGCGGCCCGACCGCGACGCCCGGTCCGACGCCCAGCCCGACGAGTACGCCCCAGCTGCCCGACGACACGGAACTCACCGCGATCGACGGCTCGATCCCCCAGATCCTGTGGCCGGACGACGAGCTCGGCGAGGACGATCTGGCCGCTTTCACGCGGTACCTGGGCGAAGGAACGACCACGGTCGTCTCCTCCGCTTCGCTCGGTGGACAGAGCGCAGCACACGCCGCGGTCGGCGGACACGACCTCCTGGTCACGGATGCCGGCTTGTCCGAGTCGCTGTCCGATGTCGCCGCCGAGTCAGACCCCGTCGATCGCCAGCGACTGCTGGCCGAGGCCGCTGCGCTGCTGACGCTGGCAGAAGACCGTGTCGCGGGGGCCCCGCTGCTGATCGGGCTCGACCGCGATGAGAACCGCAACGCCGATGCGCTGCGCGACGCCATCTCGACAGCCGATTCGATCGGATTCGAGCTCTCCGCGCTGCGTGCGACACCGGCGACGCCGGCCTCCATCACGACGCAGGCCGATCCCGCGCGCGCCGCCGCAGTGACGAATCTCCTTGCCGACGAGGGAACACTCACCGCCTTCTCCTCGATCCTGGCCGACCCGCAGGTGCTGCTGAGCCCCGAGCGCATCAGAATCCTCCGCACACTGGCCGTCGGTTCGTCGGCGAAAGCCTTCACCGAGGGCGTCGAGAAGCACCGCAAGCGCACGACGGACACCCTGTCGGCCGTGAGTATCCCACCGTCCAGCACCATCCAACTGCTCACCGCCAACGCCGACCTGCCGATCGCCGTGCGCAACGACCTGCCGTGGCCGGTGACGGTGCAGCTCTTCGTCTCGCCCGCCGACCCGCGTCTCGAGGTCACACCGATGACGGAGACGGTCGTCGAGGCGAACTCGACCAAGCGTGTCAAGGTTCCGGTGTCCGCACGCGTCGGCAGTGGCGAAGTCGACCTGCGACTCAGCCTCTACAGCCCCACCGGCGTGCAGATCCAGGGCCAGCAGGAGATCCGGGTCGCGGTTCGCGCAGAGTGGGAGACCATCGGCCTGGTCGTCTTCGGAGGCCTCGCCGTCGGCCTGATCGCGCTCGGCGTGATCCGCACCGTGCGCCGCAAGCGCCACGAAGCAGCCGAAGAGGCCGCCGTCGAAGCCGAGATCGAGACGCTCGAAGAGGGTGCCGTGCACACACGACCGGATGCCACCACGACCGAAGACAAGAATGAGTAGCCTCGGCCGCGCGAGCGCCATCATCGGTGCGGGCACCCTCGTCTCACGCCTGACCGGTCTGCTGCGCAGCATCGTGCTCGTCGGAGTCATCGGCTCCCTCGGGTCGCAGGCGGCGGATGCGTTCACCTACGCGAATCAGCTGCCCAACAGCGTCTTCTCCTTGATCTCCGTCGGAATCCTCACGGCGGTCATCGTCCCCCAGATCGTCAAGGCGACGGCGGATGCCGATGGCGGCAATGCCTTCATCTCGAAGCTGTTCACCCTGGGCACCGTCGTCCTGGTCGTGGTGACGGGAATCGCGACGGCGGCAGCACCGTGGCTGGTGCACCTGGTCGCCGGTAGAGCGACAGAGGCCACCCTCGCCCTCGCCACGGCACTCGCCTACTGGTGCCTGCCTCAGATCCTCCTCTACGGTCTCTACGCGATGCTGGGCGAGGCTCTCAACGCGCGGAAGATCTTCGGTCCCTTCACCTGGGCGCCTGTCGTCAACAACATCGTCTCGATCGTCGGCTTCCTCGCGCTCGGCGCGCTTTTCGGTCCCGTCTCCACGAAGGCCACCGACTGGACACCGGAGATGATCACGCTGCTCGGTGGCACGGCCACGCTGGGCATCGCGCTGCAGGCCGTCGTCCTGCTCATCTTCTGGCGTCGCACGGGCCTCGCTCTCAAGCCCGACTTCCGTTGGCGCGGTGTCGGTCTCGGCAATGTCGGCCGCCTCGCTGGTTGGACCTTCCTCATGGCTTTCGCGAGCCTGTCCGCCGGAGTTCTCCAGGGCTACATCGTCAGCGAGGTCGCCGGTCTGGGGGCCTCCGCCACCGTGACCGCGAACGCGTGGCTGATCTTCATGCTCCCGTATTCCGTCATCGTGCTCTCGATCGGAACCCCTTACTTCACCCAGATCAGCGCGCACGCGGCTGCCGGTCGCGATGACGACGTCCGCGCCGACATCGCGCAGAGCATCCGCACGCTGCTGTTCTTCATCGTCGCGGCCACCGCGGCCGTCGCCGCCGCGGCCATCCCGGCGTCTCGGGTGTTCACCGAATCCGCCGACGACGCCCAAGCGGCCGCAATGGTGCTGCTCGCCTACCTCGTCGGGCTCATTCCTCTCACGATCCTCTTCATCGTGCAGCGGACCTTCTACGCCTACGACGACACGCGGACCCCGTTCTGGTTCACGATCTTCCAGTGCGTCCTCATCGTCGTCACCGCCCTGGCTGCGCTCGGTCTGCGCGAGGCGGGGATCATCCCCCTCACCTCTCTCGCCGCAGCGATCGCCCTCGGCCAGTCGATCGCGAGCATCCTGCAGACGATCGTCGCCACCTGGCTGCTGCACAAGAAGATCGGCGGTCTGAGGATTCGTTCGTGGATCACGGCCATCGGTCGCTTCACGATCGCCGGAATCCCAGCAGGATCCGCCGGCTGGGGAACGTTCCAGCTTCTCGGCGGTACCACGGGTTGGGCCACCTCCGGCGTCATCCCCGCGACCCTCGCGACCGCGATGGTCGGCCTCGTCGTGGTGATCGTCTACATCGCGATCCTCGCCATCATGCGTGCCCCCGAGCTCACGGCCGTCCGCGTGCTGGTCCGTCGCTTCCTCCCCGGTCGCTGATCCGCGCCCGGAGCCTTCTCCCAGCCCGGTGGCGCACACTGTCCGGGGAATGCCTCGCGGTTACCATGGGTTGAAGCACTCGAAGGTCATTCGACTGCAGTTTCTAAGACGGAGAGCACATGCGTCAGGTCATCATCATCGGCTCCGGCCCCGCCGGATTCACGGCTGCCATCTACGCGGCCAGAGCGAACCTCAAGCCGCTGCTCATCGCGAGCTCCGTCGAGGTGGGCGGTGAGCTGATGAACACCACAGAGGTCGAGAACTACCCGGGCTTCCCCGAGGGCATCCAGGGACCGGAGCTCATGGCCAAGTTCCAGGAGCAGGCCGAGAAGTTCGGCACCGAGGTCGTCTACGACGACGTCACCGAGCTTCAGCTCGACGGCCCCGTCAAGAAGGTCATCCTCGGCAGCGGCGCAGAGCACGAGACACAGTCCCTCATCTACGCGACGGGCTCGGCCTACCGCAAGCTCGACATCGCCGGCGAGGAGCGCCTCTCCGGCTACGGCGTCTCCTGGTGCGCCACGTGCGACGGCTTCTTCTTCCGCGAGAAGACGATCGCGGTCGTCGGCGGCGGCGACTCCGCGATGGAAGAGGCCACGTTCCTCACGCGCTTCGCCGACAAGGTCTACGTCATCCACCGCAAGGACACCCTGCGGGCCTCCAAGATCATGCAGGAGCGCGCCTTCGCGAACGAGAAGATCGAGTTCGTGTGGAACAGCGAGGTCGCCGAGGTCCTCGGTGGCGATTCCGTGACAGGCGTGCAGCTGCGTTCCACGGTCGACGGCACCCTCAGCGACCTCCCGCTCGACGGACTCTTCATCGCGATCGGCAACGACCCGCGCACGCACCTCGTGCACGACAAGCTCGAGCTCACACCGGAGGGCACCATCTGGGTCGACGGCCGTTCGTCGAAGACTTCGGTCCCCGGTGTCTTCGCTGCGGGTGACGTCATCGACCCCACCTACCGTCAGGCCATCACGGCTGCCGGCACCGGCACGGTCGCCGCTCTCGACGCCGAGCACTTCCTCGCAGACCTCGAGGACGCGTCCGTCGAGGTCCCGGCCGCCGAAGCCGCCGAGATCCTCACCGCCTCCGCGTAGGGGCGGGAACACTTTTCCCTCGTCGGCTGTTGTAGCAGACGAACCTCGAATCAAGGAGAACTCTGATGAGTGCAAAGGCTACGAGCCAGGCGACCTGGGAACAGGACGTTCTGCAGGCCGACGGTCCCGTGCTGGTGGACTTCTGGGCTGAGTGGTGTGGTCCGTGTCGTATGGTCGCGCCGGTTCTGGACGAGATCCAGGCCGACAACCCCGACAAGATCACCATCCTCAAGCTCAACGTCGACGAGAACCCCGAGCTGGCGATGAAGTACCAGATCACGTCGATCCCGGCGATGAAGGTCTTCCACGGTGGTGAGGTCAAGACGACCATCATCGGCGCCAAGCCCAAGTTCGCTCTCGAGAAGGACCTCGCCGCCTTCATCGGCTGATCCTCCGACTCGAAAGGGCCGTACCTCCCGGGGAGGTGCGGCCCTTTCTTCGTCGCCGCAGCTTCGTGTCGTGCGCGATGCGCCTCTTTGTCAGTCTTTGTCGTACACCGAGACTGGCAATAGTCCACGAGCGGCACGGGCTCGATCGACGAGGAGCTGGATCACTGCGGTCTTGCCCGCGTTGTATGATTCCTCCCCCATTCGCGAGGCGTCGACAGCAGCGTGCTTCGCGCGTTCGTAAAGATCGGCATCTCCCGGATTCTGCAGCAGCCAGTCCCGGAGAATCCTCTGGTTCGCCTCATCCCACCCGGACGCCTCGAAGAAGTGGGCGATTCGAGTGCGCATGCCGTCCTCCTCGAAGATCATCACCTGGTGGCTTCGCACTCCGCTCCCGAGCCGCCACCCGACGGTCTCGAGGGCGGGCAGATGCCGGTCGAGGTCCTCCTTGTCGGCGATCCGCACCGCCACATCGATGATCGGCTTGGCGCTCATCCCCGGGATGCTGGTCGAGCCGATGTGCTCGACGATCCAGTTCGGGTTCCCTTGCGTCCGCAGCTCTGCCGCGACCCTCCGGAAGACGTCCGGCCAGGCCGGATCGTACGGAACGAGGACGGCCTCCACCTCAGGAGGCGTCGGCGACGGACGGATCCCAGCGACGGTGGCGCTGCTTCTCGTCCAACAGGCCCCAGACCGCGGAAGTCAGCTCCGGATACTCGAGGGCGATCTGCCGAAGCACGCGATAGTGTCGGGCCGCGTTCGGTCGCACACCGTCGTTCGCATTGATGTTGTCCGCACGCAGGAGGTAGACGACGAGTTCATCGACGCTCGGAAGCTCTTCCATGAACTCCCAGGGATCTTCTCCGCCGAGAAGACGCTCCTGGATGAGAACGGCGAGTTCGTCTGCCGCTTCGGCACGCAGCACTTCCAGGCTGGCGCGACGCTGTACGGACTCGGTCATACATCAAGCCTACGTCGGCTGAGGACCCCTCCGGCGCTCCACCTTCATGTTCTCGGTCATGTCCTCGAGCTCTTTGCCCTTAGTTTCCGGAACCTTGAAGAACACGAAGAAGAACGACAAGAGCGCGAAGAATGCGTAGAACCCGTAAGCGAACGTGAGGCCGATCTCGGCGAACGCCGGGAACGTCGTGGAGATGAAGAAGTTCGCGACCCACTGCGCGGCTGCGGCCACGGCGAGTGCGCCGGCCCTGATCGAGTTCGGGAAGATCTCGCCCAGCAGAACCCACACGAGCGGACCCCAGCTCGCACCGAAGAACACGACGAATCCATTCGCGCAGACCAGGGCGATGGTGGCCCACGGGTCGGGGAGCGTCGCCGTACCCTGGGCGTCCAGGGTGCCGAACGAGAATGCCACGGCCATGAGGCCGAGGGTCACGGTCATCCCTACCGAGCCGACCAGGAGCATGATCCGTCGACCGATCTTGTCCACCAGCAGGATCGCCACGATCGTCACGACGATGTTCGTGACCGACGTGATGACGGAGGTGAGCAGAGCGCTCGACTCATCGAAGCCCACCGACTGCCAGAGCGTCGTCGAGTAGTAGAAGATCACGTTGATGCCGACGAACTGCTGGAACACCGACAGCAGGATGCCGATCCAGACGATCGGCTTCAAGCCCAGGCGGTTGCCGCGCAGATCGCGCAGCGACTCGGAACGCTCGGTGTTGATGGTTCCGGTGATCTCGTCGATCTTCCCTTGGACGTCCACCGTCCCGGTGACGGTCTCGAGAACTTCCGCCGCCCGTTTCAGCTCGCCCTTCCGGACCAGGTATCGCGGAGATTCGGGGAGGCGAAGAGACATGAGCCCGTAGACCAGGGCGGGTATCGCCGCGACCATGAACATCCATCGCCAGGCGGTGAGCCCCCAGAGCGGCTGATCCGCAGAGCCGGCGATACCTGCCAGCAGCGCATCGGAGAGCAGTGCCGCGAAGATACCGGTGACGATGGCGAGCTGCTGCAGCGACCCGAGGCGCCCACGAACAGCCGCGGGCGAGACCTCAGCAATGTACGCCGGCGCGATGACCGACGCCGCACCGACGCCGAGTCCTCCGATCACCCGCCAGATGATGAGGTCGACCACACTGAATGCGAGTCCGGAGCCGATCGCGGAGATGAAGAACATCGTCGCCGCGACGACCATCACGGGAATGCGCCCGTACTTGTTGGACACGGGTCCCGCGAACCAGGCGCCCACCGCACACCCGATGAGGGCCGACGACACGGCGAAGCCCTTCAGCGCTGTGCCGAGATCGAAGCCGGAGACGTCGCCCGCCAATGCGTCGACGGCTCCGTTGATCACGGCCGTGTCGAATCCGAAGAGGAAGCCACCCAGCGCGGCTGCGATGCTGACGGCGATCACACGACGCTTGATGGCTGCCGGACCGGCTGTTCTTGACATGACATCCCCCTCGTCGTCACGATGACGCGAGTCTAGGCTAACGCTGTCACTGCCGGGGCGTCATTTCGCCGTGCCGTAACCGCTCTCTCCGAGTTCCTCCAGAATGCGATTGAGATCCTGGATGGATGCGAAATCAATTGTGACCTGGCCTTTTCGTGCTCCAAGTGCGATCTTCACTCGCGTGTTGAGTCGATCACCGAGCTTCCCGGCGACCTCGTCGAGGTAGGCACGCCGAGCACCGGGGGTGGGCTTCACGGACGTGCCGGGGCTGGGCTGCGACTTGGCGGCCTCCTCGGTCGCGCGTACCGAGAGATCTTCGTTCACGACCTTGTCTGCGAGGCGCTGCATCGACTCCGGAGTATCGAGGCTGAGGATCGCTCGTGCGTGTCCAGCCGTCAGCACGCCGGCCGCGACCCGCTGTTGCACGGGTACCGGGAGCTTCAGCAGTCGGATCGTGTTGCTGATCTGCGGGCGGGAGCGACCGATGCGCGTCGCCAGCTCCTCCTGGGTGATGCCGAAGTCTTCGAGGAGCTGCTGGTAGGCGGACGCCTCTTCCAGCGGGTTCAGCTCGGAGCGGTGGAGGTTCTCGAGCAGGGCGTCGCGAAGGAGATCTTCGTCGGCGGTATCGCGGACGATCGCAGGGATCACCTCGAGGCCGGCCTCACGCGCAGCGCGGGTACGCCGCTCCCCCATGATGAGCTCGTACTGCCCCTCGGTGTTCTTGCGGACCACGACAGGCTGCAGCACGCCGAACTCCCGCACGCTGTGGACCAGCTCCGCGAGATCTTCGGGGTTGAAGTGTGTTCTGGGCTGACGGGGATTCGCCACGATCGTGTTCGGGTCCACCTGGATCAGGTGGATCCCGGGAACGACCTCCAGATCGGGGGCGTCAGTCTCGGCCGCGGTTACCGGTTCAGTACTCGCCTGACGCAGGCTCGCGCCGGGGAAGAACACGTCGACGGGACGTTCCGACTGATCAGCCGTGGGGATGAGGGCGCCGATACCCCGACCCAGCCCAGTGCGCTTCGCCATCATTTCTCCTTGCTCTGCGTCGCTGTGCGCGATGCGATCTCAACAGCGGCCTCGCGGTAGGCGATCGCGCCGGCGGATTGTCCGTCGTACGCGATCACCGTCTGCCCGAAGCTCGGGGCCTCAGACACTCGAACCGAACGTGGGATGACCGTCTCCAGCACCTGTTCCGGGAAGTGCGTCCGCACTTCATCCGCGACCTGCTGCGCCAGGCGGGTGCGCCCATCGAACATCGTCAGCAGGATCGTGGAGAGGTGAAGAACGGGATTCAGATGCTTCTGAATCATCTGGATACTGCCGAGCAACTGGCTCAGCCCCTCGAGTGCGTAGTACTCGCACTGGATCGGGATGAACACCTCCGTTGCCGCGGTGAAGGCGTTGATAGTGAGGAGCCCCAGCGACGGCGGGCAGTCGATGATGACGAAGTCCATCGGATTGTCGACGAGGTAGACCTCGAGCGCGCGGCGCAGACGATGCTCGCGCGCTACCTGTGCGACCAACTCGATCTCTGCACCCGCAAGATGGATCGTGCTCGGCGCACAGAAGAGGTTGGGGTCTTCCGGACTCTCCTGGACGATGTCGGCGAGGGGCAACTCGTCGATCAGCACGTCATAGACACTGGGGACCTCGGCGCTGTGAGGAACACCCAGTGCAGTGGACGCATTTCCCTGCGGGTCGAGATCGATGACCAGAACCTTCGCGCCTAGTCCTGCGAGGGCAGACGCGATGTTCACAGCGGTGGTGGTCTTCCCCACTCCACCCTTCTGGTTGGAAACCGTCAGCACACGGGTTTCCCCCGTGAATTCCACAGTGGCCCCCTCGAGTGCCCGCCTGCGGGCGGAGAGGTCGGCTAGTTCCCGCGCAAGCGGCGTATCCATCCCGAACGATTCGTTCGAGGATGTCTTCTCGGACTGTTTCACGTGAAACATCCACTCCTTTCGGGGCCGCGTTCCACTCTAATCGCAAGCGACGACGTTCGATTACTGCGCTCAGCTCCTCTCCCAGCGAAATCGAGCCGCGCGGACATGAAATGGTGCAGAGACGCACCCAGAGGCGGGAGCCGGATGTGGTTTCCGGTCTGGTTTCACGTGAAACATCGACTCCCCCCTTCCTGTTGGCTCCCCCTCGGTGGGATCGAGTTCCCACGTCGCCGAACTGCTCCTCTAGGGAACCCTGAACGCGGAGCGCACCACTCGCCCAAAAGCACATGCGCCTCGTTCGCCTCTGGCTACACTCCTTTCCGGAGGCGCGGAGGTGGCCCGGACCTCTCGCGCGCTCCGCACTTCACCTCGTGTTCCACGTGGAACGGACGCGCCGGGATCGGCGCGTCGTGATTCCCCCAGAACGGCCTACGTGCGTCGCAGCGTTGCCGCGAAACGAGACTTCCGGAGTACTACACGTCGCGCGGGCATCGAGGGGTGAAGCGCCCACCTCCCCAGCGAGGAAACACTCGACGCACCTTCGTCAGGCAGGGCCACTCTGCAGACACGCGCAACAAGGGTTCATTCCTCAACCGTGACTGAGCAGCGGGATCCTTCTTCCTGCGTCGCGAAATGGTTCGTTCCGCAGATGGAGCGCTTCCAGCAACACAGCTTGTTTCACGTGAAACATGCGCTGCGGAGTTGTCGCCCCTCAGGTAGTACTTCTTCCGTGCTCGTCCGCCTTGCGAGGAGAAGTGACATCCCGAGCCTTCCGCTCAACAGGCACCTCTGTGCCTCGATGTTTCACGTGAAACGCTCCGGGAGGAAGGTGCACTCATGTCGGTTGCCCTCCTGGCGCGCTCGATCCCTCACTCTCGCGGCCCCTCGCCACGACGAACGAGAACGTTGGACCCAGAACGGAGCCGGCGAGCCGCGAGTTCATTCCGGCTAGTGCGCTCCCCAGCCCTCGGTAAGGCCCGTGAGAAGCATCCCTCACCTGCCCGGACTACTGAGAGCTGCGCATGGGCTGAGGAATGTGTTTCACGTGAAACAACGGGCGTGCCCACCAGACGTGGATGCCCCTCCGGTGGTGGCCGACATGGCCGGTCCTGCAGCCTTTGCCGCGGAGGTGGAATGCCCCCACTCGCTACGACGCCTTCGCACGATCGCGCTCGACCTTCGAGTTCCGATCCTGCACGTCTGTCGCATCTACTCTGGGCCTACAGCGCCCGGAGGTCCATCTCAAAACACTCCGTGGGGAACGGTCACCCCGGCTCGTATCCTCTCGCCTTCTAGGACCCGTCATCCCCCAAAACGACAGAACGCGGAGCGTTTCACGTGAAACACCCCGCGTTCTAGAGAACAGCTGACCTACCGGACGAGAGCCCGAACCGCCCGAGTCGTCTCGGGGAGCACACCCTCACCCAGAACCTCGACTCTGACGTTGCTCAGTCGGAACTTCTTGATCTGCTTCTGCGCTGCGTCGATCTCATTCGCCGCATTCATGCCCTTAAGGAGGGTCAGCTCTCCCCCGTCGCGAACCAAGGGCGCTGTGAGGGGAATCAACGTACGCAGCGCGCTCACCGCACGGGCTGTCACGACATCGAAGCCCTCCACTAGGCGCACGTCCTCAGCGCGAGAACGAAGCACCGTGACGTTGGTGAGCGCCAGAGCATCGACCTGCTCATTGAGCCAAGTGACGCGGCGCTCCATCGGCTCGATCAACGTCCACTGCACGTCAGGACGAGCGATGGCGAGTACCAGCCCGGGGAGTCCGGCCCCAGAACCGATGTCGGCCACCGAGCCATGAAAAAGCGGAGCAGCGATGACACTGTTGAGGATATGCCGAGTCCACAGTCGAGGAAGCTCGAGAGGGCCGATGAGGCCACGCTCCTCGCCCTCACGCGCGAGGGCCGCCGTGAAAGCGCGTGCCGCGTCGATGCTTTCGC
Source organism: Microbacterium sp. NPDC058269 (assembly GCF_042881445.1). Classification (NCBI taxonomy): domain Bacteria; kingdom Bacillati; phylum Actinomycetota; class Actinomycetes; order Micrococcales; family Microbacteriaceae; genus Microbacterium; species Microbacterium sp. NPDC058269. The sequence continues at coordinate 1,383,134 of NZ_JBHVXT010000001.1, forward strand.
CGAAGAGCTCCGCTGCAACGGTGGGCTCGTGCTCCAGATCACTCACGCTACTGCTCCGTCCACGCGATGTTTCACGTGAAACATCAACGACGACGGAGGACCGTGTGGCGGTCAGCGCCTTCGCCGTACGACTCGGACACGAGTCCACGCTCGGCGGCGATATCGTGCACGAGCTTGCGCTCGTAGCTCGACATCGACGGCAGGGACGCCTGGGATGAACCCTCATCGAGCTTGGCGGCAGCCGCGTCGACCAGGGTCTCCAGCTGACGACGACGAGTGTCACGCGAGCCGGCGATGTCGAGGATGAGGCGAGAGAAGGATCCGGTCTTGCTCTGGACGGCGAGGCGCGTCAGCTCCTGCAGTGCCTGGACCGTGTCGGGAGCGGAGAGCAACGCAAGCCCGTCACCTTCAGCCTCGACCGAGACGTAGGCGCGGCCCTGACGAACATCGAGGTTCAGATCGCCATCGATGTCCGCGATGTCGAGGAGTTCCTCGAGGTAGTCCGCGGCGACGTCGCCCTCATTCTCGAGCTGAGCCACGGTGGGCTCGGTGCTGTCGGTCATGGTCTCGCTCATGAACCGCTCCCCTTCTTCTTCGCACGCTTCTTGCCCACCGGCTGCTGACGCTTCGGGGCCTCTGCCTTAGCCTTCTCGACCTCTTCGAGCAGGCGCTGCTGCTCGGCCTCGTAGGCCGCCATCCGAACGACCTTGCCTGAGGCGTCGATAGCCTTGCCCTTGCGAGCGAGACGCTCCTCGCGCGCCTTGGCGGCTTCGGAACCCGGAGTCGGCATCTCACGGATGACGAGGAACTGCTGTCCCATGGTCCAGAGGTTCGAGATGAACCAGTACACGACGACACCGAGCGGGAAGAAGACACCGGAGAAGATGAAGCCCAGCGGCAGCACGTAGAGCATGATCTTCTGCATCTGGTACGCCTGGCCGGTCTTGGCCTCGGGCGACAGGTTCTTCGAGATGATCTGCAGCTGCGTAAAGAACTGCGAGGCGATCATGAGCACGACGAGCGTGACCAGAATGACGATCGCGGTGGTGTTCTTCGCGTCGACCGCGTTGCCCAGGGTCTCGTGCAGAGAGGCGACACCGAAGAGCTTGGCGTCGTAGAACTCCTTCGTCAGCTCCGGGCTCAGCAGCCCGACACCACCGACTTGATCCTTCGCATGCTTGCTGACATCGCTCAGCACGCTGTACAGCGAGAAGAAGATCGGCATCTGCACAAGGAGGGGCAGACAGCTCGACATCGGCGTCGTGCCGTGCTTCTTGTACAGGGCCATCGTCTCGCGGCTCATGGCCTCGCGCGAGAGCTGATCCTTCTTGCCGCGGTATTTCTCCTGAACTTTTCGCAGTTCAGGAGCGATTTCCATCATCTTTCGCTGGCTCTTGATCTGCTTGACGAACAGCGGGATCAGAGCGGCGCGGACGACGATCACGAGTCCGACGATCGACAGCACCCAGGTGATGCCGGATGCCGCGGGCAGACCGACGGCGGTGAGCAGCCAGTGCCAGGCGACGAGGATCATCTCGACGACCCACTTGAGCGGCCACAGGATGGTGCCGATCAGATCGAACCCACCCCCCGCGGGTTCGGGGCTGGGAGTCGCACTGGCGAGCAGAAGGTCAAGACCCACCGATCAGTCCTTTCGGGAAGGGACGACGAAACCGTGTGCGGTCAGGTCGTAACGGAAGTGGTCGTGCGGACGGACGTCGTCGACGCCGCCGGTGGTCCAGGGGTTGCAGCGGAGGATGCGCCATGCCGAGAGCGCTGCTCCCTTCACTGCACCGTGCTGCTGCACCGCACCTACAGCGTAGGCGGAACAGCTGGGGTAGTACGCACAGACATCTCCATACATCGGGGAGATGACTTTGCGATACGCAGTGAGGAATCCCAGCACGAGATTCCGCGGGATGACGGGGATGCTGCGCGCCAGGTCCCGGGGGTGCAGATGCGCCGACCCTACCGACGAAGCGGGAAGAGCGGTCATGCCGACACCGCATCGGACGCCGGCGCCAGTCTGCTCAGGCAGCGGTCGACGTCGGCTCGAAGCTCCGCGAACGATGCGGTGGCAGACGCAGGAAGGGCACGGATGACGACATCCGTGCCCTCGGGAACACGCGGGAGCGCCTCCGCGCACACGGCTTTGAGCCGACGACGCACGGTATTGCGCACCACAGCGGTGCCTACCTGCTTGCTGATGATGAATCCGAACCTTGCGGCTCTGCTCTCGCCCGTCATCAGCATCGAGGTGATGACGCGCGCCCCGCCACAACGGGAACCACGACGAACGACCAGACGATAGTCGCTGCCGCGGGTCAGCCGATACGGGCGGGCGAGCACAGCGGACTACGCAGAGAGCTCGGTGCGGCCCTTCGCGCGGCGGGCAGCGAGGATGCCACGGCCGGCACGCGTACGCATGCGGGCGCGGAAGCCGTGCTTCTTGGCGCGACGACGGTTGTTGGGCTGGAAGGTGCGCTTGCTCATGGAATCACTCCGGGAATGCTGCCACCGGGTTCACTTCGACCGGAGACATGGGGTACTGCCAAAAATGGCATAAGTCAACCAAGTAAGGGTACGTCTTACCGGCGCACAGAGCAAATCTGCGCGCTCACGTGGTTGTCTCCCCGTACGAACCGCACAGCCATTATCCACAACCCTGGCACGCACGGCAGGTGCAACACGCGCGCGTGTTTTCAAGGGCAGGTTGCCGTTCACAGCCGGGATGACTACCGTGGCATCCTAAGTTATCCACAGGGGACACGGCACGTCGACCCCGCCTCGATCACTCGTCCGGAGCGTCATGTCATCACCTGCCCAGCCCGATGTTCCCATCTGGACCACGGTGCAGGAGCTTCTGGTCGACGACGATCGAGTCACTCCTCAGCTGCAGGGCTTCCTGAGTCTGGCTGTCCCCGCCGGCGTCATGTCGGCGACCCTCTACCTCGAGGTGCCGAACGACCTCACCGCAGCACAGATCAACAAGAGGCTGCGCCTGCCGATCATGGAGGCGCTCTCCCACATCGGCGAAGAGGTCACGTCCTACCGCGTCGTGGTGAATCACGAACTGGCGGAGCAGCAGACGGCACCGATCGCCGTCGGCGACTTCGGCAGGCACGAGCAGGTCCGTGTCGAATCCCCCATGGAGCAGCCGACCCAGCTTCGCCACGAATCACGCCTGAACCCGAAGTACACCTTCGACAACTTCGTCATCGGGCAGTCGAACCGCTTCGCACACGCCGCAGCGGTCGCCGTCGCCGAAGCCCCGGCCAAGGCGTACAACCCCTTGTTCATCTACGGCGACTCCGGACTCGGGAAGACGCACCTCCTCCACGCGATCGGCGACTACGCGCAGTCCCTCTATGCAGGGGTGAAGGTCCGCTACGTCTCGAGTGAGGAGTTCACGAACGACTTCATCAACTCGATCGCGAACAACCGCGGCGCCGCGTTCCAGGCGCGGTACCGCGACGTCGACATCCTCCTGATCGATGACATCCAGTTCCTGCAGGGACGGGCCGAGACGCAGGAAGCCTTCTTCCACACCTTCAACACACTGCACGACCACAACAAGCAGGTCGTGATCACCAGCGACGTCGCACCGAAGCACCTCACCGGCTTCGAGGATCGGATGAGGAGCCGCTTCGAGTGGGGCCTGATCACCGATGTGCAGGCGCCCGACCTCGAGACGCGTATCGCGATCCTCCGTAAGAAGGCGCAGAGCGAGGCACTCCACATTCCCGACGAGGTGCTCGAGTACATCGCGACCGTGGTGTCGTCGAACATCCGCGAGCTGGAAGGCGCCCTCATCCGGGTGTCGGCGTTCGCCAGCCTGAACCGCTCCGCTCTCGACATCTCCTTGGCGCAGACCGTGCTCCGCGACATCATCGACACGGCCGAGGACAACATCATCTCGCCGACCGACATCATCACGGCCACCGCGCAGTACTTCAAACTCACGGTCGATGACCTCTACGGCTCCAGTCGTTCGCAGCAGATCGCCACGGCCCGCCAGATCGCCATGTACCTGTGTCGTGAGCGGACCAGCCTCTCACTTCCGAAGATCGGGCAGCTGTTCGGCAACCGCGACCACACGACGGTCATGTACGCGTACAAGAAGATCAGCGAGCTCATGAAGGAGCGTCGCTCCATCTACAACCAGGTCACCGAGATCACGACGCAGCTCGGCCGACGCTGACACGCCGCGTCTCCGAGAAAAGGGGAGGCCGGTACCTGATCGGGTGCCGGCCTCCCCTTTTTTGTCACCCGGACAGGGATTCTGATCGTCGGATAGATGCCTCTATGCACATGTGGATAACTTGTGGATGATCGTGGATTCGGTAGGGACGAATGTGGGCGGATCGACCAAACCTGTGGATAACTCTGGGAGGGCGCTCCTCGACCCACATGCCCGTAACCCGCGGATTCCTCAGGGTTTCCACAACTGACAACTGTGTAGTTCCCTACTCGCTCTTGCTATCCACCGACTTATCCACAGTATCCACAGCTGTTAACACCGTTAAGGAGTTAAGTCATTCAAGGCGCGATCCGATCACCAGACGGTGGGAAGAACCGATCGACCGAATGACAGGAACTCCGGCGTAGGGATACGCCGGAGTGTGGGGCTAGCATGGGAAGCCCTGCACCGGCAGGGCCGACGACAACGCGTCACAGTTCGACGACAAGGGAGCACCCGTGAGGTTTCAGGTCAACCGCGATGTCTTCAGCGAGGCTGTCTCGTTCGTCGTCAAGCTTCTGCCGCAGCGCAATCCACAGCCGATCCTGGCCGGAGTCCTGATCGAAGCCGACGGTTCCGGCCTGACGCTCTCGGCCTTCGACTATGAAGCCTCCGCGCGGACCACCATCGAGGCCACGGTCGACACACCCGGCACGATCCTGGTCCACGGCCGGCTTCTTTCCGACATCGCCAGCCGCCTCCCGAATGCGCCGATCGAGATCGCGGTCGAGGAAGACGGCGGCATCGCCGTCACGTGCGGCTCCGCCCGATTCACGCTCGCCGCCATGCCCGTCGAGGAATACCCGTCGATCCCCGAGGTCACCGGCTCGTCGGGCGTGGTCCCCGCCGACGACTTCGGCACCGCGATCGCACAGGTCGGATTCGCCGCGTCCCGCGATGATGTGACCCCTGTCCTCACCGGTGTGCAGCTCGAGGTCTCCGGCCACAACCTGAGCCTGGTCGCCACCGACCGCTACCGCGTCTCGCTCCGCGACGTTCCCTGGGATGGCGAAGCCGTCGAAGCCACCGCGCTGGTCCCCGCCCGCACCCTGCTCGAAGTCGGTAAGACCTTCGGGCACGCAGGCACGATCCAGGTGGCCTTCTCCGGAGCGGGTGACCGCGAGATCATCGCCTTCACCGCCGGCAACAAGACCGTCACTTCTCTCCTGATCAAGGGCAATTTCCCTCCTGTTCGCCGCCTGTTCCCCGAGCAGACGGACCACTACGCGGTGGTCAACACCGCCGACCTCGTCGAAGCAGTGCGTCGCGTATCCCTCGTTCTGGATCGTGCCGCTCCCCTGCGTTTCACGTTCTCGAACGACAGCGTCACGATGGACGCTTCCGGTGGAGACCACGCACGCGCATCCGAGTCGGTCGATGCCATCCTGTCCGGCGGCGACGAGGTCACGCTCGGTCTGAACCCGCAGTACCTGATCGAAGCTCTCGGCGCCGTCAAGAGCGAGTTCGTCCGCGTGACGTTCACCTCGAGCGACAACGCCAACAAGCTCAGCCCGGTTCTCATCACGAGCCAGACCTCGGTGGACCAGGCCGGCCTCGACTCGTTCAAGTACCTGCTCCAGCCGAACCTCCTCCTGCGCTGATCGGAAAGAGCGCACGCAGTCGTCGAGCGCAGCGAGACGCTGCGGCACCTGCGCGTAGCGGTCCCGGAGCTCAGCCGGGCCACATGCTGCGCAACTCTCGCTGGTGGCGATGCTCCCGGAGCGAGCATCGGGAGGGGCCCGCGAAGCGGGAGGGTCCCCGCTCTGCGAGCGAAGGGTGTGTCGCCACCAGGGACCCACAAGATGCTGTCCGACCCCGAAGGTAGGCTGACACCGTGATTGTGGAGCACCTGAGTCTGGTCGATTTCCGCAATTACGCGACCGCTGAACTCACCCTCCACCGCGGCCCGAACGTCCTTGTCGGGCGGAACGGGCAGGGTAAGACGAATCTGGCCGAGGCCGTCGTCTTCCTCGCCACGCTCGGATCGCACCGGGTGTCCTCGGATGCGCCGATGGTTCGTGACGGGCAGGAGTTCGCGGTGATCCGCGCGCGACTCTCGCATGGCGAACGTCGAGTGCTCGCCGAGGTCCAGGTCAACAGGCAGGGATCGAACAAGGCCCGCATCAACGGCTCACCGTCGAAGCCGAACGAGCTCCCCCGCTACGTGCACGTCGTCCTGTTCGCACCGGAAGACTTGCAGATCGTTCGGGGTGATCCCTCGGCTCGACGCCGCTTCACCGATCAGCTCCTCATCCAGCGCACACCGCGGCTGGCGTCTGTACTCGCCGACTACGATCGTGTTCTCAAGCAGCGCAATGCCCTGCTCAAGTCGGCGCGCGCTCGTGGCATCCGCGGCGAAGGTCTGAGCACGCTGGATGTGTGGGACGACAAGCTCGTCTCCCTCGGCTCGGAGATCATCACGGCTCGTCAGCGTCTGGCGGCAGATCTGCAGCAGCCGGTCGCCGATGCCTATGAGGCGATCGCCGGCGCCGATCATCGCCCGCAGCTGGAGTGGGCGCTCTCGGTCGGAGGCGGCGATCCCGAAGAGGGCGAAGACGGAGCAGAGGATGTCGAGGCGGGTCCCTCTGCCGACAGGTTCAGTGATCCGGCGCGTATCGCCGACCTGTTCCGTTCCTCTCTCGCGGCGAAGCGATCGAAGGAACTCGATCGCGGGCTGACCCTCACCGGTCCGCACCGTGACGACCTCGTGCTGCGGGTTCGCGACCTTCCGGTGAAGGGGTACGCCTCTCACGGAGAATCGTGGTCGGTGGCGCTGTCCCTCCGGTTGGCCTCGGCCGAACTGCTGCGCAGCGAATCTCCCGCGGGCGACCCCGTGCTGATCCTCGACGACGTGTTCGCCGAGCTCGACGCCGATCGCCGTCAGCGCCTCGCCGCTCTGACAGCGGGGTACGAGCAGGTGGTGGTCACCGCGGCGGTGGAGGAGGATATTCCCGAGGTGCTGCACGCCCACGTGGTGCGGATCAGTGCCGGAACCATCAGCGACGAGCGGGAGGCGGCGGATGACTGACGCGGCATCGACCCCCGCGGCCGCCACTGCGGCGGCCGAGGTTCCGGAGACCGTGGGCACCTACCTGCGGCTTCGGGGTCTGCAGCCGAGCTCCAAGAGTTGGAAGCGCAAGCGTCGCATCACCACCGACGACGACAACGCGCCGTTCACTCCGGGCCGGGATCCCGGTGCCCTCGGAGCCGTGCTCGACAAGCTGAGCCGCGACTCGGGCTGGCAGATCACCCTGGCACGGGAAGACCTCGTTCGCCAGTGGGCCGACCTCGCCGGCGCCGATACGGCCAAGCACTCCGAGCCGGTGTCTCTGGAGCGCGGGCTGCTCACCGTCAAGTGCGACTCGACGGCGTGGGCGAAGAACCTGCAGTTCATGCGGGCGACGATTCTCACCGAGATCGGCCGACGGTATCCGGATGCGGGTGTCGAGAACCTCCGCTTCATCGGACCGGACGTTCCCTCGTGGAAATGGGGTCCCAGAGCCGTTCCAGGACGGGGCCCGCGCGATACCTACGGGTAGGGCACCACGCGAGGGGGTCGAAAGGCTCAGAGGCCCACACACGGCCGTTGAGCGGCATTTCCCGATGAAACTCCGCTAGAATGGGAGTTCGTGATATCGATGTGGAGAATGCCCTCTGATGACGCCTGAATCCCCTGCTGACGAGACGGAATCGAACACCGGGGGAACCCCCGCAACCGAGGGCACCATTGCACCCAAGGCGAAGCAGCCCGGTGAGTACGGTGCGGATTCGATCCAGATCCTCGAAGGCCTCGAGGCTGTGCGCAAGCGCCCCGGTATGTACATCGGGTCCACCGGTCCTCGAGGTCTCCACCACCTGGTCTACGAGATCGTCGACAACTCGGTCGATGAGGCACTGGCCGGCTACGCCGACACGATCTTCGTCACGATGCTCGCCGATGGCGGCGTGCGCGTCGTCGACAACGGTCGAGGCATCCCGGTCGACCCGCACTCGTCCGACCCGAACAAGTCGACGGTCGAGGTCGTGCTCACGATCCTGCACGCCGGCGGAAAGTTCGGTGGCGGCGCCTACGCCGTCTCCGGTGGTCTGCACGGTGTCGGATCCTCGGTCGTGAACGCGCTGTCGACGCGCTTCGATGTCGAGGTGAAGCAGAAGGGGTTCGTCTGGCGGCACAGTTTCGCCGACGGCGGCATCCCGCAGCAGAAGCTCGAGAAGGGCGAGGCGACCGAAGACACCGGAACCAGCATCACGTTCTGGCCGGACGCGTCGATCTTCACCGAGACCATCGAGTTCGAGTACGACACGCTCCGCACGCGTTTCCAGCAGATGGCGTTCCTCAACAAGGGACTCCGTATCGAGCTGCGCGACGAGCGGGAGTCCTCCGCCTATGAGGTCGAGGAAGACGGGGCGACCGTCACCAAGCAGCCGGGTGACGTGTTCTTCTACGAGCGCGGACTCGTCGACTACGTCGAGTACCTCAACAAGGTGCGTCACGCCGAGGTCGTCAACGACGAGATCATCGCTTTCGAGTCGGAAGACACCGAGCGCAAGATCTCGCTCGAGGTCGCGATGCAGTGGACCACGTCGTACACCGAGAACGTGTTCACCTACGCCAACACGATCAACACCCACGAGGGTGGAACGCACGAAGAGGGGTTCCGCGCGGCGCTGACCACGCTGGTCAACAAGTACGCCCGTGCGAACAACCTCCTCAAGGAGAAGGATGACAACCTCTCCGGCGACGACGTGCGCGAGGGCCTGACGGCTGTCATCTCGATCAAGCTCGGAGAACCGCAGTTCGAAGGCCAGACCAAGACCAAGCTCGGCAACACCGAGGCGAAGGCGTTCGTGCAGAAGGTCGTCGGCGATCAGCTCGGCGACTGGTTCGAGCGCAATCCGAACCAGGCGAAGAACGTCATCCGCAAGGCGATCGATGCCGCGACCGCTCGTCTGGCCGCCCGCAAGGCCCGTGAGACCGCTCGTCGCAAGAGCGTCTTCGAGTCGGCGGCCATGCCCGACAAGCTCAAAGACTGCACCAGCAAGGACCCGTCGATCAGCGAGATCTTCCTGGTGGAGGGTGACTCGGCCGGTGGCTCCGCGGTGCAGGGTCGCGACCCGCACACGCAGGCGATCCTCGCGCTGCGCGGCAAGATCCTCAACGTCGAGCGCGCGCGTCTCGACAAGGCCCTGGGCAACAAGGAAGTCCAGGCGATGATCCAGGCCTTCGGCACGGGCATCGGCGAAGAATTCGACATCGAGAAGGCGCGATATCACAAGATCGTGTTGATGGCCGATGCCGACGTCGACGGCCAGCACATCACCACGCTGCTGTTGACGCTCCTCTTCCGCTACATGCGCGGGCTCATCGAGGCCGGCTTCGTCTACCTCGCGATGCCGCCGCTGTACCGGCTGAAGTGGTCGAACTCGGCTCACGAGTACGTGTTCAGCGACGCCGAGCGCGATGCCCTGCTCAAGCACGGCATCGAGAACGGCAAGCGCATCCCGAAGGACGCCGGTATCCAGCGCTACAAGGGTCTCGGTGAGATGAACCCCAAGGAGCTGTGGGAGACGACGATGGATCACACCACGCGTACTCTGCAGCAGATCACCATCGAGGACGCCGCCGCGGCCGACGAGATCTTCAGCGTCCTGATGGGCGAGGACGTCGAGTCCCGACGCAGCTTCATCCAGCGCAACGCCAAGGACGTCCGCTTCCTCGACATCTGACGCCCGCGGGCTCAGACCAGATGTGTGACAGAGAGATTGATTCATGACTGACGAAGAACGCACCGAGCCGGAACACGATCACGGCAAGATCGATCAGGTCGACCTGCAGTCGGAGATGCAGCGCAGCTACCTCGACTACGCGATGGCCGTCATCGTGGGGCGTGCCCTCCCCGATGTGCGCGATGGCCTCAAGCCCGTGCACCGCCGTGTCATCTACGGCATGTACGACGGCGGCTTCCGCCCCGACAAGTCGTTCTCCAAGTGCGCCCGTGTGGTGGGCGAGGTCATGGGCCAGTACCACCCGCACGGCGACTCGGCGATCTACGACGCCCTCGTGCGACTGGTGCAGCCGTGGTCGCTGCGGTATCCGTTGGCTCTCGGCCAGGGCAACTTCGGCTCTCCGGGCAACATGGGTGCCGCGGCCCCGCGATACACCGAGACGAAGATGGCCCCACTCGCGCTCGAGATGGTGCGCGACATCGAAGAAGACACCGTCGACTTCACGGACAACTACGACGGCCAGACGCAGGAGCCGACGGTCCTCCCGGCCCGTTTCCCGAACCTTCTCGTCAACGGTTCGGTCGGCATCGCGGTCGGCATGGCCACGAACATCCCGCCGCACAACCTGCGCGAGGTGTCCGACGCCGCTCTCTGGGCTCTCGACAACCCCGGCATCTCCCGCGAGGAGCTGCTCGAGGGTCTGATCCAGCGCGTTCCCGGCCCGGATTTCCCGACCGGCGCGCAGATCCTCGGCACCAAGGGCATCCACGAGGCGTACCGCACCGGCCGCGGCTCGATCACGATGCGCGCGGTCGTCAACGTCGAGGAGATCCAGGGTCGCACCTGCCTCGTCATCACCGAACTGCCGTACCAGGTGAACCCCGACAACGTGGCGGTGAAGATCGGCGACCTCGCCCGTGACGGCAAGATCACCGGAATCGCCGACATCCGCGACGAGTCATCGGACCGCACGGGCCAGCGTCTCGTCGTCGTGCTCAAGCGCGACGCGGTCGCGAAGGTCGTGCTGAACAACCTGTACAAGCACACCCAGCTGCAGGAGAACTTCGGCGCGAACATGCTCGCGATCGTCGACGGCGTGCCGCGCACCCTCGCGATCGACGGGTTCATCACGCACTGGATCTCGCACCAGATCGACGTCATCGTCCGGCGCACGGAATTCCGTCTGCGTGAAGCCGAGAAGCGCATGCACATCCTGCGCGGATACCTGAAGGCGCTCGACGCCCTCGACGAGGTCATCGCGCTCATCCGTCGGTCCCAGACCACGGCGGACGCGAACGAGGGACTCCAGAAGCTCCTCGATATCGACGACATCCAGGCCGACGCGATCCTGCAGATGCAGCTGCGCCGCCTCGCCGCACTCGAGCGTCAGCGCATCATCGACCAGGCCAACGAACTCGAAGCCCAGATCACCGACTACAAGTCGATCCTGGCCGACGAGGGTCGTCAGCGCACGATCATCCGCGAAGAGCTGACCGGCATCGTCGACCGCTTCGGAGACGAGCGTCGCACGCACATCCTGCACGGCTTCGACGGCGACGTCTCGATGGAAGACCTCATCGCCGAAGAGGAGATGGTCGTCACCGTCACGCGTGAGGGCTACATCAAGCGCACACGCAGCGACAACTACCGCTCCCAGCACCGCGGAGGCAAGGGCGTCAAGGGAGCGCAGCTGCGCGCGAACGACATCGTCGAGCACTTCTTCGTGACGACGACACACCACTGGCTGCTGTTCTTCACCGACAAGGGTCGCGTCTACCGCGCGAAGACCTACGAGGTGCCCGAGGCCGGTCGCGACGCGAAGGGCATGCACGTCGCGAACCTGCTCGCCCTGCAGCCGGACGAGAGCATCGCCCAGGTGCTCGACATCCGCGACTACCAGGTCGCCGACTACCTGGTGCTGGCGACGCGTGAGGGCTTGGTCAAGAAGACGCGACTCGAGGCATACGACACCAACCGTCAGGGCGGCGTCATCGCGATCCGGCTGAACGAGGAAGACGAGCTCGTCAGCGCGCTGCTCGTGAACGCCGAGGACGACATCCTCCTCATCAGCCGTCGCGGCATGTCGGTGCGCTTCGAGGCGACCGATGAGGCCCTGCGTCCGATGGGCCGTGCCACGGCCGGTGTTCGAGGCATGAAGTTCAAGATCGACGAGGACTGCCTGCTCTCGGCTTCCGTCGCGGCGCCCGGCAAATTCGTCTTCGTCGTCACCGACGGCGGGTACGCGAAGCGCACCGCGGTGGAGGAATACCGCGTGCAGGGACGCGGCGGAACAGGCATCAAGGTCGCCAAGCTCAACGACGATCGGGGCACTCTCGCGGGTGGTCTGATCGTCTCCGAGGACGACGAGGTCTTGGTGGTTCTCTCCAGCGGCAAGGTGGTACGCTCTGCCGTGGCCGAGGTCCCCGCCAAGGGTCGCGACACCATGGGAGTGGTGTTCGCCCGCACGACGGAGGCCGACCGCATCCTCGCGATCGCTCGTAACGGTGAGCGCGGCCTCACCGAAGACGAGGCGGATGCGGAGGATGCCGAGACCCAGGCCCCCGAGACGACACAGACCCCTGAGGATACAGACGCATGAGCACAGTGGCCGACAAGCTGGCGAAGAAGTCGACCCGCAAGACCAGCGGCAAGCAGGTACGCCTCCGACTGGTCTACGTGGACTTCTGGTCGGCCGTGAAGCTCTCGTTCCTCGGAGCGGTGGCGCTGGCGGTCGTCACCATGGTCTCGTTCTTCCTCATCTTCCTGGTGTTCCAGGCGACGGGGATCATGACCACGGCGGAGAGCTTCCTGCTCGGCATCACGGACAACACCTTCGTGCTCTCCGAGGTCGTCGGTCTTCCGCAGGTGATGGCGTTCGCGGCCGTGGTCGCGATCCTGAACCTCATCGTCTTCACGGTGCTCGGCGCCGTGGTCGCCGGAATCTACAACCTCGCGGTGAAGGTGACGGGCGGACTGCTCGTCGGCTTCATGTCGAACTGATCCTCGGAACGGATTCACGGAGGGCGGATGCTGCGGCATCCGCCCTCCGTCGTTCCTCGACGCGTGGTCGCTAGACGACGCCCGTGGTGCCGAGCAGTGTGCCGATGAGCCAGGTCGCAGCCAGAGCGAGTCCACCCCCGATGACCAGGCGGATGGATGCGCGCACCGGTGCCGAACCTCCGATCCTCGCCGACAGTGTCCCCGTCACAGCCAGCGCGAGAAGGACGGCGACGAAGGTCACGGGAACGCGCCATTCCGGCGGGGGGAGCAGGATGGCGAGCAACGGCAGCAGTGCGCCGAGGGTGAACGCGATCGCCGACGACATCGCCGCGTGCCAGGGATTCACGAGGTCGTTCTGATCGATGCCGAGCTCGACCTCCAGGTGCGCGGCGAGGGCGTCGTGCGCGGTGAGCTCTTCTGCGACCTGACGGGCGGTCTCGTCGGAGAGCCCGCGGTCGCGGTACAGCTGAGTGAGCTCGTCGAGCTCCACTGCCGGCATCGTGCGGAGCTCTTCGCTCTCCTTCGCGATCAGAGCACGCTCACTGTCGCGCTGGCTGCTCACCGAGACGTACTCGCCGAGCGCCATGGAGATCGCCCCGCCGACGAGGCCCGCGATTCCTGCGGTGAGGAGTGCGGCGTTGTCCGTCGTCGCGCCCGCGACCCCGACCACGAGAGAGGCGACCGAGACGATGCCGTCATTCGCTCCGAGCACTCCCGCTCGCAGCCAGTTCAGTCGCTGACCGAGGCCGGTGCCGTGCGGTTCACCTTCGTGGGCTCTCATGTCCCCAGTGAAGCAGAAGGGCACCCGCGACGCGGGAAGTGCGGGGCAGGCATATTACGGAAAACCCGAATCGGAGTGTCCGGTTGACTCGGTGTCGCCCTCTCCCGGCCCGCCGTACCTTGGAACCATGACCACTCAGACTGCGACCCCGGCTCCCGCAACGGCGGTGAAACCGCCGTTGCGCATCTTCCTCACGATCCTGCATCTGGCAGGCGTCGGTGCCCTCGGCGGCGCCATCCTCGGAATACTCGGCGGACTCCTCGGCACCGGCCTCGGACTCATCCTGGCCGCGGGCATCGGCGTCGTCCTGCTCGTGGGCCTGGTCTACGCGCTGTACGGGCTGGGGTGGTTCGAGGTGGCCCGCGTCGGCGCGCTCTACCGCACGCCGATCGCACCGCTGCGCGCACAACCACGCGACCGTCCCGGCTTCGTGGGCTGGTTGCGTTCGCTCGGGCGTCAGGCGATCGACGGGCGCATGTGGCGGGCGATCGCCAACTTCGCGATCGCCGCCGTTCTCGGCGCCATCGTGCTCCGTCTCTTCTGGGGCCTCGTGTGGTCGATCATCATCGCCTTCGCCCCGCTCACCGCTGCAGACGCCGTGATCGGACCCTTCGGCGGCACGGGCATCCCCGTCTCATGGGCGCCGCTCGTCGGCATCCTGGGCATCGGCGCTTGCGTCGTCGGGACGATCGGTCTGGCTCTGCTGCACCGGACCATCGCGCTCGCGATCGTGATCCGTCCGAAGGAGACCGAGCTCACCGAGCGCGTGCGCACCTCGACGGCGCAGCGGGAAGGTGCCGTGCGGGCCGCAGACGTGGAGCGCACACGCATCGAGCGGGACCTGCACGACGGGGTTCAGCCGCGACTCGTCTCGGTGGGCATGACCCTCGGACTCGCGCAGCAGAAGATCGACAACGATCCGGAGGCCGCGAAGGAGCTCATCAACGAGGCGCACACCTCGACGAAGGCGGCCATCACCGAACTGCGTCAGCTCGCACGCGGCATCCACGCCTCTGTGCTCGACGACCGCGGTCTCGACGCCGCTCTGTCGGCACTGGCCGGACGCTCGCACATCCCCGTGCACCTCGATGTGCGCATGGACGGCCGATGCAGTCGCGAGGCCGAGGCCGCCGTGTACTTCTCCATCGCCGAGTCTCTGACCAACGCGGCGAAGCACTCGAGGGCTAGTGAAGCTCGAGTGATCGTACGGCTCCGCGAGGGCAACACGCTCTGGGCGCGGGTCGAGGACAACGGCATCGGAGGAGCGCAGGTGCAGCCGGGCGGCGGTCTCGACGGGATCGCGAACCGCATCCTCGCCGCCGGGGGAACCTTCCGCCTCGACAGTCCGCAGGGCGGACCGACCAGCCTGGAGGTGAACGTACCGTGCGCATCCTGATCTGCGAGGACTCGGTCCTCCTGCGCGAGGGTCTGGTCCGTCTGCTCGAAGACGCGGGCCACGACGTGGTCGCCGCGCTCCCCGACATCGAAGGTCTCGATCAGGCCGTCGCCACCACGGCTCCCGACCTCTGCATCCTGGATGTCCGCCTCCCGCCGACGTTCACCGACGAAGGCATCCGTGCGGCGCTCGGTCTGCGCTCGACGCATCCGTCGCTCGCGATCCTCGTGCTCTCGCAGTACGTCGAGGAGCGATACGCGTCGGATCTGATCGCCGCGCAAGGTGGTCCTCTCGGCTACCTGCTCAAAGACCGTGTCGCCGATGTCTCGGAGTTCCTCGCCTCCGTGCAGCGGATCTCCGAGGGCGCTACCGTGCTCGACCCCGAGGTCGTCGCGCAGCTGCTGACGCGGCGCAACCGTGACGACCGGATGCTCCGGCTCACCGAGCGCGAGCGCACCGTGCTCGCCCTGATCGCCGAGGGCAAGTCGAACCAGGCGATCGCCGGCCTCCTGTTCCTCTCGGAGGCCAGTGTCGAGAAGCACATCACCTCCATCTTCCAGAAGCTGGGCTTCGAGCAGGACGAGTCGGGAAACCGCCGCGTGCTCGCCGCCCTCGCCCACATCGAGAACACCGGTGGCCCGACGCCGCCGACCGGCCAGACAGGAGTGGCACGATGACCACCGACAACAACGGCGTTCCGGGAGAGCACACCCCGCTCTCACCGCCGCCTGCTTCCCCTCCCGCTTCTTCGCCGCTGCAGCAGCCGATCGCTCAGGCGGTGCCCGTCGCGCAGGCCTCGACGAACCCTCCGTCCCCTGCTCCTCCCGGTGATCGCTCGTCCGGCGCGACGGCGGTGCTGATCGTGACTGCCGTGGTCGGCGGGATCGCGCTGCTCGGAACCGGTGGCGCGGCTGCAGCGGCTGCTGCGGGGAACATCATGTCGTCGAGCCGCCCCGACTCCGTGCAGACGATGGGTGTGGAGGGGGTCGAAGGACTCGACATCGACGCCGACGCGAGCAGCATGCGGGTCGAGTTCGGCGACGTCGACGAGGCCGAGCTCGCCATCACGAACGGCCGAGGCACCGCGTGGACGTTCGAGCGCGACGGTGATGAGCTGGTCGTGCGCAGTCCGCAGGGTGTGTTCGGGTGGTGGTTCGGCAACTGGTTCGGTGACGAGGAGATCGCCGTGCTCACCCTTCCGGAGAAGCTGCGTGGCGCCGAGCTCGATGCGGACATGACGCTCGATGCCGGCAGTCTCGATGTGGTCGGAGACTTCGGCGCCCTCGACATCACCGTCAATGCGGGTGCGCTCGATCTCGAAGGGGCGGCGAGAGAACTCGATGTGCAGATGAGTGCCGGCCGCGCCGACGTCCTGCTCGACGGTATCGCCACCGCCGACCTCGGTGTATCCGCAGGGAAGCTGACGGTCGAGCTGACCGGCACCCCTCCGACGCAGACCGCGATCAGCGTGAGTGCCGGATCGCTCGATCTGACCGTTCCCGATGTCGCGTACGCGATCACTCAGGACACCAGTGCAGGCACCCTGAACACCGTTGTCGACGAGGATTCGAATGCACGGAGGACAATCGACGTATCGCTCTCGGCAGGATCCGCGACCATCCGACCGAGCCGCTGAACACGGTCGAGGGGGAGGACACTCCCGAGTGCTCCCCCTCGATTCGGATTTTCCGTGTTTCTCCGGTAAAGTCTTGGAGGTTGACGGGGCTATAGCTCAGGCGGTTAGAGCGCTTCACTGATAATGAAGAGGTCCCAGGTTCAAGTCCTGGTAGCCCCACTCCTTAACTCAAGAAAATCCCTCACGGGGCCTTAGCTCAGTTGGTAGAGCGCCTGCTTTGCAAGCAGGATGTCAGGAGTTCGAATCTCCTAGGCTCCACAGGATCGAGAAGCCCCCGGCACCTGCCGGGGGCTTCTTCTTTTCTCGGCGGCGGACCGCCCACGAATCGGTGCTCAGGCGAGATCGATCTCGTAGTGGATCATGCCCGATCGGGAGGCGACGCGATCGTAGAGTCCGCGCGCGGTGGCGTTCGACTCCGCCGTGAGCCAATAGAGCTTCGACGACCCGTGCTGTTCCGCCCATGCGCGCACGTGGGCGATCAACGCGCGGCCGACTCCGCCGCCACGCACGTTCGGGGCGACGAACAGGTCTTCCAGGTAGCAGTAGTCGGTGATCGTCCACGTTCCCGGGTGTGTCAGCCAGTGGACGATGCCCACTGCGGCACCGCTCTTGTCGCGCGCGATCGCTCCACGGATGCCGGAACCGGGGTCGACGAGCCTTCTGAAGGTCGCCGCAGTGGTGGCGTCGTCGAGATCGGTCTCGTAGAAGGACAGGTATCCCCTCCACAGGGCGTCCCACTCGGCGCGGTCATCGGCAGTGATCGGTGCGATCGTCGTCATGACTCGAGGGTAGCGACCGGGGGCCGGACATCACTCGACGGGACGAAGGGTCCGCAGGATCGTGGCGTGCCGGACGAGGAAGGTGCGCTCGTCGAGCTTCTTGCGACGCAGCCAGCCCGTCACCTCGTCGTTGTGCTTGCTCGCATTGCAGGAGGCGCACGCCGGGACGACGTTCTCGAGCGTGTAGCGGCCACCACGCGACACGGGTTGGATGCAATCGCGCTGCAGAGCGGCACCGTCGCCGCCGCAGTATGCGCAGCCACCCCAGGCATCCATGAGGTCGTACCACTGCTCGTCGGTGAGGTCGTTGTCGACGCGGGCGAGCCGGTTCTGTCGGCGCTTGGCGTAGCGCGCACGGGTCGCCGGCGACGCGTTGGCGGAGGAGACCTTGCGGCGGCGGCGCATGGGCCGATGGTATCGCGGGGAATCCTCGGCGGCTGTCAGTCCTGGCCGACCGAGGCCAGCTCATGCGGTGCGACGTTCACCCGCTCGCCACCGTCGGCCGTCACGACCACGATGTCTTCGATGCGGGCACCCCATTCGCCGGCGAAGTAGATCCCGGGCTCGATGCTGAACGCCATGCCCTCGCGCAGCACCAGGTCGTTGCCCGGAGCGATGTAGGGCTCCTCGTGCACCGAGACGCCGATGCCATGACCCGTCCGGTGCAGGAAGGCCTCCCCGAGCCCTGCATCAGCGAGCACGGTTCGCGCCGCGGCATCCACCTCGGCCGCGGTTGCGCCCGGTCGCACGGCATCGACCGCCGCCTGCTGCGCTCGCACCAGCACGGCGATGCGCTCGGCCGCTGCGGGGTCGGGGGTGCCGATGACGTAGGTCCTGGTGCTGTCCGAGTTGTAACCGCTCGGCACCGCGCCGCCGATGTCGACCACGACCACATCGCCCTCTTCGATCACGCGGTCCGAGACCTCGTGGTGGGGGTCGGCGCCGTTGGGGCCCGAACCGACGATCACGAACTCGACCGTGCGGTGGCCTTCGGTGACGATGGCCTCGGCGATGTCGGCAGCCACCTCACGCTCGGTACGCCCGGCCCGAAGCCACTCGTGCACACGGTGGTGCACGGCGTCGATCGCGTCTCCGGCGCGACGCAGTTCGGCGATCTCCTCGGCGTCCTTGATCATGCGTCCTTCCCGCAGCACCGGTGTCGCGAGCTCCAGGCGCACGCCCAGTCGCTCGCCGATCGGGATGACATGCAAGGCGGGGAGGGCATCGGAGACGCCGACGCGCGACACGGTGCCGACGGCGGTGGTGACCAGCGCGTACGGGTCTTCCCCGTCCACCCAGTCGGCGACCGCGAGCCCGAGTCCGCCGACGGCGGTGGTGCGCACCTTCGCGAGTTCCATCCGCGGCACCACGACGGTAGCGGTGATATCGGGACCGATCACCAGGGCGGTGAGGCGCTCGATGGTGTCGCCCTCGACGCCCACCAGGTACTGCAGGTCGGGACCCGGGCCGACGATGATGGCGTCGAGCCCGGCCTCGGCGGCGAGAGATGCGGCGCGATCGAGACGGGCGGCGTACACGGAGGCGGGGAAGGGCAGTGTGCTCACGCGCTCAACGCTACTGCGCGCGCGCCCAGGGGGCATCCGTGTTCTGCGGATGCCCCGGCGACGGCGGTGCGGTCCGGTCGATACGGCCCCACCGTCCTTCTGCGCAGCGCTCAGCTGATCGCGACGCGGATGCGCGCGGCGAGGAACTCCAGGTCGGCCTTCGTGAGGTCGGTCACCGCGTACGCGGTCGGCCAGACCGTGCCATCGTCGAGGTTCGAGATGGGCTCGAAGCCGAACGTGCCGTAGCGCACCTTGAACTTGCTCGCCGGCTGGAAGAAGCAGAGCACCTTTCCGTCGCGACCCCACGCCGGCATCCCGTAGTAGGTGCGCGGCACGAGCTCCGGGGCGACCTCGGAGACCAGGGCGTGCAGCTTGTTCGACAGGGCCTGGTCCTCGGGGGTGAGCTTCTCGATGGCCTCCTTGATGTCGGCCTCCCCCGCGGCCCGAAGCTCCTCCGGCGACTTCTTCGCACGGGAGCGCCGTGTGCGCGCTTCCTTCGCTGCGGCCTGCATGGCCTCGCGTTCCTCGGCGCTGAAGTTCTTCTCTTTCTCGGCCATGATCGGTCCTCTCGACGTGCTTCCGGTGTGGAGATCACACTACGGATGCCGGACGCCGATGTGCTTCTCGATTCGTGATCGATCTGCGTAGCGGCGCTCCCGGCTGACAGACTGACGCCATGACGACTGTCTTCACCGGCCGTATCCGTCCGCTCGTGCCGAGTATCGACATCGAAGTCGAAGCCATGGTTGTGGACGACGGCGTGATCGTGGACATCGGGTCAGCGGACGACGTCCGCAGCAGCCACCCCGATGCCGACGTGGTCTCGCTCGACGGGTGGGTGATGCCCGGACTGATCGAGCCGCACGGACACCCCGGCTTCGCGGCGATCCTGCTGTCCGATCTGGTCGTCGACCTTCGTCCTGTGGTCGTCCCCCGGGCTGAGGGAGTACTCGCCGTCCTGCGCACGGCGATCGCGGACGCTGGAGGGGAAGCCGTCTTCGCGAACGGATGGGACTCGCTGCTGCAACGCGGACTTCCCGATCCCGACATCCATTTCCTCGATGGACTCGCCGGCGCCGTTCCTCTGGTCGTGCTCCACAACTCCGGGCACTCCGTCTACTTCAACACCGCGGCCGCGCGTGCCGCAGGCATCGACCGCAGCACACCCGATCCGACCGGGGCTTCGTTCGGTCGGGATGCGGAGGGGGAACTGACCGGTGTCGCACTCGAGGCGGCCGCCGTCGAGATGGTCGTCGCCCCGATGCTCGCGAAGGCGCAGCAGCATCTCCCCCGAATCCTTCCTGCACACCTGCGCGATCTGGCTTCTCGCGGCATCACCACCGTGTCCGACCTGTCGTGGAATCCCGGACTCAACCCGCTCATCGAGGCCCTTCGCGCCCAGGGTTCGATGCCCGTGCGGCTGCGGTGGTACGAGATGTCACGTCCGGGCGGTAGACCGGCGGCGCGAGGCGACCAGGATCCGTTGTTCCGCCAGACGGGTGTGAAGACGTGGTCGGACGGTTCGCCCTGGGTAGGAAACATCGCGACGTCGTTCCCCTATCTCGACACACCGGCGACCCGTGGGCTTGGGCTCGAGCCGAACCACATCGGGCACGCGAACTACACGCCGGACGAGCTGTCGGCCATCGCCGAGCCCTATGCCGCTGCGGGCTGGCAGTTGGCCTGCCATGCGCACGGCGACTCCGCGATCGACGCGACCCTCGACGTCTACGCGCAGATCATCGCGCGACACGGTCTCACCGATCACCGGTTCCGGGTGGAGCACTGCGGTGCGATGACGCCGGCGCAGTTCGAACGCGCGGCGTCGCTGGGGGTCACCGTGAGCCTGTTCGTCGACCACATCACATACTGGGGTGAGGTTCTCGTCGATGACCTCTTCGGCCCGGAGCACGGCGGCGCCTGGGCGGATGCCGGGGCCGCGTTCGCGGCCGGACACCGCGCGACGTTCCACAACGACGGGTGGGTCACTCCGAACGAACCCTTCCGCAACATGGCCGTGGCCGAGACGCGCATCACTCGCAACGGATACCGGATGCCGGGCGGCGCGGCGGTCGGGAGGGAGCAGGCGCTCCTGGCGCACACGGCCAACGCGGCCTGGCAGCTCTTCAGTGATCACGAGGTGGGTGCCCTCGCACCCGGACTCCTCGCCGACTTCATCGTCATGGACCGCGACCCCGTCACGGTCTCGTCCGAGGAGCTCGCGGAGACGCTCGTGAAGGCCACTTACGTGGGTGGTATCCGAGTGCTCTGACGCGCGGTCATCGACTGCCATCGCCGACGGATAGTGTGTGATCCATGGACCTGCGGGTAGCGGCGTACGCGGTCGTCACCGATGACGACGGGCGGCTGCTGTTGGCGCGCTGGACCGAAGGTCGCCGCGTGGCCTGGACGATGCCGGGAGGCGGACTCGAGGCGGGCGAGTCACCGGAGGATGCCGTGCGGCGTGAGCTTCGCGAAGAGACCGGCTACACCGTCAAGGTGGGTGAGCTCCTCGGCATCCACTCCCGCGTCATCCCTGCGGGCCGTCGCGTGCAGAAGGCTGCTGAGCCTCTGCACACGCTGCGCATCCTCTATCGCGCCGAGGTCACGGGCGGCAAGCTGCGCTTCGAGACCGGCGGTTCGACGGACATGGCCGAGTGGTTCCCGCTGAAGTCGGTCGCGGAGCTGCAGCGCGTGAAACTGGTCGATATCGCGCTGAGGATGGCCGGTATCCTCTGAAGCGGACGACCCGGCTCGCTCCCGCGGATCAGTGTTCTTCGGGAACCGAGATGTCGGCGACCGTGGCGCCGTAGGCCGCGATCAGATCGTCGGCTTCGACGAACAGGCTGTATCCGTGAGCCCCCGCACCCATGGCGATGCGCTGACCGACGATCGACTCGTCGGCGTAGATCGGCCAATCGGTGCTGCTGCCGATCGGCACGATGGTGCCTCGTTCGTACCCGGTCGCCGCGAGCGCGAGCGCGGGCTCCGGCAGTCGCAGCTTGTTGACGCCGACCAGAGCGCGCAGCTTCGGCCAGGAGATCGAGCGGCCGCCGGGCACGAGCGCGAACAGGAAGGTGTCGTCCGACCGCTTCACGACGAGGGTCTTCACGATGCCTGAGGCGGGGATGCCGAGCAGCTCGGCCGCCTCGAAGAGGCTGCCGGCGGCCGGGCGCTCGCGAATCTCGATGTCGAGCCCGCGAGCAGCGGCAGCCTCCCGCACCCGCACATGCTGATCGCCCCCGCCACCAGAGGCGACGGAGGCGGGATCAGACGGGTTCACGCGTCGGGTGCGGCGAGCGGGTCGTCCGCGACCCAGAGCTCATCGTCGGCACGCAGCGCCTGCCAGGCGGCGTAGAGAACGCCGACGGCCGCAGCGGCACCGAGGATGATCGCGATGACCGAACCGAGGCCCGGGCCCGACTTCTGCGGCTTGGTGGCTTTGCGTACCTGCACGGCGACGCCGTGACGCTTGGCGTTCGCGACGTCCCAGGCGGTGAGAGCCGAACCGACCACTCCGCCCACGATCGGCACGAACTTGTCGTCGACGACGTGCTTGCCGAGCTTCACGCCACGGTCGACGACCGGGGCGACACGACGGTTGTACGTGTCCTGGATGACCGGCACGACCTGCTCACGATTGAGGTTGCCGAGCTGACGGCCGGCCTCACGGGCGACATCGGCGGCGTGACCGACGAGCACCTGCTGGTTCTCCCAGAGCTGGTTCGCGTCGTTCTGAAGACGACGCAGTTCCTTCTTCCGCTTGCGGCTGAGGCTCACGATGCTCTCCTGTCCATTGGAGTACGGGTTCCCCATCTTGCCACGAGAGGCTGGAAGCCGGGCGGGAATCGCCCGACCCTTGCTTCTTCGTCCGAACAGGGGTAGTCACCACGGCCAACTCACCGGAAGCTCTGCGAGAATGAGGGCATGGCTCACGCTTCTCATGTCGCAACCCTGCACACCAACCACGGTGACATCGTCATCAACCTCTTCGGTGATCACGCCCCGAAGACGGTCAAGAACTTCGTCGGCCTCGCCGACGGCACTCAGGAGTGGACCGATCCCGCCACCGGCAAGCCCGGCGAGGGACCCCTCTACAAGGACGTCATCTTCCACCGCATCATCCCGAACTTCATGATCCAGGGCGGCGATCCGCTCGGACAGGGCGTCGGCGGCCCCGGCTACAACTTCGACGACGAGATCAACATGGAGCTCAACTTCAACGAGCCCTACATCCTCGCCATGGCCAACGCCGGCCTCCGTCGCAACGCCATCACCGGCAAGCCCGAAGGCACCAACGGCTCGCAGTTCTTCATCACCACCGACCCGACGCCGTGGCTGCAGGGCAAGCACACGATCTTCGGCGAGGTCGCCGATGACGCTTCCAAGGCCGTCGTCGACGCGATCGGCGCTGTGCAGACCGGTGCGGGCGACCGTCCCGTCGAGCCGGTCGTGCTGCAGTCGATCGACATCGTCGCGGCCTGACGACAGCTGCGGCCGATCCGGATGACCACGCCTGAGTTCACGAGCAATCGCGACAACTTCTGCTACCGGCATCCGGATCGGCAGAGCTTCGTGCTCTGCCAGCGGTGCATGCGCACCATCTGCCCCGAGTGCCAGACCCAGGCGCCCGTCGGCGTCATCTGCCCCGAGTGCATGAACGCCGATCGCAAGAACCGCACGCCTGCACAGAAGAAGGCGGCGCGTCGGTGGGGCGGCGGAAGCGGCGCGACCATGGCGCTGGGGCGCGGCGGAAAGCCGGTCGTCACCTACGCGCTGCTCGCGGTCACGTCCTTCATCGGCTTGGTGCAGTTGATCCCCGGGTTCAACGGCCCGATCACGCAGGCGCTGGGCTTCTACGCGCCGTACCTGTACCCGAACCTCTTCGGAATCCCTTTCGAGCCCTGGCGCTTGCTGACCGCGCTCTTCGTCCACGGGGGGTTCGTCCACCTCGCGCTGAACATGCTCGCGCTGTGGATGCTGGGGCAGAGCCTCGAGCCCATGCTCGGCCGAGTCCGCTACCTCGCGCTATACCTGATCAGTGGCCTCGGCGGGTCGGTGATGGTCGCCATCCTCGCGCCCGGCACGTGGACCGTCGGAGCATCCGGCGCGATCTTCGGGCTCCTGGCATCGCTGCTGATCATCGGGCGGCACATCGGCGCGAACGTGACCGGGATCCTCGTCATCCTCGGTATCAACTTCGCCTTCGGCTTCTTCGCCGGGGGAATCTCCTGGCAGGCGCACCTGGGCGGTGCCATCGTCGGCGCCCTCGTCGCCCTCATCCTGGTCAAGACGAAGCGCCGAGACCAGCGAACCTGGCAGATCGTGCTGCTCTCCGCATTGGTCGTCCTGTTGATCGTTGTGGTGGCGTTCGTGCCGCCGCTCATTCTTTTGTCCTGATCCCGAGTTGTTAACAGGGTTGTTAACCCCTGTGAATAACACCGGTGTAATTCTCCCCAGGCTGTGGACAGGGCTGTGGATAACTTTCGCTCTTGCTGACCTGTGGGACGGGCGTGCGTGGATTTCCTTCGCTCGCAGAGCGGGTTCCCTCCCGCTTCGCGGGCCCCTCCCGATGCTCGGCTCCGGAAATCCACGCACGCCCTCACGTGAGTCCTCTTCGCTCCTGACATGAGAAAGGCCCTCTCGCATCGCGAGAGGGCCTTTCTGGAAGAAGCGGTGAGGCGTCAGCGCCAGCGGGTGGTCATCAGGAAGCCGATCAGCGCGATGCCGAGCCCGATCGCCAGGTTCCAGTTGGAGAGACCCGGGATCGGGTACTGCATACCGGAGATGTAGAAGACCAGGATCCAGACGAGACCCAGGAGCATGAAGCCGATCATCACCGGCTTGAACCACACGGCGTTGGGAGCGGCGTCGCCTTCGGCGCGCTCGACGGCGGGTTCTTCAGTCTTGCGGTCACGTGCCATTCCGTCATTGTACCCATGAGACCTGTCCTCCGACGAGGCCGCGCTGCCCGCGGAGACGGGGAAGCCACGGCATCCGCTCAGCGTTCCCGGATATGATCACCGCATGACTGCATCCGTCGCGCCTGGGGGGCGACGTCCGCGGCGACAGCGACCACGCTCTCGCGCGACGTTCGCGAGCGTCCTCGGTGAACTTCTCCTCACCGCCGGTGTGGTCGTCCTCCTCTTCGTCGCCTGGCAGATGTGGATCGGCGACATCATCATCAGTGCCCAGAAGAACGACGAGGGTGCGGCCGTCTCGCAGGCGCTCGCGCAGGCCGATCCTCCCGAGCTTCCGCCGGTCGTCGAGGATGACGACGGCGCCACCACGTACGTCCCTCCTGTGCCTGCAGCCCCGGCCGATGCACAGTGGTTCGGACAGATGCACATCCCGCGTTTCGGGGCCGACTACAACTTCGGGATCTTCGGGGGCACGAGCCGTGCGCGCACCCTCGACCAGCAGGGCATCGGCGTCTACACGAACTCGAAGATGCCGGGAGAAGTCGGCAACTTCTCACTGGCCGGACACCGCACCACCTGGGGAAAGCCCTTCAACCAGCTCGACAAGCTTCAGCTCGACGACGCCATCGTCGTCGAGACGCCGGACGGCTGGTACACATACCGGTTCCGGACCCTCGAGTATGTGAAGCCCACCCAGACCGATGTGCTCGCCGACGTGCCGCAGATGCCGGAGCAGCAGACGGGGGAGCAGTACATCACCCTCACCGCCTGCTCCCCCCTCTACTCCCTGGCCGAGCGCATCGTGGCCTACGGGGTGTTCGAGAGCTTCCAGCCCCGCGCCGAGGGGCCGCCGACCGCACTCACCGATCCGCCGCCCCCACCGGCCGCACCCTCGGTGTGATCGTGGACGTCCGCAAGGGAGAAGACTGATGTACGCCGCACTCTGGCGCCTGCTGCCCGGTCCGTGGTGGTTGCGCGTGCTCATCCTCGTGGTCGTCATCGCGGCCGTGCTCTACGGACTGTTCTGGTACGTCTTCCCCTGGGTGAGCCCGATCATCGCCCCGGGCGAGGTCGACGTCGAATGACGCGAGTGCTCGTGGTCGACAACCACGACAGCTTCGTGCACACACTGGTCGGATACCTGAGCGAGCTCGGTGCCGACACCGTGATGATCGAGTCCGATGCCACCGACGCCGCACGACTCGAGCGAATGCTCCCCGAGTACGACGCGTTGATGCTCTCTCCCGGCCCGGGTGCCCCCGCTGACGCCGGTGCCTCGCTCGACGCGGTGCGCACCGCCACGCGGCTGCGGATCCCGACGCTCGGCGTCTGTCTCGGGCATCAGACGATCGGCGAGGCGTTCGGAGCACCGGTCACCGCGGCGCCCGAGCTCATGCATGGGATGGCCTCGGCGGTCACGCACGACGGATCCTCCCTGTTCGCCGGCATCCCCTCGCCGTTCGAGGCTGGTCGATATCACTCCCTCGCGCTCGCGGCGTCCGACCTGCCCGCCGAAGTCGTCGTGACGGCGTGGACGGCGAACGGCACGGTGATGGCGCTGGCTCACCGGGAGCTGCCCCTCTGGGGCGTGCAGTTCCACCCGGAGAGCGTGCTCACCGAGGGAGGCTACCGGATCCTGGCGAACTGGCTCGAGCTGTGCGGCGACGAGAACGCCGTGGCGCGCGCGGAACACCTGCACCCGCTGACCCGGTGAACGTCCTCCGGGTCGACTCTCCGACTCGGGAACGCTAGCCGGTGCAGAAGAAGATCTGGACCGACGAGCCGACCGGAACGTCACCGGGCGCCACCGACATGGAGCGAACCGTAGCGGGCTCCGTCGTCGGGCAGTCGGCCGTCTCAGTGGGCACGGCGACCAGACCGAGATCGGTGAGGTTGGTCGTGGCGGCATCGACGGTCCAGCCGACGAGGTCGGTCAAGGTGACTTTTCCGCTGGCCACGACCAGGTTGATGACGGTTCCGGGATCCAGCTCGGTGTCGGCCTTCTCGCTCGCGGAGATGACGGTATTCGCGGCCAGTGCCTTGTCGTTGCGTTGGATGACGGTTCCGAGCTCGAGGCCTGCCGCCGACAACGCGTTCTTGGCGTCATTGAGCGCCATGCCCTCGATCTTCGGCATGACCACCGTCTCCTCACCCTTGGAGACGTACAGCGTGACCGTTGAGCCCTCTTCTACCGACACGCCTGCCTCGGGGTCGGTGCGGATGACGTTGCCTTCCGTGACCTCGGAACTCGTCTCGATGACGATCTTCGACGAGAGGTCGAGCTTGGCGAGATCGTCCTGTGCGCGCTCTGAAGAGACGTTGACGAGGTTCGGGATCGTCCGCGACGTGCTCGACACATCGGTGGGCCGCATGCTGATCGTGACGACCCAGAACAGCACCGAGGCCAACAGCACCGCGAGCAAGGCCACACCCGCCCAGATCCACGCCACCGGCGGACCGGACTGGGTTCGGGTCATGGTGGTGTCGGTGCTCAGCTGACGCAGCGATCGCGCAGTCTCCTGTGCCTGCCGCGGGCTCGCGCCGTACAGCTCGCTCGTCAGAGCGCCGAGCTCTTTCCGGGTCGGGGCGCTGCCGGTCATGGCGGAATCCAGTGCCGCGCGGAAGTGCGCGGCATCCGGATACCGCTGGTACGGATCTTTCGCGAGGGCGCGGAGCACGATCGGGTCGAGAGTCTTGGGGGCTTCCTCGTTCACCTCGGTCGGCGGAACAGGAGTCTCGCTGACGTGCTGGTACGCGACCGCCACCGGTGACTCGCCCCGGAACGGCTGACGCCCCGTGAGCAGCTCGTACAACACGACACCGGTGGAGTAGAGGTCGGCCCGTGCATCGACGGGCTCCCCCTTCGCCTGTTCCGGTGAGAAGTAGGCGGCCGTGCCGATGATCTGGGTGGTCTCCGCCACGGTCGACGACGAGTCGGAGACGGCTCGGGCGATGCCGAAGTCCATCACCTTGACCTGGCCCTTGTCGGTGACCATGACGTTGCCGGGCTTGATATCGCGGTGCACGACACCGGCGCGGTGGGAGTAGTCGAGCGCCTCGAGGATGCCGTCGACGTAGCGCACCGCGTCGACCGCAGGCACGGGCCCGGCGGAGATGATGTCCTTGAGGAGGGTGCCCTTGACGAGCTCCATCACGATGTAGGGCGGTTCGTCGGAGCCGACTTCGCTCGTCGAAGGGTCACCGGCGTCGAACACGCGGACGATCGACGGATGCGACATGCGCGAGGCCGCCTGCGCCTCGAGCCGGAACCGGTTGCGGAACGTGGTGTCGCGCGCCAGGTCGGCGTCGAGGATCTTGATCGCGACCTCACGGCCGAGCGTCAGGTCGTACCCGCGGTACACCTTCGCCATTCCGCCATGCCCGATGAGCTCGTCGACGCGGTACCGGCCCGCGATGACTCGTGGCTCTGTGGACACGGATGACCCCCCTGGAAAACTACGCGTGCTGAAACTGAATTACAGGTTACCCGGCAGTGCCGTTGTTCCCGTCGCCGGGGTCTGTGGCCGCCGTGATCGTGACCGACAGAGGCGGCGACGCGGCAGAGGTGCGCTGGTCGCCACCGGAGCACATGCCCTGGTAGGTGACGATGAGCTGCTGGCCCTCGGCATCGGCGACCTTCACCTGCGCGTTGCGCTGCGTCGGCTGGAAGTTCGGGCCGCCCGACACGAAGGTGCCGTTCTGGACCGAGACGACGTACCCCGACAGCGTCGTGCCACTGGGGCATGTGAACCCGGTGCCCCAGGAGATGGTCACCGTCGAGCCGGCGACCGGGTTTCCTGTGATGGTCGGAGCATCGGTCGGCGTCGGCACGCCGGCGCGAGCGGCATGGATCGTGAGGGTGATCGCCTGCGTGGTCTCGACGTTGCCGGTGGGTGCCACGCGATAGACCGTTCCGACGGCTTCGTCGGTGGGAGCCGGATCGCCTTCGACGCAGGTGATCTCGCTGTTGAAACCTGCGCCCTTGAGGGTGGACGTGGCGGTACCGCAGTCCATGCCTTCCAGCCCCAGCGCGGTCACGTCGACTCGAGTCACCTCGGGCGTCGGCGTGGTGGGCGGTGGGGTCGTCTGCGTCTGGGTCGGCTTGCTGCTCGGGGATCCCGTGGGATCGGCGTCGCCGCCCTGGTTCGCCAGCATCGCCCACACCGTGCCGCCGAGCACGATCACCAGCAGCGCGATCAGCGCGATCAGCGGCCAGGTCCAGGGACTGCGCTTCTTCTTCTTCTCCTCTTCCGCGGCTTCCTCGGTGGGGAGCTGGGCGGTCGTGGGAAGGATACGCGTGGTGCCGTCGTCGCCCGACGCGTTCAGGAGCCGGGTCGCGTCGTCGCCACCGGCAACACCACCGGTCGCGATCGCGGGGACGGCGATCGCCGCCGAGTTCAGGTCGCCGCGGCGAAGGGCCTGGGCCGCACGTGCCACCGTCGCGGACGACGAGGGGCGATCGCTGGGCTTCTTGGCGATCATCGCCATGACCAGGTTCTGCACCGGGATCGGGACGGTCGGAGGCAGGGGCGGCGGCTGCTCGTTGATCTGCGCCATCGCGATGGCCACCTGCGACTCGCCCGTGAACGGGCGCTTGCCGGCCAGGCACTCGTACGCGACGATGCCGAGCGAGTAGGTGTCGGTCGCCGGCGATGCCGGGTGTCCGGAGGCCTGCTCGGGCGACAGATACTGCACGGTGCCCATGACCTGGCCGGTCGCGGTGAGCGGCACCTGGTCGGCGATGCGCGCGATGCCGAAGTCGGTGATCTTCACGCGGCCGTCCGGCGTGATCAGCAGGTTTCCCGGCTTGATGTCACGGTGGACGAGACCCGCGGCGTGAGCCGCCTGCAGAGCGGAAGCCGTCTGGGCGACGATGTCGAGCGTCTTGTCGGCACTCAGCGCACCGTCGCGCTCGAGCACGGTCGAGAGCGCCTCGCCGGGCACCAGCTCCATGACGAGGTAGGCGCTGCCGTTCTCCTCGCCGTAGTCGAACACGCTGGCGATGCCCTCATGGTTGACGAGAGCGGCGTGCCGAGCCTCGGCACGGAAACGCTCGAGGAACCCGGGGTCCCCCATGTACTCGTCCTTGAGGATCTTGATGGCGACGGTACGTCCGATGACGTGATCCGTCGCTTCCCACACCTCGCCCATGCCACCGATCGCGATACGCGACTGCAGCTCGTAACGACCACCGAACGACACACCCTGCGTCGGCCTCATCTGCCCAGCACCGCCTCTATGACCTTCTTCGCAATCGGAGCGGCGATGGTGTCGCCGCTACCTGATTGTCCCTGTCCGCCGCCGTCTTCGACGACGACCGCTACTGCGACCGCGGGGTCGTTCGCCGGCGCGAAGCCGGTGAACCACAACGTGTGCGGCCTGTTTCCGTTCTCTGCGGTGCCCGTCTTACCGGCCACGTCGATCCCGTCTATTCTTGCACCCTGGGCTGCGCCCGTTGCGACGCTCGCGACCATCGCCGCGGTGACGTCGTTCGCTACGTCGGCCTCCATCGCACGTCCGAATTCGCTGTCCTGGAACGCCTTGATGACAGAGAGGTCGTTCCCGATGACGGCGTCGACCATGCGCGGGTTCATCACGATGCCGTCGTTGGCGAGTCCTGCGGAGACCATGGCCATCTGCAGCGGGGTCGCGGTGACCTTCCCCTGGCCGAATCCGGTCAGGGCGGTCTGTGCGTCGTCGAGGGCGCGCGGGTAGCTCGAGGGCGTCGACGTCAGCGGCGTGTCGAAGGACTGGTTGAACCCCAGCTTGTCGGCCATCTCGCGGATGGTGTCGTCACCGAGCTCGACGGCGAGTTCGGCCATCGGGATGTTGCAGCTGAGGCGGATCGCCTCGGCGATCGTGACCGTCTCGCCGGGGCCGCAGGTGCCGCCCCACGCATTGGAGACACGGTTCGTCGAGCCGGGCAGGGTGTAGGCGATCGGGTTCGGCAGCGTCGAGTCCGGGGTCCAGTTGCCGCTGGCGTAGGCAGCAGCCGCGACGACGACCTTGAACGTCGAACCGGGAGGGTTCAGGTCGCCGGCGATCGCGCGGTTGGAGAGGGGCTTGTTCGCGTCGGCGACGAGCTGGTCGTACGTCGCATTCGCGGCATCCGCGTCGTGGGTGGCCATCAGGTTGGTGTCGAACCCGGGAGTCGAGACCATCGCGAGGATGCGACCGGTCTTCGGGTCCATCGCCACGACCGCACCCTTGAGGTCGCCGAGCGCTTCATAGGCGGCCTGCTGCGCGGCCGTGTTCAGCGAGAGCTCGACGCTGTAACCGCGCTGCGGCTGGCCCGACAGGATGCGTTCGACCTCGCCGAGGAACGCGTTCGACCCCGTGCCGGAGAGTTCGGCGTTCATGGCCTTCTCGATGCCGGTGCTCGAGCCCAGAGCCGGGTTGAAGTAGCCGGTCACCGGCTCCCACATCGGCGCATCCGAGTAGACGCGCTGGAACTGGTACCGGTCGTCACTGGGCACGGAGCTGGCGATCGCGACCCCGTCGACGATGATCGATCCGCGCTGGATCTCGTAGCTGTCGAGCCTGGTGCGCTTGTTGTTGCTGTTCTGGGCCAGCGCATCGGCCTCGACGACCTGGATCCAGCTGGTCGCCGCGAACAGCGCGATGAACATGAACAGCATGATGATGCTGAGACGACGGAGTTCCTTGGTCATGTCAGCCGATCACCACCCGGGGCTGACGACGGACGCCGTCGGAGATGCGCAGCAGCAGTGCCACGATGAGCCAGTTGGCCACGAGGGAGGAGCCACCCGCGGCGAGGAACGGGGTGGTCAGACCGGTCAGCGGGATGAGGCGGGTGACACCGCCGACCATGATGAACACCTGCAGTGCGATCGTGAACGAGAGTCCGGTGGCGAGCAGCTTGCCGAAGTCGTCCTGACCCGCGAGGCCGATGCGCATGCCGCGGCTGACGAACACCATGTAGAGGCAGAGGATAGCGAACAGCCCGATCAAGCCGAGTTCCTCGCCGAGGCTGGTGATGATGTAGTCGCTGTGTGCGAGCGGAGTGACCTCGGGGCGGCCCTGACCCCAACCGGTGCCCATGAGACCGCCGCGTGCGAGGCCGAAGAGCCCCTGCATGGGCTGGTAGCCGGCACCGTCGGGGTCGACCTGGCTCGCGTCGAAGAGGAAGAGCCAGTTGATGAAGCGACCCTGCACGTAGCTGAGGATCTGCGTCGCGAGCGCGACACCGGCGACCACGAGGGCCAGGCCGATCAACACCCAGCTGGTCTTGCCGGTCGCGACGTAGAGCATCGCGACGAACATCCCGAAGATCAGGGTTCCGGTGCCGAGGTCGCGCTGGAACACGATGATTCCCAGCGAGATGAGCCAGACGACGAGCACGGGCCCGAGCTCGCGCATGCGCGGCCACGTGATGCCCAGGACCCGCTTGCCGACCGACGTCAGGCTCTCGCGGGTGCGCACGAGGTATCCGGCGAAGAAGATGGCCAGGCAGATCTTCGCGAGCTCACCCGGCTGGAAGGCGAACGCACCGCCGAGCGACACCCAGACCGCCGCGTTCGCGTCGGGGATGCGCAGACCCGGGACGAACGGCAGAAGCAGGAGCAGGATTCCGGCGAGGCCGAAGATGTAGGTGTACCGGAACAGGATGCGGTAGTTGCGCAGCAGGATGACGACCGCGATCGCACCCGCGAGCGAGATCGCGGTCCACGCCAGCTGCTTGGTCGAATAGGCGTTCCAGCCGGTGTTCTTGAAGGCAATGTCGATGCGATAGATCATCGCGATGCCGAGCCCGGTGAGCAGGGTCGCGATCGGCACCACGAACGGATCGGCGTCGGACGCGACGAAGCGCAGCACGATGTGCAGGGCGAAGGCGAGGGCGGCGAGGCCTCCGCCGATCGCGAGGATCATCGGGTCGATCACACCGAGTGCGCCCAGCTGTACGAGCGTGAGGGCGGCGCCGCTGATCGCACACGCGAAGAGCAGCAGCCAGAACTCGCGGTTGCGCTGGTTCTGCGGCATACGGATGCGCTTGAGGGCCTTGATGACGCTGGTGTCGGCCGAGACGTCGGTGCTCATCCCTCACCCCCGGCCGGGGTGTCGACAGGAGTCGGCATGGGGGTGGGCAGCGGCGTCTGCTCGATCACGTTCGCGTCGGCACCCGCACGGAGTCGGTCGACGATCGCCATCGCGTCGGACAGCGAGCGCGCGGTGATGGTGCGCTCCACCGATGCCCGCTGATACGGAGGCAGGTTCGCGAGGAGGATGTCGGTGTCTTCGATCGGGGTCGACAGCGTGACCGGACCGATGTTCTGCTGCACCCCCTGGAAGATCACCACGCTGTCCTCGTCGGCGCCGATGAAGTAGCGCGTCTGGGTCCAGCTGTATGCGGCGAAGGCGGCGACGCCGAGCATCACGACCACTACGAGAGCACCCGCGATCCAACCGAGGCGGCGGCGCTTGGCGCGGCGGCGATCCTCTTCGATGAGCTCCTCGAGATACTCGGGGGCGGGTTCGAAGTGGCTCGGCTCGTTCGCGGCCTGGCGCACCGGGTGCAGCCAGTTGCCGCGTGGAGGGCGCACGGGCGGCACGTATATGCCGTCGGGGTTCGAGGCCGAGCCGACGATGGTGGGCGTGCCCGAGTGGATCGGGTGCTGTCCGCCGACGTCGACCAGGACGATCGTGACGTTGTCGGGCGCTCCGCCGTCGAGCGCCTGCTTGAGGAGGTTGTCGGCCGTGCGTCCCGGAGCGAGGCCGAGCTGCATGGCCTTGAGGATGTGGGGCTCGTCGACCACGCCGGAGAGGCCGTCGGAGCAGAGCAGCCACCGGTCGCCGGGCTGCGTGTGCATGACGAACATGTCGAGCTCGGGGTCGGAGTCCATGTCGCTGAGCACGCGCATGAGCACGGAGCGGCGGGGGTGGTAGCGGGCCTCCTCCGGGGTGATGCGGCCCGAGTCGACCAGGCGCTGCACGAAGGTGTGGTCGGCGGTGATCTGCGTCAGGGCGTCGTCGCGGTAGAGGTAGATGCGCGAGTCGCCGATGTGGCCGATGACCGCGTACTCGTCGACCATGATGATCGCGCTGACCGTGGTGCCGAGACCGGCGAGCTCCGGGCGGTCCTTCGCGGCGCGGATGAGATCGCCCGCCGCCGTGGTCGCCGCGGCCTGCAGTGAGGCCTGCGCGTCTTCCGTCGACGCATAGGGCTGGTCGAGCGGCTCCAGGCGCTGGATCGCGATGCTCGAGGCGACGTCACCGCCGGCGTGACCGCCCATGCCGTCGGCGACGACGAAGAGGTTCGCCCCGGAATAGCCGGAATCCTGGTTGTTGGAGCGGACCTTCCCGGTGTGGGAGATCGCGACGCTCGAGCCTTCGAAGACCATGCCGGCGTCAGGCTCGCAGCTCGAAGGTCGTGGCGCCCACCTTGATGGGGGTGCCGAGCGAGAGGGCGACAGGCGAGCCGGTCACGCGCTGGCCTGCGACGAAGGTGCCGTTGGTGGAGTCGAGGTCCTGGATCGCCCAGCTGTCACCGCGCAGCATCAGACGCGCGTGGTGGCTGGACGTGTAGTCGTCGCGGATCACGAGGGCGGACTCGCTGGAGCGGCCGATCGTGAGCGAGTCGGCGCTGAGCGGAAGCTCCAGGCCCGCCTTGGGCCCCGAGGTGATGACGAGGCGCTTGGCGGTGGCAACTGTGGCCGGACCGGTGGACGGGCGGGCGGATGCGGGCTTCGCGACAGGTGCGGCAGGGGCGGCGGTCGGTGCCGCGGCGGGCGCTCCAGCCGTCGCCTCGGCGGGGAGCTTGCGCACCCGCACGCCGAAGAGGTCGGCGCGCAGCGAATACACGACCCCGAACACGAAGAACCACATCAGGAGGAGGAACCCGATGCGGAGAAGAAGGAGGATCAGTTCACTCAACCGAGGGCTCCGAACGCTCGGGTGGCGTCGTCGTCCCGGGGGGCCGGACGCGAGGGCGCGGCCACGGGAACGATGCGGAAGACCAGGTCGGTGCGTCCGATCGTGATCGTGGTGTCGGTGGGGAGCGCTGCTTCGCGCAGCTTCTGCCCGTTGACCTTCGTCCCGTTGGTCGAGCCCAGGTCGCGCATCATGGCGCGCTCGCCGTCCCACAGGATCTCGACGTGCTTGCGGCTCGAACCGGCATCGGCGATCGTGATGTCGGCATCCGAACCGCGTCCGATCACCGTGCGGGCGCGGGAGATCGAGTGGCGACGCCCGTCGACGTCGACCACGGCCTGCCAGCTGACGCGACCCTCGACCGTGCCGGAACCCACGCGCACCGTGCCGGTGGCGACCTTCTCGTCGGCTTCGAGGTTGATCGAGAGCGGGCCGGCGAAGCTGTACCCCTGCGACTTTGCGTGCTTGGTGAGAAGAGCATGCAGCTCGTCGGTGAGGGCGCCGCCGAGTCCGCGCATCCGCTCCGCATCGTCGGCACTCAGACGCACGACGAAGCTGTTGGGCGCGATGATGCGGTCGCGGCTCACGACCGCCGCCTTCGTATCGGCTTCGCGCCGCAGCGCCGAAGCGATCTCCACAGGCTGGATGCCGCTGCGGAAGGTCTTGGCGAACGCGCTGTTTACTGCGCGCTCGAGACCCTTCTCAAAGCTGTCAAGTAGTCCCACTGGGCTCCTCTGGCATGCCGACTGGTAGACACATCGTAGCCAGGTGTCCTGGGGGAACGCCGCCGATGACCCTCCAGGCATGTGCAACGAGGCCGAAAACGCATGATATCTTTGGGAAGTTGAGTTCTTCGGAACGAGACACTCGCGCGAGTGGCGGAATGGTAGACGCGCTGGCTTCAGGTGCCAGTGTCCGTAAGGACGTGGGGGTTCAAGTCCCCCCTCGCGCACAGTATGTGCGTATCGGAAGTTCATCCGATGTGAGTGTGAGAAAGACCCGGTTCCGTTGAGGAAGCCGGGTCTTCTTCGTTTCGATCCGGTTCTTCGGTGCGGTGCCCACCGCCGGTGAGTCGACCGCTAGTGTCTGGTCATGAAACGCAGCGAATTCCGTACCTCTCTGATGGGGTGGCGAGCCGCGCTGATCACGCTGGCCGCCGCGGTCATCAGTTTCGCGGCGGTGCTGATCCCGCTGGTGAACACGGTGGTGGATCGAGATGGAACCATCGCGGTGCGTGATCAGAGGATCGACGAGCTGGAGCAGGAGCTGGACTCCGCGAACGCGAAACTCGAGGTTCGGCAAGAGGTCATCAGTGAGCTGCGCGAGGAGAATCAGGAACTCCGTGCGGCACTGCCCTACACCGTCGCCGCGGAAGACGTTCATGACATCCGAGCGACGGCCACTCTCACCCTCGCCAAGCGGGGTGACACTCTCGACCTCAACTCGACGTTGCCGAACTTCGATGCAGGAGACTTCGTCTACTCCGACGCGCTGTCCTACGACGGAGAGACTCTGGATGTGAGCTATGGCGTCTCTTCCGTGGTCCTGGCCTCGGGCAACGCGGACTACGCGACGTGCGCCGCGGCGACGGGGTGGGCGAAGAAGTCGTCTCTCGATCCTCACGTGCTCGAAGCTCCGACGACCTGCGTGCGGCTCCAGTCGGAGCGGTACGCGGCAGTCCAGGTTCTTCGCTACGACGCGAACTCCGTGGACCTGACCATCACCGTCTGGGAGTAGAGCCGTCGGAGCTGCAGCACCTCACGGCGCCGGAAGGTAGTGGCTCAGGTGCTCGAACGGCGGCTGCGACGAGAGGTGCGACACGGCCGCGGATCCGACTGCACAGGCGGCTGCAAGCGCGTCGGCCGGTGCATGTCCGGAGCGAAGCGCGAGCACGAGAGCCGCGCAGAACGCATCCCCCGCGCCGACGGTGTTCACGGCCTCCGCGCGGACGCCGTCGGCTCGTGCGACCTCCTCCCCCTGGCGATACAGGGCCGCACCGGCTGCTCCGTAGGTGACGGCAACGAGTTCGGCACTGGCGAGCTCGGGCATGAGCTCGCGTTCGGTCTCGTTCACGATGAACAGGTCCACTCGGCGCAGCAGTCCTTCGGGCAGCGGCTGGGCGGGTGCGGCGTTCACCGCGATGAAGCCGGTCGCGGTGGCGGCGACCTGTTCGACGACGGTGAGCGCGATCTCCAACTGCATGAGCACGGCCTCGTCCTCTCGGAAGGTCACGCCGTCGAGAGCCAGGAGGTCGTTCGCGCCGGGGCAGACCGCGATCTGGTTCTCGGCGTCGGAGTCCACCACGATCAGCGCCGTCCCGGTGGGGGCATCCACGGTCCGTAGGCCGGTCGTGTCGACGCCGGCCCGCATCATCTCCTCGCGGGTCCAAGACCCGTCGGCGTCGTCACCGACAGCGCCGATCATGCGCACCCGTCCCCCGAGTTTCGCGGCGGCGACGGCCTGATTCACGCCCTTCCCGCCCAGATCGCGGGAGAGTCTTCCTCCCGCCACGGTCTCACCCGCAGTGGGGAGGCGATCGACGAACGCGGTGACGTCGACGTTCGCACTGCCGACGACGACGAGAGACGGAAGAGCGGGAGTGACCATGGCGGCAGCTTTCGGATCGAGGGGCGGGAGAGGAACGGGCGCTTCGCAGTCGACTTGACGTTCCCGTGAGAAAGTGTAAACGTTTACGCACGAACATCTGCAAAGGAGCACCATGACCACTCCCGTCCTTCTCGACTGCGATCCGGGCCACGACGACGTCTTCGCGATCTGGCTCGCGGCCGGAAACGACGCCATCGACCTGCGCGGTGTGACGACCGTCGGCGGCAACGGCTACCTCGAGCACACGACCCGCAACGCGCGGATCGCCCTCACCGTCGCCGGGGTCGAGAACGTGCCGGTCGCCGCGGGTGCCGACAAGCCTCTCACCCGCGAGCTGACCCCCGGGGCGTGGATCCATGGAGAGAACGCCCTGGGCGGCCCCGCGCTCCCCGAGCCCACTGTGCCGCTGGACCCTCGCCATGCCGTCGAGTTCCTGGCCGACACCCTCGCCGCCTCGTCGGAGCCGATCACACTGATCCCCACCGGCCCCCTCACCAACATCGCCCTCCTGCTGCAGCAGCACCCGGAAGTCGCGCCCCAGATCAAGGAGATCATCTGGATGGGCGGCTCGACCGGCCGCGGCAACGTCGGCGCCTACCCGGAGTTCAACGCCTGGGCGGATCCCGAGGCGGCCGCGGTGGTGTTCGCCTCCGGACTGCCGCTGACGATGGTCGGGCTCAACATCTCGCATCAGGCGCTGATCACCGAAGACGTGATCCAGCGGATCGGTGCGGTCGGCAACGAGACATCGGCCTTCGGCGTCGAACTGCTGCGCTTCTTCTGCAGCACCTACGAGAAGGCGGAGGGGATGCCGGAAGGCCCTCTGCACGACCCCATCACCGTGGCCATCGCGATCGACAGGGCCGTGGCCTCCGTTCAGCGCTGCCACGTCGACATCGAGACGACGGGCGAGTTCACGGCGGGCGCGACCTGCGTCGACCTGCACGACATGCTGGGCAAGGAGCCGAACACCGACGTCGCGATCACCCTCGACGTGCCGAAGTTCTGGAACCTGGTGACGGATGCTGTCGCCGCACTGGCCTGACGCTCAGCGCGGTGCGACGGGCGCGGTCGACTCGGCCACGCGCAGACTCGGCGTGAGACGGCTCAGCACGTACGAAGCGTCGGGATCTTCCATCCGCCGCACGAGCGCCTCGGTCGCCTCGCGGGCGAGTTCGTCGAACGGCTGCACGACGGTCGTCAAGCGCGGCTCGCACACATCCGCGAGCATCGTCCCGTCGAAGCCGGTCACCTGCACGTCGGAAGGAACGCTCTTGCCTGCGCGCTTCAACGCCGCGATGGCCCCGGCTGCGACGAGGTCGTCGCCGGCGATGATCGCATCGGGAAGAGCGCCGCGCCCCAGCAGCTCCTCTGCGGCCCTCTCGCCGAACGTGAGCAGGTACTCGCCGAAGATGTTCTCCTCGTGGGACAACGAGCGCGTGCGCACGGTCGCCTCGAACGCGGCGCGTCGCTCACGGCCCACGGAGGTGACGTCGTTGCCCGAGACGAGCACGACGCGTCTCGCGCCGCGGGAGGTCACATGGTCGACGGCCAGGTCGATGCCGGCGTCGTTGTCCACGCCCACGAAGTCCGCAGGAAGATCGATCACGCGCCGGTCGAGCTGCACGAGGGGAACTCGTCGGGCGGTGTCCACGACGGCGTCGAACGAGAGCTCGGCGTCCGAGGGGACCACGAAGATGCCCTCGACGCGACGCTCGACCAGCATGCGAAGACGGTCGCGTTCGCGGTCGACCTCGCCGTGGGAGTCCGCGATGACGAGATCGAAGCCGCGGCGTTGCAGGTGGTCCTCGAGGCGGTGGATGAGCTCACCGTAGAAGGGGTTGCTGATGACCGGAACCACGACGCCGATGGTCGCCCCGGTGCCGGCGCGCAGGCCACGACCGATGAGGTTGACCCGATAGCCGAGCCGCTCGGCCACCTCGGCGACATGCTCCGCGGTACGCCCGGACACGCGGTCCTTGCCGTTGAGGGCTCGCGAGACGGTCGCTATGGAGACACCGGCGGCGGCTGCCACCTCGTGCAGCGTGACGGACGCCTTCTTCACCACGACTTCACACCCTGACCGGTGCCGCCGGTCGACACCATCAGTCCAAGATAGGGCGTGCGTAAAGGATTACGCACGCGAACAGCCAACGATTCGACACGAAGAAGTGAGCAATGACCAACCAAGTAGATGCGGTTCGCACCCGAACGAGCGTGGTGTCGCTGATGATCGCCCTCCTCGCCGCATGCCTCGCCTTCCAGCTCAACGCCAGCATGCTGAGCCCCGCGCTGGTGACGATGGAGCGCGAACTCGACGCGACGTCGACCGAGATCGCCGCGACACAGACCGTCTTCTTCACTGCGGCCGCGCTGTTCACCCTGTTCCTTCCCCGCCTGGGTGATCTGATCGGGCGCCGACGCGTCCTCGTCGGAATGCTCGTGGTGATGGCCGTGGGGTGCGTCGTCGCGGCGCTGGCCACCAACGTCCCCATGCTCTTCATCGGCCGCCTCATCCAGGGAGTATCGGGACCGGTCGTTCCGCTCTGCCTGATCATGCTGCGGGCGGCGGTGAAGGACCCGAAGGTGTACGGAACCCTGCTCGGCGTCGTCACCGCGGTCAACGGAGGGATCGCCGGCGGCGACGCGCTGCTCGGCGGATACCTGGCGACGAACCACGGCTTCGCCTCGATCTTCTGGACGATGGCCGGCGTGGCGATCGTCGCCGCCCTCACCGTGCGATTCCTCGCCCCGGAGACGATGGCAGACGACCGCCCGCGCATGGACTGGTGGGGATCGCTGCTGCTGGTCATCTCGGTGGGATCGATGCTCGTCGCGCTCAACGAACTGGGCCGGCTCGGTGAGGCCGACATGGTGCTCGTGGTCGTTCTCGCGGTCGTCGCGGTCGTGACGTTCACCTCCTTCTGGAAGCTCGAGGGGAAGATCGCCGATCCGCTCGTCTCGACGGCCCAGCTCACGCAGCGAGCCACCTGGGCATTGAGCGCCACCTCGCTGCTCACCCTGTCGGGGATCTTCGCGATCATGAACGGTGTGGTTCCCGCGCTCGCGCAGGACACGGCGATGAACCTCTCGATGAGCGCCGAGGAGGTGTCGCTGTGGATCCTGATGCCCTACGCCCTCGCCGGCCTCCTGATGGGACCCCTCAGCGGCCGGCTCGCTGCCACCGTCGGATACCGCACCATGCTGCGGATCGGACTCGGAGGAACGGTCGTTGCGCTGGCGCTCATGGTCGCCAACGTCGAGACCTCCTCACGACTCGTCCTGCTCCTCCTCTCCGTCGCGGTCGGCATCACCTACGCCGGGATCGGCAACATCATGCTCAACGGCCTGGGTGTCGTGCTGTCGCCGAAGGACCGCCCCGGCTCGCTCCCCGGCCTGAACACCGGTGCCATCAACCTGGGGGCAGGACTGAGCTTCGTCGTCATCTACGCGGCGCAGACCTCGTTCGCCTCCGAGGCGGGGGGCGCGACGACCGGTTACGTCGCCGCCCTGATCACCGGTGCGGCGGTGCTCGTCGGCGCCCTCGTCTTCTCGATGTTCATCCCGAAGCCCGTCAGCGCCGAACTGACCCGGTAGTCCACGTACCGGATCGACCCCCGCCCGCACCGGGCGGGGGTCCATCGTCTTCGAGCGCACGCGAAACATCCGCCTGGGGTACTACCCCGTCCCTACCTCCGGCCGATGCGCCGAGCACCCCGTCCCGCGACGATGGGATCTCCCCCTCCCAGAGAAGGCCATTCCGTGACTTCGCACACCTCCAACACCGACCCGAGCCCCGACCCCAGCCCTCGGTTCGCGCTCGCCCTCGCCGCAGTCGGGCTCAGCACCTCTGCGCTCGCGCTCGCCGCCTGTGCTTCACCTGCCCTGTCGGTGACATCACCCTCGGGGACTGCTCCTTCGGCCGATGCCGAAGAGGTCGAGAAGCTCGAGGAGACCCTCGAAGCCGCGGTCTCGGAACACGATTCGGGAGGGGTGTCGACTCCTGGATGAGGGTGCGGTGTCGACGGAAGGGGCAGAGACAAAAGAGAGGGCGCTGGCTAGTCTGGCCGGTATGACGGACGAGCCGAAGCCCTCGACGAAGGCTCGTCCTCG
This sequence comes from Microbacterium sp. NPDC058269, assembly GCF_042881445.1. Taxonomy (NCBI): domain Bacteria; kingdom Bacillati; phylum Actinomycetota; class Actinomycetes; order Micrococcales; family Microbacteriaceae; genus Microbacterium; species Microbacterium sp. NPDC058269. The sequence continues at coordinate 1,424,787 of NZ_JBHVXT010000001.1, forward strand.
CACGCTGATCCGCGACCAGGTGTACGCCCGACTGGCTCAGGAGATCGTGACCGGACGTCTGGCTCCGCTCGAAGAGATCCGCGATCAGGACCTCCAGGCGGAATACGGGGTCTCACGGACGCCGATCCGGGAGGCGCTCATCCGGCTCGCCGATGTGGGCCTGGTCGAGATGAGCTCGAACCGCTTCACGAGGGTTGCACCGATCGATCTGCGGGCGCAGGCGGATCGTGCGGAGGCGGCCGGTGCGCTGATCGCCTATGCGGCCGCGAAGGTGGTGCCCACCCTGACCGACGCCCAGCTCGACTCCCTCGATGCCCGCGTACAGGCGATCCTGGACTCCGACCTCACACGCGGAGGGATGCCGGACGGGCTGCGGCTCTGGTTCGCCCTCTGGGTCGAGATGATCGAACTCGCCGACAATGCGATCGTGACCGAGATCCTGGACCGGAACCTCGTTCTGCACCTGAGTCGGTCGGTGCAGGATCGTCCGCTCCCCGACTGGCTCGGAGAGCAGCAGCGCGCGCTCATCGGGCCGTTTCGACACGCGCTTCGTGCCCGCGACGGGGCCGCCGCACGCGATGCCGTCTTCGAGCTCTTCCGCATCACGACCGTCGAGAGACTGCGGGCGGCGCTGACCGGAGAGTGGCGGCTCCCCGGTGAGTGAGGCAGAGTCGGTGCGGGGTGCACGTGGTGCCTCCTCGTTCCTGTCGATCGAGATCCTCGGCCTCGTCGATCGGAAGGAACTGGACGCGCCGACACCCGTGCCCACACGGCTGGAGTCGGTCGTGGAAGCACTGATCCACAAGATGGAGACCGGCGAACTGCCTCCGGGAGCAGCACTGAAGGTCTCGACGTTGTCGAAGGAGCTCGACGTCGCCACGAACACCGTGCGCGAGGCGATCTCGATCCTGACGGCGCAGCATCTGGTCGAGGCCCGCGCGCACAAGTCGTCGGTGGTGGCGACGCCGACGGAAGCGTGGCTCGCGGCCGTCGTCGCGGAATGCTCGGGCCTGTCTACCCTGGCCGCGACCCTGGGCATCGCGCGCGCGACCCCGAGCGAGCGTCGCGAGTTCCGGGCGGCAGCGGAGGGGGCGATCACCGCATGGCGCGTACCGTTCGTCGACCACCGGGTCGCGTCGGGGGTCACCTGGAACCTCTTCCAGATGCTCGCCTCGTACGCGCGGAATCAGTATCTCGAGGCGATGCACGCCGCCAAGCGCCCCGCCCTCGTGCTCGGGTTCACGCATCTCGGGCGCGAGCGCAATGCCGCAATGGTGAGCAATGCCATCGCGGAGCTTCTCGAGGCGGTCGACGACGAAGCGGCTCACGAGGGGGCGGAGATCGTCGGCGACCTCTATTTGTACGTTCTCGACGACCTCGTACCGGACTGACCGCGCACTGATATTTCACCGCGGCAGCCGCGCTGCCGATACCGTGAGATCGTCGCCTTCTGATGGCGGCAGCACAGCACTCCCGACGGTCCCCGCCGTCACGGCGATCGTCCCCAAGATCGCACATCGACGAGTGCTGCGCTCCGTTCGTTGGCCGCCGTTCCCCACGGCGGCCGGCGGACGCCCATTCCGCGCCGGCGATGGACGGGGTTCGAGGGACGAGCGCTGCGCACGAGACACGATCAGCGCGAAGCGCGAACAGGCTCGCACCCCCCTCTCCGAGCGCGGCGCACGGCGGGGATGCCGAGAGCCCACGCGACGAAACCTGCGGCGGCGAAGGCCGCGCCGAGCATCGCGGATCCGGTCCACCCCGATGTGCTGAAGACCAGGGTGGTCGTCGCCGCGCCGACGGCAGAGCCCAGCGAGTAGAAGATCATGTATCCGCCGATGGTCGTCGCGACGCGGTCGGGGTGCAGTGCGGTCAGGATGTGCTGGTTGCTGACGTGGGCCGCCTGCACGGCGAAATCGAGCACGACGACGCCGACGACGACCAGGGCCAATGACCAGGAGAGCTGTGCGATCAGCCCCCAGGATGCGACCAGCGCGAGGAGGGCGAGACCGGTGACCCGGTTCGCCTTGCCGCCATCTGCCCAGTGGCCCGCGCGCACGGCGCCCAGCGCCCCGGTCAGCCCGGCGAGCCCGAAGAGTCCGATCTGGGTCTCGGTGAGATGCCAGGGTGCGGACGCCAGCGGAAGCGCCATCCCGCTCCAGAGCGTTCCGAACGAGGCGAAGAGGAAGAACGCGATCACACCGCGACTGACGAAAGCGGGGTCGGTGAGCAGATGACCGAGACCTCTGACGAGCTCCGTGTAGCGGCGGGTGGGCGGGCGCACATCACTCGGAAGAGCGAGGAGGGCGACTGTGCCCAGCATCACGGCCAGAACCGCCAGGACGACGTAGACGCTGCGCCATCCCCAGATGTCGGTCAGCACCCCGGCCATCAGACGCGAGCCGAGGATGCCGACCACGACTCCGGACGTCACGAATCCCAGGGTGCGTCCGCGCTCCGCGGGAGTCGACACTGCTGCCGCATAGGCGACGGTGGTCTGCACCACCACCGCGAACAGTCCGGAGAAGGCCAGCCCGGAATAGGCCAGCCACGCCGTCGGAGTGACGGCGACGGCGACCATACCGATCCCGACCAGCCCGAGGTGGAGCGCGATCAGTCGCCGTCGGTCGAAGCGGTCACCCAGAGGGACGAGCGCGATGAGGCCGATGAGGTAGCCCAGTTGTCCGGCGGCGACGAGCCAGCCCAGTGCGTCGGTGGGCACCCCGAGATCGCTCCCGATCTCGGCGAGCATGGGTTGCGCCGCATATACGGTCGCGACGGCGACCGCGCAGATGACGGCCAGGAGTGTCTTCGTCTTGAGGTCCACAGTGTCCTTTAGTTGCATATTGCTACCGAATGAACGGTAGGGGATAATGGTTTCAAATCGCAACTCTTGGAGATGTCATGAGGGAATCCGCCAGGCCGCAGTGGACCGACCCGAACTGCCCGGTCGCACGCGCGACAGACTTGTTCGGCGACCGATGGAGCATGCTGATCATCCGGGACGCTATGGACGGCGCCCGCACGTTCACCGACTTCCAGCAGCGCACAGGCATCGCGCGCAACGTGCTCACCGATCGCCTCCGCAGACTCATCGGGTACGGTCTCATGGCTCAGGTCGATGCTCCGGCCGGTAAGCGCAAGCACTACGAGTTGACCGCTGCCGGGGAGGACCTGTTCCCGGTCGTCCTCGCTCTGCGGCACTGGGGTGAGGAGCATGCGTTCGGCGATGGAGAGGGGCATTCGACACTGGTCGACGCCACGGGAGCGTCCGTGACTGCGCCCGAACCGCTCGGCACGGACGGGACCCCGCTGACGAGCCGGAACACCCGCGTCGTCAGGTGAGTGCGGCCGGCGTCTGACCGGGATTCAGCCGAGCGGACCCTCGAGGATCGTGAGCACGTCCACCTCGTCGAATCCGACCGATCTGTTGAGCGCGAGCATCGGCGCGTTCGTGAGGGCCGTGTAGGTCTGCAGGAACAGCGAGCCGCTGCTCTCCGGAACGCTGGTGAGCCGGCGGAGGTTGGCGATCTTCAGCGCACGACCGATGCCGTGACCGCGGACGCGCTCCTCGACGAAGGTGTCGTCCTGGAGGACGATCGTCGGATCGGGCCGCGAGAGCAGGATCTCGGTGTAGCCGACCGGCTCCCCGTCGACGCGCGCGACGCTCCGCACCAGGGCATACCCCTGCTCGGACATGCGCTCCTCGTTCCGGCGGACGGCAGTGATATCCGCGGGCGTGGCTGTGCGTGTCAGGTCTCCCATCGGCACGTCGTCCGACATGTGAGCGCGAAGCCGAGCCCAGCCGTCGAGCAGCTCCTCCGGACACGCGCCCACCCATGAGATGACCTCGACCCCCGAGGGCGCGCCGGGAAGGCCGTCGAGCGTGCCCGGCGGCAGCGGGAGGTCGACCACCTGCCGGCTCTCACGGACGCCGACACGCATCCCCTCCGAACGTGCGAATGAGACCCCGGCATCGGAATACGTCTCGGTGCGCATCACGGTGGCGGTGCTGCGGAGGGCGTTCCGCACGGCCTGGAGCAGCGCACGTGCGACACCACGGCGACGGAAGGCATCGGCGACGGCGACCTCGACGTCAGCCGGCTCGCCGGGGTGTACATGCGCCTCCGCCGCGCCGACCTCGACGCCGTCGACCTCAGCGAGCAGCAGCACCGAGCTGCGGGTGGGATGCGGGTTCTGGAACTGCAGGCGCGTCGCCTCGTCGCTGCGGGACCACACCTTCTGGCGGCCGACGGCATACCCGTCGCGGAGGATGCCGTTCCACCGCAGCAGGAGATCGATGTTCTGCGGATCGACATCCGTGATCTGGATTCTCACGAGCGATAGCCCCTTCGATGTGCGGTCAGGGGCGGGTCGGGGCGGCGACGAGCGACTTACACGCCTTCGTCATCGGCGGCCGCGGCTTTCGCTGCCTGCGCCTTCGCCTTCGCCGCGCGGACGTCGACGATGTACCGCGCGGTCCACGCTGCTGCGGCGACGAAGACGAGCACGACAGTGAGGTACGAGTACCACGAGGGCTCGACACCCTTGACCACCAGGAACACACCGATGCTCAGGAATGCGAAGGCGCCGAGCAGTGTCCATCGACTGTCGTTCTCCATGCTTCGAGATGCTACACGCCCGGATCGGTGCGAGCGTGGGGGCGGTGCTGATCCGCGGGTTCTGAGAGGGTGGAACACAGGACCTGCCCCTGGACGATGAAGCGGTGAACGATGAGCGGACCTGATTCCCCCGTGATCGCGGTCGAGGACGCGTCGTCGCGGTGGTCGCGATGGTGGCTGACGTCGGGAGTGCTGTTCATCACCTCCGCTCTGCTGGCCGTGTTCCGCAGTCTTCCCGGTTCGCTCGACGCGGAGGCTCTCGTCGTGATCTCGACGTCTGCCACCGTGGCCTTCAGCCTTGCGCTCGCCTCGGCGGGCATCGCGGCTGCGCGCCGTGACGACACCCTGCGACTGCCGAAGACCGTGATCATCTCCCTCTTCCTCCTCGCCGTTTGGCTCCCCGTGGGTCCGCCGTTGCTCACCGCCGCTATCGGTGTCACCTCAGCGGCACCGCTCTATGTGAACGCGCTCGTCGAGCTGGGGTTGAGTGGTGTGATCGTCGCCGGTGTCCTCCGCAGTCCGCTGGCGGAACCCTGGAGGTACGTCCCGGCGATCGCGCTCGCCGCGGTGGTGCTGGGATCGTTGACGGAAGTAGCCATCATGTCGGGCAGCGTGTCCGACCAGAACACGATGATCCTCGCCTCCAACGTGCTGATCTTGACGCGCATCCTCGCCGCCGGGGCACTGGGAGCAGTGGCGTTCCGAGCCGCGCGTTCCCGGGCCGGGTCGGTGGTCGTGTTCGGGGGATGAGAGGAGGCCGCATGCAGACACCGAAGTGGTTGCGCAGCGCCGTCGGTTTGCCGGGAACGGTCTCGTTCTCCGCGATGGAGTCCGCGGTGTCGAACGCGCTCTCGCTTCAGCCGGAACTGGACGCGCTCTCGTCCCAGGAGCTCGTCGATCGCGCGCAGACGTTCGTCGGAACAGCGTCCGGTGCCCTCGCTCTTGCCGTCCTCGCCGGACGGCGGACCCTCGGAGTCGATCCATTCCGGGAGCAGGTGCGCGCGGCCGCTGCCATGCTCGCCGGCTTCGCGGTGGAGATGGACACGGGAGAGGGGAAGACGCTCGCCGGTGCGCTCGCGGCTGCCGGCCATGCGCTGGCCGGACGCTCGGTCCACGTCATCTCCGTCAACGACTATCTCGCCCGACGGGATGCGGCGTGGATGCGCCCGCTCTATGCCGCACTCGGCATATCCGTCTCGGCGGTGATGGAATCCAGCACTCCCGAGGAGCGCCGCGGAGCCTACCGTGCGGATGTCACGTACGTGAGCGTCAGCGAAGTCGGCTATGACGTGCTCCGCGACCGGTTCTGCGTGCGCGAGGCAGAACGTGTCTCCCCACGGATGGACGTGGCGATCGTCGACGAGGCCGACGCCGTGATGATCGATGAGGCGATAGTTCCCCTGGTTCTCGCCGGGAACGCCCAGACGGTCGAGGGCGACCCTGCGGAGGCAGCGGCGTTGGTCCGCGCCATGACCGAGGGGGCGGACTACGTCATCGATGCGGAGGCGGCGACCGTCTCCTTCACGGATGACGCCCTCGACGCCCTCGAAGGGAAACTCGGCGGGGTGAACCTCTACGCCGCGGATCACATCCCCGTCCTGACGGGGCTCAACCTCGCACTGCATGCGCGGGTGTTGATGCACCGGGACGTCGACTACGTGATCGACGACGGAGGGCTGCGACTCGTGAACACGAGTCGAGGGCGCATCGCCGACGGGCAGCGCTGGCCGGATGGGCTGCACGCCGCTGTCGAGGCGAAGGAGGGACTCGAGACCAGCGGCTCCGGAATCATCCTGGACACGCTGACGGTGCAGGATCTGCTTCTGCAGTACGACTCCCTGACCGGGATGAGCGGAACCATGCTGGCCGTGGCCGACGAGCTGATCGAGTTCTACGAGGTGAAGTGCGGCCGTGTCGAGCGCCGCGTGCCGCAGGCTCGGGTGGATGAGCCCGACGTCGTGCTCGACACCGAGGAAGAGGTGTCTGCCGCCGTGGGAGCGGAGGTGGAGCGCCGCCATGCGATCGGGCAGCCGGTGCTCGTCGGCACGCAGAGCATCGCGGAGTCGGAGGCCATCGCGGGAATGCTCGCGGCGCGCGGCCTGCAGGTGCGGGTGCTGAACGCCAAGAACGACGAGACCGAAGCACAGACGGTCGCTCGCGCGGGGGAGCGGAACGCCATCACCATCTCCACGCAGATGTCGGGGCGTGGCACCGACATCGTCCTCGGGGGTGCGGATGCCGCCGAGCATGACGCTGTCGCCGCGGTGGGAGGACTCGCCGTGATCCAGGTCGGGCTCTACCCCTCACGCCGACTGGACGCGCAATTACGGGGGCGCGCCGGCAGGCAGGGCGACCCCGGGGTGTCGGTGCGCATCTGCAGCCTCCACGACGAGCTGATCGTGACCACGGCCACGCGCACGATCCGCGCGCAGATCGCTTCTCCCGGATCGCTCTCCGAGAAGAGGCGGCGGCAGATCCTGGCCACGGCGCAGGACATCTCCGAGGCCGTGCGCGCCGATGCGCACCGTGCGACGTGGGGATACAACCGCGCGATCACACGACAGCGCGATACCGTCCTGGCCGAGCGGCAGCACCTCCTGGCTTCCGACACCCACCTGTGGGAGCAGATGGGGAGCGTGGCCACGGAGCTCGATGTGCCCGACGCCGCTGTGACCGACGCCGTGCGTGAGATCGCCGTCCTCAGCCTCGACGATGCGTGGTGCGAGCACCTGCAGATGCTGCAGTCGGTGCGTGACGGCATCCACCTCCGTGCGCTCGGCGGCCAGAACCCACTCGAGGAGTTCCACCGCCTGGCACTCGCCGAGTTCGACGGGTTCTTCGCGCATGCCTACGCAGAAGCCGGTCGACTCCTCTCCCGCACAGGCCTCGTGGATGTCGACGCCGCGCTCGTGGCGGCACGACAGCGCAGGCCCTCAGCGACATGGACCTACATGGTGAGCGACAACCCGCTCGGTGACGCCGTTTCGCGAGCTGCGGAGTCTCTGCGCGCGATGTGGTCGGATCGGCGCAGACGACACTGACGTCCGACGCCTCGGAGGGCGGCCCGTCAGGCGACGCTCACGTACCCGTGAGAGGAGTCGTCCTCGACGAGGGCGTAGGCGAGCACGCCGTCCGCTTGCGGTCGGGTGCGTCGCCACACTCGCTCGTGACCGCCGGTGGCGTAATCGAGCACGATCCATTCCGGGGCGCGCGGATCACGACGTCCGACCACATACGAGGTGCTGCCGAGGCCGACGGAGCCGAGCTGGGCGACGAACTGATCGTCGTCCAGGGAGGCAGGCGGTGTGCGGCAGAGCTCGGCCGAGCGGATGTGCATGGTCTGCTCGGCCTGCGCGGCTCGCCGCCTCATGCGAAGTCCCCGGCGCGTGCGCCCAGCTCGCTGGTGTCGCGGAGGCCGTGCGCGTCGAGGTACGCGCGGATCGTGTCGTGCACGATGCGGATCTGTGCCTCGTTGCCCATGGCGGCCTGCATGGCGCCCATCGTGGGTGCCGGCTTGCCGTTCACCCGGTCGAGCGCCTCCCAGACGATGTCCTCGCGGGAGCCGCGGCCCATCGAATGCGGCATCGAACTGAACACCGGGTTCGGCTTCCAGCCGGTTCGGGTCTCCTCCATCAGTGATTCCTCTCGTCTCGCCGGGCGCTGTCGAATGCGGGTGCATTCGTTCCTGTGCGTGGGCGCGCCGAATACCCCTGGGGCGGTTGCCCCCGATGGACGGCGCGCTGTCCTGCGGCCAGGAGCCTTCCCGAGGAGCTGTCGGATGTCGACGGAGGGAAGGACGATCTGGCCGTCCGGTTCTCTCCGACAGTACCACGTTATTTTTAGTCATTCAAAATAAGCGGGACATCCGGATGCGGTGGGAGCAACGAGAAGGCCCGGTCCGCAGGGGACCGGGCCTTCTTCTGTGGTGTGGGTCAGTCGCGCGGCGCGTCGTTCCACGACCAGATGTCGTCGCCGCGCAGCACGGCGTCGGCTCCGCCGTCGCAGTAGATGGTCTGTCCCGCCATGTGCGTGTTGGCCGGGCTCGTCAGCCACACCAGCAGCTCCGCGATCGAGGATGCCGGCTGGTGGTAGTTCAGGGGCATCGGCACTGCGGCGTCGACCTGTGCCAGGCCCTCCGGGCTCGCCAGCAATCCGGCGGTCATCGCCGTGGTGACCGTGCCGGGGGCGACGGCGTTGAGGGGGATCCCCGCGCCGGCCCAGGCGTCGGACACCGATGCGCGGCGCACCCACCGCGAGAGGGCGCGCTTGCTGGAGGAGTAGTTGAGGAAGCCGCCCTCAGCCGTGGCGGCGAGCTGGTCGCCGATCTCGAGGGCGAGGGGCTCGTCGCCGCTCAGCGCCGCGTCGACGAGCTCTGCAGAGACGGGCTGCAGCGATGCCATCGACGACACCACGGCCGCGCGCGGCTGGTCTGCCAGGCTCAGCTTCGGCATCAGTGCGGTCAGGAACTCGGTGACGCCGAAGTAGTTGATCGCCATGGTCTTGGCGATCGGCGCCGCGATCCCGGCGCACGCGATGATGGCGTCGATGCCTCCGTCGGCTGTGGCGAGCACGGCCTCCGCGGCGGCGACGCGCCCTTCAGGAGTCGAGAGGTCGCCCGTCACCTCGACGCCTGCGAGGTCGACACCGATCACGGCGTGTCCCTGCGCGCGAAGCAGCTCGGCGGTCGCGGCGCCGATGCCGGATGCGGCGCCGGTGACGACATAGGTGCGGGTCATGTTTCCTCCTGGGGTGATGGGACGGTAACGGATGGCGGCCGGGATATGGTCGCTTGCGTCGCCCCGGGCAGGGCGGCGACGAAACGGCTCAGGTGAGCCTGGAACTGGGTGATCTCCTGCGTCGACCAGCCCGCGAGGGCACCGCCGACCATCTGCTGTCCGGCGGCGACGAGGCGTGAATACGCTTCGCTGCCGGCATCGGTCAGTCGCACGTCGACCGTGCGTCCGGATCGCACTCTGTCGAAGAAGCCCTGTGCGGACATGCGCGAGACCAGCTTCGACGTCGTCGGACGCGACATCGCCGCTCGGTCGGACAGGCGGCTGAATCCGAGGGAACCGCCGCTCATGCCGACCAGGTACAGGGCTCGCACCTCGGCGGAGTCGAGGGACCCGTCGACACTTTCGGCGACCTGCACCTGCAGCTCGCTCTGCGTCCACTCCGCGACCACGCGAACCAGCGCGTCACGGATGTCGTCGAGCTCGTCGTGGACCGCCATGAAACCAGGATATCAGCTCAGTTGCGTGAGGCAACTGACGATTCCACGCGTCGTCAGAGGAGATCGGCGGCGGTCGGCACCACGGTGGCATAGAGATCGGCGATGCCGGCGAGAGCCGCGCGGTGCAGTTGGGCGGCCGGCACGTCGCCGACGACCGAGGGGAGGCTGCGCGTCGCGGTGGCGGCAGCGACCACGGTCGGACGATTCCCCCGGAGGAAGGCGCCCTCGGTCGTGTAGGTCACGCACATGTGGGTCATGAATCCGGCGATGACCACCTCTTCGTGTCCGGCCGCGTCGACGAGGTCGCCGAGTTCGGTGCCGACGAAGGAGTTCGGCGCCGTCTTCACGACGACCGACTCGCCGTCGAGGGGCGCGACCCGTTCGTGGATCGCGCCGATGTCCTCGCGGATGTCGTACGCCGAGCTGACGCCTCCGTCGTGCTGCACGTGGATCACGGTCGCACCCGCGTCGCGTGCTCGCGCGAGGAGATCGGCGGCGGCGTCGAGCGCCGGGGCCCATCCGTCGAGCTCCATCTCGCCGCGGGTGTAGGTGTTCTGGAAGTCGACGAGCACGACGGTCGAGGTCGCGAGCGTGGCGGGGCTGTCGGCGATTCCGCTCAGTGCGCGGAGTGTGGGTGACGTCGTCATTGCGGGTGTCCTCTCTCAGGGGTCGTCTGTAGTCTGGGTGACCCGAACATCTCTGAACAGACGGATTCGGGTCAGCCCTCGCCATGATCGGCTCGCACCGGCCCCGAGGAGGGAACACGCATGGGCGCACCGCGCGTGACCGTGATCGCCGTAGACGGCATCAGTCCTTTCCACCTGTCCGTCCCGTCCCTCGTGTGGGGAGGCGAGACGCCTGTCGGCGAGATCGACCCGTGGCCCATCCGCGTGGCGGCGCTACATGCGGGCACACTTCGCACCTCCGCCGACTTCGACATCGACGTGCGCCACGGGCTCGAGGCCGTCCGCGGGGCCGACGTCGTCGTGGTGCCGTGGTGGGGCGAGCCCGACCGCGCGGCGCCGGACGAGCTGTCGCTCGCGTTGAGGGATGCCCGCGACGACGGGGCGGAGCTGGTCGGCTTGTGCCTCGGCGCGTTCCCCCTCGCCGACAGCGGCGTGCTGGATGGCCGGACGGCGACCACGCACTGGAAGTGGGCGGATGTGTTCCGGGAGCGGTTCCCTCGCATCGCGCTGGAACCCGACGAGCTGTACATCGACGAGGGGTCGATCATCACGGGAGCCGGCGCCACTGCCGGGATCGACGCGTGTCTGCATCTCCTCGCCCGGAGAGAGGGACAGCTCGTCGCGAACCGGGTCGCGCGGAGGATCGTCGCGCCTCCGCATCGTGCGGGTGGGCAGGCGCAGTTCATCGAGCGCCCGGTTCCTGACGCCGGCGGCGACCCGATCGCCGAGGCGATGCGGTGGAGCGCGGCGAACCTCGACGCCGACCTGACGATCGATGTCCTCGCCGCCCGTGCGCATCTCAGCCGCAGCTCATTCACGCGGGCGTTCCGCGCCCGCACGGGGTCGACGGTCGCGAAGTGGGTGCTCGCGCAGCGCCTCGCGGCGGCGCGTGAACTGCTCGAGGGCACCGCGCTCCCGGTCGACACGGTGGCGGCGGCGACGGGATTCGGCGGCGCCGCACTCTTCCGGCAGCACTTCGGTCGCGCGTTCGGTGCCACCCCGAGCCAGTATCGATCGGCGTTCCGAACCGCCTGAGCGAATGCACGCGTGCCCGCGGGGTGGACATCGCTATCGGCGAGACCTCGGCCTCACCCCGGACGGGTGAGGTCGGCATCGCCATCCCTAGAGCGGCTCCGCTTCCCGCTCGTATACTCCACAGCACATGAACACGTGGTCTCCGGCCCGGCCTCACCCCTGATCCATCGAGATGGCGTCGGCGGCCTGCACTCCTTCGTTGCCTCTGCGGCTTCCCCACGAAACGAGCACCATGTCGACGACGTCACAGCCCACCGAGAACCGGTGGCGGAAGCTCTTCCTCTCCCTCGTCGCGGTCTTCGCCCTGGTCGGTGCCGGCCTCGTCGTGCCCCTTGCCGCACAGGCGGCGGAATCGTCGCTCCGCATCGATAAGCGCGTCGACGGGCTGGACACGCAGGACACCCTCGGGCCCGGCGACGAGTTCACGTACACCGTCGATCTGGTCTGCGACGACGTCGACTGCCTCAACGTCGTGCTCACCGATACGCTGCCGGCCGAGTTCACGGGATTCGAGTTCGTGGGCTCGTCGTACACTCCCTCCGACCTGCCGCTCACCGTCACCTCGGAGGGATGCGTGGAGGAGGGCGGCGTACCGGTCGAGGTCACGGACGACTGCACGTTCCAGGTCGTCTTCCAGCAGCCGGTGGACGGCGGGATAGGCCTCGAGGCGGGTGGAACGCTGAAGTTGAGCCTCGTGCTCCGGGTCCCCCTCGATCTGCCGGCGGATTGGCAGTACAACGGCGACACCGTCACGAACACGGCAGCTGCGGACTGGGACAACGGTCCTGGCGATCTGCCGGCGACGATCACGGACACGGCCGACGCGGTCGTCACGGTCGACACCGTGATCGGGGTCGAGGCCAGCAAGGGCTGGACGCCGGCTTCGCAGCAGTTCGATCCGGGAGAGACCTCGGAGATCACGATCGGCGCGCAGAACCAATCGAACATCGGTGCCGACACGCTCGTGATCCAGGAGCCGACGACGGCGGCCGACGGCGCGACGACTCTGGCCGCAGACAACCCGTTCCGCATCGTCGACTTCGAGGGATTCGGGGCCACCACCTTGCCGCCGGCGGCGACGGCGGTGCAGGTCGACGCCTATGTGTACGACGAGGGGACAGGCACGTGGAGCTGGCAGTCGGGAACGCCGGGTGCGGCCCCGGCGCTTCCCGCAGGCGTCGATCCGGCGGATGTCGGCGGCATCCGCCTGACGTACTCCGGTGGCACGATCGCGTCCGATTCCGCTGCCTCCACGGCGTTCTCCGTGGGCCAGCGGGCGACGGATCGCAACGACGGGAGCACGCTCGCCACCGGCGACGCCGTGACCAACAGCATCACCTCCACCGTGAACGCCCCCGGCGGCGCGACGGCGAACGACGACGCCACCGCGCCGTATGAGATCGGACCCCTGACGGTCGACGTGCTCGCGGGAAAGACGATCACCCCCGCCGAACTCGCAGCCGGTGGTGAGGCGCTCGCAGAGCTCACCGCGACCAACACCTCGAACGGCCCGGTGGAGAGCCTCACGATCTCCGACCTCGGCTTCTTCGACGCGGACATGGTCTTCGGAGGCTTCCCCTCCGGTATCGACTACCCTGCGGGAGCGACAGCGGCGACGATCACCTGGTACATCGACGGGGTCGCGCAGGCACCGGTCCCCTTCGCCGATTCCGCGTCTCCGACCCCGCCGCCGGGGACCGTCACCGGTTTCGTGATCGAGTTCACCGGAGACATACCGGCGAACACCGCGGCGACGATCGACGTCGCGATCGAACCCGCACTCTCGCTGGTCAGCACTGAGGTGCCGACGCATCAGCGCACGAACACGATCGACGTGACGGCCACGAACGATGTGGGAACGGCCGATGACTCCGCCGCCGACGACATCGCCGTCTACTTCCCGCAGATCGGCGTCGCCCTCGACAAGCAGATCACCCCCGGCGGGGCGGTGGAACCGGGCAACAGCGTCGTCGCGAGCCTGACCGCCACGACCGAGACGGGCGTCGCGCAGGTCGACCCGACCCAGATCGTCGTCGAGGACACCTGGCGTGATGATCAGGTCGACGACTTCTGGAACGCGTTCGACATCGTGGCGATCGCCCCGACCCAGGTCCCGCCGAACACCACGGCGACCGCCGAATACCAGCGCGCCGACGGCACCTGGGTCACACTTGCCACGGTCAGCACCGGCGCGACCGCAGAGACGTTCCAGATGAGCCGCGCCGAATTCGCCGCCGCGCTGACGCCACCCGACGTGCCATCCGATGTCACGGGCATCCGCTTCACCTTCGACAACCCTGACGGCTTCTCGCAGGGGTTCAGCGTCGAACCGAACCTCGTCTTCGAGGCGCGGACCGACCTTCGTGACGGCTCTGGGCCCACGGATCCACGTGACGATCCTGCCGACGAGCAGTCGGCGCAGCAACCCACCGTCTACGAGAACGAAGCCACGGCGCAGAGTCATGGCGAGGTCGACGGCCTCCCGGACGGCATCGACAGCGACGTCGTCACCGATCAGGACACGATCGGCGTGCAGACACCCGCGACAGGTGAAGGGGCGGGCGTCGACGCCAACAAGCGGTGGGTCGAGAACGGCGACAAGACCACTGATGTCGACTTCCTCGATGCGCAGTCCGGCGACATCGTCTCCACGCGCAATGAGTGGCGGACCGGGACCACCGGCATCAACACCCTCGTCCTCACTGACCCTGCCACCGCGCCCGACACCGATCCGGCAGGTGCGGCGACGACCGTCTTCCAGGCGTTCGATCTGCGGAGCATCGACGCCATCACGCTCGCCGACGATCCGCTGCTGGCGTGGGACGACATCACCGAGGTCTGGTTGTTCGTCGACGGTGCCTGGGCGCCCATCTCTCCGCCCGGCGGCTCCTGGATGGGCGCGGACGGCTTCATCGGCTACACGCTCACTCCGCAGCAGACCGCCGGTACGACCGGTGTGCGCCTCGTCTATGCGCCCGACGATGCCACGCGTGCCGCCAGCACCGACCCGACGAGGCCCGAACCCGGCTCCGGTCTCGCCACCTCGGCGGTGGGTCAGTACCGGCCGACCTTCCTCACCTGGGAGCTGCGCAACGTCGTGCGCGACGAGACGGCGACGACCGACCGCTGGGTGAGCGCCGATCAGACCTTCAACGATCCCGACGCCGGGATCGTGTGGAACTCGCTCCGCGGAGACTGGACCTCGGCGGCGGGCAACGGCAGCGACACCGAGCAGGACAACATCACCCTGATCGATCAGCCGCCGCTCGTCTCGGTGGACAAGATCGTCACGCCCTCGACCGTGACGATCCCGGAGTCGGCCGACGTGGACCCGGTGAACTATCCGACGGTGACGTTCGACATCGCCGCGAGGAACGACAGCACCGCGCGCGCCTCGTACGTGCGGGTGACCGACCCGATCCCGTGCGCTGACGGCGCGGCCGACCAGTGCGTGAGCGCGGCCGATGCCTGGGCCGATGACCCCTTCGACGGCGCCGACTACGACGCGGCGACCAACCCCTACGAGCGGCTCGACGTGCAGTCACTCGTCTTCACCTATCCTGCCGACCAGGTCGACCCCGCAGCCTCCACGGTGACGCTGTGGGACCGTGCGGCCGACGGCGCCCTGAGCACGCGCACAATGTCGATCACGGCAGCGGCCGCGCTCGCGTCGAGCGACCTGACGACCGTCGTCGGCGTGAGCGTGGTATTCCACGGCATCGCTCCGGAGACCGAGGGCGGCACCATCCGCGCCGGCGAAGACCTCGGCGTGCAGATCGAGACCCGCGTGCGGCAGTATGAGCGCTCGGATGCCGGCCAGCTCGTTGAGCCGGGTACCGTCGCCAACGACGTGATCGCGCAGTCGTACGACCCGGTCCTCACGCCGTCCGGCACCGCGTCGACGCCGAACGATACGGCCACCGACACGGTCGTGCTGGTCAGTGCGCTCCTCGACGTGACTCTCGCGAAGACCATCGATCCGGATGCGATCCTCGAGACCGAGTTGGAGAATCCCGTCACCGTGACCCTGGATGCGACGGACGGAGCCTCGACCGCGGCCACGCAGCAGGTCACGATCACCGATGCGGATGCCGACTTCTGGAACGCGGTGCAGCTGGCGCCCGATCCGGCGTTGAGCGTCGTGCTCCCGGCAGGTGCCGATCAAGTGCGCATCGATGTGCTCGTGGGGACGAACTGGGTCGAGGGCGCGTACGCGCCGACCGCCGCCCTCCCCGCGGGAGTCGATCCGTCCGCCGTCGTCGGACTTCGGGCGGTGTTCCGCAACGCTGCGGGTGACGTGTTCTCCCGCAGCGCACCTCCGGACGACTGGACCGCCCGGCTCGCTTTCGACGTGGTGGTGCTCACGACGCAGCGCGACGGCGCCCCGCTGGCACTGCCGACCACCCTTCCGAACGCCGCGACCGCGGTGAACGAACGACTCGACGGGTTGTACGCGCCGGCCGACGACGAGGGCGATGCCGAACTGGCGATCGACCCCGGCACGCATCAGCTCGACGTCGTGAAGTCGCAGCCGGGGACGAGCCATGTCGTCTCCATCGGCGCCAGCCTTCCGTGGACGCTGCAATTCACGAATACGGGCACCGGATTCGTCACGATCGATCAGCTCGTCGATCAGCTCCCGGAGTATCTCGACTGGGACTTCTCGCCGCCCACCTATCAGACCTCCGCGGGCGGAACGCTGTCCACCGACGTGTCGGCGCTGATCGACAGCACCGGCAAGAACGTGACGTTCACGTGGCCGGAGGGCGGTGACCGGATGTCTCCCGGCGAGGTCTTCACCATCACCGTGAACCTCGTGCTCGCGCCGGGACTCGCTCTCGACCAGTTCACGACCAACACGTTCGTCGTCACCACGGATGAAGAGCTCGACGCCTGCACGAACGCGTCTGGCAATGGAGAGGGTACGGTTCCCGACCTCGCTGCCGACCAGTGCGGCACGACGAACTACGTGCAGCCGTCGCCCGGCGGCGCGCTCGCGGCGTACAAGTACGTCAAGGGCGAGATCGACGGCGACCTGGTCGATGGCCAGGTGAACCTCAACAACCCCGATGCGGCGTGCCCGCTCGATCCAGACGGGTACACCCGCACTCCCTGCGCCGCCTATACCGCGGTGGGGGCGACGGACGACTGGCGACTCTCGGTGGTGAACAGCGGCACAGTCGGCTTCGAGACCGTGTCGCTCGTCGACCCCCTCCCGCGGATCGGCGACCGACTCCTCGCGACGGGGGCCGCCCGCAACAGCACCTATGGACCGGTTCTCCTGCCGGACTCTCTCTCCGCCAACGTGCTGCCCAGCGGTGCGACGCTCACGCTCGACGTCACGACATCCGCTTCCCCCTGCGTGGGGACAGGACCCACTTCCGCCTGGTTCGACGACCTGCTCTGCGACACCACGGCGACCTGGACTCCGGTCCTCTCTTACAGCGGAGCCTGGGAAGACGTCACCGGGATCCGCGTCACGATCGACTTCACCGGGACCGCCGCCGGCTCGTTCGCACCCGGTGAGGTCTTGTCTCTGCACTACGAGACGCAGAACGTGCCCGAGTCGGCCACGTATCCGGACCTCGCCCCGATCGCTGTTCCCGATGCGGGCGGGATCGCCTGGAACCAGATGGGTGCCGTGGGGACCGACGCCGGAGGACGGGAATACTCCGTGGCCCCCGTGCAGGCCGGCGTCATGTTGCTCGACGGCGACCTCGCGGTGCAGAAGATCGTGGTCGGGGACACCGGACGCGCGCCCGACGCGTTCGACTTCCAGCTCGACTGCACGGTCGCGGGCGTCCCATTGACGCTGCCGGCAGGCGGGGTGCTCAGTGTCTCGAACCAGAGCCAGCTGAGAGGACGCCTCGACGGTCTGCCGCTGGGGTCGACCTGCGCGGTCGCCGAGACCGGCGCGCTCGGAGCGCACGGGGAAACCTCTCGGCTCGGAGACGGTCAGATCGTCGCGATCACGACGCCTTCGACTGCGGGCTCCGAGCCGCCGACGACCCAGACCGCGTCGATCACGAACGTGTATCCGGTGCTGCCCCCGGTCCCGACGCCAGACGGCGGTGGGGGACTGCCGACGACAGGCGTCGACGGTTCTTCCGTGTCGCTGCTCGCCGGGATCGGGGCACTCATGCTCCTGGCCGGCGGGTTGCTCATTCGCCGTCGACGACTTACCCCTCTGGATCGAGGATGGTGCGGAGGCTGACCCTGCGCCGGCCCTCTCCCGTGTCGGTCGCGTAGGGCTCGAGCAGCGCCGCCAGGCTCTGCTGAATCGTCTCGAGGTCGTCGAGTGATCGCGCCCGCCGCAGCGGCTCAGCTGAAGAGCACCACCACGTAGACGGCGAACGTCACCAGGTGCGCGGCACCGTGCATCGCGGTCACACGCTTCGCGGCGAATGTCGTCACGGAGAGCAGCAGCGTGACGCCGAGCATCAGCAGGTTCGCCGGCGACTCCGCGAGCACGACCGTCTGGCCGGTGAACATGCCGATGATCAGGACAGCAGGAATGGTCAGGCCGACGGTGGACACCAGAGCTCCGAGCCCGAGGTTGTTCACGCGCTGGGCTTCGCCGCCGAGAGCAGCACGCACCGCGGTGATCGACTCCGGCAGGAACACGATGCCCGCGATGACCACACCGGCGAGGGCGACCGGAGCGCCGAGGCGGCCCAGTCCGTCGTCGAGCAGCGCCGCCATGTCGTGTGACAGGAGGACGATGGGGATCACGGTGACCACCAGGAGCGCGAGACGGACGAGGATCTCGGTGCGGTGCTCGGCCAGCACCTGGCGGATCCCCCCGGTATCCGCCGACTTCTCCTGACGCTGAGCGGTCTGCAGCAGGCGCGGGTCGACCTCGGTGAAGTCGCTCGCCTGGGCGCCCATCTGCCGGTAGAGGAAGAACGCGTAGAGAACGAGGGTGAGCACGATGATCGGGATCTCCTGCGCCGTCGTGTACGAGCCATCGGTGCCGATCAGGGCGGGGAGGCCGAACGCGAGCGCGATGAGCACGACCAGCATCGACAGGTACGCCGAGGTGCCGGTGCGGTTGTGCGCCATGCCGCGATGGCGGAGTCCGCCGAGGAGGAGTGCGAGGCCGATGACGAGGTTCAGGATGATCATCGAGACGGCCATGACCGAGTCGCGGGCGATGGTCGCGTGCTCACCCGGGCCGAGCATGACCGCGGAGATCAGGATCACTTCGATCAGCACGATCGACAGCGTCAGGACGAGCGAGCCGTACGGGTCGCCGAGGCGGTGCGCGAGGGCCTCGGCCTGTTTCACGACGCCGAAGGCGCACACGAGGATCACCGCGATGATCGCCCCGAGCGCGATGACGAGGACGGGCCCGGGCACAGGGGGCGCCAGTACCGGGTGGAGGACGAGGAGGGCCGCGAAGGCGCCCCATCCCAGGACGACGCGGACGATATCCGTGACGCCGATCAACTGCCTAAGCTCCGTGCGTGACATCGCCGGACTCCTTCGAGGTGGGGCCGTCCCCGAATGATAACCACGACCGGGTCGTCCCGGCCGCAGCGCTGAGTCAGCGCACTGCATCTGATGGTACGCGGTCGGTCGTGGCGGATGGCCTGCGATCGACGGCGGTGGGGTCACTCCGGAGCGGAGGCCTGGGAGAGTGCGTCGATGTAGCGCTCCACATCGCGGCGGAACGCCGATTCACGATGTCGACGGCGCTCGACGCAGGCCCACTGCGCGGTCGCCCAGACGAGGAACCCCGTCGAGAGGATGAGCTCGAGCCAGATTCCCCTCACGCCGACGGAGAGCGCGGCGGCGCTGACCATCGAGAACGAGGCGATGCACAGGACGAGGGTGGCGCGGGCGGCCCGGGGTTCGCGGGACACGATCCAGACCGGCCAGGCGGAAGGGTGATTCACGGGAGACTCCTGTCGGGGTCGTCCCCGGTCTGTCTCACCGTCGGAGGTCGTCCTCCGTCGTTGTTTCCTCCCCCAGGGTAGCAAACCGCGTCGGCGTCGCGCCCCTTCGCGGGCCGAGCACGTTCTCTGATAGCTTGGCGGCAGGTTCGATCCTGAACCAGCGGACGAGGGCGCAGTACCCGCACAGCGACAAGACTGACCAGAAGGTCATTTCGTGTTGCCCTGTGCGTGTGGAACCGCCTCGCATCCTCCCCGTCGTCCCTCCTGGACGTCTCCTCCCCGCGCGTCGCAGCAGCCCTCTCGTGCTGTCGTCCGGCCGCGGGCGGTCCTGCATGCGCAGCCTCAGAGCTCCCTGGCCAGCAACGACCGAAGAGGATCGCACCATGTCACGTGAGTCCCCGACTCTGGATCAGACGGCGCAGAAGAAGGCACCGCCCCTCGGCGGACGCTTCGTCGGCGCCGCCTCGAACTACATCGACGAGCGCACCAGCGTCTCCGGACTCCTCAAGGAGTTGAGCCGCAAGGTCTTCCCCGACCATTGGTCGTTCATGCTCGGCGAGATCGCCCTGTGGGCGTTCGTGGTGGTGTTCATCTCGGGCACCTTCCTGACGTTCTTCTTCCAGGCCTCGATGGTGCCGACCCACTACACCGGTGCCTACGCGCCGATGCGCGGGATGGAGATGACGGCCGCCTTCGACTCGGCCCTTCGCATCTCGTTCGACATCCGTGGGGGGCTCCTGGTGCGGCAGATCCACCACTGGGCCGCGCTCGTCTTCGTGGCGGGCATCGGACTCCACATGCTCCGGGTGTTCTTCACGGGTGCGTTCCGCAAGCCGCGTGAGCTCAACTGGGTGATCGGCTTCGTGCTGTTCATCCTTGCGATGGCTGAAGGCTTCACCGGCTACTCGCTTCCGGATGACCTGCTCTCGGGCAACGGTCTGCGCATCATCGACGGCATGATCAAGGGTCTCCCCCTGATCGGCACCTGGACGTCGTTCATGCTGTTCGGCGGAGAGTTCCCGGGGACCGACATCATCGGCCGGCTCTACACCCTGCACATCCTCATCCTGCCGATGCTGGTGATCGCGCTGATCGTGGTGCACCTGATGCTCATGATCATCAACAAGCACACCCAGTTCGCCGGCCCCGGCCGCACGAACGACAACGTGGTCGGCTACCCGATGATGCCGGTGTACGCGGCGAAGATGGGCGGCTTCTTCTTCATCGTCTTCGGGGTGATCGTGGTGCTCGGCACGTTCTTCCAGATCCTGCCGTTCTGGATCTACGGACCGTACGACCCCTCGCCGATCTCCGCCGGCACGCAGCCGGACTGGTACATCGGCTTCGCCGACGGGGCGCTCAGACTCGCGCCGCCGAACTGGGACGTCGTGATGTTCGATCGCACCTGGTCGTTCGGCATCATCGTGCCGGTCGCCGTCATGGGGCTGTTCATCGTCACGGTCGCGATCTACCCCTTCCTGGAGGCGTGGGTCACGGGCGACAAGCGCGAGCACCACATCGCCGAGCGTCCGCGCAATGCCGCGACGCGCACGGCGATCGGTGTGGCCGGCATGATCTTCTACGCCGTCCTGTGGGCTGCCGCGTCGTCCGACCTCATCGCGACGCACTTCATGCTCACGATGGAAGGTGTCATCCACACGCTGCAGGCGCTGCTGCTGCTCGGTCCCATCGGCGGGTACTTCATCACCAAGCGCATCTGCATCGCGCTGCAGAAGAAGGACCGCGAGATCGTGCTGCACGGCTTCGAGTCGGGCCGCATCGTGCGTCTGCCGGGCGGCGAGTTCGTGGAGGTGCACCAGCCCGTCGACGAGTACGACCGGTGGAAGCTCATCGATATCGAGGGGTATGCGCCGCTCGTGGTGCGGCCGAACGCGAAGGGCCGCATTCCGTGGACGGAGAACGTGCGCTCGGCGGTGTCGCGCTGGTTCTTCGAGGACCGCCTGGTGCCGCTCACACAGGCCGACCTCGACGCGGTCGACGCCCATGGTGCGCACGCGGCGGATGAGGTCGAGACCGGGACGATGGCCGATGCGGTGGACAGCGGGAATGCCGACCGCCGAGAGGACTGACCGCTGGCGTCCGAGTGCGACGTTCGGGCTGTGCGTGTCCGGCGTCGCGCTCGGGTTCTTCTTCGGCGGATTCCAGGGTGCGTTCGGGGCCTTCATCGTGGCCGTCGGAGTCGTGGCCGTTCGTCGAGCACGCAGGAAGCAGGCTTCCATTCCGAAAGCGGCATGTAGCTTTCTGGTACTGAATCGGGTCGGGGTTCCGCTCGCGACGATGCTCTTCCGGTTGCCCGACGGAAGTGCGGAGGGGGTGGCGGTTCACCTGCGTGAGAGCGGCTGGAGCATTCTCGAGCCGCCCCTCGATGGGCCGCTCACCCCTGTCGGCCGAGTCGGCGTCGCATTCCAGGGGGATCGGATCCTGACGGTGCACGACCTCGGCGGCAGCGGCGCGCGACCGCTCCTCATCGCCGATCGGGTGACCGATCTCCCCCCGGACTGGGGCCGGGCGGCGCAGCAGTCGGGGTACGTGCTCCTCCTCATCGAGGACGGTGCGGACGCCCCTGGCGCGGCGCCGGCGCTGGGGGCGTACGCGCTTTTGCAGGGCGTGGACCACGCCCGGCGTCGCTGATTATTTTTCCCGGTCAGAAGGAAATTTGACTTCCCCTGGTTCCGGGCTATGGTCAGAGGTTACGCCAGCCACCGAAGGGGAAGCGAGTAACCATGTCCGGAAAGTCCATCCAGGGTCGCGACAGCAAGAAGGCACCGCAGCTCTCGCTCAAGGAGAAGCGAGCGGCGAAGCGGGAGAAGAACGCGCCGGCCGAGTTCATCAAGCCCCGCAAGGGCGCGAAGGGCTGAGCGGGCTCGGCCGCGGGCGGGCGCATCCGCGCTGTGCGATGCGCCCGCCCGCGGACCTCACCGGAAGGCGCGGGTGACGCTGCTCGCGATCTGCGTGAGCTGGATGTAGACGAGGAACCGCAGGAGCGGTCGGAACAGCGGACGGAGCACCCGACGACTGCGGCGGCGAAGAGTGAACTCCCACGTGAGTGTCGCTCGGAGCTGCATTCCGCCTGCGGCATGTTCGAGGTCGAACGTGATCTGTCGAGCGTTCGACCTCGCGGCATCAGGGTAGGAGAAGCGCCACCGGACGTGTGTCGGTCGTTCGCTCTCCATCAGCTCGACGCGCATTCGGCGGAAGCCGTCCTTCACGGTGATCAGTCGGCCATCGGGGGCGGATGTGGTCGCCTCGGCCTCCCAGGGTCCGGTCGCCGCGGTCGCATCGATGGTGCCCATGGCCGGATCCCACTCGGGGATGCGACCTGCCGACGACAGCAGTGCCCACACCTCGTCGATCGGTGCCGGGACGAAGATCGAGCGCGTGCCGGACAGTTCGTTCCGACCGGTCGTCGACTCGCGTGCGAGGGCGAGCCGCTGCATCTCGTCCACACGGATGATCAGGGCTTCCCGATCGACGTCGAGTCGCGTCAGGATCTCGGCGATGAGACCGCTCGGCTCGTCGAGGAGCGCACGCAGCACGGCCGCGGAGTCGCCGCGGCGACCTCCGCTCGATGCCGCGTCCCACACTGC
This sequence comes from Microbacterium sp. NPDC058269, assembly GCF_042881445.1. Taxonomy (NCBI): domain Bacteria; kingdom Bacillati; phylum Actinomycetota; class Actinomycetes; order Micrococcales; family Microbacteriaceae; genus Microbacterium; species Microbacterium sp. NPDC058269. The sequence continues at coordinate 1,447,869 of NZ_JBHVXT010000001.1, forward strand.
GAGCGCCCGAGCGGTCCATTCGTACCCCGAGGTCTCGTGGAAGACGATGCGGCCGGGGCTGGTGTCCGCATCTGCGGCGATCCCCACCAGCCCGAGCTGAGCAGAGTGCTGGGCGGCGACCGCGGCTCGTGCCGCGTCGAGGCTGACGCCCATGCCGCGCAGGATCTGGCCGCCGGTGTCCGGGTCGAAGGTCAAGGCGAGCAGAAGGTGATCGATGTCGGTGTCGCGCACCCCGAACCGCGAGGCCTCCTCCATCGACGCCAGCGACAGGGTGTGCATGGTGGAGGCGGCCTGGATGAACCGGCTCATGCGTTCCTCCGGGGGACGACGATGGTCGGGTCGATCCGCCTCGCGTGCTTCTTGTGCACGGCCTGACGTGACACACCCAGGGCATCGGCGATGGCCTGCCAGCTCATGCCCGATCGCAGCCCGGCTTCCACCTGGCGCAGTTCGAGGGTGTCGGCGAGCGTGCGCAGTGATGCCACCGCGCGCAGTCCGGCGCGTGGGTCGGTCGTGTCCGCGGCGACCTGCGCCACATCGAGGGATTCCATGTCCGTCAACCTACGTTGCTCAAGACCCGGTGTCAACCTGGGTTGCTATCGTGCCGCGGTCGACCGACCTCCATGCTCACACCGTCGACGGGTGCAGCACCACCTTGATGCAGCCGTCCTCCTTCTGCTGGAACGTGCGGTACAGGTCGGGCGCATCATCGAGAGGTGCGTGATGCGTGGTCAGGTCCATCACGCCGAGCGGGTCGGACGGGTCTTCCACGAGGGGCACCAGGTCATCGACCCAGTTCTTCACGTTGCACTGACCCATGCGCAGGCTGATCTGCTTGTCGAACAGGGTCTTCATCGGCATGATGTCGGCGTCTCCCGCATACACGCCGCTCAACGACACGGTCCCTCCGCGGCGGACGACATCGATCGACGCGTAGACGGCAGTGAGCCGGTCGATGCCCGCCTTGTCGAGAAGCCGACGTGCCGCAGCGTCCGGCAGCAGACCCACGGCCTTCTGCACGAACTCCACGCCCGCGTTGCCGTGCGCTTCCAGACCGACGGCGTCCACCACCCCGTCCGCTCCACGGCCGTCTGTCAGATCCCGCAGCTCGTCGACGACCGTGTCGTTCAGGTCGAACGTCTCGATGCCGTGGCGCTCCGCCATCGCCCGCCGCTCGGGCACGGGGTCGACCGCGAGAACCCGGTATCCGCGGTGCCGTCCCACCCGCGTCACGAACTGCCCCACGGGTCCGAGGCCCATCACGGCCAGCGTGCCGCCTTCCGGCACCTGCGCATACTCGACGCCCTGCCATGCCGTGGGAAGGATGTCGCTGAGGAAGAGGTAGCGCTCATCGGGGAGGTCGGGGCCGACGGGGATGTGGTTGTAGTCGGCGAGCGGCACGCGGAGGTACTCGGCCTGTCCGCCCGGAACCTGGCCGTAGAGCTTCGTGTAGCCGAAGAGCGCCGCGCCGCTGCCGTACTCTCGCACCTGCGTCGTCTCGCACTGGGACTGCAGACCCCGTCGGCAGAGGAAGCACTCGCCGCACGAGATGTTGAACGGGATCACCACACGGTCGCCGACCGCGAGGGTCGTCACCGCGGAACCGACCTCGACGACGACGCCCATCGGCTCATGCCCGAGGATGTCTCCGCGGTCGAGGAACGGCCCGAGCAGCTCGTACAGATGAAGGTCGGACCCGCAGATCGCCGACGACGTCACACGGATGATCGCGTCCTCCGGCTGCTGGATGACCGGGTCGGGGACCTCCTCGACCGTCACGCTGCGCGTGCCCTGCCAGGTCAGTGCCTTCATGTCGTCTCCGCTCATCGTGGGTGATCGGTCCACGCTCGTCGCTCGCGGGCGTCTCGACCAGCCGGTTGACAGCGGCTTGTCAAGCACCTCGCTCGCACGGGTGGCGCCATGCAGGATCGTCACGAACGGAGGCATCATGGCGACCAACACCCGAGATCTGACCTGCACCACCGAAGACGTGTTCCGTGTGCTCGCGAACGGCTGGCTGTATCCCGCATGGGTGGTCGGCGCCTCCCGGATGCGAGACGTCGAGGCCTCCTGGCCCGAGGTCGGGGCGCAGCTGCATCATTCCTTCGGCGTCTGGCCGGCTCTGCTCGACGACACCACCGAGGTGCTCGCGTGGGATCCGCCTCGTCGCGTCGTGCTCCGAGCACGTGGTTGGCCGATGGGAGAGGCCGAGGTCACCCTGCGGGCCCGGACGACCCCGTCTGGGTGCCAGGTGCGCATCGACGAGGAGCCGGTGAAAGGCCCCGCCGTGCTGATCCCCCGCCTGATCACGACCCCGATGCTTCGGTGGCGCAACGCCGAGACGCTTCACCGACTGGCCTATCTCGCGGAGGGGCGGGCGCGCTGACGCGCACGGGAGCGGATCACTCCCCGGAATTCTCCGTGAACTGCCGCTCCCAGTCGCGCAGCTCGGATCGCCCGATGAGCGAGTCCAGCGACACCTGGAACAGCAGACCCTTGCGGGCGTTGACCTGCTTGATGTTGTCGACGATCTGGGTGGTGACGGCCGCCAGAGCCTCGCGGACCTCGGCGACCCGTTGGTCCGGTGCATCCCACAGATCGGGGCGGGTGAGCAGGTCGAGCAGGTAGTCGGGCTCCAACGCCGCGACGAGTCGGGCGAGCTTGTCGGAGTACTCCGCCTCGGCGAGCACGACCTGATCCTCCCCCGCCTTGGCGTCGAGGCGCACGAACAGCTGCTCGACGTGCGAGGCGAGCGCATCGATGCCCGCAGCCGTCTCCGCGGCCTCGGGGTTGTTCGGGACATTCGCGTAGGCGACCCGCAGCTCCCGCAGGCGGTCGACCCGCAGGCGGATGCCGGCAGGCACGGGATCGCTCGATGTCACGGCCTTCGGTGCGCGGCGCCGGCGGGCGAGCAGACCGATCGCCGTGCCGCCCGCCGCGAGCAGCACGGCACCGCCGATGATCACGGGCAGCAGCCAGTCCGCTCCCCCACCGCTGTCGCTCCCGCCCGGGGAGGAGGGCGTCTCCTCGACGATCTGCTGCACGGTCTCGACGAGAGCGGTCTGAGTGTCGCCGCCTGCGGCGGCCTCGTTCGTGTTCGCGATGAAGAGGGCGTCGTCGCTGTCGATGGCGGTGGAAGCGGCTTGGAGGTCGTCGCCGACGGCGAGCACCACGGTCTCCTGCGGCACCTTCTGGGTGATCCGGTTGAGCAGTTCGAGGTCGAACGCCGAACCCAGGTCGGCATCCGCCGGCAGGACCACCACCGCGATCGAACCGTCCGTGGGGATGACGTCGGTCAGCGCGGCGGTCAGAGCCTCTCCGCCCTTCACGCCGGGGGCGATGTAGATGTTCGCCGACTGCAGAGCGCCGGCGACCGCGTCGGTGACCCCGCTCAGGTCGGATGCCGCGACGATGATCATGCCCACCTCAGAAGTTGTTGATCACGGAGGCGAACACGAGGTCGATGCGCTCGGCGTCGGAGGCGTCGAACATCTGACCCCCGGTGGCGTCCGCGATGCGCTGCAGGGCCGAGGTGTCGGCACCCGAGCCGTACGCGATCGGGAAGATCCGCACCGGAGCGTCGGTGCCGCCCTCCTTCGTGCTCTTGCCGATCTTCGCGATCAGCGAGTCGAGCGACGTGGTGGAGTCGGTGTCCTCCCCGTCGGAGAGCACGACGATCGCGTTGATGCGTCCGGGTTCCGCGCGCGCGCTCATGGCCTCGTAGGCCGTGAGGATCGCGTCGTACAGGGGTGTGCCGTTGCGCTGCGCGTAACGCAGGTCATCGAGGGAGGAATCGAGCTTCTCACCGTCGGCGCCCAGCGCCGTGACATCGCGCAGCACCTGGATGCCCTCGCCCTCGTCGGACGAGACGCCGGTCGTGAACGCCCAGACGCCGATCTCGTCGGTCGAGCGGAAGTGATCGAGGGTGGTCTGCGCTCCCTTGATGGCGCCGTCGAGCCGCGAGCGACCGTCGCCGATCGGGTCATCCATCGAGCCGGAGATGTCGATGAGCTCGAGCACCGACGAGGGCTTGCGCACCTGCGTCCACTGGTCGATCGCGGTGGAGATCACGTCGACCTCTGGCTTGGGGAGCGTCACCGTGGGCTGCGCGGGATCGACGCCGAAGTTCGCGGTGAACAGGTCGCCGAGGGGGACGGACTCGTCGAGCGGACGGAATCCGTATTCGGGGAGGATCTCCTGGGCGGGCGTAGTCTGCAGGAAGTTCGCGAAGGCCTCACCCGCCGTTCGCTGTTCCGGCGTGACCCAGTCCGCGCCGAGAACGGTGACGGGGTTGTCGGACCACATCGAGCCGCCCGCCGGGTACACCGCGACGAGCTTGGTCTTCGGCGGGGTCAGGGTCTCTCCCGGCTGCACCGTGTGCGAGTCGGGGTTGCCCTTGTTGTAGTTGAGCAGAGAGGTCTCCTCGAGCGCGACGGCCGACACGTACGCCGAGCCGTTCGCCCCGTTCTGCGTCTCGTCATACAGGGTCGACAGCACGTTGCCGGTGGTGTCGCCGTAGTGGATCACGCACTCCTCGAACACGCGCGAGAAGTCGGCGGCGGCGTCCACGTCGGCCGAGGTGAGTCCTTCGGCCTTGCCGGATGCCTCGTACGACTGCATCAGGATGGTCGAGAGCCCGGTGGTCGAGGTGTTCGGGTTGGTCTTCGAGATCTTGAACGCGCCCCAGATGTCTTTGCCGACGCTCCCCCAGCCGTCGGGGTTCTGGCACAGGCCCTCGAGCGCGGTGATGCTGATGGGCTCGTCGGGCCAGCCGAGTGCCTTCGCCATCGGCTCCGGCATGCCGAACACGACGGGCGTGCGGGTGAACGAGGCGGGCGTGCCGACCAGGTTCGGCGAGGCGGCTGCGGCGACGCGGTCGGTCCAGACGGTCGAGGCCGGCGACCACAGCGTCGGCCACAGGGCGCGGTCGTCGCTCGGCCAGTCCTCGCCCGAGGTGAGGTAGCGCGCGGCGTTCCCCGATGACACGTTCGTGGGGCGCACGGTGACGCACGTGTCGAGGGCGTCGTGCTCCGGAGACTCCTTGAACGCGGTCGCCAGCTCGTCGAGCATGTTGACCTTCTCCGATGAGGTCGCGATCGTGATGTGCGTGCACCCGTCGTCCGGGAAGCTCTCGCTGCCGTCGGGCGCGGGCTCTTCTCCCCCGCCCGTGCAGGCTGCGAGCACCAGCGCGGCGATCACTGCCGTCGCCAGGGCGGCAGGTGTTCGTCGGAAGATGGTCCGTCGTGCGGTGCGAGGCGCGCTCATGCGCCTAGGCTACTCAGGTATCGGGCTCCCGATCACGCGTTTCCGGTGCGCATGAACTCCTCGGCCTCGTGCACCTGCTCCGCAGTCGGCCGGATGCCGGTGTACAGCACGAACTGCTCCAGCGCCTGCAGCGTCGCGACCTCGGCTCCTGTGATCACGGTCGTGCCCGCGGCTCGCGCTGCCGCGATCAGCGGTGTCTCTGCGGGAAGAGCCACGACGTCGAACACCACGGATGCCGCGGCGATCGCCTCGTCCGAGAACGCGAGCGCGTGCTCCTCCGCGCCCCCGGCCATGCCGATCGGCGTGACGTTGACCAGGATGTCCGCCGTGGAGTCGCCGACCTCTGCCGCCCAGGCGAAGTCGTACAGGTCGGCCAGGGCGCGTCCGTTCTCCTCGTTCCTGGCGACGATCGTCACCCGTGCGAACCCCGCGTCTCGGAACGCGGCGGCGGTCGCCTTCGCCATGCCGCCCGACCCGCGCAGCAGCACCGATGCCGCCGGATCCAGCGCATTGCTCTCGATGAGCTGCGCGATGGCGGAGTAGTCGGTGTTGTGGGCGGTGAGCACCCCGTCATCGTTGACGATCGTGTTCACGGAGTCGATCGCGCTCGCCGAGGGATCCATCCGGTCGACGAGGGCGATGACCTCCTCCTTGTAGGGCATGGAGACGGCGCAGCCGCGGATGCCGAGTCCGCGGACGCCCGCGATCGCCTGAGCGAGGTCCGTGGGCGCGAACGCCTTGTAGATCCAGTTCAGCCCGAGCGCTTCGTAGAGGTGGTTGTGGAAGCGCGTGCCGTTGTTGCTCGGCCGTGCCGAGAGCGAGATGCACAGCGTCATGTCCTTGTTGAGCAGAGTCACCGGATCAGGCTACTCGCGGGCCTCGAAGGAAGAGGGACGGAGGACGAAAGTCCGTGGCGGGAACTCGCGTCCTCCCCTATCGTGAAAGTGCGTGCACACGGGGATTGATCGTCTACGTCTCTCCCCACGAGATGGCGGCCCACCCCAGGGGCAGACGATCCGTGCACGCGATTGGGCCCTCTCGAGTAGTTCAGTCCCCAATGGGCTACTCGAGGGGGCCGCTATCGTGCGGTCCCGCGACGAAGTTGAAATTTGTCCCCCAAAAGGGGGACAAGAGGGTCAAAAAGGAGCTAGGCTGTTCCTGACGCACCCTCCGGTCGTCTTCGGCCCTCATCGCTCCCCCCGCGGTGAGGGCCACACCATTTTCTGGGCGCCTCGTGCGCCAGGCGCCTCGCCACGCGCGGGATGACGGTCGGATTCCGCTCGTGCAACATTTGGATTACCTTCTCGCAACGGCTATTCCGCTCGGGGCCTCCTCCACTAGCGTTAGCGATGTCGGGGCATCCCTGCGTCGGCTTCTTCATCAGCAGAACAGGCAGTACATGAGCACCCAGGGCACGGTTAAGTGGTTCAACTCGGAGAAGGGCTTCGGCTTCATCTCCCCCGACGACGGAGGCGCTGACGTCTTCGCGCACTACTCCGCCATCCAGTCATCCGGCTACCGGTCTCTCGAAGAGAACCAGCGAGTCGAGTTCGATGTGGCGCAGGGTCCGAAGGGCCTGCAGGCAGAGAACATTCGCCCCGTCTGAGACGGGCGAGACACAGAACTCCCCACCGGATCACGCTCCCGATGCGTCATCCGGCGGGGAGTTCTGTGCTTCAGGGCGTCAGCCGAGCAGGAGCCCGCGCAGTTCTTCGACCGAGGCCGCGCGGAATGCGGCGTCGTCGCCCTCGTGCGAGTCGCTGAAACCCCACTCGACGAAGATCACCGGAACGCCGTTGGCGTTGCCGCCCTCGACGTCATGGTGCCGGTCTCCGACCAGGATGGGACGAGAGGTGTCGGCGCCGAGCTCCCGAAGTCGACGAAGGGCCTCGGCGACGATGTCGGTCTTCGAGGCGAGAGTCGACTCGTCGGGCGTCGCGCCGACCGTCGTCAGGAACGCGGGACGGAGACCGAAGTGGTCGACCAGTGCATCGACCTGGTTCTCGGGCTTCGAGCTGGCCGTAGCCTGCGGCACGCCCGCCGCGTGCAACTCGTTGATGAGATCGACGACGCCCGGGTACGTCGCGACGTCGGTCGTGTAGCCATCGGCCTTGCCGAGGGTGCGGTAGAAGGCGACCGCCTCGGCGGACTGCTCCGGCGTCATGCCCGCCTGGTCCTGGAACGACTGGAACATGGGGGGACCGATCCAGTGCACCAGCTCTTCGCGCGTCGGCGCCGGGTGACCGAAGTGAGTCAGCGCGACGTTGAGCCGGCGGAGGATGCCGATGGACGCGTCGACGATGGTGCCGTCGACGTCCCACAGCACGCAGGAGTAGGGGGAGTGAGGCATGCCTCCAGCCTATGGGCGCGCGATGGGGCGACCGCCCTCCCTGCACAGGTGTGCAACAGAAAAGGTTCTGCACACCTCATGTGAGCGCCTGGTGTCTACATATAAGGTCGTGACAACGGCGGATTCACGGGCGAGAATGGGGGCATGTACGTGTCGGTGGAAGTCATCACGATGCTGGCGACAGCAGCGACGCTGCTGGTGGCGATCATCAGCGGATTCGGCTGGATGGTCAACCGGATGGACACGCGATTCGCGGCGATGGACGCGAAGTTCGATGCGCGGGTTGATGCGCAGGATGCGAAGTTCGATGCGCGGTTTGATGCGCAGGATGCGAAGTTCGATGCGCGGTTTGATGCGCAGGATGCGAAGTTCGATGCGCGGTTCAACCGTTTCGAGCAGGAGATCTTCGAGGTGAAGATCGCGATCGCGCGCCTGGAGGGGCCGACGCCTCGGCTCATCGCCGCGCGCTGAACGGCGACGCCTCAGAACAGACGGGGGATGCCCGACTCGATGCCCTTCATGTCGTCGTAGTCGAGCACCAGGCAGCGGATGCCGCGGTCTTCGGCGAGCACACGCGCCTGGGGCTTGATCTCCTGCGCGGCGAAGACACCCTGCACGGGGGAGAGGTGCGGGTCACGGCCGAGCAGTTCGAGGTAGCGGGTGAGCTGTTCCACGCCGTCGATGTCGCCGCGGCGCTTGATCTCGACTGCGATGGCGGCACCTTCGGCGTCTCGCACCAGCAGGTCGACCGGGCCGATGGCTGTCGGGTACTCGCGGCGCACGAGAGTCGCACCCTCGGAGATGCGGTCCACCTGTTCGGCGAGCAGTCGCTGCAGGTCGGCCTCGACGCCGTCTTTCTGCAGCCCGGGGTCGATGCCCAGCTCGTGGGAGGTGTCGTGGATGATCTCGTAGATCTGCACCCGCAACGCATCGCCGGTCTTCTTGTGCGTGACGCGCCAGACCTCGACGACGCCTGCGCTCGCCTCTTCCTCGCCCGGGTCTTCGCTCGACAGCGAACACGGCGGGCTCATCCAGTTCAACGGCTTGTAGCTGCCGCCGTCGGAGTGCACGAGCAGACTCCCGTCCCCCTTGTGCACGAGCAGACGCGTGGCAAGCGGGAGATGGGCATTGAGCCGACCGGTGTAGTCGACCGAGCAGCGGGCGATGACGAGACGCACCCGTCGAGCCTACTTCGTCGGGGGTGCTGCGCGGTCGCACTCGACGGGCGCGGCGATCATCGGTCGATGAAGGAGCCGATCGCCTGGAAGAGGCCGAGCTCGGTGGCCGCCGAGCGGGCGATGAGGAACCCGATGATGCCGATGATCCAGGCGGTGTTCTCGGCGCCCGTGCGCTCCATCCACGCCGCGAAGCGTTCGAGCGGGCGCTGCACCAGGGGAGCGGCGACCAGGCGGAGGATGAGCAGCACGACCGCGGGCAGGATCATCAGCGCGCAGTACCCGACGAGCGACAGCACACGCAGCGGAGTGTCGGTCCGGGCATCGGCGAGCATGGTCATCGCGACGATGTACGGGAGCATGGTGGCGATCTCGACCAGCCCGGCGGCGATCGCCACGGCCATCACCGCAGTCCCGCGGGTGCGCGGATCGAGCAGCCTCTCCCGCCATCGGGTGATGCGACCAGGACGAGGAGCGGGATCCGCCACCGCCGCTGGCACCGGATCAGGCGGTGTCATCATCGAGGAACTCCGCGCATCGTGTACCGTCGGCTCCCCCGCCCACGACGAGACCGAAGGGATGGAGGAGGGGTGCGATGCGGGTGCGTTCTGCGGGGCCTTGTCGCCGGTGGGCATGACGAATGCCGTGATGAGGAGCGCTCCTCCCACGAGGAGGCGGATGACCAGCCCCGCGGGCGACGCGAGGAAGTCGGATGCCACGTCGACGAGGTTCACCAACCCCCAGAGGAACAGGAGCCCGACGAGCAGATAGAACGCGGCGATCGTCACCAGGTACACCAGGATGCGCCCGGCACGTACCCGCCCAGGATGCAGGAGCAGGAAGACGGGTATGAGGAGTGTGCCGACGCTCAACCCGTCGATCAGCGCCAGGAGCGCGAGGGAGAGGGGGAGCGGAAGTCCGCCGAAGAGTTCCATGTCTCCACGCTCACGGAACGGCGCCGGCCGCGGATCGGGCGAAAGTACCGTCTCCGCCGAGCTCCTCATCCCTTCGTCGGATGCGCGGCAGCGCGCGCCGTGATTGCATGAGGGCATGCACGAGCTGGCGGATGGCGGATTCGGCGCCTGGTACCGTCGGCACCGCTGGTGGGCGGACCCGCTGGGGATGGCGCTGCTCGCTGTCGTGATGGCCGCGCTCGGATTCCGCGGCATCTGGGGTCCATTCTCGATACTCGAGCACCCCGTGTCGCCGTGGTGGGGGCTGGCCCTCGCACTGCCCGCCTGTGTGCTCGCGCTCGCCAAGCGGCGCATCCCTGTGACGGTCCTCGTGCTGGTCACGATCCTGTTCGCGGTCGACCTGCTCACCGTCGGCGGTATCGGTACGCTCGTCGTGCTGCTCGATGTGCTGTGGACGGCGGCGTTCCTTGCGGGTGAGCGCGGGCGACGGGTGCTCCTCGTCGTGTTGGGAGCGGCGACGATCGTCCTGTTCCTCGCCGCCTGGCTCTTCACCGACGTCTCCTTCGCCGTGGCGTTCCTCATCGGAGTGCAGTTCGGCGCGATCTTCGGCACCGACTACTGGTGGGCCGTGGCCGTCTCCCAGGCGCATGAGCTCGCGGAGCTGCACCGCCAGCGTGCGGAGGATGCCGCTGCCGTCGCCGAGCGTGACCGTGCCGAGGCGGTGCAGCGCGAGCGCGAGACGATGGCGAGAGAGCTGCACGATGTGGTCGCCGGCCACGTGATGGCGATGGCGATCCGCGCGGAGGCGGCACTGTCGACCCCGCCCGATCGCTCGAAGGACCGAGAAGCCCTGCAGGCGGTGCGCGATGCGGGCCTCGACGCCCACGGCGCGCTGAGAACGATGATCTCGGTGCTCCGGCGCGGTGACGGGAACCTGGCGCCCACACCGCGCTGGGCGGATCTCGGCGGCATCGTGCAGGAGGCGGAACGCGCGGGGCTCGTCGTGCATCTCGTTGCGGATCACGTCGATGATCTCGGTGCGGCACGCGAGCAGGCCGTCATCCGCATCGTGCGGGAGTCCCTGAACAACTGCATCCGGCATGCGAGCGGCGCCGAGGTCGATGTCGTGATCCGCGAGAGCGATACCGAGATCGGAGTGGAGGTTCGCTCGCGCGGCGGCATGGCCGGCCCCGCGGCCGCGCACGGCGACGAGGGTTGGGGGCTGCAGATGCTGCGGGAGCGCGTCGGCGCATTGGGCGGCGTCTTCACCGCGGGTCCTGTCGCCGGCGGATGGTCGGTCGAAGGCCGGATCCCGAGGGAGGGGCGGGCATGACGGCTCCGACGGTGCTGCTGGCCGACGATCATGGCGCGATCAGGGCGGGTCTGCGCCTCATGCTCGAGGCGCAGGACATCACGGTGGTCGGCGAGGCCGCAGACGGTGATGTCGCGGTGCGCAATGCCGCAGCGTTGCGCCCCGACGTCGTGCTCATGGACCTGCGCATGCCGGGGCGCGACGGGATCTCCGCGACCAGGGAGATCGTCGAGCGCGGTCTCGGCGACGTCCTGGTCCTGACGAGCTTCGACGAGGACGACCTCGTCTTCGGCGCGATCCACGCGGGCGCTGTCGGCTTCCTCCTCAAGACGGTCGACGCGCCCACCCTCGGGCAGGCCGTGCGTGCGGTCGCCGCGGGTGAAGGTGCGCTGGATCCGCGGGTGACCCGACGTGCGCTCGCCGCCGTCGCCGAGGGTGCGATGGCGTCGGTGCCCGTGTCACGTCACGAGGGGCTCCCGGAGCTGACGGCTCGGGAGCAGGAAGTGCTCGACGGGATCCTGCAGGGCTGGTCGAACGCACAGCTCGCCGCGCGACTGCGCATCTCGGTTCCCACGGTCAAGACGCATGTCTCGAACGTGCTCACCAAGCTCGGCGCACGCAGCCGCTCGCATGCGGCCGCCCTCGTGCGCGGTCGCGAGGGCTGAACTCAGTCCTGCGCCGCCGTCGCGACCGGGGTCTTCTCGTCGTCGCGCAGCGGGCGCGCGGCCCCGGAGAACAGTCCCGACATCACGACCAGTGCCACCAGGATGAACAGCGTGTTCAGCAGGCCGATGTGCTCACTGATGATTCCGAGCACGGGCGGGCCGCCGAGGAACGCGATGTAGCCGATCGTGGCCGCAGCGCTCACCCGCGCTGCGGCCTTGGCGGGATCGTCTGCCGCGGCCGACATCCCGAGCGGGAAGCCGAGCGACGCGCCGATGCCCCAGAGCGCCGCTCCGACGAGCACGAGCGGGAACGTGGGGGCGAGGATGAACAGCAGGATGCCCGACGCCGCCGTCACCGCGAGGATGCGCAGCACCAGGACGCGACCGAAGCGGTCGACGAGCGGTCCGCCGAACAGACGCACGACGGTCATGCCGACCGAGAACACGGCGAGTGACACGGCCCCGGTGCCCTCGGCGAAACCGTGACCCTGCTCCGTGCCCAGGGCGATCCAGTCGTTCGCGCCGCCCTCGGCGAACGACATCCCGAGCATGACGACGCCGATCAGGTAGGTGCGCGGCTCGCGCCAGGCCTCGAGCGCGGTGTGCATGCGCGCGCGGAAGGCCGGCGTCTCGTGCGCTGCCGGATCGAGGGCGGCCTCGCGCACGGGCACCTGGAAGAAGCAGACGATGGCGATCAGGGCGATCAGCGCGCCCATGATCGCAGCGTGGGTGGCGACGTTGATCGAGAGCTGCGCCGCGAGGGCGCCGATTCCCGCGCCGATGACCGTGCCGAAGCTGAAGAAGGCGTGGAAGACGGGCAGGATCGTGCGGCCCATCTGCTGTTCGATCGCCGTCGCCTCGACGTTCATCATCACGTCGACCGATCCGTTGCCGAAGCCGAACAGCACCATGCCGACGATCACCACGGGGACGGAGCCGAACACGTTGGCTCCCAGGCCCACGAGCACGATGCCGGATGCGAACGTCAGCATCGTGAGGAGCATCCCGCGTCGGGCGCCGAGGCGCGCCATCACCGCGGGGCCCGTCGAGATGCCGATGATCGAGGAGACGCCCATGCCGAGCAGGATGAGACCGACCTGCGCGTTGTCGAGACCCAGCGCCTCTTTGATCCCCGGCACGCGCGATGCCCAGGTCGCGATCGAGAGGCCGCTCGCGAGGAAGATGGCGAAGATCGCCGCGCGCCAGCGCACGAACTGCGAACGGGAGAGGGCTGTTTCCATGCCGGACAGCCTATCGAATCGATTCGACCCAGGGGAAGCGAAGGGAGCTATCCTCGAAGTATGAGTAGCCAGGAGACGCCGCGTCGGCCCACGATCGCCGACGTCGCACGTGAGGCGGGCGTGGCGACCTCCACCGCCTCGGTCGTGTTCAGCGGCAAGGCGAACGTGGCGGCCACCACGCGGGAGCGCGTGCTCGCCGCCGCAGCCGAGCTCGGCTATGCCGGTCCTGATCCCCGCGCGGCCTCCCTGCGGCGCGGGCGCAGCGGAATCGTCGCCGTCGTTCTTGAGGGGCATCTGCGCGCGGCATTCCTCGATCCGGTGACGACCGCCATGATGGACGGCCTCACCGATGGGCTCGCCGACCTCAGTGCGGGCATCCTCCTCATGCGCGACGAGCCGGGCGAGGAGGGCGCGGCGATCACGCATGCCCCCGTCGACGCCTTCGTTCTGATCGGGTGCTCCGGGCGCACCAAGGCCTCGCTCGAAGTGGTCGTCGGCCGCGGCCTGCCGGTGGTCGTGATCGAAGGCGATGCCGGCGAGGAGATTCCCCGCATCACCCTCGACAACGTCGCGGCGTCCGCCGACGTCGCCCAGCATGTCCACGATCTCGGCCACCGCGACGTGGCACTGGTCACCCTCTCGCTCGACAGCGAGCGCGAACGGGCTCTGGTGACGCCCGAGCGCGTCGCGAACGCGACCGTCGACGTCTCGGTGCATCGACTCGAGGGGATGCGCCAGGTGTTCCCCGACGCTCCGGCGATCTCGGCGTCCGGCAGTCTCATCGACGAGGGGGTGCTGGTCGGACGGATGCTCCTGACCGACCCGGCCACCCGACCGACGGCGGTGCTCGCGCAGAGCGACCTGCTCGCGGTGGGAGTGATCCGCGCGGCGGAGGAGCTGGGACTCCGCGTGCCCGAAGACCTCTCCGTGGCCGGCTTCGACGGCATCGAGGTCGACGGTCTCGGCGACCTCACCCTCACCACCAGCGTGCAGCCCGCGGTCGAGAAGGGCCGCGCGGCGGGGGAGCAGGTCGCCCGCATGCTCCGCGGCGAGCCCGGGGCCACGCAGCACCTCACCTGCGTCTTCCGTGCCGGCACGACGACCGGACCCGTCCCGCGCTGAGCGCAGTCCCGCCGGCCGCCTCAGCTGTGCGGTGGGCCGAGCGGCAGAACGGTGTCGCCGAAGTCGAGGATGCGATATCGCCCGCACTCGATCACCTCGTCGGGGATCGCCGGTGTCGGCAGTTGCCACGCGACGGTCTGCGCATCCTCCACGAGGAACGACACCCCGTCGACGTCGAAGTCCCCTCGGTCCACGAGCCACGCGTAGCCGTTGAGCTCATGATCGACCTGCACGAGACGGGCGGGGTCCTCCACGTGCAGCTTCGGCAGTCGAACGGTCCAGAACTGCCCGCCACCGATCCGTGCCGAGGAATCGACCCAGTCGGTCACACAGGTGAGGTCTGGATCGGGCGCCGCGCTCAGATCGACGATTCGGGGAACGCTGAGCGCGCCGCCGACCGCGAGCAGCACAGCGGCAGCGCCGGCGAGGAGAGACGGCACCCCGACGGGCATCCGCCAGGAACGCGGAGCGGCCACCAGCGCGAGCACCGGTGCGAAGGCGAGGGGCTGCAGGTATCGGGCGGCGTGCGTGCCCAGGCCGATCGCTCCGATCACGACGAGAACGGGCATGACCCACGCGGCCGTGGCGACGAACCGCGAGCCGGGGTCTTCCCCTCGCACCGTGCGTAGGATCGCCAGCACGACGAGAGCGATCACGATCAGGGTGCCGATGGCTCCGGTGGGCGTCGCCAGGCGATCGGCGAGGAGACCGCCGTAGTAGCCCAGGGACTCCACCCACCGCTCGGGCTGGATGTAGCCGGCACCGGTGTTGGCGATCCATGCCCGAAGGGGAATGCGACCGAGGAAACCCAGTGCGGTACCGATGACCAGCACGACGATGAGCATCGCCACGCGGATCCGCCGGGGCGAGCGGATGATCATCGCGGCCAGGAGAACGGTGATCGGAATGGTCGCCCAGACGGCGAACAGCGGATTCGAGAGCGTGGACACCGCCGCGGTCACGCCGAGCGCGATCAGGAGTGCGGCCCCGCCCTCGTCGCGGTCGATCACCCGCCGCACGAAACCGACGCACAGGACGGCGGCTACCACGGTCGCGGAGTAGTAGGTGGTCGTGATCAGCAGAGACGCGAGCTCGAGCGCGTCCCGTGATCCCGACACGTCGGTCATGGCCAGGACGCCGAACACCGCGAGCCCGAGCAGTGCCCACGTGACCGGTGCCGTGTCATCCCGCCGACGCCCCACCACGAGCCGGAGTGCACCGTAGAGGGCGAGCATGTTGATCACGGCATTGACGATGAGCACACCGTTCACGTCGAGCGGGAGCACCGCGTCGAGGCCGGCGAACACCGCGGCCTCGGGCACGAACAGCACACTCGACATCGCCCAATCGAGCGGGGCCCCGGAGAGGACGGACCGTGCGAACATGCCCACGATCAGGGAATCTCCGTCACGGAACAGCAGCTCGGAGCGGGCGGATGAAGCGACCTGCGCCACCGTGACCATCGCCACGGCCAGTGCCCCCGACCAGCCCGCGAGCTCTCGAACCCAGACCCGCCGCATGGGCCTACTCTCGCACGATCGTGCAAACGTGGACCTCAGGAACCTCTCGCGCCGGTAAACTGGTCGGACACCCGCCCGCCTGTGCCGAAAATGGCCGACGAGCCCTGAGGGAGCCGCGTATATGCTGATGCTCCTCGCTGTGTTCCTCCTCGGGTCGCTGCTGATGCCCGTTCTGGTGCGCTGGCTCGGAGCTCAGGCTTTCGCCATCGCCGCTCTCGTCCCGGCTGCGGCCTTCGTGCACGCGCTCGTCATGACGCCGCAGGTGCTCGACGGACCGGTGCCGTTCGAATCGATCGAGTGGATCCCTCAGCTGGGTCTGAACCTCTCCATGAACATGGACGTGCTCGGCTGGGTGCTCACCCTGATCGTCACGGGCGTCGGGGCCCTGGTTCTCCTCTACTGCCGCTGGTACTTCTACGAGGACTCGGCGGGAGTCGGCCAGTTCGCCGGTGTCCTGCTGGGCTTCGCCGGCGCCATGTACGGCCTGGTCCTGACCGACGACCTCGTCATCCTCGTCATGTTCTGGGAAGTCACGAGCATCCTCTCGTACCTCCTCATCGGCCACTACCGCCGTCGCGCGGCCAGCCGACGTGCGGCGCTGCAGGCCCTGCTCGTGACGACGCTCGGCGGCCTCGTGATGTTCGTCGGCGTCGTGCTGCTCGTCGTCGACACCGGCACCTCGAGCATCCGCGAGATCCTCGTGATCGCCCCCAGCGGGCCTCTGATCGACGCCGCGATCGTGATGCTCCTGGTCGGAGCCATCAGCAAGTCGGCGCTGTTCCCGTTCCACTTCTGGCTGCCCGGTGCGATGGCCGCGCCCACGCCGGTGAGTGCGTATCTGCACGCGGCCGCGATGGTGAAGGCCGGCATCTATCTGATCGCCCGCTTCGCACCGATCTTCGCGTTCAGCACGACGTGGCGGCCGATCGTCGTCACCCTCGGCATCATCACGATGCTGCTCGGCGGCATCCAGGCCCTGCGCGAGACCGACCTCAAGCGCATCCTCGCCTTCGGCACGGTGAGCCAGCTCGGCTTCTTCGCCATCGTCGTCGGTTACGGCACGCAGGCGACCGCGCTCGCGGGCCTCGCCCTGGTCATCGGGCACGCGCTGTTCAAGTCGGCGCTGTTCCTGATCGTCGGGGTCATCGACCGCCAGCTGTCGACCCGTGACATCAACGAACTCTCGGGCGTCGGTCGACAGGCGCCGGTCATGGCGACCGCGGCATTCATCTCGGTCGCCTCGATGGCCGGTATCGCGCCGACCATCGGTTTCGTCGCCAAGGAGTCCACGCTCACGGCCCTCCTCGACGATGCGCAGGGTGGTTCCCCCTGGGGTCTCGTCGCGCTGATCGGGATCGTGCTCGGGTCCATGCTCACTGCGGCATATGGTGTGCGCTTCCTCTGGGGCGCGTTCTGGAAGAAGCGCGACGAACAGGGTCAGCAGCTGCCAGACACGGCATGGCCCGACCCTCCGGTCGGCTTCCTGTCGGCGCCGATCATCCTCGCCGGTGTCACACTCGCCGCGGGCATCGGCTCCCCTGCCCTCGACACGGCGCTTCAGGGATACGCACTCACCGCGACTCCGGGTCTCGACCACGCGGGTGAAGCCGTCGAAGGTCCGGGCCACCTCGCGCTCTGGCACGGCTTCGAGCCCGCGCTGGGCATCTCGATCCTCTCGATCCTGCTCGGCATCGGACTCTTCCTCCTCACCCGGCGCACCGGGTGGGACCGCAAGGCGCGGATGCTGCGCTTCACGGCGGCAGACGTCTACTACCTCGTCATGCGGGGCGTCGACCGGCTCTCGGTGCTCAGCACCACGCTCACGCAGCGAGGCTCGCTGCCGGTCTACGTCGGCACCATCTTCGTGGTGTTCGTCGCCGCCGAGGTCACGGCGCTGATCGCGAGCGACATCGATCGGTACAACCTGTCCCTGTGGCACACCCCCGCGCAGATCGTCATCGCGCCGATCATGGCGATCGCCGGCATCTTCGCCGTCCGGGCACAGAAGCGCTACACCGGTGTGGTGCTGGTCTCGGTCACCGGCCTCGGCATGGTCGTGCTGTTCGCGACGAGCGGCGCCCCCGACCTCGCGCTGACGCAGATCCTCGTCGAGACGGTCACGATGGTCACGTTCGCGCTCGTGCTCCGTCGCCTCCCCGCGCGCATGGGCGAGCACAACGCCTCGGTCGGGCGGATCCCCCGCGCACTGCTGGCGATCGGTGTGGGCGTCACGATGGCGTTCGTCGCCGTCGTCGCCACCCAGTCGCGAGTCGCCGACCCGATCTCCGAGGCGTTCCCGAAGCTCGCGTATGAGATCGGCCACGGGAAGAACGTCGTCAACGTGGCGCTGGTCGACCTGCGCGGCTGGGACACGATGGGCGAGCTCTCGGTGCTCGTGCTCGCCGCGACCGGCGTGGCCTCCCTCGTGTTCGTCACGCACCGCGCCGACCTGCTCGCCGCCACCAAGAACCTCCCGCGTGCGACGCGCAAGGCCGCCCGCAGCCGACCGCTCGTCGAGACCACCGAAGGCATCCGCTTCCAGAACTCCGAGAACGAGAGCAGCCCGCGGGCGTGGCTCGTCGGCGGTCAGAAGATGAAGCCCGAGAACAGGTCGATCCTTCTCGAGGTGATCGTCCGCATCCTGTTCCACACGATCATCGTGGTGTCGATCTTCCTGCTGTTCTCCGGCCACAACCTGCCGGGCGGTGGCTTCGCCGGCGGTCTCGTCGCGGGCATGGCTCTGGTGATGCGCTACATCGCCGGCGGTCGCTGGGAGCTGGGAGCCGCGGCCCCCACCGACGCCGGACGACTGCTCGGCACCGGCCTCATCCTGGCCGTCGGCACCGCCGTCGTCCCCCTGTTCTTCGGCCTCGCACCCCTGACCAGCACCTTCTGGGAATGGGAGATCCCGGGAATCGGACACATGGAGTTCGTGACCTCGACCATCTTCGACGTGGGCGTGTACCTCGTCGTGATCGGTCTCGTCCTCGACGTGCTGCGCAGCCTGGGCGCCGAGGTCGACCGTCAGGCGGCCCTGCGCACGACGCCGGGTCCTGAAGGCTTCCTCTCCCGGGTCGGGAGGAGCAGCTGATGGACGTCTCCCTCACCCTGATCGTCATCATGGCCATCCTTTTCGCGTGCGGCGTGTACGCGATGCTGGAGCGCAGCCTGACCCGCGTGCTGATCGGCTTCCTGCTTCTCGGCAATGCCACGAACCTGCTGCTGCTGATCGTGATGGGCGTTCCGGGAAATGCTCCGTTCTTCGGCACGGAAGGGCAGATGAGCGACCCGCTTCCGCAGGCGCTCACCCTCACCGCCATCGTGATCACGTTCGCGGTCTCGGCCTTCCTCCTGGCGTTGATCTACCGCTCCTGGCAGCTGGGCCAGGCCGACACGGTCGAGGACGACGAGGCCGACATCGCGCTCCGCGAGCGCACCGACGCCGACGAAGACCTCATGGACGACGAGTCCGAGACCGACGACGACGAGGCGACCACCGACTTCGTCGGCGTGCAGACCGCACCGATCACGGTGCTGCACATGCGCGATCACCCCTCGATCCACGACGATGCGCCGTTCGACGCTCCGACCGGATGGGGGAGCGAACCCTCCGAACCCTCCGAGCCCTCCGGAACCTCCGAACCCTCGGACGAGGGCCGTGAATCGAGCCCGGACGAACCCCATGACCACGACGAGAACGAGGAGGGCAGGCCATGACCGCCCTCGTCCCGCTCCTCGTCGCACTGCCTCTGCTCGGCGCCGCCGTCACTCTCGTGTTCGGGCGGAACGCGCGCCTCCAGGTCGTCGTCACGGTGGCCACCCTCGCCGCGGTCTCGGTGATCGCCGCCGTCCTCCTGGTCGTGGTCGATTCCGGTGCTCCGCTCGCGGTGTCCGTCGGCGGCTGGCCCGTGCCCTTCGGCATCGTGCTCTACGTCGACAGGCTCGCCGCACTCCTGGTGCTCATCTCCAGCATCGTTCTCCTCGCGGTCCTGCTCTTCTCCATCGGTCAGGGCGCCGCGGACGGCACCGACGAGACGCCGATCTCGATCTTCAACCCCTCGTACCTGATCCTCGCGGCCGGCATCTTCAACGCCTTCATCGCGGGCGACCTCTTCAACCTCTACGTCGGCTTCGAGATCCTGCTCGTCGCCTCGTACGTGCTGATCACCCTCGGCAGCACCGAGTCCCGCATCCGCACCGGCGCGGTCTACATCGTCGTCTCGCTGGTCTCGTCGATCCTGTTCCTTGCGTCGATCGCGATGATCTACGGCGCGCTCGGCACGGTCAACATGGCGCAGATCGCCGAGCGGATGTCCGAGCTCCCGCAGGAGACGCAGCTGGTGCTGCACCTGATGCTCGTGGTGGCGTTCGGCATCAAGGCCGCCATCTTCCCGGTGTCGTTCTGGCTTCCCGACTCGTACCCGACCGCCCCGGCCCCGGTCACCGCGGTGTTCGCCGGCCTGCTGACGAAGGTCGGCGTGTACGCGCTGATCCGCACCGAGACGCAGCTCTTCGCCTCGAACAGCATCGACACCCTGCTGCTGATCATCGCGCTCGCGACCATGATCGTCGGAGTGCTCGGCGCCGTGGCGCAGGCCGAGCTCAAACGAATCCTGTCGTTCACGCTGGTCAGCCACGTCGGCTACATGATCTTCGGCCTCGCGATAGCGACGCCCGCGGCGATCGGCGCCACGGTGTACTACATCGTGCACCACATCGTCGTGCAGACCACCCTGTTCCTGGCCGTCGGCCTCGTGGAACGTCGAGCGGGAAGCACCTCGATCCTGCGCGTCAAGGGACTGCTGAAGGTCGCACCCCTGATCGCCATCCTCTACTTCGTGCCCGCGATCAACCTCGGTGGACTGCCACCCTTCTCGGGTTTCATCGGCAAGTTCGCGCTGTTCGAAGCGGCGGCATCGGTCGGCACTCCGATCATGATCGTGCTGATCTTCGGCGGCATCATCACCTCGCTGCTGACCCTGTACGCCCTGATGCGCGCCTGGAACCTCGCCTTCTGGCGCGAGGAGGAGGACTCCACCGAGACCGAGGGACGCATCTCGTACCTCGGCAATGCGCCGGCTGCCGACGAGCAGCAGGAGCGTCGTCGCATCCCGAAGATCATGACCGTCGCCACCGGCGGAATGGTCGCGGTCACCCTGGCCCTGACGATCTTCGCCGGCCCCCTCTACGCGCTCTGCGACCGCATCGGCGCCGCGCTGCTGCAGCCGGTGAGCCTCGTGCAGCTGGAAGAGGAGGTGGGCTGATGGCGCGTGACACCCGGCGTCACCTCTGGCGCGACATCCGCGTGCAACTGCCCTTCCTCGCGTGGCTCGTGGTGCTCTGGATGCTGCTGTGGGCGCAGTTCACCGTGCTGTCTTTCCTCACCGGACTCGTCGTGGCGATCTTCGTCACCCGCGTCTTCCGCCTGCCGACCGTCGCGCTCTCGGGCCGGATCAACCTCTGGTACGCCGCCCTCTTCGTGGTGCAGTTCCTGTTCGCGGTGCTGAGGGGTGCCCTCTCGGTCACCGTGCAGGTGTTCGACTTCCGCCGCCAGCCGGGCACGGCCATCATCGCGGTGCCGTTGCGCTACGCCGACGACCTCGTGATGACGCACGTCGCCGTCGTGTCATCGCTGGTTCCCGGATCGCTGATCGTGGAGACCGACCGCGACCGGCGGATCCTGTACCTGCACGTGATCGGTGTGCGGACCCTCGACGACGTGGAGAAGCAGCGCGCCGGAGTGCTCCGCTGGGAGCGACGCGTGGTGCGTGCCCTCGGCGACCCCGCTCAGTATCGCGCCCTCAAGGCCGACGAGCGTGCCGGTGTCGATTCGATGAAGGGCGGTGCCCGATGAACATCCTGCTGCTGCTGATCATGGTGGTGTTCGGCATCGCCGCCGTCCTCGCTTTGATCCGCATCGTGCGCGGTCCATCCATCCTCGACCGTGCGGTCGCCTCCGACGTGCTGCTCACCGAGGTGATGTGCGTGATCGGCGCCGAGATGGCGATCAACGGTCATACCCGGAGCATCCCGGTGCTCCTGATCATCGCGGCCATCGGAGTGTTCGGGTCGATCGCCGTCGCCCGGTTCGTCGCGAGAAGGGACAACACGACACCATGAACGTGTTCGGTCTCATGATCCCGGATGCCGTCATCGACGTGGCGGTCCTGGTGCTCATCCTGCTCGGCGCCGTGCTGTGTCTGTCGGCGGCGGTCGGACTGCTGCATTTCCGCGACGTGCCGTCCCGCCTGCATGCGGCGACCAAGCCCCAGGTGCTCGGACTGCTGCTCATCTGCATCGCGATCGCGCTGTCGCAGCGCTCGATCGGCGGCATCCTGCTCGGATTCGTGCTGGTCGCGCCCATCGTGCTGATGCAGTTCGCGACCGCTCCGCTCTCGGCGCACATGGTCGGGCGGCAGGCCTACCGCAACGGCACCATCGAGCAGCGCGGTCTCGTCGTGGACGAGCTCGCCGAGTCGAAGCAGACCCCGCCCGCCGCAGGCTGACCCGGACCGCAGGTCCTTCTTGCCGTGCTGAATCTTTGCGGTTCATAACTCAGGACGTTCTGCCGTAGCGCACCAGAATTGACGCGTTCCGGCGAGAAGCGCTCATCTTTTCCTGAGATGTGTACGCGCGGAGCCGCGAACTCTCTGCCGGAGCGAGATCGATTCGAGTCCCCTCCACAGCAGGGGCATTCGCGAAAGTGATCCACATTGCGTTTGAGTGTGCCCAGGCGGGACCACGTTTCGGCACGCTCTCGTTGTGCCCAAACCGACACCGCTGCAACTCTCACTCGCCTTGTTCACTCCGATGCTCCACACACGCGACGACCTGCTCAGCCTGGGAATGACGACGCGACAGATCACCTCCGCAGTGCGTGGCGGGCGACTCGTCCGGCTAAGACGGGACAGGTACGCGCGTCCCGGCGTCGATGCCAAGGTCGCGGATGCGGTCCGCATCGGAGGTCGCATCACATGTCTCTCGCTGTTGCAGATGGTCGGAGTCTTCGTGCTGAAGGTCTCCACGGTGCACGTGCAGGTCACGCCCCATAGCTCTCGATTGGGCATCGTGAAGTCGGGTGATCCGCACCTTCACTGGACGAAGGATCCGGACTGCCTTCAGCTGCATACCACCTCTCTTCGCACGGCGATCAAGCATTCGGTGCGCTGCCAGCCCCCGCGGGCCGCGGTGGCGACTCTCGACAGCCTGGTGTATCACGGGCTCATCACTCGGGTGCAGTTGGAAGAGCTGTTCCGCGAATTGCCCCCTCGGTTCGGGACCCTGGTCCGGCTCGTTGACGCTTCGGCGGAGTCCGGCCCGGAGACGCTCGTCCGCCTGATGCTCCGCTCCATCGGTGTGTCCTTCGAGACCCAGGTATTCATCGAGGGGGTGGGTCGCGTGGATTTCGTCGTGGAGGGCTGGCTTGTCATCGAGTGCGACAGCAAGGAATTTCATGAAGGGTGGAAAAAGCAGAAGCAGGATCGAGGTCGCGATCTGGCCGCGGCACGCCTCGGCTACGTGACGGTCCGTCCGTTGGCTGCGGACATTGTGCACCGACCCGATGTAACTCAGCAGACGCTGCGCGAGATCATCGACATGATGGGCCCGAATCTCGCGCCCGAATCTCGTTCACATTCCAGGAGAAACAAGGCCAAACGTGTCAGAGATGCCCGGAACGGGGCCGAATCGACCTACCGTCCTGAAAACTGAACAGGCGGAGCCCGGCGACCCCGGCTGCCGGATCAGAGGCGGGCGGCGAACTCGTGGATCAGGCGTGCCGCGGGCTCCGAGTCGCTGATCAGCGTGCCGTGACCGTGGTCGGGGATGACTTCGAGGTCGGCGCCCGGGATGGCGTCGAGGATCTCGCGGCACCAGCTCATCGGCGCGAGGGGATCGTCTTCGCCGCGAAGCACCAGCACCGGGCACTCGATGCGGACGAACGCGTCTTCCGGCTCGTGCACGATGGTCGCGCGCATCTTGCGGAAGAGGTGAGGGCCGCCGCGGAGGTACTCTCGGGCCCCACGCCAGATGACCAGGGGTCGTTCGCCGACGAGGTCGGTCAGCAGGTACCGGGCCTGGGCGCCGATGTTGCGGGCCGCCTTGTTCACCGTGGGGCCGGCGAGCACGACTCCCTCGACGAGAGACGGATGCCGCGCGGCGAGCTCGGCCGCGATCTGACTGCCCATCGAGTGTCCGATCACCACGACGGGCCCCGAGCCGACGTGCTGGAGGTAGGCCGCGACCAGGTCGGCGTGCCGTTCCATGGTCAGGGTGCGTGTGGGTTCGGGCGCTTCACCGAAGCCCGGCAGGTCGAGCGCGATGACGCGTCCCTCGAGGCGCTGCACGATGTCGAGGTAGACGCTGCGGCCCATGCCGATGCCGTGCAGGAGAAGGTACGTGTGCGGTCCGTCGCCGAAGGTCTCGGCGATGAGGGTCGCACCTCCGTGCTCGAACTCCAGGAGCGTGACGGAGGTGCCCTTGGGGGCGAGATAGCTGGATGGCACCCACCAACGGTAGCCGAGCATCCTGAGGCGCCGCTCGGGACGCCGTCGCGCGCCCTTCGCTCAGCCGGCCGGAGTCAGCGCCAGAGTGTCGACGGCAGCCGCCTTCACCGCCTTCGCGGAGTAGGCCCACGGCTTCTGGATGCCTGCTGCCCAGTCCGCCGTCTGATCCGTGTAGTGCTCGTTGTACGCATGGCCGGAGGCGCCGGTGAGGTGGTTCCACGTCGACGCGTCGAGATCCGACAGGTCGATCACCATGCGCATCGACGGCACGGTGGTGGTCGCATACGAGACGCCGAGCTCCCACCCGGTCGCATTCACCACGGACGCACCTCCGCCCACCGGGAACGGCCCTCGGTTGAAGAGCGCTTCGATCGGCGCGATGCCCGAGGAGCCGAGTGTCTCGCTGGTGAGGGTGATCGCGTGCAGGTCGCCCCAGTTCCAGCGCGAGACGGCGGTGCCCTGCAGGGCCGCGAGCTCGTCGTAGGCCTCTTCCGCCGACAGTGCCAGCATCTGCTCCATGCCGTCGACGTCGATCTGCTCGTCGACCCAGAGCGGGTCGGAAGGATCGGCCAGCATGTCGGAGACGACGGTGAAGAGCCGGCCTTGACCGTCGATGGGGAGGGGCTGCTCGCGCTCGGCGAAGATGTTCTGCACCAGGTTCGACCACAGCACGTTCGCATAGGCGGCGGCCGCGGACGATGCCGAGTTCTGGCCATCCCATCCCTGCAGCAGCTCCACGGCCTCGGTCGGGCCGGCGCCGGATACGTCGATGTCGGCCATGGCGGTCGCCAGTTGAGTGCCGATCCACATCTCGTCGTCCATCTGGATCTCGCGCATGTCGTCGGCGGTCAGGGGTGCGACGGCCGCGCGCCGCTCGATGAGGTGGGCGATCCGCGCCGCGCGATACCCGTAGTCCCAGTCGCGGGAGAGGAAGTAGGCGTAGTCGTCCGTCACGATCGCGTTGTTCGCGGTCACGATGTAGCCGGAGTTCGGGTTGTACGACACCGGCAGCTCCTCGAACGGGATGAAGCCCGTCCAGTCGTAGCTGCTGTCCCACCCGGGTTGGGGCATCCATCCGTCGCCGGCACCGCGGATCGGGAGGCGGCCGGGAGTCTGGTAGCCGATGTTGCCTTCGGTGTCGGCGTAGATGAGGTTCTGCGCCGGCACGTCGAAGAGCGAGGCTGCGTAGCGGAAGTCCTCGAAGTCCTGCGCGGTGGAGAGCGCGAAGATCGCGGTCGCCGCGGTGCCGGGGTCGAGGGCCGTCCACCGCAGGCTCACGGCGTATTCGGCATCGTCGTCGGAACCGGGGGCCGGGGTGGTCGGGGCGACCCCCTCGGCGTCGAGGGCGGGTTCGGGGTCGTCGGCGATCGCCGTGAAGTCGTCGGTGAGGCCGGAGATGAGCGGACCGTGCACGGTCGAGCGGATGGTCAGCTCGATGTCGTCGCCGCCCGCGACCTTGATCGTCTCGGTGCTCTCCTCGAGGGGCACCAGCGCACCGTCGCGCCAGTACTGGTCACCCTCCACCCGCTCGATGTAGAGGTCGGTGACGTCGGTGGTGAGGTTCGTGAATCCCCAGGCCACCTTCTGATTGTGGCCGATCACGACGCCGGGGAGCCCGGAGAACGAGAAGCCTCCGACGTCGAACGGGCACGCCTCGTTCACGGTCGAGCACTTCAACTGCACCTGGTACCAGACCGACGGGAGGGATGCTCCGAGGTGCGGATCGTTCGCGAGCAGGGGCATCCCGGTCTCGGTGAGGTCTCCGGAGACGACCCAGGAGTTCGATCCGATGCCCTCGCCGACATCGCCGACCAGCACGCTCGCCGCCTCGATGACGTTCGAGGTCTCCTGCCATTCGATGGTCGTGGATGCCTGCTGGACCTCGCCCTCCGTCTCGGCGGAGGTGAAGGCCGCGGGCTCCGCGTCGGTGCCGAGGGCGGGAACGGTCGAGATCTTCGGGACGATCACGGGGTTCTCGTCGAACGGGTAGTCGGGGTAGAGCTTCGCGAGCGTGTCGCCGACGGCTGCGCTCTCTGTGCCGTCGCCACCCGTGCCGTCGCCACCCGTGCCGTCGCCACCCGTGCCACCGTTGTCCGTGCCACCGCTCAGCTCAGCGGCGAGCAGTGACCGTTCGGTCTCGTCCTCGATGTTGCCGCGGAGGTCCCAGGCCATGGCCTTGAGCCAGGCGACGGAGTCCGCGGGTTCCCACGGTTCGGGCGCATACTCGGGGTTCTGCAGCCCGATCACGGCGTACTCGAGCGACAGCTCGGCGCCCGACCGGGAGGCCAGGTACGCGTTCACGCCATCCGCATAGGCCTCGTAGTAGCCGCGCGTGGTCTCGTCCATCGCCTCGACCTCGGCCTCGGCGACCTTGCGCCAGCCGAGCGTGCGCAGGAACGCGTCGGTCCCCGCCTGCGACTCCCCGAACATCTCGGCGACACGGCCGGCGGTCACGTGCCGACGGAAGTCCATCTCGAAGAACCGGTCTTGGGCATGCACGAATCCCTCGGCATAGAACAGGTCGTCAGTCGAGTCGGCGGTGATCGTCGGGGTGCCGCGGTCATCGCGCTGCACGGTGACCTCGGCCGCGAGCCCGTCGAGCTCGATGGATCCCTCGGTCTGCGGGAAGGAGCGCTGGATCGTCCAGGTCACGAAGAACGCCGCAGCCACGGCGACCACGACGATCGCGGCCACCACGAGGAATGCGATGCGTCCGATGCGAACACCCAACGAGGGGCGTGAAGGTGCGGCGGACTCCTGCGAATCGGTCATCATCGTCGAGAACTCTTTCGGGTAGACAGGTGGAACTCAGTCCCACCGAGCCCCAGTGCGCGTTTCAGGGTCGCGCCTTCGCATCATATCCGCCCCGGCGCTCGCCGCGAGTTGTTCCGTGACGAGCG
The DNA here is from genome assembly GCF_042881445.1 of Microbacterium sp. NPDC058269. Lineage (NCBI taxonomy): Bacteria > Bacillati > Actinomycetota > Actinomycetes > Micrococcales > Microbacteriaceae > Microbacterium > Microbacterium sp. NPDC058269. Next base: position 1,474,837 of record NZ_JBHVXT010000001.1, read on the forward strand.
TCCGACCGATCACCCGATCAGGCTCGGCTGCAGATCACGCAACGTGCGCCGGTGCGTCATCCGGGTCACCCCGATCGTCGCGAACAGGAGCGCACCCGCGAGTCCGCGTGCACAGCTTCTTTCAGAACCAGCTGTGTTATGTTACGCGTTGCGCGCTGGCGCGTATATGGGGTGGCGCCGGTTCCGGATGTGAGAAAGTCCGGTTCGCGTGTGTCGACCGTTCGAGTGGTGGGGGAACCGCTGTGGTCGAGGGAGGGTGTGATTTGGCAGGCATCGATGTCGCGCGGGAACGACGAACGATGAGTGATGACGTCTATCGCAGGCTGCGAGATGCGATCGTCGATGGTGAGCTGAGGCCGGGGGAGCGCCTGCGCGACTCGGAGCTCGCGGAGGACTTGGGGACCTCCAAGACGCCCGTCAGACATGCTCTGGCGCGTCTGGCCGAACAGGGGCTCGTCGAGATGCAGCGAAATCGCTCCACGCGGGTTGCCCCGCTCGACCTCGACCGGATCCGGGATGCGATGGCGGTCTTCGGCGACAGCTGGATCGGCTCGGTTCGGCACGCGATGCCGCAGATCCAGGAGGATGACGTCACCTACCTCGTGGACTTGACCGAGAACATGTTCACCGCGGGGCGGCAGCGAGATGTGCTGGCCTATGGCGTCGCCCTGCGAGCCATCGCGATCGGCTTCGCGCGTCTCGAGGGCAATGCCGTGCGGGAGTCCGTGATCGAGCTGCTCGGACCGCAGATCCGACGCTTCACGCAGCACGCGGGCGGCTCGTTCGATTGGGTGGCGAGCGAGAAGTCCACGCTCGAGATCCGCGAGGCCATCGTGCGTCGCGACGCGACTCAGGTGCGCGCGGCCCTCGTGATCCTCTTCGACGATGTGCTTCCGAGCATCATCGACCGCACTGCGGCGGACGATCGCTGAGCGAACCGGGGCCTGAACGCACGATGCGCCGACACCCGGAGGGCGTCGGCGCATCAGTGCGTGCGTCGGTGGGTCAGTCGGTGCCCGAGTCGAAGGCCGCGCCCTCGGACGCCGAGTCGACCGCCTCGGCGAGGGTTTCATCGGCCTCGGAGATCGAACCGTGGACCGACTCGGTGATCTCGCTCGACTCGCCGGCGGTCACACGGCCGACGAGCTCGCCGGTCGCACCTCCGACGAGGCCGAGTCCGGCGTACTGCTCGAGGCGGGCACGCGAGTCGGCGATGTCGAGGTTGCGCATGGTGAGCTGGCCGATGCGGTCGACCGGGCCGAAGGCGGCGTCGCCGACGCGCTCCATCGACAGCTTCTCGGGGCCGTACGAGAGGTTCGGTGAGACGGTGTCGAGGATGGTCCAGTCATCGCCGCGGCGCAGACGGATCGTGACGGTTCCCGAGATCGTGAGGCCGACCCAGCGCTGGATCGACTCGCGCAGCATGAGCGACTGCGGCTCGAGCCAGCGGCCCTCGTACATGAGGCGGCCGAGGCGGCGACCCTGCTCGTGGTAGGTCGCGAGGGTGTCTTCGTTCAGGATGCCGTTGACCAGGCGCTCGTAGGCGATGAACAGCAGCGACATGGCCGGGGCCTCGTAGATGCCGCGGGACTTCGCCTCGATGATGCGGTTCTCGATCTGGTCGCTCATGCCGAGGCCGTGGCGTCCGCCGATCGTGTTCGCCTCCATGACGAGAGCCACCGGGTCGGAGTACTCGACGCCGTTGATGGCGACGGGGCGGCCGGCCTCGAACGTGACGGTGACGTCTTCGGTCTCGATCGCCACGGACGGGTCCCAGAACTTCACGCCCATGATCGGGTCGACGGTCTCGAGCGAGACGTCCAGGTGCTCGAGCGTCTTGGCCTCGTGTGTCGCGCCCCAGATGTTCGCGTCGGTCGAGTAGGCCTTCTCGGCGGAGTCGCGGTACGGGAAGTCGCGGGCGACGAGCCAGTCGCTCATCTCCTTGCGGCCGCCGAGCTCGGTGACGAAGTCGGCGTCGAGCCACGGCTTGTAGATGCGCAGACGCGGGTTGGCGAGCAGGCCGTATCGGTAGAACCGCTCGATGTCGTTGCCCTTGTAGGTGGAGCCGTCGCCCCAGATGTCGACGCCGTCCTCCTTCATGGCGCGCACCAGCATGGTGCCGGTGACCGCGCGGCCGAGGGGCGTCGTGTTGAAGTAGGTCTTGCCGCCGGAGCGGATGTGGAACGCACCGCAGGAGAGGGCGACGAAGCCCTCTTCGACCAGGGCGGTCTTGCAGTCGATCAGACGCGAGGCCTCGGCGCCGTACTCCAGCGCGCGGCCGGGGATCGATGCGATGTCATCCTCGTCGTACTGACCGAGGTCGCCGGTGTACGTGAAGGGAACGGCGCCCTTCTCGCGCATCCACGCGACGGCGACGGAGGTGTCGAGTCCTCCGGAGAAGGCGATGCCGACGCGCTCGCCGACGGGCAGGGACTGGAGGACCTTGGACATGACTCCCAGTCTATCCGCGGGCGGCGTGTCGCCCTGTCTCGCCTCATTGCGTGCGAGGGGGGCCTCAGGCGAGGAGGACTTCGACCTGCAGTGCGGCATAGGTGCCCATGGCCCGGCGATCGCACGTGAGGAGCGGGACGGCTGCATCGCGTGCGGCCAGACCGACGAGTCCGTCGTAGACCGACCCTCCGGCGATGCCGGCGTTGGCGAAAGTCGTGATCGCGGTCTTGGCCGAGGCGGCGGAGAGCGGTGCGAAAGCAGGGAAGGATCGCTCGATGATCTCTCGTGCGCGATCGGGACTGACGCGTGCTGCACCGGGCATGCGCGTCAGCACTGAATAGGCCTCGATGGCCGCGTGCCCGGCGAGGCCGAGCACGCGATCCTGCGTGAGTTCGAGCACACGTTCGTGCGCGGGATTCCTGTCATGAACCAGCGCGATCGCGGCGCTCGTATCGAGGAGGAGATCAGCGCTGATCGGCAAGTCGCAGCTCCCGGATGTCATCCACGGTGAGTGTCGGTCCGCCCGTGATGACGAGACGCCCGCCCTTCTCGATGAGGTTGTCGGGGGCCTCGATCTCGATGCGGATGCCGTTGCCGTCGAGGATGAGATCGACAGGACCAGGGATCAATCCGACGCGCTCGCGGAGCGCAGCGGGGATGACGATCCGCCCTGCCTTGTCCATGGTTGCCTTCATGCCATGAGAATACCATTCGAATGGTGCAGCGCGGGGGTGAGGCCGGTGCTTCATATCGGTGGTTCCCGTCCAGGATCCGCCGCTACATTGTGGCCATGCAGAGAGCAGGGTCGCGCAGGTGGTGGTTCATCGCGGGAGGTGCGATTCTCGCCGCGATTCTGGTCGTGCTTGTCGTCCTGGCGGTCCACGCCTTCCGTGGGTCGACGCTCGCGCGGCAGGACATGGCGGCGCACCTGTCGTTCCCCGCGACGTATCACGGCTTCGAAGAGGCCTCGGAACTCACCGGTTTCACGCTCAGGGAAGACGGATCAGCCGAGGTCTCGGCGCTGATGCTCGGCACCGAGGAACGGGAGCTCGACGACGGGCGGGTGTGCCTCAACGGCGACGTGACCCCGTTCGTCGGGAAGGCCAGCTGGCGGACGGACGATGCGGGGTGGGTCGTCATCGAGGCGGGTGACCGGCAGACGCGCCTGAGCCAGGACGATCCGATGCTCATGGGCTGGGGTTGGGGCAAGGTCTATGTCCTGACGCCCTGCACCGAGGAGTACACGGCGACGTTCGTCACCCCGAACGCCGACTACTCCGACTGAACGACATCCTCGTGACGTGATGGGTCGACGCACGCACGACACGTCTCCGTCTTCGCCGATGTCGAGCCGGCAGAGCGCCGCGGAGGTGGGAGAGTAGGGCGCACGGAGGTCGGACATGGGTGGAGCAATCCTGTGGGGTGTGGTCGCGGCCGCGCCGCTGTTCATCGGTGCGGTGCTCGCGCTGCTGCGCACCTGGCCACCGCGCTGGCTCGGCATCGTGCTCGGATTCGGCGCGGGCGCGCTGATGGCTTCGATCGCATTCGAGCTCTGGGAGGAGGGGCTCGACCTCGCCGGACCCGTTCCCCTCGTTGTCGGCGTCGCGGCGGGAGCGATCAGCTACTACATCGCCGACCGCATCCTCGATGCCCGGGCCGCGAAGAGCAAGGAGCAGGCGGGTGGAGGTCAGCTCGCCGTGGGCGCTCTGCTCGACGGCATTCCCGAGCAGCTGGTGCTCGGTATCGGCCTCGCCTCCGGTGAGCCGGTCAGCATCGCGCTCGTGGTCGCGATCCTGGTCTCGAACCTTCCGGAGTCGATCGGCTCGGCAGCCGACCTGCTCGAAGGTGGCATGGCGAAATCACGTGTGCTGCTGCTCTGGGCGGGCGTGGCCGTGATCTGCGCGGTCGCCACCGTCGCCGGCTTCGGCCTCGCGAGCATCACCGGCGACGACTTCCGTTCGGCGGCGAGCGGCTTCGCGGCCGGAGCGCTGCTCGTCATGCTGGTCGACTCGATGATCCCCGAGGCGCAGTCCAAAGCCAAGGAGTCGACGGGACTGGCGACCGTGCTGGGCTTCGCGCTCGCCGCGGGTCTGGCCCTCGCATCCTGAGCGCAGAGGAGCGACAGGCTGTGGTCCGCCTGCGCGTCAGTCCTTACCGCGGAACTGATCCCGGCGGACGCTTCGGCCCGTGATGCTCTCGATGCGGAACGACAGCGGAAGGTTCCGATCCTCGCCCGCCCATGGGTGCACGCGAGCAGCCTCGCCCGCCGCTTCGTCATCGGGGACCCGCGAGAGGCTGCCGTGCATCAGCACGCTCCATGCCGTGTTGCCGAGCGGGTCGTGATAATCCACCTCGAACGCGACCTCCAGCGGCTCGCGGGTCAGAATTCCCAGCACGCCGTCGGGGGCGGTGCGAAGGAGCAGGTCGTGACCGGAGACCGCGAAGTTCACGGGAAGGATCTGCACCCGACCCTCGTGAACGAAGCCGACCCGGCCGATCGTGGTGGTGGTCAGCAACTCGTAGGACTGCTGCTCGTCGAGCACTCGAATCATGCGCGCATCCTTCCCTCTGGCGCCAGGCTATCCAGCGCGGTACGCGCCTTCAAGGGAGTCCGCCGGATGCCGAAGCGGTATACCCCGCCATCCGGCGGACTCGAACCGTCGGATCGGCCTCGGCTGGCGGGTTACTCTCGTTTGCGGCGTGCGGGAGGCTGACGGAACGCCGCTGCGATGGCGGCCGAGGACAAAGGAGTTCTGATGACTGACACGACCCTGGCGCGACCGCGCTGAACGCCGGTCACTCGAAACCGGGGTAGTCCTGCAGCCTGGTCTCGAACTCCTCGCGATCGGCTTCGCTGAGCACCCCGCTCGCGATCACGGTCAGCTGCAGGCCCTCGAGGGGCTCGCCGGTGCGGGCGTTCTGCGCCTCGCGCGAGGCCAGGAATCCGCCGTCCCGATCGTTCGACAGGTCGTTGATGGTGGCGTAGAAGCGCAGGGGATCGGGGAAGTTCTCGGTGTAGTACTCCCACGTCGTCTGCGTGCGCGGATCGTCGCTGCCGTACAGCTTCGCGATCATCCCGGTGTCGATGCCCGACATCGTCGGATCGTTGAAGGAGTACAGGTCCCACAGGCCGTGGTCGACGACGACCTCGCTGATCACGGCCATCACCTCGAGCTTGCGGTCGTAGTCCTGGATGGGTTCGTTGGTCGCCCAGGAGGCGGAGGTGTACTCCACCAGCATCGACTCGCCGCCGTAGCCGTTGCGCTCCGGTCGCAGGTCTTCGTCGCCCACCGGCGTCCAGGAGTAGCCGAACTCCTCGGTGAGCCGCGCGCGGACGTCGGCGAACATCGCATCGGCCTGTGCGCGCACCTCTTCGAGCGACTGCTGTGAGAGAGTCTGCTGCGGATCGGTGCCCTTGATCGCGGGATAGGCCTCTGCGTGCTTCTGCGCGGCTGTCTTCGTGCCCTCGTAGTTGCCGGAGGCCGAGGTCTGCAGGGCGCTCATGCCGCCGACGGTGGCGACGTTGAACAGCATCGTCACGACCAGGGCGATCGCCCCGAGCATCCGCCCGCGTGCCGAGAACAGGGCGGCGACGATGACGGCGACCACCACGAGCTGCAGGGCGAGCATCGTGATGCCGTAGAGCAGGTCGGTGGCGGCCGCGATCAGGGTGCCGAGCAGGATCACGGCGAAGAGGATCGATGTGGCCAGCGCGATCCAGCCGAGGGCGTTCGCCGGCTTCTTCGGTTCGACCGCCGGTGCAGGCGCCACGACGGTCGGGCTGGGTGTCGGTCCGAACGCCTCACGCCGCGCCCCGCGATAGCCGCCGGGTGGGGGAACGGGTGGAGCGCCTTCGGTCCCCGCGATGTAGCGCGCGCGCTGCTTCTCGTGATCGCTCACCACGGCTTCTCCGTTCCCGAACCGCCGGGGTCGTCGCCCTGCTGCTGATCGCGTTCCTGTGTGCCCTGCTCCAGCTTGTCCTGAAGGCCCTTCAGCTTGTCGTCGGTGGGCTGCTCCTTCTCGCCGGGCTGCGGTTGGGGCTGCTGCTCCTGCTCCTCCTGCTGCTTCTGCTTCAACCGGTCGGCCGTGCCGTCGAGGGAGTCCACCATGTCGCGTTGAGGGTCGGGCGACTGCTGCTGGGCCTCGTCGCTGCGGCATTCCTCGGGGGTCTCGACCGTGATCGTGAGCGCCTCGCCGTAGAGTGCGGCGGCACCCGCGCCATCACCATCCGCGCGGGCGGCATCGCCCATGCGTTCGACGACCAGCGCGAGGTTGATCCGCACCGCGCACACCTCCAGCCCGGTCGAGAGGTCGAGTGCCTCCTCGAGCTGGGTCCGTGCTTCCGGCAGCTGCTCCGCCCCGCCGAGCGCCGTGCCGACGTTGAACGGCGCCTTGTACGGCTCGAACCAGTTCAGGAACTCCTGTCCGCGCGCCGAGGCCTCCGACCCGGCGAAGTCGTCCACCACATAGGCGGTGATGGACTGGTGCGCGAACGCGTACATGCTCAGCAGCTTGCCCACGAAGAGCAGCGCCGCGAGGGTGAGGGGAATCGTTCCGATCGCGACCCAGCGACGGATGCGGCGACGACGCCGATTCGACCGGAGAAGGGCGGCGGCTTCATTCGGCATCGTCATGAGGTTCCTCCCCGCCCTGGGCGCTGCCGCGGCGCGCGCAGTTGCCGGAGCCGTGCGATCAGCGTGGTGGCGCGCGTGAGCTCCACGCCCAGGATGGCGAGGATGAGAAGTGCCGCGATCCAGTACAGCTCGGTGACGTTGCCGACCTCGCCCGAATCGGCGTAGTCGGTGGTGGTCGAGGGGGCCTCGGGGAGGGCGGGTGCGGCATCCGCCGTCCGGTGCGCGTACTCGACGCCGAGCTCGTCGGCGATGGCCTCGAGGTTCGACTCGTCGATCACCGAGAGCGCGTCCGCACCCTGGTACTGGATGTAGTCGTCGCCCTGATCGGAGACTCCGCCCGTGGTGATGCGCATGGGTCCGCCCTCGGCGGTGCCGTATCCGAACACCGCGCCCGAATCGGTGTACTTCTCGCTCGAGCTGAACGACTCCGGCGGTGTGTCGACGGTCTGCTCTCCGTCACCGAAGTAGAACACCATGCGCGAGCGGTCGGGAGACGACTCGGCTGCCGACGCGAGCGTCTCCGACAGCAGCGGGGCGGCGATGCCGATGGAGCTTCCGTGGGACTGGCTGGTCACCTCGGGGCGCAGCACCTCGAGAGAGCCCATGAGCGCGGTGGTGTCGGTGGTCAACGGCATCCGCAGCTCGGCCGCCGAATCCGAGGTGATGAGGGCGAAGCGCGCACCCGGATACTCCTCGACGAGCGCCTGCACGTCGTCGCGGATGCCGTCGAGCCGCGGTTCGCCGTCGCCCCAGTCCTCCGCCACGATGCTCGCGGTGGTGTCGACGACGAGCACGATGTCGGTGTCCGTCGCGAGGGTCTGGGTGGCACCGCCGGGGATGCCCGGACGCAGCATCATCGCGAAGCAGGCGAGCACCAGCAGCAGTCGCATGACCCACAGAGCACGATGCCCGGCGAGCGCTCGACGATCGGTGATCGATACTCCGGCGGATGTCGGCGGGCGCACCAGCACCCAGACGGCGAGGACGGCGACGGGCGCGCACAGCAGGGCGATCAGCAGCGGGTCGAGCACGGGTTGGAAGATCACAGTCGCACCCTCCACAGCACCACGACGAACCCGAGCAGGCAGATCGAGAGCACCACGATCCACAGGTTCGGAGTGTCGGTCCAGAGCACCTGCGCCTTCCCGCGCAGCTCGGTCGCCTCCTGCTCCTGCACCTGGGTCACGATGTCGGAGACGGTCGTCGTGTCGCGCAGGCCGAACGCGGCGCCGCCGGTCGCCTCGGCCGCAGCGCTCAACTCCGCGCTGACGTCGGCATCCTTGCCCTGAACCGGGTTCAGCGCGAAGACCCGCACGTCCTTCGAGGCGGCGTAGGCGGCCGCCTCTTCGAGTGTCACGATCGAGGCGCCGTTGACCTCGTTGTCGGTGGCGAAGATCACCGAGCGCGAGCGGTCGTCGTCCGGGTTGTCGAAGCCCATCGTGCAGGCGGCCAGACCGTCTCCGATCAGCGAGGCTCCGTCGCCGTTGAGCGTGCCGATCCAGTGCTCCGGAACACCGGTTCCGCGATCGAAGCTCTGGATCATGCTCTCGACGTGCTCGCGGACGAAGTCGTAGTCGTCGGTCAGGGGGAAGATCTGCACGGGCGAGCTGTTGAAGATCGTCAGCCCGATCCGCTCGCCCTCGAAGTCGTCCAGCAGTTCGTCGAACACCGTCAGCACCTCGACATCGACCTCGGTCATGGAGCCGGAGACGTCGAGGCACAGCATGATGTCGCGGCTCGTGTCGATGGGTTGCACGGTCTGCACCGACATCGGTCGCGCCGCCACCACACCCGCCACGATCGCGGCCGTCGCGCCGAGGGCGAGGATGCCTGAGAGGGCGAGCGCCCGTCGCGTCAATGCACGGCGGAACGAGGGCAGCGTGCGTAGGCGCTCGGCGCGGGCGATGCGGGCGGCGTCGCCACCCCGGGCGCGCCCGTTCCGCCGGAGTCCGACCACGAGGCCGATCGTGAGCGCGATCAGCACGACGGCGACCGCGGCCCACAGCATCCAGACGTTGGCTAGTGCCACGTGCGCACCACCGTCCTGGCCGCCTCGGCGCCGGCCACCGGATCGATCACCGGTCCCGGACGGAAGATGCTCGGGTAGTAGTGCCTGCCCAGCGCATCGATGAGCGCGGGGTGCACGCCGCGTGCGACGAGGTCGTCGAGGGCGAGGACCGGAGCCTCCAGGCCGCTGTACTCGTTCACGAAGGCGCGGACGACCCGGCTCAACTCGAGGTTCGCCTGCCGGGCGGAGAGGCGGCGTTCGAGGTACTCGGACTCGATCTGCTGGATGCGCGTCTGATACTCGGTGCGCAGCTGCGAGAGCACGTCGATGACCAGCGGAGCCTGCCCCGCGTTCGCGTCGGCGACCGCCAGGGTGCGACGCGGCCGGGTGAGCGCGATCAGCAGCCACGCTCCCAGGGCCAGCAGCGCGAGGATGCCGATCGCGAGCAGCATCCAGCCCCAGCCGTACTGCGCCGGCGGATAGAGCTCGTCAGACCCGGGCATTCGACCTCCGATTCAGCAGCGTCAGCAGCTGCGCGACGGCGTCGTCCTGCCCGTTCAGCGTGGAGTGGCTGATCTCCATGCGGGTGAGGAGTTCGGCGAGGTGTGCGGCATCGGCCTCGCGCTGTGCGGTCAGCTCCTGCACGATCTCACGGTCGCCCTGCACGAAGCCCGGTACCTGCCAGCGGCTGTCGACGTCGGTGCGGACGCGCCCGGTGGCGTGGTCCAGCACGGGTTCGGCGTCGCGCAGCGTGAGCCACAGCACGTCGTGCTGCACGCGCAGTCGGCGCAGCATCCGCTCCGTCTCGCTCGTGACGGGGGCCTCGTCGGTGATCACCACCACGATCATGCGTCGGGCGATCGTGCGGGTGACGAACGACAGGAGGGCATCGCGGTCGCTCGGTGCGCTGCTCTCGTCGATGGCACGGTCGATCGTGCGCAGCGCGTGTTCGAGCGCCCCCTCGCTGCGACCCGGCGCGAGCCGGCGCACCTTCGCGGAGTCGCCGTAGACCGTGGTGAAGTCGTCGCCGTGGCGCAGGGTCAGCACGCCGAGCACTCCGGTCGCCAGGATCGCCAGCTGCTTCTTCGACTGCTCGTCGGCGGCGAGAGCCGACATCGACCGCCCGGTGTCGACCACGAACAGCACGGTGTGCATGCGCGTCGCACGCGACCGCTTCACCAGAGGCGTTCCCAGCCGGGCGGTCGCCCGCCAGTCGATGTCGCGCACCTGATCGCCGTACTCGTACTTGCGCAGGTCTTCGAAGTCGAGGCTCCGCCCGCGCAGCAGCGACGCGTAGGCGCCGTCGAGCGCGTGCAGCGACTTGCGCGTCGAGTGGATGAAGAGCTTGCTCTTCACCTGCGTGATCAGGCTGGTCATGGACGGGTCAGGGCGTGGGAACCGACGCGAAGATCTGGTCGATGATCTCCTCGCTGCGGATGCCCTCGGCGTCGGCCTCGAACGTCAGCAGCACGCGGTGGCGGAGGACCAGGTGCCGCAGCTCCCGGATGTCTTCGGGCAGCACGTGCGAGCGGCCCTTGAGCAGTGCCAGCGCTCGCGAAGCCTGCAGGAACGCGATGCTCGCACGCGGACTCGCGCCGTACTTGATGAAGCGCGCACGCTCCTCGCCGATGTACGGCGCAGGGTTCCGGGTGACGTAGGCGATCGACACGATGTAGTTGCGGATCGCGGGGTCGACGTAGATGCGGCTCGCCACATCCTGCAGCAGGTGCACATCGTCGAGGCTGACGGCGCTGGCCACGTGCCGGTCGGGGTCGAGCACCCCGGAGTCGATGCGGCTAAGCACCTCGAGCTCTTCGGCGGGGCTCGGGTACTCGACGATCTCCTTGAGCAGGAAGCGGTCCATCTGCGCCTCGGGCAGCTCGTACGTGCCCTCCTGCTCGATCGGGTTCTGCGTCGCGATCACGAGGAACGGCTTCGGCAGGTGGTGGATCTCTCCGCCGATCGTGGTCTGGTGCTCCTGCATCGCCTCGAGCATGGCGCTCTGCGTCTTGGCGCTGGAGCGGTTGATCTCGTCGAGAAGCACGAAGTTCGCGTGCACGGGGCCGAGCACGGTGCGAAACGAGCCCGTCGCCGCGTCGTAGATCTGGTTGCCCGTGATGTCGCTCGGCAGCAGGTCGGGCGTGCACTGGATGCGCTTGAACTGCGCCTTCACCGTGTCGGCGAGGGTGCTGGCCGCGGTGGTCTTCGCCAGCCCCGGCACGCTCTCGAGCAGGATGTGCCCGCCAGCGATGAGGGACACCAGCAGGCTCGTGCGCAGCCGGTCCTGGCCGACCATCTTCGCGGAGTATGAGGCGGAGATGATCCGCAGCACCTCGGAGGCCCTGGCCATCTCGGCGTCGGTCGGTGCGCTGCTCGTCGTGGAGGGTGAGGCTGCGGGGGCGGGGGCCTGCGCGGGAGCGGGCGGAGGCGGTGGCACTGACGGACCGCGTGTCGGTGCCGGTGCAGGGTAGGGCTGACTCATGGGTGTCTCCTCGCTCGCGCGGGGGAAGCATGTCACGCCAATCCCCGTGAACAGCGTAACTGCATGAGGTCGCGGGCCCATCGGGACGAACTCGCCGTCATCAGGTGTCAGTTTGATCGCGAGGGCGGAGTCGTCGAGAGGGCTCAACGTTGTGATCTCTGCCACGCGCCGACAATTTGGGCCAACAGCGATGAACGCGTGGTTAGCTGAGACCTCGAGTGACGGCATTTACGAGGGCGCTGGCAACGTCTTCGAAGCCGGATGGAATGAACTTGTGGACACGGGTGAAGCGCTCGGAGATGCGGCAGGGGCAGTGGGCGACGCCGTCGGCGGCGCATGGAACTCGATCTTCGGATGATGCGAGAACGATGAAGAAACCTGGAACGATGCCACGCAGTCTTCTCGAGCGCAACCTTGGTCGCCCGCTGTGGGTGGGCGTCGTCGTGCTGAACGTGATCCTCGCGGCTACTGCGACCGTGCTGTGCGCATGGGTGTACCTCGACGACACCGGATCCCGGGGATCGATGGGCGGTGTGCTGATCGCCGTCCCTGCGCTGTGGTGGGTGTTCGCCCTCACCCTGTGGCTCACCACGCTCTCTCGTCGTCGCGTCACCGCAGAAGAGATTCGTCGGGCGAGCGCGACGGTCCCCGGAGGGGTTCTCGTTCCTGGATCGAAGCGGGTGCCGGTGATGACGGCGGTCGCCGCGATCGCAGCGGCATCGACGCTCGCCGTCTTCGCCGTGACTGCGGGCGGAGGGTGGGGCATCATGTGGGCGCTGCTCGCCGTCCTGCTGCTCGGCCCGATCGTGAGTCACCTCATCTCCCTCAGACAACCGAGGCGCCTTTTCCTGCATCCTCGGGGGCTCGGGTCGGCGACGTTCCATCTCGATGCCGAGGTGAACTGGGACGACATCGAGAGCATCGATTACGGCGTCGGCATGAACAACGTGATGGTCTTGAAGGTGGGCGTGCGCCCCGATGCCCGGAGTTACCGAGAGCGGTGGCGTCATCCGTTCTCGCGCAAGCGCGGCGTGATCGACGTCGACCCTTCAGCGCTGGGACTCGACGGGACGCTGCTGTGGCTCGCCCTTCGTCTCTACCGACTCGAACCCTCGACGAGGCATGAGCTTCGCGGCGATCGTGTTCCGAACAGGCTTCTCGATGCGCGCGAGGCCAGGGCTACGACACCTCAGCATGTGAGTGAACCTGTGCTCGCGACCTTCACGCCTGAAGGCGGAGGCTGGTAGGCGCAGCGCGAGTCGGACTGACAGGAGACTGCGGCGGTTAGAGGTCGTTACTGGCCGAACACTGTCGATGTGGCCGCGATCCATCCGAAGGCCAGGGCGAGGATCGTCAGGATGACCCAGATGCTCATGGCGATCGCGTTGAGTGCGATCCCCCATGTCGCCTGAGTCCGTGCACGTGGCTCTCCTCGCAGCGACACGATCCCGAGGATCAGTCCGATCGCGGGCGCGAAGAACGTCCAGCCGGCAAACAGGGAGCAGATCCCCAGAACGAGGCTGGCGGTGCCTTTCGCGGTCGATGTCGCGGAGACGGACGGCGTGGCAGTGACGGGGGCAGGGGCAGTGGTTGACATGACATCCACGCTATGACGGGGGCCCGTTGGCGGACATCGGACTGGAGTACCCACGTCGTACATCCAGCGGATGATCGTCGCCATCGCCTACGGACCGACCCTGCTAACGTCGAAGAGCAGCCGCTTTCCGGGCAGGTCGAGCATTCCGCTCCCACCGGGACAGAACTGTTCCTCGCTCGGATGCGGCCGTGCCGATACATGACTGAAGAGTATGAGGACAATACGTGACGAGTAGAGAACGAGTAGCGATCATCGGCGCCGGCCCCTCGGGCATGGCGCAGCTGCGGGCCTTCGAGTCCGCGGCCCGCGCGGGGGCGGAGATCCCCGACCTGGTCTGCTTCGAGAAGCAGGCCGACTGGGGCGGACAGTGGAACTTCACCTGGCGCACGGGCCTCGACGAGTACGGCGAACCGGTGCACTCGAGCATGTACCGCAACCTGTGGTCGAACGGCCCGAAGGAAGCGCTGGAGTTCGCCGACTACAGCTTCGACGAGCACTTCGGCCGCCCCATCTCCTCCTACCCGCCGCGCCCGGTGCTCTGGGACTACATCGCCGGCCGCCTGGAGAAGAGCGACGTGCGCGGGCTGATCCGCTTCCAGACCGTGGTGCGCTGGATCGAATTCGACAGCGAGCGCGAGGTCTTCACGCTCACCAGCGAAGACCTGCCCACCGGCCGGTCGACCGTGGAGGAGTTCGACCGCGTCATCATCGCTAGCGGGCACTTCTCCTTCCCCAACGTGCCGGACTTCCCGGGCATCGAGACGTTCCCTGGTTACATCAGCCACGCTCACGACTTCCGCGGCGCCGAGGCGTTCGCAGACAAGGACGTGCTCGTGATCGGTGCGAGCTACTCCGCGGAAGACATCGGCAGCCAGGCGTTCAAGATGGGCGCCCGCTCGGTGACCGCGAGCTTCCGGTCGGCGCCGATGGGATACGACTGGCCCGAGAGCATCGAGGAGCGGCCCGTCGTCGAGCGTTTCGAGGGCAGCACCGCGTTCTTCGCCGACGGCACCTCGAAGCACATCGACGCGGTCATCCTGTGCACCGGGTACCTGCACAAGTACCCGTTCCTCCCCGATGACCTCGCGCTGTCCTCGCCGAACAACGTCTACCCCGACGGTCTCTACCGCGGCGTGGTGTGGCAGGGAAACCCGCGCCTGACGTATCTCGGCGCTCAGGACCAGTGGTTCACCTTCAACATGTTCGACGCGCAGGCCTGGTACGTGCGCGATCTGATCCTCGGCCGCCTCGCGCTGCCCGACGAGCAGGAGCGCGCGGCATCCATCGCCGAGTGGCGCACGCGGTTCGGGCAGATCGACTCGGCCGCGGCGGAGATCCGCTTCCAGGCCGACTACATCCGTGACCTGCTCGAACTCACCGACTACCCGGAGTTCGACATCGACCGCGTGGTCGAGATCTTCCTCGCGTGGAAGCACGACAAGAAGGACGACATCATGGGCTACCGTGACCGCACCTACGAGTCGGTCATGACCGGGACCATCGCCGTCGTGCACCACACGCCCTGGCTTGAAGAACTCGACGATTCGCTCGAGCGCTACCTCGACGTCGATCCGGATGCCACCGAGACGGCGCGGATCATCGCGGGTCAGCCGCGGGATGACGACCGGGAGGCGCTCGCCACCGCCTGATCATCGCGCGAATCGACCACGCCCCTCCACCCGTTCCCCGGGTGCGAGGGGCGTCGTCGTCCGAGACCGGTCAGGAGACGGTCGGGGGCGTGGTGCCGCGGCGCCGGCCGACCCAGACGACGCCAGCCGCCACGGCGATGATCGCGATCGCGATGCCGACGATGTACCCCGAGACGCCGAGGTAGCCGCCCGGTACGGTGTTGGGGTTCAGGAACGGATACGGATACCAGTAGGGCTGACCTGTCGCCGGCGCGATGATGAGGTTCGCGCGGATCAGGGTGTAGACGGCCCAGACCAGCGGAAAGATCGCGGCGATGGCGATCGTGCTCCAACCCAAGGCGCGGCGGCGCGGGGCGAGCAGCACGTCGAGGAGCAGGAACAGCGGGATGATGACGTGCAGCACCTCGTTCGACCAGGGAACGGTGACGCCTTGGGGGAGCTCGACGCTCCGCAGCAGCGTGTTGTACACGATGCCCGTGACGATCATGTAGGTGCTGACGCAGACCAGCAGCACGGCGAGCCACTGCGGCTCCGCATCGGTGGTCGCGTGGTGGCGGAGGGCCCAGATGGCGGCGATGAGCAGCACGATCGCGGCGAGGATGTTCGACTCGATCGTGAAGAAGCTGAGGAAGTTCGCCGCGACCGTCGGCAGGTGGCTGCCCCACTCGGTCGTCGCATCGAGGGCGTTCTGCACCGAGCGGGTCAGCTGCGCGACGACCGCCGCGAGCGCGAGTACGGCTGCGGCGATGCGCAGATAGGGCCACCAGATCGTCATTTCGCCTCCGGTCGCAACTGTAGTGGCAGGTTTCCATAGACCGCGGGACCGATATATCGATATCGTCGGACCGTTCACGCAGCACGCGCATGGCGGAGGGGCAGATGAGCGACAGCGGAAACAGCAGCGGCACGGTCGACGCGAGCGGGACGAAGAAGCGTCGGTTCCGTCGGGCCGGGCTCAGCATCCAGTCCAAGCTGCTCATCATGCTGCTGGGCGTGAGTCTCGTCTCGTCGGTGATCGTCGGAGCGATCGGCTTCGTGAACGGGCGGCAGTCCTTGCACGACTCCGCCGTCGACCAGCTGATCACCATCCGGTCGATGCGCGCGGCTGAGATCACGACGGCGATCGAGAGCGTGCGGCGGGATGCCTCGCTCAACAGCCGCAACCTCAGCGCACAGTCGATGTCGACGGCCGTCAACGCGGGCTTCGCCGACCTCGCCGGTGTCGAGCTGGACGAGAATCAGCGCGCCGAGCTCGAGGGCTACTACCAAGACGTCTTCATCCCCGAGCTCGAGGCGCGGTCGGGGGAGGAGTACGGCGACACCGCCTTCATCCCGGAGTCCGCCGCCGGGCAATACGTGCAGCTGCAGTACGCGCTCGGCAACAAGGACTTCGACGCCGACTACGACGTGCAGCTGGAGCTCAACGACAGCGGCGACGGCACCAGCTACTCGGCCGCGACCGAGCGCTACGGCGACTACTTCACGCGCCTGGTCAAAGAGGCGGGTTATGAAGACGCCCTGCTGCTCAACACCGACGGCGACGTCACCTACTCCGCCTACAAGGGTGTGGAACTCGGGACGAACATCCTCACCGGGCCCTATCGCGATTCGGCTCTCTCGAAGGCCTACGCCGAGGCGATCGCCACGAACTCCGTCAACACCGTCGTCCTCACCGACTTCGACCGCTGGATCCCCTCCCTCAACGTGCCGGGAATGTGGGTCGTCTCGCCGGTCGGGAACGACAGCGGCATCACCGGGGCGATGGCCTTCCAGATCTCGATCGACACGATCAACGACGTGATGACCGGGAGCGAGGGGTGGAAGGAACAGGGGCTCGGCGACACCGGAGAGGTCTACCTGGTCGGTCGGGACGACCTCATGCGCAGCACCGCGCGCCGGCTCGTGGAAGATCCGGACGACTACGTGAAGCGCCTCATCAGCGGAGGCATGGCCCCGACGATCGTCGACCGCATCGCCGCGATCAAGGGCACCGTGCTCCTGCAGCCGGTCGACACCAAGGCCGTGCAGGAGGCGCAGGCCGGCAGAAGTGGCACGGTCGTCGGACGCGACTTCATCGGCGGCGAGAGCGTCACCGCCTATGCGCCGTTGGAGATCGAAGGCCTCGACTGGGTCGTGATCGCGCGCATCGACACGGCCGAGGCCTTCGAACCGGTCAACGTCTTCACCCGCAACGTGCTGCTGTCGCTGCTCGGCATCCTGCTCGGAGTCTCGTTGCTGTCGCTCCTGCTCGCGCAGGTGTTCACCCGCCCGATCCACCGTCTCGTCGGCGCCGTGCATCGGGTGGCGGAGGGCGACCTCGACGTGCAGGTGCCGCAAGGCTCGCGCGACGAGTTCGGCGACCTGGGGAGCGCCTTCAACGACATGGCGTCGAGTCTGCGGATCAAGCAGGATCTGATCGAAGAGCAGCAGAAGGAGAACGAGAAGCTGCTGCACACCCTCATGCCCGAGAGCGTGGCGACGAAGTACAAGCAGGGCGACGAGGCGATCACCGAGGCCCACGAGAACGTCTCGGTCGTGTTCGCGGAACTCGTCGGATTCGACGACCTCGCCCGTGGCATGAGCGCCGAAGAGGAGATCGGACTCCTGAACACGCTGATGCGCGGATTCGACGAAGCCGCAGAGAAGGCCGGTGTCGAGAAGGTGCGCACGCTGCGCGGAGGCTACCTGGCATCGTCGGGTCTGATCGTGCCGCGGGTCGACAACATCCGGAGGGCGGTGGAGTTCGCGCGGAGCCTGCTGGGCGTGATCGAGCGCTTCAACGCGCAGAACGGCACGCAGATCTCGCTGCGCGCGGGCGTCGACACCGGCACGGTCACGAGCGGCCTCGTGGCGCGGACGAGCCTGGCCTACGACCTCTGGGGCGACGCGGTGAGCCTCGCCTACCGGGTGCGTTCGGTCACCGGCGAGCCGGGCATCTACGTGAGCCAGACCGTGCGCGATCGCACGCAGGAGATCGTCAGTTACGTCGAGGCGGGGACGGTGGAGACCCAGGGTAGGACCGAGACCGTGTGGAAGGTGGTCTGATCATGGGCGACGTGTTCACGGGCGGCTGGGGTTGGTGGATCATCGGCCTCGCGGTCGGCGTGCCCGTCGTCCTCGTCGTGCTCACCGAGCTCATCGGCACGCTGACGCGGCGGAACAACCCCGTCGCGAAGCCGTTGCGGATGCTACGCAACTGGGTCATCCCGGTCGGGGCGTTGTTCGCACTGCTGGTGTTCGCGATCCAGTCGCCCGCCGATCAGGTGTGGACCCGTGTGGTGGCGACCGTGTTCGGCTTCCTCATCATCCTGCTCGTGCTGTCGGCGTTCAACGTAGCGCTGTTCGCCAACGCGAAGCCGGGGTCGTGGCGGGAGCGTATCCCGTCGATCTTCGTGGAGATCGGACGGCTGGTCCTGGTGGGCGTCGGCCTCGCGCTGCTGTTCTCGTGGGTGTGGGATGCCGACGTCGGCGGACTGTTCACGGCGCTCGGTGTCGGATCGATCGTGATCGGCCTCGCCCTGCAGAACGCGGTGGGCGGGGTGATCTCGGGTCTGCTGCTGCTGTTCGAGCAGCCGTTCAAGATCGGCGACTGGCTGGATGCCGCGGGGGTCAAGGGCCGGGTCGTCGAGGTGAACTGGCGGGCCGTGCACATCGACACGGGTTCCGGCATCCAGATCGTGCCGAACTCGTCGCTCTCGGGAGCCTCCTTCACGAACATGAGCGAGCCCGAGGGGCCGTACTATGCCGAGACGGGCGTGAAGTTCTCGACCGACGATCCTCCGCACGAGGTGATCGCGCTCCTCGTCGAGGTGGCCGACTCGCTTCCGATGCGACTGCAGCGCGAGCGGGCGACCGTCGACTACTCGGGTGCCGGGGCGTACTCCGTATCGATCCCGGTGGCGGGTCCGGCCGATGCGTCCCGGGCCCTCTCGATGTACCTCTCCTGGCTCTGGTACGCGGCCCGGCGTCGCGGATTCGCGCTCGACGGCGACTCCACCGATCCGCTCGCCGAACCGCAGCGTCTGGTCGAGGCGATGCACCAGATCGCGCCGACCCTGCATCTGCGCGACGACGACATCGAGGCTGTGCTCACTCAGGCCAGGTTGGAGCGCTACGGCGTCGGCGAGATCGTGATGCCCAGCGGCGTCGTCCCCGACGAGGTGCGCGTGGTGCTGTCGGGCCGGGCGGCGCTCGCCCTCGAGGTGGAAGGCGGACGCGTCGAGTTCGCCGCCGCCGAGAAGGGCGACCTCATCGGGCAGACCGCTCTCACCCGCGAGCGCACGCAGGCCGTTACCGTCGCCGGGGAGATCCTCACCGTGGTGGTGCTGCCTCTCGACACGATCGACGCCCTGATCCGCACACGACCCCGACTGGCCGCTGAGATCGGGGAGTCGCTCGAGCTCAAGCGCACCCTCGCCGCTACGCGGCTCGCGGAGTTGGGGATCGCCCGCGGGGTGATCACCGGGCGCTGACGAGCGTCACAGCGCAGGCCCCTTTTTCACGTTGCCTGCCGAACGGGATGACCCGCCTCAGGTTCACTCTTGCCACAGTTCGAGGACGCCCCAGTCGCCGGGTGCACCGAGTGACTCGATCGTGAGCGACTCGGAGTCCGGGAAGTCGCGAAACAGCGCCGCGACTCGCGCCGTCCAGCCGGTGTCCGGGTCTATCGCCGGCAGGAGATACGCGATCACTGCCAGCGCGTTGTACGTGCCATAGACCTGCTTGGGGTGCTCGGAATTGCGAAGATGGTCGAGCACAGGGATTTGGCCAGTCTTGGGCCTCGACGGCGCGTTCTGGAGTTTTCGGTTGAACAGCCGCGCGTGGTGAGCCGCAACATTCCGCATGTAGTTGAGGCTGGCTAGCCAACTCACCATCAGCTTCTTGGTTGGGACGCCATGAGCGAGAGCGATCTCTTCGGCGTCCACCTGATTCATCCCCCGGTAGAGAACAGAGAGGTGACCTAGCTCGAGAATCTCAGTGAGTGCCCAGACGGGCATTCTGTCGTCGTATTTCTCTCGGAAGTGTTCGACGAACTTCTCGTCGGAGCTGGCTTGGCGAGAACTGACCCGTTGCAGCCACTGCACATGCCTACTCGACTTCGGGTCGCGGATGTCAGTGCCGTTCGAGGTGAAAGCCGCAGTGAACAGGGTCGGATCTTCGTAGGCGAAGGCTGAGGTTCTTCCCAACACGTAACCGAGGCGCATCCGGATGGCTACCTCGATGCGCTCGATTCCGTCTAGAACGAGGAGCCGGAGCTGTCGGTCGAAGTCGATGAGCTCCTCGGCGTGGGAAAGTCGCGTGCCCGGACGGTAGCGGCTCAGGACGCGTACACGTGTGCGATCCTCGTCATCGACGTACTCCTCCGACATCCGGAACGGATAGAGGTAGCCGGTGAGCCGGTAATAGCCGATCGCTGCCAAGATCTTCGCAGCGCGATTCTCATCCGGTATCTGGAGGCCATGCTCGATGAGACGCTCGACCTGCTGTTCCACGGACAACCAGTTCTTGACGTACTCGACCATGAGCCTCCCCCCCCAGAAAGAAAATCAGCCCGCGCCTTTCGGCAACGGGCTGATCATGATGTCTTTATCGTAGCGCAACGAGGCCCAGTGGGCTAGTAGTAGCAATGCTTACGTCTCGGGCGTTCAGCGCGGGCCACCGAGACCTTCCCATTCCTCTGTTCGCGAGCGTCAGCTCCGTTGCCGCCACCGCAGACGGGTGATCAGCACGCCCAGCAGACACAGCGCCCCGCCGAGGAACATCAGTGGCGTCGGCACCTCGCCGAGGATCGCCCACGACATCAGGATCGCGATCGCCGGCACGACGTAGGTGGTCGCCGACGTCTGTCCCGCGGTGCTGCGCTGCAGCACGTAGGCCCAGGTCGTGAAGGCGATCGCCGTGGGGAAGATGCCGAGGTAGACGACCCACAGCGTCGCATCCAGCGGTGCCGTCTGGAGTGAGCCGATGAGGGTGCCGATCCAGGGGAGGAGCGCGATGGTGCCGACGCCCGCTCCGAGCCAGGTCAGGGTGGTCGGGTCGACGCCCGAGGTGAGCAGTCGCTTCTGCACGAGCGTGCACCCGGCGTACATGACCGCGGCGAGGAGGGCGAGGAGCAGACCCGTGATGTCGGGGCCGGCGCTGGTGGAGGAGTTCATGCCGATCAGCACAACGCCGAGGAACGCGATGGGCGCCCCGATGACGAGCGGCTTGGGGAATCCCTCGCGAAGGAACAGTCCGCTGAAGACCACGACCATGAGGGGCGCGAGGTTCACGACCATCGCGGCGGTCCCGGCGTCGAGCGTGAGCTCTGCACTGTTGAGGGCGAGGTTGTAGACGCAGAACCAGCCGACGCCCCACACCGCGATCAGCAGCCAGTGGCGGCGTTCCGGGATGCGGATGCCGTGGCGCACGGCGATGATCGTCAGCACGACGGTGCCGACGGCCATCCGCAGCAGTGCCAGTGCACCCGGGTCGTAGTGCGGGCCTGCGCCGCGGATGCCGATGAAGGCGGACGCCCACAGCACCACGGTGACCAGCGCTGCGACGAGGACGAGCGCGCCCTGGTTCTTCGGCGCGTCAGCGCTCTTCGGTGCGTCTGTGCTGGTGGATGTGTCTGTGCTGGTGGATGCGTCGGTGCTGGTGCGGATTCCGGGGTCACCGGATGCGGCTTCTGCCATCCTTCGATCCTGGCAGGGGCTTCCGACATCGGGCGAGCCGGGGAAGCGACATGGTCCGCACGTTTTCGGCCACCGCGCCGGTCGGTGGCCGCTCGAGCTCTACGGTTGGAAGAGCAAGCTCTGCCCGAAGGAGAGGTGATGTCCGGTGTCGTACGACCTTGATGTCTTCGGCACACTGTCGCTCAGTGCGCGTCAGCTGGTCGACGTACTCGTGGAGGATCGGGCTCTGCATGCGCAGGTCGACCCGGGATCCGGAGGGATCTCGGCCGTCGTGCGGGCGGACTCGGGAGAGCACTGCTTCGTCCTCGACGGTCCGACTCGGCTGGAGCGTGAGGATCTTCCCGAGGGGAGACCGGACCTCACCCGGCTGCGTGTGCAGTACAGCATCTCCGTGACATACGACGGACAGGCGGAGGCGAACACGGAGCTCGCGCTCGCCTTCGCCGATCGGCTCGCCCGGCGAGTCAAGGGCAAAGTGGTCGACTGGCAGACCGAGCCGGAGCCGGTGGCTGCGCCTCCAGCCGCGCCGGAGCCCGAGTGCTTCCTGCATATGGAGTGGTTTCGGGGCTTGGACGACGAGGGCGACGCCTTCGCCGCCCACTACGTCGCATCGGCGGAGGAGTTCTTCCCGCGTGCTCTGCCGAGGACCTTCGGGCGTTGGTCCCCGTTCGCGAAGTTCGCGAAGGAAGGCGCAGCGGGAGTCGACAGGTTGTACCGAGAGGAGTGCGACTCCCAGCGGATGCAGATCAGCGGACGTAAGCCGCTGCTCTACGGATTCCTCGATGGGTGGTCTCGAGATCAGATCGGCGATCGTCAACGCCTGGGGCTCGTGTTCGACGCCTCCACTTTGCTCAAGCCCCGTCTCGCTGGCGCGGTCGAGGCTTTTCTCGTCGACCTTGCTCGGCGCACCGACAGCTTCTACGCGTGCGCCGACATCCGACGATCGAGGTACAGCCATCCTGTGGCAATGGCGCAATGGGGAGAATGGACGGGCCTGCCCCGACAGGCGCCGTGGTTGAGCTCGTTCGCCCCCGACTACGCCGCCCTCGTGCAGTCGCACTTGACGACGGGGGAGCTTCGGGAGTCCGACCGGGGGCTTCTCCACGTCAGCCGCCCTTCGCCCGCGATTCCCGCCTCAGCAACCACCGAGCGGGAACCGTGGATCCCCGAGGACTTCCTTCCCCTTCAGGACGACCCTGATCATCGCCGATTGGCGACGGCCACCGCGAGGATCATGCCTGAACGACTCCGGTCGACGAGCGGTCTGATTCGCATTCGGTGACGGCCGCATCCCCGGTGCTGCGCCCGATGTAATCGTGTCCTTCTGGTGTCCGTCCTATCCGACAGGATGGGGGCAGACGATTCGGAGGGGAGTGGTCGATGTCATATGACCTCGAGGTGTACGGAAAGGTCTCACTGACGGCGAGGGAGCTGGCGAAGGTGGTCTCGTCGGTGCGCGGGCTCAAGGCCAAGGTCGATCGGAGGTCGCAGACGATCTCGTCGATCGTGTACAAGCGCGGCGGCGCGATGGCGTTCGAGCTGGATGGTCCCGATCTGCTGGAGCCGGAGCACATCCCGGAGGGGTGGACCGAGGTCGCGGATGCGACGGTGCTGTACAGCATCCACGTGTCGTACGACGTGCAGACGGGCGCAGGATTTTCGTTCAGCGTAGACGAGACGAAGCTGGCTGTGGCGACGGCGTTCGCCGCACGGTTGGCGGAGCGTGTCGACGGCACGGTGATCGACCCACAGACTTACGAGCCGCCGGAGCCCGAGCCGGAGCCAGAGCCGGAACCCCCGCAACCGCGCTTTCTGCACCTGCGCTGGTACCGACTGCTCGACGATGCGAACGACAAGGATCTCGCCGAGATTTACCTCCGTACCGCCCGCGAGTTCTTCAAGCCCGGCGTGCCTCCGCGATTCGGCACCCACGAACCCTTCCAGGGACGGTTCCCCCGCGACGACGACGCGCAGTTCGACGCCAGGTACCGCGAGGACTGCTACATCAGTGATCTCATTCTCGCGGGCAAGCCGATCGAGCACGGGACCATCGACGGGTGGACGAACGACCTGGAGCGCCGAACTCAATCGATCCGACTGAAGTTCGAGCTCGATCGGCTCGAGAAGCTGAAAGCCCTGGATGCCATCGAGCCGTTCTTCGTCGCGCTCGCCGAACGGACCGGCTCCTTCTTCGCGTTCGCCGAGGTCAATACGAGTCGGTACGGAACGGCTCATCCGCTCATGGACGTCAAGCTCAAAGACCCGTGGAGCGGGTTGCCGACTGCGCCGCAATGGATGACCTGGTTCGAGCTGGAGTACGCCGAGATGGTCGCTCCGCATCTCGACCCCATCCGCACGAAGGCCAACGGCCAGGGGACTCTGCATCGCTGGACGGAGCACCCGGCCGAGGCGGATGAGCTCCTTCGGCTGAGCGGCGATCCGTGGATCCCCGCCGGCTTCCGAGGGGTGCTCGATCCCGCGGGCGACGGGCGGTGCGCCCAGGCGGCCGCGGTCATGCCGGCGTCTCTGAGGTATCCCGCCCCCGAATCACCGCAAGCCCTGCGCATCGAGGCGCACTACGTGCGGGTGCGAGAGATCGAGGCCAATGCACGGAACCGAGCCGCCGAGGGGCGTCGATGACGCTCGAAGGGGGAGAGGTCGACCCGACGTCGACCGCGAGAGGCTTCCTCTGGGGAGGCTGATGAGATGCGGCAGGCTCTGGTTCATGTGTTGCGCACACGCGAGCCGCCACAAACATAGCGACCAACCTCAACAGCGGGTGGAACGCCCTCCGGGCGCTGAGCTGAGCGCGCTCGTGTGGAGTGGGCCGTTGCTACAGGTCACCCTGGTGACTTCCGTCCCCGCACCGGCGAAGAGCGTGTGCTCGACCACCCCGCGTCCACCCGGGGGATAGGCTCCTGTGCCATGACGGAGCGCAAGAACCAACGGCAGCAGCAGCCCGAACTCCACGGAGGGGTGCTGAGCGGCGGTGGCAGCCCGACCCTGTGGGGCGCGCTGATCGGGCTCATCGTCTTCGTCTTCGTCGGCGTTCCGATCAGCGCGGCATTGCGCTTCGCGACCCATCCGATGTCCCAGCAGCTGTTCGGCGGTCGGCTGTCGGAGGCCACCGTAGGCGGTTACACGGCGTTCTGGTGGATCGTCGCGATCATGCTCCTCGCGCTCCCCTTCCTCGTGGGGTGGGGCGTCGCGAAGCTCTCGGCACGGACCCTCACGATCATCGGCGCGATCGCCGTCGCCTTCTTCATCGTCATCCTGATCCTCGGCCAGCTGTATGTGTTCTGACCGGCGCTGAGCGTCCCCCGAAAGGGCGCACCGGAACGCTTCGATAGGATGGGATCGCCCGAAGAGGGCCAGCTCATCGGCCGGTGCAAACCCGGCGAAAGCCAGGGGGTTACCCATGCCAGGAATCGTTATCGTCGGCGTGCAGTGGGGCGACGAAGGAAAGGGCAAGGCCACCGATCTTCTCGGTGAGCGCACCGACTGGGTGGTGAAGTTCAACGGCGGCAACAACGCCGGACACACCGTCGTCGTGGGTGATGAGAAGTACGCGCTGCACCTGCTGCCCTCCGGCATCCTCTCTCCCGGTGTGACGCCCGTGATCGGCAACGGCGTCGTGGTCGACCTCGAGGTGCTCTTCTTCGAGCTGGAGGCGCTCGCCGCCCGCGGCATCGATGTCTCGCGCCTCAAGGTCAGCGCCAACGCGCACATCATCACGCAGTACCACCGCACGCTCGACAAGGTCACCGAGCGCTTCCTCGGCAAGCGCATGATCGGCACGACCGGTCGCGGCATCGGCCCTGCCTACGCCGACAAGATCAACCGCGTGGGCATCCGCGTGCAGGACCTGTTCGACGAGAACATCCTGCGCCAGAAGGTCGAGGGTGCTCTCGATCAGAAGAACCACCTGCTGGTGAAGATCTTCAACCGCCGCGCGATCACCGCCGACGAGGTCGTCGAAGATCTCCTGTCTTACGCCGAGCGTCTGCGCCCGATGGTCGCCGACACCGGATACCTGATCGCTCAGGCTCTGGGCCGCGGCGAGGTCGTCGTGTTCGAAGGCGGCCAGGCGACGATGCTCGACATCGACCACGGCACCTACCCGTTCGTGACCTCCTCTTCGGCGACCGCCGGAGGCGCGGCGACGGGTGCGGGAGTGGGACCCGGCGCGCTCGACCGCATCGTCGGCATCGTCAAGGCGTACACGACCCGCGTCGGCTCCGGCCCGTTCCCGACCGAGCTCTTCGACGAGCAGGGCGAGTGGCTGCGCAAGCAGGGCTTCGAGTTCGGCACCACCACCGGCCGTCCGCGCCGAGTCGGCTGGTACGACGCGCCCATCACGCGCTACGCCACGCGCATCAACGGCATCACCGACCTGGTGCTCACCAAGCTCGACATCCTCACCGGTCTCGAGCAGATCCCGGTGTGCGTCGCCTACGACGTCGACGGCGAGCGCTTCGACGAGGTGCCGGTCAACCAGACCGACTTCCACCACGCGAAGCCGATCCTGGAGTACTTCCCCGGCTGGAGCGAAGACATCTCGGTCGCGCGCACCTTCGAAGACCTGCCGCAGAACGCGCAGGAATATGTGCTGGCGCTCGAGAAGATGAGCAACACGCGCATCTCGGTGATCGGCGTCGGCCCGGAGCGCGACCAGGTCATCGTCCGCCACGGGCTGCTCGACTGACCCGCCGCGCATCGTGACGCGCTTCTGGCTCGGCGGCTACGGGGCCGCGATGGACGGCTCCGCCGACGGCATCGGCCTGCTCGCGGGGGATGAGGGTCGTGAGGCCTCGACGCTCGCCTACCGCGGTGCCGTGGTCGAGACGCCGTCGCCGTCGTGGCTGGCGCAGCATCCGACCCTCGATGTCGTCTACGCGGCGCTCGAGGGCGACTCCGCGGTGCAGGCGTTCTCCCGCGCGGGAGAAGCCGCTCTCGCACCGCTGGGTGCGCCCGCGCCGGTCGGCCAGTACGTCTGCCACGTCGCGGTCGCCCCAAACGGCTCGGCCCTGATCGCCAGCTGCTACGGCGACGGCCGCGTGGTGCGGTTCGACCTCGATGCGGAAGGACGCATCGTGCCCCCGAAGCCGGATGCCGCGGCGGCGCTCCGCGCGGCTCTGTTCGGTGAACCCGACCCGAACGCTCCAGCCGCAACTCCTCCCGGTGACGGTATCGCGGCCATCGACCCGTACGCTGTCGGCGGTGACCGTGTCTCGCACGCGCACGCCGCGGTGTTCCTGCCCGACGGCCGCATCGCCACGACCGACCTCGGCTTCGACCTCGTGCGCTTCTGGCGGCAGAGTGGCAGCGGACTCGTGCTCGACCACGAGGTCGTGCTCCCGCTCGGCACCGGACCGCGGCACATGGTCCTGCACCCCAGCGGACACCTGCACGTGGTCACCGAGTACTCGTGCGAGGTGTTCACACTCGCTCGTGCGGCGGACGGCACCTGGAGCGTCGTGTCGGTGACCCTGACGAGCCCGATCGCCGAGGTGGGTACAGACTTCCCGGCCGAGCTCGCCCGCACGCGCGACGGGCAGTTCCTCTACACAGCTCTTCGCGGAAGCAACACGATCGCGGCGCTGCGGGTGCGTGGCGGGGGCGAGGCTCTGGAGTCCGTGGCGCTCGCAGATTCCGGTGTCGATTGGCCTCGGCACCATCTTGTGCACGAGGGCAAGATGCTCGTCGCCGGTCAGCGCTCCGACACGATCACGTTGATCGACCTCGACGAGCGCACGGGCGCGCCCCTCGGCATCCGTCACGAGGCGCAGGTTCCGACGCCCACGCACTTCCTGCCGGTGCGCTGACCTCGGTGCGCTGACCTCGGTGCGCTGACCTCGGTGCGCTGACCTCGGTGCGCTGACTCGGCGCGATTCACTCGTTCGCGGTGAACAGCAGCGCCGCATTGTGGCCGCCGAACCCGAACGAGGTCGAGAGCACGGTGCGCACCGGATGTGGTCGCTCCCGCCCGCGCACGAAGTCCCAGCCGTCGGCACACGGATGCGACAGGTTCTTCGTCGGGGGCAGCACCTGATCGCGCAGGGTCATCGCGACGATGACGGCTTCGACGACACCGGCAGCGCCGAGCAGGTGCCCGGTGGTCGCCTTCGTCGCCGTGAGCGGAACGGACGGTGCTCGCCGGCCGAGCGCCTGCGTGAGCGCGACGAGCTCTGCGTCGTCGCCGAGCACCGTGCCTGTGCCATGGGTGTTCACGTGGTCGATGTCTGCAGCGTCCATGTCGGCGTCCGCCAGGCAGGCGACGATCGCCCTCGTCGCCCCGACCGCGGCAGGATCCGGCGCGGTGGCGTGATGCGCGTCGCTGGTCGCGCCGAATCCGGCGACCGTCGCGAGAGGGCGAGCGCCACGCTCTTGGGCGACATCCGCGGCCTCCAGCAGGACGGCGGCTGCGCCCTGGGCCATGACGAAGCCGCGTCGTGCGCTGTCGAAGGGGCGGGAGGCCGATGGCGGGTCATCGCCGAATCCGGTGACGACCGAGCGCAGGTTCGCATGCGCCGCGAGATGCAGCGGACCGAGGCAGTCGTCCATCCCGACGACCAGCACCGCGTCGGCGTACCCGTGGCGGATGCGTCGCAGGCCTTCGCCGATCGCGATGGCACCGCTCGCGCATGCCGCGGTGACTGCATGGGTCTGTCCGAGGAAACCGTATCGACGGCTGAGGACCCCGGCGACGGCATCCGCTGTTCCGTAGACGACGAGGCCAGGTGGCACCCGGCGCGGGCCGTGTTCTCGAGTCATGTCTACGGCCCGCATGGTCGCGTCCACCGGTCCTGAACCGGTGGCGACGACCACCTGTGCCGCATGGGTGTTCGTCAGGTCGCCCAAGCCCGCATCCGCGAGCGCTTCATCTGCGGCCGTGATCGCCCACTGCTGCAGCGGCGTGAGGTGACGTGCGAGAGATGGTGGCAGGTCAGGGGGCACCGTGAATCCGCGCACCACGCCGCCGACGTGCACCGGTCCGGATCCGGCGATCTCCGGGGGGAGCCGCGTGATGCCGCTGCGTCCTGCGCGCACGGAGGCCCACAGTTCCGGTGCGGTGAGGCCGCTCGGGGTGACTGCGCCGACGCCGGTGACGACCACGGATCGCCCGACACTCACGGGCGGCCCTTCCCCGACATCACGAGATCCGCGACGGCGACGCGACGGATCTTCCCACCGGCGGTGCGGGGCAGCTCCGGCAGCGTGTGCCAACGGCGCGGGACGGATGCCGAGGGGAGCCGTTCCCGCGCCCACCGCCGCAACTCCGCTGCGGGCGGCGCATCGCCTTCGACGACCAGGGCAATCCGTCTGCCACGGCGATCGTC
Organism: Microbacterium sp. NPDC058269; assembly: GCF_042881445.1. Classification (NCBI taxonomy): domain Bacteria; kingdom Bacillati; phylum Actinomycetota; class Actinomycetes; order Micrococcales; family Microbacteriaceae; genus Microbacterium; species Microbacterium sp. NPDC058269. The sequence continues at coordinate 1,503,675 of NZ_JBHVXT010000001.1, forward strand.
GCTCTCGGCGATCGCGCAACAGGCGCCCAGGTCGGGCATCCCCTCGAAGGCGCGTTCCACTTCGTCGAGGGCGACGGTGTGCCCGCCGGTGGTGACGACGTCGCCTCTTCTGCTGACGAACGTGAAGTCCCGGCCGTGCAGTCGCCCCTGATCGTGCACGCTGGCCCAGCCGTCGCCGTCCGTCAATGATGCCGAGCTCGTTGCGGGGAGGTAGCCGGTGGAGCACGAGGGGGAGCGCACCCAGAGGCTGCCGAGCTCGCCGGATGCCAGGTCGTTGCCGTCATAGTCGCGCACGCGGGCGTGCACCTTCGGGTAGAGGCGGATGGCTCCGCTGCCGGCGCGGTCGTCGCCGATGAAGCCGAGTTCGCCGGTGCCGAAGTAGTTGATCGTACGGGTGTGAGGGAGCGCGTCGGAGGCCGCGGTTCGAGCCGACGCCGAGAGCGCCGCACCTCCGGTGACGATGAGCTCGATGCCGTCGTACCTTCCCGGATGGCGAAGCGCTGCGTCGACGAGGGTGGTCGCCGCTGCGGGAACTGTGACCAGACGGGTGATGCCCTCGTCGGGCACGCGGGAGGTGAGCCACAGTTCGTCGAGGCGGTCGGCGACGTGCAGCTCACCGCCCGTGGCGAGCACCTCGAACAGCGTGTAGAGAGTCAGGCTGTACGACATCGGGCCCGGCGCGAAGGTCGCGACGCGGTCTTCCGCGCCGAGGTGCGCGCGGGAGACGTCGATGTTCGCCGCGTACTGCGACCGGGTCTTGAGGAACGCCTTCGGCGCGCCCGTCGTACCGGATGAGGTCAGCAGCAGGAACGGAGCATCGATCGGAGGGCCGTCGGTCGGCGCGTCGTCGGTCGGCGCCTCGGGCGCGGATGATCCGTCGTCCAGCAGGTCGGCGAGGTCGAAGACCAGACCGGGCCACCCGCTCGCGCGCAGAGCGTGCCGGAGGTGAGGAGCATCCGTGATGACGGCAGCCGTCCCGGAGGTGACGATCAACTCGATCTGCAGCGCCACCGGCCACTGCGCGTCGATGACGGTGAGGATGCGGTCGCCCGCCTCCACCGCGACGACGGCGCGCGCCGTGTCGAATGCGGCGGACAGGCAGATGGCGACGACCGGCGGGAGGGCCGACGGGCCACTCGGGTCATCTGTAACGGTGGCTGTCGCGAGCAGACGTTCGATGACCGCCGACATCCGGCGTGACTTGGCGTGGAGCTCGCCATACGTCACGCGGGCATCGCGGCCGACGATCGCCGGGCGGTCGGGGTCTTCGGCGGCGATGCGACGCAGCATCGGGGAGAGAGACGTGAGAACTCCTGGGCGGGTTTGCGTGGGAACGAGGGCATCTCTATTCTAATGAACACCGTTCAGGTGAACGGTGTTCAGGAGGATTCATGACCACGTCCCGCGCCACCGACACGAGCGCCTCGCTCGGCCGCATCGCGGTCTTCGCCGCACTGATCGTTGTGCTCGGCACCGTGATCGTGCCCCTGCCGAGCGGCGTGCCGATCACGGCGCAGACCCTGGGGGTCATGCTCGCCGGCCTCGTGCTGGGCCCGCGCCTTGCGCCGCTCGCCGTCGTGTTGGTGCTCGCGCTCGCCGCGGTCGGACTGCCGGTGCTGGCGGGTGGCCGCGGGGGTCTCGGCGTGTTCGTCGGTCCGAGTGCCGGGTACCTCATTGGCTGGATTGCCGGCGTCGTGGTGATCGGGCTCCTCATGCGCACGGGGCGCTTCACCTGGTGGCGCTCCGCGATCGCCGCTTTCGTGGGAGGGGTGCTCGTGGTCTACGCGTTCGGCATCCCCGTGCAGGCGTTCGTGACCGGAGTTCCGCTTGGGCCCACGGCGTTGTCGAGCCTCGCGTTCCTGCCCGGAGATCTGATCAAGGTGGTCGCGGCGACGCTGGTCGTGGTCGCGCTCCGGCGGGCCTACCCGCGTGCGTTCGCCGACAGCCGGCGGATGCGAGAGGTATCTGTCGCCTAGGAGCTGCACGGACCGCCGCCGATCGGAGGCGGCGGGCCTCCGATCGGGCACACGTTCACGACGAGAGGCTGTTCTTCTCGCGAAGTTACATACTCGTGATGCAGGAGGACTCGCGCTGGATCCTCAGCATCCACTATGAGTTATCTGTGCGGCAATTCTTGGCCGCGACTCCGTGAAAGGAACCGCGGTCTTGCGCAGACTCCCCGCTGCAGGTCTTGCCTGCCTTCTCGTCGGCGTGCTGGCGATCATCACCCCCGAATCCGCAGCCGTCGGCGACGTTCTCGTCACGACCGCGAACGCCGTCAGCACTGCGCCGATGGAGGCTCGCGAGATCCCCGACAACGGGGAGCTGACGGCCGAGGATGTCGAGCGGCTCGGCGATGACTCGACGGCTCCGACGGAACCGAAGACCGAGATGCCGACGGGGGACTTCTCTGCTCTTCTGGAAGAGGACCGCACCGTTGCCCCGCCCGCACGCAACTTGAAGCTGCCGTTCGTCTCACCCCTGAGGCAGGCTTCGAGTGAGGAGCTCGCCGAACGCGTCGAAGGACTCCCGGTCGCGGAGCGCGATGAGTTCACGACGACATACAAGTCGGGGACCGGCTCGTTCATCAGCGAGCAGTCCGACGTGCCCGTGAACATGCTCGACGGTGAAGGCGAGTGGCAGGAGATCTCCACGGATCTCTCGGAGAAGCCCTCCGGATGGTCGGTCGACGAGCACCCGTTGTCGCCGTCGTTCGCGAAGAAGGCGGATGCCACGAAGAGTGTGTCGGTGACTTCGGGTGAGCACAACGTGGTGTTCGCGCTGGAAGGAGCGGGAGCTGTTCTCGGAAAGGCGCACTCCTCCGACGAGGCGGACAAGGGAGTGCAAGATGTTCTGCGATACGACGACGTCACGCCGGGGGTAGACCTCGAGTATGAGGTCGAGACGAACGGCGTGAAGGAAACGCTCATCTTCTCGAAGGCGCCCAAGTCGGCGACGTCGTGGAGCTGGAAGGTCGATGTCGGTGACCTCACCCCGTCGCTGAGTGCTGACGGCATGCTCGAGCTTCGTGACGCCGGCGGTGCAATCGCGATGCATGTGCCGACCCCGGTCGCCTGGGATTCCTCTGGCGTGGAGGGAGAGCGCTCCGACGTGCTGATGAATCCGACGGTGGACATCGAGCACCTCGGCGGCACCTCCTGGCGCTACACGCTGTCGGTCGACAAGGGCTGGCTGAAGGACCCGGAGCGTGTGTACCCCGTGTACCTCGACCCGACGATCAATGTCGGTCCGTGGTACGTCAAGTCCTTCAAGTCCGACGGGGCTTCATACCCGGGCCAGGCCCACATCGGCAACACCCGCCAGAACAATTCCAACGTGGTCTGGCGCGCCTTCACCTCCTATGAGATCTCGCCGACGGCATGGCATTTCATCGGCAGCACGCAGTTGGGTATCGGCTACGCGGGCGAGGGCACGGCCACGGTGCAGCCGGGCGGGGTCTGGTCGGCCACCGACCAGTGCTTCAACTGCATCAGCGAGCAGCTCGCACCGTATTCAGGGTTGGGGTCGGGAAGCCTGTGGGCTTCGAGCGAGGCCCTCAGCCGCAACACCGTGGAACATCTCAAACTCGGCTACCGGCAGCAGAGCCTCTTCGTCACCGGCAACGAGACCGCGGTGTACAGCCACAAGCGCATCAACACCTCGTTGTTCGTCGAGTACTGGTCGTATCCGAGCGTGTCGCAGGTGTCGCCGGCAAACGGCGTGGTCAGCCAGACTCTGACTCCTACTCTGTCATTGACGGGGGCGACGTACTCTCCCTACGCGCCGGGAACCGGATACTCGTTCGAGGTCTCGGCGAACGCCGACATGAGTTCTCCCGTGTGGACGTCGGGGTGGACATCGGCGCAGCAGGCGACCGTTCCCGAGGGCAAACTCCACGCGGGCGTCACGTACTACTGGCGCGGCAAGATCTACGACGGTCACAACGGTTGGGCGGGGCAGTCGACGGAGGTCGCGACGGGGGTGCGGACGCTGACTACCCAGGTGCCGCCGCCCACTCCACCCGAGGCGACGGCGACGCCGGGCAATGCCTCGGGTGCGCCGGAGACGATCGTGACGCTGACTCCCACCCTTCAGGTGGATTCCGTCGTCGACCCCGACAACGACCCGGCGGGTGCCGAGGTGAAGTACGAGTTCAAGATCGCCACCGGGTCGGATGCGAAGTCGGGTGCGGTGTTCACCTCGGGTCTCGTCTCCGCAGATGCGGACGGCAAGGTCCGCTGGAAGGTTCCGGAAGGGACGCTCCGCGACGGCAACATCTACTCGTGGATCGTGCAGCCCACTGACGGTGTCGCGAAGAACACGACCCCGGCGTGGGTGAAGCGGGTCAAGGTCGATATGCGTCTCGGGTCGTCGGGGCCCTCGCCATTCGACGCGACAGGTCCCGTCACGGTGAACCTGGCCAACGGCAACGCGAATCTGTCGTTCTCCTCGCCCTTGGTGAGCACGCTCGGCGGCCCCATGGGTATGTCCTTCAGCTACAACTCGCTCGCTGCCGGCGTCTCGAACCGCGGACTCGTGGGCTCATACTTCGATGCGCGCGACGGACTGGGGAACCCTCCCACGTCTGCGGCCGGCTATGGCAGCGCGGGCAAGACGCCGGTGATGGTGCGCACCGATTCCGCGGTGTCGTTCGACTGGGCGCTCGGCGCCCCCGGCCCGGCGCTGAAGGACGACTATTACCTGGCCACGTGGGCCGGCTTCATTCGGGTTCCCCATGCGTCATCGCAGTGGCGGTTCGGCGTGCGCAGCGATGACGGTATTCGCCTGTGGGTCGACAACAACCGCATCGTCGACCGCTGGGCCGGTGGCTCGGGCAGTGTGGAGTGGTCAGCGAATCAAAATGTGTCGGCAGCGGAGATCCCGTTGCTGCTGGAGTACTACGAAGCGGCGGGAGCCGCGAGCGTCGAACTCTGGGCAGACGACCTCGCTGACTCCGAGGGGCCCGTGATCGTCCCCGCCTCGTGGTTCACGACTCGGCGGACCACGATCGGCGAAGGGTGGAGCTCCTCCACCCCGATCGCGGGTGACGCGACCGCGTGGGCCAAAGCAGTGATCGAACCCCAGGCCGTCGTGCTCACCGACGTCACCGGTGGCGCCCACACCTATGCACGCACCTCGAGCGGTGGATACACGCCCCCGGCGGGTGAGTACGGCACGGTCTCGCTCGACAACCTCGGCCGCGTGGTGTTCACCGACGAGGGTGGCACCGTGTACCAGTTCGCCGCGAACGGAACCGTCGAGTCCGCGACGTCGGCGGCCGATGGGCAGAAGCCCGCGGCTCCGGTCTTGGTCTACAACAGCGACGGCACGGTGAAGGAGATCGTCGATCCTTTGTCGAAGGAGGGCTCGACCTCCCACCGCAAGCTCTCGTTCCTGTATCAGGATGCTGGGAAGACACTCTGCCCGACCCTGCCGCCGGGCAACTCGCCGGCGCCGGTGGGTGTGCTGTGCAAGATCGTCTATCCCGCGCTGTCGTCGTCGAACACTCCGGTCACGAACCTGTACTACTCCGGTGGTCAGCTGTCGATGATCGAAGACCCCGGCGCCGAACGGACGGTGTTCCAGTACGACGCGAACGGCACCCTGCAGTCGATCCAGGATTCGGCGGCGAGCGACTACCTGCTCGCGGCGACGACGGCGCCGGATGCGACGCAGCTGAGGACGCAGATCGCGTATGACGGTGGTCGCGTGAGTGCGGTCACCCTTCCGTCTGCGGACGACGGGGCGACTCCCCGGATGACGAAGAACTACGGCTACGACCTGCCCGCACGCACCAGCACGGTCGCGGTCGAGGGCCTGGCTGGGTCGACGAGCTCGGTCGCCTACGACGCGGCCTGGCGGCAGGTGTCGTCGACATCGCCGATGGGCGTCACGGCGACGCAGGAGTGGCACCCGAGCAAGGATCTGGTGCTCTCGGCGACGAGTTCGCTCGGCCAGAAGTCGACGACCATCTACGACCCCGCCACGGATCGGTCGACGGATTCGTACGGCCCGGCACCGGCAGCGTGCTTCCAACCCAATGGGCGCCCGGTGTCGAACCCGGCGGGCACGAGCGGATGCGGCATCCTTCCGGCGCACTCGGCGACGACCTATGACGGTGGTCTCCAGGGGTTGCAGGCCACGTACTACACCAACCCCAATCTGGCGGGGAAGCCGGCGCTGATCGCCCTGGGCATCGGCGGAACCGGTGGTGCCGTCGACCGCGACTGGAGCACAGGTTCGCCGGGCACCGGCATCGGCATCGACAATTGGTCGCTGCGCCTGAGCGGTCTGGTGACGTTTGCGGAGGCCGGACAGTACACGTTCGGCACGAACAGCGACGACGGCTCACGTGTCTGGGTCGGTGACGTTCTGGTTTCCGACAAGTGGGAAGGCGGCCCGGGAGAACGTTTCGGAGCGCCGATCACGGTCGCAGCCGGCGAATCTCGGCGCATCCGCGTCGAGTATCGGGACGACACCTGGTCGGCGAGCCTACAGCTCAAGTGGAAGACCCCGTCTTCCCCGGCCGCCGGCGTGATCATTCCCGGCACCGCGTTGCGTCCCGACTACGGTCTGGTGACGCGCACGACGGCGGATGATTCGACGACCGCTCCTGGGGCGGTCGCCCCGTCGACGACGACGGCGATGACCTATCAGCATCCGTGGCTCGGCCAGGCGACGGCCGGAACCGTCGACCCCGATGGCCTTGCGCTGACGACCTCGACGACGTTCGAGCAGCCCGGCGCGGCAGGGTGGTTGCGGCGTCTGACGCGCACACTTCCGGCCGGTGGTGTGGCCGGTGCTCCGGCGACGGCGAAGACCACGAGCACGTACTACGGCGACCTCGAGAACGCGCCGGCGGTGTGTGGCATCCCCTCGGGGACGAAGCAGTACGGCATGGCGAAGTCGACCACGGGGCCGACTCCGGCTTCGGGCGGGGCCATCACGACCCAGTACGCGTATGACGCGTGGGGCCGTGCTGTGGCGACGAAGTCGACAGGAGACACGGACTGGTCGTGCACGGGATACGACGCCCGCGGCAAGACCGTCTCGTCGAAGATCGTCGGCCAGTCGGGGGTCGCGACGATCTCCAGCTCGACGACCGAGACGACGCGGGTCACGGGTGGCGGGTACACGTCCGTCACGGGCGGTGTGATGGTCGCGGGATCGCCGAACGACTCGACGATCACGACGGTCAGTGACCTGCTTGGTCGCACCGTGAGCTACACGGATGTGTGGGGCACGGTGACCACGCCCACGTACGATCCGGCTTCGGGTCGGGTGACGCAGATCTCGACGACTCCGGCCGGTGGTGCGGCGTCGGTGACGGCGTACACGTATGACGCGGACGGCAAGGTGAAGACGGTCACGGTCGATGGGCAGCAGCTCGCATCGGTGTCGTATGACGCGTTGCAGCGGTTGAAGCAGATCACGTATCCGGACGGTTCTGCGCTGAACAGTGTGGGCCGGGACGCGGCGGAGCGGGTGATCGGCCAGGAATGGCTGGTCGGCGGTCAGGTCGTGTCGGATGCTGTGGTGCGTTCGCAGTCGGGTCGTGTGGTGAAGCAGCAGTCGTCGATGGGTTCGACGTCGTATTCGTCGACGTACGGGTATGACACGGCTGGTCGGTTGGTCTCGGCGGTGATTCCGGGGCATGAGTTGTCCTACGAGTTCGGGTCGTCGGGTGGTTGTGGTCCGAATGCGGCGGCGGGGATGTCGGGGAACCGGACGGGTGTGACGGATGTGTGGACGGCTCCGGGGCAGGTTCCGGTGACGACGTCGACGTCGTATTGCTATGACTGGGCGGACAGGTTGTTGTCGTCGTCGGTGACGGGGGCGATTCCGGGTGCGACGTCGGTGGCGGATGGGCTGGCGGCGTCGGAGATCGTGTATGACGTGCGGGGGAACACGGTTCGTCTGGGCGATATGCAGTTCGCGTATGACGCGGCGAACCGGCATGTGGGGACGACGTATGACGATGGCACGGTGGTGCGGATTGTGCGGGATGCGTCGGGGCGGATCGTGTCGCGGTCGATGGATCCTGCGGGTGCTGGGCTGGCGGTGACGACGAGCTATCTGTATGCGGCGGGTGGTGATGCGGCGTGGGGTCAGAAGTCGGGGGCGGACCTGACCCGGAGTGTCGGGTTGCCGGGTGGGGTGTCGTGGACGAATCAGGCCGGGGTGGTGACGTGGTCGTTCCCCGGGTTGGGTGGTCACGGCCTGGTGACCCGCACCGGCACCACGACCAGCGCGCTGATGTTGTGGGACCCGTTTGGCCAGCCGGTGGACCCGGTCACGTTCGCGATCGGAACTGCTGCGTCGGATGACACCGGGCAGGTGGCGGGGAATACGCTGTGGCATCAGGGGGCGTTGAAGCCCGCGGAGTCGGCGGGGTCGGCGCTGGTGGTGGAGATGGGGGTGCGGTTGTATGTCCCCGCCCTCGGGAGGTTCCTACAGGTCGACCCCATCGAGGGCGGTGGAGCGAACGACTACTCGTGGCCCACCGACCCGATCAACGGACATGACCTGAGTGGGAAGAAGTGGTGGAATCCTTGGGCTGGCGGTTCACAGGGTGGCAACTATGTGACTTCGCGAGGGATGCCGTCGAACATGCGCGGGTACACCACTCCGATGGGAATCTACTCATGGCGGCGGATGACACCAGTTGTCGCCCCGCGGGCAAATGTTCAATCGCAGAATCCGATGACCGCGCACCGCGCGGTTACCGTTCGGACCTCTCAGGCCCAGAAAAAGTTCAAGCATGCGGGTGATCTTGGTGTAACGGGGAACATGAATTCAGTCTCTGTGAAGGAATTCGAGGCGGCCATCATCAACCACGTCAGAAATCCGAACACGATCCGTATTGACGGGGACTTGCGTCGCGTTGCGGTGACGCATTACTTTAATCCGCAGACCGGTGTGAACGTGATGCTTCAGGGGGACGACTTCTTGTCGCTCTGGAAGCTGAGTCCGATTCAGGTGGATAAGTTGTTGACAACAGGGAGCCTCGGCGGTGGATGACGACGTCACGATACGTTTGAGTATGAATGAAGCGCTCGTCTTCTTCGACTGGTTGGCGAGCGCGAACGAGCGTGACGCGTTGGACGCTCTTCCTGCCGAACACCGGGTTCTCTGGGATCTGGAGTCTCAGCTTGAGCCGAAGTTGCCGATGGTTTTTGACGCGGACTACTCGGAACAGGTTGACAAGGCTCGATATGAGATCGAACACCCATCGGACTGATAGGGCAATGTGGATTGGGGCACAGTTGCGGATGATGCCGCGCTCGTGCTGGGAATTGCTGGGATGTTTGGTTGCGGCGTGTGCCTTGGTGCTTCACTAGTCATCACCGGCGTGCGAACTGTTCAGAAGGCTGCGGCGGGCGATGGGGCGGGAGCGCTCATGGGAGTCATCGATATAGCATCCGCGGGGGCTGCGCGACTTGTTACTCGTACAGTCGCAGCAGCAGGAACGGCATTCAATAAGGGAATAAAGTTCCGCAATCTGCCCGGGGCTACCAAGGCAGATAAAGTAACAGCGCGAAGTGACTTTCGCAGCCAGCATGCGTCTACGGGGGGTTGCGAATTGGTGCCGCTCGACACGTTGCTATAACATCTACGGTCTACAGTATGGTATCCGCGATAAACTATGGAGTCTCGAGATTCAAGCAGATCACGAAAAGGGGGCGATATTGAAGATCAAGATCTGCAGGTTCTTCTCGTCTACGCTGGGGCTCAATTTTGTCCTCGGGCTCACTTTGTGTGCATTCGCTCCGATTGAATGGTGGCAACGCCTGATTCTCGCCGTGACGTTAGTTCCACTAGTGGCCTTTGGTGCTAACCGCTTCTACGGGAACTACCAGCTCTGGGACTGGGGCTGCGGGCCTTCTGAAAAGGAGCATAAATAGCGGCATTATCTCGGGCGCGGTTGGAGTGCGGTCGTTTGGTGTCGGCGGTGATTCCGGGGCATGAGTTCACGTATGGGTTCGGTTCGTCGGGTGGGTGTGGTCCGAATGCGGCGGCGGGGATGTCGGGGAACCGGACGGGTCTGACGGATGTGTGGACGGCTCCGGGGCAGGCTTCGGTGTCGACGTCGACGTCGTATTGCTATGACTGGGCGGATCGGTTGTTGTCGTCGTCGGTGACGGGAGCGATCCCGGGTGCGACGACAGTCGCCGATGGCCTGGCGGCGTCGGAGATCGTGTATGACGTGCGGGGGAACACGGTTCGTCTGGGCGACATGCAGTTCTCGTATGACGCGGCGAACCGGCATGTCGGGACGACGTCTGACGATGGCACGGCGGTGCGGATCGTGCGCGATGCGTCGGGGCGGATCGTGTCGCGGTCGATGGATCCTGCGGGTGCTGGGCTGGCGGTGACGACGAGCTATCTGTATGCGGCGGGTGGTGATGCGGCGTGGGGTCAGAAGTCGGGGGCGGACCTGACCCGGAGTGTCGGGTTGCCGGGTGGGGTGTCGTGGACGAATCAGGCCGGGGTGGTGACGTGGTCGTTCCCCGGTTTGGGTGGACACGGTCTCGTGACCCGCACCGGGACCACGACCAGCGCGCTGATGTTGTGGGATCCGTTCGGTCAGCCGGTGGACCCTGTGACGTTCGCGATCGGCACCACTGCGTCGGATGACACCGGGCAGGTGGCGGGGAACACGCTGTGGCATCAGGGGGCGTTGAAGCCGGCGGAGTCGGCCGGGTCGGCGTTGGTGGTGGAGATGGGGGTGCGGTTGTATGTCCCCGCCCTCGGGAGGTTCCTGCAGGTCGACCCGATCGAGGGCGGTGGAACAAACGACTATGTTTGGCCTCTCGATCCGGTCGGTTCGCACGATCTCAGCGGCAAGTGCTTTCTGCTCTGGTGCAATGTTTCAGAGTTCGCGGACGATGCCGCGGGAGTTCTGGGTGTTGCCGCAATGTTTGGCTGCGCGGTCTGCGGGATCGTGTCTGCGGGAATCTCGTTGGCAAACGGAATCTACAAAGTCAGTCAGGGAGATAGCAGCGGTTGGCTGGATATTGGTAGCGCAGCTACTCTCGGAATCGGAAAGGCGCTGACTACTGTTGTGAAATCCGTTCGGCGCACTGCGGCAGGCATCCACTCGATGCCTGCGACTACGTTGAAACGGTATGCACAGAGCAACAAGGTCCCGAGCGCTCGAGGGTGGTCGAGGTTGGACCGTAGGATCAAGGTAGCGTGGGGAGTCCCGGCGGCCGGGTATGGAGTTCTCAACACCGCACTATGGGGCAGAGATGTCATTAAGCGGGGCAGAAGAATGGTGTCGAATTGGTAGGTAGGTCCTCTTGTTCGTCGTGGCTGATTGCTTTCATGAGGGAAGGCTTTCAGACTGGACTTTTCGTCTGGTACCTCATTGCATCAGTGTTGCTGCTTGTGTTGCTTCCTGGGGATCTAGCGTCTGACCTGATCGTGGTCGCAGCGACGGGGGTTCTCATGATCGCCGCCATCATCTTCAGGATTCGCCGCCGGCGGAGAAGCGAGCAAAAGGGAGAAAATAGTCGGACGCCTCCAACTGCTAGTTGAACCAGAAGGCCCTTACTGTTGCTGGCTGCGCTATCGCTGGGCGGGGTAGCGGTCGCAGGGTCGTCGAACGGCTCGACCATCACGACGGTCTCCGACCTGCTTGGTCGGGTCGTGAACTATACGGATGTGTGGGGCACGGTGACCACGCCAGCATCGTTGCTCGAGGGTGCTTTCGATATGGCGGCAGAACAGCGCGAGGTTACGAAGATAACAATGTATTCAAGCTGCGTCCCTTCGGGGTTGTCCTATCTCTTTGCTCTTGGGGCCGGGGTTGGGCTAATAGTGCTTAGCTCCTGGGTGATGTTGCTGATGCGGGCTGTCTACCGTGATGATGGTGGCTTCCGACGCGGCCTCGCGAACGCAGCCCCCCTGTGGCTCCCGGCGCTCACGGGTATCGTGACGCTGTTCAACTTCAAGAATTCGGTGATTGGTTGGGCGCAGACCTGTCTTCCCGCCGATGGTTGGAGCGCGCCGGGCTCGGTGTTCATCGGGCTTGGTCTCGCTGTGGCTCTGACAGCGGTTGGCCGGCTGATCTACAATCGGGTCCGCGTGGGAACGACCGGCGAACCGGTCGACAACGGCGACGAGAACAGCCCTCTGCCTGCGTCATCAGGTGAGGCGCCCGTCGCAAAACGTCCGCGAAACTTGCCCGTGGAGCGTCGGCGAGTGATCGTCGAGTACGCCACGACTTACGGAGCCGCGGTCCTTGTCATTGTCATAGGCGCCGGGCTCGCATGGAACTGAGTCGGCCGTGATTGTTCTTGACTTCCAGATTCTTCGCGAGAGTGTTCTTGACGATGTCGTGTGGCATGAAATCGGTGCAGCGCCCTTTTACTACTCATGCTTCCTGGGCGACATAGTATTCGAAGTCGACGATGTCGATCTCAGTGTCCGATGGGGATGGGTGCCCGTGTTCGACTTTGCGTTTCAGATGCGTCGAATCGCCGACGCGCTCTCCGAGGGCGAAGACCAGGTATACAGCTTCACAGAATCGGACTACACCATCGAGTTCATGCTGCAGGGGGAACGCATCGAGATCCGAGCTGAGTATGCGAAGACCGTAGCGACGGTATCTGTCAGCGAGTTCTCGCGCGCGGCGGAGGGGATGTTCACGAGGGCACGCCAGCGAATCGAGAGCGTCCACCCCGAACTACTCAGGAACCCCCACTATCGGGAACTGCTCGGTTCGTACTGGCGACCGTTGCCGTGAACGTAGCTCGGCGCAGATCCCGGGGTGGTTCCCCAGCAGATCCGTCGACGTCATCTCAGCGAAGCGAGTGGGCGAAGTTGGAGAAGGTAGCGGGCTCGGCGACGGGCGCTCAAGTGGGCGGCCTCCTCTGGGGCGCCGCCGCGAGCGCGTTGACGGTAGCGGTGAGTTGGGGCACGTCCTGGTGGTGGATTGCCGCATGCGTGTGTTTCTTGGCGGTTGCCGCGTTCGTACGTTCGCTCTTTCTCGGAGTGTGGGTGGAGCGGGGCGCAGTCGTAGTCTCCTCATGGTTTCGCAGCCGTCGCTTCACATCCGGAGAGGTCGCAGCTGTCGACAAACAGCTCTACTACGGTGCGGGAGGAGCGGGTGTGGGCTGGCTCCCGTTCGTGGGGTCGGTGCGGATGATCGAGATTGAGTGCGTCGATGGAAAGCGAATTCCGTTGCCATCGACGATCGGTCGCCGAAACCGTGTGCTGCACCTCGCGAGGCGGATACGTGAGGCTCTTGGTCTTCCTTCGCGCTGAGGGGGTTGATCCCCGGCGCGACCACGGTTTCGGGTTACCGCTGCTGTGAACGGTGGATCACGCCCTGCGTGATTCCACGGATGATGATGAAGGCCATCAAGGCGGCGGCGACGAGGAAGGCTTCGCCCAGAATGCTGGACCACATCGTGGCGCGGATCTGCTCTAGTGCTTCGGCGCGTGAGTCGATCTGGTTCGACCATTTGAACGAGATGAAGCTGGCGATCCAGAGAAGCCACCACACGATCAGCCAGCGCGGGGGAGTGCGGCCGATCGCCCGCCAGAGGTCAGAGATGTCTTGGAAGGGGCGCCAGAGGGCGAGGATGGGGAGAAACCAGTCCCCGGCGTGCCAGCCGGCAGCGCGACGGGTGAGCCCGGGGACCTGAAGGGCGACACGGTACTGCCAGGTGGCCCACAGCGTCGCGGCGGCGATCATCGAAAGCGTCGCCAGTGCGTTACCGACGAACCAGGTCCAGTCGTACAGGTGGAGAGTCTGGACGGCCGAGGTATTCCCATCGAGATAGCTGGTGATCGCCATGATGCCCATGGCCTCGACGCCAACGAGCGCGAGCGCCAGAACGCCGCAGACGATGACCATGACCTGGGTCGCGGTGGCGAGCTTGGTGATTGTCCGCAACGTGGCCTGTTCGTTCCGTGGTCGTAGCCAGCTGGTACCGTTCCACCACCACCTGGCTTGGGTGTCATCAGGTGCCGGGTACCAACCAGGCGGCGGGGGAGTGATGGCGCTGCTCATCGTTGGGCGTCCTCGGAGATCGTGCGGCCAATAGCGCGCGGAGCGGATCTGCGTGCGGGCCTCCGCCGCCGATCGAAACAACGAACCACACTCTATGACCCGCCACAGGCGTCCCCGCGCCACGCCGGAGGGAACAACTCACCCGTGACTCGGCGTTGCTCATGAGCGAGACTGGGCCACGTAATCGGCTCACGGAGAGGTGCGACGCATGAATGCTGCGGAGAAGACCGACGAGTACGACCTGATCGTCTTGGGTGGAGGGCCGGTGGGCGAGAACGTCGCCGATCGAGCCGTGCAGGGCGGACTCACCGCGATCATCGTGGAGAGCGAGCTCGTCGGAGGTGAGTGCTCGTACTGGGCGTGCATGCCGTCGAAGGCACTGCTGCGTTCGGCGCAGGCGCTCCGTGCTGCACAGCGTGTGGGCGGTTCCTCCCAGGCGGTGACCGGAAAGCTCGACGTGCGCGCCGTGTTCGACCGTCGAGACTCGTTCACCAGCAACTGGTCCGACGACGGTCAGGTGAAGTGGCTCGACTCGGCCGGCATCGACCTGGCCCGCGGCCACGGCCGCATCACGGGCGAGCGCGAGGTGACGGTGACGGATGCCGACGGCGCGGAGCGCGTGCTCAAAGCCCGGCATGCCGTCGCTATCAGCACCGGATCGGATGCCGTCATCCCACCCATCGAAGGCCTGCGCGAGGCCACCCCGTGGACGAGCCGCGAGGCGACCAGCGCCGAGGAGCTTCCCGAGAGCCTGGCCGTGATCGGCGGAGGCGTCGTGGCCGTCGAGATGGCGACCGCCTACGCCGCGCTCGGCTCGAAGGTCACCGTGATCGCCCGCAGCGGTCTGCTCGGCGGGATGGAGCGCTTCGCGGGCGAGCGCGTCGCCGCAGGCCTCAAGGAGCTCGGCGTCGACGTGCGCACCGGCACGGGAACGACATCCGTGCACCGCGGCGCGAACGGCGTGACCATCACCCTCGACGGTGGCGAGGAGATCACCGCGACCGAGGTGCTCGCCGCGACCGGTCGCTCGCCGCGCAGCGGTGACATCGGCCTCGACGTGGTCGGGCTGGAACCCGGCCGCTGGATCGAGACGGATGACACGCTCCGTGTCCCCGGATCGGACTGGCTGTACGCGGTCGGCGACGTCAACGGGCGCGTGCTCCTCACCCATCAGGGCAAGTACCAGGCGCGCGCCGCGGGGGACGTGATCGTGGCCCGCGCCCAGGGTGAAGACGTGGACGACGCCCCGTGGGGCCGTCACGTCGCCACAGCCGACCAGGCCGCCGTGCCGCAGGTCACGTTCTCGATTCCCGAGGTCGGCTCCGTCGGTCTCACCGAGGCCCAGGCGGTCAAGGCCGGCATCGCGGTGAAGGCCGTCGACTACGACCTGGGCTGGGTCGCCGGCGCGAGCCTCTACGAAGACGGCTTCGAGGGCCAGGCGCGGCTCGTGGTCGACACCGACCGCGACGTCGTGGTCGGTGCGACGTTCGTCGGTCCCGAGGTGGCCGAACTCGTGCACGCGGCCACCGTAGCCATCGTCGGAGAAGTCCCGATCGCCCGCCTCTGGCACGCGGTGCCGTCGTACCCCACGATCAGCGAGATCTGGCTGCGACTGCTCGAGGGCTACGGTCGCGACTCCGCGTGAC
Source organism: Microbacterium sp. NPDC058269 (assembly GCF_042881445.1). Taxonomy (NCBI): domain Bacteria; kingdom Bacillati; phylum Actinomycetota; class Actinomycetes; order Micrococcales; family Microbacteriaceae; genus Microbacterium; species Microbacterium sp. NPDC058269. The sequence goes on from NZ_JBHVXT010000001.1 coordinate 1,519,344, forward strand.
CCGCATCGAGGTCTGATCCCGCCATCCGGAGCAATCCGTTCTCCCGATCGCGCCGAACAGGATCCGGATTGTTTCTCATATTGACGGCGGTGGCGCAACCCTCACCCCCGATGTCGCAGCCGTCTTATACGCTCGAACTCACATCCGAGGAGGCAGGACCATGAAGGCTGTACTCGCAGGAACCGTCATCGCCGAGGCCGACGAGAGCGATCTCGCCCGCATCGAAGGGAACTGGTACTTCCCACCCGCATCCATCACACCCGGGGCACTCGTCGAGAGTCCCACGCCCTACACCTGTCCGTGGAAGGGCGCGGCGCAGTACTTCTCGGTGCAGACCGACGGAGAGCTCTACACCGACTACGCCTGGTCGTACCCGAACCCCTACCCCTCCGCGTTCGATCGCGTGGGCAAGGACTTCTCCGGGTACGTCGCGTTCGATCCCCGCGTCGAGGTCGGCCCGTAGCCATCTGAAGAGCCACGTAAGCATCAGAAGAGCAAAGACTCGTCCGCTCGCACATCGATCGACCGACTGGAGACCAGCCCATGATCGAGTTCCGCAACGTCACCAAACGGTTCCCCGGCGGCGCCCTCGCCGTCAACGACTTCAGCCTCGTGCTGCCCTCGCGCAAGACCACCGTGTTCGTCGGCTCGTCCGGCTGCGGCAAGACCACCCTGCTCCGCATGATCAACCGCATGGTCGAGCCCACCTCGGGTGAGGTCGAGATCGATGGCGAGAGCGTGCTCCAGGGCGACCCGGTGGCTCTGCGCCGACGCATCGGCTACGTCATGCAGAACTCCGGGCTCATGCCGCACTTCACTGTCATCGACAACGTCGCCACGGTGCTGCGGCTCACCGGCGTGAAGAAGGGCCCGGCGCACCAGCGGGCACGAGAGCTGCTCGACACGGTCGGCCTCGACCAGGCGCTCGCCGACCGCTACCCGAGTCAGCTCTCAGGCGGCCAGCAGCAGCGCGTGGGCGTGGCCCGCGGACTCGCCGCCGACCCGAACATCCTGCTCATGGACGAGCCCTTCGGTGCGGTCGACCCCATCGTGCGGGCCGACCTGCAGCAAGAGACCCTGCGACTGCAGCGCGAGCTCGACAAGACGGTCGTGTTCGTCACGCACGACATCGACGAGGCGTTCCTGCTCGGCGACCAGGTCGTCATCCTCGACAAGGGCGCCCGCATCGTGCAGGTGGGCAGCCCGAGCGAGATCATCGAGAACCCGGCAGACGACTTCGTCGCAGCCTTCATCGGCGCCGAACGCGGACGCCGTGCTCTGCACCTCAAGCAGACGCCGCACGGCACCGTGGTGGTCGATGGCGAGGGCCGCACCCAGGGGTCGATCATCGATGTGCCGGATGCCGTGACCGACGCGCTCCTGAGCGAGGAGAGCGCGACGAAGGGCGCTCCGTGAACTGGATCGTCGACAATCTCGGCCTCATCCTCGAGCTGACCGCGATCCACCTGCAGCAGAGTGCGATCGCGATCGTGCTCGGCTTCGTGCTGTCTCTGCCGCTCGGATGGCTCGCCTGGCGCTACCAACTGGTGAAGGGGCCGGTCATCGTCCTCACCGGCCTGCTCTACACGATCCCGTCGCTCGCGCTGCTGATCCTCCTCCCATCCGTCGCCGGGTATCCCGCTCGCAGCCCGATCAACCTCATCATCGGCCTCACCATCTACGCAGTCGCGATCCTCGTGCGTGCGGTGTCCGACGGCCTCGACTCGGTCGACCCTGCCATCCGGCAGTCGGCCACGGCGATGGGCTACGGCGGTTTCCGCCGGTTCTGGACCGTCGACTTCCCGCTGGCCGGTCCCGTCGTGCTCGCGGGGCTCCGCGTGGCGGCCGTCAGCACGATCTCCCTCGCCACCGTCGGCATCCTGGTCGGCGTGAACAACCTCGGCTACCTCTTCACCAACGGCCTGCAGCGCCGCATCCTCGCCGAGGTGTTCGCCGGCGTGATCGCGGTCGTCGTGATCGCCCTCGTGATCGACCTGCTGCTCCTGCTCCTCGGCCGCGCTCTGATGCCGTGGACGCGCGCCACGAAGACCCCGTCGACCGCCGCGCGCCAGACCGCAGCCCTGAGGACCGCCGCATGAACGTGTTCACCGAGGCCCTCGCCTGGCTCTTCTCCCCCGACCGGTGGGAGGGGCCGTACTCGCTGCCCATCCTGTTCGGCCAGCACATGTACTACACGCTGATCTCGGTGCTGATCGCGGGCATCATCGCGATACCGCTCGGGTGGCTCATCGGCCACACCGGCAAGGGTCGCGAGATCGCGGTCGCGGTCTCCGGCGCGGCACGTGCCATCCCGTCGTTCGGCCTCATGGTGCTGCTCGTGCTGATCCTGGGCGTGCTCCGGGTTCCCGAAGCCGCGATCATCACCTTCGTGCTCCTGGCCATCCCCTCGCTCCTCGCGGGCGCCTACACCGGGCTGGAAGCCATCGACCGTCGGGTGCTCGACTCCGCGCGCTCGATGGGCATGACCGAGTGGCAGGTGTTCTGGAAGGTCGAGGTACCCCTCGGGCTGCCTCTCCTCGTCGGCGGCATCCGCGCGGCACTCCTGCAGGTGATCGCCACGGTCACCATCGCCGCCTACGTGAACCTCGGCGGACTCGGCTGGCCGATCATCCAGGGCATTCCGCTCCGCAAGTTCGACCAGGTGCTCGGCGGTGCGATCCTCGTCGCCGTCCTCGCCCTGATCGTCGACCTGATCTTCGCCCTCCTCCAGCACGCCGCCGTCCCCGCCGGGGTCCGCGCGCCCACCACGACACGGCGGTCGCGTGCCGCCGCCGCCTCGCCGGCGCCGGCCACCGCCTGACTCGTCCCACAGCCTGACACCGTCCCACAGCTCCATCCCTGTTGTCCCAGAGAAGAGGAAGTCCTCATGTTCACAGCACGTAAGTCACGACTCGCCCTTGCCGGTGGTGCCGCGCTCGCCGCGGTGCTCGTCCTCGGCGGCTGCGCGAACAGCAACCCGCTCGACGCCCCGAGCGAAGGCTCGAGCTCCGGCGACGACACGATCGTCATCGGCTCGCAGGCCTACTACTCGAACGAGATCATCGCCGAGATCTACGCCCAGGCCCTCGAGGGTGCCGACATCAAGGTCGACCGTCAGTTCAACATCGGACAGCGCGACGCCTACATGCCCGACGTCGAGTCCGGCGCGATCGACCTGTTCCCGGAGTACACGGGGAACCTGCTCGAGTACCTCGACAAAGACGCCACGGCTACCAGCCCGGAGGATGTCTACGCGGCTCTGAAGGAAGCGCTGCCCGACGGCCTGACCGCTCTCGACTACGCCGAGGCCTCTGATCAGGACACCTACACGGTACTGAAGAGCTTCGCTGAGGAGAACGGCCTCACCACGATCGGCGACCTCTCGAAGGTCACGACCCCGGTCACGATCGGTGCCGCGCCGGAGTTCGAGCAGCGCCCGTACGGCCCGGCAGCGGCCAAGGAGGTCTACGGCGTCGACCTCGGCTTCTCGGCCACCGGCCCGACCACGCTCGAGTCACTGCTCGCCGGTGAGATCCAGGTCGCCGACATCTACTCGGCCGACCCGGCGTTCCAGACCGAAGACATCGTCGCGCTCGAAGACCCGGAGAACATCATCCTGGCCTCGAACGTCGTGCCGATCGTCTCGAGCGACGTCGCCGACGAGATCTCCGACGTCATCAACGCGGTCAGCAAGAAGCTCACCGCCGAAGAGCTCGTCGGTCTGAACGTGCAGAGCACGGTCGACCAGAAGTCGGCGGAGGACATCGCCAAGAAGTGGCTGGCTGACAACGACCTCAGCTGAGTCGTCGCCACGACGAAGCGCCCGGGCCCCTGAGGGTCCGGGCGCTTCGTCGTGGCGGGTGGGTCAGATCCGGGCGTCCTGCTTCGGGACGAGGACCTGCTTGATGATGATGAGGATCGACGCGGTGACCGGCACGGCGACCAGAGCCCCGAGGAGGCCGAGCAGCGTGCCGCCGGCGAGGGCGCCGATCACGACGAGCGAACCCGGCACCGAGACCGCCTTGTTCATCACGCGCGGCGTGATCACGTAGGCCTCGATCTGCATGTAGACGAGGTAGATGGCCGCGAAGATCAAGGCGGCGATCGGGTTGGTGAACAGCGCCAGGCAGGTGCCGAGGATCCAGAACAGCACCGATCCGACCAGCGGGATCAGCGTGATGCAGAAGGCGATGGCCGCCATCAGCGGGGGGAACGGCAACCCGAGGAAGAGGTAGAGCAGGAACGCGAGCGTCGCGTTGCAGAACGCGAGAATCACCATCCCCATCACGTAGCCGCCCACGGAGTCGGTGATCTGATCGGCGATGTCGCCGGCGCGGGCACGGTCGCGGGCTGGGGCGAGACGCAGCATCCCCTGCTTCATCGACGGGAGCGACGCGAGGAAGTACAGCGTCAGCACGAGCACGACGATGGCACCCGAGATGCTGGTGGCGATCGAGGCTCCGACGGCCAGGGCGCCGCCGCCGATCGTCGCGAGGTTGCCGAAGTCGGTCAGGAAGGACTGCACCTGGGCGACGAGGTCTTGGAACTGATCGCCGAACTGGGCCTCGAGGGTCGCGTAGATGTCGCTGTGCGTGAAGTCCTTGATCATGCCGGGCACCGACTGCACGAAGCTCACGATCTGGTCGATCACGACGGGGACGATCATCCACAGCACGAGGGCGAACACCACGATGAGCGCGAGGATCGTGATGACCACCGAGATGACGCGCGAGAGGCCGCGGCGTTCCAGGAACCGCACGGCGGGATCGAGCCCGAGCGCCCCGAACAGGGCGAGGGCGATGTAGATGAGCACGGTCGACAGGTTCGACAGCGCGAGGCCGATCACGATCGCCCCGAGCCCGCCCAGCGTCACCAGGAAGCCGAACACGAACGGGCGGTCGATCCGCGTCCAGAACGAGCGGCTCGGCGTCATCGGCTCGATCACGACCGGGAGCGGAGCGTCTGCCGCAGCGGCCACGGGTGCCGGGGCGTGCGTGCGACGGGTGGTCGCGGGTGCGGCGGGAGCTGCGGCGGATGCGGCGTCGTCGTGGGGCGCGGATTCCGGCGACTCTTCGTTGCTCATGTGCTCACGATAGCGGTGCCACGGAACGAAACCAGGATGTCACGCGGCTCTAGAGTAGGGGCATGACCGCCGCCGAGGACCCGAAGGCCGAACTGCTCCGGCTTCGCGCCACCATCGACAACATCGACGCCGCACTGATCTTCATGCTGGCCGAGCGCTTCCGCGCCACCCAGCAGGTCGGGCATCTGAAAGCGGAGCACGAGATGCCGGCGTCCGACCCGAATCGGGAGGAGCAGCAGGTCGCACGGCTGCGTGCTCTCGCCGAAGAGGCGCATCTCGACCCGGAGTTCGCGGAGAAGTGGTTCAACTTCGTGGTGGCGGAGGTCATCCGGCACCACACCGAAGCGGCCGAGAGTCGCTGAGGAAGAGGTGCCGGACGGGCGACGGTGTGTGCAGCACTCGCCCGTCCGGAGCTGTATGAGGTCGATTGACCAACTAAGTTCAATGAATAAACTTAGGGAGAGACTACGGATCGCGCCACGATCTGTCAACAGCTCGCGACGGGCGAGCGCCGGAACGGGAACGCATGCTCAGCACGGATGATGGCCTCGACACCCAGGCATCGGTTCGGCGTGCGAATCTGCGGCGGGCGCTGCAGCTGGTCTTCCGGAATCCGGGAACGCAGACGCGCGCGGGTATCGCGAGGTCGACCGGACTGACGGCCGCCACCGCATCGTCTCTGGTCGCCGAGCTCATCGAGAGCCGGCTGATCGTCGAGGGCGAGCAGGCGGCGAGCACCGGCGGCAAGCGGGCGACCACTCTGAGCGTCGACGCGGGTCACCACCTGATCCTGGTGCTGGTGATCCAACCTCTGCACGCCGACATCGCTCTCGTGGCGCTCGACGGCACCGAGGTCGAGCTTCGGCGGGTGAACTACTCCGTCGACAACCGCGACCGCACCCTCGACGATGCCGTATCGGCGGTGGCGGAGGAGTTCGGCGGACGGCTCCTCGCGGCCGGCGTCCAGCTGCCTGGCACGACGGATGGGCGGTCGGTGCTCGAGAGCGTGCAGCTCAAGTGGCAGAACGTGCCCCTCGCCGAGCGGTTCGAGCGCGTGCTCGATGCCCCGGTGCTGCTGATCAACGACGTCGACGCGGAGGCCATCGCCGAGGCCGGCATGGAGGAGTCACCTTCCGGCTACCGGCTCTTCATCCACCTCGGCGGCGGCGTCGGTGCGGCGGTCACACTCGGCGGCGAGCTGGCGCCGGGCCCGCGCGACCGTGCCGGTGAGATCGGGCACGTGCAGGTCGTGTTCGGCGACGCCGCGCGCGCCTGTCGATGCGGGCAGCACGGATGCCTGGAGTCGGCCGCAGCGCTCGGGGCGATGCTCGGCGACGAGTTCTCCGACGCCATGGATGCGCCCGAGATCCGCGAACTCGCCGCTCACGCCGATGAGGAGAATCTCGACGAGGGCGCCCGCGCGCTGGCCAGGGCCGTCAAGCTCATCAGCGCGTTGCTCGACCCGATCGAGGTGGTCATCGGCGGACCGGCGACCGAGCTCGGGCCGCGCTTCCTCGACCGCGTGCGCCGGGAGACCGAATACCCCGCTCGCGGCACGGCGCAGGTGCCCGTCCGCTACGCCGACCCCCGCGTCTCCCTCGCCGCCGGTGCTGCGCAGGCCGCGTTGACTGCGGCACTCGGCGTGCGCTGGAACCCGGAGCAGCTGCGCGCAGCGTCCACGTCGGCCCCCTGACGGAGGCACCCTCTCGCGAGCTCGATGAGAAGGCCCCGGATCGCGGTGCGAGCCGGGGCCTTCTCGGTGAAGCGCGCGCTACTTGACGCTGCCCGCGGTCAACCCGCCGACGAGGCGCTTCTCGATGAGCATGAACAGGATGACCACCGGCAGGATCGCGACGATCGAGACGCCGAACACGTACTGCCAGCTGGTCTCGTACTGACCGACGAACTTGGTCAGCGCGACCGACAGCGGCTGGTTCTTGTCGGTCGACAGGATCACCAGCGACGCGGCGAACTCGTTCCAGCAGGCGACGAACGTGAAGACGATCGCGGTGACGATGCCCGGCCACACGAGCGGCAGGTTGATCTTGAACAGCACGGTGAAGCGTCCGGCGCCGTCGATCTGCGCGGCCTCGTCGACCTCTTTGGGGATGCCGGCGAAGAAGGAGTGCATGATCCACACCGCGAACGACAGGTTGAAGGCCGCGTTGATGAAGATCATCGCCGTCCAGGTGTCGCCGAGTCCGAGCACGGTGAACTGGCGGAACAGGCCCGAGGTGAGCACGGCCGGCTGCAGCATCTGGGTGACGATCACGAGGAACAGGAACACCATGCGGCCGGGGAACTTGAACCGCGCCGTGTAGTACGCCGCCGGCAGCGACACCAGCAGCACGAGCAGCGTGGCGAACACGGCGATGACGATGGTCGAGATCAGGTTGTACGGCAGCGGCGTCTCGGGGGTGGACCACATCGAGATGTAGTTCTCCCAGTGCCACTCGATCGGGAGGTAGGTCGGGTCGACCGACCGGATCTGCGACTTGGTCTTCACCGAGCCGAAGAACATGATCAGGTACGGCAGCACGAAGATCGCGAGCACCAGGAAGCCGGCGACGGTGCGCAGGATCACGCGGGGCAGCGTGACCTGGTCTTCGGTGTAGCGACGCTTGCGGCCCGGGGTCGGCGGCGTGCGACGGCCGCGGCCTCCGGCAGTGGTCACGAGCTCGGTCTCGGTCACGGTCATGATCAGACCTCCTTCATGGGCTTGACGATCTTCACGTAGGCCGCGACGATCATGATGACGATGAGGAAGGCGACCACCGAGAGGGCGCTCGCGACATCGACCTTCTTCTGCAGCTCGATGTACTTGAAGATCAGGGTCATGATCGTGTCGGCGCCGTAACCGGGTATGGATCCGGTCATCACCTTCAGGATCGGTAGCGAGTTGAACACGTTGATGATGTTGATGAGGATCGCCACGGCCAGGGCGCTCCTCAGTTGCGGGAGCACGATCGACCAGTAGGTGCGGGCGGGACCGGCGCCGTCCATCTTCGCCGCCTCGATCGCGTCGGCCGGGACCGACTGGAGCCCGGCGAGGATCGTGTACGTCGTGAACGGCAGCGACACGAAGATCGCGATCACGATCGACCACGTGAACGCGGTCGCGGGGTTCTTCGTCCACCCGTAGCCGACCGCGTCATCGGAGAGCCCGATGTCGTAGAGGAACTTGTTGAAGATGCCGAAGTACGGCTCGAGGCTGTAGTAGAACACCATGGTCGTCATCACGACGGACGCCGCCCACGGCACGATGACGGCCATGCGCACGAGCTGACGCCCGGGGAAGGCCTTGTTCAGGATCTGTGCGAGTCCGAGCGAGATCACGACCGTGAGCGTCACGACCGCGACGACCCAGACGATCGTGCGGAAGAAGATCGGCCAGAACTCGGCGAAGGTGAAGACCGTGACGAAGTTGTCGAAGCCCACCGAGCCCTTGTCGAGGCCGGACAGCGAGATGTCACGCGTCGAGTTGAAGAACATCACCCCGGCGGGGAACAGCACCACGCCGATGATGAGCAGCAGCGCCGGAGCGATCCACGGCAGCGCCTGGAGCAGATCCTTTCCACCCGGCCTGCCACGCGTGGCATCCGGGGTCTTCCGGGGGCGGGGGCGGCCGGTGGCCGCCCCCGCGAGGTTCGAGGACTCTGTCTTCTGGCTCATTCGGGTACCCGAACCTCTCCGTCAGCGGGCTCAGCCCGCGTCGACCTGTGCCTGGATCTCGGTCAGCACGTCCTGTGCCGGCTTCGACTGCAGCTGGCCGAACAGCGACTTGAACGCACCGTCGGCGGCGGACCACTTCGGGTTCGTCGACGGGTAGAACTGCGCGTCGGGCAGCACGTCGAGGAAGGGCTTGAGAGCCTCCTCGCCGGAGAGCTGCTCGGCACCGGACTTGGTGACGGGGAGGAAGCCCTCGGCCTGCACCCACGGCACGTAGACGTCGGCGGAGTAGAAGTAGTCGAAGAACTTGGTGATCGCCTCCTGCTTGTCGCCGTCGTTCTCGAACGCCATCAGCTGGTCCATGACGCCGAGCGTGAACGGCGAGCCGTCCTTCGTCGGGATCGGGACGATGGAGTAGTCCAGGTCGGGGTTGTTCTCCTCGATCTGGCCGACCGTCGGCGGAAGACCGACCTGCATGCCGATCTTGCCCTGGATGAAGATGTCCATCAGCGGGGAGCGCTGCGTCGAACCGGGGTCGGCCTGGGTCGCTCCGGCGTCGATCATCTTCTTGATCTGCTCGGCGCCGACCAGGTTCTCCGGGGTGTCGATCGTGATCTCCGACGCGTCGCCGAACGATCCGCCGCCGCCCCACAGCCATACGGCCGCCTCGGCCTGCGCCTCTTCGGATCCGAGCGGCATGCCGTAGCCGGCGACACCGCCGCCGAGGGCGGAGACCTTGGTCGCGGCATCCAGCAGCGAATCCCAGTCGGTCGGCGCCTCGACGCCCGCCTGGGAGAGCAGAGCGTTGTTGACGAACAGGGCGCGAGCTGAGGCGATCATCGGCAGCGCGTAGGCCGTGCCGTCGATCTCGGCGTTCTTGAGGAACGACTCCTGGAAGTCGGAGTACGTGTCGTCGGAGACGACGTCTTTCGTCGGGTAGAGCAGCTCATCGCCGACGAATCCGGCGAACGGGCCGCCGTTGTAGATGTCGGGTGCCTCGCCCGCCTGGATCTTGGTGGAGACGACCTTCTCGAGGTTGTCCCACGACTGCACCTCGAGCTTGACCTTGATGTCGGGGTTGGCCTTCTCGAACCCCTTGATCACCGTCTCCCAGTTGGCCTTGGTGCCGTCGGAGTAGCTGGGGACGAGGAGATCGATGGTGTTCGCTCCCTCGCCTCCGCCGTCGCCGGACGAACCGCCGAACCCGCACGAAGCGAGCGAGAGCGTGGCGACGGCCGCAATGGCGGCGGCGCCGAACCGCAGTGACTTCTTCATGTGTATTGCATTCCTCACTGTGATGTCCGAACCCTCGGCGGCGGGGCCGCTTCGGGAGGGGGGTGTGGTGCACAGTCGCAAGCACATCACGCGACAGTGCGTGGTGACCGCTTCGCCGGAAGGCTGCCGCGATCGTTCAAGCCGGGGCTCGGGGGTGGAACTTGTCTGATTATTTGTCAGGAGAACAAACAAATCAAGGTAAAGCTGTTGGCGCTTTGATTCGACGCCATACTATGATCGAATTGAGCTTCAAACGATCACAACTCTGCAACTTATCGCCAGAAAGGCACCTCGATGACGGAATCGCTGCCCGGCGCACACATGCGCGAAGAACTCCATTCCCAGCCGGAGATGTGGGCGCGGGCCGCAGATCTGACGGCCGAGCAGGCGCTGCTCCCCGCCTCGGGTGCGCGGATCGCCGTCGTCGGCTGCGGCACCTCGTGGTTCATGGCGCAGTCGTACGCGGCCCTGCGCGAGTCGGCCGGGCACGGCGAGACCGACGCCTACGCGGCATCCGAGGCGTTCCTCGACCGCGGGTACGACGCCGTCGTCGCCCTCACCCGCTCCGGAACCACCAGCGAGGTGCTCGAGCTCGTCGACCGCATCAAGGGGCGCATCCCCACGGTCGGGGTCATCGGCGACCCCGATTCGCCGCTCGTCTCGCTCGTCGACGACGCCGTGCTGCTGCCGTTCGCCGACGAGCAGTCGGTCGTGCAGACGCGATTCGCGACCACCGCGCTCGCCCTCTTCCGCGCCTCGCTCGGTGAAGACCTCTCCGGTGCCATCGCCGACGCCCAGGCCGTGCTCGCCGAGGATGGCGACGACGAACTGCGCGATGCGGAGCAGTACACCTTCCTCGGTCGCGGCTGGACGATCGGTCTGGCTCACGAGGCCGCACTGAAGCTGCGTGAGTCGTCGCAGTCGTGGACCGAGGCGTACCCCTCGATGGACTACCGCCACGGCCCGATCGCGATCGCGGCGCCGGGACGCGTCACCTGGCAGTTCGGCGAGGCGCCGGAAGGCCTCTCGGCGCAGGTCGAAGCCACCGGTGCACGGTTCGAGCAGCGGACGATCGACCCGCTCGCCGACCTCGTGCGCCTGCACCGTACGGCACTCGACCGTGCCGTCGCCCGGGGCCTCGACCCCGACCAGCCCCGCAACCTCACGCGATCCGTCATCCTGGATGCATGACGCAACCCGCCGCCGGAGCTGACCATGACCCGAGCTGACGGGACGGACGCCGTTCCCGACGTCGAGCGCGACGCGACCGGTGAGAAGCTCGCCGCCGTGCGCACCCTCGGTGTCGGCGCGCCCGTGCTGGCGTTCGATGTGGGCGGAACCGACATCAAGTCGGCGCTGTTCGACGCCGACGGAACCGCGCTCGGGCTCCGCCGCACGCCCACCCCGATCGCCGACGGCGACCGCACCCAGGTGCTCCTCGACCGTCTCGAGGTGCTGGCGGCGGAGCTCCGTGCCGCGCACCCCGATGTCGTGCCGCAGGCCGTCGGGCTCGTCGTGCCCGGGATCGTCGACGCGGATGCCGGGTTGGGCGTTTTCGCGAGCAATCTCGGCTGGCACGACTCCCCGCTGCGCGACCTCGCCGCCGAGCGTCTCGGGCTGCCGGTGGCGTTCGATCACGACGTGCGTGCGGCGAGTTGGGCGGAACGCCGACTCGGCGGCGCTCGCGACTACGCCGATTCGGTGGTGCTCGTGATCGGCACCGGGATCGCGGGCGCGCTGCTGGTCGGGGGTGTCCCGTACACCGCCGGCGGATACGCGGGTGAGATCGGACACTCCCCGATCGCCGATGGGCCGATGTGCGCGTGCGGCGCACGAGGTTGCCTGGAGGCCGTCGCCTCGGCCGGCGCCATCGCCCGGCGCTACCGCGAGGCGACCGGGATCGCCCCCGACGGTGCGAAGGATGTGATCGCCCGGGCGGCGGCCGGCGACGAGGTCGCCGCGGAGATCTGGAACTCGGCGCTCGACGCCCTCACCATGTCGCTGGCTCAGCTCACCGCCGTCGTGGCCCCGGAAGCCGTGGTGATCGGCGGCGGGCTGTCGCGTGCCGGCGGCGCTCTGTTCGACGAGCTGCGCATGCGCCTGGCCGCGCGGCTCAGCTTCCACCGCATCCCGGCACTGGTGCCCGCAGAGCTCTCCGGCAATGCGGGACTGCTCGGTGCGGCCCTCCGCGCGCGGGAGCTCACGTGATCCTCACCGTCACCCCGAACCCCGCACTCGATCTCACCTGGCGCGTCGACCGGCTCATCGAAGGCGGAACGCACCGGGCGGATGCCGGAGCGGCACGCGCGGGCGGCAAGGGGCTCAACGTCGCGCGCGTCGCGCATGCGCAGGGTGCTGAAGCGCTCGCCGTGACCACGATCGGCGGTCGGGTCGGCGAGGAGTTCGCCGCCGAGCTCCGGGCCAGCGGGGTGCCGCATGCCCTGGTGCCGGTTGCCGCAGAGACACGTCGCAGCATCGCGGTGGTCGACGAGACGCTCGGGGACACCACGATCATCAACGAGCGTGGGCTGAACCCGACCGACGTCGAGTGGGCCGCACTGCTCGCCGAGGTCGTCGAGCGGTTGTCGGGTGCACGCGTGCTGGTCATCTCCGGCAGCCTGCCGCCCGGAGCGCCCGATTCGCTGCTCCCCATGCTCATCGCAGTGGGGAGAGATGCCGGGGTGCCGGTCATCGTCGACACCTCGGGGCCTGCGCTCCTGCGGGCGGCCGATGCCGGAGCCACCGTGCTGAAGCCGAACGCCGCCGAACTCACCGAGGCGACGGGCATCGCCGACCCGGTCGAAGGCGCCCGCTCGCTGATCGCCCGTGGCGCGGAGCTCGTGCTGCTCTCGCTCGGGGCCGACGGGATGCTCGCGCTCACGGCATCCGATCTCGTGCATGCTCGGCTCGACGAACCCCTCGCGGGCAACCCGACGGGGGCCGGAGATGCGGGTGTCGCCGCCTGCGCTGCGCTGTACGCCGACGGGGTGCGCGACCCCGAGCAGATCCTCCGCCGGGCCACCGCCTGGTCCGCCGCCGCTGTGCTCACCCCGCTCGCCGGCGACATCTCCCCGCGCTGGACTGCTCTCGAACAGCAGCTGCGCGTTTCGCATCCTGACCCTGAATCGTTCCGGAAGGACCCTTCGTGACCCTCGTCTCCGCTCGCGACCTCGTCTCTGCAGCATCCGCCGCCGGCACCGGCATCGGCGCGTTCAACGTGATCCACCTCGAGACGGCCGAGGGGCTGGTGCGCGCGGCCGCCCTCGCGCAGCTGCCGGTCATCCTGCAGATCTCGCAGAACTGCGCCGACTACCACGGCGGACTCGAGCCGATCGCGTTGGCCACGCTCGCGGTGGCCAGGCGCGCGCAGACGCCCGTGGCGGTGCACCTCGACCACGCCGAGCGGCCCGAGCTGGTCGACGAGGCCATCGCACTGGGCTTCGGCTCGGTCATGTTCGACGGCGGCGCTCTGCCCTACGACGACAACGTGGCTCTCACGGCGGCGGTCGCCGCCCGGGCGCACGAGGCCGGTGTCTACGTCGAGGGCGAGCTCGGAGAGGTGGGTGGCAAGGACGGGGCGCACGCTCCGGGAGTGCGCACCGACCCCGACGAGGCGCGTGCGTTCGTCGCGGCCACCGGCGTCGATGCCCTCGCGGTCGCGGTGGGTTCCTCGCACGCGATGACCGACCGCACGGCGTCCCTCGACCTCGACCTGATCGCGCGACTGCACGAGGCCCTCCCCGTTCCGCTGGTGCTGCACGGATCGTCGGGCGTCGCGGATGCTGTGATCGCCGACGCCGTGCGCGCGGGGATGACGAAGATCAACGTCTCCACGCACCTGAACGGGTTCTTCACCCGGGTGGTGCGCGAGAAGCTCGACGCCGACGAGCGCCTGGTCGACTCCCGCAAGTACCTCGCCCCTGCCCGCGATGCCCTCGCGGACGAAGCTGCGCGCATGCTCCGACTGTTCGCGTTGCAGCCCGCGGAACCGGTCTCCTGATGAAGCGGGCGGCGCGGCTGAATGCGATCCTCGACCTCCTGGCCGCGAAGGGCGAGGTCACGGTCGAAGAGCTGGTCGACCAGTTCGAGGCATCGGCTGCAACCACACGCCGAGACCTCGACACCCTCGCCGAACAGCGGCTGCTCACCCGGACCCACGGCGGCGCGGTGGCGCAGAGCGTCGCCTACGAGCTGCCCATCCGCTACAAGAGTCACCTGCGCACGCACGAGAAGGCCAGCATCGCGCAGACCGCCGCCGGCCTGGTCGCCCCGGGCATGGTGGTCGGGCTCTCGGGCGGAACCACCACGACCGCTATCGCCGCAGCCCTCGCCGCGCGCGACGACCTCGCGGGGAACGGCGGCATCACCGTCGTCACCAACGCCGTGAACATCGCCGCCCAGCTCGCCACGCGGCCCGACATCAAAGTCGTCGTCACCGGCGGCGTCATCCACTCGCGCAGCTATGAACTGGTCGGTCCGTTCGTGGAGCAGCTGCTGCGGGGGGTGCGGCTCGACATCGCCTTCATCGGCGTGAACGGGATGGATGCCGGAGCCGGCGCGACCACGCAGGACGAGCGCGAAGCTGCCGTGAACCGGATGATGGCGGAGCGCGCTCGCCGTGCGGTCGTGGTGACCGACGGTAGCAAGCTCGGCGTCGAGGCGTTCTCGACAGTCGGGGGCGCGGAGCTCTTCCCCACCGTGATCACCGACTCCGGAGCGGACCCCGAGGTGCTCGCGGCCCTTCGAGCTGCCGGATACACGGTGCTGGTCGCCTGAGCCCGGACACCGGGTATCTTCGAGCAATGCGCGCGATTCCGTCATCCCTCGATCCGCTGGTGGTCTCCGAGATCGACCGGCGACTCGACGGCGTGTCTGCGGAACACGGCGTACGCATTCCCTGGGCGATCGAGAGTGGCAGCCGCGCCTGGGGTTTTCCGTCTCCGGACAGCGACTACGACTGCCGGTTCATCTTCGTGCGGGCGCGCCAGGACTACCTCTCGCTGTGGCCCGCACGCGATGTGATCGAGACCCCGCTCGACAAGACGTTCGACGTGAACGGGTGGGACCTGGCGAAGACCGTGAAGCTCCTGGTCAGAGGCAACGCGACGGCGATCGAATGGCTCCGCTCGCCCATCGTCTACACGGGTGAGAGCGCTTTTCGAGAGGGCCTGCTGACTCTGGCGACCGACGTCGTCGAACGGGGTTCGATCGCACGTCACTACCTGCACATCGGGCGTCAGCAGCAGATCGGGGAGACCACCCTCAAGCGGTTCTTCTACACGCTGCGGCCGGCTGCGGCACTCCGGTGGCTCGCGGATCACCCGCACGAATCCGTTCCCCCCATGGACCTTCCCACGCTGCTGGTGGAGAGTTCGGTTCCACAGGCGGTGACGGACGCGGCCGCGGAGCTCATCGCGGCGAAGGCGGTGACCCGCGAACTCGGCACCGGCACGCCACCCGCCATCCTCACGCGGTTCGTGGCGGACGAACTGGAGCGCGCCGAGTACTTCGAGAACGTGGCGCCCCAGCGGGACCCCGCCGTGATCCGCGACATCGCGGATCACTACTTCACCTCTCAGCTCAGCTGAGTCGCTCGAAGCCCGGACACCCCAAGGGCCCCGACGTCCCCAGATCGTCGAGGCCCTATGAGGGTGTCGCCGCTGCATGCCGCGACACCCTCGAGCAGATGGTGTCCGTGTCGTGTTCGCGCTCCCCAGTGCGCATGATCCCCAGATCCGACTGCGCCTCCCTCGCGCCTCACCCTTCGAGGCCCTTCGCATGGCACCTTCCGAAGAACAGGAGCGTGCAGCATCCGTTCTGATACACCGAATGGAGGAAAAGTTCAGAATCCGTCGCCGTGACATTGGAACGGCGCGCTCAGACCGGTGTCGACGGCGGCCCTCGCGAGTGCGACGGCGGGCGCAGCGCCCCCGGACAGACCCGTGTGCACGACGCTGAGCAGTTCGCCGGCCACGTCATCGGGGACGGCGACGGGAGCGGCGACGACGCAATCCGCGCCGGCGTGCAGCCACACGCGTGTCATGCCCAATGCCTCTTCACCCCAGCGCACCGAGGAACGTCCGAGCTCGCAGGCCGAGAGGATCACGGTCGTCGGGACCCGCGGAATGAGGTCGACGTCGTAGCCGAAGAGGATGCCGTCGGTGAGCTCGAAACCGGAGAACAGCGGGTTGTCCACCGCGTGCCGGCCGTGCGCGGCGATGTGGAGCACATCGGTGGCCGCGGCGAGTTCGGTGACCGCCGCGACCGTCGCCCCTTCGCTGTGCAGAGTCTGCGGTGAAACGCCGGCGCCTCGCCAGGCCGCAGCCGCACGTCCGATCTCGTCGCCCGCGCGAGGGACGCGGGGGCCGGCGGCGAAGCCGATCGTGGTCGGCTGGGTTCGGGGCCGAGCGGGTTCGCCCAGCAGGCGCGAGACGGATGTCGCGAGCGTGAACGGGATGCCGGACATGCCGGGGAGCATCGCCCACGGAACGCCGCCGAGTGCCCCGGGCACCGTGATGGCCAGTCTCGCTGCGGATGGTGCGGCGAGCAGCAGCGGGGCGAGGAGCTCGGCGTCGAGGATCGCCAGGCGCGAGGCCAGCGCACGTTCGGTGACCTCGCCCATCAGTCCTCCACGGGTCAGCGCGGCCATGTCGAGGTCGGCGCGGAGGCCATCGAGGGCCGACTGCACCCGCGTCCATGACAGGTCGAGGACCGTCGCCCCCGACGAGGTCACCACGATCGCGTGCAGGTCGGACCCGGTGAACACGTACGACAGGACGGCCATGTCGCGCTCGAGCTGCGCCGTCGCCTCCGCGAGCCCCAGGCGTTCACGGGTGCCGCTCGCCCCGGTCGCCGCCCACTGCCGCTCGCGCACGCGGTCGCGGAGCGTGCGGACTCTGGCATCGGTCGTCCAGTCGGCGCCCGCCAGCTCGGCGCGCAGCATCCGCAGCTCCGCCAGGTCCACCGCGAGGGATTCGTCGTGCGGGGGCCGCACGGGGGCGACCTGCTGGCTGAGGTGCCGCGCACGTTCCGACCACTCGAACAGGGCGGCTGGGTCGCGCAGTCGGGCGGCGGCGGAGAGCCCGGCGAACATCAGGTCGCTGCCGTGCATCGCGACGGAGGCCTGCAGGTCGAGCGCGCCGAACGACTGCTGCCAGACCGTGAGCAGATCGAGGCCGTCGGCGGCCGCCCGCAGCGCGTCGCGGTCACGGCCGGCAGCCGCAGCACGGGCGGCACGCACCTCGTGGGCGCGCAGTCGCAGCGGCGTCGGCGCCGTGTCGTCCAGTCGCGGCAGTCGCCCGGAGCCATCACGTCGAGCACTCAGTCGAAGCCCTGTCGCCTCGGTGCGGAAGCCGCCGAGGTCGAGGGCCTTCGCGGTGCGGGCGAACTCCGCGTCGTCGATGGGGCGGTGCGGCTTCGCGCGCTGCCGCGCCTCGAGCCGCACCGCTTCGGCACGGGCCGCCCATCCGTGGTTCGCGAGCGCGGTGAAGCGTCGGGCGGCGGTGCGGGCTGCGCGTTCGGCGGCAGCGGGATCGTGGCGAAGGAGCGAGCGCGCCAGGTGGAACTCCGACTCGCCCCTGGCCTGCCGCATCCGCTGGGCCCCGAACTGGACGGCGACCTGTTCGAGAAGTACTTCGGCCTCGGTGGTGAGCCCCGCGTCGCGCAGTACCTCTGCGCGGTCGAGGTCGCTGATCGCGGCGGCCAGGTCGCTGATGGCAGCGAGCTTCGGACGGGAACGGGTCATCAGGGTGAGCGCGGTGACGAGGTCGCCCCCGAGCAGCGCCGCATATCCGAGGTTGTGCCGGGCCTCCGCCAGCGGCTCCTCATCATCGTTCGCCTCGTACACGGCCACCGCGCGCCGCAGATCGTCGATGCACGTCTCGAGCTCGCGTTGCTGCATCCGCACCACGGAGCGGTTCATCAAGCAGTTCGCGAGCTCGGTGGTCTCGTCTCCGATCGCGGTGAGCGTGTCGATCGCGCGGGTGAGTTCGACCTCGGCCTCGGCCAACCTGCCGCCGTGCATGAGGAGCGTGCCGAGCTGCCCGCTGAGCACGGTGACCGTCTCGGTCCGCAAGCCGGAGCGGTCGAGGGCCTCGCGGCACAGCTGCTCCGCGGCGGCCGGCTCTCCCGTCTGGGCGAGGACGTAGGCGACCGTACCGTCGATGCGCGCGCGAAGATCGGGGTCGTCGGTACGGGTGGAGGCTGCGTCGAGGGCACGCCGTGCCTGCGCGAACCGTCGGGCGTTCGCCGCCTCGACGCCGCGCCGGTGCAGCTCGATGGCGGACAGGGGCATCCCCCCAGAATGCCCTGCGTCGGGTCTGCGGGGAAGAGCGCGGATCGAGTGGATTCCGCGCGCGGCGCCGCGCACCAGGACGGGCCGCCCGCATCGGTACGGACGGCTCGTCCCGGGGGCGCGTCAGACGGGGTCGACCGGCGTCGGCAGTGACTTGAGGACGGTGGCCACGGCTTTCGCCGCGGTGCCGGAGCTGACGCCGCCGACCGGCACGGTGCCGAGCTGTGCGGCGATGCGCCCTGCGACGTACGGTGCCGAGAACGACGTGCCGCTCCACACCGCGAACCCGCCGCGATAGTCGTCAGGGTCGATCGTCTCGCGGCGGAGCCCCTCGACGTCGGCCCGCGTCACCGCCTGAGTGCCGCCCACGAAAGCGGGCGAGGTGCTCACCACGGCGGCTCCCGGCGCGTAGGCCCGTACCCACGGACCGATGTTCGAGAAGAGGGCGACCGACTGCGCCGACGGATTCAACGCTCCGACAGAGACGAGCGGTGCATCCTTGTCGGGACGGATGCCGTTGTCCGAGCCGGGCCAGGGCCAGAGCGACGCCGGGAACGAGGGGCGATCGATCGCGTCGTTGCCGGCCGAGCACACCACCACGCATCCGAGCTCACGTGCCTTGGCGAGCAACTGGTACAGCGTGAGGCTGAACAGTCCGTCGGTCGGTGTCTCGTGGTAATAGCTGAGCGACAGGTTCAGCACATCGATCGGGAAGCCGGTCTTCGGGTCCTCGCGGTGGCGGGCGAGCAGGGTGACGACCTGGGCGACGGTCTCGAGGAGGGTGCTCTCGTCGACCACACCGAGAGCTCCGGCCACCCGGATCGAGAGGATGTCGGCATCCGGAGCGGCCTGTCGGACGAGGCCGGCGATGAAGGTGCCGTGCCCGGCGACCGCGTCGATCTCGCCGTCGAGCTGCCCGTACAGGTCGGGGTAGCGTTCGGGATCTGCATCGTCGGTCAGCCCGACCGGCACGCCGTCGAGGTCGACCGTGCGCGTGACGATGTCGGCGGGCAACCAGGCATGCTCGCCGCAGCCGGTGTCGAGCACTGCGACGACGGGGCGCCGTCCGCGTTTCGGGGCGGGCCCACGCACGGGGGCCGGCCCCAACCAGGTCACGGGCTGTCGGGCACCGCGTCCGGGCTCGAGGTAGTCGTCGCTGCCTCCCGCGCCTCCACCGGCTCCGCGCACCGGGTTGGTGCGGGTGAACGGATTGGTGCGGGTGAACGGGTTCGTCCTGGTGAAGGGGTTGAGTCCGACCGGATCGATCGACAGCACGTGGTCGAGGCTCGTCCGCGGCATCGTCGAGCGGGACATGCGGCGTGCGCGCTGGAGCACTCGCCAGGCGTCGGGCGCGACGGGCGATTCGCCACGGACCGGTTCGTCGGGAGTCCGCAGTCGTGCGCGCAGGAAGCCGGGAACCCCCGGCACCAGTTCGCCGTCGACCGCCGAGCGGGTGCCGTCTTCGATCTCGAGCTGCCAGCCGAAGGTGTCGGCCGCGTCACGCAGCGTCCGCACCTCGCGGTCGTAGGCCTCCTCGTCGCCGAGCGCGCGGGTGATCAGCAGCCGCTCCGGCAGGTACGCCGTCGGAAATGCGCGGATCCCGTCCACCGGCTCCGTGCTCGGATCGAGCGCCGTGCCCCGGCGGATCGATCCTTCCGCGCGGTCCTGCCAGGTCCATCCCTTGGGCTGATCCATGCGTCATCCTCTCCCTGCGGGGCACCCCGCGTCTTCATCGACGGGCGGCGCCCGCGATCACAGCTCGAACTGCGGGGTCGCGAGCGTGCGCGTCTCGTCCCCGATCACGGTCGTCAGACGCACGCGCGTGAGGCCCGGCGGCACGTCATCGAACACGAAGCGCCCGGTCTCCTCCGGGGAGACCGATCTGGACTTCTCGCCCTGGGTCAGGACGATCTCCGCGGCTGCGGTGTCGACCCAGCCGTCGACGCGGCGGCGACCGGAAGCGGTGGTCGTCACATGCAGCAGGATGCTGGTGGAGCCGTCGCTGAACTGCAGGGTGAGCGCATCCGCCTCGCCCCGCACCGCACCGAGCTGCCCTTCGACCAGAGTGAGCAGCGCGTATTCACGGGTCAGGCCATCGGCGGCGACGGCGGCGACCATGCGGTCGATCAGACCGGCGGGCATCGGGTCGACCTCGCCCCAGAGCGTGCGGAGCCGGGCGAACATCTGAGCGTCCTCGTACTCGGTCATGCGAATCCCCCTGTCTGCGCTGTCGGCGGCACGTCCAGCAGGGCGCGCAGCTTGGCGAGGCACCGGTTCCGTGTGGGGCCGATGCTGCCGATGGGCATGGCCAGGTCGGCGGCGATGCGCGCATAGTCCGGGCGATCCTCGAACGCGATCACGCGCAGCAGCTTCTGGCAGCGTTCGTTGAGACGGCGCACGGCCGACCACAGCCGACGGTTCTCGTCGCCGAGCGTCGCGTGCTCCTCCGCCGAGGCCTGCTCGGGAAGCAGCGTGTCGAGGTCGTCCGCATCGGTCGTGTCGACCTTGCCGTGTGCCTTCGCGACCTTCCAGGCCTCCCGGCGCGCGGTCGTCGTGAGCCAGGCCGACACGGCCCGGGGGTCGCTGATCGACCCGTGACCGCGCACCAGCTGCAGCCAGGTGGTCTGCACCACGTCCTCGGCGAGGGTGCGTTCGAGTCCGTACGCGCGCACGACGTGCCAGAGCACGGGTGTCATCAGTCGTACGAGCTCGTCCATCGCGCGGCCGTCGCTCTCGCGCCATGCGTCGAACAGGTCCGCGGCGCGCTCCCAGCGTGCGCGCCCGTCGTCCGAGGCAGGATCGTGAGCGGTGCCGGGTGCACCGTCGATCATGAAGCCCATTGTGATCACACCTACCAGGAGCCCGGCAAGGGCTTTCTGATACATGTCCGCATCCAAGAATTCCGCGGAGGGCGGCGGTCGGTGCCCATAGGCGACGTCGATAGCGTGGAGGGGTGCTCCCCCTCGCTGTCGTGCTCTTGCTCAACGCCGCCTTCAACGCCCTCGTCTGGCCGCAGTTCTACAAGCGTGTCGCCAAGGACCCGCGGGCGCGCGACGAGAACGGCAAGGCCACCGCGTTCCTCAAGGTGCACGCCGTCCTCATCGCGATCGCCCTCGTGCTCGCCCTGGTCTCCCTGCTCGCGGGCATCGCGGCGCTCGCCGGCGTTCTCTAGGCGGCACGGCTGGCGGCGCACACCGCTGCGGCGTCAGGCCGTCTCGTACTGTTTCGCGTGCTCGGCCCAGCGCGACTCGACCGGCAGGGCTCGCAGCGCCCTGTTGCTCACGGCGAGGACGACCGAGATCAGGCAGAGCGCGGCGCAGATCAGGATGGTCCATTCCCGCCCGATCCAGGCGAGTCCGAAGCCGGCGATCAGGGGCGCGAGCGGCATCGCACCCAAGCCCAGCACCCCGGCGGCGCTGTTGGCGCGACCGAGCAGGTGGCTCGGGGTGGCGACCATGAAGTAGCCCATCATTCCGGCGTTGAGCGCGGGCACCAGCAGGACCGCGGCGCCGAGCACCACCGCGATGGCCCAGGGCTCGGTGACCATCGAGAGCACGATCGCCCCGACTGAGACGACCGACAGTCCGGCGATCGTCAGGACGCCGGCCTTGATGCGCGGAACGAGCAGCGGAGCGCAGACCGCGCCCACGAGCATCACGGCCCCGATCGACGCGCTCAGGGTGCCGATCAGCAGCTCGGAGTATCCGTCCTGCTGGAGGGCGTAGATGACGGTCGTGATCGTGGCGTTGAAGCCGAGATTGATGACCGTCGTGATGAGCAGCACGCCGCCGAGGTCGGGGCGGGAGAGCAGCCAGCCGAATCCCTCGCGCAGCTCCGACCAGGCGTTGGGCTTCGCCGTCGCTGCCGGCTCGACGTCTTCATCCGCGCCCGTATCGATCACTCCGGCACCACGGGCCTGGCGCCCCAGCATCCATGCGGTCAGTGCGGCGACGGCGTGGCAGAGCGTCATGACCACGCCGACGAGCCATCCGCCCACTCCCAGCAGCAGGCCGCCGAGCGGGCCGCCCGCGAGCTGGAGTGCGGCGTCGCGCCCTTGGTTCGTGGCCTGGGCTCGACCCATCGCGTCGTCGGGCACGATCTCTTTGATGGCGCTCTCGCCCGCGACGTCGAAGAGCCCGCTGCGTGCGGCGAGCAGCACGTCGATCACGAGCAGTGACCCGAACGTCATCGCCTCGCCGAGGGCGAGCAGGGTGAAGCCGCCGGCGAGCACGACGCCGATGAGCGACCCGAGCAGCATCAGTGCGATGCGCCGATGGCGGTCGGCCAGCACACCGCCGGCCAGGGTCATGAGCAGTCGCGCGACCATGCCCGCGGCGCCGATGATGCCGGCCTGGGCGGGGTCGTTCGTCACGATCAGGGCGAGCAGCGGGATGGCGAAGCCGAACAGCGAGGCTGCGAGGCCCTTGCTCGTGTCGCTCACCAGCCAGGTGAGGTATCGGGTGTTGCGCCACAGACGATGGGGCTCGGCGACGGTGGTCATGGCTCGAGAGTAGATGCGCAAGAAGTATTGCGCAAGTCTTATTGCGCAATTGGGGGTGCGGGTAGGATCGGCACATGACGGAGGACAACGCGAAGAGCAGGAGCGACGACCCCGTTTGGATGACCTCGGCCATGCTCAAGGCCTACTCGCACCCGCTGCGCCGCCAGATGATCCGCCTGTTCTCGCGGCGGGAGTTCCTCCGCGCCGCCGACATCGCCGCCGAACTCGGAGTGCCGGCCAACAGTGCGAGCTTTCATCTGCGCGCGCTCGCCGACGCCGGGCTCATCGAAGAGGCACCCGACAAGGCCCGCGACCGACGCGATCGCGTGTGGACCGGCCACAAGGGGGCGCTCAACGTCGGCGGTCCGGAGAGCCCGGTCGCCGATGAGGCCCTCGGGACAGCGGTGATCGCCGCCCTCGTCGAGGACCACCAGGACCTGATGCGCCGAGTGATCGCGTGGACCCCGGAATACGTCGCCGGACGCACGGCCGAGGTGCACGCCGCCTTCACCCAGCGCACGATCCGGCTCACCGAGTCGGAGTTCGACGACGTGATGGTGAAGATCAACGACATCCTGAGCATCGCCGACGATGCGCACGACAGCGCCGACCCCGACGGCCGCTTCTGGCAGATGGACCTGATCGCCGCTGACGACACGATCTGACGCGGGTAGTACTCGATCGGGCTAGTCCTCGATGGGGGAGGATGCTCCGCTCAGGATCAGGATGCTCCGCTCAGGATCAGGATGCGGCGCAGGTGCATGGCGGTGAGCACCCCGGGGCCCATCGACCGCCGAACGTCGATGGTGCGGTCATCGACGGTCTCGAGAAGCAGCCGGATCGCGCGGGCCGCTTCGCCGCGGGCGCGGTGATCCTCGCGGGAGGAGGCATCGCCCTGCGCGATCACATCGGCGACCGCATGACAGGCGGCGGAGAGGGGCTCCGGCAGTGCGGGGTCGAGTGCCAGACCGGCCGGTCGATCCCAGATGGTGTCGGCGATCGCGTCGGAGATGTCGCGGATGAGGTGGGCGATGCGATCGAGGGCTGCGAGTTCGTCGTGGCTCTGCTGGATCCGCGAGCGATGCCCCTTGGCGCGAGGATTGCCGCGACGGCTCTCGTCCGCCTCCGTCAGCGCCGCCCGCAGCTCGGAGGAGGTGTCGGCGAGGGAGGCCGCATCGTCGGCCCATTGCTGATGCTCGGGAGGCCACGACTCCGACACCGCCGCTCCGATGTCGTGCAGGTGTGCCGCGAGCTGCTCTCGGAAGGCCGCCACCCGTCCCGCGGCCGCGACGGTGAGGGGCGCGGGGGCGATCACCAGGTTCACGACCAGGCCGATGACCACGCCGACCGCCGTCTGCGTCAGGTAGCCGAGCGAGTAGTCGTCGGCATTCTGCCCGCCGATGATCAACACGAACAGGGCGGCCATCGGCACGTACTCGCGACCGGCGCCGAACCAGCCCGTGCCGGAGACCAGCACTCCGATGCCGACCACGAGGGGGATCGTCCACCAGGTCGGGCCGACCGTCAGCACCACGATCGTGGCGAGACCGATTCCCGTGGCGAGGCCGAGCAGCGTCTGCAGGCTCGACTTCGCCGAACCCATCAGCGTCGGATACATGCTCACCAGTGCGCCGAGGGGTGCGTAGTACGGGTACTGGTCGGTGACGCCGGGCATGTGCGGGGCGATCATCCACGCCAGCCCGACCGCGAGGGTCGTCTTGGCGACGAGCAGCAGGCGCGCAGGGCGGACGGCGTCATGGAGCGCGCGTTCGACGCCTGCTCGTCTTACCCGGAGGCGGGTGCGGGTCTGCGTCACGGCATCCTCTCTCTGTCGGGGCGCTGTCGGGGTGGGTGATGCCGCGAGCGTATGCGGTCGGTGCGCACGAGGCGAGCGGGTTGCTTCCGCGGCGGCGTACCGGTAGCGCATGCACGCGACGTCGCGGGCGTCGCGTGCACGCGACGACGCCGACCGCCCAGGAGGGCGGCCGGCGTCGTCGGGAGATGTGCTCCTACGGGATGGCTCTGCGGAATGCGAGGAACGAGACGGCGGTGAGCACCGCGACGACCGCGAGCCCCCAGAGCGCGATGCCGAGCGCGCCGAGGTTCATGATGCCCGCTCCGACGTCACCCCAGAGCTCGAGGCGTGTCACCAGGAAGACGAGGCCCACCAGGACCAGGGAGAGTCCGATGCTCACGATGAGGAGCACCAGCTGTCCCCAGCTCTTGTAGATCGTCGCGCCGGTGAATCCGATCACGAAGAAGAAGAGCGCGAGGGTGAAGTAGACCACGAAGGCGCCGAGCGGACCCGCCTCCCAGAGCCACGGCAGGTAGAACAGATAGCCGTTCACGCCGTAGCCATTCGTGGCCACCTCGATGCCGCCGCCGATCAGGAACAGGATGCCCATGAGGGCGCTGCCGAGGATCGCCGTGAGCAGGGTTCCGAAGAAGAACTCCCGACGGGTGATGCTCATCGCCTGCGAGAACGGGAAGGTGAGCGTCATCGCCGACATGCCGATCGCGAAGAAGTACCAGAGCGGTGCCTGGCCGCCGCCGCCGTACTTGGGGCCGTCTCCCGGAATCATCGCGTAGATGATCACCGAGATCACCACCGCCGCACCCAGGATCATCAGCGGGTACCAGACGAAGGTGCCCTTGTTGATCAGCTGCAGACGGATGACGTTGAATGTGCGTCGCATCAGCGCACCTCCTCTTTCGCGGCGGCGTCTCTGGTCGCTTCCGCATCGACCTTCTGCGTGAGACGCACGATCAGCTGTTGCAGCGAGACCGGCGCGAGATCGAGCCCGGCTGCCGCGATCTCGGTGCGCTCCTCAGCCGACACGGCTCCGAGGACGGTGACGGATGCCACGCGGCCGAGCGCCTCACGATGCAGCACCTCGCGGGCGCCGACCCAGGCATCGACCTTGGCGGCCTCGCCCACCACGGTCACGGCGCGGTCGCGCACGGCATCCGTGTCTTCGTGCAGGAGGATCTGACCGTTGTCGATCACGATGACCTTCTCGATGAGGTTCGAGACCTCGTCGATCAGGTGCGACGACAGGATGACGGTGCGCGGATGCTCGGCGTAGTCCTCGACCAGGCGGTCGTAGAAGATCTGCCGGGCGACGGCGTCGAGGCCGAGGTAGGGCTCGTCGAAGAACGTGATCTCGGCGCGCGAGGCGAGTCCGATGATGACTCCGACGGCGGAGAGCTGCCCGCGGGAGAGCTTCTTGATGGTCTGCTTCATCGGCAGCTGGAACTCGGCGATGAGCTCGTCGGCGAGGGCCTGATCCCAGTGCGGGAAGAACAGGCTCGCGGCCTTGAACGCGTGCTTGGGGTAGGCGTCGTCCGGGTACTTCTGGCTCTCGCGGACGAAGCAGATCCGGCTGAGCACGTGCGCGTTCTCGTAGGGGTGCTGGCCGAACACCTTCACGGTGCCGGACGACTCGAAGTTCTGGGCGGTGAGGATCGACATGAGGGTCGTCTTCCCTGCACCGTTGCGGCCGAGGAGGCCGTAGATCGCGCCCCCCTCGATGGAGAGCGACACGTTGTCGAGCGCTCGCTTCTCCTTGTAGCGCTTGCTGAGGTTCTGCACCTCGATGACGGCGGTCATGCGGGGGTCTTCCCTTCTGCGTCGGTGGTCAGTGCGGCGCGCTGCCGGAGCAGGTCCGCGAGGTCTTCGGCGCCGAGCCCGAGCGTGCGGGCTTCGGCGAGGAGCGGGTCGATATAGCGGTCGGCGAAGGCGGTGCGGCGCTCGCCGAGGAGCAGGTCCCTGGCGCCCTCGGCGACGAACATGCCGATGCCTCGGCGCTTGTAGAGCACTCCCTTGTCGGTGAGCATGGCGACTCCCTTCGCTGCGGTGGCGGGGTTGATCCGGTAGAACGCGGCCAGCTCATTCGTGGAAGGGGCTTGAGCCTCTTCGGCGAGTGAGCCGTCGACGATCGAGTCCTCGATCTGCTCGGCGATCTGGAGGAAGAGCGGCTTGCCTTCTTCGATCACGAGTCCTCCGCTGGGGTTAGTGGGTTACTTACTTGACTAAGTAACCACAGAACCCGGACGGATGTCAAGAGCTCCGGATGCTGCGTCCGGGCGCGAGGACGGCGTGAGGTCGAGGACGAGGTAGGGGAGGGTGGCCTCAGGTCTCGCGGCGGTGCTCGCGCCAGTCGTCGACGATCTGCAGCATGCGCGCGGAGAGGAACCGGAAGAACTCGGCGAGCTCGACGGCCCGGTCGTGGGCTCCCTGGTCGTCGTCGTGCTCGGCGGCGATGTCGTCGATGTACTCGGAGAGGCGGGAGTACACCGGCATGTTCCCGACGATCGAGCTGGAGAACGTATCGTGCACGAACTCGTAGCGGTCGCGCCGGTCGCCGGGGCGCGAACGACGTTGGATGAAGTGCAGCTGCTGCAGGTAGCGCACCGCGCCGGAGACGGCGGCGGCGGAGGCACCGAGGCGCTCGCCGAGCTGGGCTGCTGTGTATCCGCCCTCGGGAGCGGCGACCAGCGCCATCATCACGCGCGCCGGCATCCGCGGCATCCCGGCGGCGGTCATCATGGCGGCAGCTTGCTCGGCGGGTTCCACGCCGCGGTGTGGGCCGTTGCTCTGAATCGACGCCGCGGGATCGCGGTCCTCGGTGCTGTCGTCGCGCATCCCGCCTCCTAGGCTCCGGGGGCGAGCTCGCGACGTCGCATCAGCGTCAGGGCGCCCGCGCCACCCGCGGCCAGGGCGAGCACCAGCCACCACAGGCCCCGCGCATCCACACCGGCGCCGTCCACCACGGGTGTCACCGCGAACGGCGAGAGATTCGCACTCCATTCGGGAAGCCCGAACAGCGGTCCGAACATGCCGAGCAGGGCCGCCAGCAGCACGAGGCTCCACGCCACAGCGGTCGTCGCACGGGGGAGCAACACGAAGACCAGTGCCGTGAGTACCGCGAAGATCGCCGCCGCGACGGCCTGGCCGAGCCCCGCCACCGCGACGATGCGGTAGAGCGATTCGTCGCCTCCGTTCGACCAGACGCCGGCCCATCCCGCGAGCACGGCGGCGGCCACCACGATCAGCACGGCGACCACCCCGACGATCACGTAGTCGGCGAGCCAGCGCACGCGTCCGACCGGGGTGGCGAGCACGGCCTCGGTGGTGCCGCGGGCCTCCTCCTGTCGCGCGCGCACCACGGTCTGCACGGCGCAGCACGCCGCGAGGATGCCGAGCAGCGTGAAGAACACCGTGACGACGACCTCGTCGAGTCCGCCCGTCGCGCCTCCGATCTTCTTGAGGATGTCGGCGACGGCCGGATTCTCACCCGAGATCTGGTCGACCAGTCCGCTCAGCGTCGTGGCGAGGATGCCGGTGATCGCGCCTCCGATCGCCCATCCCACGATCGAGCCGGAGGTGAGCCGCCAGACCAGCGCGTGCGGCGAGGCGAGTCCCGACCGAGCCGATACCCGGCCGGGGCGCTCCGCGACGAAGCTGGCATCGATGTCGCGCAGGGACTGCAGGGCGACGGATGCGCCGGCGAGCACGAGGCCGAAGGCCAGGCCGAGCAGCATCGGCCCGGCGAGGTCGGTGTCGTAGGGGCGCGTCTGCTCGGCCCAGCCGAACGGTGAGAGCCAGGCCGGCCAGGCGCTCGTCATGCGGGTGAGGTCATCGCTCGGGGTTCCCGCCGCATTGCCGATGCCGCGGATCAGGAACGTCGCGACGAGCACCCAGATGGTCAGGGAGTTCGCGCCGCGCGAGGTGCGCATGAGCTGTGCGGAGAGCAGCCCGATGCCGAGGAACGCGATGCCGCAGGACGCCGCTGCCGCCCCCGCGAGGAGCGACCCCGCAGACGGAAGCCCGGTGGCGATCAGGGCCACTGCCGTGAGCGCGGCCAGCACCACGTTGGCCAGGATCCCGTGCACGATGGTGGCGATGGTCGGCAGCCGCCGTCCGGCAGGTGTCGCCCACACGAGCTCGGCGCGTCCGGCCTCTTCATCGCCGCGCGTGTGCCGCACCGCGAGGAACGTGCTCATGAGCGCGGCCAGCAACGCCAGCCACGGCAGCACCTCGAAGGCCAGGAACGCCCCCTCCGACGTGCCCGACGGAAGCCCGCGGAACATCAGGATCACCGGATTCGCCAGCGCTGCGGCCAGGATGTTCTGCCGGTCGGCGAGGGTCGAGTACGACTGGCTGACGCCGGCGTACCCCGCGAACGCCATGAGCGCGGTGCCGACGATCCACAGGCTCAGCTGCAGCCAGTCGCGCCGCAGCCGTTGTCGGAGCAGCAGACCGAAGGCGGACATCACGCACGCCCCGTGCGTGCGCGGCGCTCGCGACGGGTGGCGGGAGCCGCGTCGTCCGAGCCGGCGTCCTCCGCGGCCTCGAGCGTCGCGAGATCGTCGCCGTAGTGGCGCAGGAACAGCTCTTCGAGCGAGGGCGGGGCTACGCGCAGGTCGCTGATGCCGAGGGCGGCGAGAGCGGGGAGCACCGTGGCGGTGCGGTCGCTGTCGACGGCGAGGCGGATGCGGTCGCCCTGCTGCTCGGGGTCGTGCACGTCAGGGATGCGGGCGACCTGTTCGAGAGTGGCGCCGGAGGGGGTGAACGACACGTCGCTGCGGGTGAGGTGCCGCAACTCGGTCAACGTGCCGGATTCGACGATGCGGCCGGCGCGGATGATCGACACTCGATCGCACAGCTGCTCGACCTCGCTCATGATGTGGCTCGACAGCAGCACGGTCGCACCGTTCGCGTGAGCACGGGCGACCTCGCGCTGGAAGATGACCGCCATCAGGGGATCGAGCCCGCTGGTGGGCTCGTCGAGGATGTAGAGGTCGGCCGGCACCGCGAACGCCGCGATCAACGCGGCCTTCTGCCGGTTGCCCTTCGAGTAGGCGCGGCCCTTCTTGCGCGGGTCGAACTGGAACGCGTCCATCAACCGCTTCTTCTCGTGCTGGTACGCGGGATCCTTCGTGCGGGCGCCACGCAGCCGCGCGAGCAGGTCGACGGCCTCGCCCCCGGACAGGTTCGGCCACACGCTGACGTCGCCCGGGACGTAGGCGATGCGCCGGTGCAGGTCGACCGCCCGCTCCCAGGGGTCTGCGCCGAACACGGTCGCCGCGCCGGAGGTGCGCCGTGCGAGGCCGAGGAGGATGCGGATCGTGGTCGATTTGCCCGCGCCGTTCGGGCCGAGGAAGCCGTGCACCTGACCATGCTCGACCGTGAGCTCGAGGCCGTCGAGCGCGTGCACGTGCCCGTAGTGCTTGGTGAGGTTCCGGGTGGCGATGACGGTGGTCATGCGCGGGAGCGTACGCCCGATTCACAAAGTTGTGAATCGGGCGAAAACAACCCATACGAAATCCTTACGACCCCCCGCGTACAGTGGGCTGGTGCCGGAGTTCCCCTACAGTCGCCTGCGCCGCTGGCCCGACGTCGAGGCGGACAACCTCCAGGCGTATGACGCAACCGATCTGCTGCTCGTCGAACGGGCGCTTTCCCTCGACGTCCCCGGCTCCGAGACCGTCGTGGTCGGCGATGAGTACGGTGCGATCACTCTGGCGCTGATGGCGGCCGGGCGGCACGGCATCCGTGTGCACCAGGACCTCGCGACGGGCCGCCGCGCCCTGCAGCGCAACGCCGAGGAACTCGGACTCGCCGGCTGCACTGCGCACGAGCTCGAACCGGCGCTGCTCTCCGGCGCGCGCCTCGTGCTGCTGCAGCTGCCGAAGGCGCTCGCGGAGCTCGAGGAGATCGCGGACGCCGTGGCCCGGTGGGCTGCTCCCGATGTCGTGCTCGTCGCGGGAGGCCGGGTCAAGCACATGACCCTCACCCAGAACGACGTCCTGGGGCGCAGTTTCGCGCACGTGCAGCCCCAGCGGGCCGAGCGGAAGTCGCGGCTGATCGTGTCCTCCGGGCCCCTCCCCGTCCCTGCGGACCCGCCGTTCCCGGTGACCGCGCGGCACGACGGGTTGACGCTGGTCGCGCACGGAGGAGCCTTCGCGGGTGCCCGCCTCGACATCGGCACGCGGGCACTGCTGGAGGTGCTCGGCACTGAGCCCACGAGCTCCGCCGCCGATGTGCTCGACCTCGGCTGCGGAACCGGGGCACTCGCCGTCTCGTATGCACTCGCGCATCCCGAGGCGCGGGTGATCGCGACCGACCGCTCCGCGGCGGCCGCGGCATCCGCACGCGCGACGGCCGTGGCGAACGGGGTCGCCGACCGCGTCACGGTCACGCAGGACGACGCCGCCTCCGAGGTCCCGGATGCGAGCATCGACCTGGTGCTGCTGAACCCGCCGTTCCACCTCGGTGCGAGCATCCACACGGGGGCTGCGACCCGCCTGTTCGAGGCCGCAGCGCGCGTGCTCCGACCGGGCGGCGAGCTCTTCACGGTCTACAACTCCTCGCTCGGATATCGTGCCGAGCTCACGCGGCTGATCGGTCCCACCGCGCAGCTGCAGCGCACCCCGAAGTTCACCGTCACTCGCAGCATCCGCAGCTCGGAAACGCCCGATTCCTGACCCGCGGACCGTGCAAGGGGGGGATTGTTGAATACCCGTGCAATTCCCCGGTCAGCCGCCGAAACGAGAGCTCCTCGCGCACCCGGGATTTGCCCCTGATCGGCCATTTCGTTACGTTGGAACGTGGGCCTGACGGCCCGAAGACCAGTCCGCGACCACGTCCTTCTTTCGATGAGCTGTGCTGCGAAGAGGCGTGGACGTACGGTCGATGCTCTATCGCGGCGGATCCGAAATCCGCCGTCTGTGCCGCCACAGCGATCATGTCGAACGGCCCCGAGAGCCTCACCCGGGCGTAACCGAAGCAGGCTCAGCCACCCGAAGGCGAGCCGCGGGGGAAACGTGTCCGAAATCGCTCTCGAAGCGCGCAATCTGTACAAGGTTTTCGGTAAGAATCCGAACACCGCCGTCCGTCGATTGAAAGCCGGTGAGAGCCGCGCCGCTGTCGCGGATGCCGGGACCGCGGCAGTCATCGACGCCAGCTTCACCGTCAACCGCGGTGAGATCTTCGTCATCATGGGCCTGTCCGGATCGGGCAAGTCCACCATCATCCGCATGCTCAACGGGCTGCACGACGTCACCGACGGCACCGTCACCGTGAACGGCGACCCCATCACGGGCATCCCGTCGTCGAAGCTCCGCGACATCCGGCGCGATCGCATCTCGATGGTCTTCCAGCACTTCGCCCTGCTGCCGCACCGTTCGGTCGCCGCGAACGTGGCGTACCCCCTGGAGCTCAAGGGCGTACCGAAGGCCGAGCGCCTCGCCAAGGCCGAGGAGATCCTGTCGCTGGTGGGGCTCGAGGGCCAGGGCGAGAAGCTGCCCTCCGAGCTCTCCGGTGGCATGCAGCAGCGCGTGGGGATCGCCCGTGCGCTCGCCGCCGACAGCGACATCCTGCTCATGGACGAGGCGTTCAGTGCGCTCGACCCGCTGATCCGTCGCGAGATGCAGGAGCAGCTGCTCGAACTGCAGCAGAAGCTGCAGAAGACGATCGTGTTCATCACGCACGACCTGAACGAGGCCATGTTCCTCGGCGACCGGATCGCCGTGATGCGCGACGGCCGCATCGTGCAGATCGGCACGCCGGAGGACATCCTGATGGATCCGGCCAACGACTACGTCGAGCAGTTCGTGCAGGACGTCGACCGCGCTCGCGTGCTCACCGCCGCGAACGTGATGGAGCGCCCGCGCCCCGTCGTGCCGCACACCGCCGGCCCCCGCACAGCCCTGCGCCAGATGCGCGACGCCTACATGTCGGCGACCTACGTGGTCGGCCGTGACCGGCAGCTCGTGGGCGTCGTGACCGACCGCGATGCGGTCAAGCTCGTGCGCAACGGCGCGACCACCCTCGACTCGATCATCAAGCCCGTGCTGCAGAGCGTGCGCGAAGACGATGTGCTGATGAACCTCTTCGTCCCCGCCGTCGAGTCGCCGGTGCCGCTGGCCGTCACGGATGCCGACGGACGACTCGTCGGCGTGATCCCTCGCGTGACGCTGCTCGCCGCCCTCGGCCCCGGCCCCGGTTCGACCGAGGAGATCACCCTTCCGCTGATGCCGATGCCGCAGGCGGAGATCGATGCGGTGCTCGATGACGGGTGGACCGCCGACCCGGCCGATGCCCCGACCACGGAGGAGGTGCGCTGATGGATGGTTTCCGCATCCCCGTCGGAACCTGGATCGAATCCGGCGTCGACTGGATCAAGGACAACCTCGACGGCCTGCTCGACGTGATCTCGTTCGTGATGAGCTTCCTCGTCGACGGGCTCACGAGCATCCTGCTCACCCCGAACTTCGCGGTCATCATCGTGATCGCCGCGCTCATCGCCTGGGTCGTGCGCTCGTGGCAGCTCGCGGTCGGCACGATCGTGTCGTTCGGTCTGATCGTCGGGATGGACCTCTGGGTTCCCGCGATGCAGACCCTCGCGCTCGTGCTCGTCGCCGCCGTCATCGCGGTGCTGATCGCCGTGCCGCTCGGCATCTGGTCCGCGCGCAACTCCACCGTGCGCGCGGTGCTCAAGCCCGTGCTCGACTTCATGCAGACCATGCCGGCCTTCGTGTACCTGATCCCGGCGATCGTGTTCTTCGGCATCGGTGTGGTGCCGGGTCTCGTGGCCACCGTGATCTTCGCGCTGCCCCCGGGTGTGCGTCTGACCGAGCTCGGCATCCGCGGTGTCGACTCCGAGACCGTCGAGGCAGGACAGGCGTTCGGTGCGAAGCCGGGCCAGATCCTGCGCGGCATCCAGCTGCCGCTCGCGATGCCGACCATCATGGCCGGCGTCAACCAGGTCATCATGCTCGCCCTGTCGATGGCTGTCATCGCGGGAATGGCGGGCGCGGACGGCCTCGGGAAGATGGTGGTCGAGGCGATCTCGACGATCAACATCCCCAAGGGCGTCGAGGCCGGTCTCGGCGTCGTGCTGATCGCGGTCTTCCTCGACCGCGTCACCGCTGCGCTGGGCGCACCGGGCGAGAACCGCTCGTCGCTGCTCGGCATGCTCGAGCGGCGTCGCGCGCCGCACTCTGGCGCTGGCGGAAATGGCGGCGGAGCAGCATCCGCCCCCGCGCCCGAGGTCATCGAGCAGCAGGATGCCGCCGACGCGGCGGAACGCGCCGCGACCTCGCCCCGCCGCAACGCGGTCGGCGGCGGGGTGCGCTGAGAGTTTCACCCCTACGGAACAACACCCATACGGAACCGAGAGAGAGAAATCACATGAAGAAGAAGATCCTGGCTATCACGGCAGTGGGCATCGCCGCCTCGCTCACCCTCGCGGGATGCAGTGGCGACGGCGCCGGCGGCACGGGCGGCGGCGACAGCAACGCCGACGACAAGGGCACGATCACCCTGGGCTTCCTGCCCTCGTGGACCGACGGCCTGAGCACCGCGTACCTGCTGCAGGACCAGCTCGAGAAGATCGGCTATACGGTCGAGATGAAGACGCTCACCGAGGCGGGTCCCCTCTACACCGGGCTCGCGCAGGGCGATGTCGACATGTACCCGTCGGCCTGGCCGGAGCTCACGCACGCCGAGTACATGGAGAAGTACGGCGACGACATCGAGGACCTGGGCAAGTACTACGAGAACGCCAAGCTCACCCTCGCGGTGCCGGAGTACTCCGAGCTCACCTCGATCGAGGACCTCGTGGGCAAGGGTGCCGAGTTCGACGGCAAGATCTACGGCATCGAGCCGGGTGCAGGGCTCACCGCCCAGACCGAGAAGATGATGCCCGAGTACGGACTCGACAGTGAGTACGAGCTCGTCACCTCGTCGACCGCGGCCATGCTCACCGAGCTGAAGACCGCGACCGACAAGCAGGAGGACATCGTCGTCACGCTGTGGCGTCCGTTCTGGGCCAACGACGCCTTCCCCGTGAAGGACCTCGAAGACCCCAAGGGTGCGATGGGCAAGGCCGAAGGCCTGCACTTCCTGGGCACCAAGGGCTTCGCCGACGAGTTCCCCGAGGCCGCTGAGCTGATCGAGAAGATCAAGCTCGACGACGAGCAGTACGGTGCACTCGAAGACCTCGTGGTCAACGAGTACGGCGAGGGCAAGGAAGCGGATGCCGTCGACGCATGGCTGAAGGAGTACGGCGACCAGTTCGACTGGACCGTCACCAGCTGACCCGCCCTACGCAAGCGCCTCTCAGAGGTTCGCTCCGGTCGCACGTCCTGCCGCTTCCCGGTCCGCCGGGCGACAGGAAGTGCGACCGGAGCTTCTGCGTTCCGGGACCGGAGCGCCGTGGTCAGAGCGGGAGGACGATCGCGACGATCAGACCGCCGCCCTTGCGGGCGCGCAATCGCACCTCGCCGCCATGGGTCTTCGCGATGCTCTGCACGATCGCGAGCCCGAGGCCCGTCCCGTCGGGGCCGGCGGAGGTGCGGCTCGCATCGCCGCGGTAGAACGGCTCGGTGAGCAGCTCCACGGTGGCGGGAGTGATCGGCGCCCCGGTGTTCTCGACCTCGATGATCGCGCGTCCGCGCTCACGTCGGCACCGCACCCACAGTTCGCCGCCGGGCTGGTTGTGGCGGATGCCGTTCTCGAGCAGGTTGCGCACCGCCCTGGCCAGCAGCACGGCGTCACCCTCGACCGTGAGTGCGCGCAGATTCGTGTGCACCGTGATCTCCTGCGCGTCGAGGTCGTCGACCTGGTCATCGATGAGTCCGCTCACCTCGACCGGTTCGACCTCGTCCAGTCCGGTGCGGGCACGAGCGAGGGCGAGCAGAGCCGTGATGAGGCGCTCACTCTGCTCGGTGGCCCGCAGCGCCCGCTGCATGTTGGCCTGCAGGTCTGCCGGCACCGCTCCCTGTTCGAGGGGGATCTCCAGCGCCGTCCTGGTCGTGGTCAACGGGGTGCGCAGCTCGTGCGAGGCGTTCGCCACGAAGCGGTCCTGCGCGGTGAACGCCGACTGCAGCCGGTCGAGCATCCCGTCGATCGTGTCGCCCAGCTCCTTGATCTCGTCGTCGGGGCCCGGCAGGTCGAGCCGGCGTCCGAGGTCGCGCTCCGAGATGTCGCGCGCCGCGGCCGTGACCTCCCCGATGCGGTCGAGCGATCGCCGGGCGAGCCAGAACGCGATCGCGGCGGCGACTCCGGTGAAGGCCACGAGCACCACGATCGACCACAGCAGCAGACCGCTGCCGACCTCGTCCGCGAGGAACGTCGACTGCTGCAGCACTGCTCCCTCGACGGCGTCGATCGCCACGGTCTGCATCGGAGTGGCCACCTGGAAGTCGGCCGCGTCGGCGGTCTCGGCGAAGTACGCGCATCCGGTGCTGGTGGCGCCGTAGAGCAGACCGCTGCTGCCTTCGAGCGGCGAGATCCCCTCGACACCGGTCCCGTTCGTGGCGGGTGTTCCCTGCGGGAGCTGCGTGACCGAGAGCGACGGCACACAGGTCGCGGCCGTCGTGTCGATAGCGGAGGCGAACAGCGACTGCACCACCAGGTACTGCACCGTGAGCAGCGCGGCGCCCGCGGCGATGAACACTCCGGCGATGATGATCACCAGCCGGGTGCGAAAGCTCAGGCGTCTCATTCCGTCCCCACTCGATAGCCGTGCCCCGCCGCGGAGTGGATCACCGCGGGCGAGCCGAGCTTTCGTCGCAGCGTGTGCACCACGATCTTGACCACGCCGCGGGTGCGCTCGAGAGGTTCGTCCCACACCTCGTCGAGCAGATCGTCGGCGCTGACGTAGCCGCCTTCGGCTGCGAG
Organism: Microbacterium sp. NPDC058269; assembly: GCF_042881445.1. Classification (NCBI taxonomy): domain Bacteria; kingdom Bacillati; phylum Actinomycetota; class Actinomycetes; order Micrococcales; family Microbacteriaceae; genus Microbacterium; species Microbacterium sp. NPDC058269. The sequence continues at coordinate 1,555,855 of NZ_JBHVXT010000001.1, forward strand.
CAGAGTCTCGAGCACCCCGAACTCCTTGAGGGTGAGCCGGATCGGCGTGCCGTCTCGCTCGACGACGCGCCGCACGACGTCGAGGCGCACGCCCGCGAACTCCAGGACCGCACTCGCCCGTGTCGACTGTCCGCGACGGCCGAGGGCGCGGAGGCGTGCGAGCAGCTCGACGTACGCGAACGGCTTGGCGAGATAGTCGTCGGCGCCGAGGTCGAGCCCCTCGACGCGGTCGTTGAGAGTGCCGGCCGCCGTGAGCATGAGGATGCGCGCCGGATACTCCTGCGCGACGAGCGTGCGGCACACGGCATCGCCGCTCAGCACGGGCAGGTCGCGGTCGAGCACGATCACGTCGACATCGTTCGACGCGGCTGCGGTCAGGGCGCTCGCCCCGTCGCGGGCGACATCGACCAGATACCCCTCACGGCGCAGACCGTCGGCGAGCGTGTCGGCCAGGTCGACCTCGTCTTCCACCAGCAGCAGTCGCATGGCACCTCCCGTCTCCGAGGGTGCGCGCTGCGCGGTTAGTTTCCGGTTAGGCGCCGTCATACCCACAGCAAACCACCGCATCCGTAGAACTGACTGCACGTCGCGGATGAGCTGCGACCGCGAGAAAGGGAAAGTCATGTTCGACTCGAAAGCACGCCGTTCCATGGTGGTGATGCCCGCTGTCGTGGCGCTCTTCGCGCTCTCCGCCTGCACCGCGCCGTCCGGGGACGACAAGGCGAAGGACGGCGCCAACGATGCGGCCGCCGCACGATTCGTGACGTGCCTCACCGGTGAGGGTCAGACGGCGAAGATCGTCGAAGGCGGCCAGGTCGGTCTGCTGATGCCCGAGGTGGCCAGTGGTGAAGGAGGGATGGGCGCGCTCAGCGACAGCTCGGCCTCGCTCAGCGCCGGTGAAGGCGAGGAGATGCCGATGACGATGATCTTCTCGGACGACGAGGGCACGTGGCTCGCCTCGACCGCGGCATCCGGCTACCCCGAGGAGGGCGGTCAGCGCGCCGCCTGGGAGAAGTGCGAGGAGGAGGTGCCCGAGTTCACGCAGCCGGAACCCGACATCTCGATGAAGGAGGGCGCGCAGACGCAGATGATCTCGCCGGAGGAACTCATCGAGGCGGGGCTCGCCTTCGCCTCGTGCGCACGGGACAACGGCTTCGCGGACTTCGCCGACCCCGACGCCGACGGCATGCTCACGCTCCCCAAGGGCATCACCGAAGACGAGGCCCGCACTCTCTTCGAGGCCTGCGCCGACACCGCGGGCGACATGCCTCCGATGTTCTCGCCGGAGAGCGTCGAGTCCGTCGACTTCGACTTCTTCGCCCTGATCGGCGAGTTCTTCGAGGGTGGATTCAGCGCGGCCACCGTCATGCCCTCCGGGGGCGACGAATGAGCCGTCGACTGACGAAGGTGCTGGTGCCGGTCGGGGTCCTGCTCATCGCCGCGGCGGTGGCGCTGGCGGTGCTGCAGCCGTGGAGCTCGGTCGCCGAGTCTCCCGACGACAGCAAGAAGCCCGTCACCGCCAAGGCCGAGCTCACCACCCTGACCTCCGACCTGCGCCTGAACGGCAACCTGAGCTACGGAGCATCCATCGCCCTGCCGGGGCGCGGCGGAACGATCACGCGCCTGCCGACCGCGGGAGACGTGATCGGCGTCGGCCAGGCGATCTACGAGGTCGACGGGAAACCGGTGATCGCGATGCGCGGCGATCGTCCGTTCTGGCGCGACCTCGGCGTCGGCGTCGAGAAGGGCCCCGACGTCCGTCAGCTGGAGCAGGCGCTCGCCGACCTCGGATTCGGCAGGAACATGACGGTGGACGACGAGTTCACCGCGGTCACCGAGACCAACGTCAAGGCCTGGCAGAAGTCGCTCGGGGTGCCGCAGGACGGCATCGTCAAGCTGGGTGACGTCGTCGCGATCACCGCCGCGTCGGTGCGCGTCGAGTCGGTGAAGGCGCAGCTGGGTGACCCGGCGGGCACGAGTCCGCTGAAGTACACCAGCACCACCCTGCGGGTCGTCGCCAAGCTCACCGATGCGCAGGCACGCGAGATCCTGCCCGCCACGCGGGTGACGGTGATCCTGCCCGATGGCACGGAGGCCCCGGCCACGGTGACGGCCGTCGATCCGGGCGGACAGCCGACCGAGAAGGAGGGCGAGACCACACCGGCCACCGCGAACGTGGAGTTCGACGATCCGGCCGTCGCCGGGGGCATCGGCCTGCGCGCGGTCAAGGTCGTGTTCGCGACCTCGGAGGTGAAAGACGCGCTGGTCGTTCCGGTGACCGCCCTGGTGGCGACGACCGACGGCGGTTACGCCGTCGATGTGCTCCGAAAGAGCGGCAAGATCGAACGCGTGGCGGTCGAGGTCGGTCTGATCGCCGACACCAAGGTGCAGGTCACGGGCGGCGACCTCGCTGCGGGCGATGCCGTGGTGGTGGCGCAATGACTCCGGACACCGTGGTCGAGCTCGTCGACGTGATCAAGGAGTATCCGGGCAGCCCGCCGCTGCGCGTCCTGCACGGCATGAGCCTCGCGATCGAGAGCGGCGAACTGGTGGCCGTGGTCGGAGCATCCGGATCGGGCAAGAGCACGATGCTCTCGATCATGGGCACCCTCGACGACCCCACCAGCGGCACCGTGCTGATCGACGGGACGGATGCCGCAGCCCTCGCCGAACGCGAGCGGGCGGTTCTGCGCGCTCGCCGCATCGGGTTCGTGTTCCAGCAGTTCTTCCTGCTGCCGGCCCTCAGCGCGGTCGACAACGTCGCACTCGGGCTCCTCTATTCGGGAGTCCCTGCGGCGGAGCGCTCGACGCGTGCGGCGGCGGCCCTGGAACGGGTCGGACTCGGCGCCCGCATGAAGCACCGGCCCGGTCAGCTCTCCGGCGGCGAGCAGCAGCGGGTAGCCATCGCCCGGGCGATCGTCGGGAATCCGTCGGTGCTGTTCGCCGACGAGCCCACCGGAGCGCTCGACTCGACCACGGGCGAGCGCATCCTCGAACTGCTCACATCGATCGCCGACTCCGGCACCGCGGTCGTGATCATCACGCACGATCCGCACATCGCGGAGCGCACCCAGCGGCAGGTCAGCATCCACGACGGACGCATCGTGAGCGACACGGGCTCACCGGAGAGAGAAGAGGTCGCGGCATGAGGCGCAGAGGAGAGCGGATGCCGCGGCTCAGCGTCGCGGACAGCATCCGTACGGCACTCATCGGCCCGCGCAGCCGCAAGATGCGTACGGCCCTGTCGGCGCTCGGCGTCGCGGTCGGCATCGCGGCGCTCACCGCGATCACCGGCATCGCCGCATCGAACCAGGCCGAGCTGTTGTCCAAGCTCGACGCCCTCGGGGCGAACATGATCGTGGTGCAGCCGGGGTACGGGCCGGACAACAAGCCGGTCGCGCTGCCCGAGACGGCCGCCGGGATGATCGAGCGGGTGAAGGGGGTCGAGCAGGTCGGGGTGCTCGAGAAGGTGCCCGACGACACCGGCGTGTACCGCAACGACCTCATGCCGAAGAGCCAGGGCAACGGATTGACCGCCTACGCGGCGAGCCCCGACTTCCTGGCATCGGTCGAGGGGTCGGTCGCGAAGGGCTCGTGGTTCGACGAGACCGACCGATCGCTGCCGGTGACCGTGCTCGGGTCTGCGGCGGCTGCGCGGATGGGCATCACCGAGCCGGGCGTGCGGGTGTGGATCGGCGAGCAGTGGTACACCGTGATCGGGATCCTGGACTCGGCAGGCCTCGCGGAGTCGATTGACGCGAGTGCGTTCATCGGCGATCACTGGGCGGCCGAGCATGTGTCGGCGAAGGGCGATGACACGATCGCCTCGATCTATGTGCGCATGGCAGACGGGGGCACGGGCGAGAAGGTCCGTGATGCGATCGCCCGTGCGGCGAATCCGTCTTCCCCGTATGTGCAGGTGACCGGACTCGGCGACCTCGCCGGGGCGCGGGACACCGCGGATGACTCGTTGTCCGGCCTCGCGGTCGGACTCGCGGCGATCGCTCTGCTGGTCGGAGGGATCGGCATCGCGAACACCATGGTGGTGGCGGTGCTGGAGCGGCGCGGCGAGATCGGACTCCGAAGAGCGCTCGGTGCGCGTTCGGGGCAGATCGCGGGTCAGTTCGTGGCGGAGGCGATCGTGCTCGGCGGCCTGGGGGGCCTCGCCGGACTGCTGCTCGGCGCGGCGGGGGTGTTCGTCTATGCCGGCATCCAGGGGCAGGCGGCGACGATCCCCCTGGTCGTGCTCGTCGGGGGCCCGGTCGTGGCGCTCGTGGTGGGAGTGATCGCGGGGCTGTATCCGGCGATCAGCGCCGCGCGGCTGTCGCCCACGGCGGCGTTGCGCACGGTCTGAGCGCGCCGGTCTGAGCGCGCCGGCGGGAGGAGATCTCGCGTTCGGGAGGAGATCTCGAGCTCGAGGCTCCTCCCGACGCGGAGAACTCCGCCCCACGCCTGGCCACCCGCGCGGCAGTCTCAGGCCTCGGCGGTCACCAGAGGGTCGGGCTGCTGGCGGGAGACGACCCCGGCCGACTCGACCTCGAACCCGTTGCGGATTCGCCAGGGGGCAAGCGAGTTTGGACTATCTTGCATCCGAATACAAGTCCTGGGGATGGCCTCAAGGAAGCACCAGCCCCAACCCTCAATGGGTACCCAAGATCCGCTCGTACTGCTTCGCGAAGGATTGGACTTGCCAGGCTGGAAGTCCGATTGACAATGCGATACACAGTTCGTATAAGTACTACATGTCGGGTCCGCGTTCGTTCGTTCAGCACATGATGACTGACTTCTCATGACCTCGACAAGCAAATGGGGACCGATTCGGCGTGTGCCACCACGTCGCTACATCGCCGCAACGCTCTGGATGGTGGCTCAAATCGCAGTCGCGTGTGGCGGCATGCTCCTCATCTATCTCACGGCAATGAGGATGGATGGGTGCGTTTCGTCGTGTAGGGATGACATCGCCAATTTTGCAGCGGATGGCCTGGAGGTTGTACTGATCGTCCTCGTCGTCTTTCAAGCTCTGCTGTTTGTCGTCGCTTTGCTGAGGAGGGCGTCGCCGCACATCATTGGTGCCGTGACCATTGGTTTGAGTCTTATTGCAATCACGATCGCATATCTGCTCATGGTCTCCGCGTACCCGGTTCCGTCCTGAGCGCTTGGCACCCGCCGAGCGCGGCGAAACGCCCCGGCAGGGTCGAATGACCCGGTCGGAGCGTCCCGTCTCGCTGGGCGAAGATCAGCTGACCTTCTTCCGGTAGGAGATGATCGCGAAGACGTAGGCGACCACGAGGATGCCGACGCACCAGGCGAGAGCGACCCAGATGTCGTTGCCGACGGGCTTCTCGGCGAACAGCGCCTGGATGGTGTTGACGATCGAGGTGACCGGCTGGTTGTCGGCGAACCACTGCACCGGAGCCGGCATGGTGTCGGTCGGCACGAACGCCGAGCTGATGAACGGCAGGAAGATCAGCGGGTACGAGAACGCGCTCGCGCCGTCGACCGTCTTGGCGTTCAGGCCCGCGATGATCGCCAGCCAGGTGAGCGCCAAGGTGAACAGCATCAGGATGCCGATGACTCCGAGCCAGGCCCAGAAGCTCGCCCCGGTGCGGAAGCCCATCAGGAATCCGACGCCGAAGATGATCGCCAGGGTGATGGCGTTCGCCGTCAGAGACGTGAGCACGTGGGCCCACAGCACGCTCGATCGGGCGATCGGCATGGAGTGGAACCGCTCGAAGATGCCGCTCTGCATGTCGGTGAACAGCCGGAACGCCGTGTAGGCGATGCCGGATGCGATCGCGATGAGCAGGATGCCGGGGAGCAGGTAGTTCACGTAGTTGTCGGTGCCGGTGCTCTGCTGGAGGGCACCGCCGAAGACGTACACGAACAGGAGCATCAGCGCGATCGGGGTGACCGCCGTGGTGATGATCGTGTCGGGGCTGCGGAAGATGTGCCGCATGGAGCGGCCGGTGAGTGTCGCCGTGTCGGCGGCGAAGTGCGTGGTCATGCTGCGTCCTCCTTCTTTTCCGAGGCCTTGGGGCCGATGAGGGTGAGGAAGATCTCCTCGAGGGTGGGCTGCTTCTCGACGTACTCGACCTTCGCGGCCGGAAGCAGCTTCTTCAGGTCGGCGAGCGTGCCGTTGGCGATGATGCGGCCCTCGTGCAGGATCGCGATGCGGTCGGCCAGCTGCTCCGCCTCGTCGAGGTACTGCGTGGTCAGGAGCACCGTGGTGCCGGTGTTCGCGAGTTCCTTGACCACGTCCCACACCTCGATGCGGGCTTCGGGGTCGAGGCCTGTGGTCGGCTCGTCGAGGTAGATGACCTCGGGGTGTCCGACCAGGCTCATCGCGATGTCGAGCCGGCGACGCATGCCGCCGGAGTACGTGCCGACCTTGCGGCCACCGGCATCCGTCAGGCGGAACTTCGCCAGCAGGTCGTCGGCGACCTTTCCGGCGTCTGGCAGGTGCCGCAGCTTCGCGACCAACACCAGGTTCTCGCGTCCGGTGAGGATCTCGTCGACGGCGGCGAACTGTCCGGTGAGGCTGATCAGTTCACGCACGCCGACCGGGTTCGCGGCGACGTCCACACCCTGCACGGTCGCCGTGCCGGCGTCCGACTTCAGCAGGGTGGAGAGGATGCGCACCATGGTGGTCTTTCCGGCGCCGTTCGAGCCGAGGAGGGCGAAGATGCTGCCCTTCTCGACCTCGAAGTCGACGCCGCGCAGCACGTGCAGATCTTTGTAGGACTTCTCGATGCCGCGCACCGAGATGGCGGGGTTCGTCATGACTCGTTCTCCTTGTTCTTCGCGTCGTCGAATGCCTTGATGAGGCGCGTGCGCTCCTTGTCGATCCACTGCCGTCCGCCGTACGCCGCTGCGTAGTTCTCGGCGAACTCGACGGGGTCGTCGCCGACGATCGCGCTGACCGGGGTGCCGTCGATGGCGGCGCGCTCCCACAGATCGGCGATGTCGAGGAACATCTGCACGATGGTGTCGCCGTCGGTGACGCCGCCGTAGTACATGTTGTAGCGCTGCTGGGCCTTCGCCACCTCGCGGTAGGGCTCGGGCAGGGCGTTGATGCGGGCCTGAGCCTGCTTGTACTGCTTCTTCTCCTCGAGCGATCCGGTGATTGCTTCGATCCACTTTGCGGCCATGATCAGTTCTCCTCGTTCGGGGTGGTGCTGTTGTCGGTGTTGGTCTGCTTCAGCTGTGCGATGTGCTGCGCGAGGAAGTCCCAGGTCTTCCAGAACTCCTCGAGCTCCTGCTGGCCCTGTGCGTTCAGGGTGTACACCTTGCGCGGCGGCCCCTTCTCGCTCGGGACCTTCTCGACGTCGACGAGGTTCTTCTGCTCGATGCGCACGAGGAGTGCGTAGATCGTGCCCTCGGCGATGTCGGTGAACCCGTGGTCGCGGATGCGTGTGGTGATCTCGTACCCGTATGCCGGCTGCTCGGCGAGGAGGGCCAGAACGATGCCCTCCAGAGTGCCCTTGAGCATCTCGGTCATCTGCTTGCCCATGAGGTCCTCCTTTCGTTTCGGTTGGTACTCAGTGTTGCTGGGTACCGGTACAAAGTAACACTGAGTACCGGTACTTAGCAACACCGAATACCAAACCTTTTCGGAGGGTCGCTCGAGAGGCTCGACGCCGCTTGATGAGAGCGCGCCAGGGGGCGTGACGGATGAAGTCAGCTGCGCAGGTACGCGAGGACGGCGAGTACGCGCCGGTGGCCGCTGTCGCTGGAGGCGAGGCCGAGCTTGGCGAAGATGTTGCCGATGTGCTTGCTCACGGCGGTCTCGGTCACGAAGAGTCGCCCGGCGATGGTGCCGTTGTCGAGTCCTTCGGCCATGAGGCCGAGCACCTCGCGCTCGCGGGGCGTGAGGGTCTGCACCGGGTCGTCGGCGCGACGCCGGCTCATCAGCTGCGAGATCACCTCGGGGTCCATCACCGTGCCGCCCGCGGCCACGCGGCGCAGGGCGTCGACGAACGATGCGACCTTGCCGACGCGCTCCTTGAGCAGGTACCCGAGGCCATCGGCTCCGGCCGCCAGCAGCTCGCCGGCATAGCGGTCCTCCACGTAGGCCGACAGCACGAGCACGGGGAACCCGGGGCGGCGGGCGCGGGCCTCGGCTGCGGCCTTCAGCCCCTCGCTCGTGAAGGTCGGCGGCATCCGCACATCGACCACCGCAGCATCCGCCTCGTCGAGCCGGGCGAGGAAGTCGACGGCGTTGTCGACGGCCGCCACCACCTCGAACCCCTCGCTGCGCAGCAGCAGCGCCAGTCCCTCGCGAAGCAGGGTGTCGTCTTCGGCGATCACGATCCGCATGGCAGCTCCGCTCTCAGGATGGTGGGTCCGCCGGCCGGACTCGTCAGCTCCAGCGCGCCCTCGAAGGCCTCGATGCGGCGGCGGATGCCGGCGACACCGCCGCCAGGGCGCTCGATCGCTCCACCCACGCCGTCGTCTTCGACCGTGATGAGGAGGATCTCACCCTCCCGAGCGACCCGCACCGCGGCCCGCGTCGCCTCGCTGTACTTGCTGACGTTCGTCAGGGCCTCGGCCACGACGAAGTAGCTGGCCGACTCGACGGCGGCCGGCACCCGTCCGACGGCGTCCGCCTCGATCGTGCACGGCACCACGCTGCGCCCGGCGAGCGACGCCAGGGCGCCCTCCAACCCGAGCTCGTCGAGGATCGGCGGATAGATGTCGTGCACCGTGCGGCGGAGCCCGGCGAGCGCATCGGTCGCCGCATCCTGCGCTCGCCGCAGCGGTTCGAGCACGTCGCCGCCGGTCTCCTGTGCGCGCTCGGCGATCCCGAGCATCATCACCACGTTCACCAGACGGTTCTGTGCGCCGTCATGCAGGTCACGCTCGATGCGGCGCAGCTCGGCCGCATGGGCGTCGAGCGCGGCGGCACGGCTGAGGGTCAGGGCATCGACGCGTGCGGCCAGGCGTGATTTCTCGGGGGTGGCGAGCAGCTTCGCCGACACGAACGACACCAGATGTGCGACGGCGGGGATGAGCAACACCGACAGGATCGCGTATCCGAGTGCGACCAGCGGCTGGGTCGCCGCGAGTTCCCACGATGTGACCGGGTAGGGCGAGCCCACCGGGTCATCGGCCGGAACGAACTGCCAATAGTAGGTGACCGCCAGCGTGTTCACCGCGGCGATGGGGAGCGAGATCGTCAACAGGGAGACGAACAGCACCGGAAGCCCCTGCACCGCCAACCACAGGGTGTCGCGGCCGGTGGCACGCGAGAGTGCGAAGCGCAGACGGTCGTCGATGGTCGAGGCCGGTGGAAGCACCCGGCCGATCGGCGTCAGCTCCTCCCCCCGGTACGCGCCGACCCGGCGACGATTCACATCGGTCCACCAGTGCAGCCCCCGCACGACCTCCGGCATGAGCAGCACGCCGCCGGTGATGATCATGAAGGGGAGCAGGACGATGCCCAGGCAGAGGAACACCACGGAGGCGATCGAGACTCCGGCCTCGACGGCCAGGTATCCCCACGCGCGCAGCCAGCGACGCCACCATCCGTCCTTCACTCTCACAGTCTGCCCGAGTGGTCGCGACGGCACGGTATAGCCAGCACCACCATCGATGCGGCAGGAGGCGGGATGGGATGCCGGATCGCCCGTCCCTAGCGTCGAATCATGACCTCCACACCACTCGCCCCGGCCGTCGACGCACGGCCCTCCGAAGCGCTGCGGCTGCAGTCCGTCGTCAAGACCTACGGTTCCGGTGCCAGCCGCGTCACCGCTCTGCGGGGCGTCGACCTCGCCATCGCGAAGGGCACCTTCACCGCGATCATGGGTCCTTCCGGATCCGGCAAGAGCACCCTGTTGCACAGCGCCGCCGGCCTCGATCGCCCGAGCAGCGGCACCGTGCGCCTCGGCGGGACAGAGATCTCGGGTATGAAGGCGCGCCAGCTCACGGCCTTCCGCCGCGACCACGTGGGATTCGTGTTCCAGGCCTACAACCTGCTGCCGGCCCTGAACGTCGAGGACAACATCACGCTGCCCCTGCGGCTCGGCGGTCGTCGGCTCGAGGCGCCGTGGTTCGACTTCCTGCTCGACGCCGTGGGTCTCACCGAGTTCCGTCGCCGTCGTCCGTCGGAACTCTCCGGCGGTCAGCAGCAGCGGGTGGCGATCGCACGCGCCCTCATCACCCGGCCGCATGTGGTGTTCGGCGACGAGCCGACCGGTGCCCTCGATTCGCGTTCGGGCAAGCAGGTGCTCGACCTGCTCGCGCACACGGCTCGGGAGCTGAATCAGACGGTCGTGGTCGTGACGCACGACCCCGTGGTGGCCGCGCATGCGGATCGCACCATCTTCCTCGCCGACGGTGCCTTCGCGGGATACCTCGACGGCGCCGACCCGGCGCAGATCAACGCCCGCATGAGCGCATTGGGGGAGTGGTGATGTCGGGGTCGCTGGGTCTGGGCCGACTCGTCGGCGCCGATCTTCGCCACCACCGCGGGAGCTTCGTCGGAGTGGCGGTCGCGGTGTTCGTCGCGAGCGCACTCGTGACGGGCCTCGGCGTGCTCGTCGAGTCCGGAATGCGCGGAGGCCTGGCGCCCGAGCGCTATGCCGCGGTCGACGTCGTGGTCGGTGCGCCGCAGCAGGTGGATGTGCCCGAGGACCTCCCCGTCCCCCTGCGGGAGCGCGCGCCGCTGCCCGCCGACGCGGCGCGTGACATCGCCGCGCTTCCGGGAGTCGAGCGCGTCGTCGCCGACGTCACGGTTCCGCTCGTCGTGCGGGCGGATGCGCAGGCAGACGTGCAGGCGGATGCGGATGGCGCCGCCGTGGTCGAGGCGCACCCCTGGCCGACCACCGCGCTGACCGGCTTCGAGCTGCGTGAGGGGCAGGAGCCCACGGGGGCGCACGAGGTGGTCGTCACCGTCGGCAGCGGTCACGCCGTGGGCGACACGGTCGTCCTGGCCCACGGCGGCGTGCCGTCGGAGTACCGCGTGGTCGGCGAGGTCGCGGCTCCGGTCGCACCCGAGCGCGGCGCGCATGTGTTCCTCAGTGAGCGTCGCATCGACGAGCTCGACCCTCACCAGGGTGCCGTGCAGGCACTCGGCGTGTTCGTCTCGGGCACGGATCCCGAGCAGACGGCCGACGCGATCCGCGAGACTTTCCCGGGCCTGATCGCCCGCACGGGTGATGCCCGAGGCGACGTGGAGTTCCTCGACTCGGGCGCCGCACGGTCCACGCTCGTGGCCATCGGCAGCGCCTTCGTCGGCACCTGCATCCTCGTGGCGATGTTCATCGTGGCGGGCACCCTCTCGTTGTCTGTGCAGTCACGCCGCCGCGACTACGCCCTGCTGCGGGCTGTCGGTGCGAGCCCCTCCCAGGTGCATGCGCTCGTCGCTCGCGAGGTGCTGTGGGTCTCGACGGTCGCCGTGCTGCTCGGCATCGTGCCGGGATACCTGCTGTCGACCGTTCTGCAGTCGGCCTTCGTGGCCGGGGGTGTGATCCCGGGCGACTTCGCCCTGGCATTCAGTCCGCTTCCCGCGGTCGGAGCGGTGCTGCTCGTGCTCGCCTCCGCCTGGGGCGCCGCGCGTATCGCGGCAGCTCGGGTCGCGAAGCTCGATCCGGTCGAGGCTCTGCGCGAGTCGGCGACGGGTGCTCCCGCCATCGGCCTGCCGCGCATCATCACGGGAATCGTGCTCGCCGCCGCGGGCATCTCGGTCTCGACCGTACCGCTCGTGGTGCGCGGGCAGATCGCTGCAGGTGCGGCGGCCGGCGCAGCCATGCTGTTGATCATCGCGCTCGCCGTGCTCGGCCCGTGGCTGGTGTCGCTGAGTGTCCGACTGATCGGAACGGTGCTGCGTCGGCTCTCCTCCGCGGGCTTCCTCGCGTCGGCGAACGCCACGGCGAACAGCAGGCGCCTCGCCTCCGCGATCCTGCCGATCGCTCTCGGCATCGGCCTGGGGCTCGTGCAGATCGGGGCGCCGTCGATCATCGCGGCCGAGGCGGCGACGCAGGCCAGCGCCGGTGTCACCGCCGACCTGCGCGTCACAGCGCCCGCGGGGCTCTCGCCCGACATGATCGACACGATCCGCGAGACACCCGGCGTGACCGAGGCGTCGGGGGTCGCCCTCAGTGCGGCGGTGGTGGACTCCTTCGATTTCGAGGGCAAGCTCGAGCGTGACGAGCACGTACTGCAGGGCATCGATCCGAAGAACATCGCGGACAGCCTCGATCTGCAGGTGCGGGAGGGGACGCTGGCGGAACTCGACGGCACCGCCACCGTTGCGGTGAGCACGGATGCCGCGCAGGCGCTGGGTCTGGACATCGGCGGCACGGTCGTCGGACACCTGGGCGATGGTTCGCCGTTCGAGGCCACGGTCGTCGCGGTGTACGAGCGGGGCCTCGGCTTCGGCGACCTCACGATGGCAGCCGACGCGGTCCGCGCCCACACCACCACCGGTCTCGATGCCTTCGCGCTCGTGGCGGTCGACGAGGGCGTGACAGACGAGGTCCGGGCCGCGCTGGGTGCGAGCGGACTGCTCGTGAGCGACGGGTCGGGGCAGGCCGCCGCAGGTGCGGGTGCGCAGTCCCAACAGGGGTGGGTGAACCTCATCGCCCTGCTGGTGATCCTCGGCTACATCGCGATCGCCGTGGTGAACACGCTCGTGATGGCGACGGGCGAGCGCTCGCGCGAACTCGCCCTGCTGCAGCTGATCGGATCCTCCCGCGGCCAGGTGCGCGCGATGATGCGGATCGAGGCCGTGCTCGTCGCGGTCATCGGCATGGTGTTCGGAGTCGTGGTCGCGATCCCTCCGCTCATCGGCGTGAGCATGGGCATCTCCGGGCAACCGCTGCCCGTGCTGCCGGTGCTCGGGTCGCTGGCGATCATCGGGGCGATGGGTGCTCTGGCCCTGGTGGCGATGTGGATCGGGACCGCCGCGACCATGCGCACGCGTCCGATCGACGAGATCGGCTCGCGCCAATAGGCGGAGTCGGAAGGGGCGCATCGGAGTCACCGGTGCGCCCCTTCTCTCGTGGGGTGAAAAGACGGGGTGAAAACTCCGGGGTCGACGGGATCGCCCGTCGTGGGCCGGGCAGGCTGGCGGTGGCCCGTGCCGGGTTCACCATGCCCGAATGGTGCTCGGCGGTCGCCTGAGGGGGCGGGGGTTTCCGTGCGCGAGTGCGCGCCGGTGAAGCGATGAATGGGGAGACAGTCATGGCGTTTCGTGTTGCCCGCGAGGACCGCACATCCGATGGCCTTCCGTCCGAGCGGCGCAGCCGCTGGCGGGGCCGTGCGAGAAAGCTGATCGGAGGGGCCGTCAGCACGGCGCTCGTCGCCTCGTCGATGGTCTTCATCGGCGGGACGCTGACCGCGGCTCCCGCGGCGGCGGCTGATCCGTTCCTCTGCACACCCGGAGCGGTGTATGTGCAGAGCGCGACCGAGGTGCGCGAGTTCGTCGTGAACGAGCAGGGCGGCACGCCCGGCAACGGCGGCACGCTGGGCTCCACCACCCTCGGCGTCGACCACTCCAACAACGCCCTCGGAATCTCTTCCAGCGGCCAGTACGCGTACACGGTCACCAACGCCGCCGGAACCAAGACGCTCGCCAAGCATGACCGTGTGACCGACGTCACGACCCGCACCACGTTCTCGCTGAACTCGACGGTGCTCCGCGGCGCCGTGCACCCCGACTCGGGCGTCTACTACTTCGCCAGCGGCACGGTCAGCGGCGCCATCAACCTGTACGCCTGGAACGAGGGCGTCACGCCGCAGACCTACGTGCAGGTCGGCACGCTCCGCCCGAGCACCGGAAGCAGCGCGTTCGGCGCCAACGGCGACATGGCCTTCAGCGCCTCGGGCCAGCTCGTCCTGGTCGCGGACAACTTCATCTACTCCGCCGACCTCCCCAAGACGCTCGAGCCGAGCACCGCCACCATCGAGGCCAAGCAGGTCCACGACATGGGTGCCGGCGTGCAGGGCAACGGCATCGCGTTCGGAAACCTCGGCCACATCTTCGTGTCGGTCGCCGGCGCCGATCCGAGGATCATCGAGGTCGACCTTCCTCGTGGACAAACGGTCAACTCGACGAAGACCCCCGGCTTCGCGCCCACCGACATGTCGAGCTGCACCTTCCCGAACACCCTCACCCTGAAGAAGGACCTCCCCGAGGGTCGGCACACGGCCACCGACCAGTTCGCGCTGCGCGTCCAGTCGCCGGCCGGATACCAGGTGCCGCAGACCGACGCCACCACGCGCGGTGAGCGCACCGGCCTGCAGCCCGACTACGCGGGACCGGTGTTCACCAACCAGGGCGACACATTCCGCCTGTCGGAGGCGGCATCGGGAACGACCGACCGCACCCGCTACGCCGAATCGCTGGACTGCGTGCAGATGAACCCCGACGGATCCACGACCCCGGTGGCCGTGACCGCCTCCGGTGAGGTGAAGCAGCCGGCGGGTTCGCGCGGCACGGATGTCACCTGCACGTTCACGAACGTCCGCCTCGTACCCGGCCTCGCTCTGCGCAAGACGTCCGATCCCGCCGATGGCCTCGCCGTGCAGGCCGGCCAGCGCCTGACCTACACGGTTGAGGCGGAGAACACCGGCAACACGCGCCTCGACCCCGTGCGCGTGACCGACGACCTGTCCGGCGTGCTCGCGTTCGCCGAGTACCAGGGCGACGTCGCCACGAAGATCGACGGCACGCCCGTCGCATCCGGGGCTGCGACCGTCACGGGCGACGACCTCGCCTGGACCGGCGCCCTCGAGCCCGGCCAGGTGATCACCGTGACCTACTCGGTGATCGTCGATGACGGCGTCGAGGGCGAGCGGATCGCCAACAGCGTCACCGCCTCGGGCACCCCGCCCGGCACTCTCCCTCCGCCCGTCACCCCGCCCGTGACCACCGAGCACCCCGTCGCGGGCTTCACCGTCGCCAAGACCTCTACCCCCGCCGCGGGAACGGTCGTGGAGCCGGGCCAGACCATCCAGTACACGGTGACCGGGACCAACACGGGCGCCACCACGCTGAACCCCGCGTCGATCGCCGACGACCTGTCCGGTGTGCTCGCGCACGCCGCCTACAACTCCGACATCTCGACCTCAGTCGCCGGCACGACGCTCACCACGGGCGCGGCGACCATCACCGGCGACGATCTCGCCTGGACCGGCTCGCTCGCGCCCGGACAGGCCGTGACGATCACGTACTCCGTGACCGTGGATGCGGAGGCCTCGGGGGAGATCCTGAAGAACTCCGTCACCGGCACCGCGACACCGACCACCCCGAAGCCCGGTGACCCCGAGGGGCCGGAGGTGCCGGGCGAGCCGATCGTCCCGCCGACCGTCACCACCGAGCACCCGGTCATCGGGTCGGGCTTCACGATCAGCAAGTCCGCCGATCCCGCCTCGGGCACGGCCGTCTCGGCTGGCGACACCATCACCTACACGATCACCGGCACCAACACCGGTGACACCGACCTCGAGCCGGCCCGGATCGTCGACGACCTCTCGGGTGTGCTCGATGACGCCGGCTACAACGACGACGTCACCGCAGACCGCGGCTCCGTCACCGTCACCGGTTCCACCCTCACCTGGACGGGCGACGTGCCCCGCGGTGCATCCGTCACCATCCGCTACTCGGTGACGGTCGACGCCGGCGTCCAGAAGGCGCTGCTGCACAACGTGGCCAACGGTACGGCCACACCGCAGATCCCGGTCGACCCGACCGACCCCGACGGTCCCACGACCCCCGGGAAGCCGATCATCCCGCCGGCCGTGGAGACGAACCACCCGGTGGTCGACACCGGCTTCGAGGTCTCGAAGTCGGCCGACCCGGCCTCCGGCACCGCTGTGCGTGCGGGTGACACGATCACCTACACGATCTCGGGCGTCAACACGGGCAACACGAGGCTCGACCCGGCGACCATCGTCGACGACCTCTCCGCCGTGCTCGCCCACGCCCAGTACGGTGGCGACGTGAAGGCCTCGACCGGAGCGATCGTCCTGAACGGCACCACGCTCACCTGGACCGGAGCACTCGCACCCGGAGCCCGCGTCGACATCACCTACACGGTGACGGTCGATGCCGATGCGACCGGGGTGCTGCTGCGCAACACCGTCACGGGCGAGGGAACTCCCCTCATCCCGGTCGACCCGACGGATCCGGGCAGCCCCACCACGCCCGGCAGCCCGGTGACGACGCCTCCTTCGACGACGGAGCACCCGGTCGCCACACCCGGCTTCACCGTCACGAAGTCGGCCGACCCCGCCACGGGAACGCGCGTCGACCCCGGCAGCGTGATCACCTACACCGTCACCGGAACCAACACGGGTGACACCGTGCTCGACCCGGCCTCGATCGCCGACGACCTGCGCGGTGCGCTGGCCCACGCGTCGTACAACGACGATGTGAAGGCCACACGCGGGGACGTCACCGTGGCACGCGGTGCCCTGGAATGGAGCGGAGTGCTGCGCCCCGGCCAGGACGTCGTCATCACCTACTCGGTGACGGTCGACCCGACCGCCGGCGGCGAGACGATCGCCAACACCGCGACCGGCACGGCGACTCCGCTGATCCCGACCGATCCGGGCGACCCCGGCAGCCCCACCACGCCGGGTACGCCGATCACCCCGCCGCCGTCGACCACGGAGCACCCGGTCAACGAGCCCGGCTTCACGTTCGCCAAGACGGTCGACCCGGCAGCGGGCACGGCCGTGGATCCCGGTGACGTGCTCACCTACACGCTGACGGCCGTCAACACCGGGCAGACCGCCCTCGACCCCGTCGGCATCACGGATGACCTCTCGAAGGTGTTGCCGTACGCGTCGTACAACGACGATGCCGCGGCCGTGATCGGCGGGTTGCCTGCGGGCGCGGTGACTGTTGCCGGCGCGAAGCTCAGCTGGTCCGGCGCGCTCGCGGTCGGACAGACCGTCACCGTCACGTACTCCGTGACGGTCGGCGCCGACGGCGTGGGATCCGTGCTCGAGAACAGCGCGAGTGCAACCGCGACCCCGCCCGGGGGATCGGTCATCACCCCGCCGCCCGGCATCACGACGAACGCCGTGAACGTGCCCGGATTCTCCGTGTCGAAGAGCGCCGACCCCGTGGCGGGCACGGCGGTCGACCCCGGCAGCGTCATCACCTACACCGTGACCGGCGTGAACACCGGTGAGACGGTCCTCGATCCTGTCGCGATCGCGGACGACCTCTCCGGAGTCCTGGCGCATGCCGACTACAACGGCGACGCGACCGCCAGGATCGGGACCACGGCGGCGAACGCCCCGGTGGTGACCGGCGACCGTCTGTCGTGGACGGGCGTGCTCCAGGTCGGCGAGACCGTCACCCTCACCTACTCCGTGACCGTTCAGGCGGATGCAGGTGGCACGATCCTCGAGAATTCGGCTTCGGGTTCGGCGACCCCGCCCGGCGGTGTTCCCCCGATCGAGACGCCTCCGGCGACGACCGAGCACCCGGTCAACGAGCCCGGCTTCGAGCTGCGCAAGTCGGCCGATCCCGCCTCCGGAACGCGGGTCGACCCCGGCAGCGTCATCACCTACACGGTGACCGGCGTGAACACCGGTGAGACGGCGCTGGCGCCCGTGAGCATCAGCGACGACCTGTCGGGTGTTCTGACCCACGCCGCCTACAACGGCGACGCCACGGCGACCATGGTCGACGGATCCGCTCCCGCGCCTGTCGTGGATGGCGACGAGCTCACCTGGACGGGCGCGCTCGCCGTGGGGCAGCGCGTCACGATCACCTACTCGGTGACCGTGAACGGCGACGCGGGTGGCGCGACGATCGCGAACAAGGTCGCCGGCACCGCCACCCCGCCCGGTGGTGGGGAGATCACGCCCCCGCCCGTGACGACGGAGAACCCGGTCGGCACCCCCGGCTTCACGTTCCTCAAGACCGTCGATCCCGGAACCGGCAAGGCCGTCGCCACGGAGAGCGTCGTCACCTACCGGCTCGTCGGCACGAACACCGGCCAGACGGGGCTCGACGAGGTCGTCATCACGGATGACCTCTCCGGAGTGCTGCCTCACGCCGATCTCCGGGCCGGTGCGACCGCCGTCATCGGCGACGGCACGGCATCCGCACGCACGGTGGCCGCTCCCACGGTAGACGGCACGCAGCTGCGCTGGTCCGGCAGCCTCGCCGAGGGCGAGACCGTCACGATCACGTACTCCGTGATCGTGCACGCCGGCGCCGCCGGGGCGAACCTGCGCAATGTCGCCGTGGGGACGGCCACGCCTCCCGGAGGTGAGACGGTCACTCCGCCGACGAGCGCGACCGAGAACCCGGTGCTGACGCCGCTCGCCCTCACCGGTGGTCTGCTGGCCCCGTGGGTGCTGGCGCTCGCGATCGCTCTGCTGCTCGGCGGTGCCGTGCTGCTGATCGTGCGTCGTCGCCGCTCGCAGGCCTAGCGGTCACAGGAAAGGCCTCGCCCGTCACGTGCGACGGGCGAGGCCTTCCGTGTCTCAGTCGGGCAGCAGGCCGTGGCGGGCGGCCTGCTCCATCGCCTCGGCACGGTTGTGGGCGCCGAGCTTGCGGTAGATGCTGCGGAGCTGGGTCTTGAGGGTGTTCGGCGAGACGCGCAGCTCGTCGGCGATCGCCGGCAGGGGAGCCCCCGACGTCAGGGCGCGCAGCACGACCTGTTCCCGGGACGACAGCCGGGGGCGGGTCGCGAACGACGGCAGCGCCGAGCGCAGCGGGAAGGGCGCGCGACCGGTCGGGTCGAGGTCGGCCCGCACGGCGCCGAAGTCCTCTGCGCTCAGGAGCACGAGCGGCGTGGTGAGCCCCCGGTCGGTGAGTTGCACGCTCAGCGCCTCGCTCGACGGCTGCGCGGCCGCAGGAGACACCCGGTGCAGGGCGGCGCTGTGCACGGCCGATGCCTCGGCGCGTTCTCGGGCGGTCGAAGGCCGCAGACGGGTCTGGCCCAGAAGCCGGACCACGTCGGCGGCCTTGCCGTCGATGAGGGCTAGGCGGGCGCGCTTGAGGACCGTGCCGAAACGATCGGGGACGGCATCCCGCTGCATGATGCTCCTGGCCGCGCTCACATCGCCGAGTGCGAGGTGCAGGAGCATCCGCGGGCGCGATAACGCGTGGCGCACGTGAGCGGCACCCGCCTCTTTTCCTCGCAGACGTGCGAACGATTCCAGGCGCTCGAGTCCTGCGGCGGCGTCGCCCTCGTGCAGGGCGATCCACGCCTCCACGGAGGCCATCGTCGTCCAGTGCTCGCTCGTCGCCCGGTACGGCTCGAAGAAGCGGATGTGCTGCTTCGCCGCAGCGAGGTCACCGTCCTCCACCGCCAGCATCGCCTCGGCCACACGATAGAACGTGCCCCGATAGCTGTCGACGAGCGCCGGGTCCCAGTCGCCGTCGCGGATGAGGGCGACGTAGTGCCGGGCATCGGGCAGATCCCCGTTCAGGGCGTGGACCCCGGCGAGGAGGCAGATCCCCTGGAAGGCGGTGGCGCTTCCGTGGGACGCGGCGAGGGCCGCGGCCTGCTCCCAGAGGTGGACGGCGTCATCCTGCTGTCCGCCGTAGTAGAGCGAGATGCCCAGGTGCGTGCACAGGAGCGGCATGTCTCGTGCGTACTGCTGCCACTGCGACTCGGGCGTCTCGTGGAACAGGGCCAGCGCCCGCGCGGCGACCTGAGCGGCACGCTCCGGTCGCCCGATGGCGCGCAGCGAGGCGCTCTCGGCGGCCCAGATGAAGATCCGCTCCGTCGCCGAGAGGGTGGTCCGGCGGGCGTTCGCCGCCGCCACCGCCGTACGAAGCAGCTGGAGCCCGCGCTGGCGCCGGAGCCGACTGGGTTTGAGGCACATCCCGAGCAGCATCGCCACGAGAGGCTCCTGCTTGAGGCGTGCGACCGGCACGTCGCCCAGCAGCTCGATGACGGCCTGTCGATCGCGGTGCAGCAGACGGTTCCACCCCGACATCGTGACGTGTGTCGCCAGGCGCAGGTCGTCGTCCTCCAGGGCGAGGCGCAGCCCCTCGAGCGGCATGTCACGGCGCACCGCACCTTCCGCCGCGACGCGCCTCAGGCGGGGGACCTCGTCCGGGAAGGTCCGACGCAGCTCACGGCGCAGCATGCCGCGGGTGAGCGTCGCGAGAGCGAAAGTGCTGCGCCCGTCGGTCGCCCAGCGACCGAAGCCGAACGTCTCGGCCTGGTCGAGGGCCGTCGCGATCTCCGGATCTCCGGTGAGTGCGATCGCGAGCGGAAGGTCGACGGAGTCGGTGACGCTGATCCGCAGCAGCCCCTGCAGAGTCTGCGGGTCGAAGGCGCATTCGGCGAGCCGGTCCTGCAGGTAGTCCTCGATCACGGTGGTCGCGGCGCGCAGCGACGCGGCATCCGTTCCGGCTCCGCGCAGTGCCAGGGCGCGGATGAGGGCAGGGAACCCTCCCGTCGCCTCCTGGACGGCGATGGCCGTGTCCTCGTCGACCTCGAGCGCGCGCCGGATCTCGTCGGTGTCGAACATGAGGTCGGCGGGAGCGATGAGCATCGTGTCGATCACGAGATCGAGTCCCTCGCTGTCGAAGGGGCTGGGGCGGTTGGTTGCGACGATCAGGCGGGTCAGTGGGGTGGCGGCGACGGCGCGGCACAGAGCGAACACCCCCTCGCGGTCGACGTCCGCCGCATCGTCGAGCACCACGACCAGAGGACCGTCCGACCTGCGCAGCCGCGAGGTCACGGCCGCCCAGCCTTCCTCCCCGGCGTCGGTGCGTGCGGGATCAGTGCGGGGAAGGGCCCTCAGCAGCGCGTGGGCGAGGGCGTCGCCCGTCGCGATGGCCGGCGACACGGTGACCCAGACGACACGGGACGCGGTGGTGGACGCCCATTCGACGAGGGCGGTCGTCTTGCCCGAGCCGGAAGCGGAACGGATGAGCGTCAGCGGAGTCTCGGTCTCGAGTGCGGCTCTCAGTCGGGGGCGGTTGACGGCGTACGCCGACACTCGCGGTATATGTCCGTCCCCCTGCGCGACAAATGCCGACACCGTACCTCCCCAGGTCCCCACCTCTACGATATTCCGAAATCCCGGAGTGGCAAGCTACGGGCAGGAGCGTCGGAGCATACCCGGGGGAGGAATGTGGTCCCCGCCGTCGCGTCGCGTCAGCGATCGGACGAGTGGCGCCACGGAGCCGTGAGCCGTGACCAGAACCTCGGAGTCGTCGAGGTCTCGTCGGGTGCGGGCAACGCGACGGCGAACTGCACGATCTCCTCGGCTCCGTGGTGCACGACGCGGTAGAGCGCGGTGCCGATGAGCACGCCGAGGGCGATCGACATGACCGAGATCAGAGCCGTCGCGAAGTCGGAGAGTCCGCCGTCGGTCGCGACCGCCTCGGTGAGCCCGACCAGGCCGGCCGCACCGGGGACCAGCAGCCAGAACGCCGGGAGGAACGTGAGCTGCGAGGGGGCGCCATGCCGGAGGGTCGCGATCCACAGCACGACCGGGGTCATCGCGACCGCGCCGACGAACCCGCCGACGGTCGCTCCGACGAACTCCGTTCCCGCCCACTGACCCGCATAGGCGACGACGAGGGCGAGGAGCACCCATCCGAACGTCGAGGGCGGGGCGGAGAAATGCAGGTAGTTTCCGAGGGCGAACACCAGGATGCCGATGAACGCCACCCACCACGGCAGCGGCGAGCCCGCGTCGAGGGCCTCGTATGACGACGAGTCGACGCCCACGACGGTGCCGGCGGCCAGGATGCCGAACGCCAGCAGAGCAAGTTGCACGAAGCCGTAGACCAACCGCGAGGCGCCGGAGATCATCTGCCCGGCGGCGAGCTCGACGGTGGCGCTGGTCAGCACGCCGCCGGGAAGAAAGGTGACCAGCGGGGCGATGAGCAGCCGGATCGGGTCTCCGATCTCGATCACCTCGGCCAGCAGGAAGACGGCGGTCGCGCACACGAACGCCGCAGCCACCGGCATGATCAGCTGCAGTGTCGGCGAGCGGACCAGTTTCAACAGGCCGATCCCCGCTCCGAGGATGAAGGCGACGATGACGCCCTGCCAGGTCGGGGCGAGCAGGAGTGCGAGTCCGGTCGTCAGCACCGCGTGGCCGAGGGTTCGGGTGATCCAGCCGAGCCTCGGCCGCATGGCCCCGATCTCGTTCAGGCGCCGAATGCCGTCCAGCGGCGGGATCGCACCGGTCTTCGCCTGCGCTATCAGCTCGTAGAGGGCGGCGATCTGGTCGAAGCGGAACGAGGCGTTCGTCGCCGAGCGGATGGCGACACGGGACTCCTCCGACTCGCCGCTCTCGATCAGGATGATCGTCGGCAGCACCACGAAGTCCGCGTCGTCGCCGCCGTAGGCCGCCGCGACCTCGGTCATGATGTCGCGGATGCGGTCCACCGACTCGGCAGAGGCGTTCATGCCCTGCGCCAACCCCAGGAGGAACTGTCGCAGTGTCGCCCGCTCGACGCTGTCGGTCATGTCGTGGACGACTGCTCGGCTCAGGTGAACAGGAACGAGAGCGGCACGCCGACGATGATCGCGACCCCCACGTAGATCAGGTTCGGCAGCTGGAACGAGTGGTCGAAGACGAACTTGCCCATCTTCGTCGTGCCCGTCTGGTCGAAGGCCACGGTAGCGACCTGGCTGCCGTTGGCCGGCAGCGTGTAGATGCCCATCGCCGCCGGCCACAGCCCCACCAGGAGAGAGGCGGGCAGGCCGATCGTGATGCCGATCGGCACGATCGCGTTCGTCGCGCTCGACTGGCTGGTGGTGAGCATGGCGACCGCGAACAGGGCCAGGGCGAACAGCAGCGCCCCGAGGAAGGCCGACGATCCGGAGACAACGGAGCCGAGGCCGTCGACGATCAGGGTCTGGTTCGCCGCGACGAAGGTGTTGGCGAGCCAGGCGATACCGAAGAGCGCGATGGCTCCGACGATGCCGGCGGGGAACGTGGGCTGCTTGGGCACATCCGCCGCCTTCACCTTGCAGAAGACGAAGATCAGGGCGGCGATGATGCCCATCACCACCTCGATGATGACCGTGACGCTGAGGCGCACCGGATCTCCGGCGTCGTCGGTCCCGATGACCGGACGCAGGTTCTCGAACAGGCCGAAGAGCACGATCACACCGACCCCGGCGAGGAACAGCGAGGCCGAGAGCACGGCCGTGGGAGGCAGCTTCTTCTCGTGCGCATCGGTCTCCGGCGGCTTGATCTGGTGGTCGGCGAGGCGCTTCTGGAACTCGGGGTCGTCTTCCAGGTCTTTGCCGTGGCGCATCATGACGAGCGCGGCGACGAAGAGCCCGACGATCGATGCCGGCCACATGATGAGCAGGAGTCCGCCGAGGTCGACGCCCTGCGGGGCGAGCAGCACCACCATCGAAGCGGTCGCGGCCGAGACGGGGGAGCAGAGGATGCCGACCTGCGAGGCGACGGCCGAGACCGAGAGCGCCCGTTCCGGACGGATCTTCTGCTGGTACGAGACGTCGTAGATGACGGGCAGCAGCGGATAGAAGATGTTTCCCGTGCCGGCGCCGACCGTGAACAGGAACGACATCGCCGGGGCGAGGAACACGACGGACTTCGGTTTGCGTCTGATGACCTTCGCCGCGACCGACACCATCCAGTCGATGCCGCCGGCCGCCTGCATGGTGGAGGCGGCGGTGATCACCGTGATGACGATGAAGACCGCATCGACCGGGGCGTTGCCCGGGGCCTCGCCGAAGAAGAAGATGAGGATGGCCACACCGACCAGTCCCCAGACGCCCAGGCCGATCCCGCTCGTGCGGGTGCCCATGTAGATGGCGCCGATGACGACGATCAGCTCGGCGATGAGGATCCACACGTTGTCGTTCATGACGACGGCCCCTTCACGATCGGGGCGTTCCCGGTGAGCACTTTCGTGGGCAGCTCGGTCTCGACGATCTTCCCGTCGATGGCCTCGACGCGCAGGGCGAGGGAGTTCTCGACGGGGCTGACAGCGGTGATGAACTCGGAGTTCTCGAAGTGCAGCGACTGGAGGTTGCCGACCGCGTACCCGGTGGAGAGCTCGCCGCTCAGCAGGGAGGCGTGGAAGAGCGGGCGGCGCTGGTCCTCGGCGTCGTAGTGCGGGCAGAAGCTCCCGTGCAGGAACCCGAGGCCTTCGGGCAGCACCTGCAGGGTCGGACCGTAGCTGTCGGTGGTGCCGCCCTCGAACCAGCAGATGCCGCCGGCGCTGCCGCCCGTGAACACCACGTTCGAGTCGGGGTCCTCCCACATCTCGCGCATGATCTCGTCGAGGCCCTGCCGCTTCCACACGTCGAGCATGTTCGCCGTGTTGCCGCCGCCGACGTGGATCACGTCGAAGCCCTTCACGAAACCGGCGAGATCGTCGACCGCGCGGTGGAAGAGGGGAAGGTGATGCGGAGCGCACTTGTCGGAGTCGTACGTGGCGTAGAAGCTCACGATGTACGCGGTGTCGTCGCCCGTGGCGGTGCCGACGAAGAGGACCCGTGGTCTCTCTTTGCCGGTGAGCCCGAGGATGTAGTCGTGCGTCGGGTCGTTCCGACGCTCCATCATGGCCTTTCCGGCCCCTGTTGCCACCACGTGAGACATGCCCCCACCTCTCCGACGACTGCGAATGCGCTCAACCTAGTGCCGCGCTGAGCGTCGCGTCCAGAGGTCTTTCGTCCACGGAGGGCGAGGGTGTCTGAGTGCCCTATCCGTTCAGTCGGGCGGTCGCGACGAGTCCCTCGAGCAGGGCGAAGGTGCGTGCGCGTGGTCCTTCGGGGCGGATGCCGAGGCCGTGCGCGAGTTCGAGTGCGAGGGCGGCGTGCCCCTCGGTGTTGGGGTGGAACGGATCGTTCATCAGCCCCCACGGCACAGCGCCGGCACCGAGCTCCGCGAACCGGGCGTACTGGTCGATGAGGATGACGTCCTCGCCGGCGGCGACCTGGCGCACGGCCTCGGCGAATTCCCCGATGCGCGCCCGTTCCGGGGCGTTGCGGATGTCGATCGCGGGCGGTGTCTGCAGCACGGGGACGGCGCCGAGCTCGCGCACACGGGCGACGAAGTCGCGCAGCGAAGCGGCGTAGTCGTCGGCCGTGATGACCTCGCGTGGTCCGCCGTCTGAGGCGTCGTTGGTGCCGATCATGAGGGTGACCACGTCGGGCCGCCATGACGCGACGCGGCGGTCCCAGTCGCCGAGGAGGTCGACGATGCGGTTGCCGCTGATCGCGGTGTTGAGCACGACGTCTCGTACGCGTTCCAGTTCGCCGCGGATCAGCTCGTGCAGGTGCTCCGGATAGCTGCGCCCGCCCTGCGTGTGCACCAGGCCGTGGGTGATCGAGTCGCCGGTGATCACCCAGTTCAGCGGTGCGGGTCCGGCGAGCGCCGCGGCGATGCGGTGCAGGTCGGATGCGGCGGAAGCGGATGCAGGGGACTCGGCGTTCGGCACGGCTCCGAGCCTATCGGCCGCGTGCGAGGTCGAACGTGCGAGGTCGAATGCGCTGCGGCGGTTTCGAGGAAAGGCGGCGATCTCGCGTCGTCCGTAATCGATCGCGGCGATCGTCGTCTTACCCCGGAGGGCTCGGTCGGGGCGATTGCGCGGACATGAACCGCGGTCCCGGGTGGCGGGGTTCCCATCTCGCCACCGCTTCCCCAGGTAGCCGACCCTCGTGCGGCGGGCTCCCCTCGCCCGCCGCACATCCCCTCCCGCCCCGGCACCAGACGAGACCTGTACGGCGCGACCGGTCACGTATGCCAGAACGCCGATATACGAAGGCGGATGAGCGCGGGGGAAGCATGTCTCCGCGGGTACTGTCGGTGCGGATCCGAGGCGTCGTCGTGGACGTTATGAGCGCCCAGCTCACGCTCGCGCGGCCCCGATCGAGGAGCGTCACCCGTCGCGCGGGGACCTCCGTCTTGGAGCTCCGCACCATGCGCTTTTGTCGGATACCTCAAAATCCGCGAGCCCGTCGTAGTGCCTTCACGGTTGCTGAGTCCTGTCTCACACAGCGTGCCAAGTCTCTGGCCGCTGCCCGCCACCGGAGGAACCATGTCGAACGACCCACCACCCGCCCGAACCCGGACATCGCGAGCCCGGACATCGCGGGCGCCGCGCCTCGCGCGCGCCGCAGGGGCGAGTCCCGTCGGGGGGAGGCGTTCGCACGCATCACGTCAGTAGGACGACCGCCCGGGGTGGGTTCGCGAGCCGACGCGGCCGACGGATTCCATCCGGTGCGAAGCACACAGGACGACTGCTCTCCGCACGTCCTGGCAATGCCCTTGGGGGAAAGGGACGATATGAGCCATCGCTACACAGACGTCGGCCGAGACGGGGACGCCGACCTCCTCGCCCGCGCGAGAACCGGAGATCAGCGCGCCTATGCGGAGCTCTGGCGGCGCTATGCGCAGATCGCCAGAGCCGTCGCCCGCACCTATTGGTGGTCTGCCGATTCGGACGACCTCGTCGCCGAGTCGTTCACGCGCATCTACCAGGCGCTCCAGGCCGGAAAGGGGCCGAAGAGCGCGTTCAAGCCGTACCTCTTCGCCACGATGAGGAACCTGGCGATCAGTTGGGGGCGCGCCCGCCGGGAGATCCCCATCGAACACATCGAGACGGTCGAGGACCCCGCCTCGACCGATGCCGCCGCAGATGCCGATTTCGATGCCTCCCTCGTCTCGAAGGCGATCCTCGCCTTGCCGGAGCGCTGGCAGGAGGTCCTCTGGTTCGGAGAGGTCGAGAACCTCTCGATGCAGGAGATCGGAAAGCGTCTCGACATCACGGAGCGCGCCGCGGCGGTGCTCGCCTTCCGAGCCAGGGAGGGGCTCCGCCAGGCATGGATCGCCGCGCATCTGACCGACCGGGCTCCGGCATCGAAGGAGTGCCGGTGGACACTGGGCAAGATCGGCGCCCATGCCCGTCGGCGCCTCACGGTCCGTGACGACGAGCGAGTCCGCGCACACCTCGAGCAGTGTGGGGACTGTCGCGCGAGAGCCGACGAGGCGCGTCAGGCGAGCTCGAGGATGCTCTCGGTCCTCTTCCCCGCCGGGATCGCGCTCGGTGGGGGCGCTCAGGTGTGGGAATCGCTCACCTCCGTCGGCGCGTCCGCGACGGCTGCCCCGATGCCGGTCTCGGTCACCGTGCCCTTCGCCTCCCTCGCCACGGCGAAGGCGGGCCTCGTGGGCATGACCCTCGTCACGACCGCGGCTCTCGGACTGGGCATGGTCAGCTCCTTCGTGAGCAACGATGTCCTGGTCTCCACGGCGTCCGCCTCGCAATCGGAAGCGGGGCTGCCGACTCCCGATCCGGCGGCCCCGCCGACCGCGCCCCCCGACCCCGCCTCCTCGACGGAACCCGCGCCCGCCCCCACCGCAGCCACCCCGGCTCCGGAGGTCGCTCCCGTGCCGGAGGCGCCGCAGAAACCCGCTCCGCCCGCCGCTGCTCCTCCGGTCGGGGTCCCTGCCGCGCCGGTGATCCTCTCCATTCCCTCGCAGGTGTCCCGGACGCAGTGGATCTACGCCTCGGTGAGATGCGAGGCGGGAGCCGATCTCAGCGTCTCCGCCTACGGCGTGACGATCGCCACCGGTACGTGCGCCGCCGACCAGACGTGGCAGGCCGCCATCGACGTCAGTTCCTCTCCGGTGCCCTCGGGCACGGCGATCAGCTTCGCGTTCGCGCAGTCCAACATCGCCGGAATCTCGGGCAGTACGGCGGCGGAGGTGGTCGTCGTGGATTGATGTGCGCCCCACGCGTAATGCCCGGGGAGATTCTCCGTCCAGTACGCGTGCGGCACTCTCGCGGTGCCCACGGACGACCAGGAACTTTGAGAGGAATCACTTTCGACATGTGGAAAAGATCGGGCTCGCTCATGCTCGGAATCCTGCTCGCCATGGGGGCGGTCGCGGTGAGCGCGGCCCCCGCCTCGGCAGCAGGGGCCGCCACCATCACGGATGCCAAGACCGGCACGTTCACTCTCGCTGACGGCACGGTCGCGACCGCGACCATCTCCGGCGACGGCGGGCGCACCTTCACCGCGAGCGGGCAGTCCCTCAGCGACTGGAGTGGGACCGACGCCATGTACGCCGACGGCGTCTCCGCCAAGGATCTCCCTGTGCTGACCGTGATGTCCGCGCAGAACTGCGGCACCGCGGACCGATGCGGAGAGGGCCGGATCACGATCCGCTTCGATCGTCCGGTCGACGACCCCGCCATCCACATCGCCGAGTTCGGTGCCGGCACCGGTTCCTCCGGCGGGTGGGCGGTGGCGGACGGCATCCGCTTCGTCTCGGCCGACGGCGGCGCCACCGCCGCGAACGTATCCGCCGGGGCGACCTTCGTGGACGGCGGTGACGGCTACCGCCGCGGCGACATCGGGATCAACTGCTCCGCGCCGAACCGACCCGGCGGTTGCGGGAGCTTCACGGTTCCGGGAACCGGGATCACCGAGATCGTGTTCGACGTCGCCCGCTTCTCTCTGAGTCCCAGCCAGACGGCCGGTCGTGAGGGCTACGCGTTCGGGGTGACCGCGGCGACGACTCCCGAGCCGACGCTTCCCGGGCTGTCGGTCTCGAAGACCGTGGACAAGGCAGCGGCCGTGCCCGGCGACGAGCTCGATTACACCATCACCGTCAGGAACACGGGTGAGGCCGATGCCCGCCAGGTGCCCGTCACCGACACCCTGCCTGCCGGATTGACCGATGTCACCGCCGACGGCGGAGGAGAGGTCGAGTCCTCCACCGTGTCGTGGACCATCGCCGACATCCCCGCAGGCGGCCAGCGTCAGCTGCACGTGCGCGGTACCGTCGACCGCTCCCTGCCGAGCACGACGCTCGTGAACCGCGTCGTCGCGAAGAACCCCGCTGATGCGCCCACCCAGACGCCGACACCGACCTACGCGACCCCGTGCGCCGACGACCGGGCTGCCGCCTGCGCCACCACCGTCGTCACCGCGCTTCCCGCTCTGTCGGTGGCGAAGACCGTCGACAAGCAGGTCGCCGGTCACGGCGAGGTGCTCACCTACACCGTGGTCGTCGCCAATTCCGGCACGACGGCGGCCGTCGGGGTGCCGGTCGTCGACGTTCTTCCTGCCGCTCTGACCCAGGTGTCCGCGGATTCTGACGGAGTCGTCGCCGACGGCGCCGTCCGCTGGAACATCCCCGAGGTTCCCGCCGGCGGTTCGGTGGAGCTGCACGTGACTGGAACGACCCCCGGTGGTCTCGACGAAGCACAGCTGCTGAACCGGGTCACGGCTCAGAATCCGACCGATGCGCCGACCGGCACGCCGGTACCGACCGCGCTCACCCCGTGCCCGGACGAGCCGCAGCAGGCGTGCGCGCTGACGGTCGTCCCCGCGCTCGCCTCGCTGGAGATCAGCAAGACCGTGAAGCAGTCGACGGCTCAGGCCGGAGCGATCCTCGACTACACCATCGCCGTCAAGAACACCGGCCCGGGCACCGCGGTGCAGATCCCCGTCGTCGACGACCTGCCGGATCGGGCGAGATTCGTCGCCGCATCCGCGGGCGGCGTCGCCGTCAAGGACCGCGTCGGCTGGATGGTCGAGGAGATCCTTCCCGGGCAGACGGTCACCATGACGATGCGAGCCGGGATCCCCGCAGACGCGACCACGACGATCGTGAACCGCGCGACAGTCGCCTACGACAAGACCATGATCGATGCCCTGCGCAGTGCTGCCGTGCAGGCGGGGATCGCGTTCCCGGAGGACCTGTCCGACCTGCCAGCTCTGCCTCCGCTCACCGCGGCCCACCCCTGCCGGGATGACGCGAGCTGGTCGTGCGCGGTGACCACCGTCACGCCTGCTCCCGCGGGGCTGGCTCAGACCGGAGGGACCTTCGCCCTCGCGATCCCGGCGGTCGCCCTCCTCGCCGGCGGAGCGTTCCTCTTCGTCAGCGGCGCTCGCCGCAAGTCCACCCACTGACCACTCATCATGTCGGCCACGGGGCGATCGCCCCGGGGGCTGATCGAGGTACCACAATGAAGCTCTCCATACCCTCCCCGGCCACCGAACTGCCGAAATCGTCGGTGATGATCGTGTTCGGCACTCGGCCCGAGATCGTCAAACTCGCCCCGCTGATCCGTCGGCTCGGCGACGCCGCATACGTCGTCCACACCGGTCAGCATTACGACCGCGGGATGTCGGCGGTCTTCCTCCAATCGTGCGGCATCGAACGCGTCCACCGTCAGCTCCATGTCGGAGGGTTGCCGCGGGCGGCGCAGATCGGGCGGGGCGCCGAGCAGATCGCCGAGGCGATCACCCAGGTCGAACCGACGTACGTCGTGGTCCAGGGCGACACGAACGCGACGTTCGCCGCCGCCCTCGCCGCGAACGCCGCCGGCGTGCGTCTGGGGCATGTCGAAGCAGGGCTGCGCGCCAACGATCGTCGGATGCCGGAGGAGCACAACCGGGTGATGGTCGATCACATCTCCGACGACCTGTTCGCCGCGACCGAGGCGAACAGGTCGAACCTCCTGGCCGAGGGGATCGCCGACGAGCGCATCCTCGTCACGGGCAACCCCGTGGTCGAAGCCGTGCACCGGCAGCGGGCCGCGGCCGCATTCGATGTCGACGAGCTCGTCCGCCTCGGGGTGTACCCCGACCGATACGTGCTGGCGACCCTGCACCGCCAGGAGAACGTCGATTCCCCTGCGAACCTGCTCGCGACGTTGCACGCGTTCAACGACATCGCGTCATCGGGGTGGCCGGTCATCTTCCCCGTGCATCCGCGGACGCGCGCGATGCTGGCCGACCTCGACGCGGAGCACCTCCTCGACGCCCTGATCGCCGAGGAGCCGCTCCCGTACGAACGGTTCCTCGCTCTCGCCGCACACGCCGCCGTCCTGGTCTCCGACTCCGGAGGCATCCAGGAGGAGGCCACGGTCCTCGGGCGTCCGGTGCTCGTCGTCCGGGACTCGACCGAGCGTCCGGAGGCGCTGGGCTCCTTCACGAAACTGGTGACACCGCAGGCTCTCGCGGCAGAGGCGGCTGCGCTGCTCGACGACGTGGAGAACACCCTCCTCGGGTTGGCATCACTGCCGTCGCCGTTCGGTGACGGCCAGGCCACCGAGCGCATCGCCGAGCACATCCACTCCGCCGTCATCCACGCCGCCGTCGTCCGTCGCGCCGCCGAGGAGTCCTGATGTACAGCAACGAGGTCTCCGCCCCGGTCGCCGTCGTCGGGACACTCGCGATGACCGGTCCCGACTCGATGATCGTCTGGGTGGTCGTCGGCGCGGTCGCCCTGGGAGGCGGCGCATTCCTCACGTGGCGACGACGGCTGCTGCGCCACGCTGCTCCCGCGCCTCGAGGTCGCCATGATCGCTGCCGCTAACGCCATCTCGTTCCTCGTGACGCTGACGTTCCTGGTGTACGTCTTCATGATCGTCGTTCCCTACCTGCGCCGCACACCGGACCCGGAAGGCCCCGTCGACGCGTTCGAGTGGCACATGTTCGTTCCCTGTCGAGATGAGGAGGTCGTGATCGGGCGCACGATCCGGATGCTCCGTACCACCGTCCCGGAGGCGCACGTCTGGGTGATCGACGACGACAGCGACGATCGGACCGCCGCGATCGTGCAGGCCGCCGCCGACGAGGATCCGTACGTGCATCTCGTCCAGAGACGACGCCCTGAGGCCCGAACCGGCAAGGGAGACGCGCTCAACGCGGCGTACTTCGAGCTGAACGAGTTCCTCCCGGTCGCCACCGACCGCTCCCGCGTGGTCGTCTGCGTGGTCGATGCCGATGGCGAGGTGGCCGAGAACATCCTGCGTCAGGCGGCCTCCCCCCACGCGTTCGGCGACCCGGAGGTGGGGGCGGCGCAGGTCACGGTGTTCATGAAGAACCGGGATGACCGGCATCCCGTCGAGGGAGCGGGGTGGGCCCGGAACACGTTCGGGCGTTTCCTCATCCGGATGCAGGACCTCGAGTTCCGCGGTCCGATCGCGGCGGTCCAGTCGCTCCGTGGCTGGACACAGACGGTCGGTCTCGGCGGCAACGGCCAGTTCACACGACTCTCCGTCCTGGACGACATCGCCGAGCGGTCAGACCGCCCCTGGCACGGATCCCTCCTGGAGGACTACGAACTGGGGATCCATGTTCTCCTCGCGGGGCACAAGAACCGCCATCTGCACGACACGTACGTCGCCCAGGAGGCGCTGCACGATTTTCGGCGGTTCACGGTCCAGCGCACCCGTTGGGCGCAGGGGAACATGCAATGCATCCGGTACATCCCGGAGATCGCCCGGTCGCCGATGCTCACCAACGCCGGGGTGCTCGAGGTCTGCTACTACCTGATGCTTCCGCTGTTCCAGGTCGTCGCCAGCCTCGCGGCCGTGCTCCTGGTGATCGGGGCCGCGATCGGCCTCTTCTCCGGGGCAGTCGTCCTGCCCCTGAGCTCGGTCATTCTCCTCGCCGTCTTCTATCTGCTGTTCGGAATCGGCCCCTTCTTCATCTGGGGCCCGCTCTACCGTCGCTACAGCGAGCCCGAGGCCGGCTTCTGGACCGGGGTGCTCTGGGGCTTCGGAATGTGGCTCTACGACTACTACGTGTACCTGACGGGAGCCCGAGCGATCTACCGCATCCTGCGGGGCAGGAACGGGTGGGCGAAGACTCGCCGCAACGGTGAGATCAACGTGGCAGGACCGATCGCGAAGGACGCCTGATGCCGACGCTCGCCCTCTCCCGAACGACGACGCCCGACCAGCACGCCCCGCGCGGCGCCCGCTTCGGACCCGCCCAGACCGGTGCCCGGTTCGGCGTCGGGATCGTGCTGGTCATCGGGGCCGTGCTGCTCGTGCTCTTCGAAGAACGGTTCCGCATCCTCGAGGCAGGAGTCGCCAGCTCCTGGCTCGCACCGTTCGTCCCCGGCGGTGTGCGTCACTACCTGAACTACTTCATCCTCGAAGTGGAGCCGGGAAGGACCATCGCCTTCATGGTGACGATCGAATGCACCATCGCGTTCCTCACCGCTCCGGTCCTGGCGCTGGGCGGGGTCATCCTCGCCACGACGCGGGTCAGCTGGGCCCAGGTCGGCAAGGCGCTGCTCTTCTCGACGGCGCTGATCTTCGTCACCAACCAGCTGCGGCTCGGGGTGATCGCGCTCGGGTCCACAGCGCTCGGATTCGAGGTGGGCTACGAGCTCACGCACCGCCTGTTCGGCTCGGTGCTGAGCATCGTGGGATTCAGCGCGGCGTACCTGGTGTTCGTGGTCGTGATCGCCGACCTGCACCTGTTCCGGAGGCAGCGCAGCGCACGTCGTAGCAGCCGGGCGTAACCGAACACCCGTTTCCCCGTCTAGTTGGCGGCGCAGCATCCCTGCTCGCCGTCACCGAATGATGAAAGGGGCTCAGGATGAACAAGATCCTCACGTCCGCATGCACCACAGGAATCGGTCTGCTGCTCGCAGGAGGGGTGGTCCTGGGAGGCCAGGCGGCCATGGCCGCCGAGCAGCCCGTGGCTCCCGACAGCGCGACGACCGCTTCCGCTCCCACCCGTCCTGCACCGGCGCAGACGGAAGATCTTCCCGATGGTCCGGTGCAGGTCCGCGGCTACCTCGGCCGAGCCACCCAGACGGCTGCTCAGGGGGTGACCCCGGAGTCGCAGATCAGCGAGGGGGCCGTCGTCCAGCTGGTCAACGACGAGCAGATCGACGGTGTCTACAAGGTGGTGCTCCCGGTTCCGGCCCACACGAGCTTCGTCTCGGCGACCGAGGGCGGAAAGCTCGTCGGCAGCAACGTGGTGTGGACCTTCAACGTCGCGCACGACGGGGGCACCCGCATCGTGCAGCCGATGGCGTCCTTCCAGGTCGAGAAGGACTACTGGGGGCCGAAGATCACCAACAGCGCTCAGGTGCTCTACACGGGCGGCGTGTTCGCCGACGACCCCCGCTACACCTACACCTACGGTCACGAGTTCGCCGAGCGTCCCGCCGTGCCGCTGATCGATCCGACCATCGGGCTCGTCGGCGCCGGCGTGCTCGCGGCGGGCGCTGCCGGGGCGATCGTGCTGCGTCGCCGCCCGTCGAACGCTCGCTGATCGATCCGTCTCCGAGAGAGAAAGAAGACACACGTGAAGAAGCCATCCCTGTTCCGGGGTGCACTGGCTGCGGGGGCGCTCATCGCCCTCGCAGCCGGTGCCCTCGCGGCTGCACCCGCGGCCACCGCCGCCGACATCAACGGCTGGACCGGCACGGGCGACACCCGCACCGCTTCCGCAGCCGGCGTCACGGCCACCATCACTACCACCGACAAGGTCCAGATCAAGAGCTCCGGCAACGCCGTCGACCTCGCCACCGTCCGCAACGGCGGTGAGCTGGGCCTGAACATCATCGGCATCAACGAGGGTTTCCCGTGCAAGAACGGGACCGAATGCGTGCGCGGCACCGTGGTCGTCGACTTCGGCCAGCAGGTGACGAACCCCAAGATCACACTCAGCAACCTCGGCGGCGACACCTACGCGATCGGCGGCATCGTCCGCAGCTCCGCGAAGTACACGCTGAAGACACCGGGGGTCACCATGAGCTCGGTCGGGGGAAACCTCGACGTGACCGGGACCACGATCACCTCCACCGACCTCGGTGCGAAGAACGGCACCGTGCAGATCAACGGCACGGTCTCGAAGGTCGAGTTCCAGGTCACGATGCGCTCCAAGGGCGCGCTCTACGGGGTCGTCCCGGTGTGGACCAAGGTTCCCAGCGATCTGCACAGCATCGACATCGACGTGGACAAGCCCAAGCCGCCCACGAAGCCCGTTCTGACGATCGACAAGGACGACAAGCAGGGCGAGGTCACGCTCGGCCAGGCGCTGTCGTACGACATCGTCGTCACGAACACCGGCGACGGCGAGGCGCTGGGCGTCGTCGTGAACGACCCGCTCCCCGCAGGTCTCGACTTCGTCTCGGGCAGCGGCCCCGCAGGGACCACGGTCACGGCGTCCGGTCGCGCGGTGACCGCCACCGTGGGCACCCTCGCCCCCGGGCAGTCGGTCACGCTGAAGGTCAACGCGAAGGTCAATCAGTCGGCCCCTCCCGGTCCGCTGGCCAACCAGGCGTGCGTCGCGGGGTCGAACGCGCCGAAGGCGTGCGACACCGACACCGACACCGTCAAACGCGAGTTCTTCCAGTACACGTTCAACTACAGCCCGACAGACCCGCAGCCGGGCCAGACGGTGACGTACCGCATGGAGTTCGCGAACAACGGCAACGTCGACTCGGCCAACAGTGAGATCGCCTACGACCTCGCCGGTGTCTTGGACGACTCGTCGTGGAACCAGGCGAGTCTCACCACCACCAGCGGCACGGCGACCGTCAACGGCAGCACCATCGACTGGAAGGGTCCGCTGGCCTCGGGGGAGACCGTCGTGATGACCTTCACCGGTGTCTGGAACGGCAACGGAGACGGTTTCGCGGTCCCGGGTGTCTCCTACTACGGCAGCGCACGCTGAGAGAGGAACGGCAATGACCGGAGGGGCCGTCCACGGGGGCGGCCCCTCCGGCATCGGCTAGGTTGGGAACCGTGAGTCCTGAGTCCGACAGACCGTAGATCGCGGGTCGAGTGCACGTCGTGCGCTCCCCGCATCCCTGTGTCGACCCTTCTCACCTGCTGTTCATCGCCCCGCGCGATTCGAGCGGCGTCTTCGTGTCTGGATTCTCCATGCCCTTCCTCATCCCCGTCCTGGCCCTGGCGATCTTCGCCCAGGGCACCAGCGAGTTCATGCTCGCCGGCCTTCTCCTTCCCCTCTCCGCCGATCTCGACGTCGACCCGTCCACGGCGGCGCTGCTGACCTCCGCATTCGCGATCGGCATGGTGATCGGCGCCCCGACGATGGCCGTGTGCGCCAGCCGCTGGGCCCCGCGGCGCACTCTCGTTCTGCTTCTGCTCGTCTTCGTCGCCGCGCATGTGGTCGGCGCCCTCGTGTCATCGTTCTGGTTGCTGCTGCTGAGCCGGGTGGTCGCCGCGCTCGCGAACGCGGGATTCCTCGCGATCGCGTTGGCGACCGTGCGGGTCATCGTCGCTCCGGCGCAGACCACTCGTGCGGTCGCCGTCCTGCTCGCTGGGACGACTCTGGCGACGATCGTCGGAGTCCCCGCCGGAGCGGCGCTGGCGAACGCCTACGGCTGGCGCTCGACGTTCTGGGCCGTCGTGCTGCTGTGCGTGCCGGCTGTGGTGGCCCTGCTGCGTGATCGCACCCTCATCGCTGTTCCGCGCTCGCCACGGGTCGCCGTTCGCGGCGAACTCGCCGAACTGCGGCGGCGGCCGGTACTGGTCGTCGTGGTGCTCGCCGTGCTCGTGAACGCCGCGACTTTCGGCGTCTTCACCTTCCTCGCCGTCATCGGTGCGGATGCGGGGGTCGACGACGCCGGGATCCCTCTTCTGCTCGCGGTCTTCGGCGTGGGAGCCTTCCTCGGAGTGTCCGCGACCGGTCGGTGGGCGGCCGGCGTCGAGCGCATCTGGATCGGGGTCGGTGCCGCGGCGACGACCGCGTGCTGGATCGGCTTCGCCCTGTTCGTCGACTCGGTTCCGGGGGTCTTCGTCGGCGCAGGTGTCGGCGGCATGCTGTCGTTCGCGGTCGGCTCTGCGCTGATCGGTCGCATCGTCGGGCAGGCGTCGGGGGCCCCGGTGCTCGGTGGCGCCTACGCCACAGCGGCGTTGAACCTCGGGGCATTCGTCGGGCCCGTGGTCGCGGGCATGGCCTATGGGCAGGCCGGGGCGGCCGGGGTGCTGATCGTGGCTGCGGGTGTCGCGGCTGTGGCGGTGCTCCTCGCTCCCCTCCTTCGTGGACGATGACCGCCCATGACCGTGATCGATGCGAAAGACTGGAGGAATGACTTCGCCTGCGCTCGACACCCTCCTGGCCCGCATCGTCGAGAGCGGGCTGCTCGAAGATCCGATCGCCGAGAACGGCCTCGTCTACGGACGGGCGAGCATCGATGCGGCGGGCACCGTGGTCAACGTCAACGTCGATCCGGAGCTGGATGAACACGGCGACGACGTCGATCACGATGCGCTGATCGCGGCGGTCTCCCGCATCCTCGCCGTGGGGGAGTCGCGCTGGCGCGCGGTGATCGACGAGGTGGCCACCGACATCGACGATGCCGTGGACGACGAGCCGGTGGTCGAGCAGATCGACCTGCGCGATGACCTCGAGGCCACGTCGGTCGTGGTGTTCGCCGATGCCGTGCTGCTCGCCTTCCTCGCGCCGAAGCAGTTCCCCGATTCGCGGATCCTGGTGCAGCTGGACGAGGAGCTCGATGTCGACGGCGTCGAGGTGCGAGAGCTCGACGGCTCCGAGACGATCGACGTCGAGACGCTCGACGAACTGCTCGACCACATCAGCGGTCCCGACGAGAACTGAGCGCGCGGCCTTCGCGTCTCGCGTAACCGAACGGGGTGATCGCACTCCTTTCTGCGGGGCAGGTATTCGACCTGTCGCAGAAAGGGAGGACTGAGTTGATCAGTCGTACGACCATCCGCCGCACCGGAGCGGTGCTCACCCTCGGCGCCTCGATCGGACTGACCGGGGTGCTGGCGGTGGTCCCCGCAGCGACGGGAGCGACAGCGCCCATCGATGACGAGGCCGCTCTGAACTGGGTCGTGAACTCCGCGCCAGGGGCTCCCACTACCGAGGCGATCGCAGCGGCGATCGC
This sequence comes from Microbacterium sp. NPDC058269, assembly GCF_042881445.1. NCBI lineage: Bacteria > Bacillati > Actinomycetota > Actinomycetes > Micrococcales > Microbacteriaceae > Microbacterium > Microbacterium sp. NPDC058269. The sequence goes on from NZ_JBHVXT010000001.1 coordinate 1,593,427, forward strand.
GGACGCCGGAGGAAAGACGCTCATCTCCTACCCCGAGATCGGAGTCACGGTCGCCCGTGCACCCGACGACGGTTTCCGTGCCCGCCTCCTGGAGGTCGACGGAGTGGAGTCGGTGGGCCCGACGCGTACGTCGACCGCCCCCGACCGACTGGCCGCCCCAGCCGCCTCCGCCGCCGGGGTCACGGAGGAACCGGCCTCGATGCCTGCCGAAGGCACCGCCTGGAACACGGTCGCCATCGGTGCGACGGCCCGCACGGGCGAGGGCGTCGTCGTCGGCATCGCCGACAGCGGCATCGACGCGGGGCACCCCGATCTCGCCGACCGGATCGATCCCGCGCTCTCGGTGGGATGCGGAGTCGACGGGGTGCCGGATACCAGACCGGAGGCCTGGCGGCCGTCGGCCAACCCGGGAGGTCTGCACGGCACCCACGTCGCCGGAAGCGTCGCGGGCGCCGCCGACGGGTCCGGTATCCGAGGGATGGCTCCGGGGGCGCGTGTCGCATCGATAAAGGTCGACAACCAGACCGGACACATCTATCCGGAGGCGAGCATCTGCGCCACCATGTGGGCGGTCGAGCACGAGATCCCCATCGTGAACCACAGCTACTTCGTCGACCCGTGGTATCTCTGGTGCGCTGACGCCGAGACCCAGTCGGCTGCGCTCGAGTCGCTCCGTCGCGCCTACGCCTACTCCCACGAGCAGGGGGTGCTCAGCGTCGCAGCCGTCGGCAACGAGGCGCAGGACCTCGCCACCATGACCACCGACGTGATGAGCCCTGACGATGGTGTCGCTCAGCTCCGGCCGGTGAACGCCGGGTGCGTGCAGGCTCCCGCCGGCCTCCCCGACGTCGTCTCCGTCGCCGGGGCCGACCAGGACGAGGCCACGGGGTCCCTGGTCCGTGCCGGATTCTCCAACTTCGGTGCGGGCAAAGTCACCGTCACCGCACCAGGTGTCGTGTGGTCGGCCGTTCCGCGCCAGGACGACGGTTCGATCTACGCCGCTCTCCCCGGAACATCCATGGCCAGTCCGCATGTCGCCGGTCTCGCCGCCGCACTCCTCTCCGAAGACCCGGGCCTCACCCCCGACGAGCTCACCCAGCGGATCACCCGTGCGGCCGATCCGCTGCCCGGGGTCGGCGAGGAGATGGTCGGCGCCGGCCTCATCGACGCGCGGTCGTCGGGCTCGCCTGCCGCAGTGGGCGTCTACTCGCGGATCGCGTTCACCGGTCAGCCGTTCCGGGTCAGCGGCAGCGGATACGCTCCCGACACCGTCGTGGAGCTCCGCATCGGCGACACCATCGAGCGGGTCGTCGCCGACGCCAGCGGCCGTTTCGCAACCGTCTTCCCGATTCCTGACGACGCTGTCGTCGGCGAGAGCACCCTCGATGCCGGGTCGGCGATGGCTCCGATCACCATCAGAGAGTCGGCCGTAGCTCCGATCGTCGTGGCTCCTCATCCGGGAAAGACCGTCTACGCGACGAGCACGAGCATCACGGGCACGGGTGTTCCCGGCTCGTTCGTGCGTCTTCACGTCACCGACGGGGAGCTCACCGCCTTCTTCCGCTTCGTGCGCGTCTCCGCCGACGGACGCTGGAGCGTCGTGGCCCCGCTCGCGGCGGGCGACTACGAGGTGACCGCACGCACCATCGTCGGGGACGTCACCTCGAAAGCGACGGACGCGATACGGTTCTCGGTGCACACCAAGCCCGCGATCACCTACTCCGCGCAGATCGCTCTTCGACCGGGGATGACGGACGACACCCTCGTCATCCTGGATCTCACGAACGCCGGGGCGACGACGGGCACCGGCGTCGTGGACATCGACCTCTCCAGCTATGACAGGTTCGAGACGCCCACCCCCGCCATCGGCACGATCGAGCGCACCGAACACGGGCTTCGCTGGCACCTCACGCTCGACGCCGCGCAGAAGACGCAGCTGCTGATCATCGCTCACAGCGGGGACGAGCCTTCGTTCCCGATCATCCGTGTGGAGCAGTGACCGGACGCGGTCCCTCAGGTGCGGATGCGTCTAACGTGGTCACACGGGAAGAGGGGGACGCGTGGGGGATGAAGCGGGCACCCGCATCGAGGAGTACGCGCTGCTGAGCAACTGCCGCACGGCGGCGCTCGTCTCGTCGACCGGCAGCATCGACTGGCTGTGCCTGCCGCGGCTCGACTCGGCGTCGACGTTCGCCGCCGTGCTCGGCGACGAGTCCCACGGGCGGTGGCTGCTGCGGCCGACCGACCCGGATGCGGTGAGCAGCCGACACTACGACCAGGAGACCTTCGTGCTCGTGACCCGCTGGGAGAGCGGGAGCGCGGTCGCCGAGGTGCATGACTTCATGCCGATCGGACTCGACCCCGACACGGCGATCCGCCGCACCGACCTGATCCGCCGGATCGTCGGGGTGCAGGGATCGATGAGCTTCGAGCAGCTGCTGAGCATCCGCTTCGACTACGCCAGGGTCATGCCGTGGGTGCGTCAGGTCGGATCAGCGGGGGAGCCGTGCCTGGTCGCGATGGGCGGGCCGGATGCCGTCGCGTTGCGGGGTGCTCCGCTGAGGCCGATCGATCATCAGCACCGGGGCGAGGTGACCGTGAGCGCCGGTGAGGTGCGGGATCTGCAGCTGACGTGGTTCCCCTCGCACCTCGACCTCCCGAAGACGCTCGATGTGCAGGCGGAGCTCGATGATACGAAGGCCTGGTGGCAGGACTGGGCCGACCAGATCGCGCACGACGGTCCGCACCGTGACGAGGTGGTGCGGTCGCTGCTGATCCTGCGTGCACTGACGAACCACGAGACGGGCGGCATCGCGGCCGCGGCGACCATGGCGCTGCCCGAGGAGATCGGGGGCGTGCGCAACTGGGACTACCGCTACGTGTGGCTGCGCGATGCCGCCCTCACCCTCGAGGCGCTGCTCGCCCACGGCTTCCTCGGCGTGGCAGGGCAGTGGCGGGAATGGCTGCTGCGGGCCGTGGCCGGAGACCCGGCCGACCTCCAGATCATGTACGGTCCCGCGGGAGAGCGAGATCTTCCGGAGCGGGTGCTGTCGAATCTTCCCGGGTACGAGGGATCGACACCGGTACGCATCGGCAACGGCGCGGCGGATCAGTATCAGGCGGACGTGGTCGGTGAGGTGCTGGTGACGCTGTCGGCCGCTCGGGCGGCGGGGCTCAACGAGTCGGGGTTCTCGTGGCCGCTGGAGCGGGAGCTGCTGCGTTTCGCCTCCGAGCAGATCGAGCGCCCCGATCAGGGGCTGTGGGAGATCCGCGGCGAGCCCCGGTACTTCACGCACTCTCGGGTGATGATGTGGGCGGCGTTCGATCGGGCGGTGCTCGCAGTGGAGGAGTACGGGCTCGAGGGGCCCGTCGAGCGCTGGCGCGGGCTGCGCGATCGGATGCGCGAGGAGATCGATCGCGACGGCGTCGTCGACGGACACTTCGTGCAGCACTACGAGACGACCGAGGTCGATGCCTCGCTGCTGCTCCTCCCGCAGGTGGGGTACTGCCGTCCGGACGACCCGCGGATGCTGGCGACCGTCGACCGCATCGAGCAGACGTTGCTGTCGGACGGGCTCGTGCGCCGGTATCGCACCGGAACGGGGGTCGACGGGCTCTCCGGCTCCGAGGGGGCGTTCCTCGCGTGCTCGTTCTGGCTGGTCGAGCAGTATGCCCTGACCGGTCGGCGTGCGGATGCGCATGCCCTGATGGAGAGGCTGTGCGGGCTCGCGAACGACGTGGGGATGCTGTCGGAGGAGTACGACCCCGTGGCGGGGCGGCAGCTCGGCAACACTCCGCAGGCGTTCTCGCACCTCGCGCTCGTGCGCGCCGCCGATGCCCTGGCGCGGACGGAGCCTCAGCCGCGCTGAGGAGCGCGCGGTGCCTGATCAGCACCTTCTCACGGGTGCCCGCAGTTCCTAGGATGTGGACATGGCGGAACCAGTCAAGAGGCGGGATCCTCTGGTCCAGCGCCGACGGTTCTCCGTCAACGCGGCCCTGGACGACGCGTTCTTCGTGTTCGCCGGTCTCGCCGCGATCTGGCTCGCCTATCTCATCATCACGGAGGCGTTCTCGTGGGGCTGGTGGGCCATCGGGTTCGCGGTCGCGTTCTGGCTGATCCTCGCCTACCTCGTGCTGCCGAGACTGCACTCCATCCTCACCCGCATCTACGTGCCCAGCTACTTCATCGGGCGCGCACGCACGAGCGACGGTCTGCTCGGCGACCCGGTGAATCTCGCGGTCCTCGGCACGGAGGAGCAGCTCACGCGGTGCATGGCCGATGCCGGGTGGACGCGGGCCGATGACATCACCGCGGCGTCGACGTGGCGCATCGTGCTGTCGACCCTCCTGCGACGCAGCTATGACGAGGCTCCCGTCAGCCCGCTCTTCCTGTTCGGCCGTCGGCAGGATCTCGCCTATCAGCAGGAGGTCGAGGGGAACCCCGCCAAGCGGCACCACGTCAGATTCTGGCGCTGCCCCGAGGGGTGGATGCTGCCCGGTGGGCATCGCGTGGACTGGGTGGCCGCCGGCACGTTCGACCGTGCCGTCGGATTCTCGCTGTTCACCCTGCAGGTCACGCACAAGATCGATGCGGACATCGACATCGAACGCGACCACATCGTCCGCACGCTCCGGGATGCGCACAGCGGGGTGCGCATCGTCATCATCCGCGACTTCTCCACGGGGTACCACTCGCGAAACGGCGGGGGCGACAGCATCCACACCGACGGCGACCTCCCGGTCATCGACCTCCGTCACGTCGCGGATCCGCCGGTCGATCAGGCGCCGGTCACGGAAGTGCGGGGGCTCTCGTGAAGCGTCCTCTGGCCACGGGGCTCGGGGCCGTGCTGATGTCGCTCCGCGTGGTGTGGGGGTTCATCTCGATCCTCATCTACGTGCGGAACTGGACGGCGATCCGCGAGGATCTCTTCTCCTCCGGAGACGGGGGACTGATCGTCCCTGCGGACGTGGCCGACGTGTTCCTCACCATCGGCTTCAGCGCGCTGGGCGTCTGGTACCTGTTCTACGGCGCGCTCGCCGGCCTCGTGTTCTCGGGGTCGAACTGGGCTCGCATCGTGGCGATGAGCTTCGCCTCGCTCAGCATCATCGTCGTCTTCCTCGACTGGTGGAACGCGGGCATCCCCGTCACGTTCCGTACCTCGCTCGCGAGCGTGGCCCTCGACATCCTCGTGCTGCTCGCCCTGTCGGCGCAGAGCGCGCGAAGTTTCGCCAGACGGAACGACCCGCGATTCGCCAGCACCGGTGAACCGCTCGGGTGACGCGCACGGATGCCGCGGCTCAGGGCCGCGGCATCCGCTCGCTCACAACCATTTCTTGTACTTGAACACCCCGAACAGGCCGACCGCGAAGGCCACCATCGCACCGATCGCCATCGGGTAGCCGAAGGCCCAGTGCAGCTCGGGCATCACATCGAAGTTCATGCCGTACACCGTGCCGACCAGCGTGGGGGCGAAGATGATCGCGGCCCAGGAGGAGATCTTCTTGATCTCGTCGTTCTGCGCGAGTCCGGCCTCGGTCTGTCGGCGGGCGACCAGCGCGGAGTGCACGGTCAGCGCGTTCTCGAGGATCGCCCGGAACGAGTCGATCTTCTCGTTGACGCGGATCGTGTGGTCGAGCACATCGCGCAGGGACCGCTGCAGCTCCTCGTCGATGCGGTACTTCTCCGACCCCCGACGCAGCCACTCCAGCATCCCGTTCAACGGGTGCACGGCGCGCTGGAAGTTGATGACCTCGCGGGAGAGCTCGTAGATGCGGCGGGAGAGCGCGCTGTCGTCGTCGCCGTCGCCGAAGAGCTGGTCCTCGATCTCGTCGATGTCGTTGAGGAGACCGGCCACGATCGGCTCATACCCGTCGACGACCTCATCGAGGATCGCGTAGAGCACGGCCTCGGGGCCCATCGCGAGCAGTGCGGGGTTCGCCTCCATGCGGGCGCGCACGGCGGCGAGGTTGGGCGACTCGGCGTGCCGGATGGTCACGACGAAGTCGGGCCCGACGAACAGGTGCAGCTCGCCGAACTCGATCGACTCCTGCTCGTCGCGGTAGCGCGCAGGGCGCAGCACGGCGAACAGGGTGTCTCCGTAGCGCTCCACCTTCGAGCGCTGGTGGCCGGAGAGCGCATCCTCGACGGCGAGCGGATGCAGGTCGAACTCGCGAGCGACGGACGCCACTTCCTCGGGGCTGGGTCGGTACAGACCGATCCAGGCGATGCCACCGGCGGCATCCAGCATCCGGTAGGTCTCGTCCAGGTTCTTGGGGGTCTCCACGCGACGTCCGTGGACGTACACGCCGTTGTCGATGAGCGCCATGATGCGGCTCCGTTCTCGCAGGTGCACGGCAGCAGGAAGCTCCGTGCGCGGATTCGTCAGGGGGCGGATGACGCCGCCGACGGCTGCGGAGAAGGACGTGCGAAAGCGGACCGGAAGGTCAACGAGCAAGCGCAGGGAGTCGCGACGCAGCGAAGGCGGCGTCGTAACTATCACCGGACATCGCCATCACCGCCTTTCGGGACTCTAGGGGCCGAACGACCCAACGGGTCAGCATACCCCTGTCTGCTGAGAGTCGCCTGCCGCCGGAATGCGACGCGAGGATTACGCACTCCGGACGGATGGCGGGGAGGTGCGGACAGGTGACGGGTTACACGCCCGAGCGTGAGCTCGCAGGCTGGATCGGGTGGCGCTGTCCGGCGCCTCCTGAAGCTGGGGTAGCAGCGTGCTGCAAGGGGTGTACGGGTGTTTCTGACGCGATTGAGTCTGGCGAATCGTCTGCTGGTCGGATTGGCGACCTTGGCGATCGCCGTGCTGGGGGTCTTCGTCGCCGGTGCGCTGAAGCAGGAGATGATGCCGCCTGCGACCATGCCGGCGGCGTTCGTCTCTGTGGGCGTCGACGGCGTGGCACCGGAGGAGATGTCGCGGACGGCGACCGAGCCGCTGGAAGCCGCGCTGCGCGCGGTGCCGGGTGTGACCTCGGTGTCGTCCGTGACATCGACGGGGTCTGCGAACGTGTTCGTCGAGTGGCCGTTCGAGCTCGACAGCGAGGAGACGCAGCGCGCGATACGCGCGGCGGCGGACGGCGTCAAGTCGTCGCTGCCGGCGTCGGCGCAGCTGGACATCTACTCCGGCAGCGACGATGCGGCACCGTCGATGCAGATCAGTGCGGGGTCTGCCGGTGACGAGTTCGCACTCGCGGCCGGTCTCACGCAGAAGGTGGCACCGGCGCTCAAGTCGATCCCCGGGGTGCAGAAGGTCGATGTCGCGGGGCAGCAGGAGCAGCGCATCGTCGTCGACCTGCGTCCGGCCGATGTCGAGCGTCTGAAGGTCGACCCGACGCAGATCAAAACGGCCCTCGAAGCCAAGAGCATCGTGCACCCCGCAGGGCAGGCCCCCTCGGAGACCGGTCCGACGTCGATCACGGTCGGCACCACCGTCGCCACCCTGGAAGATGTGCAGAACCTTCCCGTTCCGATCGCGTCCGGCACGGTGCCGCTCCGGGATTTCGCGGATGTGAAGGCGGAGAAGATCCCGGTCGGAAGCCTGTCACGGGTGAACGGAAAGCCGTCGCTCACGATGACGGTGACCATCGCGCCCGGAGCGAACGTCGTGCAGGTCTCGCACGCCGTCACCGCCGAGCTGACGAGGCTGGCACCTGAGCTCAAGGCCGAGTTCACCACCCTGTTCGACCAGGCGCCCATCATCGAGCAGTCCATCCATGACCTGACGGTCGAGGGAGGGCTCGGGCTGCTGTTCGCGATCCTGGTCGTGCTCGCTTTCCTGGCCTCGTGGAGGTCGACGGTGATCGCCGCGGTGTCCATCCCGCTCTCGCTGCTCATCAGTCTCATCGGGCTGTACTCCACGGGCAACACCCTGAACATGCTGACCCTCGGGGCCCTGACGATCGCGGTCGGTCGCGTCGTCGACGACTCGATCGTCGTGATCGAGAACATCAATAGGCACGCCCAGGTCGACGGCGTCAGTGTCCCGGGGATCATCGGCTCGGTGCGTCAGGTCGCCGGGGCGATCACCGCCTCGACCCTGACCACGGTGGCGGTGTTCCTGCCGATCGTGTTCGTCAGCGGGCCGACCGGGCAGCTGTACCGTCCGTTCGCGGTCACCGTGTCGATCGCTCTGCTGGCATCGCTGCTCGTCGCCCTCACGATCGTTCCCGTGCTGGCCTACTGGTTCCTGAACAGGAGATCGAGCCGTTCGTCGATCGGCGTGCACGCCATGGGTCCGGCGGCATCCGACGTGGCCCGCAGTCATCGCGACGCGGACGAGATCAATGCTCCGGAGGACCGGCTGCAGCGCGTGTTCATGCCCCGTCTGCAGGTGCTCTGGCGACGCCGGGTGCTCACCGTGACCGCTTCCGTCGTTCTCCTGGGCGTCACCGTGGGCCTCGCCACCCAGATTCCGACGGAGTTCCTCGACTCCGCCGGGAACGAGACGCTGCAGATCGACCAGTTCCCGGAGACCGCCGCGGCGCCGCCGGCGGAGGATCCGACCACCGGAGCCGCCCCGGAAGGGCAGGCCCCCGCGCCCGTCTCCGCGCCCAGTACCGCCGAGGTGATCGCGTCCGTCGAGCCCGTGGAGAAGATGCTCGGCAAAGTCGAGGGGGTCGCCGATGTCTCCGTGTCCATCCCTGTCGGGGCCCCGGACCCATCCCAGCCCCAGCTCATCTCCTACACACTGATGCTCGACCGCGGTGCCGATTCCGAAGCGGTCGGTGATCGCGTGCGGGCGCAGCTGGACAAGAGGGAGAACAGCGCGTCGTTCCAGGTCTCGTCCAAGGACTCGTTCTCCTCGGGCGGGGGCAAGAACAGTGCGATCGATCTGCGCATCCAGGGCAACGACCCGGCTGCCTTGCGTGAGGCGAGCGCGATGCTGGTCGCCACGCTGTCGACCGCCGAGAGCGTGAAGTCCGTGCGCAGCGAACTGTCCGGCGAGCAGAGCGTCGTGCGGGTGAAGCTCGACGAGGCGCGTGCTGCGACGGTGGGCATCGATCGCGCGATGGTGGCCGGTGTGGTCAAAGAAGCCCTGGAAGGCACGGAGATCGGGCGCCTGATGTTCGAGGGCGCGGAGCGGTCGATCCTGCTGCGCACCCCGGGGACCGAGCGTACGGCGGCCCAGATCGGCGAGATCCTCCTGCCGGTCACACCCCAGCAGACCGAGGCAGCGCAGAAGGCCGCGAGGGATGCGCGCCAGCAGAAGGCCGATGCGGAGGCGGCAGCCGCCAGACAGCGCACAGAGGCGGAGCAGGCGAAGCAGGTCGCCGATGCCGAACGGCAACGGAGGGCGAGCGCCGGCAGCCTCAGGGAGCTGCGCGCGCAGCTCGCCGCGCTCGCGGCCGCGCCGATCGTTCCGAGTCCGACGCCCGAGGAGCCCTCGGACCCGGGTACTCCGGAAGACGCGGGGCGTGCGCAGGCCGAGCGGGAGCGCGAGGAACAGCTCACCGCCCTTCAGAGCGCGATCGCCGATGCTGAGTCGAGCGTGACCGCGGCGGACGATCAGATCGCGCAGTCGCGGCAGGCGCAGCGCGACCAGGCCGCGGAGCTCGCCGCGCAGCAGAAGGACGCGGCGGAACAGGCCGCGATCGACAACCTGAGAGGCACGCCGCTGAAGGTCGGCGACATCGCCGCCGTGGAGAACGAACTCGTGCCCCCGGTGGTCTTCCGGGCGGAGGGGGAACGCAAGGTCTCGCTGACCATCGATCCGCGCAAGGGAAAGCTCGACGCCGCGAATGCGGCCGTGCAGGCCGCGATCGAGGAGACGACGCTGCCGGCCGGGGTGACCTTCGAGATCGGCGGGGTCAGCGCGCAGAAGGACGAGGCGTTCACCCAGCTCGGCCTGGCGATGATCCTCGCGATCATGCTCGTGCTGATCGTCATGATCGGGACCTTCCGCAACTTCCGTCAACCTCTGGTGCTGCTGGTGTCGATCCCGTTCGCCGCCACCGGGGCGATCCTCGGCCTCCAGATCACCGGTACTCCGATGGGCACGCCGGCACTGATCGGATTGCTCATGCTCGTCGGCATCGTGGTCACGAACGCGATCGTGCTCATGGACCTCATCAACAGGCTCCGCGCCGACGGTGTTCCGCTGGCCGACGCCGTCACCCACGGCACCCGGCTACGGCTGCGGCCCATCTTGATGACCGCGACGGCGACGATCTTCGCGCTGGTGCCCATGTCGCTCGGCCTCACCGGCGGCGGCGCGTTCATCTCCCGGCCGCTGGCCATCGTGGTGATCGGCGGCCTCATCTCCTCGACCCTGCTCACGCTGGTCCTGGTACCGATCATCTACACCGCCATGGAGAGCCGACGCGAGAGGCGACTCGAGCGCAGCGCAGCCATGAACGAGGATCCGGTCATCGACGAGTCTGCGATCGAGGAGCCCGCGACCTCGTGACCGATCCGACGAAGGAGCTGTACAGCGAGGACGACTTCGCGAGTGTCCGCAAGTTCGACGCGCACGTGCACGCCAACACGAGCGGCCACGCGCTCTCGGAGCAGGCGAGGGAGGACGGGTTCGAGTTGATGGTCATCAACGTCGACTCCCCCGGGTTTCCGCACATCGCCGACCAGCGCGCGGCAGCGATCGCGATGGTCGAGGCCGACCCGGAGCGGGTGCACTGGACGACGACGTTCTCGATGAGCGGCTTCGGGCTGCCGGGTTGGGTCGACCGTGTCACCGCCGGGTTGGCGGAGGCGAAGGCCGCCGGCGCCCGCGGGGTGAAGATCTGGAAGAACATCGGGATGATCGAGAGAGATGCCGATGGTCGTCTGATCACGCTGGACCACCCCGGACTGTCGCCGCTGGCCGCCCACGCCCACGCATTGGGGCTGGCCTTGATCGGTCACCAGGGCGAACCGCACAACTGCTGGCTGCCCCTGGAGCAGATGACGACGGACAACGATCGCCGGTACTTCCGCAGACGCCCGCAGCACCACATGTACCTGCATCCGGGCCGGCCCAGCTACGAAGACCTGATCACCACCCGGGATCAGTTCCTGGCAACGCATCCGGATCTCCTGTTCGTCGGTGCACATCTCGGCAGCCTGGAACATGATGTCGACCGCGTGGCCGCGTTCCTGGACCGCTTTCCGAACGCCGTCGTCGACGTGGCCGCCCGCATGAGTCATCTGCAGCACCAGTCGATCGCCGATCGTGAGCGGATGCGCGCGTTCTTCATCCGCCACCAGGACCGGATCCTCTACGGCACCGACCTGACGATCACCGCGGAGGCCGATCCGATTCGGTTCCGTCGGGCCGCCCACGCCATCTGGACCTCGGATTGGCGGTACCTGGCGACGGCGCAGAGCCAGCACGCGAAGGCACTCGACGCCGAGGTGGTCGGCCTGGCACTGCCGCGCGACGTGATCGACAAGGTGTACTACCGCAACGCCGCCCGCGTCTTCGGCACGGATGCGCGCATCCGTCAGACGTAGGGGACCCGCAGCGTCAGGGTGTACCCCTGCTGGGAGTGTTGGCGCGTGGTGAGGGATCCGCCGAGGAGTTCGGCACGTTCGCGGAGCCCGACGAGCCCGTGGCCGGCGGAGGGCAGGTTCATCGACGGCGTCGTGCCGGGGGTGTTGTGGATGGTGAGGCGGATGACGCCGCCTGCAGTGTCCGCGGTGATGGAGGCCTCGGCGCCTGGCGCATGCTTCCGGATGTTCGTGAGACCCTCCTGCACAGTGCGGTAGAGCGCCCGCTGCACTCCGGCCGGTACATCCGCGGGGAGATCCAGGGAAGTGCCGGTGGGGATGCCGGAGTCTCGGATGAGGTCGGGCAGATCGTCGAGAGTGGGTTGCGGCGCGAGCTGGCCCCCCGCGGCGCGCAGGAGGGTGACCATCTGACGCAGCTCGTCGAGCGTCTTGACGGCGAGGGAGCGCATCGTGCGTGCCGCGGTCTTGACGTCGGGGTCGGGCGTGCTGATCTGGAGCGCGCCGGCCTGGACGGCGAGGAGGCTGACCTGGTGGGAGACGACGTCGTGCATCTCGCGAGCGATCCTGGCGCGTTCTGTGGCAAGGATCTTCTCCTCGGCGTGGCGTCGTTCGCTGTCACGCACCTGCTCCAGGTCGTGCAGGCGCGCGGTGAGTTCCTTGCGGGTGCGCACGAGCAGCCCCAGGGCAATCGGGGCAGCGACCGTCATGACCGCATAGATCGCCCCCGTGACCAGGGATTCGTTGAGGGGCCCTCCCCACAGGACGCGGGTGTCGGCCGCGAAGACGACAGCACCCGCAGCCAGGGTCAACCAGCGTCGTCGCTCGACGACGGCGACGGAGTAGAGCGCGATCAGGCAGGCGACCGAGATGAACGGGATGATCAGGGTGGGGAGGGCGAGGGCGAGGGACAACCACGGCCAGCGTCGTCGGAGGGTCAGGCCGAGTGCGCCGATCACCCCGAGAAGGAGGCTGATCCGCGGATCGGGATCGATGTAGGACGCATCGATGTAGAACATCGTGTCGCCGCTGAGGGCGGCGTCGAGATAGAACAGCGTGTCGCTGAGGGCGGCGGCGATCAGGAGGGCATCGATCAAGGGCGGGGTCAGCCACCGTGGACGTGTCATCGGGGGGCGCCGGGTACGCCGTCGGTGAACCCGCCACGCTCCGCGATGAGAGCCGCTTGCAGGCGGCTGGACACGCCGAGCTTGCTGAGGATGGCGCTGACGTGGTCTTTGACGGTCCCCACGCTGAGGTGCAGGCTCGCCCCGATCTCGCTGTTGGAGTCGCCGTTCGCCAGCCGTGCCAGCACCTGCTGCTCGCGGTTCGTGAGCGTGTCGATCAGCGCCGACGACGCCCGGTCCTCGGCGCCGAGATACCCGTCGATCACGGTGCGCGAGACATGGGGGGACAGCACGATCCCGCCGGCGGCGAGCGAGCGGATCAGCGTCGGCAGCTGCTCCGGGTCGGTGTCCTTCACCAGGAAGCCGCTCGCCCCTTCTCGGAGCGCACGAGCGATGTAGTCGTCGGAGTCGAAGGTGGTGAGAACGGCCACCACCGGAGGATCCGACATCTCCCGGATGTCCTTGAGGACGTCGAGGCCGCTGCGACCCGGCATCCGGATGTCGAGCAGCACCACGTCGGGCGTGTGGCGGCGGATGGACTCGGTGGCCTCCATGCCGTCGACGGCGTCGACCACCTCGATGTCATCGGCCGCGCTGAGGATCAGCTGGAATCCCGAGCGCACCAGCGCCTCGTCGTCAACAAGCACCACGCGAATCACGGACACACCTCTCGCCTGCCTGACCGGCCTGAGCCCACGATACGCGGCCCCTCTTCAGCAAAGGGGTCGGAGCTGCGATATTCCGTCCGATGGCGGGGAAGAGCAGCCGGTCGGCCCGGCAGCCGGACCGTGATCCCGAGATGCGGGGCTACGCGAGGGCGACGACCTCGCCGCCGCGGGCTGCGGAGGCCAGGGCGGCCGTGGCGATCTCGACCGTGCGAATGCCCACGCCGGCGTCGGGCTGCGGCTGTCGCCCTTCGCGCACGGCCCGCACGAACTCGTCGAGCAGCAGAGCGTCGAGGTCGGCGCCCACGGGACTCCACGTCTCGCCGTGCGCATCGTGCCCGGCGACGCCCCGGGCGAAGGGGCTCACCGTGACGGTGCCACGCTCGGCCACCACCTGCAGGGTGAGCCCGCCCCAGGTGGGGGAGCTCATCGGCCAGCTCCAGGAGCAGTCGATCGTGGCGATGACTCCGCTCGGGTACTGGAGCGTGACCAGGCCGCCGGTCTCGACCTCGAGGTCGCGCTCGGCATGCAGGGTGCTGTTGGATACGGCGCGGACCGATCGGGCCCGCTCGCCGAGCAGTTCGTCGAGCAGGTCGGCGCAATGCACGACGTGGTCGACCAGTGCGCCGCCCCCGGCCAGCTCGGGATCGGTGAACCAGGCCCGGTCCTGCGGCAGCTTTCCGTTGTTGATCCCGGTGACACCGAGGATTCTCCCGAGGCGACCACTGCGCAGCTCGGCGATCGCGTCGCGCACGCTGGGGGCGAAGCGCACCGGGTAGGCGACCATCAGGATCACACCGGCACGCTCGCACGCCGCCCGCATGGCGATCGCGTCTTCCACGCTGGTGGCCAGCGGCTTCTCGCAGAGCACGTGCACCCCGGCGGCGGCGGCGCGCTCGACGAGGGCGCGGTGGCGGGAGTTCTCGGCGGCGATCACCACGGCATCGGGCTTCCAGGCGAAGGCCTCGTCGTAGGTCTCGACGTAGGCGACACCGAGCTCCGCAGCCAGAGCGGCTCCGCGCGGAGCGTCGTCGGGAGCGGCGGCGCCGTCAGGATCGGCGGCGATCAGCTCGACGCCCGGCATCGCCGCGAGTGCGTGCACGTAACTCAGGGCATGCGTGTGGGCGAACGAGAGCACGGCGATCCGCAGCGGGGCGGGAGCGGTCATCGGGTGGCCTCCTCGGCGTTGCGGGACGTCGCTTCGGTGGCGGCGGCTTCAGCGACGGCGGCTTCAGTGGCGACGGCTTCAGGTGCGGCGGAGGGTTCGGGCAGTGCGACGGGGGCACCGGACGCGATCGAGGCATACGCGGCCTCGGCCACGGCGACGGCCTCGATGCCGTCCGCCGGGCTGACCCTGGCTTCTCGACCCTCGCGCAGGGCGGCGACGAAGTCGGCGATCTCGGCGAAGTACGGACTCTCCTGCGGCGACATCGGCGGCAGGTAGTCGGTGTCGCCCTCGGGCAGCACGGCGTCGGTGCGCAGCGCGTTGTCCTCGGCGCTGTCGTAGCGTAGGCGTCCCTCGGAGCCCGCGACCTCGACGCTCGTGCGGAACGGCATCCCGGGCGCGACCCAGCTGCCGTGGATGTGGCTGATGACGCCGTTGCGGTGGGTGAGCACGACGTGCGCGGTCACCGGTGCGGGCACGTGGTCGTCGACCGTCGGCGGGTTCTGCACCGCGTAGACGGTCGCGACGGGGCCGGCGAACCAGACCGCCTGGTCGATGTCGTGGATCATCAGATCGCGGATCACTCCGCCGCCCGCGCTCTCCGAGAAGAACCACGGGGTCTGCGGCGCGGAGCCGGCGCGACTGAACCGCTGCACGGCGAGCGTGCCGATGCGACCGGCGTCGATGCCGGCCTTGATCTGGGCGTACTCGCCCATGTACCGCACCACGTGAGCCGGGAAGAGTCGCACTCCGGCCTCTTCGGCGGCTCGGGCGACGGTGGCCGCGACAGCGGCGGTCGCGGCGAGCGGCTTCTCGCAGATCACGTCGAGTCCTCGGGCGATGGCCCGCTGCGCGAAGTCGGCGTGCGTGCTGCTGGGGGTCACGATGTCGACGATGTCGACCAGCCCGATGAGGGTGTCGACGTCGGCGACGAGCTCGAACCCGTACTCCTCGGCGATCTCCTCGGCCCCGACGAGGGAGGTGACGAAGCCTTCCGCGCCGAGCGCTCGCCACGCGTCGGCGTGCACGCGGGAGATCCCGCCGGCGCCGATGAGTCCGACCTTCAACGTGCTCACTGCTTCTCCTCGGTGGTCGTGTCGTCTGTCCCCGCCGGCTCGACGGGCAGCGGTGTGATCGGCGGGGCCGGCATGTCCTCGATGCCGTAGATCTCGCCGGCATGGCGCTGGAACGCGTGCACGACGGCTCCATGGGCTGCGGCCTCGGCACCCAGGCGCGCTTCGGCGATCGGCACCTGGAACGGCAGGCCGAGGTGGCCGGGCAGAGCGGCGCGCAGGGGGTCGAGCAGCTGCTCGTGCGCGGCGGAGAGCCCGCCGCCGATCACGATCATGGCCGGATCGACCGTCATGGTCAGGGTGGCGATGCCGTGGGCGAGCTCATCGATGAAGCCGTCGAGCTCGTGCCGGGCGGCGTCATCGCCCTCGCGTGCCAGCGCGAACACCTCGGCCGCGGTCGGAGCGGTGCGCCACGAGATCTGACCCGTCTCGGTGTTCAGCCCGCGGAAGGCGAGACGGCCGATGTCACCGGCGGCGTTGTGGATGCCGCGGCGCGGACGTCCGCCGAGGATGAGGCCCATCGCGATGCGGTTGCCGACCGAGAGGTAGATCACGTCGTCGACGAGCTGCGCGACACCCAGATGGTGCTCGGCGACGGCGGCCAGACGCACGCCGTTGTCGACCGCGACCGGGCAGCCGAAGGCGTGCCGCAGCTGGGAGCCGATGTCGATTCCCGACCATTCGGGGATGACGACCGAGGTGGTCACGCGCCCCGCGTCATCGACGATGCCGGGGAGCGAGACGCCCACCGCGCGCACTCTCGAGGTGGGGAGGGAGATGGCGGAGAGGGTGCGGCGCACGTCGTCGATCACGGCCGAGAGCTTCGAGGCGCCGTCGGGCTGCTCGGCCACGCCGGAGTAGCTGCGCTGCGCGATGACGAGCCCTGACAGGTCGGCGAGTACGACGCGCACGCTCGCGACGCCGATGTCGACGCCGACCACGGTCCCGGCGGCGGCGTGGAAGGAGTAGCGACGGGCCGGGCGTCCTGCCCCGCCGCCGTTCTGCACGGGGGCGTCGACGATCAGGCCCGAGTCGGCCAGCACGGTCACCGCGTTCTCGACCGACGTGCGCGAGATCTCGAGCGAACGCGAC
Source organism: Microbacterium sp. NPDC058269 (assembly GCF_042881445.1). Lineage (NCBI taxonomy): Bacteria > Bacillati > Actinomycetota > Actinomycetes > Micrococcales > Microbacteriaceae > Microbacterium > Microbacterium sp. NPDC058269. The sequence continues at coordinate 1,609,998 of NZ_JBHVXT010000001.1, forward strand.
AGATCGTTCACGGTCGCGGGCCCGGTATCACGCAGCTGCAGAGCGGATCGCGCGACGATCGAGAGCGGGCTGTTCACGGCCATGTGCGGTCCCTTCCTCTTCTCCGTCGTCGGGTGCGATCAAATTAGCACACCCAATTCTCAGATCAAGCTTTGTTGTTCTCGAACGAGAAACACGGCTGAAACACGGGTCTGAGAACTTGTACTTGACGAATTATCCCATTGCAGTGTCATAATGAACCGTACTCAGCACGGTATAAGCAAAGGAGCACCATGCGCGTCAGCAAGTTCACCGGCGTCGTCGCGGGAATCGCGGCCGCCACCCTGTTGGCCGGATGTTCGGCCGGCGGAGGCAACACCGCAGAGGGTGAGCAGGACATCACTGTCTGGCTCTACCCGGTCATCGCCGACGAGGCGGTGCACAAGGACTTCTGGGACTCGACGATCGCCGACTTCGAGAAGCAGAACGAGAACATCAACGTGAAGTACGAGATCTTCCCGTGGGCGAACCGTGACGAGGCTCTCCAGACCGCGATCGCGGCCGGCAAGGGCCCCGACGTCGTCTACCTCATCCCCGACCAGCTCGCGGCGTACCAGAAGTCGATCGCCCCCCTCAACGACCTGCTGAGCACGGAGCGCCAGGACGACCTGCTGCCGAACGTGAAGAAGTCGGTCACGCTCGACGGCGACATCCTCGGAGCCCCGATCCTCACCAGCGCCCAGCCCCTCATCTGCAACGCCGCCGCGTTCGAGGCCGCCGGCGTCACCGAGTATCCCGAGACCTGGGACGACATCACCGCGATGGCCCCCAAGTTCACCGAGAAGGGCATGTACGCCCTGAACTACCCGGCATCGGCCGAGAACACCCTCAACCTCACCTACTACCCGCTGCTGTGGCAGGCCGGCGGCGAGGTCTACACGAAGGACGGCGACGTCGGGTTCGACAGCAAGGAGGGCGTGCAGGCGCTCACCTTCCTCACCGACCTGGCCGAGGCGGGCGCCCTCGACCCCGAGGCGCTCACCACCAACGTCCCGCTCGAGCAGACCGCGGTGGCCCAGGGCAAGGTCGCGTGCACGTGGAACAACGCGGTCAACGAGGTCGTGCCCTTCTGGGGCGAGGAGAACGTCAAGGTCATGGCGCCGCTCACCGAGAAGGAGTCGGTGGCCTACGGCACGGTCGGCTCGCTCTCGGTGCTCAAGGGTTCCCAGGCGCAGGACGCCGCGGCGAAGTTCGTCGAGTACGCCACCGGCGCCGACGTGGTCGAGCCGTACCTCAAGGCGGCAGGCTACTTCTCCGCTCTCAGCACCACCGCGCCGCTGTACGCGGACGACCCGCTGCTCGGCGAGGTCGAGAAGTACGTTCCCGACACCACGGTGGGCGAACTCAACGCCTCGTCGCGCGCGCTGATGGGCGTGCTCGCGCCGGAGATCCAGGCCGCACTCCTCGGAGACAAGTCTCCGGAGGACGCGCTGAAGGATGCCGCGACAGCTGCGGCACCCCTGATCAAGAAGTAGCTGGTCGAGAAATAACACCCGGGGGCATGCGGAGCCCGAACTCCGCATGCCCCCGCACCCCTTCACTCCCCCCACGTGAGGTACCACTGATGACGACGGCAACCACGGCGAAGAAGCCCGCAGGGCGGGTCACCCGGGTGCTCGCACGACGAGAGGCGCGGATCGCGTTCCTGTTCGTGCTCCCCGCCTTCCTCCTGTTCATCGCCTTCCGCTTCGGCCCGAGCATCGCCGGAGTGGCTCTGAGCTTCTTCGACTACGACATCACGGGTGAGATCTCGTGGCGGGGTCTCGACCACTTCCAGCGCATGGTCGCCGACCCGCTGTTCTGGCGGGCGATGGGCACCACCCTCATCTACACGGTGTTCGCGGTGCCGATCGCGCTCGTGCTCTCCACCGTGATGGCCCTCGGTGTGCGCCGGGCCTTCCGGGGCGCGCGCTTCTTCCGCTCGATCTTCTTCCTCCCCGTCATCACCTCGCTGGTGCTGGCCGGCTCGATCTTCGTCTGGATCTTCTCCGCGAACGGACCCTGGTCGGCGCTGATGACGCCACTCGGTCTCGGTGGATCCTGGCTCGGCAGTACCGTCCTCGTGATCCCCGCGATCGTGGTCGTCGGCGTCTGGTCGCGGTTCGGCTACGGGATGATGATCCTCATCGCCGCCCTGCAGGACGTGCCGCGCGAACTCGAGGAGGCGGCCCTGGTCGACGGGGCGAACGCCTGGCAGCGCTTCCGGTACATCATCCTCCCGGTGCTGCGCCCGACCTTCTTCTTCCTCGCGGTGATCGAGACCACCGCCGCATTCCAGGTGTTCGACGTCATCTACGTGATGACCCAGGGTGGGCCGGCCAACGCCAGCTACTCGCTCGTCTACATGCTCTACGACCAGGGCTTCCGCTACTTCGACTACGGCTACGCGGCCGCCATCGGTGTGGCCCTGTTCGTCATGACCCTCGTCGTCGCGCTCATCCAGCGCCTGGTGATCGGAAAGCAGAAATGACCGCTCTGTTGCAGCCGCCGACCCAGACCCCGGCGACGTCGCCGAAAATGTCGACGAAGCAGCGCCGCGCCTACCGCGCGCTCCAGCCCACCGGCTGGGGGATCGTCGGCCGGTGGATCTGGCTGAGCCTGGCCGGCATCCTCAGCTTCTTCCCGTTCTACGCGATGGTCGTGCTGAGTCTGAAGCCCGGCATGGTCGTCGAGCTCCCGGGTTCCCTGCTCCCCTTCCAGGACATCTCGTTCGACGCCTACGAGCAGGTGCTCGCGGGACAGAACATCCTCGGCTGGCTCGGCAACACCCTCATCTACTCGCTCGTCTCGGTCGTCGCGGTGCTGTTCCTCTCGGCGCTCGCCGGTTACGCCTTCGCCAAGAAGCGCTTCCGCGGCAAGGAGGTGATGTTCTGGTCGTTCCTCGCGATGGTGATGGTGCCGTTCCACGTCACTCTCATCCCGACGTTCATCCTGATGGCGAACCTCGGTGGCGTCGACACCTACTGGGGCCTGATCCTGCCGTCGCTCGCGAACGCGCAGGCCGTGTTCCTCATGCGCCAGTTCATCTCGGGCCTCCCCGACGAGCTGTTCGAGGCCGCCCGCATCGACGGCGCAGGCGAGTTCCGCATCTTCCTGCGGATCGTGCTGCCGCTGTGCAAGCCGATCCTGGCGACGCTGGGCATCTTCGTCTTCCTGTGGCACTGGAACGACTTCCTGTGGCCGCTCATCATCGCGAAGTCCAACGCGATGTTCACACTCACCGTCGGCATCTCGTCGCTGCAGCAGCAGAACGTTCCGCTGAGCACCATGCTCGCCGGTTCAGTCGTGGCGCTGCTGCCCATCTTCCTCGCGTACCTCATCGCTCAGCGGTACGTGCAGGAGGGCGTGGCCGGTACGGGCATCAAGGGCTGAGAAGAAGGGAAAGCACCACAATGACTCAGCACAGTTTCACCTCGGAAGCCGATCTCGAGGAGGCGCTCGCCACGCCGAGCGCCGGACTCATCGCCGACCTCGCGCGCGGCACGGGCGACCTCGTGATCCTCGGTGCGGGCGGCAAGATGGGCCCCACGCTCGCGATGCTCGCGCGCCGTGGAATGGATGCCGCTGGGCGCCAGGGCGACACGGTCTACGCGGTCTCCCGGTTCGGCGACGCGGCGATCCGCGAGCGTCTGGAGGCCGCGGGCGTGAAGGTCATCTCGTTCGACCTGATCGAGAACGACGACTTCGCATCGCTGCCGGATGCTCCGAACGTGGTGTTCATGGTCGGTGCGAAGTTCGGTGCCGCGACCAACGCCTCGTGGGCGTGGGAGGTCAACGCCGCCCTGCCCGATCGCGTGGCCCGCCGCTACCGCGACAGTGCGATCTCGGTGCTGTCGACCGGCAACGTCTACCCCTTCCTTCCTGCTTCCTCCGGTGGAGCGGACGAAGAGGTGCAGCCCGCGCCGATCGGCGAGTACGCGCAGTCGTGCCTGGGACGTGAGCGCGTCTTCGAGTTCGGGGCGCAGGAGCGCGGCACCAAGGTCGCCATCATCCGCTTGAACTACGCGGTCGACCTGCGTTACGGCGTGCTCGCCGACATCGGCAGCGCCGTGCACGCGGGGCAGCCCGTCTCTGTCGCCACCGCCAACGTCAACGTGATCTGGCAGGGCTACGCGAACGAGGTGGTGCTCCGCAGCCTCGTGCATGCCTCGACCGCCCCGTTCACGATCAACCTCACCGGTCCCGAGCTGCTGAGCGTCGAATCGATCGCACGCCGTTTCGGCACCCTGTTCGACCGCGAGGTCGAGATCGTCGACGAGCCGCAGCCCACCGCGCTGCTCAGCGACGCGCGCCGCTGCATGGCGCTGTTCGGCTACCCGTCCGTCTCGGCCGAGACTCTGATCGGCATGCAGGCCGGCTGGATCGAGAAGGGCCTCCCGATGATCGCCAAGCCGACCAAGTGGGCCGTGCGGGACGGGAAGTTCTGATGGCGGTTCCCACCCTGCGACCGGAGGCCGCAGCCACCCTCGCCCGCGGGGCCGTGATCCCGGCGCACCCGCTCGCGCTGACCGCCGAGCGGCGCATCGATGAACGCCGTCAGCGCGCGCTCACCCGGTATTACCTCGACGCGGGTGCCGGGGGCATCGCCGTCGGGGTGCACACGACCCAGTTCGAGATCCGCGACCCCGAGCACGCGCTGTTCGAGCCCGTGCTCGCGCTCGCCGCGGAGGAGTTGGATGCCCGCGCGGATGCCGACGTGGTGCGCATCGCCGGTGTGGCCGGTGGCACGGCCCAGGCGGTGGCCGAGGCCGAGCTCGCCCGCAGCCTCGGCTACGACGCCGTGCTGGTGAGTCCTCGCGTGGCCGGAGCCGACGAGCGCGCCCTGCTCGAACGCGCCCGTGCCGTGGGTGAGGTGCTGCCGGTGGTCGGTTTCTACCTGCAGACCGCGATCGGCGGACCCGTGCTCGACCGCGACTTCTGGCGCGAGTTCGCCTCGATTCCGGCTGTCGTGGCGGTCAAGGCCGCACCCTTCGATCGCTACCGCACGCTCGAGCTGGTGCGCGGCGTCGCCGCCTCCGGCCGGGCTGACGAGATCGCCCTCTACACCGGCAACGACGACGCGATCGTGGCCGACCTCCTCTCCGAGTTCCACGTGGAGTCGCCCTCCGGTGCCCGCACGCTGCGCTTCGTCGGCGGGCTGCTGGGTCAGTGGGCGGTCGGCACCCGGGCGGCGGTCGCGCTGCTCGAACGTGCGCAGCGGGCGATGGCGGGCGACGCGGGGGCCTACCGCGAACTCGGTCTCGTCGCCTCTGACATGGTCGACGTGAACCAGGCCGTGTTCGATCCGGGCAACGACTTCCACGGGGTGATCGCCGGCGTGCACGAGATGCTGCGCCAACAGGGTCTGCTCGACGGCGTCTGGTGCCTCGACCCCGCTGAGGGCCTCTCGCCCGGTCAGGCCGAGGAGATCGAGCGGGTGCGCCACGCGTATCCCGACCTGAACGACGACGCCTTCATCGCCGAGAACCTCGAGGCCTGGTTGAGATGAGTGTTGAGGTGAGCGTCGAGAGGAGCGTTGGCATGAGTGCGCCGACCATCGTCGCGGTCGTCTCGGAAGAACTCTTCGCGGAGTTCTTCTCAGGCGCGGATGCCGAGCGCCTGCGTGCGGTCGCCGCTCGTCTCGGGGGCTCATTCGTGCGCGTCGACCGGCTCACGCAGGCGGAGCTCGGCGAAGCACGCATCGTCATCACGAGCTGGGGTGTCGGCCCCTTCGACACCGCGGTGCTCGCATCGCTGCCGAAGCTCGAACTCATCGCGCACACCGGGGCCACCATCAAACCCTTCGCGACCGATGAGCTGTTCGATCGCGGTGTCGTCGTGACCCAGGCGGGTGCGGGCATGGCGCGGCCGGTCGCCGAGGTGTCGCTGACCTTCACGCTCGCGCTGCTGCACCGGGTGCCCGAGATGCACAACGCCCTGCGGACCGGCGACGGCTGGTACGACGCGGAGGCCGTGGGCGTGCAGCGCGAGATCCTCGACACGCCCATCGCCGTGATCGGGGCTTCGCGCACCGGCCGGGCCTACCTCGAACTGATCCGCGCACTCGGCGCCGTGCCGCTGCTGGTCGACCCGACGATCGACGCCGCCGCCGCTGCAGCACTGGGGGCCGAACTTCTGCCGCTCGACGAGGCCCTGACGCGCGCGCAGATCGTCGCCGTGCACGCTCCCACGCTGCCCGAGACCCACCACCTGATCGGTCGCCGCGAGCTCGCCCTCATGCGTGACGGCGCGGGGCTCGTGAACACCGCGCGCTCCTGGCTCGTCGACGAGGCCGCGCTGATCGAGGAACTCCAGCGTGGTCGGCTCAGCGCGGCGATCGACGTCTTCGACGAGGAGCCGTTCGCCGTGGACAGCCCGTTCCGGACGCTGCCCGGCGTGCTGGTCACCCCGCACCGGGCGGCGGGCACCAGCCAGGGACGGCTGCGTCAAGGGCGGATCGTCGCCGACGAGGTCGAGGCCTTCGCCGCGGGGCATCCCCTCGCACACACCGTCTCCCGCGACCAGCTGTCTTCGATGGCATGACCGGCACGCCGCTGCGTGTGGCCTTCGCCGGACTCGCGCACTCGCACCCGTACACCGACGCCGGCAACGTTCGAGCGCTCGGCGCCGAGGTCGTCGGGGTGCACGATGCGGATGCGGCGGCGTCCCAGGCCTTCGCGGAGCGGTTCGCAGGGGCGGCGACGGCCTCCACAGGCGCACTCGCGGCGCTGCGGCCCGACCTCGTCATCGCGACGCCCCGTCCGCACGAGGTCGTGCCTGTCCTGCGGGCGCTCGGCGGCGGAGTCGCCCCGGTCTTCGTGAACAAGGTCATCGCGGCGACGGCAGCTCAGCTCGCCGAGGTCGACCGCGCGCTCGCGGCATCCTCCGTCTCGGTCGGCACGAGCTCCGTGCTCCGCTTCGCCCCCGCGCTGGTCACTCTCGCCGAAGAGATCGCGGTCGACGAAGTCCTCGCGCTCCGCGTGCACGCACAGCACGACAACGCGGCATTCCAGGTGTCGGACCGCGCGTGGCAGGACGATCCGCAGCGGGGCGGAGGCACGGCCGTGACGGTCGGGGTGCACGCCTGGGAGATGCTCGACGTGCTGCTGCCCGGGGCGACCCTCGTCGCGGGATCCGGATGGACACGCGCGCGCCGCGGATCGATCACCGCCTCGGAGGATGCCGCCGGTATCGAAGGTCTGCTGCGGGTTCCGGGGGCGGCGCGCGAGGTCCCGGTTCAGGTCCTCGTCACAGGGACCCCGGGCGCCGACGCGTACGGGGTGGATGTGGTGACGGCCTCCGGCACCCGCTCGGTCGCGCTCGATGTGGGCGCCGAAGGCGGTGGCGACGCGAACGTGGCTCTGGGCTTCCGCGGCCTGATCCGCGCCCTGCTCGATGCGGCGCCGCACAGCGCGACCGCGGCTCCCTGGAGCGAGGCGCGTATGGTCGTGGCGAACACGATCCGTGCCGCCGAGATCGCACGGGGCGACGCATGAGCGAGGTGACGATCCGCGCCGCACGCGCAGAGGATCAGGCTGAGCTCACGGCGCTGTGGGCGACCGTGTTCACTCCTCCGCTCGCGCCCGACCAGTGGCTCATCGACCAGGAGCGCCTCACGCACACGATCGTGGCCGAAGACGACGACGGTCTGTGCGGTTCGATCTACGGTCTGCCCAAGACGCTTCGCGAGTCAGACGGCGGGAGCGCCGAGGTGCACGCGATCGGCAGCGTCGCGGTCGCCGAGCGTGCCAGGGGGCACGGCCTCGCCCGTCGGCTCGTGACGGCGACGCTGCAGTCCGCGCGCGACGCCGACTGGGCGCTGCTGTTCACCGGCACCCCGGAGGTGTATCGCTCGAGTGGCTTCGAGACCTTCGCGATGGCGCGGACCCTGACCGGGCCCTGGCGTGCTCCGGTGCCGGCCGAGACCACGGCTCGGGTGATGCGCGAGACGGTCGGGCTCGGCAGCTTCCGCCCGCTGCGCGAGGTCTACGAGCGGTCGCGGGAGGGCAGAGTCGTGCTGGCCCCGCTGCGCGGCGACCGAGACGGGGCGATGGCCGAGGTGCGCATGAGGGGTGCCACCCTCTATCGCCGGACCGAGGGATCGACGGTCGTCGGCTACGCGATCGCCGAGCGTCGCGGCGACGTCGGCGTGCTCCTGGAGAGCGCCGTGCTCCCCGGCATCGAGGGAGACGCCGAGGGTGTGCGCGACGACCTGCTCGCCGCCATCGCCGTCGACTGGGCATCGGCCGGTGTGACGTCGTGCGATCTCGCCGTCCCCGCTCTGCCGGAGGAGGATCGGGCGCTCCGTGCCTTCGCGCCCGAGGCCGTGCGGCAGGACGACCGCACCGGGATGATCCGTCCGCTGCGGCGCGAGGCGCGACTGCACGGCATCCGCCACTTCACGGCGGGCGACTACTTCTGAGCGACCCGCTCGGAGACAGCACTGGGGACTGGGGATCGATCGGATGATGCGGACCGGGCTGAACGACCGGACGCCTGACCGCGGCGATGACGCCGCAAGGAGGATGAGCATGACCCAGAAGATGAGCACGACCCCGCAGGAGAAGAACCCGCAGGAGAGGAACGAGACCGCTGCTCTTCGGAGCAGGCGCATGCTGCTCGCCGGGTTCGGCGCGGCGGCGATCGGGGGCGTGGCTGCCGTCAGCACGCAGACCCCCGCGCAGGCCGCGGGCCCGATCGTGACCCAGGGGAACTCGGGATCGTCGTCGGTGGCCAACGGCGGCACGGCGACCGAGCTCGTGAAGCGCAAGGGCAAGGACGGCGACCTCGCGCGCACGACCGGATACGCCGCCGCCGGTGATGGCGGCGACGGGACCTACCGCTTCGTGAAGAAGGATGCTCCCGCGGCGAACGGCGGCACCGTGCTCGCCGCTCCCAAGGGCGGGGCCTGGATGCTCGTGCACGACGGGGTCGTGGACTTCCGGATGTTCGGGATCATGGATGCGAACGTCAACGCCGACGATGCCCTCGACGCCATGGTGAACGATGCGAGCATCCACCGCATCGAGGGGCATAGCCCCCTCAACTTCGTGCGTCGTCATAAGTTCTCCCGGTCGAACATCGCCTTCGACTTCGGCGGGCACCTGATGACGACCGCGGGCATCGAGAACGCCGGCAAGGACGATCCGTTCGCGGCCGTGATGTTCTTCCGCGGCGAGGTGACCGACGCGGTGCAGGAGGCGAAGCTGGGCGAGGCCGTGCCCGATCTGGGGGATGTCTTCCCCGTCGCCGACTCCTCGTTCTTCGCGGTCGGCGACTGGTACGCGGCAGAGGTGAACGCGCTGTCGGGTCGCTGGGAGCGCGAGCTGCAGCGGATGGTGCAGGTCACACAGATCGTCGACGGCACGCACATCCGCATCAACTACAAGAACGGCTGGCCGCTGGGCAAGGACCGCACGATGACATGGCGCCGGGTCGTTCCGGTGCAGGACGTGACGGTGTCGAACCTGAAGTTCCTCGGCACCGGCACCGACGAGTACACCGGATCGCACCCGTTGGCCTTCGAGTACGCGGTGCGGTGCGACGTCGACCACATCGACGGCACCGGCACGTTCTGGCCGCTCATCCAGCGCCGGTGGAACACGTACTACTCGACCGTGAGCTGCACGCTGAAGAACCCGACCTCGGTCACCTGGGGCGGCGCGGGCTACCTGACGCAGCAGATCTACTGCCTCTACGGCTACGTCGCCAACTGCCACACCGCGAACGCCCGGCACCTGAACGACTTCACCGCGAGCGCCTACTGCCTGGTCGAGAACTGCCACGGCGACGGCGATGACCAGGGTCCGTTCGTCACGCACGGGCAGTACGAGCACGACCTGACGTACACCGGCAACTCGGGGCTCATGACCTTCGCGAACTCGGGAGCGGCCTGGGGGTCGGCGGCCAAGCGCATCACCGTTCGCAAGCACGTGTGCTCGTGGTTCGTCGCGCGCGTGCGCATCACCGACCTCACGCTCGAAGACCTGCAGGTGATCGGCAAGCCGTCGCTCGCAGGCTCCGGGATGCTGTGGATCAACGCCGACGGCGCGCAGCTGCGCGGGTGCACGGCATCCGACACCCTCGTGATCACGCAGGCGTCCGACAACTCCGCGCGGCCGACCGTGATCGCCGACTCGCACTTCACGTTCGTCGCCCCGGGCGAGCTCACCAACGCCACGGTGAAGACGCCCGTCACGTTCGTCGACACCGTGCTCGACCGGGTCGGCGGCATGAAGATCGCGGGGGCCGGAGCGGTCACGTTCCGGGGATCTACGCTCATCGCGGCGGAGGATGCGGCGCCGATCGCGTCGTCGTCGGAGCGGCTGCGGTTCGAGGGATCGACGCTCCGCAATGCCCGCATCGCGGCGGCACGAGGGGAGCGGCAGGCGGTCGAGATCGCGGGGTCGGACGTCGCGATCAAGGGCGGCACCGGCGTGACCCGGACAGGTGACGGAGAACTGCACCTGACGCTCTCCGACAGCACCTTCCGTGCGGAGGGGGCGGCCACGCACGTCTCGGTCACGAAGGGCGCGACCCACTATCGCGCGGTCGGCAACCGCTTCGAGGGCGGGTCGCTGGAGCTGACGGATGCCGCGTTCGGCGCGTCGTCCACCCTGTTGCACACCGGCAACGTCGAGTCGGGTGTGACTCGCACGGCCTTCCCCGCAGAGGGCCCTCGCGTCGTCGACACCGCGAACCTCGCGGTCTGACCCCGTCCGTCCCCCCGCGACCTGGCGCCGAGTGCACCGGATGCTGCCGAGTGCACGGCTTCTCGAGGTGAAGGAGCCGTGCACTCGGCGAGAACCCGTGCACTCGGCGGGCCGCGGAGGCCTGCGGCGCGGGCGGGTCAGAGGCCGGTGAGCACGACGAGCTTGCCGACGGCGGTGCCCTGTTCCATCGCGGTGTGCGCCTCGGCGATCTGGTCGAACGCGTAGACCCGGTCGATCGGCACGGTGGCTTCGCCGGCCGCGACCGCGTCGAGGAAGCCCTGGAGCACAGCCGGCGGCAGGTCGGCCGCGCCTCCGCCGTATGCGCTGAGGCGCACGCCGCGGGGGATGTACTCGATGGGGTAGAAGTCCTTCACGGTCCACTCGTTCGAGAGCATCCCGGTGAAGCAGACGACGCCGTGCACGCGGGTCGAGCGGAGGGTGTCGGGCAGGGTCGGTGTTCCGACCAGCTCGAGAGCCGTGTCGACGCCGTCGGGCAGGATCGCCCTGACCTGCGCCTGCACGTCGCCGTCGTCGATCAGCACATGGTCGACGCCGATGCGGGTGAGGGCGTCGGCCCTGTTCGGGTTGCGTGTGGTCGAGAAGATCGTCATCCCGCGCTGCTTCGCGAGCACCGCGGTCGCCATCCCGATCGATGAGGTGCCGCCGCGGATCAGGATCGACTGGCCGGGCTGGGCATCGAGCCCCACGGTGAGCGATCCGTAGGAGGTCTGCAGCATCTCCGGAACGGCGCCGAGGGTGCCCCAGTCGAGGGTGCTCTGGAAAGCGATGACCTGGGTCGCGGGGACGCAGGTGTACTCGGCGTATCCGCCGTCGTACGCGCGTCCCATCCCGCCCATCACCGCCACGACCTGCTGGCCGGGGGTGAATTCGCCCCCGGGTGCCTCGACGACGACTCCGGTCGCCTCGATGCCGAGCACGCGGGGGAAGGTGACGCCCTCCGCCAGGCCGAGTCGGGTGTGGAGTTCGGAGCGGTTCAGGCCGAACGCCTTCACCTGGATCAGCACCCAGCCCTCGCTCGGTGTCGGGATCGGAAGCTCGCGGATGGTGAGGGCCTCCACGGGGCCGGGTGCGTCGAGCACGATCGCGCGCATCATCTCGGTCATGGGGTGACTCCTGTCGTCGGTATGGGCTTGCGCACCCGAAGGGTGGCGAGAGTGGTGGCGAAGTGCTCAAGGTCGGCGGCGGAGACGCTCTGGAACCACGGCTCCAGTTCTCTGCCGAAGGTCTGGGTCGCGATCGTCAACATGTCCTCGCCCGCCGGCGTGAGCGTGATGAACGAGGCCCGTCGGTCGTCGGGGTTCGGTGTGCGCTCGCAGTAGCCCGCTGCTTCGATGCGAGCGACCAGCTTGCTGGTACCGCCCTCGGTGATCGAGAGCTCGGTCGCGATGTCGGAGGCCCGGCAGTTCTCGATCCTGTCGATGGCCCGCATGGGCTCGAACCAGCTCAGCGGCAGGGAATGCTCGGCGCGGAGACGTCGGTCGACCGCCTCCCAGATCTCCATCTCGAAGCGGATCACATCATCGAAGAGTCGATGCAGGTCCACGGCGCATCCTTTCCACGAGCACTGGCTTACTTTCCATGGCAAGTATATGGCGATTCCGTGGACCGGGCGCGAGAAGGGCGATCCCCGCCCGCGGGGCGAGGGGGCGGGCCTAGGCGGTGGGGAGGCCGACGAGTTCGGCGCTGCGCTGCCAGAGCGCCTCGGCCAGGGCCGCGTCGTTCACCTGAGGGTTGACCTTCGTGGTGAGCTGGCGCTCGTCGTAGTAGGCACCGGAGAACCAGGTCTCGTCGGGGGCGCCCTCGATGAACCAGCGCAGGGTCGCGCCGCCCTTGTCTGCACCGATGAGCATGAGGTGCTTGAGAGGGGTGCGGTAGAGCAGCCGCATGATGCTCGACGAGTCCGACGCGAAGTTCGTCTGCACGGTGCCGGGGTGGAAGGCGACCGCGCTCAGACCCTGGGCGTGGAACTTCGTGTGCAGGCTCTTGGCGAACAGCACGTTGGCGAGCTTGGCATCGCCGTAAGCCTTGTTCGGGCTGAAACGGCGGTGGTTGTCGAGGTCGTCCACGTCGAGATGCCCGAACAGTCGGTGGGCGATGCTGGAGGTGTTGATGACCGCGCCCTCGGCCTTCAACAGCTGAGGAAGCAGCAGGTTCGTGAGCAGGAACGGCGCCAGGTGGTTGACCTGCATGGTCTTCTCGAAGCCGTCCGCCGTCGGGGTCTGATTCCCGAAGATGCCGCCGGCGTTGTTCGCCAGCACGTGGATGCCGCTGTCGCCGACGGCATCGCTGATCTTCGCGGCCAGTGCTCGCACGTCGTCGAGGCGGGCGAAGTCGGCGGTGAACCACTCCGCATCCGCCTCTTCGGCGACGGCGCGGGTCTTCTCGACCGACCGCCCGACCAGGATGAGGCGATGCGGTGACGATGCGAGCTGGCGGGCGGCCGCCGCGCCGATCCCGTCGGAGGCTCCGGTGAGGACGATCGTCTGCGCGGTCATCGCAGTCACTCCGCCGTGGGGGTGATGCGCTCGACCGCCCTGGTCACATGCTCGGCGATCACGGCCTGCGCCCGCTCGGGGTCACCGCTCGCGATGGCGTCGACGATCTGCTGGTGGCTGCGCACGTGCTCCTCCTGCTCGGCAGGGTCGAGGGCGGCGTTGGCGGCGTGCAGGAATCCGGTGATGCGGCCGCGCAGTTGCCCGCTCAGCTCGTCGAGGAAGCGGTGCTCGGCGAGGTCGGCGAGCGTCTCGTGGAAGAGACGGTCCTGGCGCAGCACCTCGTCGATGTCACCGGGCGCCGCATCCCCCATCGCCTGGATGATGGCTCCGAGCCGGGCGGCGGATTCGTCGTTCCACCGCTCCTGCACCCGGATCGCCATGAACTGCTCCAGCACGATCCGCAGGCTCGAGATCTCCTGGAGGTCCTGTGCGCTCAGCTGGGCGACGCGGGCACCTCGGCGGGGCTCTCGGGTGATGAGGCGTTCCTCGGCGAGGCGGGTCAGGGCCTCGCGCACCGGGATGTGGCTGACACCCAGCCGGTCGGCGAGCTTGCGTTCGACGAGGCGCTCGCCGGGGGCGAGCTCTCCGGAGTGGATGGCCGCGCGCAGCTCGTCTGCGACTTGTTCGGCGATGTTCTGATCCGAGACGCTGCGCATTCCGGTGCCCTTCTCGATCCGCGGTTCCGTCTCGTCGAGCGGGCGCGCATTCGTTCGCTCGATGCTATGGCATTTTCCGGATGAGTGGACACGGAGAGAGATTTGCTAGATGCTATAGCAAGCTGATCCATCGATGACGAAGGAGTTGTCATGTCCGGGAACGGAATCGCCCCCGATACGCGCACGCCAGATGAGGTCGGGGCCTCCGCCATGAAGAAGGCGATCTGGCGCCTCGGCCCGTTCCTCGGGCTGCTGTACCTCGTCGCCTACATGGACCGCAACAACGCGGGCTTCGCCAAGCTCGAGATGACGACGGCGCTGCAGATCACCGAAGCCGCGTTCGGGTTCGCCGCCGGCATCTTCTTCATCGGGTACCTGCTGTTCGAAGTGCCCAGCAACCTCCTGCTCGAGCGCTTCGGCGCGCGCAAGTGGATCGCGCGCATCATGGTCTCCTGGGGTCTGGTCGCCTCCCTCACCGCCTTCGTGCAGGACGGCACGCAGTTCGCGATCGCCCGGTTCGTCCTGGGCATCGCCGAGGCGGGCTTCTTCCCCGGCGTCCTCCTCTACCTGACGCTCTGGTTCCCGCGGCAGTATCGCACCCAGGTGCTCGCGGTGTTCGTGCTGTCGAACCCGATCGCGAACGCGGTCGCGGCGCCGCTCTCCGGCTGGATGCTCGAACTCCACGGCCTGTGGGGCCTCGACGGCTGGCAGCTCGTCTTCCTGCTGCAGGGAATCCCTGCGGTGCTCCTCGCCTTCGTCGTCTTCTTCTGGCTGCCCGACCGCCCGCAGGATGCGCGCTGGCTCGATGCGACCGAGCAGCGGTGGATCAACGACACCCTGGCGGCCGAGACCGCGGCGACCGAGCAGAAGCACGGGCGTCTGCGCCTGCGCGAGGTCTTCAGCAACGGACGCCTGTGGACCCTGATCGTGCTGTTCTTCGGGGTCGTGTTCGGCGCGTACGGCCTGGGCATGTGGTTGCCGACGATCGTCAAGAGCATGGGCGACTTCTCCAACTCCACGACCGGGTGGCTCGTCGCGCTGCCGAACCTGTGTGCAGCCCTCGTCATGCTGCCGTGGGAGCGCGCCGCCAGGAAGCAGGGCAACCTCCCTCTGCAGATCGGCATCACCCTCACCATCACGGCGCTCTCGCTCATCGCGGCGGTCGCGGCGCAGGGCACGCCGATCCTCGCGCTCGCCGCGCTGTGCGTCGGCATGTCGGCACTGTTCTCGACGACACCGCTGTTCTGGAGCCTGCCGCCCATGGTGCTCACGGGCACGGCGGCCGCGGCCGGACTCGCCTTCATCAACTCGGTCGGCAACCTCGCCGGGTTCGCAGGTCCCTACGCGATCGGGTGGATCAGCGAGACCACGGGGTCGGCGATCTGGGGGCTGCTCCTGATCGCGGGGCTCACCCTGCTCGGCGCGACCATCGCGTTCGTGCTGAGCCGCCGGGCGGACTTCACGGTTCCGGCCGAGGTTCTCCTGAAGGCAGACGCGAAGTCCGGGGTGCGGTGATGTCCCGCGCCGAAGTGGATGCGCGTGTGCGATCGACGGGTCGACGCGCCCTCATGGCCGGGCTCGGCGCGGTCGCCCTCGGCGCTGCCGGCTCTCTCGCCGGTGCGACGACCGCTCAGGCCGCTCCCGTCGCAACGGGGGCGAAGGACATCATCCGTGCAGAGTCCGTCTCCGATCTCTCCAAGCTCCGGGCGCGCGACGGTGAGCTGGCGATCGTCGCCGGCTATCGCACGCCGGGCGATGCCGGACTGCTCGTGTACGTGGGCTGCGGTGCGACGGATGTGGAGGCCAACGGCGGCACGGTGATCGCCGGGAAACGCGGCACCACGTGGCTGCTGCAGCACGACGGCACCGTCGACTTCCGGGTCTTCGGCATCACCGGCCCGGAGACGGCGGCCGACGACGCGCTCGACGCCCTGGTGAACGACCTCCGCGTCCGGCGGATCGAGGCGAGCACCGATCTGCTCTTCCAGCGGCGGCACCGTTTCACCCGTTCCCATCTCGAGATCGACTTCGGCGGCCATGTCATCACGACGGAGGGCATCGAGGCGAACTCCCACGACAACCCGTTCGGTGCGGTGATGTTCTTCACCGGGGTGTCCCGAGACGTCACCGTCGAGCACACCTTGGCGGAAGCCTGGCCCGAGTTGACGGATGCGGTCGCCGTGCCCGACGCGTCGAAGTTCGCCGTCGACACGTGGTGGGCGGTGCAGTGCGACCCGGTGGCCGGGGGTGGCGCCGATGAACGCGAGATCCAGCGCTTCGTGCAGGTGACGCAGCAGATCGACGGGCAGCACATCCGGATCGACTACCTCAACGGCTGGCCGCTCGACAAGGGGCGAAAGCTCGTCTGGCGGCAGATGGATCCGGTCGCGGGGGTGCGCATCTCGAACATGCGGTTCCTCGGGGCCGGGCCCTTCGACGGACCGACGGACGGCTCCTTCCCCGACTCCCGTGAGCTCACCGGATCGCACCCGATCGCCTTCGAGTACGCGATCCACTGCGATGTCGCGGACGTGCACGCGAGCCGCACATGGTGGCCCGTCATCATGCGGCGGTGGAACACGCACTTCACGACCGAACGCTGCTCCGTCGAGAACCCGCCCACGGTCTTCTACGGCGGAGCGGGCTACCTGACGCAGCAGATCTACAGCCTGTACGGACGCGTGAGCGACTGCACGTCGTCGAACGCGCGGCACCTCAACGACCTGACGGCCAGCGCCTACTGCATCGTCGAGAACTGCCACGGCGACGGTGACGATCAGGGCGGGAACCCCTTCACCACACACGGCCAGTACGAGCACGATCTCACCTTCATCGGGTGCTCGGGGCTGATGGACATCGCCAACTCCGGCGCGCAATGGGGCACCGCCGCCAAGCGCATCACGGTGCGCGACCATGTCTGCTCGTGGTTCGTCGCCGGCACGAAGATCAGCGACCTGACGCTCGAGAACGTCCGGGTGATCGGACGATCGACCTTCGACCCGCAGGCGACCATGACGATCAACGCCGACGGGGCTCAGCTGCGCGGCTGCACCGCCGGGCTGTTGGCGATCGGACAGCGATCGGCTCGATCGTCGAGGCCGACGGTCATCGAGGACTGCACCTTCGCCCTCCCCAAGGATCAGGTGTTGATCCAGACGCCGGTCACGGTGCCCGTCAGCTTCGTGCGCTGCACGATCACCGGGATCGACGGGATGAAGGCGCGAGGCGCCGGCGCAGTCGAGTTCGTCGACTGCCGCCTGAGCGGCCCGGCCGCGGGTGCACCCGCCGAGCTCGGCGCGTCGAGGGTGACCATCCGGGGCGGCACGGTGCGCGACGTGCTTCTCACCGTGACCGCCGTGCGCGACCAGGCCATCGCGATCGAGGGCGTCGAGCTGAGCACGGAGCGCGGCGACGGCGCCATGCTGTCCCGGGCGGCCGGGGCGGGGATCGTCACCTGGCGCCTGAGCGGCGTGACATCGACCGTGCCGAAGGGGGCGTCACACGTCGACATCGGCGTGGGGGTCAACCACGCCCGCATCACCGGGAGCCAGTTCGTCGGAGGACGGCTGCGGTTGGCCGACGGCTTCGCGGAACCCTCCACGCTGCTCTACAGCGACGGCGTCGAGCGCGGTGTCGAGGTGACTCCTCCCGAGTCCGGCGCACGTGTGCTGATCGCCGACGTGCTGACGATCGCCTGAGCGGCGGCATCATGGAGAACATGGAGGACCAGGTTTGAACGACACGGCACCGGCCATACGCCTCGGCGACCGCATCCGCATCCCTCGCACGCGGGCGCGCATCGGCGTCGCCCGACGCGACATCACGCCGCCGGTCGGTATCCGTGCCAAGAACTGGGGGCCCGCCGACTGGGAGCGGTCCGAGGGGGCGCATCGTCCGTTCGAGCTGACCGCGCTCGCCGTGATCGCCGCCGACGACCGCCCGCGCGTGCTGCTCGCGGTGGACGGCACGTGGTGGCGACGCGTCGCCGATGAGCAGAGTGTCCGCGGAACGATCCTCGACGCTCTCGGGCTCGACCCCGACCAGCTGATGCTCTCGCTCTCGCACACCCACGCGGGTGCCGTGCTCTGTGCCGCGGATGCGCACCTGCCGGGTGGAGAGCTGATCCCGGGGTATCTCCAGGCGCTCGCCGCCGCGGGTATCGCCGCCGGGCGCGAGGCTCTGGAGAATGCGGTCCCCGGACTCATCGAGTGGACGACCGGGCGCTGCACTCTGGCCGCCGACCGTGAGCTCGACGTCGACGGCCGCGCACTCGTGGGGTACAACCCCGCGGCGACGGCCGACGACACCGTGACCATCGGACGCCTCAGCGTCGACGGCGCGGTGCGCGGCACGCTCGTGAACTACGCGTGCCACCCGACCACGCTCGCCTGGCAGAGCCGGGAGGTGTCTCCGGACTACGTCGGGTCGATGCGCGAGGTCGTCGAGTCGGCCACGGGGGCACCCTGCCTGTTCGTGCAGGGAGCATCGGGAGAGTTGGCTCCGCGCGAGCAGTACACCGGCGACGTCGCTGTCGCCGATCGACACGGACGCTCGCTCGGTCACGCGGTGCTCGCGGCGTTGGACGCGCTTCCCGTTCCCGGAGAAGAGCTGACGCTCGACGGCATCGTCGAGTCCGGTGCGCCGCTCGCGATCTGGATGGGCCGGGCGGCGGGCGGCGGGGAGGATGCGGCGGGTTCGGTCACGAGCGTCGAGCTTCCCCTGCGCGACCTGCCGACGCTCGACGCGCTCGCCGAGGAGTGGAAGGACATCGACCCGCGCTCGCGGGAGGAGCGTCTCGGTCGCGCCCGCAACCTCCGTGAGGGATACATCGACGGTCCGACCGTGTCGCATCCGGTCTGGGCCTGGCGGCTCGGGGATGCCGTGATCGTGGGGCATCCGGGTGAGGCGTACTCGCGGCTGCAGACCACGTTGCGCGCGCGATTCCCCGAGACACCGATCGTGGTGATGAACCTCACGAACGGCCCCGGGTTCGTGTATCTGCCGACCCGAGATGCCTACGACCGCGGGGCGTACCAGGCGTGGCAGACACCCCTGGCGCCCGGCGCTCTCGATCTGCTCGAAGAGCACGCCGTCGAAGTCGTCGCCGCTCTGCTCGACGGTTGACGATGCTCCCGATACACTTGCTATAGCAAATCTCGAACTTTCTGAGGAGAGCAATGACCGCCCCCACCCCTGTCGGCCCCGTGGCCATCGTCACCGGAGGGTCCGCCGGAATCGGCTGGGAGATCGGCCAGCGCCTCGCCGCCGACGGGTACCTTGTCGTCGCCGCCGACCGCGTGCCCGGACTCACCGCCGGCGACAACCCGGCAGGCATCCTGTGGCGCGAGCTCGACGTGACCGACCACGCCGGCGTCGACCGGGTCTTCGGCGAGATCGAAGCCGAGCTCGGACCGATCGAGGTGCTCGTCAACAACGCCGGCATCCAGCGCCATCGTGGCATCGAAGACCTCAGCTGGGACGAATGGTCGGCCGTGGTCGACGTCAACCTGCACGGGGTGTTCTCGGCTCTGCAGGCGGCGGGGAAGCGGATGCTGGAGCGAGGCGAAGGCCGCATCGTGAACATCTCGTCCATCTCGTCGCGCGGCTCGGCCGGCCGGGCGCCCTACGCCACGACGAAGGCCGCCGTGATCGGTCTGACCTCGACCGCCGGTGCCGAGTGGGCGTCGCGCGGGGTGCGGGTCAACGCGGTCGCTCCTGGCTATGTCGACACGGGTGTGTTTCGACAGGGCGTCGAGGCGGGAACGCTCAGCCTCGACACGATCCTGTCGCGCATCCCGGCGAAGCGCCTGGCCGAGGCGAGCGAGATCGCCGCCGCGGTCAGCTTCCTCGTCTCCGATC
This sequence comes from Microbacterium sp. NPDC058269, assembly GCF_042881445.1. NCBI lineage: Bacteria > Bacillati > Actinomycetota > Actinomycetes > Micrococcales > Microbacteriaceae > Microbacterium > Microbacterium sp. NPDC058269. Next base: position 1,629,759 of record NZ_JBHVXT010000001.1, read on the forward strand.
AGTCGCGCTACATGAACGGCCAGACGCTCTACGTCGACGGCGGCTTCATGGTCGACTACGGCGTGCCGCTGGCGAAGAAGCCCGAATGAGCGCGATCGCCCGCATCGATACGGCCACGGCCGTGCTGCCGCTCCCGGCGCCGCTGCACCTGGGCGCGATGACGGTGACCCGTCGGGAGTACAGCGGGGTGCGGGCGACGGCTGACGACGGCACGACCGGGGTGGCGTACTGCCTCTCGCGGGAGGCACCGATGGCCGAGGTCGTCGACCGCCTCGTCGCCGTGCACGCCGTCGGTGCGGATGCGGACGACCCCGCCACGACCTGGGAGCGGATGCTGCGTGGCAGCGCGATCGTCGGACGGGTGGGTCTGGTGCGGCGTGCGATCGGTCTGGTCGATATCGCCCTGTGGGACATCGCCGCGCGTCGTGCGGGCGTGCCGCTGTGGACGCTGCTCGGCACGGGTGACGCCCCACGGGAGTCGATGCTCGTCGCTGCGTACCCGTCTGCGGAGCGGGCTCCGCGCGAGGTGGCCGATGAGGTTCTCGCGCAGGCGGCGGGCTGGACGAACGTGAAGATCTCCCGCATTCCGGATCCGGCATATATGCGTGAACTGCTCGCCCTGCTGAATGCCGAGCTTCCCGCGTCGACCGGCCTGGTCGTGGATGTGGGCTTCGGCTGGCTCGACGCCGACACCGCGCTGGCCGAGATCGCGCAGTGGGGCGACCCGCAGCTCGCGTGGCTCGAAGATCCCCTGCTCCCCGAAGACGCGGAGGGTATCGCGCGCATCCGCCGTGAATCGGGGCTCCCGGTCTCGGTCGGCGACGAAGTCACCGATCCCGCTGTGCTGAAGGCATTGGTCGAGGTCGGCGGTGTCGATGTGCTGCGGCTCGACGTCGTCGCGATCGGTGGAGTGACGCCCGCGCGCGAGATGATCGCGTGGGCGGCCGAGCGCGGTGTGCCGGTGTCGGGGCACGTCTATCCTGAGGTCACCGCGCACTTGGGCATCGGCGTGGAGACGTTCGCCAGGGGAGTCAATCCGTACGATCCCGCGCCGTCGTTCATCCTGGGCGGTCCGTCGTTCGACGGCAGGGTGCGGCCGACGGATGCCGCGGGCCTCGGCTTCGCGCTGGATCCCGCCGTCTTCCGATTCGAGAAGGACTGAGATGACAGACTCCCCGCGCAGCTCTGTGAACCGCAGCGTCGTGACCCGCAGCGTGGTCGTGACCGGCAGCGGAAAGGGCATCGGCCGGGCCATCGCCGAACGCCTCACCGCCGACGGGTGGATCGTGGTCGGGCTCGAGCGTTCGCCGGGATCCGGCACGGTCGAAGACGGCATCGTGGCCGAGGTCGTGCTCGGCGACGCAGCCGATCGCACGGCGCACGAGCGCGCCGCCGCTGCCGCCCGTGCCAGAGCGCCCCTCGCCGGCTGGGTCAACAACGCCGGCATCACCAAACGCACCCCGTTGCACGAGCTCGACGAAGGCACCGTGCGCGAGGTGCTCGACATCAACGGCTTCGGATACATCTGGGGATGCTCGACCGCCGTCTCGGCCTTCGTCGATCAGGGCGTCCCGGGCGCGATCGTGAACATCGGCTCGATCCACGGACGCTCCAGCTTCACCGACCACGCCGCTTACGAGTTCACCAAGGGTGGCATCGACGCCCTCACCCGCAGCGTGGCCGTGTCGTACGGGGCCCTCGGCATCCGCGCCAACACCGTCGCTCCGGGAGGCGTGCGCACCCCGCACCTCGAAGCGCAGATCGCGCGCGCGGCCGACCCCGAGGCTGAAGAGCGTGCGCTCGCGGAGGGGCCGCCCATGGGCCGCATCGCCCGTGCCGAAGAGGTGGCCGCGCTCACGGCGTTCCTGCTCTCGGACGAGGCTCCGTACCTGTCGGGGCAGTCGATCGCCGTCGACGGGGCGTGGACGGCATCCTTCGGCGACATCGCCATCGACCCGGCCCTGCGGGAGCGGTTTGAGCGCTGAGGTGCGCTTGCTCGATTCGGCGCTGTGTGCGGTCGATCACAGACCGCTCCCGGCGATTCTCCTACCTTCGGATCATCCGTTCGATGACAGGAGAACCACTATGACCGCTCACGCTTCCCCCTCCACCCCCGGCTCCGAGGCCACCGGCTTCGGATGGCGAATCCTCGTCGGTGCCCTCGGGGGCATCGCCGGCGGTCTCGTCTTCGGGGCCATGATGGCGACGATGGGGATGCTCCCGATGCTCGCCGGCATGGTCGGCTCGACCTCGCCGTGGGTGGGCTTCGGGGTCCACATGATGATCTCCGTGTTCTTCGGGTCCGTCTTCACCGTGGTCGCCTCTCGCTGGCTGCGCACCTGGGGGGTGGGTCTACTCTCCTCGATGCTCTATGGAATCGTGCTGTGGGTCGTCGGCCCACTCGTGGTGATGCCGATGATGATGGGCGGGCCGTTGCTCACCGTCGACGCAGGGAGCATGATGTCCCTCATGGGACACGTGGTCTACGCTCTGGTGCTCGGAGCGGTCGCCGTGCCGATGCTGCGACGGCGTTCGTGAGCGGCGAGGGTCAGGGAGCGAGGGGGCTCGGGGGACCAGCATCCTGGTCCCCGATCAGTCGGGGCGCCGAGCGGGCAGACTCCTCGGAGGTGCCACCCGACCCCTTCTCCTGTCTGCGTGAGGTCGACCTGTTCGCCGACCTGTCGCCGGCAGAGATGGACAGGATGGACCAGATGGCGCCCGCCACCCTCGTGCGCCGAGGGCAGATGCTCTACAGCCAGACGGAGCCGGTCCGCTCCCTGTTCATCCTCAAGAGCGGACGCGTGCGCATCTTCCGTCTGGGAGAGGACGGCAAGGCCCTCACGCTGGCCATCCTCGAACCGGGGGCGGTGTTCGGAGAGATGGTCCTCGTCGGCCAGCGCATGTACGACAGCTACGCCGAGGCGATCGACGACGCGCTGGTCTGCCGACTCGGCACGGGTGACGTCGAACGACTGCTCCTGGCCGATGTGCGGATCGCTGTGCGTGTGGCGAGGATCCTCGGCGAACGCGTCGGGGAGCTCGAAGACCGCCTCACGGATCTCGCGCTGCGACCGCTGGCTTCTCGGGTCGCGGTGACGCTGCTGAACCTGGCGCGCCCGCCGCGTGGTTCCGGCCCGTTCGCCCGATCTCCCGAGGTGCGGCTCACGCACGAGCAGATCGCGGGAGTGATCGGTGCGACGCGCGAGGCCACCAGCCGTGTGCTCGGGGACTTCGCCGAGCGTGGCCTCGTGCGGCAGGGCCGGGGGCGCATCCTCATCACCGATCCGAGCGGCCTTCGCCGACTCAGCCGTGAGACGGTCTGACGCCCATGCATCGACACTCGGTCATCGCCCGCGTCGACGGCATCGAGGTCGCCCGCACTGAACGCGCGTTGAGCATCGAGGGGAACTACTACATCCCCGAGGATGATGTGACGGCGACGCTGCGGCCCAGCGTGCTCACCACCCTCTGCGTCTGGAAGGGAGTTGCGCGATATCGGCATCTCGAACTGGACGGCCGGACTCTCTCCGATGCGGCATGGACCTATCCGCTCCCGTCGCCGCTCGCCTGGCCGATCCGACGGATGATCGCCTTCGCCCCGGGCAGCGGCGTCGTCGTCCGCAGAGCCGAAGAACTCGGGTTCTGAGCCTCGACACGCTGCGTCACCGCAGATAGGCATCCACGAGCAGCGCCCCGCGGATAGCCCGCAACTCGTCGATGATGCGGGCGATGCTCTTCCCGCTCACCGAAGACAGCGCCAGGTCGTGCGGGCCGAGAGGTTCGAGCTTTCCGGTGCGGATGCGGATCACCTCCCAGCCCGCGGCACGCAGGGCGCGGTCCTTGCGCAGGTCGGCGTCTTGCCGCTTGCCGACGTGCTCGAGGCCATGACGGCCGACGGTGTCGTACTCGAGCGCGACCCGCAGTTCCGAGAACACGATGTCGGGCCAGACCTCGGTGTGGCGGAAGAACGGTCGCGAGACCTTCACGGCATTCACCGCTGCGTCGAACTCGATCACCGACCCGAGCCCCATCCGCAGGCGCCCCTCTGCCGCGGAGGCGGGCTTCGGGGCGCAATCGCTCACGAACGCGGTGCCCGCGGGTAGGTCGGGCGTCTTCGTACAGAGCGCGGGCGCCGGGCGACGGGGCTTGCGGGGGAGGGCGCGGGCTTCGCCGAGCACGACCGGCTGCGGACGGGCGAGCGCAGAGCATTCCGGGCACCATGCGGAGCGGCGCCGTACCTGTCCAGGGCGCTCGCGCTGCTCGGTCGGGGTGGCGGCGAACCGGTGCCCGACGGGGCACTCCCAGCACAGCAGCACGTCGGCGGCGAGGGGAATCTGCGACAGGACGATGCCGTGGTTCAGCTCCGGGTGGTACTGCCGGATCAGCTCCGGATAGGCCGCCCACCCGGCGCGGTAGGTGCCCACGTCATACGGAACAGCGCGACCGCGGGAGAACTGCCGTCGCGCCCACCACTGCTTCACCGGTTCCGGCACGCGCCGACGATATCCGTGAGCACGGACACCGCGACGTCCTCGGTCGGTACTCTGCCCGGTGTCCTCGGTTCGTGCGACGATCCGCACGTCGACAGGAGAACGGATGCGTGGGGAAGCGACGGTGCTGCACGCCGACCTCGACGCGTTCTACGCGTCGGTCGAGCAGCGCGATGCACCGGAATTGCGCGGTCGCCCCGTGATCGTGGGCGGCGGGGTGGTGCTGGCGGCGAGCTACGAGGCGAAGGCGCGCGGCGTGCGCACCGCGATGGGTGGCCGACAGGCGCGGGAGCTCTGCCCCGATGCCGTGGTCGTTCCGCCGCGCATGGAGGCGTACTCCGCCGCCAGCAAGAACGTGTTCGCGATCTTCCGCGATACCACCCCGCTCGTCGAGGGGCTGTCGATCGACGAGGCGTTCCTCGAGGTCGGGGGTCTGAGACGCCTCGCGGGCAGTCCCGAGCAGATCGCGGCACGGTTGCGCGAACGGGTGCGGGCGGAAGCGGGACTCGCCATCTCGGTCGGGGTCGCGCGCACCAAGTTCCTCGCGAAGGTCGCCAGTGCCGTGAGCAAACCAGACGGCCTGCTGGTCGTCGAGCCCGAGCGGGAGGAGGAGTTCCTGCTTCCCCTTCCCGTGGAGCGGCTGTGGGGCGTGGGCACCGTGACGGCCGAGAAGCTGCACCGATACGGCATCCGCACCGTCGGACAGCTCGCCGAGCTGGAGACCGCGACCGCCGAGAGGATGCTGGGCAAGGCGACGGGAGCCCACGTGCACGCGCTCGCTCGCCTGCGGGATCCGCGGCCCGTCGACACCACCCGGCGCCGCGGGTCGATCGGCTCCCAGCGCGCACTCGGCGCCCGCCCCCGATCCGCTGAGGAGCTCGACCTCATCCTCACGCAGATCATCGATCGGCTCGGTCGCCGTCTTCGCGACGGCGAGCGCGTCTGCCGCACCGTCGTGCTGCGTCTGCGCTTCGGCGACTATTCGAAGGCGACTCGCTCCCGTTCACTCCGTGCGCCGACCGACCGCACCGCCGTGCTGCTCACCCTGGCTCGTGCGTTGCTGGTCGCCGCGCAGCCCGAGATCACCGCGCGCGGTATCACCCTGATCGGCATCTCGCTGTCGCAACTCGACCGCGCCGACCGCGTGCCGCCCGAGCTGCCGATCGACTGGGGCGACGAAGCGCGACTCGACTCCGTGCTCGACACCCTGCGCGACCGCTACGGCGCGACCTCGGTCTCGCGGGCGGCGCAGCTGGGTCGTGATCCGGGCTGGTCGTCCCCGATCCTCCCCGAGCACGAGTGAACCGCACGGCGTGAGGAGGAGGAATCCCTCTCGACGCCGGCTGTAGTGTGATCGCTATCCAGCCATCTCGCCTCCAAGGAAGAAATGACCTTCGAGAACTACATCGCGATCGCAATCGGACTGGTCGCAGCCGGATGCGGCCCGCTGCTCGTCCGTCATCGAGCCAAGGTCTTCCGGGTCATCGCGGATACGAATCGCGCGTTCGGGGGCGCGGCCGGGCGCGAAGTGGGGAAGCGGTCGAGCCCCTGGTGGATAGGTTTCTGCGGTGTGGGCCTCACCGTCATCGGCGTGGTCGCCGTTCTCGTCGGAATCTTCGCGCGGGAGTAGCCGACGATGAGTGCCTTTTCCCTTGCGAACCTTGCCTTCGGTGTCGCCGTCGTGCTCATCGGTGCTGTGTTGCTCGTCTCGCGCGCGCGGGTGCTGCGCTTCGTCCGTGGGCGATTCGACAAGGTCTACCGCGAACACCAGTTTTCCGAAGAGGAGATCGCGCGTCGGCTCCCAACGATGAGCGTTGTGGTGGTCGTCGCGTGCGGGTTCGCGGTCTTCGGGACCGCTCTGATCGTGATCGGCGCTGTCAGCACGCGCTGACGGAGTTCTCGAGTGCGCTTCCTCAAGGGTGTCGGGCTGTTGCTGCTCATTCTCGTCCGAGGGTGCGCCCTCTGGGTGATGTTCCCTTTCGCCTTCGTCGCGTGGCTCTTCGTGCATTCCTGGGCGCAGGCGGCATCGCTCCGGCAGGTGCTCTGCTGGTATCACGCGCAACTGGTCCTGCTGCTGGTGAACGGACCCTTCCGCCTGCTCTTCGCAGCTGACGAGCGACCGCACTTCCGAGCCGTGCCGAAGATGAGTGCGGTCCAACCGCACAAGATCCGCCTCATCGGCATGGACGTGGTCTCGCTGGCCGGGTAAGAGGATCGAGCGCGACGCCCCGCCTCAGGCCTTGAGCATCGACGCCCGGGCGATCAGCCCGTCGACCACGTCGAACGTCGCGATGGTCTCGGTGGCGACGCCTGCGTTGATGACCTGCTCCTGCGCGACGACCCACCGGGTGCCGAACAGCACGCTGGTCTCGATCACGCACGACAGCTCGGGGTTCTGCAGTCGAGGCTCGTAGAAGGCGCGGATCGCGGCCGAACCGACCACGGGTTCGGTGGCGACGCCGGTGATCACGGCATCCTCGGCGTAGGTCGCGACGAACGCGTCGAGGTCGTGTGCGTTGAACGCGTCGAGCTGCGCCTGCACGGTATCGAGTGCAGAGCGGTCGCGTGCGGTGCGGTCAGTCAATGCGAACTCCTCCGTTGACGTCGTAGGTGGCGCCGGTGATGAAGCGGGCACGCTCCGAGGCGAGCGATGCGATGATCCAGGCGACGTCCTCCGGCTGTCCGAACGCGCCGAGCGGGATGCCGGCTTCGAGCTTCTCGCGCCCCGCGCCCTGCAGCTGGTCGGTGATGGCGCTGGCGACCGGCCCCGGGGTGACGGCGTTGACGCGGATGCCCTCGGAGGCGAGGTGTCGGGCGAAGCTGCGCGTGATCGCGAGGATCACCCCCTTGCTGGCGGCGTAGTGGATGCCGGTCTGCAGCGCGCCGACCTGACCGGCGATCGAGGCGATGTTGATCACGGAGCGGTCGCCCTCGGCGGCCCGCAGCAGCGGGAGCGCGCCGCGGGTGAGGAAGAAGGTGCCGCGGGCGTTGGTCTCGAGGACCATGTCCCACTCGTCGAACTCGATGTCGTCGTAGGGCGTGTAGGGGCAGACGCCGCCGTTGTTGACGAGCACGTGCAGGGATCCCCACGCAGCCGTGACCTCTCCGACCAGGGCGTCGATCGATGCGCGCTCACGCAGGTCGAGCCGAGAGACGTGCACCTCGGGCGACCCGGCAGCGCGGCACTCCTCGGCGATGCGGAGGGCTTCCGCCTCCCGCCCGGCGTACGTGATCCAGAGGGCAGCGCCTTCACGGGCCAGTTCGAGGGCGGCGGCGGTTCCGATACCGGAACTGGCCCCCGTGATCAGAGCGCGGCGGAGAGTCATGGTTTCGATGCTATAGCAAATGCACGATCGAAAGACAGTGCCGTGCATCAACTTGCTAGATGCTATAGCATCTCATCCATGACCGAGCCATTCATCCTCGTCAGCGACTGCGACCTGCCGGGAACCGTCATCGAAGACACTCTCCGGCAGGCGGGGCTGCGTGCCGAGCGTGCCGCATCCGGAAGCCCCGAAGACCTCGCCGCTCTCGGCGCCGACGCCGAGGGCCTGGTCGTGCAGTGGGCGCAGATCACCGGCGAGGTGATGGATCGGATGCCGAACCTCCGCATCATCAGCCGCGTCGGCATCGGGTACGACATGGTCGACGTCGAGGCGGCCACTGCTCGAGGCATCGCCGTCGCGAACACCCCGAGCTACTGCATCGAAGAGGTCGCCGCGCACACGATCGCGATGATCATGACGCAGGCCCGCGGCCTCCCTGCTTACGACCGCGCGGTCAGGGCCGGCACCTGGAAGGCCGTCGACGCCCGCCCGCTCGCCGTGCGCCCCTCGGCCACGACCGTCTCGGTGCTCGGCTTCGGCCGTATCGGCTCGATGGTCGCCCGGGGCTGTCGCGCGCTGGGCTTCCGCGTGCTCGTCGCCGATCCGTACGCCTCGGTCGATGCCGTGCGCGAGGCGGGGTGTGAGCCCGTCGAGATCGCGGATGCCGTCGCCCGGGCCGACATCCTCACCCTCCACGTCCCGCTCACTGACGACACCCGCCACCTGATCGATGCCGCTGCCCTCGCGACCATGAAGCCGGGGGCGGTCGTGGTGAACACCTGCCGAGGCCCGCTCATCGACGAGGAGGCGCTCGCGGCCTCGCTGCGCGCCGGGCACCTGGGCGCCGCGGCCCTCGACGTGTTCGCGGGGGAGCCGCTCGCCGCCGACTCCCCGCTGCGTGATCTCGACAGCGTGCTGCTCACCCCACACGCGGCCTGGTACTCGCCCGAGGCGCTGGCGGATCTTCCCGTGCACGCGGCCGAGAACATCATCCGGTACCTCGCCGGGGAGTCCGTGCCGATCGTCAACCCGACCTACGCCGCCGCGCGTTGACCGAAGGATCATCCATGGAACTGCTGCGACTCGGCCCCGTCGGCGACGAGCGTCCCTACGTGCGAGAGGCCGGCATCGCGTACGACCTGTCGCCCCTCACCGCCGACATCGACGGCGCCTTCCTCGCCGCCGACGGCATCGCCCGCGTGCGTGCGGCCCTCGGCCGCGGAGAGCTCCCCACCGCCGACGTCGAAGGACTGCGCATCGGCGCCCCGGTCGCTCGTCCGACCGCGGTCGTCTGCATCGGTCAGAACTACGCGGCTCACGCGGCCGAGTCCGGATCCGACCCGCCCGAGCATCCGGTGATCTTCTTCAAGCACCCCAACACCGTGGTCGGCCCGAACGACGTCGTGCTGCTGCCGCCCGGGGCGGAGAAGGTCGACTGGGAGGTCGAGCTGGCGATCGTGATCGGCAAGACCGCCCGCTACCTGTCGTCGCCGGATGCTGCGCGTGAAGTCATCGCGGGCTACACGATCTCGAACGACGTCTCGGAGCGCGCGTACCAGCTCGACGTGTCGGGCGGGCAGTGGTCGAAGGGCAAGTGCTCCGAGACGTTCAACCCGCTCGGGCCCGTACTCGTCCCTGCCGACGAGGTCGACCCGCAGGCGCTGCGGCTGCGATCGTTCGTGAACGGCGAGCCGAGGCAGGACTCTTCGACCGCCGACATGATCTTCCCGGTGCTGCAGATCGTGCACGAGCTGAGCCAGTATCTGGTGCTCGAGCCCGGCGACGTGATCAACACCGGCACTCCGCAGGGGGTCGCGTTGTCGGGCCGCTTCCCGTACCTGCAGGACGGCGACGAGATGACGATCGAGATCGACGGCCTCGGACGCCAGCATCAGCGCACCGAGCGGGTGCACCTGGGCTGAGTTCGACTCCCACCCGGCGGCCTGTGTCCGGGGCACGGTTCCTGTTGCTGAGTGCACCGTGCCTCGGGCAGAGGCCGTCGGTGTTCCGGGTCTCAGCCCGCGAAGGGCGTCACCGGGAGGCCGCGCACGCCCGGTCGCACGGCGAACAGCGAACCCGCCTGGGTGCCGTGGTCGGCGGGCAACCCCTGCGCCGAAGTCGTGATGTACAGCGTGCCGAGGTCGTCGTCGCCGAATGTGCAGGCGCTCACCTGCGGCACCGGCAGTTCGATCGTCGCGACGAGAGTGCCGGATGCGTCGTAGCCGTGCACCGCGCTGCCACCCCACAGCGCCACCCAGATGCTGCCGTCGGCCGCGACCGTGAGTCCGTCCGGCGAACCCTGCTCCTCCGGGATCACGACGAACGCGCGTCGGCCGCGGAGCTCGCCCTCGGCCACGTCGAACACGTCGATGCGGTGCGCCGCGGTGTCGACGTAATAGGCACGGCGACCGTCGGGCGAGAAGCCGATGCCGTTCGAGATCGTCGCCCGCGCCAGCACGGTCGTGGTGTGCAGGTCGGCGTCGACGCGCAGCACGCTTCCGGCATCCGGGGCCGCGTCGTAGGCCATGGAACCTGCGAGCAGGCGGCCGCGAGGATCGCAGCATCCGTCGTTCATGCGCACCTGCGGATCGGTGCCCAGCGAGGCCACGGCCCGCGCCTCGCCGTCGACATCGTCGGCCAGATACAGGGTACGAGCGCCGACGGCCACGAGCCCGCCACCGGAGCGGGGGCGGGCGAAGGCGAGGTACTCGTCGTCGATGTGCTGACGCGTCACGCCGTCGGGGCGCAGCGCGAGCAGGTCTCCCGCGTTTCCGTCGACCCAGCGCAATCCACCCCAGCCTGCCCACCAGACGGGTGCTTCGGCGTGGTGGGCGACAGGACCGGTGACGTTCTCGGGGGTCATGCGTCCTCTCCCGCGTTCGCACCGCGACTGCGCGCCACGTACACGGTGTTCGACGAGGTTCCGCCCGTCACGGCATTCTCGAAGTCGACGATGTGAGCGACGGCGTCATCGAACACGGCGTTCAGCTCGACCATGAACTCCTCGTCGGGCGGATCGTCCGACCACAGGGCGAAGACGCCGCGGGTGGCGAGATGACGGTCGAGCGCGCGCAGGCCGGCGGCGTCGTACAGGTCGGCGTGGGTCGGGTCGAGCTGGTGGCGCGGCGAGTGGTCGACATCCAGGAGGATGGCCGCGTACCCACCCTGCCCCTCGGTGGGTGCCGACCGCATGACGGCGAAGAAGTCGTCTTCGACCAGACTCGTGCGCGCGTCATCGACGAGTTCTGCCGACACGGGCAGCAGCTTGCGCTCGTGCCATCCGATCACCGCGCCCAGCCGGTCGATCACCGTGAGCGAGCTCACCCGCGGGTCGCGCAGTGCGGCGACGGCGGTATATCCGAGTCCGAGTCCGCCGACCAGAACGGAAAGGGCGTCGCCGTCGACCGCAGCCAGGCCCAGGTTCGCGAGCTCTTCCTCCGCCACGGTGAACAGGCTCGACATGAGGTACTCGTCGCCGAGCTTGACTTCGTAGATCTCCTGTCCCACCGCCGGCTCCGTGCGCCGGCGCAGGGTGAGGTCACCGATCGGGGTGGTCTGCCAGTCGAGTTCTTCGAACCGAGTGATCATGCGGCATGCCTCCGTCGTCGTCCGTCTGGGTGGACGGGGTGCGGGCAGAGCCCGCGGGTGTGGTCGCGCGTCAGGACTGTTCGTCGCGACGGGGGAGTCCGATCCGCTCGGGCTCAGGCGTGGGGGTGCTGGTGGGAGTGGTGGATCCGGAGGCAGCGGGTTCGGGAGCCGTCTGTGCCACCGGCGCGGCGATCTCGCGTGCCACCTGCTTCTCGAGAACTGTGACCGCGTCGTCAGAGAGCAGGATGAGACCGTCGAGCTCTTCGCGCACGCGCTTGTAGGCGACGTTGCGCTCGGCCTGTGTGGCCGACTCGTCGACCGCGACCTTCAGCAGCTGCTGTGCGCGGTCGAGACGCTTGCGTTCCGGCTCTGTGAAGGTCGAATCGCGCAGGCGCCGGGCATCCTTCTCGGCGATCTCGAACGCGACCGCATAGTCTCCGACGGCCTGCAGGTACTCGGTGACCTGCTGCTCCGACACCCTGGCGTCTGCGGAGGCGGGGCGCAGCGCATCCGCCGTCTTCTTCGCCCGCAGGAAGGCGGCGGTCAGCGGCTGTCGTCCGTCGCTCATGGCGGGGAAGGCGATGAGCTTCGCGACGTCGAGCTCGTAGTCGAGCCAGCGCGCGGTGATCTCGTCGTGCTCGGCGAACAGACGTGCGACCAGATCGCTCGGGGCGACGGATGCCGTCGTGTCGACGACCGAGGGCCCGCGGCGCTTGGCCTGCTGAGTCAGGGCGCGCGCCTCGATCTCGGCGGTCTTCAACTGCGCCTTCATGCGAAGAGTCTCCAGGCGGCGCTCGTGGCGGCGCTTGGAACTGCGCTCCCATGCCTTCGCGATGCCACCGGCCATTCCCATGATGGGGAAGAGGAGCCACCAGTAGTGCTGCGCGAAGTTCCAGAAGCCCTGGATGAACTCGTCCATGATGCGTTCAGCCTACTTCTCCGGTGTCGGTCCGGGACTCCGAAGCTGTGCGGCGGGGCCGGTGTCCGGGGGAGGCGTCCGGACCGGGTCAGCTCTTCGTGAGGTCTTGCGCGAACATGACCAGGATCCCGCTCGGGCCGCGCAGATACGTGAGCTTGTAGACGTCCTGGTAGTTCGCGACGCCGCGGAGCGGGTGGTAGCCGTGGCGGGCGGCGATCGCGAGTGACTCGTCGATGTCGTCGACCGAGAAGGCGATGCGGTGCATGCCGATCTCGTTCGGCTGTGTCGGCTCGGTCTCGATCGCGTCGGGGTGGATGTACTCGAACAGCTCGATCTGGCCATGTCCGTCGGGCGTCTGCAGCACTGCGATCTTGGCGTGGTTGCCGTCGAGCCCGACCGCGGTCGACGCCCACTCTCCGCTGACCTCGTCGCGCCCGAGCACGGTGAGGCCCAGGTCGGTGAAGAAGGAGATGGTGGCTTCCAGGTCGCGGACGGCGATGCCGACGTTCTCGAGTGTGATGGGCATGGGTCGGATGCTACTCGCGATCCTCGCCCACGTCAGGGCTACCGTCCGAGCTTCTCGGCGCAGGAGACGCAGTACTCCGCGAACGGTCGTGCCTCGAGGCGGCCGGCGGGGATGGGTCTGCCGCAGTTCGCGCAGAGTCCGTAGGTGCCGGCATCCATGCGGGCGAGTGCCTCGTCGACCTGACGCAGTTCGGATGCTGCGGCCTCGGCGAGCCCGGTCAGCCGCGACCACTCCGAAGACAGCGTGACACCCTCGGGGTCGTGTTCGTCGTCGTCGTTCGAGCCCGCCCGGTCGTGAGTGAGCTCGTCGAGAGTCGCGGCCGTCGCCTGCACCCGCGCCTCGGCCTGAGCGCGCAGTGCGAGCAGGCGGTCACGGGCGTCGGCGGTCATGCGCCCACTCTAAGCACAGCCACCGACGTCCGTCCTCGACGTTTCGAATCGCGTGAATGGCCCCATCTGGCGACGAGATCGGGCCATTCACGCGATTCGAACGCGAACCGTTCGGCCGCTAGGCGGAGGTCCGGGTCGTCGGCACCGAGTCGGTCGTGGTCGGAACGGCCACTGACTTCATCCCGGGGTGATCGCGCTCGAGCGCAGCGCCCTCCATGTCGACGTTCGGCAGGATGCGGTCGAGCCAACGCGGCAGCCACCAGGCCGAGCGCCCGAGCAGGTGCATGAGCGCGGGCATCAGCAGCATCCGCACCACGAACGCGTCGAGCAGCACGCCGAACGCGAGGCCGAACCCGATCGAGCGGATGATCGTCGACTCCGAGAAGATGAACCCGCCGAACACCGACACCATGATGAGGGCGGCGGCGATCACGACCGAGCGTCCGGCGCGGAACCCCTGGGCGACGGCATCGCGTGCCGAGGCCCCGTGCACGTAGGCCTCGCGCATGCCGGAGGCGAGGAACAGTTGATAGTCCATCGCGAGCCCGAACAGGATGCCGACGAGGATCACGGGGAGGAAGCTCAGGATCGGCCCGGTGCTGTGCAGCCCGATGATCTCGGCACCCCAGCCGAACTGGAACACCGCCACGATCAGGCCGTACGTCGCGAACAGCGAGAGCACGAACCCACCCGTCGCGATGAGCGGCACGAGCAGCGAGCGGAACACCACGATCATGATGAGGAGCGAGAGTCCGACCACGACCACGAGGTACAACGGTAGGACTCCGGCCAGTGCCTCGGAGATGTCGATGTTGATGGCCGCCTGACCCGCGACGCCGAGAGTGATGCCGTCGCCCACCTTCGGCATCGAACGGAGGTCCTGCACGAGCTTCTCGGTCGACGCGCTGTTCGGGCCCTCCTCGGGCACGACCTGGAACGCGAGGAGGGTGTTGTCGTCGGATGCTGCGATCGGCGCGACGGCCACCACGTCGTCCTGATCCGCGATGGCCTGGGCGATCGTGACCTGCGTGGAGAGCAGGTCGTCGTCGCTGACCGCGTCGTCGAGGGTCGCGGTGACGAGGAGCGGCCCGTTCGCGCCTTCGCCGAACTGCTCGTCGACGGTCTGGAAGGCGCGGTAGCTGGTGGAGTCGCTGGGCTCGCTCGATCCGTCGGGCAGTCCGAGCCGCATCGACATCGCGGGGATCGCGATGATCAGCAGGGCGACGACGCTCACGAGCGCGGTGACGATCGCGCGGAGGGTCGACATGCGCTTCACGGGCTTGCCCGCAGCGTGCTCCTGGCCGATCGTGGCGCGGGCGCGACGGCTCAGCAGGCGCGTGCCGACGAGCCCGAGAATCGCGGGTGCGAGGGTGATCGCGACGAGCACGGCGACCGCGACGCAGACCGCGCCGACCGTGCCCATGAGGCCGAGGAAGGGCACGCCGGTCACGTTGAGCGCGAGCAGTGCGACGATCACGGTCGTGCCGGCGAACACGACGGCCGTGCCGGAGGTGCCCGTGGCGAGGCCGATGGATTCGCGCACCGGGACCCCGGCGAGCAGCTGCTTTCGGTGTCGGTTGACGATGAACAGCGAGTAGTCGATGCCGACCGCGAGGCCGAGCATCACACCCAGGACCGGGGTCACCGACGCCATGTTCACCACTCCGGAGAAGGTGAGGGATGCCGTGACGCCGACTCCGACGCCGACGATGGCCGTGACGATCGGGAGGGCGGCGGCGAGGAGCGAGCCGAGCATCACGATGAGGACGATCGCGGCGAACACGAGCCCGACAGCCTCGCCGACACCGAAGATCTCGGGGACGCCCTGCGCGATGTCGGTGCCGAAGTCGACCTCGACGCCGTCGATCGGAGCCGACTCGAAGTGGTCGATCGCGCCCTGCTTCACCTCTTCCGAGAGCTCGAGGCGCGGGTCGACGAACGAGATGTTGACGATGGCGGTCGATCCGTCTTCGGAGACCACGCCGATGCCGTCGGCCAGGTCGAGGAGGGTCGAGCCCAGCTCCACCTGGTCGGCGTTGTCGTCGAGCGTGATGCGCGACTCGTCGAGCTGTGCGTTCTGCGCCGAGAGCTGGGCGAGCTGCGCGTTCACGGCGGCGATCTGGGCGTCGAGGGCGGCGAGCTGAGCGGAGCCGGCACCGGACTGCTCTGCCTGGGCGCGGGCCGCCGTGAGCTGCGTGAGACCGTCGTTGAGCTGGGCCCTGCCGGCGTCGAGCTGCGTCTGGGCGGCATCCAACTGCGTGCGGCCGTCGGTGATCTGCGTCTGCCCGTCGGCGAGCTTCTGCGCCTGGTCGTCCTGCTGCTTCTGCGCGTCGAACGGATCGATCACCCGTGCGACGCCGTCGAGATCTTCGGCGCTCACGGCGAGATCGGAGATGGCCTTCTTCTGCTCTTCGGTGAAGGGCGATCCGTCTTCGGTCTTGTACACGACCGTGCCCGTGCCGCCGGCGGTGTCGGGCAGCTTGTCGGCGAGCTCATCGATCACCGCACCGGAGGCGGTGCCCGGGATGTCGAAGCTGTTGCTCAGTGTGCCGCCGAGGGTGAGGAAGGCGCCGACGCCGATGCCGAGGATCAGGACCCACGAGACGATCACCGTCCAGGCCTTACGTGCAGCGAACGAACCCAGACGGTAGAGCAGTGATGCCACAGTGGTCTCCTTCAGACTCGAAAGATCATACGGCACGTCTCGTCTAGGGATCTGTAGCTATCCTGAATCCATGGTCAACGAGCATCGGAGCGGGCCCGTGCGCAGCACGGCGGCGCGCGAGGCGATCCTCGACGCGACCTCCCGGCTGTTCCACGCGCAGGGGTATGACCGGCTCACGATCGAGGGCATCGCCAAGGAAGCCGGCGTCGGCAAGCAGACCATCTACCGCTGGTGGCCGTCGCGGGGCGCACTGATCGCCGACTGCCTGGTGGACGGACGCCTCATCCCCGTCGACTTCGTCGTGCCCGACACAGGCGACCTGTTTGCCGACGTCGAGACGTGGTTGCAGTCGGTCTTCGGAATCCTCGCGAGCACGCAGGGCCAGGCGTTGCTGCAGTCGCTGGTCGCGGCCGCCGCCGAAGATGCCGCGGTCGGTGCCCACCTCGGCGGAAGCCTCGGCGTCGAACAGCACCTGTCCGAGCGGCTGCGCGGCGGCATCCGCGACGGTCAGCTGCCGGAAGATGCACCGATCGCGCAGATCGGTCGGGCGATCCTGGGCGCGATCATCGTGGAATCGCTGGGCCGCGAGAGCCACGGACCCGACGGGATCATCGAACTGATCCGGTACCTCTTCACCCGCTGAGCACTCGACGTTCTCCCGCTACTCGAGCCACTCCGTGACGAAGCGGTCGTTCGCGTGAATGTGCGTGGCCTCGTACGTGCCGCCGTCGAGCACCTCGAACCGGTGCGAGACGAGCGCCGGGACGACGAGGATCTGCCCGCTGATGCCGACAACCTGCTCCTCCCCGACCGTGAAGAGGGCGCGACCGCGGTGGATCACGAACGTCTCGGCGTACGGATGAAGATGAAGACGCGGCCCGCGCCCCGGAGTTGTGATGAACTCGCGCATGATGCTCACGGGCGAGCCGAGGATGAACCCCTCGATGTCTTCGTCTCGGGCGACGTCAACCGGCTGGATGCTCATGCTGCCTCCGTTCCCGCCCGAGGGTACGCCTTCGGAAGAGAGCGGTCGAGAGGTGGCGTGCCGGGTCGAGTGCGCGTCAGCCGAGGAGCAGTGTGATCACGGTCGCGCCGCCACCGCCGAGGACGAGCGCGATGATGACGGTCCACGCGACGATGCGGATGCGCCGGTTGCGCTTCTCGCCGAGGTCGCCGTAATCCTCTTCGTTCGGGTTCTGCCGGCTGACGTCGCTCATGCGGTGGCCTCCGTGACGGTCGGGCCGAAGTACGACGGGAGGGTGGCCTGCGAGCGCTCGCGCAGCTCGGCGGCCGAGACGGTGAACACGCCCTGCACTTCGAGCTTCGCGCCCTCGCTATCGGTCACGCCGATGCGCATCACCGGGTAGTCGCGGCCTTCGCAGAGGCCGCGGAACTTGACGTCGTCTTCGCGCGGAACGGTCACCAGCACGCGGCCGGTCGACTCGGAGAACAGAGCGGATGCGGCATCCACTCCATCGCGCTCGAGGATCTCGTTCAGCCAGACGCGCGCGCCGACGCCGAAGCGCATGACGCCCTCGGCGAGTGCCTGCGCGAGGCCGCCTTCGGAGAGGTCGTGCGCCGAGGAGATCAGCCACTCGTCGCGGGCAGCGGAGAGCAGGCCGGCGAGACGCTTCTCGCCGGCGAGGTCGACCTTCGGGGGCAGACCGCCGAGGTGCTGGTGCACGACGTCGGCCCACGCCGAACCCGAGAGCTCGGTCGAGGTAGTGCCGAGCAGGTAGATGTTCTGGCCCTCGTCCTGCCATCCGGAGGGGATGCGGCGCGAGACGTCGTCGATGATGCCGAGCACGCCGACCAGCGGGGTCGGGTGGATCGGCACATCGCCGGTCTGGTTGTAGAACGAGACGTTGCCGCCGGTGACCGGGGTGCCCAGCTCGTAGCAGCCGTCGGCCAGGCCGTCGACCGTCTGGCCGAACTGCCACATGACCTCGGGGTTCTCGGGAGAGCCGAAGTTCAGGCAGTCGGTGATCGCGGTCGGCACGGCACCGGTCACAGCCACGTTGCGGTACGCCTCGGCGAGGGCCAGCTGCGCGCCTGCGTAGGGGTCGAGCTGGCAGTAGCGGCCGTTGGCGTCGGTCGAGACCGCGAAGCCGAGACCCGACTCCTCGTCGACGCGGATCATGCCGGCGTCGTCGGGGAAGCTGAGGGCCGTGTTGCCGAGCACGTAGTAGTCGTACTGGTTGGTGATCCAGCTCGTGTCGGCCAGGTTCGGCGAGGCGACGAGGTTCAGGAACTGCTCGCGCAGCGTCTCCGGGTCGTTCGCGCGGGGCAGGTTCTCGGCGGCATCCGCCTGCAGGGCGTCGATCCACGTCGGGTACGCGACCGGACGGTCGTAGACGGGGCCGTCGACCGCGACGGTCGAGGGGTCGACGTCGACGATGCGCTCGCCCTGCCAGTCGATGATGAGGCGTCCGTCGCCGGTGACCTCGCCGAGCACGGAGGTCTCGACCTCCCACTTGTTCACGACCGCGAGGAACGCGTCGAGCTTCTCGGGCGCGACGATCGCCATCATGCGCTCCTGCGACTCCGACATGAGGATCTCCTCGGCCGTGAGCGTGGGGTCGCGCAGCAGCACGTTGTCGAGCGAGACCTTCATGCCGCTGTTGCCGTTGGCTGCGAGCTCGCTGGTCGCGCAGGAGATGCCGGCAGCGCCCAGATCCTGGATGGCCTCGACGAGCTCGCCGCGGTACAGCTCGAGGCAGCACTCGATGAGCACCTTCTCGGCGAACGGGTCGCCCACCTGCACGGCGGGACGCTTGGTCGGGCCGGTCGAGTCGAAGGAGTCGGACGCGAGGATGCTCGCGCCGCCGATGCCGTCGCCACCCGTGCGGGCACCGAACAGGACGACCTTGTTGCCGACGCCGGTCGCGTTGGCGAGCTTGAGGTCTTCGTGGCGCAGCACGCCCACCGCGAGCGCGTTCACGAGGGGGTTGGCCTGGTAGACGGCGTCGAACACCGTCTCGCCCCCGATGTTCGGAAGTCCCAGGCAGTTGCCGTAGAAGCTGATGCCGCTGGTCACGCCGTGCACGACGCGGGCGGTGTCGGGGTGGTCGACCGCACCGAAGCGCAGGGCGTCCATGACTGCGACCGGGCGGGCGCCCATCGAGATGATGTCGCGGACGATGCCGCCGACGCCGGTCGCCGCACCCTGGAAGGGCTCGATGAACGACGGGTGGTTGTGCGACTCGGCCTTGAAGGTGACGGCCCAGCCCTCGCCGACGTCGACGACGCCCGCGTTCTGGCCCATGCCCACCATCAGGCGTTCCTTCATCTCGTCGCTGACCTTCTGGCCGAAGCGACGGAGGTAGTTCTTCGACGACTTGTACGAGCAGTGCTCGCTCCACATGACGGAGTACATCGCCAGCTCGCCCGAGGTGGGGCGGCGGCCGAGGATCTCCTTGATGCGCGCGTACTCGTCGGGCTTGAGTCCGAGGGCCGCGTACGGCTGCTCCTTCTCGGGCGTCGCGATCGCGTTCTCGACGGAGTCGGGGACGTGCTGGTGGGAAGGTGCAGGGGCGGTGGTCACGCGCACTCCAAAGGAAGGGGCCGGCGGGGCAGGCTCAGTCTACCGGCGCGGGTGGGGCGGCTCTCCCGCGGGCTGCGGAGTCAGAGTCGGTCAATGAGGACCGCGGCGATGTCTCTCCGCGTGTGGAGCACCCGGTGCACTCGTACAGCATCAGGGTCGTCGGTGTAGATGACGAGGTACGGGTGGCTCCGAAGAGGGAAGGCGCGGATGTCGGGAATCTCGGTCACCAGCTCGAAGCGGGCCTATCCGAGCGAGGGGTATGCGGTGAGTCGACCCATCGCATGCCGGAGATCGTCGATGAATTCGAGCGCGACCTCCGGCCCAGCGTCACCGAGATAACGGGTGACCGCGCCGGCGATGTCGTCGTCGGCCCGCCGAGTCGTGACGAGACGCTGCGGGGTCACGCGTCGGGCGCGTCGGCGTGGACGCGGTCTCGAAGGCGGTCGAAATACGCCTGGTCCACCACGGAACCGGGCCCCGACGTCATCCCGTCGACGACGAGCGACCGCAACTGCTCCCGAGACTGCTCGTGGCGAATCAGCTCACGCACGAACTCGCTGCTGTTGCTGTAGCCGCGTTCGGTCACCTGAGCTTCGACGAAGTCCTTCAGTGCGTCCGGAAGAGAGATGTTCATCGTGGCCATGCCCCCACGCTAATGCCGATGGCAAAGTTTGTCATAAGGTCAGCAAACTTGAATCTCGGAACGGATGTCGCTCCGTCGCGGCCTCGCGCCGGGAAATGCGGAAAGGTCGTGAAACTCGAAGGATCAAGAGGGCGAGTCATCCGCCGCGGCGAACCGCTCGGCCAGCAGTGCGGCAGCCTCCCGCAGTGCTGGCGGACCCACCACGGTGAACGGTGCGTCGAACCGCGCGACCGAGGCCAGCACGCCCACCCACGACCATGACCCGACCATCACGCGGCACGAGCCGTCGGCGAGCTCCTCCAGCTCCCCGTCGCCGACCCAGGGCGCGATATCGCGAGCAGGAAGCGCGATCACGACCTCCCCCACGCACGGCCAGCGGTCCTCCGCCGTCGAGCCCTTCGCCCGCGCTGCGAGGAAGGTCTGCGCATCCGCGGCAGGCAAGGGGCGCGGCGTGAATGACGGTCCGGTCGGGATGCGCGGTGCCATCCGATCGAGGCGGAACGTGCGCCAGTCCTCGGCCTCCAGATCCCACGCGAGTAGGTACCAGCGTCCCTCGCGCGCCACGACGGCGTGCGGCTCGGTGCGTCGGGCGGGGCGGTCCCGGTCGGAGCCGTAGTCGAAGCGCAGCACCTGGAGGTCGCGGACGGCCGCGCTCGCCGCCTCCAGCACCGCCGGGGCGACCCTGGTCGTGTTCTCGGCGTCGGTGAAGCGGATGCCGTCGACGCGATGGCGTAGGCGGGACGGCATCACCTGGCGCACGGTGGCGAGTGCGCGGGCGGCGCCCTCGTCGATGTCGATCCCGCTCGACGGCACCGTCTGCAGTGCCACGGCGATCGCGACTGCTTGGTCGTCGTCGAACAGCAGGGGAGGAAGTTCCGATCCGGCCGCGAGACGGTAGCCGCCGTCCGGACCCTTGATCGCACCGATGCGGTAGCCCAGCTCGCGAAGGCGGTCCACGTCTCGGCGCACCGTGCGCGCACTGACCTCCAGCCGTTCGGCGAGCACGCGGCCTGGCCAGTCCCGCGGTGTCTGCAGCAGCGACAGCAGCGCGAGCATGCGTGACGAGCTTCCGGTCATGGGTTCAGTCTGATCGAAGTAGAGGACAGAAACCGACCGCTACCGCTGGGATCGTTGCTTTCACGCGGTCCCGAACGGAGGAGCGCGGCAGAAGAAACGCAGCAGAAGGAGACCCCAATGACCATCAGCACCACGACCCACCTGAACTTCCGCGGCACGGCCCGCCAGGCGCTGGAGTTCTACCAGTCAGTCTTCGGCGGCGAGGTGACCGCGGCGACGTACGGACAGTTCGGCATGCCCGAGGGCATCCCCGGCTTCGACAAGATCGTGTTCGGGCAGCTCGAGTCCCCCACGGCCATCCGCCTGATGGCCTACGACATCCCGGGCCAGGACGACCAGGACCCGGCGGCGACCGCCGGGGCCACGCGCCGTGAGAACGGAGCGACCATTACCGACCGCACCTTCTTCCAGTCGCTGCGGGCCGACTCCCTCGACGAGATCCAGCGTTACTGGGACGGGCTCTCCAAGGGCGCGACCATCGTCGAGCCGTTGGCCGCGTCGGCGTGGTCGGCTGGCTTCGGCATGCTCACCGACCGCTTCGGCGTGACCTGGGTGCTCGACGTCGCCGGTTGAGCCTCGGTTCCGGGCACTGTCCCGGGAGTCGCGTGCATAACTCAGGAGAACTTCTGCAGATCCGGTTCCGAGAGGCGATTCGAGCCATCTGCGGGGTGATTCTCCGGAGTTGTTCACGCCCCGGCCGGTGCCCCGGTCGGGGCCGTCTCTCGGCGGGGCCCGGAATCGCGTCACGGATGGAAACGCGAAATGCGACGGCACAGCGGTATCCGTAGATTGGTGGGACCCGTTGCGAATGGAGTCCCCGTGTCCGAGATCCGCGTCCTGCACACGTCCTGTATCGACGCCGTCGGCTGAGCCGGCGGGAACTTCGACCATGACCGCGGACCGTTCGTCTCTTCCCTCGCATCCGTTCGATGCGCGCACCCGTCTCTTCCTCGATCGGCCGCAGAGCCGCAAGTGGAGTCTGCATCCTGGACACATCGGGGCGTGGGTGGCGGAGATGGACTTCGGGGTGGCTCCCGAGATCACGGAGGCGCTGCACCGGGCGATCGACGGCGAGAACCTGGGCTACCTCTCACCTCCGCAGGCGGCGCAGCTGGGCGAGGCGACGTCCGAGTGGATGCAGGGTGAGTACGGCTGGACGGTCGATCCGGAGCGGGTGCATCCGGTATCGGACGTGATGGCCGCGCTCGGGGTCGCCGTGCAGGAGTATGCGCCGGCGGGCTCGCCCGTGATCGTGCCGACTCCGGCGTACATGCCGTTCCTGACGTATCTGCCTGCCATCGGGCATCCGGTGATCGAGGTGCCGGGTGTCGAGGTCGACGGGCGCTGGCAGCACGACCTGCAGCGCATCGACGAGGCGTTCGCCGCGGGGGCGCGGACGCTCGTGCTCTGCAACCCGCACAACCCGACCGGCACGATCGTCGGGCGCGAGGAGCTGGAGGCGATCGCCGAGATCGTCGAGCGGCACGGCGGGCGGGTGTTCGCGGATGAGATCCACGCGCCACTGCGATACGACGGTGCGCCATTCGTGCCCTACGCGTCGGTGTCGGAGGCGACGGCCGCGCACACGGTGACGGGCACGAGTGCGTCGAAGGCCTGGAACATCCCCGGGTTGAAGACCGCGCAGCTGATCACCTCGAACGATGCCGACCAGGAGCTGTACAAGCGGTTCGGCTTCGCGGTGCAGCACGGTGCGGCCACCCTCGGTGTCGTCGCCTCGACGGCTGCGTATCGGTCGGGGAAGCCGTGGCTGACGGAGGTGATCGAGTACCTCGACGGATCGCGCCGCGAGCTCGCATCGCTGGTGGACGAGCATCTTCCCGGAGCCGTGTATCGGGTGCCCGAGGCGACATACATCGGATGGATCGATACCTCTGCGCTGGGGATTCCGGGACCGCCGGCTGAGTTCTTCCGTGAGCAGGCCGGGGTCGTGCTGACCGAGGGGCGCCTGCTCGGGCGCGGTGCCGAGGGCTTCGCGCGGGTCGTGTTCGCAACTCCCCGTCCGATCCTCGAAGAGGCGTTCGCGGCGATGGGCGATGCGGTGCGTCGGGCTGGTCTCGCGGCCTGATCGAGGGGCGTCGGATGGCGGCGCGGATGCTGTCAAGGCCCTCTTCAGTGTCGGACGCCTGACGTAGAAAGGAACGCGAGAGAAGGGATCCCGCATGGCTGCAGGCGATATCGAGACGTTCCACCGCCACGGCATCTGGTTCAACCGCATCGAGGGCGAATCCCAGACTTTGGGCAGTAGCTTCGTGAGCGAGGCCGAGGCGGTGAAGGTCGGTCGCAGTGCGGCGGTCGCGCGTCAGGTCAAGCACACGGTGCGCACGGAAGAGGGCCCGTCGGCCGACTCCTCCGCCTACGACCTGCACCCGCGCGAGCTGATCGGCCGATGACGGTGGCGTCGGACTCCGACCCCCACCGACGGATGCTGTTGCAGGCATGCGTCAACGGCGCCCGCGAGCCGGTCGAGCACCCGTGGCTGAGTGCGGACGCCTCGGTCGTGGCCGACGATGCCGCGCGTGCCGTCGCTGCGGGAGCGCAGGAGGTGCACGTGCACCCGAAGGATGCGGCCGGGCGCGACAGTCTCGCCGCCGATGATGTCGCCCGGTGGGTGTGGGCGGTGCGCTCCGCGATTCCCGGGGTGCCGGTCGGGGTGACCACGGGAGCGTGGGCCGAGCCCGATGTCGAGCGTCGTCTCGCGGTCATCGAGGCGTGGACGGAGTTGCCCGATCACGCCTCGGTCAACTGGCACGAGGCTGGGGCCGACGAGGTGGCTGCCCTGCTGCTGAAGCGCGGCGTCGCGGTCGAGGCCGGACTCTGGGATGCGGCCGGCTTCGAGGTGTGGAAACGCTCGCCCGTGAGAGGTGAGTGCCTGCGGGTGCTGATCGAGCTCCCCGACGAGCCGACCGAGCTGCTCCGTGAGCACGCCGAGGGGATGATCGCGCACGTCGAGCTCGAGGAGCCTGATCTGCCGATCCTGCTCCACGGTGAAGAGGGTTCGACGTGGCCGGTGTTCGACCTCGCGGTCGAGCTCGGACGTGCGACGCGCATCGGGTTGGAAGACACTCTGCTGCTTCCCGACGGTGCGCCCGCGCCGGGGAATGCCGCCCTCGTGCGGGCGGCTGTGGCGCGGGTGCGGGGAGTCTGACCGACCCGGTGCCCGTCGTGCAGATGGGCATCCGGCCGACCTAGGCTCCCGCCATGCCGTTCTCCGACTACGTCCAGTCGATCCGCGCCCGGATCGGTCATGACCTCCTTCTGCTGCCCGGTGTGACCGCGGTCATCCGCGAGGGGGAGCGGTTCCTCCTTGCGCGGACGTCGGGGTCGGACGAGTGGGGTCTGATCGGCGGAGGCGTCGAGCCGGGCGAGGATCCGGATGAGGCGATCGCTCGCGAGGTGCAGGAGGAGATCGGCGCACGCATCCGCATCACGGGGATCGTCGGTGCCTTCGGCGGTGAATCGCTCGTCGTGACTTATCCGAACGGCGATCGCGTGTCATACGTGTCGACCGCGTTCGCGTGCGAGCTGCTCGACCCGCCGGTGCCCGATCAGCACGAGGTCGTCGAGGTCGGATGGTTCACGCGTGACGAGATCGAAGAGCTGCCGCATCCGGTGTGGGTGGATCGGATGCTGGCTGACGCGTGATGGGTCGCTCTCACGCCGAACTGCGCGGATGCGAGTACTCCCCCGGGGTCTGCTAGCGTCACAGTCGTCGCTCGACTCCCTCCTCAGAAAGAAATCATGAACGCTGCTGCCGCCAAGACTGTGTCCGCCTTCGCTCTCCTTGCGCTGCTCGGGGTGGGGGTCGTCGGGTGCAGTGGTGAGCCGGCGTCGAATGGCCCCAAGGGCGACACGCAGTCGTCGACATCGGAGGAGAAGCAGGAGGCGCCCGAGCCCGTCGACCTGACCGGCGAGTGGAAGCAGTCGAACTCCAACGATCCCGAGAGCTTTCAGACGGCGACGATCACCGCCGACACCATCGAGGTCTTCTGGAACGCACCCGACACCAAGTCGCTCTACTGGGCGGGCACGGTCGAGGTTCCGCAGGACGGCTCCACCTCGTTCGCCTGGGACTCGGCCAACGACAAGACCAAGACCGACTCGGCCATCCTCGCGTCGGGCGATGACACCAAGACGTTCACGTTCGAGAACGGCGAGCTCTCCTACGACGTCACGGCCATGGGCACGACGATGACGGTGCGCCTCACGCAGGAGTGACGTCGGCGCGTCGCGGGGTCACCCCTCGCCCGCGCGCTCCCAACCCCGCCAGTCGGGGCGATCGACGATGCAGAAGCGGTTGCCTTCCGGATCTTCCATGATCACGTAGTCGGCGTCGGCCGGGCGGCCGTCCCAGTGCACCTCGCGCGCGCCCAGGTCGAGGAGCCGCTGCACTTCGGCGGTCTGATCCTCGGCGTAGATGTCGAGGTGGATGCGCGGAGGCAGCACCCGCTCGGAGTGGTGAGCGTCGAGCGCGATGCAGGGAGCGTCGGCATCGCGCGGCTTCAACACGACCCAGTCGTCTTCGGCCGGGTCGCGTTCGACGTAGTCGAGCGCTGCCCTCCAGAACGTGGACTGCGCGGGGAGGTCGTTCACGCGGATCACGACCGACACGAGCTTCAGCATGGCGACGAGTTTAGGTCGAGGGCGCGGACACGGCTATCGGGGATGCCGGATACGCGAAACGCCCCGCCGTTCGGGTCGGCGGGGCGTTGGTCTCGCGGGTGCGGCTTACTGCACCGACCATCCGCCGTCTGAGGCGAGGATGGCGCCGTTGATGTTCACGGCGTCGTCCGACAGCAGGAAGGTGATCGAGGCCGCCAGGTGCTCGGCCGTCGCCACGGTCGGGATGGCCTGCTGGAACGGGGCCAGGCGGCCGGATCCGTACTCCGACATGTTCGGAGGCATCGGGATGCCGGTGGCGACGCCGCCCGGGGCGACGGAGTTCACGCGGATGCCCTTCGGCCCGTACATGAAGGCCGCCGACTTGGTGACGCCGATGATGCCGTGCTTGCTGGCCGTGTAGGCATTGCCCGAGGCGTTGCCGCGCAGGCCCGCCTCGCTCGAGACGTTGAGGATCGCGCCGCGCCCGGCAGCTTCCATGACGGGGATGACCGCGCGCATGAGTTTGAACGGAGCCGTCAGGTTGATCGCGATGACGCGGTCCCAGACGGCATCCGGGGTCTCGCCCGCGGGGGAGAAGTCGTCGTTGATGCCGGCGACGTTCGCGAGGCCGTCGATGCGGTCGCCCGCGGTGGCGAGGACGGCGTCGATCGCGTCCTGCTTCGTGAGGTCGCCCGCGACCGTGACGATGTCGGCGTCCGGGAGCTCGGCTTTGAGGGCGTCGAGCTTCTCGGCGGCGATGTCGCTGGCGATCACGCGTCCGCCTTCACGGGCGATGCGGGAGGCGGTGGCCTTGCCGATGCCGGAGGCGGCGCCGGTGACGATCACGGTCTTGCCGGCGAAGCGGCCGGAGGTGACCTTCTCGGTCCAGCCCTCGGAGGCGTCATCTTCGGGGATCTCGCCGTCGTTGGCCGCGCGCACCAGGTCGTCGACGACCGACTGGGGGAGCTGACCCTGGCTCATCGCGACGAGCTGCTGCAGGGGGAGGCCGAGTACGGGGGTGAGCAGTTCGGGGTCGGCACCCGTCTTCTCGAAGAGCGCGCGGATGAGAGGCCCGCCGGTCGGGTCGTTCATCCAGTCGCCGATGGTGGAGTGTGCGGTGAGGGCCATGCTCTTTCTCCTTGTTCGAGTTTCGCGTTTCGCAACGGTGCGTCTACTTATGTTCCAGTGTACGCCTGAGTACGCTCGAAAGGTGCCTCGTCCTCGCAGTGAGAAAGCCCGCCAGTCCGTGCTGGAGGCGATGCGGCGCGCGCTCGCCGCAGACGGCTACGAGGCCGTGACGATCGAGGGTCTCGCCGCCGACGCCGAGGTCTCGAAGCAGACGATCTACCGGTGGTGGCCGTCGAAGGCCGCGATCCTCGGTGAGGCGCTGCTCGAGGGAGCGCTGCCGGGCGCCGAGGTGTCGGTGCCGATGACGGGCGACCTCGGTGCGGACCTGCGGGCGTGGTTCTCGGCGATGTCTGACGGGCTGGCTCGGCCCGAGGGTGTGGCGCTGGCGCGGGCGCTCATCGAAGTGACGGCGGCCGACCCCGAGCTGGGCTTGGTGTTGAACGAGCGGCTGGCAGCGCCTATTCGCGAGTGGGTGGCCGAGCGGGTGTCGCGCGGGCGTGCCGACGGGGATGTGCGGGCGGATGTGGATGCTGCCGCGATCGCGGATCAGTTCATCGCGATGGCGTCGTACTCCGCGCTGATCGGGCAGCCGTTGAGTGCGGAGCGGGTGGAAGAGACCGTGGTGCGGTTGTTGCGGGGGATTGCGGCGGGCTGAGCCTCTCGCTGGATTGCTGAGTGGCGCGACGTTCGCGGTTCTCAATGCTGCACTCGACAGATGCGCTGTGGTCGAGAATATCGGTTATGACCTCATATGTGTGCTTTCATGTGTCACATGACACAAGCAATGCGATCTCGCGGCATTCTCCTTGCAGGTGGACTCAGTCTTGTTCTCGCTCTGCTTCCCGCTACTGCGCAGGCGGCCGTCCCGGGGGAGCCGAGCGATATCGCCGATGTTCTCGAGGACGCTGAGACTGCTGCGGTAGGAACTCCCACGCCGTCGGACGTCGGGTTGCCGATGCTGCAGGCGGACGGCCCTGACACATCGGTCGCTCTGAATGGAATCGATTCGGAAGTCACTTTGGGTGGCTCCGAAGGGGCAGAGATCTCCGAGGCGGACCAGTACGCAATCGCGGAAGGCGACTCCGTCACCTATGCAGTCAGTTTTCCTGAGGAAGGAGCGACGAGATTCTCGGCAATCCTGTCTGCTCCACCTGAGGAGTATCCCGAGTGGACCTTCGAGAGCGGCACTCAGCTGCTGCTCCTCGGCGACGGGTCGGTGTCGGTTTCGGATGCTGATGGCTTCGTGGGTGGTGTCGAAGCTCCTTGGGCCATCGATGCAGCGGGTCAGCCGCTACCTACGCACTATGAGATCTCCGGTTCAACCCTCACGCAGATCGTCGACACGACTGGAGCGACCTTCCCCGTTGTCGCAGATCCGACGGTGCAGTTCTTTGGACCGTACATTCAGGTCCACCTGAACAAGGCTGAGAGCCGCCTGGCCGTCGGAGGCTACGCGGCCTGCGCTGGCGTGCTGAGCAAGTCACCTGTGCCATTTGCGAAGCTCCTTCAAGTCGCGTGTACAACAGTCGCCGCGATCGGTGCGACACAACTGGTGGGCAACCGATGCATCTCGATCCACTACGTTGTCGGCGTTGGTGGGCCGGCGGGTGTGTGGTGGCCGTGGGTGAGGAACTGCTAGAGATAGACATCATGCTTTATGTCGCGGTAGGCGTAGCTCTTCTCCTCTGGGGAGTGATGGTGGGGCGAGCGGGCAGGAAGCTCGGCACTCTTCTCGCCATCGTTCCCGTTCTGGTGTGGTTCGCGGTCCTTGCGTGGTTCGGTTCGTCGGGAAACCTCGACAGCGCGGCCGGAGACGCGCTTCCGGCGTACCTCGTGATCGGGCTCCTGGCCTTTGTGATCGGCGTCAATCTCACCAATCGCTCCGTGGCCGTGCGCAATTCACGACGGAAGCCGTGACCTGGTTGGCATGCGAAGCCGGTGCTCCTGCACGTGGAGGCGCAGTGCGTCGGCGGCGAATCTCGCGGCGGCCT
Source organism: Microbacterium sp. NPDC058269 (assembly GCF_042881445.1). NCBI lineage: Bacteria > Bacillati > Actinomycetota > Actinomycetes > Micrococcales > Microbacteriaceae > Microbacterium > Microbacterium sp. NPDC058269. The sequence goes on from NZ_JBHVXT010000001.1 coordinate 1,658,665, forward strand.
CGCTGCCGAACGTGACGTGGAAGTCGGGGTTTTCCGCATACATGTCGGCCATGCCGAGGACCATCGCTGCGGAGTTCGTGGCGTCGCCGGAGTGGGTGGGGGTTCCGGGAATCTCGGCGAACCACTCCAGGTGAGCGGCGGCGTGCTCGCGCGCATCCGGGGAGCCCGGTTCATGGCCTTCTTCCTGCAGGGCGCGCCAGCGCGCGAGGAGGGCGTCCGTCCTCGCCTTCCACTCTTTCTGTTGGCCGACGGACTTGCCGTGCCACCACCGGTTGGACGCTTCGAAGGCCTCGCGTCCCCACTGCTCGACGACCTGCGTCTCATAGCCGTCGTTGAAGCCCTGCAGCATCACATCCATCTGCGGTTCGCGGCCCTGGCTTCGCATGCTCAGGGTGTGCTCGACCGCGGCGATGCGGTCATCGACAGCGCTGCGCTCAGCCGCCAGTTGCTCCAGGTGCGATCGGAGCGCGGTGATCTCGGCGGCGGGAGTCTCTGCGGCGTCCAGGACCGACGCGATCTCGGCCAGGGGCATGCCGGTGTCGCGAAGAAGCAGGATGCGCTGCAGTCGAGCGACCGCGTCGGGTCCGTAGTAGCGGTAGCCGTTGGACCCGACGCGGTCGGGAGGGAGGAGTCCGATGCGGTGGTAATGGCGCAGGGTGCGGCCGCTGATGCCCGCACGTTCGGCGACTTCGTTGACGGTCCACTCCATCGCGGTCTCCACGGTTTCAGTGATGCTCAGCGGCGGTCATGCCGGCGAGTCCGAGCCTCGGCAGAGCGGTCGACAGGATGTCGGCTGTGGGGGTTCGCGCGGACTGAGCGGCCGTGCGGCCGGTCGCTTCACGATACTCCCGCACAATTCGTGCACCCGCGGCGTAGCCGGCTCCCGTCGGCAGGCCGACCGGCTCCGCCCCGAACAGCCGGGCTGTCGCGTCGCCGAGCACCCAGGCGGCGAAGTCTTGCATCCCCGTGACGTCGAGGCCGGTAGCGACCTTGGCCAGCACGGCGTCGTCGGTGCGGGTCTGCTCGGAGACGAAGTGGGTGTACCCCGAGTCGCCGTACAGCTCCGAAGCGAACACGTCGGCAAGGCCCTCGGACACGACGTGCTCGCCCACCGTCACCGTGGACGGGTTCCACACGACGCCGCCGGGTGAGTAGCGGACGTTGTGGTGCAACTCATGCACGGCGATGGCTTCGAGTCGGTCGAGCACGCGCGGGGTCGGCCAGACGGTGAGGGCGATGTAGCCGCTGATGCCGCCGAACCCAGAGAGGCCCTGCACCTCGGTCATGAAGTGGTCGTTGCTCGGGTCGCCGAGAATGAGGAGCACGGTCAGGTCGGGCACGGCCAGGCCCGGGGTAGCAGCCTTCAGAGCGGCGATTCCCGTCTCGAGGGCCGCTTCGATGCGCCGCCACGCGTCAGCGGTGATGAGGGCATCGAGTCCCTCACCCAGTCGGTCGGCATTGGCGTCTGCATCGAACCCGAAGTTCTGCCGATGCACGTCGGCCATGTCGAGCCCGCCGGGGATGAAGTGGTACATCCCGGCCATCGGAGCCCACATCTCGCGCACCAGATCGGGGCGCGCCTCGGGGGTTGCATTCAGGATGTGCGTCATCACGGATGCGCTGTCGATCAATGAAATGGTCATGTCGATCGACTGTAAACATTGACGTCGGGACAAGGTCAACAGGGTGGGTCGCGTGGGCTAGAAGTCCCCTTCGGCGACTTGGAAGCAGGTCAGTCCGCGCGATCGCCACATCTCGACCACGCTGCGGCGATCGTCGACGACACCGATGACGGTGAAGTGCGGCTCGATGTGGGTGTCGTAGATCTCGGCCTTCACGATGTTGTCGGCGCGCTGGTCACCGGTGCGGCGGAGCAGGAGGCGGTCGAACGGGATCTCGTTGAACGTCAGCCAGGCCTCGGTGGCGCGACGGGCGGTCTCGTCGCGGCCTGAGACGACGATCAGGGCATCGACGTCGGGGTGTGCGGCGAACGCCTGAGCTGCGACGACGACCGGGTGGTTCGGGGTGTCGATCGACACGTTTCGCATGTCGTACGGCGAGCGGTCGCCGATGAGGGCGAGAGTGCCGTCGACGTCGAAGATCCAGGCGCGAGGGCTATCGGTGGGCATGGTGCGAGGGTACTTGTCCTCTGGGGGCGGATTGTCCAAGGGAATCGCTGATCTGGGATCATGGCGACCATGGATTCCGTCGACTTTCCAGTGCTCTTCGCTGAGTTGATCGAAGCTCTTGAGTCTCCGAACGTGGCGGATTGGATCACCGCGGGCGCGACCATCCTCACGCTGGTAGTCGCGGTGTTCGCTCTGACGTACGCTCGCGGTCAAGTGGCCGAGGCCCAATCCGCGCGCCGGCAGGCAAGGGAACTGGAAAAGGAGCGCTCGCAACCGTACGTCGTCGCCTATACGGAGCCATCCGGTGCCACTCCGGCGATCATTGATCTCGTCGTCAAGAACTATGGGCAGACGGCCGCGCAAAATGTGAGACTCGAGCTCGACCCGTGGCCCGTGCGTTCAGACGGAACTGCAGGTGGTGAACGCGTCGCGGTTCCGGATCCGATTCCCGTGCTCGCACCCGGCCAGGAGTGGCGAACAATGTGGGACAGCGCGAGTGAGCGCGGTTCTTCTGAACATCCCGATCGACATGCCGGGCTCGTTCGATACGAGGGCATCGATCGCGAAAGCCGCGAATCCGAGGTAGTGCTCGACTGGGCCGTCTACAAGACGCGTAGGTGGGTTCAGGTGTACGGCGAGCATGACTCAGCGAAAGCGCTCCGTGACATGCGCGGGATCATGAAGAAGTGGAGCGAGAGCATCCACGGATCTCTGTCGGTTTACGTGCGCGATGGTCACGCCAAAGATGAGTCCCGCCGGGCGCATTTTGAGGCGTTTCAGGCGGGCGGGGAAGTCTCGAACCCTCGGCCGAAGCGAGCGCCCCTTCCGCGTCCCCGAGTGCAGCGGCGTCGACGGGCGTAGTCACACGGCGCCTCGCCAGTAGCCCCCGGGTCACGGATGTCCTCCGGGGGCGTCAACCAGCGGTTGAGCGGCTTGCATCGGTCCGCCCTTCCGCGAACCGCGCCTGCGCCCGGTCCTGACGGCGCGGCACCTCGACCAGCTCCGTCGCCTTCGGCAACCCCATTGGCTTCGTCGACACATAGACGCTCTCAGCGGTGTCGACGCGGAAGGTCTCGTGCCAGATTCCCACCGCTCCCGGAGCCTTGCGGGCTGCGCGGTTGAAGGCGGTCCAGGCGGGGCGGTGCTCCTGGTTCGGGCTGGACGCGTAGGCGTAGAGCTTGTCGACGGATGACCAGTACTGCACGACGTAGGGTCCGCCTGAGCCGAAGAGCAGGTGGTAGCCGAGCATGCCCGAGTCGGGGTCGGTGCTGAGTTCGCGCAGCATCCCCGGCATGGCGAAGAAGGCCGGCATCCACAGGTCGGGGCGCCACCAGCGGTTGATCTGCATCCCGATGTGGAACACGACGAGCTCGCCCTCGTGGCGGTGGGTCATGCGGCCCGTGATGGCTTTCGACATGATGACTCCTTGGTTGGATAGTTTCACTATCCATAATGGATAGCGCTACTATCGAAGTCAAGAGGTGGCCATGAGAATTTCCGAACTGTCCGCGCAGACAGGCGTGACGGTACCGACGATCAAGTACTACCTGCGCGAGGGGCTTCTGCCCGAGGGGGAGCGGTCATCTGCGACTCAGGCCGCCTACGGCGAGAAGCACGTGGAGCGGCTGCGGGTGATCCGCGCGCTGCTCGACGCCGGCGTGAGCATCGCCGAGACGCGGCGGGTGCTCGGCGCGCTGGACGATCCGCCGGCGAGTGCGAACGACCTGCTCGGAACAGCGCATGCGGCGATCACTCCGCCGGTGGATGAGGCGTTGGATCTGACGGAGGCCGAGGCTCTTGTCGCGGGGCTCGGGTGGAAGCCCGGGATGTGCGACCCGGCCGTGCTGCATGCGGTGGCGCGAGCGCTGCAAGGGTTGGAGCGCGTCGGGTTCAGCGTGCAGGACGCGGTGATGGCGGAGTACCTCGCGAGCATGCGGCGGATTGCGGATGCGGAGATCGCGGGGGTGCCGGGGGAGTCTGCGGAAGCTGCCGTGCGGTACGTGGTGCTGGGGTCGGTGCTGGTGGAGCCGCTGTTGTTGGCGCTGCGGCGGGTGGCGCAGCAGGTGAGCTCGGGGGAGACGTTTGGTGGGGACAGAACTAGCGCATGAGGGCCGAAGCCAGACGTTCTCTCAGGGCTGGATCACACACATAGACGTACGTCCCTCGCATGCCTCTTGTCAGTAGCACGCCATAGATGTTCCGGATGAACGTCAACAGAGCATCGTCCCCGAACGCGTCCTTCAGGTGTCCGGTGTTCTCCTTGCCCTTCTTGTCGCGATAACTCTCCCGATCAGCGACGATCCGACCAGTCGCCGGGTTGAGGCGGAGGTCCGGTCCAATGATGACGCCTGCGTAGTTCAGGTCGTACCCCTGAACGGTGTGGATCGAGCCAACTTCTTCGAGTGACCCCTTCGAGTTGATCCAGTCCTTATCGGTCCCGTTCCACCGCATTCGCTCACCGTCAAGCTCGATGTCGAATGCGTCCGGGTTCTTCTTCGACGCCCAGTCCCATGCGTAGCCTGCGACGAGGCGGGAAAGACCGACCTCAGCATCCTTCTGCCGGATGGCATCGCGCATCTCTTCCAGGTCGTCGAAGAGGCGCAGCTCGTACTCGCCAAGGTCGGGGAGCGATGGCGCTTCATCCCGCAACAGAGCGCGGATGAACTCGACGTAGTCCGCTCCAGCCTGCACGCGCATCTGGGTGGTCAGGCGGAAGAAGCGGTGCGTATCCTTGGCCCCACCAATCTCGGCATTGAGTGCCGCCGGCGAAAGATCATGGGGCCGCACGCTCTGCTCGCCGTCAACGAGCAGGAGCTGATGCTTGCTCCGGCGCTTGATCCAGTCGAGCTGGGTGTATCGAGGGTTGTCGCTTCCGAACAGCGCCTCGTTGATCTCTCGGAACTTCTTGTTCTGCACGCCTGAAGCCTGGTTAGCTCGCTGCCCGAGACGGTGGGTTTCGTCGACGAGTACGAGGTCGTACGCCTCGTCCGATTCGCCGAGCTGGAATGGCGACATCACCATCGAAGCATCGAGCTTGGGCGTCTTCTTGAAGACCTTCTTCACTGACATGCGCAGAGACTGTTGCGGGATCACGAGCGCCATGCGGAGTGTCTTGAGCAGCTCGCGATTCTCGGGGACGAAGAACTCCGAGAACATAGAGTCTGGCTCGACCCCGTCGTGATCGTCGTAATCGCGGATGTCGGCGAGCAATTTCATCAGGAAGATCGCGATGATCGTCTTCCCCGTTCCCGGGTCGCCCTGTACAACGAGCGTTGATCGGGCGCCTGGGTCTTCGAGATCTTCGATCAGCCCCTCCAGAATGTCCATGATCGCGATGCCCTGATCATCTGTCAGAGCTTTGAAGGGGGAGAGTTTGAAGAGGTCGGAATTCTCGATCTGAGGGATGCTCCGCGAGAAGAGCCCCTCTGCTCGCATCGCTTCAAACACGTCACGAAAAGACTCACGGTAGAGGTCGCGATCGTAGTACTGCGCGTCTGTCAGCCCGTCGTTCCCGTTGAGGATGCGGTATCGGCCGTCTCCGGAAAACCAACGGATGAGATGCGATTCAAGGTCGAGGCAGACTGACTTGTTGAATGTGTGATCCACGACGACGCGAATCGACTCGAGGGACTCGTTCTTCTTCGAGCCGGCGAGGTGCTGTCGCATCCGGGTAGCAGCACTCACCGTCTCACCTACGTAGAGCCCGGGCGAACTGCGCTGGGCATCGCCTTCGATCACGTAGACAACCGGCCAGTTGGTGTGCCGGGTGTCGTCACGCGCCCACGTATCAACAGCGTCACGGCGGAAAAGAAGGCGCTGGATGCTGAAATCTGTCACTCCGGCGCCTCGGAAAGCTTGGTGTACTTCGTCATGCGGCCCTTGGCCAGCTCCACCGGGTACTTCGCCTTCGTCGACTCCAACTTCTTCATGACGATCTCGTCGAGGTCAACGCCGATCTTGTTCGCGAGGTGGATGCAATAGGTGACAACATCTGCGAGCTCCGCTTCGACCTGTTCTTGGTCGAAGTCTGCGGACCACTGGAAGCACTCGAGGAGCTCGCCGGCCTCGATCGAGATGCTCTTGGCGAGGTTCTCCGGCGAGTGAAACTGGTCCCAGTCCCGTTCGGCTACGAAGGCGCGAAGGGCGGCGAGAGTCTGCGGCGACGGCATGATGCGACGCTAGCAGGGTCGGAGAAGGGGCCCCGAGGACACTCCCTGTTAGCTTGCTCTCGGAGGCATAGTGAGCGGGAGCCGCGTTATCGAGGTCGTTGCAGCCGTCATCGAGCATGAAGGCAAGATCCTTGCGTGCCGCCGCCGACCGGAGAAGGCCGCTGGAGGGAAATGGGAGTTCCCCGGCGGCAAACTCGAAAAGGGTGAGACGCACAGCGAGGCTCTGGTGCGAGAGATACGCGAAGAGCTCAGCGCCTCCATCGAGGTCACCGCCCCGCTTCGAACGGATGACACCGTGGTCGGCGAAAGCACCATCCGCCTCATTTGTCTTCGCGCCAGGTTGCTCGGAGATCCACCGACCCAGAGCCTCGATCACGATGAACTGCGCTGGGTTCGTCGTAGCGATCTGACGGATCTCGATTGGGCCGCTCCAGACCTGCCATCTGTCGCGGAACTTGCGGCCGGGGCGTCTACTCGATGACCAAAAAACCCTCGTCGTCGCGGACGATCAGGAGGATCCCCAACTCGGACAACAAGGCCTCGAGATGTGCGATCGGTCGACTGGGAAGTAAGACGACGGGAACTGCGGGCCTGCCGGATTCCCGAGCGAGTAGCGAGTAGTCGAGGACCTGCCCAATCGCGGTGCGGACATATTCACGAGCGGGCGACTTCTTCGCTTCGACGATCCAGCCAGACTCCGAGACATAAAGATCCGGCTCGATCATGGCTCCTGCGGAGCTCAGGCGAAGGCGCTGAGGAGTCTCACCACGGGACTCGATCCACTGTCCGAAGTCCTTCTGCAACTCGAACTCGATTCGAGAGACGACGCGCTCACCAGGGACCAGCGGTGCTCCAACGACGTACGACGACGACTCGGCAGGCGTCCAGGACGAGGCCTGTGCACTTTCTGTAAGGGGCGTGGATGGCGCATCGAGTGCTTCCACATCGGCGTCAACCGGCACGAGCTTGAAGATGATTCCTTCGCGAAGATTCCCGTCCGAGTCCGGGATCGTCTCAATGCTGAACGCCGGCTCGCCTGTCGTGAACTCCCCCACGTAGGTGACGTAGGTGCCTTGCTTCGTGAGGAGGCGGATAGGACGCCCATTCTCGGCCGCGTCTCGAAGCGCTGTGTTCCCACGCGCGAATATTTGGGGGCCACGCTGGCCTTCGCCCGTGTAGAGAAAAGAGCCATCCTCCTGTAGTCCTTCAAACGCGTCATATCCGTGCCTCGCTCCGCTTTCCGGGCTGGTGATGACGAGGATGTCGGGAATCGACCTGGGCGTGATGATTCCGCCCTGTTCCTGACCTCCGTAAGCGGCGTGAATCTCTCGCCGCAGCACGGTGTCGCCGATCTCGAGGGTCCAGAGCGTCGGGTCGGTGGGTGGGAGCTGCCGGGCGAACCGAGTCCGCACAGCATTAGCCTGGCTGTCGTCGAGTTCCCACCGGGCGACGCCTTCGGGCAGCCTGCCGTATTGCTCCCGAAGGAAGCCGCGGATGCGCTTCTGGCTGACGTTCAGTTCGAGTGAGAGTCGGGCCGGCGTCGTAGTGCTCACGCGACGCAGCATATCGATATGCTGCGTCACCCATGCTGCGCTCCCAGGTCCGCTATCGTCTGGATCAAAGCGTGTTCAACGAAGAGATGGAGCAACGGTGGAGTTTTCAGAGCGTCTCGATTCCCTCGCGACGAAGGTGAAGAACCAGGCGACGGCGATCGGGACTGAGGAGGCGACGAAGAACGCATTCGTCATGCCGTTCATCTCAACGATTCTTGGCTACGACGTTTTTGACCCGCTGGAGGTCGTCCCGGAGTTCACGGCGGACGTGGGCACCAAGAAGGGCGAGAAGGTCGACTACGCGATCATGCGCGACGGGGAGGTTCAGATCCTCATAGAGTGCAAGCCATCGATGGGTTCACTCAAGATCGAGCACGCCTCTCAGCTCTTCCGATACTTCTCCGTCACGAACGCGCGCATCGCTGTCCTGACCAACGGCGTTCTCTGGCACTTCTACACAGACCTCGATGCCCCGAACCGCATGGATGGCAAGCCGTTCCTCGTTCTCGACCTGCTCGACATCGATGAGACCCTCATCCCTGAGATCCAGAAGCTCAGCAAGGAGAGCTTTGATCTCGAATCGATCATCAGCGCTGCGGAAGAGCTGAAGTACATTGGCGCGCTAAAGAGAGAGATTGCGAGCCAGTTCCGCGAACCGACCGACGAGTGGATCAAGTTCTTTGCAACGCGCGTCTATGACGGCTCATACACGCAGAAGGTTCGACAGCAGTTCACCGGTCTCGTTGGGAAGGCAGCTCATCAGTTCCTCAACGAGCGGGTGAATGACCGCTTGAAGGCCGCGCTCGGGGTGAGCGGCATCGCGCACCCTGCAGACCCGTCGCCGGCGACGAGTGCCGAGGTTGTGGAGGCAGATCTCGATCGCGACACCGAGATCGAGACCACTCTCGAGGAACTTGAGGGCTACCAGATCGTCAAGGCGATCGCTTGCGGCGAGGTGAAGCCGCAGCGGGTAACCCATCGCGATGCCAAGAGCTATTTCGCCGTACTGCTCGATGACAACAACCGAAAGCCAGTTGCTCGCCTTCACTTTAACGGGAAGCAGAAGTACCTGGGGTTGTTGGACGAGGACAAGGTTGAAACGCGCCACGCGATCGAGGAGCTCGACGAGATCTACTCTCACGCGGACGGAATTCGTGAAGCGGTTCGTCGGTACAAGGACTGACGCGAAACCGAGCAGCGATGTTTGCCAGCGTGGAGCACGAGGACTTCTTCTCGTGCTCCACGCTCTCGTTAAGGCCTACTCGAACCCACCCGTCAACCGCCCGCGCATCCGCGAACTACTCTCATTCATCCCGACGATCTCCACCGTCTTCCCCATCGCCTGATACTTCGTCTCGATCGCATCCAACGCCGCAACGGTTGACGCATCCCACACATGCGACCCCGACAGATCAATCACCACGCGATCCGGATCGTCCGAGTACGAGAACAACGTCGTCAGGTCATTGCTCGACGCGAAGAACAGCTCCCCCTCCACGACGTACGTCACAACGTCCCCCGCCGCAGACAGCACGCGCGTAACCGTTACGAAGCGCGCCACCCGCCGGACGAACAGCACCGACGCGACCAGCACCCCACCGACCACTCCGACGGCCAGGTTGTGCGTGATCAACACCAGCGCCACCGTCGCGACCATCACGAACGTCTCGCTCTTCGGCATCCGCTTCAACGTCGACGGACGCACGCTGTGCCAGTCGAACGCCCCGATCGCGACCATGATCATCACGGCCACGAGCGCTGCCATCGGGATCGTCCCGACGAAGTCGCCGAACACGACCACCAGCAAGAACAAGAAGAGGCCGGCGCAGAACGTCGAGATGCGGGTCCGCGCGCCCGAGGCCCTCACGTTGATCATGGTCTGACCGATCACGGCGCAGCCGCCCATGCCGCCGAAGATCCCCGACAGCACGTTCGCCACGCCCTGCCCCCACGCCTCGCGGCTCTTGCGCGAGTGGGTGTCGGTGATCTCGTCGACGAGTTTCGCGGTGAGCAGCGACTCCAGCAGTCCGACGACCGCGACTCCGAGCGCGAACGGCGCGATGATCGTGAACGTCTCCCACGTCAGCGGAACGTTCGGGATGAAGAGAGAGGGCAGGCTCCGCGGCAGCTCTCCCTGGTCGCCGACCGTCGGCACCGTGATGCCGAACGCCAACACCACTCCCGTCACGATGACCACCGACACCAGCGGCGCCGGCACGATCTTGGTGATCTTCGGCATCACCAGCATCACGACAATCCCGAGCGCCACCAGCGGATACACCAGCCACGGCACATCGATCAGCTGAGGGAACTGCGAGCTGAACACGAAGATCGCCAGCGCGTTCACGAACCCGACCATGACGCTGCGGGGGATGAACCGCATCAGCTTCGCGACGCCGACCACCCCGAGGATCACCTGGAAGATGCCGGCGAGGATGACGGTCGCGATGAAGTAGTCGAGCCCGTACGTCGGGGCGACGGGGGCGATGACGAGCGCGACGGCTCCGGTCGCCGCGGTCACCATCGCCGGCCGCCCGCCGAGGAACGCGATCGAGACCGCCATGATGAACGACGAGAACAGCCCCACCTTCGGGTCGACGCCTGCGATCACGGAGAACGCGATGGCCTCGGGGATGAGTGCGAGTCCGACGACGAGACCTGCCAGCACCTCGCGGGTCAGCATCCGCGGATTCTTCAGCGCCGTCAGTACAGAGGGGTTCGCCCGGTAGCGGGCACGATCATCGACCGTCGTTGCAGACATGGAGCTCCTGGGGAAGGCGCCTCGAGAATGAGGCAGACGCTCCAGCGTAGGGCGAGCACCGTGGGGAAGAGAGGATCCCATCTCAGCGGCCTACTTTCCCAGATTCCGGTGGTCTCGAGTTCGTCACTCGATTGTGATGAATCCGTCGCAGTACGGTCCCCGCGGTTCGCTATGGTCAGATCGAGCCCAACTGGGGTCCCTCAGCAGCATGGAGTCAGCGTGAGCAACGTCCCCGCCGGTTGGTACCCGAGTCCCGAAGACCCGAGTCAGGTCCGCTATTGGGACGGGACGCAGTGGACGCAGAGCACCGCGCCCGCAGTGGCCCCGGAGACAGGCGCGGAGGCTGTGACGCTCCCCGCCCCTGTGCTCTCGCCTCCGCCCGCACCCGCGGCTCCATTTGCTCCTCTGGCTACCGTCGCCGCACCCGCTTCCGCCGCCAGGACAAACGCTGCCGGATCGAAGAAGAAGTGGATCATCGGCGGGGCGATTGCAGCGGGCGTGATCGTCGTCGGATCGGTCGGCGCTGCCATCGGCGCTGGCGGCGGTGCTGAACCCGCCGCCGACGCGAGCGTCGCCCCGGTTGTGGCGACGCCGACGGCTGCACCCCAGCCGACATCTACACCCACGCCACCGGCCGCCCCGGTGATCGAGGTCGTCGACGCCGTCGCATTCCGGGCGCAGGCGGGCTCTCACCTCGACGACATGCTCAAGGACCTCGATGACATCGTCACGACGGTGAACGAGGACGGCTTCTGGCGCCTGTTGAGCAACTCAGGCGAACTCGCGTTCAACCAGGGGCAGCTCGAAGCACTGGATGTTCCCGAGAGCGTGGCCACCACCTGGCCAGCAACTCTCCTTGCATTGGATGGCGCCCAGGATGTTCTGGTTGAGGCGATTTCGACGCAGGATGGCCCGTCGATCCTCGCGGCAGTCGAGACGGTTCGCGCACAGGTTGAGGCAACCCGCGCCGTTGTGAACACCGCTCAGTAGTCGCACACCGCTCTGGGGAACGGCCGTCGTTCCCCAGGCGAAGAAGAAATCGAGTCTCATGGTCGACAAAGAGGTCCAGTACGAGACCAAGACGGTGACGACCGTCCGAGGGGCAGAAGCCCGGTCGATCGCGAAATGGGAGGAGCAGGGCTGGGAGTACGTCTCGCAGGCGGAGCTCCCGATGTTCCGCACTCAGCTGACCTTCCGTCAGGTCAAGCCGAAACCGCCGTGGCTCGTCATCGGAATTGCCGGCGGAGTAGTCGTCATCTGCTTCATCATCATCCTCATCATGAGTCTGATCACCGGCGGTGACGACGGTTCGACCCAGCCAACGACCGCACAGGCGAGTGCTGCGGCTGAGCCCAGCCCCGAACCGTCCCCGGAACCCGAAGACGTGTACGTATACGCCGGCCCGCAATACGAGACGGTCGCGGTCGACGCCGGACAGAGTCCCGCTGCTCTCAACCACTACTGGATCTACTCGGCTGAACTCGACACGGCGTCCGACGCTTACAAAGACCAGATCAAGATGATCCTGGAGGACATTGCCCGCACCGAAGGGTCTGCTCTGTTCCTGGCGGAGATCGTGATGGACCGAGAGATTGCCCTCGCGGAGTCTCCGTCGACCTACGAGGCTTTTGTGCAGGAGCACGGTGAGGACTACGCCATCACCGCGATCCCTCAGAAGGAACCGGCCGGCTGGGTTGCCTCCTACGCCGGGGGCTTCGACTACAACACCGGTGAGGCGAGCGACTCGGCGTTCGAGTTGACGTTTTGGCCCGTGGGACCGTCCGAGATTGAGAAGTGGAAGCCCGAAGAGGCTTCGTGACATCGGTCGCTGAGCTCTTCGCCCACGCGGGTGTCGTCAACCGCGGCGTCGTGCGCTGGGGTGAACCCCCGAGTGAGGCAGGGCCGGGCGTGTACATCGTGTCGACGGTCGAGGGCCCGGCGTCGAATGCGGGTCTTTCTACCGCGCCCTTGCGACCGAGTGCCCTAGAGGACCTCCTCCGCGTGCGCCCGGAAACCGCAGTTGACGGTCAGACCGCGACGGTGTCCATGCTGAAGCTCAGGCTCGATGCAATGTGGGCCGAACGAGAGCCTGTGGCATATATCGGACTCGCGAGCACGAGTGTGCGTACGCGCGTTCGTCAGTTCTACCGAACGAGGATCGGCGCTCGAGCTCCTCACTCTGGCGGGTGGCCGATAAAGATGCTCGACCCCGCGAAGCTGTGGGTGCACTACGGCTCGGTAGCGGATCCGCGTGAGGCTGAGGCGGCGATGGTCGCGAGATTCGTCTCCGGACTCCCTTCGCACGTGCGAGTGGGGCTTATCGATCCGGGCGCAGCGATTCCCTTCGCCAACCTCACGTTTCCGGGCGGACGCCGCAAGCGCCATGGGCTCTCAGGAGTGAAGCCACCCAGAAGCCTCGACGGGGGAGAATGAGACCGCGGCTGGCGGCGCATTGTTCCTGCAGCATGCCGGCGTACCGCAGGCCTCTTTCCGCAGGTCGGCAGCAGTCTGCGTGATGCTCGTGCCTACTCTCGTCGCATGCCTCTGGGATCGCTTGCTGACATCATCACCGCTCTGACAGCTATATTCGCCCTTCTGGCGGCGATCGCCGGCGCGCGCCATGCTCGTCAACTGTTCGGCGTGGAGGCCCGACGCGATGAAGCGGCGGCTGCTCGTGAGCGCCAGTCTCAGGCGAGCAAGGTCTTCGCGTGGGTCGCCTCCCGCATGGGGGAGGAGACTACCTACGGTGTTGTCGTGGTGAACTCCTCCAAGCAGGCGATCTATGACGTGGAGGTGCGCGTGACGGACGCCCGCGCCAACGCGCGCCACCCGATCGCGCTCACGATCTTGCCTCCCGGTGCGTACTACCTGGGGGAGAGCTCCGAGGCATACGGGTGGGAGTTTGCTTCGCGCCTCCGGTCGTTCGACGACGAGATACGCCCGGTGACAAAGTCGAAGAAGCGTCGCATCCTGGGGATGTCTTTCCGGGACAGCTCGAACCTCGTGTGGACGCGTGATGACGAGGGGGCCCTCAACCCCGCGTAGAAGGAGAGAGAACCCCTGCGCGGTACTTCAATGACTGCTCGTCGCCCCGGTGCGGCAGCGCGACACGCCCGGCGGTCAGCCTAGATTTGCCCGATCCTCGGGATCCGCGTAACTTATTACTTGTTCGCCCCAAACGGTTGAGCGGAGGTCCTCGGACCGGCTCCCGTCAAGCAGCTAACACCTCCCGAATCCCAGACACTCACTGAGTGAACAGGATGAAGGTGCTGATCCGTTCCCACGGTCAGGCCGAGAAAAAACTCGGACTTGACAACGGAAACGAGATCGGTAAGATAGAGAAGTTGCCCTGCGGGCCTGGCTGTGATGGCTGGGTCGTGGGAGCATCCGATCCTTGAGAACTCAACAGCGTGCACTTGTCAAATG
>NZ_JBHVXT010000002.1:0-233054 GCF_042881445.1 Microbacterium sp. NPDC058269
CCGATGGTACTGCAGGGGGGACCCTGTGGGAGAGTAGGACACCGCCGGACTCCTTTTAGTCAAAATGGCCACCCATCGTTGGGTGGCCATTTTGCATTTACACGATGAGACGTCAACGCCGTTCACACGACGAGACCTCACACGAAGAGCCGCCCCGACCCCGGGGCGGCTTTTTTTCGTTCTACCGGGCCATTCTGTGTGAGAGTGGTAGGGACGTGTGACGTTCAGGGGGGGACAACAGTCATGAGCAACGCTGCGCCCGGTTGGTACACAGACCCGGAGGACTCTCGGTACCACCGCTGGTGGGACGGCCACCGTTGGACCGAGCACACGAACAGGCCGGTCGATACGGCACCAGCGCCGGCGCATCGCTCGGACGCGGATGTCGAGACTCCGCGCCCGAAGCGTCGTCGCGCACTGCTCTTCTCGCTCATCGGGGCTGCAGCCGCGGTCGCATTGGTCGTGGGCGGCATCGCTGTCGTGAACGGCATCAACTCGGGTGCCGGTCCCGGCGCGACGGTGGAAGCGGGTGGCTATGCCTGGGCGCCGACGACCTATCTCGACGTCGACGAGAAGTTCGAGATCCCCATGGACGTCGATCCCTACGCTCTCAGCGCTTCCCTCGGGGACGAGCGCAGCGGCACCCACGGGGTCGTCGACGTGTACATCGACAAGGACTTCACCACATCCCCTCTCTTTCCCGGCGTCACCTGGACGGAGTCCGACCCGCGGATCCTCGTGAGTGCACGCGACAGCAAGTCCTACAAGTGGAGCAACGACGTCGCAGATCTGACTGCCGGCCTCCTCGGCGACTACGTCGTGTCGGACGCGGGTGAGAACGAGTTCACGAACTGGACCGAGATGGACGCGCATTACATCGTCCAGCGGTACGACCGAGAAGGGAAGAAGCTCGACGTCCCGATCGTCCACACCGTCTCCTCCAGTCAGCGGCAGCAGCCGGATGGCCTTGGACCGATCGAGCTCCGTGCGGGCCCCGGGGACATGCCGGGCACCGTGGGGCTCTCCTGGTCAGAGCCTGCGGGCATGCCGGAGGGCAGCACCTATGTGATCCTCAAGACCGTGCCCGACTTCACCTCCATCGCCGGAGAGCCGGGCTCGGAGAACGTCCGGCTGGACGTGATCGCCGAGACGACGGAGACATCGTGGCAGCCGGCGCCGAGTGAGGAGAACGAGAGCAACTACATTCTCAATCGGGAGCTGCAGCTGTTCCAATCCGACTCCGTCGACGATGCCAACTTCTCCGGAGAAGCGTTCTCCTATGTCGGCGCGCCGCTGTCGAAGCTCTCGGTCATCGCCGTGTCGCCCGATAAGACCACGCGCACACCGATCGTGATCACGGACCTGGACTCGACCATCGGATCCTATCCACTGCACCGTGCCCTCAACCAGGCACGCGATCTCTTTCCGCCGGACTCGGGCGATCTCTCCGCGGCGCCGACGTGGTATCCGATCACCACTCTGAACGGCAACACCATGAAGATGCCGATCCGAATCGACGCCGGCGCCGTCGCGGTGAAGTACGAAGACAAGTGGAACATCGACGGGACGGGCGAGCACTACGCCTCGTTCCCCTACTCGGTGCTCGGAACCACGCTCACCGGCACGATCACCTCGGTGATGCCCGACGGGATGTCCGAGGCGGACTGGCACACCCAGGCCGTAGCCTTCGCGGAGGCGTTCAACCAACGGGCGACGCAGGAAGCCCCGCGGCTCGGCGATCGCGTGATCGTCGCGGACGACTCGATGTCGCTCGCGACCTACCGCAAGATGGATCCCGTCTCGGAGGTGCCGGAGTCTCCCTATGAGGTGTACGGCAGCAACGAGTTCACGACCTACATCGCCGAGCACATGCTCGCGGGGTCGGAATCGATCGATATCTCCGCGTATCTCGACAACTCGGCGTACCCCGCGGTCAGTGACGCCGCGATCGAGGCGTTGCTGCAGAACCCGATGGTCAAGATGTCGGTCGACACCTACCTCGCCGATGGGGATGCGCTCTACGTCGCGTACTTGCAGGACGATGCCGACCGCGACGCGGTGCGTGCAGAGGTCGACGCCCTGGCCGATGACGTCGTCGCCGAGGTCGTCGATGAGGGGATGACCGACACCGAGAAGGTGACCGCTGTGAACCAGTGGATCGTCGACAACATCGAGTACGACTATGCGGCGCTGCAAGCCCTCGAGGCAGGTCTGTCCATCGCGACGCCAGGCGCCGACATGCGCGTCTCCGATGCACGGGGTGGTCTGATCGACGGGAGTGTCATCTGCGGCGGATACACCGACACGTTCAACCTCCTCATCCGCAAGGCCGGCCTGGACTCGGTCTACGTGAGCGGCCGAGTGGAAGCGGGACTCCACGCCTGGAACCACGTGAAGGTCGACGGAGAGTGGAAGGCCGTGGACACGACGTGGAACGACGGCGGCGACCCCACGGAGTATCTGATGATCAACGAGTCGGAGTTCACCGGCACCGCCACGCGCGAGACACGAGACGGCTGGGCCCCGGCGCAGTTCCAGCACCTGTACGCGACGCCCTGATCCGTCAGCGCGCGAGACGCGCCTCGAGCGCGGCGGCTGTCGAGCGCACGGCGTCCACCAGGTGCTCCTCCGTCACGGCGTCGCCCGCCCAGGTCACGGCGACCGCGGCCACCGGCCAGCCGGCGTGATCGCGGACGGCGGCGCCGACCGAGCGCAGACCGTCTGCCACCTCGCTGTCCTCCGTCGCGTAGCCACGGGCGCGGACCTCACGCAGAAGCTCCCGGAGTTCCCGGGGCGAGCGCGGACCGAGTCCGGTGCGGTCGGGGAAGACCGACGCATCCGGATACAGCGCACGCACCTGCTCGCGGGGGAGCGCGGCGAGCATCGCCCGGCCTGAAGCCGTGAGGTGTGCCGGAAGCCGCACACCCACATCCGTCACCAGAGCGGGTCGTCGCGGCGCACGCTCCTCGACGATGTAGAGCACATCTCCACCGCTCATCACCGCGAGGTGCGCGCTCTCCCCCAGCCGGTCGGTGAGCGCCGCGACCAAGGGCCTGCCCCTCCGCGCGAGCGGCTGCTGTCGGGCATAGCCGCCCGCGAGCTCGAAGGCGGAGGTGCCGAGGCCCCAACGACGCTCCTCCCGCAGATGCAGCACGAACCCGTGCGAGGCCAGCGTGGTGAGCAGGTGGTACACCGTCGACCGCGGCAGCTCGAGCTCGCGGGCGATCGCCGACGCCGCGACCGGAGCGGGCCTGCCGGCGAGGTAGCTCAGGATACGGAGCGTGTTCTCTGCGGCGGGCACCTGCGTCGCCTCGGACTTGTCTGGGATCACAGACACAGCATCGCACGAACGGGTGTCCCTCACGACACGTCGGGTGTGGAATCGAACCATGACCGAACTTGCCCCCGTGCTGGTCGGAGCGGCTCCGCTGTCTCCCGCCGATGTCGTCGCCGTCGTCCGCCACAACGCTCCCGTCCAGCTCGACGCAGATGCCCTCGTTCGTGTGGCCGACACCCGACGCGTGATCGACGGCCTCGCGGCAGACCCGAACCCGCACTACGGCGTCTCCACCGGGTTCGGCGCCCTCGCGACCACGTTCATCGCTCCCGACCGCCGCCTCCAGCTGCAGGCCAGCCTGATCCGCTCGCACGCCGCGGGCACCGGCACCGAGGTCGAGCGCGAGGTCGTCCGCGGACTCCAGCTCCTGCGACTGCAGACCCTCGCCTCCGGGCGCACCGGCGTCCGTCCCGTCGTCGTCGAGACCTACGCCGCGCTGCTCAACGAGGGCATCGCCCCCGTCGTGCGGGAGTACGGATCGCTCGGCTGCTCCGGCGACCTGGCACCCCTCGCGCACATCGCCCTGGCCGCGATGGGCGAAGGAGACGTCCGCGATGCATCCGGCGCGCTGGTCCCTGCCGCCGAGGCCCTCGCCGCCGCGGGCATCGAACCGCTCACCCTCGTCGAGAAGGAGGGTCTCGCGCTCATCAACGGCACCGACGGCATGCTGGGCATGCTGGTGCTCGCGCTCCACGACCTCGAGACGCTCCTGCTCACCGCTGACATCGCCGCGGCCATGTCGGTCGAGTCGCAGCTCGGCACCGATGCCGTGTTCGCCGCCGACCTGATGGCACTCCGTGCGCAGACGGGTCAGGCCGAGTCCGCCGCCAACCTCCGCGCCTTCCTCGGCGACTCCCCCATGGTCGCGAGCCACAAGGGGCCGGACGACGGCCGCGTGCAGGACGCCTACTCCCTGCGCTGCTCGCCCCAGGTGCACGGTGCCGCGCGCGACACCCTCGCCCACGCCGCGCTGATCGCCGGCCGCGAGCTCGCCAGCGTCATCGACAACCCCGTCATCACCCTCGACGGACGCATCGAGTCGAACGGCAACTTCCACGGCGCTCCCGTTGCGGCCGTCCTCGACTTCCTCGCGATCTCGGTCGCCGACGTCGCCTCGGTCTCCGAGCGCCGCACCGACCGCGCCCTGGACCCGGCCCGTAGCCACGGACTCCCGCCGTTCCTCGCGGACGAGGTCGGCGTCGACTCCGGCCTCATGATCGCGCAGTACGCGGCCGCCGGAATCGTCTCCGAGCTCAAGCGCCTCGCGGTGCCGGCATCCGTCGACTCGATCCCGTCGTCGGCCATGCAGGAGGATCACGTCTCGATGGGATGGGCCGCCGCCCGCAAACTGCGGCGGGCGATCGACGGCCTCGGCCGTGTGCTCGCGATCGAGATCCTCACCGGCGCCCGCGCCCTCGACCTGCGCGCCCCGCTGCAGGCGGGACCCGCGACGGGTGCCGTGCGCGACCTGGTCCGCACCGTCGCTGCGGGCCCCGGCCCCGATCGCTTCCTCTCCCCGGAGATGGAAGCCGTCACCGCCCTCGTTCAGTCGGGCGACGTCGCCCGCATCGCAAAGGAGCACACTCATGGTTGAGAACGTCGCATCAGAAGCACCTGCATCCGACACCACCGCATCCGACACCACCGCATCCGACACCACCGCATCCGACGCTCCCGTGTCCGGGCCCCGCGTCGTCCGCGCCGCCCGGGGCAACCAGCGCACCGCGAAGAGCTGGGGCGCCGAAGCCGCGAAGCGGATGCTGATGAACAACCTCGACCCCGAGGTCGCCGAGCACCCCGAAGACCTGGTGGTCTACGGCGGCACGGGCAAGGCCGCCCGCAGCTGGGAGGCGTATGACGCGATCGTCCGCACCCTCGACGAGCTCGAGCCCGACGAGACCCTGCTGGTGCAGTCGGGCAAGCCGGTCGGTGTCTTCCGCACGCATGAGTGGGCGCCGCGCGTGCTCATCGCCAACTCCAACCTGGTGGGGGATTGGGCAACCTGGCCGGAGTTCCGCAAGCTCGAAGAGCTCGGCCTCATCATGTACGGGCAGATGACCGCCGGCTCCTGGATCTACATCGGAACCCAGGGCATCCTGCAGGGCACGTACGAGACCTTCGCCGCGGTCGCCCGCTCGCTCGGTCGCGACTCGCTCCGTGGAACGCTGACTCTCACGGGTGGAGCCGGCGGAATGGGCGGCGCCCAGCCGCTCGCCGTGACCATGAACGACGGGGTGGTGCTGGTCGTCGATGTCGACGAGTCGCGTCTCACCCGGCGCGTGGAGCACGGCTACCTCGACGAGTACACGACCGACCTCGATGCGGCCGTCGCCCGCGTCGTCGCCGCCAAGGATGCGGGGGAGGCCCTCTCAGTCGGTGTCGTCGGCAACGCGGCCGAGGTGTTCCCGGAGCTTCTGCGTCGCGATGTGCCGATCGACATCGTGACCGACCAGACCAGCGCGCACGACCCGCTCGCCTATCTCCCGCTCGGCATCGCCGTCGCGGACTGGAAGGCCGAGGCCGAGCGTGACCCCGAGGAGTTCACGCGCCGCTCTCGTGAGTCGATGGCCGCGCACGTCGAGGCGATGGTGGCTTTCCAGGATGCGGGGGCCGCCGTGTTCGACTACGGCAACTCGATCCGGGCCGAAGCGAAGCTGGGCGGCTTCGACCGGGCGTTCGAGTTCCCCGGATTCGTGCCGGCCTACATCCGTCCGCAGTTCGAGGAAGGGCGCGGGCCCTTCCGTTGGGCAGCGCTCTCCGGCGACCCCGAAGACATCTACAAGACCGACCGTG
This sequence comes from Microbacterium sp. NPDC058269, assembly GCF_042881445.1. Lineage (NCBI taxonomy): Bacteria > Bacillati > Actinomycetota > Actinomycetes > Micrococcales > Microbacteriaceae > Microbacterium > Microbacterium sp. NPDC058269. The sequence goes on from NZ_JBHVXT010000002.1 coordinate 6,131, forward strand.
CGATCGCCGAGCTCTTCCCCGAAGACGCCGCCCTGCACCGCTGGCTGGAGAAAGCCGGCGAGAAGGTGCACTTCGAGGGACTGCCCGCGCGCATCTGCTGGCTCGGCTACAAGGAGCGCCACCTCGCCGGCCTCAAGTTCAACGAGATGGTCGCCTCGGGCGAGCTGTCGGCCCCGATCGTGATCGGTCGCGACCACCTCGACTCCGGTTCGGTCGCATCGCCGTATCGTGAGACCGAGGCGATGAAGGACGGATCCGACGCGATCGCCGACTGGCCGCTGCTGAACGCCCTGCTCAACACGGCATCCGGTGCGTCGTGGGTGTCGCTGCATCACGGCGGCGGCGTCGGCATCGGCCGCTCCATCCACGCCGGACAGGTCACCGTCGCCGACGGCACGGAGCTCGCGGCCGAGAAGCTCGAGCGCGTGCTGACGAACGACCCCGGCACCGGCGTGATGCGTCACGTCGACGCCGGATACGAGCACGCCCGTGAGGTGGCGCGCGAGCGCGGCCTGAACGTGCCGATGCTCTGAGAGAGTGTGGGCATGTCGACGCTCATCACGAACATCGCGGAACTGACCACCAACGTCCCCACGGGTGACGACATCACCGGAACCCTCACCGATGCCGCGGTTCTGATCGAGGGCGAGCGGATCGCGTGGGTCGGCGCCGCCGCGGAGGCGCCGGAAGCCGATGAGGTCGTGGACGCCGGGGGTCGCGCGGTGATCCCCGGATTCGTCGACAGCCACAGCCACCTCGTCTTCGGGGGCGACCGTGCCGTCGAGTTCGAGGCGCGCATGGCGGGGGAGAAGTACGCCGCCGGAGGCATCCGCTCGACCGTCGCCGCCACCCGCGCCGCGACCGACGACGAGCTGCGTGGGCGCCTGCGCGGCTTCCTCGACGAGATGCTCGCGCAGGGCACGACGACCGTCGAGATCAAGAGCGGCTACGGGCTGAGCGTCGCCAACGAGGAGCGCCTGGTGCGCCTGGCCGCAGAGGTGACGCCCGAGGTGACCTTTCTCGGCGCGCACGTCGTGCCCGCGGAGTACGCCGACCGTCCGGACGAGTACGTCGACCTGGTGGTCGGCCCCATGCTCGACGCCTGTGCGCCGCACGCGAAGTGGATCGATGTCTTCTGCGAGACCGGTGCTTTCACGGTGCCGCAGTCGCGGCGGGTGCTGGAAGCGGGCATCGCGCGCGGACTCGCACCTCGCGTGCACGCCAGCCAGCTCGGACCGGGAGAGGGGGTGCGTCTGGCCGTCGAGCTCGGCGCGGCGTCCATCGACCACGGCACATACCTGACGGATGCAGACATCAATGCGCTCGCCGGATCCGACACCGTGCTCACCCTGCTGCCGGGGGTCGAGTTCTCGACGCGACAGCCGTATCCGAACGCCCGACGTCTGATCGACGCGGGAGTGACCGTGGCCCTCGCCTGCGACACGAACCCGGGGTCGAGCTTCACCTCGTCGATGCCGTTCTGCATCGCGGTGGCCGTGCGCGACATGGGGATGACTCCGGCCGAAGCCGTCTGGGCGGCGACCGTGGGGGGCGCGAAGGCGCTGCGGCGCGATGACGTCGGCGTGATCGCGGCCGGCGCCAAGGCCGATCTCGTCCTGCTCGCGGCACCGACCCGCATCCACCTCGCCTACCGCCCGGGAGTGCCTCTCGTGCGCACCGTCTGGAAGGACGGCACGGCGATCGGCTGAGGCCACTCCTGAGCTTCTATGCCGCGCGGCGCATACGCAACGCGAACGCGATCCCTGCCAGGGCGATCACGACGACCCCGTACCCCACGCACACCGCTTCGAGGCCGACGACTCCGACGAGCGTGCCCGCGACGACCGCCGGCACCCCGAACGCGAGGTACGCCAGCAGGTAGATCACGGCGAAGGTGTCGGCCCGCTGCGTCGCCGGGATCCGCGGGGCGAGAGAAGCGACCACACCGGAGAACGCCGTACCGAATCCCATCCCGGTCACGGCCGCCGCGACGAGGTAGAACGGCAGCGAACCGAGGCTGAGCGCGATCAAGGACAGCAGGGTTCCGACCGCCAGTGCCGACGTGCCGAACAGCACCATCGACCGGGCCGCGATCATCCGGAGCGTGAACGCCGTCACGGCCCCGACCCCGGCGAGCAGCACGACACCGAGCCCTTGCCAGACGTGCGCCTCGCCGCCGAGCTCGCCTCGCACGATGTTCGCCCCGAGCGACAGGAACAGCCCGCCCGTCGCCCACCCCGCGATCACGGCCGGAGCGCCGCGCCAGAAGTCGGCCCGAATCGCGGACGGGATCGACAGGCGGAAGCTCAGCGATGCCCAGACGCCGGGCTTGCGGGGTGCAGTCTCCGGAACGAGGAAGAAGAGGGCTGCGAGCACGATGTAGGCCGAGCTCAGCGGTGCGAACACATCGAGCAGGGCCTCACCGCTGACATCGAGCATCACCCCCGAGGCGAGTGCCCCGAGCGCGAGGCCGATCCCCGGGCTGAGAGCGTTCCACAGGGCGGCGACCCCCGCCCGTCCGCCCGGCGCGAAGTCGAGCACCGTGGCCGACAATGCCGAGATGAGCAGGCCGCTCGCAACGCCTTGCAGGATCCGGGCGAGGAACAGCATCGCCACAGCATCCGCATGCCAGAACAAGAACATGCTTCCGGCGAGCAGCAGGAACCCCGCGATCACGACCGGGCGGCGGCCGACGTGATCCGAGAGCGAGCCGGCGGTGAGGAGGGTGAGCAGCAGCGCCACCGCGTAGACGGCGAACACCGCACTGATCACGATCGCGTCGAAGCCGATCTCCTGTGCGAGCACCGGGTAGAACGGCGACGGAGCACTCGCACCGACCATCATCAGGATCTGCGCGACGATCGCCAGGACGAACCCGAACCGGGCGCGCGCCCGCGGGGCGGTCGTCGGGGTGGTCGTCCGCGGGGGGACGGCGACGATCGGCTCTGTCGTGGTCATGGCGCCTCCTCATACGGTTCGAGAATCATCGAACTATCGGAGCGTACTCGCCATCCGTCGATTGTTCAACTATTCTCGAACTATGCCTGGCGATCTTCCGCACCCCGAGCGCTCCGAGATCCAGCTCACTGACGTGCTCTTCGCGCTCAGCGACCCCGAGCGCCTCGCGATCGCGCGCCAGCTCGCCGACGGGCCCCTCGACATGGCTGCCTGCCACGCCACCGACCCCAACCTCCCGAAGTCGACCAAGTCGCACTTCATGAAGGTGCTGCGCGAAGCGGGCGTCATCCGCAACGAGCCGAACGGGCGTCGCCGGATGCTGACCCTGCGGCGCGATGACCTTGACACGCTCTTCCCCGGGTTGCTCGACTCGGTGCTGTAGGCCTCGCGGATCCCGCCGTCACGTTTGAGATACGTTCGCGGTCGTCGCGTGTGCGGGCGGATAGTGTGCCTTCATGAAAACTCGGCACGTCGCTGCGGTGCTGCTCCTCGCGCCGCTGCTCGCGCTCACGGCGTGCACCCCGGGCGCAACCGGAACTCTCGGTCTGCTCCGGCAGGAGGACGGCTCCCTCGAAGTGCTCGTGCGCCTCTGTCATGGGTCTGTCAATCTCCTCAACCTGCGAGCCATCAACTCGTTCCCTCCAGACTCTGAACTCGGATCTCAGCCAGAGGACAACGGGTGGCGAAACGTCAAGGCCAGGGAATACCCGATGCCTGCGCCGATCGTGGGCGATGCCGAACTCGCCATGCCGTTTCGGGAGAGAACCCTCGGCTCGGATGTGCTCTTCCTCTTGACGGCCTACGGCGACGACGGGGAGAACGCGGTCTCGGGTCAGTTCGGAGCGAGTGAGCTGGCGGGCGTGCGGCCTGGTGAAGTGTTCACGCCCATCGGGATGTTTGCATCCGACATCTGGGATTCGTCCGACGACCCGATCGTGAGTCGCGAGGAGTTCGAGCGTTTCGCTGACGACTTCTGTTCGTGACGGTCGGCGCAGGGGAGGGGCGACGCTGCCGTTTTCGCGCCTGAGCACTCAGTGCTTGTCCTTCACGAAGAGTGAGTGTACAGTCACTCATATGTCCGCCACGCGCAGTTCGATCCTCTCCACGGCAGACGCCCGCAAGCCCCTCGTGGCCGCGGCGGCGCTGGCGGCGTTCGCGCGCGGCGGGTATCACGGCACCACCGTCGCCGACGTCGCACGCGAGGCCAAGATCTCGCCGGCTTACGTGTTCAAGCTCTACTCCGGCAAGGAGGCGCTGTTCGTCGTCGCGCTGGAAGCGTGCTTCGAAGCGATCGTCGCCGCACTGGAAGAGGGGGCGGACGCAGCGGGTGACACTTCGCCCGAGGGCATCCTCGACGCGATGGGGGATGCGTACGCGCACCTCATCTCCGACCGGAAGCTGCTCATGCTGCAGGTGCACGCGCAGTCGGTGGCCGAGATCCCCTCGATCGGCGAGGCGCTTCGTGCCGGGCTCGAGCGTGTCACGACATTCGCGAAGACCCGTTCGCGAGCGGACGACGACGATGTGCAGCGGTTCATCGCCTATGGACAGCTCTGTCACTTGATCGTCACCACCCAGCTCGACGGGCGCCCCGGGGAATGGGTCGCCCTGCTCACGAAGGGGATCGCGCACCCCGGCTGATCCGACGCCAGAGCGGATCCCACTTTGCATGCCCTCAAGAGTGAGTGAGCAATCACTCATTTGAGAGGAATCCGGACACGAACTCCGAACAAGAACCCCGAATAAGAACAGGAGCACCTCATGACCACTCTCACTCCCACGACCACCGCGGCCGGCCCTGGCGCCGCAGCGCGCAGTTCTCGTCGCTGGCTCGCCCTCAGCATCCTCGCCCTCGCGCAGTTCCTCGTCGTGCTCGACGCCTCGATCGTGAACATCGCCCTCCCCGTGCTCGGCCAACAGCTCGGGATGGACACCACCGCCCTCGCCTGGGTGATCACCGCCTACGTGCTGGCGTTCGGCGGTCTGCTCCTTCTCGGCGGGCGCCTCGCAGACCGCTACGGGCACCGCCGCATCTTCCTGATCGGGACCGCCGGCTTCGTTGCCGCATCCGCGCTCGCCGGCCTGTCCTTCTCGAGCGAGATGCTGCTCGGCGCCCGTGCGCTGCAGGGTGTCTCGGCCGCACTCCTCGCCCCCGCCGCACTGGCGCTGCTGGCCCACCTGTTCCCGAACGACGAGGAACGCACCAAGGCTCTCGGTGTGTGGGGCGCCGTCGCGGGCATCGGGTCGGCAGCCGGTGTGCTGCTCGGCGGAGTGCTCACCGCGACTCTCGGCTGGCAGTCGGTGTTCTTCGTCAACGTGCCGGTCGGCGCGCTCGTGTTGATCGCGATCCCGATCCTCGTCACCCGCGATGGTGTGCGTGCTCCCGGGCGTCTCGATGCCGCGGGTGCCATCACGGTCACGGCGGCGCTGGTCGCGCTGGTCGGTGCTCTCAGCGCGGTCGAGCAGCTCGGCTTCGTGCATCCGCTGCCCCTCGTGCTCCTCGTGGCGGCACTGCTGCTCGGTGCCGCCTTCGTGGTGATCGAACGCCGCAGCCCGGAGCCTCTCGTTCCGCTGTCGGTGTTCCGCAACCGCAACCTCGCTCTCGGCAACATCGTGATGGTGCTCGGCGGTGCCGCGATGGTCGCCCTCTTCTTCGCCCTCTCCGTCTACATGCAGGCCGTGCTCGGCTACGACGCTCTCACCGCGGGTCTCTCACAGCTGCCTCTCGCCGGCGTTCTCGTGCTCGTCGCCGGCGGCGCTGCCGCCCTCATCGCACGCCTCGGCGCCCGGCCGGTGCTGGCGGGGTCTCTGCTCGTCCTCGCCGGAGGGCTCACCTGGCTCGCCGCCGCTCCATCCGACGCGCAGTTCTTCGCGCAGCTGCTCGGACCGACCCTCCTGATCGGCGTCGGGCTGGGCGGCGCAGTGGTGGCGACGACCCAGCTCGCCGTCGACGGCGTCGACGGGGGAGAGGCCGGGCTCGCCGGCGGCCTGATCAACACGAGTCAGCAGATCGGTGGAGCAGTGGGGCTCGCCGTGCTCGGCACAGTCGCGGGGTTGCGCACCGCTGCACTTGCGGCGGACGGAGCTTCTTCCGCGGTCGCCCTCACCGGCGGCTTCTCCTGGCTCTTCCTCGGAGCGGCGGGGCTGGCGGTTCTCGGGGCGGCGATCGTCGCGGTCTGGGCTCGGGACTGAGTTCGACGGCGACGGATGCCCCTGGGGCCGCGCGCGTGCCCAGGGGCTTGCCGCTTCTGCGGGAAAGCAGAATAGCAATATGATCTCCACAAACACTGTCTAATTGCCAAGGTTGAACCGCGATTCGGCATGCGATCTGTGGCCCGATTTGGATCGGGTGCCACGCCGGGCGGATACTTCTGGCACCCGAACCGTGTCATCCGGTGGGGAATCGACATGCAACCAACCTCTTCTCTCGCGCCAGGAACGACCATCGCCATCGTCGGCGCCGGCCGTCTCGGACGTGTGCTCGGGCGGGCCCTCAGGTCCGCCGAGATCGAGGTGCTCGGCCCGGTCGGACGCCATGAACGGATCCCGGATGCAGACATCGTCCTGCTCTGCCTGCCGGATGCGGCGATCCCGGATGCTGCCGTCGCCGCCCGTCCGCATGCGCACCTCCTCGGGCACGTCTCCGGCGCGACTCCGCTCACGGACGTGGACTTCAGCCTCCATCCGCTGCAGACCTTCACCGGCACGGAAGGGCCCGAGGTGTTCCGCGGCATCGGTGCCGCGATCGCCGGCCGCACGCCCGCAGCCCGCGAGGTCGCGGAACAGCTCGCCGTCGCCGTCGGTGCGCGTCCGTTCGAGGTCGACGACGCACACCGCGCGAGCTATCACGCGGCCGCGTCCTTCGCCTCGAACTTCGTCCTCACGGTCCTGGATGCGGCGGAAGGCCTGGCCTCGGCGGCGGGCATCGCCCATGACGAAGCACGGGCACTCCTCGCCCCGTTGGTGCGACAGGCGGTCGAGAACTGGGCGACGAGCGGCGCTGCCGCTGTTCTGACCGGACCCATCGCCCGCGGAGATGAGGCGACCGTCGCACGTCAACGGGCGGCTGCCGGAGAACTCGACCTCGACGATCTGTTCGACGCGCTCGCCGCAGCTACCCGTACGATCGCCGCCCGTCCCGCCGCCGCACACCCCTCCACCGCACACGCCACCGCCGCAACCGAGGAGTCGCACGCATGAGGATCCTCCGCACGATTCCCGAGGTCCGGGCCGCGGTCCGCGACGCCAGGGCCGAGAGCAAGACGGTCGGCCTCGTGCCCACGATGGGTGCATTCCATGACGGTCACCTGTCGCTCATGAAGGCTGCGCGCCGAGAGTCCGACTTCGTCGTCGTCTCGCTCTTCGTCAACCCGACCCAGTTCGGCGCGAACGAAGACCTCAGCGCCTACCCTCGCGATGAGGCGCGAGATGCTGCGCTCGCCGAAGCCGAGGGCGTCGACATCCTCTTCGCCCCCTCCCCTTCAGAGATCTACCCCGACGGTTTTGCGACGAACATCCACGTCGCGGGTCTGACCGATGTTCTCGACGGCGCGAGTCGTGGGGCGCACCATTTCGACGGCGTCGCGACGGTCGTCACCAAGCTGTTCGGGATCGTCCGACCGGACACCGCCTACTTCGGACAGAAGGATGCGCAGCAGGTGCTCGTGGTGCGCCGAGTCGTACGCGACCTCGACCTCGACGTGCAGATTGTCCCGTGCCCCATCGTGCGGGAGGTCGACGGGCTCGCGATGAGCTCGCGCAACGTCTATCTCGATGCGGGTGCGCGCGCGCAGGCGACCGCGCTGAACCGCGCCCTCGACGCCGGCTCCGCGGTGTTCGAGGCGGGGGACCTCAGCGCTGGGAGCATCCTGACCGCCGCGCGTGACGTGCTCGGTGACGCCGGGATCGACCCGGAATACCTCGAACTCCGCGACGCCGAGACGCTGCGCCCCCTCGCCCGCGTCGACCGGGATGCCCTCCTTGCGGTCGCCGCCCACGTCGGTGCCGCCCGTCTGATCGACAACCACGTCTTGCGCGTCGCCGACGCCTCGGACCCCACCGACACGGAGGTCAGCGCATGAGCGCACATGTCGCTCCCCGCACGCGCATCACCCTCGCCGCTCTCGCCGCGAAGAAGGCAGCAGGCGAGCCTATCGTCATGGTCACCGCCTACGACCATCCGAGTGCGCAGATCGTCGAGGCGGCCGGCGTCGATGTCGTGCTCGTGGGGGACTCCGCGGCGATGACCGTGCTCGGCTACGACAGCACGGTGCCGGTCACGACCGACGAGATGCTCATGCTGACGAAGGCCGTGCGGCGCGGACTCGCTGCCCCGTTGCTCGTCGGCGACCTGCCCTTCGGGTCGTACGAGGCCTCGGACGAACTCGCCATCGCGACCGCGCAGCGCTTCATCAAGGAAGCCGGCTGCGACCTGGTGAAGATCGAGCGCGGAGGGACGACGGTCGATCGCGCGCGGGCACTCGTGCAGGCGGGGATCCCCGTCGTCGGGCACGTCGGCCTCACCCCGCAGACGGCTACCGCGCTCGGGGGCTACCGTGCACAGGGGCGCACCGCCGAGGCCGCGCTCGCCGTGATCGACGACGCTCTGGCGCTGCAGGATGCCGGGTGCTCGATGCTCGTGGTCGAGGCCGTTCCCTCCGAGGTGACCGCCGCCCTCGTGCCGTTGCTCGACATCCCCGTGATCGGCATCGGAGCCGGAGCCGAGGCCGACGGACAGGTGCTCGTGTTCCACGACCTGCTCGGTCTCTACGACGGCGGTGCCGCCAAATTCGTCAAGCGCTATGCCGAGCTGCGCACTGCCGCGATCAGGGGCGTCGAGGACTATGCGGTCGAGGTGCGCGGTGGCGTCTACCCTGCGCCCGAGCACGGATACTCCATGACGGAGGGGGAGGCCACGCGCCTCCAGGAGCTGCTCGCGAGGCGCTAGATCACGAGGTCCAATGACTCGTCGTGGTCGTATCTCTCCTGCACTGCCAGACCGCTCGAGGACTTCTCGACAGTTCGTGATTCAGTGGCGGGAGGCGGGCTCAGTGGCGATCTAGCGTTGCCCGGATGAACCTCTCAGAGCACGTCCACGTCACGTGGGCACTTCACGTCGAGATGTCGGTGGCCGAGCGGCCGGAGCTCACACGGGTCATCGGCGTGCCGCGCGACGCCCCCTCCTACTGGGTCGTCGAGGCGTACCGCCTGAGTCTCGGACTCGAACCCGAAGGGCCCGAGCCCGAAGAGGGAGCTGATCCGCCACCGCTCATCGATCTCGTGCCCTGGCGGTGCGAGAAGCAGCAGGTGTCGATTCCCGGTGTCGCCGAAGCGGTCGACGTGACGATCAGGGGGCCGTTCCAGACCACGATGGGCGATCCACGGGTCGCTGTCGTCGAAGCGGGCGGCGACCCGAGCGACGAGAGATTCGCGACAGCGGGTTGGCAGGTGCAGCGCCCACCGTTCCGGGCGGAGCATGTGGCGTTCGAACTCGCGCAGCGCTTCGGTCTGGTGCAGCCGCGTCTCGACTCGATGACTGTGGGAAGGTTCGGCGATGGCCTGCACTCCTTCTCCCCGCTCGCCGCGCTGTGCGAGTCACTGCCCCCGGTCCGTCGACTGGCCCTTCTCGCGCACCTTGAAAAAACGGGGCTGATCGACGCCGGAGTGCCGGATGCGGAGATCGTGGATGCGGCGACCGTAGATGGGGCGACCGCGGAGTCGGCGACGGCGGGACTTCGGATGCTCGTCGCGCGAATCGGCTCTGACGGCGTCGAACAGGATCCGTCGGACGGGTGGCTGCCCCGCGCGGTCGTCTCCGAAGCCGTGGACGCCCTCGACTGGTCCGACGCGACCCCCGACCTCCCCGATCCCGTCGAGGCCCTGGTGGTGGTCGCGCGACGGACGAAGGCGGTGCGCCGGCTGCGCGGTCGCGTGGTGGTCACGCACCTCGGGCATGCGCTGGCGAGCGGGGACGTGCGCGCGTTCCGCCGGATCATCGACGTCGTGCGAGCGATCGGGCGTGAGGGGCTGATCCCCAGTGGTCAGCCGCGCAAGGTCACCCTCGCCCTGTTGGCTGTCGCCGATGGGTCGGCCGCAGCCTTCGACGAGCTCCCGGAGGTCGTCGAGCGCGGTGAGGCCGCGGTAGCAGAGGGGCGCGGTGGCGGGGCGAGGTCCTCCGAGTGGTCGCTGCGTTCGCATCGGGAGAGCGGCGCGCGCCGCGGGAGTGGGGAGCGGTATGCCGTGCAGCGGGTAGTCGAGAGCCTCTGCGCGCTGTCGTCGCCGGCAGAGTTCGGATCGATCACCCCGGCGATGCGCGCCGTCGCGCGCGCGGCGCTGCGATGACCTCGCTGCTGCGGGGAGGTGCTCCTCTTGGCGGTGCTCGATGCGCGAGTGGTGACCGTGGCGGCCGGGGAGGGCGCCGTCAGTGGCGCCGCGCGAGGGCGCGGAGCCGGCGTGCGGCGCGCCCGGCGAGGTCTTTCATGCGTCCGCCCGGCCACTCGCGGCGAAGCTCGACGGTGCCATCGTCTGCAGCCACGAGGGTGCAGGTTCGGCCGGCGAGCAGCGGCGACCGTCCGGCGCGGGCGAGAACGGCGGGTGTGGCTTCCAACGGGGTCTCGAAGGTCCAGCCCGCTCGCCGGACCTTCACGGTCAGTGCCCCTCCACGGGACTCGTCGTTCGGGCCGAACACCTTCACGGGATCGATCGATACACGGGCAGCATCGAGGGTGCGGGGGTGCCGGCCTCCGATGCGGAGCTCCGCACCGGTCTCCCCGTCCGTGAGGAAGAGGTCTACCCGGTCGTTGCGAAGCTCGCGGTCGGCGACGAGGAGGTTCTCCGGCAGGCCGCCGATCGCCGAGACGGGGAGAGAGATGAGGCGTGTGACCTTCTTGGAACCCGCGACCGCACCCTCGGTTCCCACGGTCTTCGGTGCCTCGACCGTGGACTCGAACACGAAGGCGTCATGGCCATCCCTCGTGAGGGTCACCCGGAGCGTGAGGTGCAGGCCGCCTCCGCGAGACCAGCGGGCCTCGGTCACCACGGCGCGACAGGCGATCTCCGTCTCGAACCGGGCAAAGGCCAGCAGATCGTCGCGACGTTCCGCCCGGAGCAGCGCTGCGCGGATCCGGTGCGGGAAGCCGAGGCCGGCGTCGACTCCCGGGCCGAACTTCTTCTGCACCAGGGGGGTGACCACATCGAGCAGGCGATCACGGTAGTCGTCGGGGTATCGGACCATCTGCCGACCGGAGAGGCGTTTCAGAATCTTGCCGCGGAACCAGTGCCGCAGGAGTCGGTCGCGCAGCTTTCCCGGTTCTGTGTTCGCCTCGACGAGGTCGAGCACCGTCTCGAGGTGAGGGAAATACGATTCGGGATCGATGCGGGAAGAGCTCGCGCTGCCCGGCTCTTTGACCCAGGCGTAGCAGGGTTCGCTCGCCAGGATCGAGATCGTCGATGCCGCGAAGTACGCCTGCATCACGAACAGGTGATCCTCCAGCCGCACCTTGCCCTCGGGGAATCGGATGCCGTTGGCCCGCAGGAACGAGGTGCGGAACATCTTGTGCGGAGTGAGCATCTCGAGAAGCGGATCGGATCCGAGCACCGCGCGGGGGACATCGTGGCTGAAGATGCGACTCGGAAGGCGACGGCCGATGCCGACCTCCTTGCCGACGATCACATCGGACGCGTGCAGGTCGGCGTAGTCGCACAGCTTCTCGAGGGCGCGATCGAACAGGTAGTCGTCCTGGTCGACGAACTGCACGTACGTTCCGCGAGCGGCCTCGACCCCGTGGTTGCGGGGCATGCCGGGCCAGCCGGAGTGCTCGAGCGACAGCACGCGCACGTGGGGTCGGTCGCGGGCGATGTCGGCGAGGCGTGCACCCGTGGGCTCGCCGGAGCCGTCGTCGCACAGGATCACCTCGAACGACGAGGTGCCCAAGGTCTGGCGATCGAGCGACGCGATGAGGTCGTCGAATGATGGTCCGGGTCGGAACACCGGGACGACCACGCTCACGCGGATGGTGCCCGCGGTGCTGCTGCTGTTCTCCGGCCGATCGCTCTGTGACAAACGTCTCACTCCCCCAAGTCGACAATTCCCCGAGCTAAACACTTCTTCCTGTGTGCGTCACCGGGGTTGCGCGACGCCCGGGCGTGTGCGCACGAAACCCCTTGCAGGGCGGAAATCGAAAGGGCGGTGCGGGTCGGCGGAGCGCTGCCCGGGAGGCCGACCGGCGGGAGTTCCCCGCCCGGAGCTCAGGAGGCGATGCTGTCTGCGCGAGTGGCTCCGGCGTGTGAGCCGATCTCGGACCACACCGCATCCAGGGAGAGGCCCAGCACGTCGGCTACGGCCGCGATCGTCGAGAAGGCCGGTGTGGCGACGCGACCGGACTCGATCTTCCGCAGCGTTTCGGGGGAGATGCCGGCGTCCAGAGCGACGCCCAGCATCGATCGTTCCCCGCGTGCGCGGCGCAGGAGAGCTCCCAGGCGCTCGCCGCGTTCGACGTCTGCCGGGCTGAGAGGCATGCGGACCATCATGATGCCCATTCTAATCCCGGGATAGTATTACCGGGATAGTTATTGGATCAGCGAAGCCGCATCGAACGACACGGAGGAACACCCCATGATCGAGATCCTGAACGCCGAGGAGCTCGTCCGCGCCAGGGCCGCGGGTGCGCTCGTCGGCGACATCCTGCAGGCGCTGAAGACCCGCGCCGAGGTCGGCGTGAACCTGCTCGACCTCGACCGATGGACCCGCGAGATGATCGAGGAGGCCGGCGCCGAATCCTGCTACGTCGACTATGCGCCGTCGTTCGGGCGAGGCCCCTTCGGGCACTACGTCTGCACGGCCGTGAACGACGCCGTGCTGCACGGCATGCCTCACGACTATCGACTCGCCGACGGCGACCTGCTCACGCTCGACCTGGCCGTCACGCTCCGTGGAGTCTCCGCCGATGCCGCCGTCAGTTTCGTGGTCGGCGATAACCCAGCAGTCGAAGACCTCGCGATGATCGCGACGACCGAGCGCGCGCTCGCCGCAGCCATCGCCGCCGCACGCCCGGGGGCGCGCATCGGCGACCTCTCGTGCGCCATCGGCTCGGTCCTGAGTGCCGAGGGCTACCCGATCAACCTCGAGTTCGGCGGGCACGGCATCGGCTCGACCATGCATCAGGATCCGCACGTCGCGAACGACGGGCGACCGGGCCGCGGCTACACGCTGCGCCCCGGCCTCCTGCTCGCCCTCGAGCCGTGGGTCATGGCCGACACCGACGAACTCCGCACGGATGCCGACGGCTGGACTCTTCGCAGTGCGACCGGATGCCGCACGGCCCACAGCGAGCACACGATCGCGATCACCGAGCACGGCGCCGAGATCCTCACGCTGCCGTCGCACGGACGGGGCTGACGCATCGGAAACTCCCACCCCACCTTCAGGGTGAACGATATATCGTTGAGTATCGTTCACCACAGCAGGAGGTCATCATGAACAACGCATTCCCCTCCAACCCGTTCGGCGGCAACGGCGGCTCCGGGAGCAACGGAGGACCCGGCGGGCTCTTCGGCGGCTCCGGCTTCGGCACGGGCCCCGGCGGTCCGGCATCCGCGATCTTCGAGGCGATGGACCAGCTCCGCAAGTCTTTCGAGTCCCGCCCCTCCGGCGGCTCGCGCATGGCCCGCGGCGACGTCCGCACGGCCGTGCTCTCCCTGCTCGCCGAGAAGCCGATGCACGGATATCAGATCATCAACGAGATCGCCGAGCGCAGCGGAGGCACCTGGAAGCCGAGCGCCGGCTCGGTCTACCCGACGCTGCAGCTGCTCGCCGATGAAGGGCTCATCGAGGCCGAGGAGCAGAACGGTCGCAAGACCTACTCGCTCACCGAAGCAGGGCGTGCGATCGCCGACGAGAGGTCCGAGAACCCCGCTCCGTGGGAGTCGTCGTCCGGCAAGGACGGCCACCGCGACAGCGCCCGCTTCAACGCACTGCCCAAGGCCGGTGTCGACCTCGCGGCCGCCGCTGCACAGGTCGGTCGCAGCGGTTCGCCCGAGCAGGTGCAGCAGACGATCGAGGTCCTCGACGAGGCCCGCCGTAGGCTGTACTCGATCCTCGCGCAGGACTGACCGCGCAGTGCGGCATCGAGTGGGGACCTGCGAAGGAGCCACGCGATGACGGATGCTGCGGCACAGGGCGTTCATCGCGCCAGGTACCGCCGCATCCTGTCGTTCGCGGGCCGGGAATTCCTCAAGATCTGGTGGTTCGAGCTCGTTCTCCCGCGTTTCGGGATGAGCAGGATCGCGGAGCGCACGCGCGGGCAGCGGATGCAGACGTTCGCGCGTCGCTTCCACGTGCTGGCCGTCGAGCTCGGCGGACTCATGATCAAGGTCGGGCAGTTCATGTCGTCGCGCCTCGACGTGCTGCCGCCGGAGATCACGAAAGAGCTCGAAGGGCTGCAGGACGAGGTTCCGCCCGTACCCACGCCGGCCATCCGCGCGCTCGCCGAAGCCGAGCTCGGCATCCCGCTCGAACGCGCCTACGCCTGGTTCGATGAGACTCCGCTCGCCGCCGCATCCCTCGGACAGGTGCACCGCGCCCGACTCTCGGCGCTCGACGCGGCCGACACGGGCCTCGAAGACGTGGTGGTCAAGGTCCAGCGACCGGGCATCGACGAGATCGTCGCGGTCGACCTCGCGGCGCTTCGCCGTGTCGCGCGCTGGCTGACGCGCGTGCGCATCGTCGCCGACCGGGTGGATGCGCCTGCGCTCGTCGAGGAGTTCGCCGCGACCAGCCTCGAGGAGATCGACTACCTGCACGAGGCCGCGAGCGCCGAACGCTTCCGCGAGAACTTCGCCGACGACACCCGCGTCGACACCCCCGAGATCGTGTGGGAGCGCTCGACCCGTCGGGTGCTCACCCTGTCGGATGTCACGGCCATCAAGATCAACGACACCGAAGCCCTCCGCGCGGCCGGGATCGATCCCTCCGAGGTGGCCGCGGTGTTCGCCGAGGTCATGTTCGACCAGGTCTTCACGCACAGCTTCGTGCACGCCGACCCCCACCCGGGCAACATCTTCGTCACGCCGGCGCCGTCGATCGACGGAGAGCCGGGGCCGGGATTCCGCCTCACGTTCATCGACTTCGGCATGATGGCCGAGATCCCCGCGAGCCTCCGCGACGGCCTGCGCACGCTTCTGATCGCGGTCGCCGGGCGCGATAGCCGTGGCCTCGTCGCCGCGGCGCAGGAGATCGGCGTGCTGCTGCCCTCCGCCGACACGGCCGAACTCGAACGGGCTCTGACCGCGCTGTTCGCCCGCTTCGGCGGCATGGGGTTCGCCGAGCTGAGCAAGGTCGACCCGCGCGAGTTCCGCGATTTCGCCGAGGAGTTCGGCGACATGGTGCGCTCCCTTCCGCTGCAGCTGCCGGAGAACATGCTGCTGCTCATCCGCGCCGTCTCGCTGACGTCGGGCATGTGCAGCGGCCTCGATCCCGCCTTCAACGTGTGGGACGCCGCCGAGCCCTACGCCAGCCGTCTGCTGCGTGACGAGAGCGGCAACATCGTGCAGGCCTTCGCGAGCCAGGCGATGGGCACGATGGCCACGACCTGGAGCCTGCCCGGCCGCATCGACA
The DNA here is from genome assembly GCF_042881445.1 of Microbacterium sp. NPDC058269. Lineage (NCBI taxonomy): Bacteria > Bacillati > Actinomycetota > Actinomycetes > Micrococcales > Microbacteriaceae > Microbacterium > Microbacterium sp. NPDC058269. The sequence goes on from NZ_JBHVXT010000002.1 coordinate 21,702, forward strand.
AGATCATCACGCGCATCGACGATGGCAACGTGTCGTTCGACACCTCCCGTCTGGAGCGCCGCCTCGATCGGCTCGAGGGCATCGCCCGCCGCATCGCCTCGGGAGTGCTCTTCGCGGCGCTGCTCATCGGAGGTGCGCTGCTCGTCCCATCGGTCGCGCCGTTGGGCATCACCCTGCTCTGCGTGTCGGTGCTCCCGCTGCTGCACTCGCTGTTCGCGGGGGTCGGGCGCCGCGGTCCGCGCTAGCCGCAGCACACCCGCACTTTTACGGGTCGGCGTCTCACGTGACAGGATGGGATGCCATGGAGACCCCTGACGAGAAGCCCGCCGAACGCTCCGCAGGACACAATCCTCCGCGCCCCCGCACGGATGTCGTCGGCACGGGCGCGAACCGCCTCCCGACCAAGGCCACCGAGACCGCGCGAAAGATCGTCCGCGACATCGCCGCCGTCCCTCCGCGCAGCGTGCATCCGGCGCTCGTGCCCGGCGTCTCGGTCGAGGAGACCGGGCGCACGTACCGCACCGACCCGCTCGTGTTCGGCGTCGCGGTCGCCCTCACCCTCGCCTTCATCGCGTGGGGAGTGTTCGCGGGTGACAACCTCTCCGGCACGACCCGTACGGTGCTCGACTGGGTGGTGGAGTACTTCGGCTTCTTCTTCACCACCATCGCCACGGTCATCCTCGTCTTCATGCTGTTCGTCGGCTTCAGCCGGTACGGGCGCATCCCGCTCGGCCGCGACGACGAAGAGCCCGAGTTCTCGATGTTCTCGTGGATCTCGATGCTGTTCGCCGCGGGCATGGGCATCGGCCTGGTCTTCTGGGGCGCCGCCGAGCCGCTGAACTTCTTCGAGAACCCGCCGCCCGGCACCGTCGAGGCGAACACCCTCGACGCGATGCACACGGCCCAGACTCAGGTGCTCTACCACTGGGGGCCGCAGGCATGGGCGTTCTACGCGCTGGTGGGTGGCGCCATCGCCTACGGGGCCTTCCGTCGCGGTCGCACCCCGCTCATCTCCTCGATCTTCGCGCCGCTGCTCGGCGAGGGCCGCACGACCGGACCCCTCGGCCGCACGATCGACATCTTCTCCATCATCGTGACGCTGTTCGGCACGGCGGCATCTCTCGGACTCGGCGCCCTGCAGATCGGACACGGTGTCGAGATCGTCAGCGGCGCGGGCCCGCTCGGCAACGGCGTGCTGATCGCCGCGATCGCCGTGCTGACCGCCTGCTTCATCGCCTCCGCCGTCTCCGGCGTCTCGAAGGGCATCCGCGCGCTCTCGAACATCAACGCCGTCGTGGCGCTGCTGCTGGCCTTCTTCGTCTTCTTCGTCGGGCCGACCCTCCTCATCCTGAACGTGATCCCCTCGGTCGCCGTGCAGTTCATCGGCGACCTGCCGCAGATGATCGGTCGCTCGGCCTCGCAGGGCGAAGCCGCGCAGACGTTCCTGTCGAGCTGGACGATCTTCTACTGGGCCTGGTGGATCTCGTGGTCGCCGTTCGTCGGCATGTTCATCGCCAAGATCTCGCGCGGCCGCACGCTGCGCCAGTTCGTGTCGGTCGTCATCGTGGTCCCGTCCGCCATCTCGCTCGTCTGGTTCGCGATCTTCGGAACCACGGCGATCCAGCAGCAGATGAGTGGAGCGAACCTCACGGTCGATCCGCCGGAAGAGGTGCTGTTCGGCGTGCTCGAGAACCTTCCGCTCTCGATGATCACGAGCGTCGTGCTCATCCTGCTGATCGCGATCTTCTTCGTCACCGGTGCGGATTCCGCGTCGCTCGTGATGGGCACCCTGTCGCAGCAGGGGCGGCCGGAGCCGGCGCGCTGGGTTGCGGTGGTGTGGGGTGTGCTGGTCGGCGTGATCGCCGCCGTGCTGCTCGTGACCGGCGAGGAGGGAAGCGGTCTGAAGTCGCTGCAGAACGTGACCATCATCGCCGCGCTGCCGTTCGCGATCATCATGGCGTTCATGATGGTCGCCTTCATGAAGGATCTGCGGCGTGATCCTCTGATCCTGCGCGAGCGCTACGCCAAGGCCGCCGTGCGGCACAGCGTCATGGCGGGGCTCGAGGAATACGGCGATGACTTCGCGCTGGTGCCGGTCGCGTACGACCACTCCGAGGACGACCTCGACTGGATCGACGAGTCGACCGTCGACGACTCGCTCGCCGAGGTGTACGAGGCGGCGACGGAGGCGATCGACATCATCCCCCCGGCCGAGGTGGATGCGGTCGTCGATGCGGCGCTGGAGGACGGCCCCGTCGCTCCCGATGCTGCAGAGGACCCGGAGCCTCCGCGCGCCGGCTGATCGCGCTACTTCTCCTTCGACGCTTCCGCGGCGGCGGTGATGCGTGCGGCCATGCCGGCGAAGATCGCGCCGTGGAACGGCAGAACGGCGAGCCAGTACAGCCGTCCGGTCAGGCCGCGGGGGAAGAAGATCGCGCGCTGCTCGTAGCGCGCACCGCCGCGGGCGCCTTCGTCGTCGGGAAGGGCTCGCAGCTCGAGCCACGCCTCGCCCGGCACCTTCATCTCGGCGCGGAGGCGCAGCAGCGATCCGGCATCCGTCGTCTCCACCGCTTCGACGCGCCAGAAGTCGATGGCGTCACCCACACGGGCGGCGGTGCGACTGCGGCGTCCGCGGCTGAGGCCGACGCCGCCGACGATGCGGTCCATCCACCCGCGCACCGCCCACAGCAGGGGTGAGGAGTACCAGCCGTTCTCGCCGCCGATGCCGAGGATCACGCGCCACAGCTCGGCGGGGGAGGCGCTCGTGGCCACGGAACGGGAATCGGTGAACACCGTGCGACCGGCCCACTCCGGATCGCTCGGCAGCGGATCGCTGGGTGCTCCGGAGACCTCGGAGTCCTGCCAGCTGGTCTCGATGCTGTCGCCGCGCACGCGTCCGAGCGCGAGATCGACAGCGCGTCGGTAGGGCGTCAGGCCGTCTTCGGGGCGCGGGATGAGCTCGTCGACCTCGTGATCCTTCATGATGCACTCGTTCTGCAGCGATGCAACGAGGGGTCGCGCGATCGACCGTGGCACCGGCGTCACCAGGTTCACCCAGTGCGAGGCGAGTCCGGGGGTCAGCACCGGGAGGGCGGCGATCGCACGCTGCGGGAGTCCTGCCTCGACCGCGTAGCCGTTCATCATCTGGCCGTAACGCAGCACATCGGGGCCGCCGATGTCGACCGCGCGGTTCACATCGGGGTCCACCCGTGCCGCCCCGAGCAGGTAATGCAGCACGTCGCGCACGGCGATCGGCTGGATGCGGTTGCGCACCCACTTCGGTGCCGGCATGTACGGCAGCACATCGGTGAGGTGGCGGATCATCTCGAACGACGCCGACCCCGAGCCGATCACCACTCCGGCCTGCAGCACGAGCGTCGGCACCCCCGATCGCAGGAAGATCTCACCCACGTGCACGCGCGAGCGCAGGTGCGGCGAGAGCTTCGCATCATCCGGATGGAGACCGCCGAGGTAGACGATGCGTCGCACGCCCGCGTGGGCTGCGGCCTGGGCGACCGTCGTCGCCGCGCGCTCGTCGCTCTCCTCGAAGCCCTTGCCCGCCGACATCGAGTGGATCAGGTAGTAGACGACGTCGACGTCGTCCATGGCCGCGGCGACGGCGTCCGGATCATCGGCAGAACCCTCGACGATCTCGCTGTCGGCGCCCCACGGGAAGGAGGCCGCACGTGCGGCATCCCGCGCCAGGACCCGCACCCGGTATCCGGCGTTCAGCAGGCGGGGGGTCAGCCGCCCGCCGATGTAGCCGGTCGCCCCCAGCACGAGGGCGCGCGGGGCGGATCCGTCGTCGCGGGGAAGGGCGCGCAACGTCTCTTCGCGACCGGTGGGCTGGGTGAGTTCGGGCATGTCATGAGCGTAGGCCGGGACGCAGGGGTGAGGAACGGGGTTGCGGGGTGTGGCCCCGGTCGGTAGGGGAAGGCGACGGGGGCGGCGCACCGCAGCGGTCCCGGTTCGTCGGGCGGAGCATCGGACCCGTGTCGGCTGCACCCTCCCGAGCACCGTACGATCGTAGACATGGCTTCAATCGAATCGATTCGACGACCGGCGGCGGACCAGGCTTCCCGACGCGCACGCATCGCCGTCTCCGCCCTGTTCCTGACGAACGGGGCCTTGTTCGCGAACATCCTCCCGCGCTACCCCGAGATCAAGGCCGCGCTCGGGTTGGACAGTCTCGGCTACGGCTTCGCGATCGCCGCCTTCCCCGCCGGTGCGATCGCGGCCGGGCTCCTGGCCGCGGTGTTGATCCGCCGGTTCGGTTCTGCGCGCATCGCGGTGATCGGCACCGTCCTCACGAGCCTGGGACTGCTGTCGGCGGCACTCGCGCCCTCGGGGGTGCTCTTCGCCGTGGCGCTGTTCCTCGGCGGAGCGTCCGATGCCATCACCGACGTCGCCCAGAACGCCCACGGGTTGCGCGTGCAGCGCCGCTACGGACGCTCGATCATCAACGGCTTCCACGCGATCTGGTCGATCGGCGCGGTTCTGGGTGGGGCGATGGCTGCTGTCGCGATCGCTCTGCAGCTGCCGCTGGGCGTGCACCTGGGCATCTCGACGGCCGTTTTCGCCACGGTCGCGCTCGTCGCCCTGCGGTTCTGCCTCCCCGGTCGAGACGACGAGGTCGATGCCGAGGCGACGGCCGAACCCGTCGAGGTCGCCGGAGCGCTGCGTCGCGGTGTGACTCCGCGCACCGTGATCGCGATCATCGCGCTGACCCTCATCGCGATGGCCGGCGCCGTGGCCGAGGACGCGGGCAACTCGTGGGCGACCCTGTACCTCGCCGATTCGCTCGGGGCTGCGGCCGCGATCGCGCCGCTCGGCTTCATCGCTCTGGTCGGCGCGCAGTTCGTCGGCCGGATCATCGGCGATCCGCTGACCGACCGCTTCGGGCAGCGGTGGGTCGCGAGGGTCGGCGGCATCATCGCGGCGGTCGGCATGACACTGGCGCTCGCGTACCCCAGCGTGCCCGGAACGATCCTGGGATTCGCGGCCGTGGGCTTCGGTATCGCCACCCTGATTCCCGCGGCCATGCATGCGGCGGACGAGCTGCCGGGGCTTCGGGCCGGCGTCGGGCTCACGATCGTGTCGTGGCTGCTCCGTCTCGGCTTCCTGCTGTCTCCGCCGTTCGTGGGATACATCGCCGAGAACGAGAGCCTGCGGGCAGGTCTCCTGGTCGCACCGGTGGCTGCGCTCGTCGCCGTGCTGCTGGCCGGGTTCCTCGAGAAGCGTCGACCGCGCAGCTGAGCCGAGGCTTCTGCAACCCCGGGGTTGCGCGTGGGTCATGCATGTGCAACGCTGTAGTTGCAGTTGGCTGACCGGCCGACAGGACATGCAGGAATTCCCGAAAGGACCCATCATGGTGAACATGACCCATAACGAGGCATCCGTCGTCGACGAGGAGACCTTCTCGGTGCGGCGGAGCATCCAGATCGCGGCACCCGTCGACAAGGTATGGCGAGCCGTGGCCGAACCGGAGCACGTCTCCCGCTGGTTCGGACGCACCGTGCTCGACGGTGCCGGCGTCGGGGCCACCGGAACGATGACGTTCCCCGACTACGACGTGATCCCCCTGCGGGTCGAAGAGTACGACGAGCCGCGGCGCATCACCTACCGCTGGAACAACGACGACGCCCTCGGGAAGCTGCCGGACAGCATCGACGAGTCGACCTCGACCGTCTTCACCTTCACGCTCGAAGAGGCGGATGGCGGCACCCGGCTCACGGTCGTCGAGAGCGGATTCGAGCGCACCTCCGACCCGCGCGGCAACCTCGAGTCGCACCGCACCGGCTGGGACCTGGAGCTCGACAAGATGGTGGCCCTGGTGGAAGGCGAAGCGTGACCACAGAGACTCTGCTGCCCATGTTCGCGGCGCTCGCGGACGAGACGCGCTGGAGCATCCTGACGGCTCTCGGCGAGGGGGATGCCTCGGCATCCGCCCTCGCCGGGCGCCTTCCGGTGTCGCGACAGGCGATCGCGAAGCACCTCGCCGTCCTGCAGGAGGTGGGACTCGTCGAGCCCGTGCGAGTGGGGCGCGAGGTGCGTTTTCGCGTCGTCGGCGCCGAGCTCTCCGCCACGGCGGCGAAGCTCGATGTGATCGGACGCGAGTGGGACCGCCGCCTCGCCGCGATCAAGGAGATCGCGGAAGGGCTGTAGGCGCCATCCGGTCGTCAGAGCGCGGTGTATCCGCCGTCGACCAGGTGGTAGCTGCCGGTGACGAAGCTCGCGGCATCGCTGGCGAGGAAGACGATGAGGTTCGCGACCTCGTCGGCCTGGCCCAGGCGTCCGATCGGGTGCTTGCTCACGAGGAAGTCCTTCGCCTCATCGCCCATGTTCGCCAGCAGCGGGGTGTCGATGAAGCCGGGGCCCACGGAGTTCACGCGCACGCCCTTGGCGGAGTACTCGAGTGCCGCCGACTTGGTCATGCCGACCACGCCGTGCTTGGCGGTGACGTATGCGGGGGACCCGGCGAAGCCGACGCTGCCGAGGATGGAGGCGATGTTGACGACCGAGCCGCCGCCGTTCGCGAGGATCGAGGGGATCTGCGCCTTCATGTTGCGGAAGACCGCGTTGAGGTTGATCGCGATGACCTTGTCCCACGCCTCGTCCTCGTACTCGGCTGTCGGAGCGCTGGCGCCGCCGATGCCGGCGTTGTTGACGCCGATGCGCAGGGGGGCGAGCGAGTTGGCGAGCTCGATGGAAGACGCGATCCAGGCGGCATCCGTCGCATCGCCGACCGAAGCCTCTGCCGTGCCGCCGACCGCGCGGATCTCTTCGACCACCGCGTTCGCGTGATCCGCATTCAGGTCGTTGACCACGACCGCTGCGCCGTTCTTCGCCAGCAGGAGGGCGGTCGAGCGACCGATTCCGCTGCCTGCTCCCGTCACGATCGCCGAGCGGTTCGAGACGTCGTACTGAGCCACGAGTGACCCCACTTCCGGGCGGGCGCGGTGCCGGGAGATCTTCTCGGACGGTCCGTCCTTCTCTCCAGCCTACGCCGGAAAAGACGAGGTGGATTCACGTGAATGGAAGAGAGGTGGTGCGTCAGGAACGGACGAGACGTGCGATCGCGTCGGTGGCTTCCTTGATCTTCTCGTCGGCATCAGCACTGTTCATGCGCGCCGCATCGACCACGCAGTGCTTGAGGTGATCGTCGAGGAGACCGACGGCGACGGCCTGGAGCGCGCTGGTGAGGGCGCTGATCTGGGTCAGGATGTCGATGCAGTACTTCTCTTCATCGACCATCTTCGTGATGCCGCGGGCCTGGCCCTCGATGCGTCGCATCCGATTCAGGTACTTCGTCTTGTCGGTGATGTACCCGTGGGCGTGTTCCTCGGCCGTCGCTTGCTCGGTCATGTCCAGATCCTTCGTCTCCGCAGTCGGTGGTTCAACGGTCCAGAACGGCCCGTGTGCTTGCTTCTGGGGTGAGGTCGATGCGCCGCAGCAATTGCGCGTTGAGGGCGACGACGACGGTCGACAGCGACATCAGGATAGCCCCGACCGACATGGGCAGGACGAAGCCGACGGGTGCCAAGACTCCCGCGGCGAGCGGAACCGAGATGAGGTTGTATCCGGCCGCCCACCAGAGGTTCTGCTTCATCTTGCGGTACGCGGCCCGGGAGAGTTCGATGACGGAGATCACCGAGCGCGGGTCGGAGCTTGCGAGGATCACCCCGGCCGACGCGATGGCGACATCCGTTCCTGCACCGATGGCGATTCCCACGTCGGCCTGTGCGAGGGCGGGCGCATCGTTCACGCCGTCGCCGACCATGGCGACCTTCTTCCCCTCGGCTTGCAGCTCCTTGACCTTGGCCGATTTGTCTTCGGGGCGCACGCCGGCGAACACGCGGTCGATGCCGAGCTCGCGGGCCACGGACTCGGCGACGGCCTGAGCGTCGCCGGTGATCATGACGACTTCGACACCGAGGCGGTGCAGTACGTCCACGGCCTGCTGCGACTCCGGGCGCACCTCATCCGCGAGCTTCAGTCCTCCCATCACCTGCCCGTCGACGGTGATGTGGAGGATGATGGCACCCTCGTTGCGCCATCCGTCCGCCGCGGCGATCTCCCGGCCGCCGACCTCATCGAGGAGCTTCGGTCCACCGACTCGAATCTCTCTGCCGTCGACGGTGGCGGTCACACCCACGGCCGGCGATGAGGTGAACCCCGTCGCCTTCGCCAGCGGCAGGCCCTTCTCCTGTGCCGCGCGCACGATTGCGCGAGCGAGCGGGTGCTCGCTGTCGGCCTCAGCGGAGGCTGCCATACCGAGCAGGCGGTCGGCGTCGATGTCACCCGCCGGCTCGACGACGGTGACCGTCGGGGCGCCCTTCGTCAGCGTTCCCGTCTTGTCGAACAGCACGGCGTCCACGGTCCGCATGCTCTCCAGCGCCAGGCGGTCCTTGATGAGCACGCCTCCACGGGCGGCGCGCTCCGTGGCGATCGAGACGACCAGCGGTATGGCCAGTCCGAGTGCGTGCGGGCAGGCGATGACCAGCACGGTGATGCTGCGCACGACCGCGGCATCCGGGTTGCCGACGAGAGTCCACACCAACGCGGTGAGGGCGGCCGAGAGCAGGGCGAACCAGAACAGCAGGGCTGCGGCCTTGTCGGCGATGCGCTGGGCGCGGGAGGTGGAGTTCTGAGCCTCGGTCACCAGCCGTTGGATGCCGGCCAGGGCGGTGTCGTCACCCGTGGCGGTGATCTCCACGCGAAGACCGGAGTCGGTGGCGACGGTGCCCGCGGTGACCGGGTCGCCGGTCGTTCGTGTGACGGGACGGGATTCCCCGGTCACCATCGACTCGTCCATCGCGGCTGTTCCGTCGATGATGCGACCGTCGGCAGGAACGCTGCCACCGGGCCGGACGACGACGACATCACCGACGATGAGGTCGGCGGGCGCGACCTTGACGACCTCGTCGCCCTCGACCCGCTCCGCCTCGTCGGGAAGGAGCGCGGCGAGGGAGTCGAGTGCGGATGTCGTCTGCGCGAGCGAGCGCATCTCGATCCAGTGCCCGAGAAGCATGATGACGATGAGGAGCGCGAGCTCCCACCAGAACTCGAGTTCGTGGTGGAGGACCCCGATGGTCGCGCCCCACGACGCGAAGAAGGCGACGGTGATGGCGAGGCCGATGAGGAGCATCATGCCCGGCTTGCGGGACTTGAGCTCGCTGATCGCTCCGGTGAGGAACGGCCATCCGCCCCACACATACATGACTGTTCCGAGTGCGGGTGCGATGAAGCGCGCCCACCCGGGTACTTCGTACCCGAGGATCATCGCGAACATCGGGGAGAACGCCACCACGGGCACCGCGATGAGGAGGTTGATCCAGAACAGCCGCCGGAACTGCCCGACATGGTCGCCGTGACCGCCGTGACCGCCGTGACCGCCGTGGGCGTCGTGACCGGCGTGGGCGTCGTGACCGGCGTGGGCGTCGTGGTTCTCGTGGGTGCCGTGGTTCTCGTGGGTGCCGTGACCGTCGTGACCGCTGTGCTCCCCGTGCGCGGCGGGGGTATCTGCGTCGTGGGTGTCCACGGAACGTGCGGGCGAGTGGTGGTCCGCGTGCGGATCGGTCATGAGAGTTCCTTCCACGGGATCTGTCGGGAGATCGTGCTCACCTTATACCCCAATAGGGTATCCGGTCCAGGTCAGGAAGAGCCCTCGTGCAGGCGCTGTCCCCACTGGTAGACCGCGCCCACCGCGTCGATGCCGCTGGCGCCGACCACGGTGTCTCCGTGCTCGTGCACGACCACGAACTCCTCGACGCCTTCGATGAGCGCGTCTTCGGGGCGATCTGTGAACCCCACTCCCGCGACGACGCGCCCGTGGATCATCGCCATGTGCGCGCTGCGGGGGCGGTACGGTCCGGGGTCGTCGCCGCGGCCGAGGGAGTGGAGGAGCGCCTGAGCGGCGTGAGCTCCCTGTGCCGCGCCGTCGTCCCAGTGGTCGATCCGCCATGTTCCGAGGTGATCGTCGTGGTGCACGGCCGTGCCTCCCGCCGCGAGCACGTTCGGGACCCCGTGGGCTCGGATCCCGTGGGCTCGAAGGCGATCGTCGACGTCGACGCCGATGCCCCAGGGCGCGGGGGCGACGGGTGTCGTGCCGAGGGCGAAGATGACGAGGTCGGCGTCGATGTCGGTTCCGTCGTCGAGCGTGACGACGGTCGCATCCATGTCGAGCCGGATCCGCTCGATGGTGCGGCCGAAGTGCGTGGCCACGCGCAGCCTGTGGTCGGCGGCGATGCGCGCGGCGACGGACCTGCCGAAGGCGGCGACGCCGGGCAGTTCACTGCGTGCGATCAGGCTGATCCGGTGCCCCTGCTCCTGCAGTGCCGATGCGGTCTCGGACGCGATCAGTCCCGCACCGTAGATCGCGATGCGCGCGGGACGGCCGCACGCGAGCACTGCTTCCCTGATCCGCACGGCGTCGTCGAGGGAGTGCAGGGTGAAGAGGGAGCCGGCGCGCGCGGCCTGTTCCGCACCCGGGAGGTCGGTGTCGAGGCGACGCGGTCGGCTGCCGGTCGCGACGATGAGCGAGTCGTAGGCGACCGTCCGGCCCGAGGTCAACTGGACCTCACGTGTTTCGGTCTCGACGATCTCGACGGTGTCGGCGATGAAGTCGGCATCGGGGAGCGGGAGCCGGGTGAGACCCGGTTCGACCGATCCGTACGCGACGCCCTTGATGAGCATCCGCGAATACGGTGTCTCACCGGTCCGTCCGATGATCGTGGTGTGGATGCCCGCGTGACCGACGAGCGCGCGAGCGGCCGCGGTACCGGCTGCTCCGGCTCCGAGTATCACGGCATGGTGTGCGGTCATGTGCGGCATTCTCCGGTTTCGGGTGGGTGTGGTGCCGTCGAGCATCCGGTCGATGCCACGGGTGGGGGTGGGGCGGGGTGCGCGGCGGGAGTCGAGCGCCGTGCACCCCGCTCGGGGTCACGCCATGTTGGCGGCGTACTTCGCGGGGTCCGAGTCGAAGGCGGGTCCGCATCCGGCGCAGCAGAAGTGGTACCGCTCGCCCTCGTGGTCGCGGTAGAGCCCCATCGCCTCTGCGGCCTTCTTGCTGACGGGGTTGCCGACCATGACCGGGCAGGTCGTCAGATCGTCACTCGCACCGCCGGCCAGCAGGTTCTCGCGTCCGTTTCCTGCCGCAGCGGGGTTCACTGCGGTGGTGCTGCAACAGCTGGCGGGTGCCTCGGTGTCGTTCGTCATGCGGGGTGGTTCCTTTCGCTTATCTCTCGATGGTGTGGACAATGGCGGCGCGTCAGTTCTTCGCGACGCTCTTGAACCCGCGCAGGCGCAGGCTGTTGCCGACGACGAAGACGCTCGAAAGCGCCATCGCCGCACCGGCAAGCATGGGATTGAGCATGCCGAGCGCTGCGACGGGAATCGCCGCGACGTTGTAGGCGAATGCCCAGAACAGGTTGGTCTTGATCGTTCCGAGGGTCTTGCGGGACAGCCGGATCGCATCGACCGCGCTGCGCAGGTCGCCGCGCACCAGGGTGATGTCGGATGCTTCGATCGCGACGTCCGCTCCGGTGCCCATCGCGAGACCCAGGTCGGCCTGAGCGAGGGCGGGGGCGTCGTTGACGCCGTCGCCGATCATCGCGACGATCTTCCCCTCGCGCTGCAGCCGGGTGACGACATCGACCTTGTCCTTCGGGAGGACTTCGGCGATCACTTCCTCGATGCCCACCTCGGCGGCGATCTGCCGGGCCACTGCCTCGTTATCGCCGGTGAGGAGGATCGGGGTCAGCCCGATGGCCTTGAACTGAGCGATCGCTTCGGCGCTGCTGGGCTTGACGGTGTCGGCGACCACGAGGATTCCTCGTGCCTTCCCGTCCCATCCCACCGCGACCACGGTCTTGCCCTCGCCCTCGGCGCGTGCCTTGGTCGATGCGAGTTCGCGGCTGAGCTTCTGAGACCACTCGGCGAGCAGCGAATCGCGGCCCACCAGCACGGCGTGGCCGTCGACGACGCCCTGCACGCCCTTGCCTTCGATGTTCGCGAAGTCCTCGGGAGTCGACAGCGATCCGACCTCCTGGGTCGCGCCCTTGGCGATGGCCTGCGCGATGGGGTGCTCGGAGGCATCCTCCAGTGCGCCGGCGAGCCGGAGCAGCTCCGCGCGATCGGTGCCGTCCTCGACGAACACGTCGACCAGGGTCATCCTGCCGGTGGTGACCGTGCCGGTCTTGTCCAGCACGACGGTGTCGATATTGCGGGTGGATTCCAGGACCTCCGGGCCCTTGATGAGAACGCCCATCTGCGCACCACGACCAGTGCCGACCAGCAGCGCCGTGGGAGTCGCCAGACCCAGCGCGCAGGGGCAGGCGATCACGAGCACGGCAACCGCCGCGGTGAACGCCGCGGTCACGGGGAATCCTGCGCCGAGCCAGCCGCCGAGCGTGAGGAACGCGATCACGATCACGATCGGCACGAACACACCGGAGATCCGGTCGGCGAGGCGCTGCACTTCGGCCTTGCCCGTCTGTGCGTCCTCGACGAGCTGCGCCATCTGTGCCAGCTGTGTGTCCGAGCCGATTCGCGTCGCACGGACCACGAGCCGGCCGCCGACGTTCGTCGTGGCCCCGGTGACGGTGTCACCCTCGGCGACCTCGACCGGAACGGCTTCGCCGGTGAGCATGGATGCGTCCACTGCCGACGTGCCGGAGATGACGACACCGTCGGTGGCGATCTTCTCCCCGGGGCGCACGATGAACTCATCGCCGACCTGGAGATCCTCGACGGGGATCTTCGTCTCGACTCCGCCGCGCAGTACCGACACCTCTTTCGCGCCGAGCTCGAGCAACGCACGCAAGGCCGCTCCGGCCTGCTTCTTGGACCGCTTCTCGAAGTAGCGGCCGGCGAGGATGAACATCGTCACACCGGCACCCACCTCGAGGTAGATGTTCGCCGCGCCGTCGGAAGGAGCCAACGCGAACTCGAACGGGTGCGTCATGCCCGGCGTGCCGGCGGTGCCGAAGAACAGTGCGTACAGCGACCAGAGGAACGCGGCGGAGGTGCCCATGGAGATGAGCGTGTCCATCGTCGCCGTGCCGTGCTTCAGGTTCGTCCACGCAGCCTTGTGGAAGGGCCAGGCCGCCCACACGATCACGGGGGCAGCCAGCGCGAGCGATGCCCACTGCCAGTAGGTGAACTGCAATGCGGGGATCATCGCCATCGCGATCACCGGCACGGTCAGCACGACGGCGCCGATCAGTCGGTTGCGCAGTGACCGCAATTCAGGATCTGCGTCGTCCGCGTCACCGGCTGCCGCGCCATCGTTCTTCCTGCCCTGGGGAGCGGGCATCGCTGCCGAGTAGCCGGTCTTCTCGACCTCGGCGATCAACAACGCCGGGTCGTACCCGTCCGGGACCGTGACCTTCGCCTTCTCCGTCGCGTAGTTCACGGTCGCGACGACGCCCTCGAGCTTGTTGAGCTTCTTCTCGATCCGCATCGCGCAGGAGGCGCACGTCATCCCGCCGATCTCCAACTCGACGCCTGTCCCCACGTTCGGGGGAGCTGATGTACTCATGTGCAGTTCCTTCTCTTGGCTGTGGTGGGGGCTGCAGCCGTCAGCTGCAGTCCGATCGAGGCTCGACGATCAGTGTTCGTCTTCGTGTGATTCGCCCTCGGAGTCCGTGCCGCCCTTGCCATGGGCGGCATCGAGCACGAACTCGGCGGTGTGCACCTCGCCGTTCACCTGGAAGTCCAGGTACAGCAGGTAGCGGCCGGCGGTGGGAGCCTCGGCGTTGAAGACGATCGTGGGTCCGGCGGTTTCGCCCGCCTTCGGTTCGTCGCCTTCCGCGTGGACGTGCAGGAAGGCGAGGTCGCCCTCGCGCAGAGCCACGAGGTGACCGAACGCCCCCAGGTAGGGTTCCAGCGCAGTGACGGGCTCACCATCGCGGGCGACCGAGATCGTGAGTTCGCTCGGAGCACCGGCCACCATCTCGCCTTCGAGCGACACGGTGAAGCCCGCGACCTCGGCGGTTCGCGCAGGCTCAGGCGCGACGGGTGCGAAGTCTCCGGCCACCTGAACGGTGCGAGTCAGCGTGAGAGCGGATGCTGCTTCCCCGGCCGTCGTGAAGTCGGCGAACACCCGGTAGGTACCGGCTTCCGCCCACTGCCACGGAAGCGACCAGGTGCCCGTCGCTTCGTCGAGCACCGGGTGGACGTGCCGGAACTGGCTGCCATCGGACCGCGCGACGATCAGGTGCAGATCCTTGTCGTGTGCGGTGGTGTACTCGGTGACCGGGTCGCCGTCGGCATCCTGAATCTGAAAACTCAGCTCCCCGGATTCGCCGACTGCCGCGGGGGCCTGGACGGGCGAGAGCACGTAGCCGTCGATTCCCAGGGACAAGCCCTTGAGGGCGCTCGCGGTGGCGACCTCGGTTTCGGCGACCGTGGCGTTCGATCCGCCGTGACCCTCTTGATGACCGTTCATTTCGCTTCCTTTCGTCCAACCTGCAACCGCGCTGTCGGGCACGAGGGCCCCGGCGATGCCGAAGGCGCCGCCGAAGGCCACGACGAGCCCGAGCCCGTAGATGCCGAGACGCGCGCCGGCGTTCATGACCTCCGCACCGCCGAGTATCCGGCCTCTTCCACTGCCGCCAGAACCTGTGCGTCGTCGACCGCATCGGTACCGGTCACGGCGAGCTTGCCTGTCTGCGCGTTTACCTCGATGTCTTCGACGCCCGCGATCTGACTGACCTCTTCGCGGATCGACATCTCGCAGTGCCCGCAGGTCATGCCCGTCACCTGGTACTCGTTCGTGGCCATCATGGCTCCTTCTCTTGTTGGTCATTACCCGTAGGGGGTATCTGTACTAACTGTATACCCACAGAGGGTATTCCGCGCGGCCTGTGACTCGCCCCGTAGCCGGACCTGTCGCGCATCTCTGCTCGACAGATCCGGCACGGGGTTCGACAGATTCCGGCGTGGGCGCCGCCGGCGATCTTTACCGGGCGACGGAGGCGCTGCGGTTGCCGCGTCGCGCAACGGCCACGTCGTCCGACGGGATCACGAGGGTCGGGCGAGTGGCGTGGTGGAGCACGTTTGCCGAGGTGCTCCCGAGGAGGGTCGCCTTGAAGCCGCGCAGTCCTCGAGATCCGAGGACGATCAGATCGACATCCAGCTCTTCCGCGGCGTCGACGATGGCCTCGGAGGCGGTGGCCATCGTGGAGGAGATGAGCGGTTCGGCATTCAGGCCCAGATCGCGGGCCAGCTGCGCGCCGTCGGTGGCGATCTTCTCGGACACATCGAGCGCTGCCGCGTCGAGGCCCTGCAGCTGCTCCAGTGCCGGATGGCCTTCAAGGTGTGCGGCAAAGCCCTCGAGTGGCTGCCGGGCGTAGAACAGCACCGCGGTCGCACCCGGGAACAGGCCGGCCACAGTGTGCAGCGCGCTCTGCGCGTTCGGTGAGCCGTCGTAGGCGATGAGCAATTTCGGAGAGGGCATCGGAGTTTCCTTACTGGTCATGGGTCGGGTGGGTTGTCAGACCGAGATCGACTCGTCGGAGGCGAAAGCGGGCGTCCGTGGCTTCGTCATCGTGATGGCGGTGATGATCGCTCCGGCGAGAGCGAGGATCGCTGCACCGATGAAGGCTGCGGAGTACCCCTGCGTGAGCTCGACCGTGGAGGCGTCCGTCCCCGCGATGCCGTAGACGATCGCCGTGAGAACGGCGAGCCCGAGCGCGGATCCGATCTGGTAGCTGGTGCTGACCAGCCCCGAGGCGACACCGGTCTCGGCGGGCGGTGCCGCGTTGATGGCGGTGCCGAGCGACGGCACGAAGGCGAGCGACATGCCGAGGGCGGCGAGGAGAGAGGCGGGCAGGACATCGACCGCGTAGTTGCCGTCCGGGCGAACGAAGGCGAGCCATGCCAGGCCGCCGGCCAGCAGCAGGAGGCCGCTGACGATCAGTGACTTCGCGCCGAATCGCTCCTGCAGTCGTGGTGCCAGCGCGATCATGACGATCACGACCAGGCCGGTCATCGGAAGGAGTGCGGCTCCCGCGGCGAACGCGCTCGCGCCGAGCACCTGCTGCAGGTAGAGGTTCAGGAAGAACCACATGGAGACCCACGCGGCGCCGAGCATCAGCTGAGCCCCGTTCGCGGCACCGAGGAGGGGTGCGCGAAGCAGGCTGAGTCGAAGCAGCGGGTTGCGGCTGCGTGCCTGGATGATGAAGAAGATCACCAACAGGACGATGCCGGCAGCCAGCATGCCCAGCGTGGACCAGGTGAGCCATCCGACCTCCGGCGCATTGACCACCGCGTACACGACGGCGGCCAGCCCGACGGTCACGGTCACCGCGCCGCCGATGTCGATGGAACCCGTGGCCTTGCGGACGGTGCGCGGGAGGGCCGTCGCCGTGAAGGCGAGGACGAAGAGCGCGATCGGAACCGTGACGTAGAACACCCACGGCCAGCTGACGTACTCGGTCAGGACTCCGCCGAGGAAGACGCCGGCGGTGCCGCCGATCGGTGCCGCGGCTCCGTAGACGGCGAACGCCTTGGGGAGATCGGAGGTGCCACCGAACAGCATCATCAACAGGGTCAGGGCCGCGGGGGCGATCATCGCGGATCCGGCGCCTTGGATGGCGCGACCGGCGATCTCGAGGCCGACGTTGCTGGCGGCTCCCGCCATGATCGAGCCGGCGATCAGGACGAGCCAGCCGAGCACGAAGATCTTGCGGGCGCCGAAGGCGTCGGACAGACGGCCTCCCAGCAGCAGCAGTCCGCCGAAGGCGACCACGTAGGCGTTGAACACCCAGGACAGGGACTCGGGCGTGAAGCCGAGGGCGCGCTGGATGTCGGGGAGGGCGACGCCGATGATCGACGTGTCCATGATGACGACGAACTGGGCGGTGGCGATCAGCACGAGGCCGAGCCACCGCTTCCCTCGCGAGATGGGTGGGGGTGTGGACATGTTCGTTCCTCCTAGGAAGCTGTGCCGGACTACCCGGTCGCGGTGTAGCCTATACCCATAGGGGGTAGGGGTGCTCCGGTGTGACCGTGAAGCGCCGGCGACAGGATGCCCTCCGTTGCGAAGGAGACAGAGCACATGAGCGAATCCATCCACGTCCCGGGAGGGGCGTCCCTCTTGCGCGGCACCACGGTGCCGATGACACGTTTACGGAGAGTGATCGCCGAGCGCGCGGTCGCGTCGATGACGGCGATGGCGCAGGTCACGAGCGTGGTCGAGGTCGATGTGACCCGGGTCGCCCGCCTCCGCGACCGGGTCAAGGGTGACTTCCTTCTCAGGACCGGCGAGAAGCTCAGCTTCCTGCCGTTCTTCGCGATGGCCGCAGCCGAGGCTCTCCGCACCCACCCGGTCATCAACTCCCGGGTCGACGGCGACAGCATCGTCTACCCGGACCAGGAGAACATGAGCATCGCGGTGGATACCGAACGTGGTCTCATGGCCCCCGTCATCCGAAATGCCGCCGACCTCGACATCGCGAGCCTGACCGCGCAGATCGCCGACCTCGCGGAGCGCACTCGGGACAACAGGCTGAAGCCGGATGAGCTCGCGGGCGGCACTTTCACCCTCACGAACACCGGATCGCGCGGGGCGCTGTTCGACACCCCGGTCGTCTTCCTGCCCCAATCGGCGATACTCGGAACGGGTGCGGTCGTGAAGCGGGCGGTGGTCGTCTCGGCCGACGGGGTGGATGGGGTCGCGGTGCGATCGATGGTCTACCTGGCGCTCTCCTACGATCACCGCATCATCGATGGCGCCGACGCGGCCCGGTTCCTCGCTGCGGTCAAGCGGCGCCTCGAGGAGGGCGCCTTCACGAGCGACCTCGGCATCTAGTCGCGAGAACAACTTGTCGGAAACGGACTGAGATGACACCAGATGTCACTCGACTGAGACTGTTTGGCGCCCTCGAGGTGTCCTTTGCCGTGACACTTTCCTGATCGCTGTTGCCGTCGTTCGCGTCGATGCAAACGCGTCGTCTGTCGCCCTGCGAACTGCAGCACGCTCTGGGCTCGGACTCAAGCTAAGGGCGAATCCAGCGGGGAGTGGTCCCGATATTGGCAACTATGTCAATTTGGCCGGCTCGGCCCCTGCGTTGGCGCGCCTCTCGATTAGCCATCCGTGCCAAGCTCGGCGGCTTGCTGGCCCTCCTTGGCGAGCCTCTCTGCGCGCGCATTCTCATGGCGCTGGGCCACGAGGTCTCGCGTGGCCAAGAAGCTCGCGTAGGTCTTTTCAGACTCGCCGCCTCCACCACGTGCCGCGTCGGCCGCCAAGTCTCCTCCCATGCGAAGTAGTGCGGTGAACTGCGCGTAGTTGTCCCGCCCCTCGTATTCCGCATAGATGGTCACGTCAGGGATGGCCTCGATCACTTGATCTCGAGACGCATTTCCTTGCCGTCTACTGTGTCCGAGTAGATCGCCGTCTGGCCGAAGACGCAGGGATCGGAGAAGGCTTGAAGCCTCGCAGGTTTGTGGAGCATCGGTCGGGGGCGATTGTGACGCTCCATCGTCGACCGCGGTCGAACTCGGCACACAGCTGGAGCGTGCCGGCTACAGCGTCCACGTTGTCGACGTGGAGGTGCCGTTCGAGGTCTCGGAGGAGCGCATCATGCAGCGCTGGGCGGAGGCCATCACCGCGGCCGAGGCGGGGCAGGATCCACTCGGTGGCCGTTGGGTGCCGAGCGCATATGCGCGTCCTCTCTTCGACACGGCGCACGGTCGCGCCTGCTCGCAGGACGCTGCAGCTCTACTCGCGGAGAATCCGGCAGTTCAGCGATTCGAGCGTCATTTCACATCGATGGAGGAGCACCGTTCGGCAATCGCGGACGGGCGTCGGGCGCAGCCAGCGCGAGAGTTGAATATGGCGCGCCTGAATCCGGGCGGACCGATGGTCGATGCCGGCTCCGCTGCAGAGCAGCCGCCAAAGGAGCCACGACACCCGCCCGCAAAGCGCGAGCAGAGTCAGCCACCGGCTACCCGAACACGGCTAAGCAGTCACTCAACGAGGGCCGCCAGAACCGTGCACCCAGGGCTCGCGTGAATCGATCGCGGCAGGTGAAGGCCGGCAACGAACTCAGCCACTGACCGGCAGGAACTGGGGGTGCCGTTCGCGGGAATAGGGGGAGGAACCGTGAGCGGGCACCCCGGCCCGACTTACACCCCACCTGAGCCTGAACGGTCGTGGACGATGTGCGGGTCGGCTGCGAGGGATCGATGCGGTCGGAATATTTCTGAACGAACCGACTGATTTTGGAGTAGCACCTCGTCTAGTAGTAGCGGGGTGTTTTCATCCCGTTCTTCTCTCCCCAGAGTCTGTATGCCAGCCGCTCACCCGAACGGGCGTCCCTCGGGGAACCGATGCCCCGAGGGGACGGTGGCCCTGCTGGCAGCGGGGCAGAAGACGACTGGGGATATGAATGGGGGAGGGGAAGACTATGTCAAGCGCATCGTTGCTGCTCGACCTGTCGAGCTTCTTTATACCTTTGGGAATCAGCGGAACTGTGCTCGCGGTGGTGTGTGCATCTGTGAGCGCGGTGGCCCTCGTCTACGGTTTCGCTGGAGTCGGCGTCGGTGCATTGAGTCTTTGGATGGTCGGAACACTGTTGAGCCTTGCTACCGGTTTCGCGGAGGAGTGGACGCCGCCGATCATGGCAGCCGCGTCACTCCCCGCACTGGTACTCACGGTTTCTATCGTGCGAGTGTCTACTTGACTGGTCAGTCGCCGACGGAGAGCGTGAGGCGGCGTTCAGCTTGCGCAGTGACTCAGGCCGCCTTCGATGACACCAGATTGATACGACTGGTTGGCGAGGACCGTCACCGCTCGTGATCTCAACTCCCGCTCCAGGAGCTCGGCCCTTCTGTGGTGGATGAGGTCGTCCCTCAGCTACAGAGGCAGTCACCCTGAGGCCGTATCCTCAACGCCCCCATCCGTATCGTGGAGCAAGGGTCCGCCTCCGCCTGGACCGACGCCACGGCCGCGACGGAGACAAGTCCACACGATCCAGCGGAACTTCGTATCGACGGCTGGTCGCTACCGACCCCGTGTTCAGTCTTGGCGCCCGACGCCGCGGCAGATCTGCTCCCGAGCTCGCGAAGTTAGTGCGACCGTCATCCATTTCATCAATGATGGTGGGGGAGGGACTCCGTATGACATCACCATGGAGATCGGCTGTATCCGTCTGAAGGTTTCCCGACGACGGTGCGCAGACCGCAGCAATGACCGTCCCAGATGTGTTTGTCGACTCCGACCTTCCGGCGGCCCGGATGCTCCGCAGGTTTCAGATCACGCTGAGACTCTGAAGGCTCCCTTTGTTTGTCGGACACGCCCGAGGAGCTCAGGCCGCATACGGATCTCATCCTCACCCGAAGATCGGGTGGGGACCCGGAACGAATCGGGTTCCCCACCCGGGTGCCGCTCGTGGGGCGAGCCGGCACATCGACGCGTGGTCGAACGAGGCTGGGGGCCTCGCATCATGTAGACGAGTTCGAAGGCGGAATCGGTCGGGCTCTCGAAGGGATCACCGCCACCAGCGATGATCTCCTCAGACCGGACCGACGATGCTCGAGAAAGACCGTATCGGCGTAATAGTCGACGGAGTATCGCGTCTCAATGGTGATGGCTGCATTGGTACGGCCATGAGGACGAGGAGTAGCAGTGTCCCGCTCATATGAGGTGACCGCGTACGTCGAGCGAGGTTGGTGGGTGGTTCACGCGGTCGATATCGGTCGTCAGATCCAGGTCGGCAGGCTGGCGGAGGTCGAAGAGGCCGCCCGAGGAATCTACGCTAGTCATCTCGGGCTACCCGTGAGTGAAGTGGGTGTAGAGATCCACGTCTATCGCACGACCCCGGCAGCGGCGACTCGGGCTCGATGGCGAGGCGCAACTAGATGCGTCAAGTATCACCTGAGCCTCAGAAGGGGGCATGTGTATTGAATGGGTGGGAGCAGGCTCGCCACATGAATATTCGTATGCCCTCCCTGACTTGGATCGACGCTCTCAACGCGCAGGGCCGCGCCTGGAACCAGCGAACGCATCGACGCAAGCTGATCATGCGCTTCTATACCGCGACGGAGCATCGAAGTATCGGGGCCTGGGCGAGGCCTGCCGATGTCGGGCGGCCGGAACCGGCCCGGCCATGGACGTGATTGTCATGACGAGGAGCACATGCTATGCCGGATGAGACGGAGCTGTCCCGGTTGCACTCCGCTGCCAAGCTGTTGATCGCCGAGTACCAATCTCGGGCCGCTCAGGAGACTTCAGCAGCGGACAGTCAAGCATGGCAAGAGCGCATCGCAGAGGTCTGGGACATGCTCGCTCTTATCAGTGGTACCCACTTCGAAATCGTCTCCCTGAGACGCCATCTTGAGCGAGAACTTTACATGCTGTTTTGACGCCCTCCTCTCGGAGCATCTGCTTCTCCTTCTATTCTCAGGTCGCTTCTATTCTCAGGTCGACCCCACGACCTCCGCGAACCGGTTGTGAGCCGTGGGACAGAGCTGCGCTACCGGCGGGTAGGGGCGCCGAAATCCACATGCCAGTGGCCAAGGCGCGACTGCATCTGCGCCGGGACGCGCGCATTCGTTAGGTACGGGTCACCAGTGCCGGCATAGATTGCGCGAGCTCACTCTGCCCAGGGAGCGCACCCGTATCTGTGTTGCGCCGCAACGCAGCGATATCCAGGCGTTGCGCGGGCGCGGCCATCGAAGGGGGAGACCGGCGGTCAGGTATCGCACCCGAGGGTTTCCTGAGAAGAATCTTCTTGCACCCGTCCGATTCCCCTCTCACACTCGTGTAAGAGGGGCAGGGGCCGAAGCTTCTGTGCGCCTTCCCCGGCGTAGACGTCTGCGTGAACTCGTTCAGATGTTGAGGAGTGCCAGTTCTGGGGGGAGCTGGCACTTCTCTCCGGTGGAGGTGGGGAATCTGGGGCTGCTGTGGAGCACAGCAACGAAGGGGAAACACGATGGTTACATCGTCATCGATCAACGCGCTGTCCGAGATCGCGGACATCACGCGACCATTCCGCCTCGAGGGGCCCGTCACGCGGCCTGCCGGAGCAGACAGCCATCGCGCGCGAGCCGCGAAGGAGCTGACAGCGCGCGGCTATGCCGATTATTGGCACGGTCTGGGCGAAAAACCGACAGCCCCAGACATTTTTGGTTGTCATGGCAGCCATCTGGGTCGTACATTTAGCACGAGAGTCGCGCACTCTACACGTGTCCATGTTCTGCGCGAGGCCAGACCCTCTGTAAACGTTACCTATTTGTTACCCGGGAAAGCGTCATATTCCAGCATTCTGCTGGTCTCTCGTATGGGGGAT
This sequence comes from Microbacterium sp. NPDC058269, assembly GCF_042881445.1. NCBI lineage: Bacteria > Bacillati > Actinomycetota > Actinomycetes > Micrococcales > Microbacteriaceae > Microbacterium > Microbacterium sp. NPDC058269. Next base: position 43,997 of record NZ_JBHVXT010000002.1, read on the forward strand.
CTTGTCGCCGATGGTGGCATCGAAAAAGGGGAGAACGAATGAGTAATCTCAGTGGGCGCGCTCCGTCGCGTGGTACTGCCGGTAGGCACACACGGGCGAGATTCGTCGCAGGCAAGACGCCACGTACTGCCGCAGGACGCTTCGTGCGCGCAGCCGCACTCGGGATCGCAGGCATCCTCGCGAGTTCGAGCCTGATCCTCGGCGCGGCAGCTCCCGCGAGCGCCGCCGACGGTGACTACACGCTCGAGCTCGAGGCTCCGGCATCCGTGCCCGTCGGACAGAACTTCAACTACACCGCGACCCTCGACTTCGAGGGGCCCGCGGCAACGCACAGCGGTATCGTGCTGACGACGACGCTCCCGACCGGTGTGGAGTTCGAGTCGTGCCCGATCGGTGGTTCATCTCCGATCGCCTCGTGCAGCTACGACGCTGCGACGCGCGTGCTCACCATCAGCCTCGCCGACACCGACACCGACCCGCTCAGCGTCGCCTACACGGTGCGCCAGGCTCCGTACAACGATCGGTACGAGGGGGAGGTCTTCGCGGCCTCCATCACCGGAACCGGTGGCCCTTCGGGTGCTGTGACCTCGGACACTGTCGAGACGGTCGTCACCGGCTCGAACGACTACAACTCCGAGAAGAGTTCGCAGGTCATCACCGGTGGAGACAACCGCACGGTCACCTACTTCTTCAATGTCTGGGGGGCTGGGCCGTTCCCCGGTACCTTCGCCTCGCACATGCAGGAACTCACGGACACGTTCCCCGCGGGCGTCGAACTGGTGAGTGCGGACGCCTCCATCGGAGCCTGGGATGTCTCGTCGTTCCCGGACGCCGTATGGACGAACGACGCGCAGTACGCCAGCCTCGAGGCTCTCGACCCCTCGGGATCGGCGATCTCGATCACCGTCCGTTACCCCGAGGATGCGTTCCCCGGACTCGTCAGCCCGCCGGCCAACACGGTCAACCTGCGCACGCAGGACGCCAACGGCGTCTGGCATGATGGCTCCCCGTTCACGACCCAGTCCATCCCCTTCGCCGACGGTGATGGTGCCGGTGTCGCCGCCGACAAGTCCTTCGTTCAAGGATCGGGCACCGCTGGATATGAGGCCCTCCAGGTCCGCGCCAAGGGGTCGTACATCGGTGCGACCGATGATCCGAACCTGGACGAGCTGATCCTCGAAGACTCCGGTGCCACCGGCACCGCTAACGCGAGCTGGTACCAGCACATCGACCTGCAGAACATCCAGGTGGGCTTCAACGGCACTCTGGCTGCCGCGAACCTGCCTTACACCTTCGAATACCAGGTGAACGGTTCGACGACCTGGCAGAGCGTCACCCCGCCGGGTGGCACCGGAACGACGGCGAAGTTCACCACGCACGTCACCGGTTCGCAAGGCTGGGATGCCGGAACCACGCCCGTGAATCTCGCTGCGGGTGAGACGATCAGCGGATGGCGTGTCGTCGTCGCTCCCGGTACCGAGACGGTTCCGGTGAACAGCGAGGTGCAGGTCACCTTCGACGGTCAGCCGGTCTTCCGCACTATCGACGAGGGCATCATCGAGGCTCCGGCCGCCGCAGGCGCACCCGTCGGGCTGATCGAGAACACCCTCACCGTCCGCAACGGTGACGGAACGATGACCGCCGAAGATGCCTATGCCTTCACGCCGACCGACTCGGTCTACCTGACGACCGTCATCAATGGGCCATCGACGCTGAGCGTCGGCGACACGGGCAGCTATCGCGCCTCGATCATCAACCAGAACCCGAGCGAGGTCTACACGGATTCGGTCATGACTGTCGTACTTCCTTGCGGCATCCTCTACGACGGTTCCCAGCCGATCGTGCCCGAGGCGACCCCGCTCGTTGGTGTCCCGTCGCCAGCTCCGGCCATCGGGTCGGGCGTGACGGTCGACACGACCCAGCGCATCGCCGATGCCAACGGCTGCGAGATGCAGGTCATCGAGTTCACGTTCGACGAGGTTCCGCCGATGCGTGCTCCCGGAGTGGCCAACCACCGCTCCGTCGAGAACAACGGCTGGACCTACACGATCCCGGTGGTCGTGCTGGCCGCGGCGTACAACCCCGAGAGCACCACCGTGGTGCCGCAGTCGTGGTCACACACCGACGACCCGCGCTTCCTCAGCGTCGCCGACGGCGGCACAGGGGCGACGACGGTTCCGATGGTCGGGTACAACCCGTACTTCAACACCGACAACTACAACCTCGACCCCGCTCGCGGCTCGATCGGGTACGACCAGACACTCACCACGATCAACACCGCCGGTGGCGTGCTCATCGACAAGCTGTCCTCGGCATCGGCCGATGGTCCGTTCGCTCTGACCAGCCCAGTCGGCGGCGAGGCGTTCTGGCGTATCTTCGTGAGCAACGTGCTGCCGGGAACGGTCTCGGACTCGGTGTTCTTCGACAAGCTGCCGGCCACGGCCGACGGTGACGACTTCGACGTCACCCTCTCGGGCCCGGTCACCGGAATCCCGGCGGGAGCGACGGTCGAGTACTCGACCGACGCGACCTCGGCGACAACGGGCACGTGGAGTGCGGATGCTGCCGGAGCCACCGCTTTCCGGGTGAACGTGCCGACGCTGGCGACGGGAGCGAACTTCACGTTGCTCGTACCGACATCAGTCAACGGCGAGACGGTCGCCGGACAGTCGGCCGACAACACCGTCTCCGCGACCGCCGTCTACAGCGGCAACGCCGTGGCGTTCGAGTCGAACGAAGCCGTGGTGACGGTTGCCGCGGCATCCGCCATCAGCATTGTCAAGACCACGAACGGCATCGACGTTCCGACGTCTGATGACGCACCGGTGGTTCCCACCGGCTCGACCGTGCAATGGAGCTATCTGGTGACCAACACCGGCAACACCACGCTCTCCGACGTCACCGTCGCCGACATCGGCGGCGCGGCAGAAGAAGCCGGCGCAGAGGTCGAGGTCGTCGCTCCCGAGGGCTTCGACGGAATCCTCGCACCCGGAGAGTCCGTGACATTCACGGGCACCGGCACCGCGATTGAGGGACTCTACGAGAACGTCGCGACCGCAACCGGTGCCCCTTCCGACGAAGAAGGAACCCCGTTCCCCGAGACCGACCCCGTCACCGCAATCGACTCGTCGTGGTATACCGGAGGGATCGTGGGTCTGACGATCGTCAAGCAGGTATCGCTGAACAAAGACGGCCCCTGGTCTGAATCGGTCACCGCACCGAGCGGTACGACGATCTACTGGCGCATCGCGGTGACCAACACCGGCGAGGCACCGCTGACCGGCGTCGTCGTCTCCGACCCGCTGGCTCCGTCGCTCGAGCCGCAGACGATCGCCCTCGCCATCGGTGAGACGCGCGTCTTCGTGGTCGAGCACACTCTGACCGAGGCGCTCACCAACGTCGCCACCGCATCGGTCGACATCAACGGTGACACCATCGCCGTTGCCGACGACGCAGCAGCAGCGAGCACGCCGGTTCCGCCGGTAGTCACCAAGCCGAGCACCGGCTTGGCGATCACCGGTGCCGACCCGACACTCATCCTGATCATCGCCTTCTTGCTGGTCGCAGCAGGCGCAGGGATCATCACAATGCGACGTCGCGTTCGTAGAGAGGACTAGCGGTGTAAGCGTCACGGGGGCGGTGGGCTACAGGCCCGCCGCCCCCCGTGACGCGACTAGTCATCACCACTCTGGGGAATTGGGAGGTCTCTAGTGGGCGAGCTGACCGGGGAAGGTGGCATCGCGCAGGGCAACGCACACGCTGAGCAAGACGCTCTCGTCTGCGCTGCTGCGAATGGGGATCGTCGTGCTGCGGGAATGTACTATGCGCAGAACTTGAGCCAGCTCTCCATGATTGCGCGGAAAATCGCAGGAGATTCCTACGATCCCGACGACCTGTTGGGAGAGGCGCTTCTTATTGTGCTCAGTCGATGGGCAGAAGGGAGCGGACCGACCGGAAACGTGAACGCTTACATCGCCAAGGTCATGCGCAACAAACTCCTCGACGAGGTAAAGTCCCCTCGCTCCAAAGTGCGCCACTTCGCTCCCACTGATGACCCGGCCGCTCCCACAGACGATCGCATCCGACGGATCGACCACAGTGCAGAACTTGCATTGGTGCGGCGAGCACTACTGCTTCTCCCTCCAGATCAGCAAGAAGTACTCACAGCCACGGTCATCGAAGGCCGTAAGCCCGGCGAATTGGAGACACAGCTCGCTCGCCCCGTCTCCGCGATCTACGCACTGACCCGGCGCGCGAAAGCGAACCTTCGCCGCACAATGCTCCGCCTCTTGCTCGAGGAAAACGCGCGACAAGACTGCGCTGCCGCAGCCAAACGATTGCCTGAAGTGATCGGTGACAGTCCCGACACCACCCGCGGAGGAGGCTCCGCAGATCATTATCAGTCGTGCCGACGCTGCCGACGTGTGTGGGCACGCTTTGCCGCCCTCGCGACTCTCGGAATCACACCGCTCGTCCTCCTCAGCGACCTGATATCCACACCCCCAGCAAGCGCGGCGGTTGAGAAGCAGGAAATCCATTCAGACTCGTCACGCACACCCGCTTCACAGCCGTTATCGGGGCGCCGTCTCTTCGGACGGCTCACCAACATCGTGGGTCTTGCTGTCGGCAGCGTCGGTATCGTCCTCGCGAGCATTGTCGCGATTGCATTCGTCACCAAGACGTTCTGGTTCGAGGTGGAACCTGTGGCGCAGATCGGCGTTACGACCTCTCTCGAGTCCTCAACCCAAGTCGACTTCAAGCTGGACTTCGAGGTCGCCGATGAGACCTGGCAGACGAAATCCCTGACCATAACCCTCACTGAGAGAGTCGATCGGATACGCCCCCCGGCAGGATGGAGATGCGACATCACCGGCACAGTCGTCACCTGCACAACGGATGCCCTCAATGCTGGCGGCGGTACCTTCTCCGTTGATCACCAACCAGCTGACACACCCCCCCGGTACTGGATCAAACTCACAACAATCACGGACACCGGAGTCGGGGTCATCGGCACAGCCGCCAGCAGAGTCCAACCATGACATTCAGGCAAGTTTCGACGGATGCCGTCCAATTCGCTGGGATAGATCGTTATATATAGACGAGAACGTATAGCCCACTTTTTGACACTCTCCCCAGAGTCAAAAAGGCCCGCCCTTCCCCAGGCGGGCTACCCGGTGTGGGGGCACCCCGCGCCCCCACACCACCTTCCTCGACACTCGGGAGATCCACGGCTTCGACCCGCGCACCGGATACCGCATCCGGAGACGCCCCCTGGGCCAGATGAAGTTGACATAGCCACGCTTCATCGCTTGGCGAGACCCGCAGCGGATCCTGAAGATCCTCGCACTGAACAACCAGGAGCAGCGTTAGGTCATGACCCACGCAATTGTTTACACCGAGTTTGGTTCTCCCGAAGTTCTGCGCCTGATCGAGATCCCTGACGCTGTTGCCGCGATGGGCGAGGTTGTCGTAAAGATCGAAGTCGCCGGCGTCAACCCGTTCGACGCGAAGGTTCGCGGCGGCAAACGTCTCTCCGCACCGATCACAGAGCCGCGGCGCGTCGGCTATGACGGGGCAGGAGTCATCGAGTCGGTTGGCCCTGACGTCGACGACTTCGCCGTCGGTGATCGTGTGGTCATCGGCAACACCGTCGGCACCTATGCAACTCATTTGGCGGTCGCGACGAAGAACCTGACGGAGCTCCCAGATTCGGTGACGATGGCCGAGGGTGCGGCAGTCCCCATGCCCGCCAGCACTGCTTACCAGTGTCTGCGCTCGCTGAACGCAACCGCGGGCGATGTGCTGCTCGTGCATGCCGGTTCCGGTGCAGTTGGGCAAGCGGCGGTTCAGTTCGCCGTTGCCTGGGGGGCGACCGTCATCGCCACCGGTCGCCCTTCACGACACGACCAGCTGCGCAAACTCGGTGCCATTCCTGTGGCGTACGGTGAAGGGCTCCTCGAGCGAGTGCGTGCCGCCGCTCCCCAGGTCACCGCCGCGATGGATTGCGCCGGCACCGACGAGGCCATCGAGGTTTCACTCGCGGTGGTTGCGGATCACAATCGGATCGCGACGATCGTACGAGGGGCGGATGCCGAAAGCTTCGGCATCCGTGCATTCTCGGGCGGTTCCCCCCACCCCTTCACCGAGCAGGAGACCGTGTGGCGCGCCGAGGGCGTGCCGATGGCAATCGAGCTGCTCGCGAGCGGCGACTTCGTTGTCGAGCTAGGGCCGGAACTCCCCCTCGCCAGTGCTGCCGAGGCGCACGAACTGATGGAATCCGGCAAGGTCGCCGGAAAGATTCTACTCGTTCCCTAGTCGTGTTCCGCCAGTAGGGGGATAGGTATCGAGGTGCCTCAGAAGCGGCTGAGCACCGGTGATATCGACGCTGGCACCGGCCAAAGACGCGGCTCAAATAATCAGCCCAACCGAGGTGAATGCCGTGGCGGTCGAGGCGGCGACCCGATCTACTGCTCGTATGCGTCGGAAGTCAAAGTCACGGTGACCATGAGACCGCCTGTTGTCGGGGCAGCAAGGGTGATCGTGCCGTAATGTGCTTCGACGATCGAGCGCGCGATCGAGAGGCCGAGGCCGACTCCGTGCGTGCCGGCGATGCGCTCCGACCCGAGCCGATGGAACGGCTCGAAGAGGCTCGCGAGTTCGTAGTTCGCGATGACGGCGCCGGTGTTCGAGACCGTGAGGTACACCGTGTTCCCGGCTCGGACGCCGGTTTCGAGGGTAACTCGGCCACCCTCGGTGAGGTTGTACTGCAGCGCATTATCGAGGAGGTTTCGCACGAGCTGCTCGAGCAGCACCGGGTCGCCCGACGTCGGCGCGTCGGCGGACACCACTTCGATCGTCGGCGAGGAGTCGACCCCGGCGTCCGAATCGCGCTGCTGGTCGACGACGTGCTCGACCACGTCCGCAAGATCGACGAAGCGGCGTTCGCTTAGTTCGCGCTCCGACTGGGAGAGAAGGAGGAGCCCGTTGATCAGGCGTTCATGCCGGGCATTGATGTCAAGCAGGGTTTCACCGAGCAGTCGCAGATCGGGCGAGGCATCCGCTCGGTGCGTGGACACCTCGATGAGTGCGCGGTTGAGGGTGAGTGGGGTTCGTAGCTCATGCGAGGCGTTCGCGATGAAGCGGCGCTGAATGTCGAAGCCTGAATCGAGGCGGGCGAGCATGCTGTCGAAAGTGTCGGCGAGTTCGGTGACCTCGTCACGGGGCCCGTTCAGGCCGATGCGTTCGTGCATGCGAGGATCGGCATCGGGTGATTCCGCGATGCGGCGTGCGGTCTCGGTGATCGTGCTAATGGGCCGCAGTATCCTGCCGGCAATGAGCCAGCCGATCCAGGCAGCGAGGCCGCCGACCAGGAGGACCGCGATCATGCCCTGGGTAATGATGGCGGCGAGGGCCTCCTCGCGGAGCTCCTCGATCCGGAACACTAACTGCTGCTCTGCGATCGGCCACAGCGCGTACGGGTCGGTCGGTGCAACACTCGGTCCCGAAGTCGGGACCGGAAGCGTGAGCGGACCGGAGGAGAGGGCTGTAATCGGGTTGGCGTTCAGTTGCTGACGGACGAGAACCCACGTGATGGCGAGGGCGACAGCACCGGCGACCAGGAACAGTGCGCCGTACACGAGCGTGAGTCGAGCACGAAGGGGGATGCGGAAGCGTCTCATCGGATGCGATAGCCGACGCCGGGCTCGGTCTCGATGATCGGTGGATCGCCGAGCTTGCGTCGTAATCTCAGGATCGTGATGCGCACCACTCCCGTGAACGGGTCGATGTGCTCGTCCCACGCTTTCTCGAGCAGCTGCTCGGCGGAGACATACGCGCCGGACGCGAGCACGAGTTCGACGAGCACCGCGAACTCTCTTTTCGAGAGTGGAACGTACCTGCCGTCGCGTGCCACTTCGCGGTGATGCGTGTTGACGCGGATGCCTGATCGCTCCAGCACCGGAGGGGCGGCTGAGCGGGAGCGGCGTCCGAGGGCGGCGGCACGGGCGCCGAGCTCGGCGAATGCGAACGGCTTGGCGAGGTAGTCGTCGGCGCCGAGGGTTAACCCGGCGACTCGATCGTCGAGGCCGCTGGCCGCCGTCAGCATCAGTACTCGGGGCGAGGTGGCAGTTGATGTGATCTGGCGGCATACCTCGTCACCGTGCACCACAGGGAGGTCGCGGTCGAGCACCACGAGGTCGTAGTCGTTGACGGCGACGCGCGCCAATGCGGACGCCCCGTCGGCGACGACGTCTACGGCGTGAGCGGCTTCGCGCAGCCACCGGGCGACGGCGTCGGCCAGGAGGGGCTCGTCTTCAACGACCAGGATCCGCATACGACCATCATCTCTTATGCGCGTTACCGGAGCGTTAGCGAAATTGGTAACGCCGTGGTAACGCGGCGTCTGTTGACATCGAAGGGTCGGTGGACGCAGCTTCAGGCTCCGACGCCGACCAGATTGACTCGACCGTCGGGTCACCGACGCAAACAGAGGAGCTACCCGTGAACCGTGGAGGAAAGTTCTTGAGCGGCGGATTTGCCGCGCTCGCCTTGGCCGGTGCGCTCGCATTGAGTGGATGCGCGCAGTCGGCTGGAAGCGATGTCGCTTCACTCGAAAGTGGTTCGAAGTCCACCACGCCCGACGGCTCGGGGGCTGGCGACAAGTCGGATCCGCTAGGGGCCGATCCCGTGAAGTTCGCGGGGTGTATGCGCGAGAACGGCATCGACATGCCCGATCCGGACCCGAACGCTCCAAGCTTCCAGATCCCCAGCGCTGAGAAGGCAACGCTCGACAAGGCGATAAAGGCGTGCCAGAAGTTCCTCGGCACGTCGGAAGGAGGAGATCCAACTGTCCAGATGGGGGGGCAGATCGAGTTCTCGAAGTGCATGAGAGAAAATGGAGTGCCTGGCTTCCCTGACCCCGATGCCGAAGGCCAGGTCATGCTCCCCGGTGATGTCGATCCTGAGAGCTCCGAGTTCCAGAAGGCAATGGACACGTGCGAGGACGCGCTGCAGGGTGCGAAGTGAGCCGGAAATGGCTGATCGCTGCTGGCGCGGTCGTGGTCGCCGGTGTCGTCTTGGCTGCTGTCGCGGCTCAGGGGTTCGGATTTAGCGACAACCAGGCGACCGAGGCTGCTAAGAAGCCTGACTTGGCTGAGGTGATGAAACAGACTCTGGTCGCGACGACTGAGAAGTTCGGCACGTTGTCGTATGCCTCGGAGTCGACGCTCCGCGGTACCGCAGGTACAGTGACCTGGCTGCCTGAGCTCGGAACGACGATCGAGCGCGGCGGCGTGCTACTAAAGGTCGACCAGGTGCCGAAGGTACTGATTTACGGTGGTGTTCCCGCGTACCGAACGCTCAACGAAGGTACTGAGGGTGACGACGTGCGACAGCTCGAGGAGAACCTCGCCGCGCTCGGCTACACGGGCTTCGATGTCGACCGTGAGTACACGGCTGCGACTGAGGACGCGGTCGAGCAGTGGCAGAAGGATCTCGGGACCGAGAAGACCGGTGTGATCACTCCTGACTTCGTGCACTACGCAGCGGGCCCGGTGCAAGTCACCGGACGCACGTCGGAACTCGGAGACCCGGCAAATGGTGACCTGATCACGGTGTCGAGTCGTGAGCGTACGGCCGTCGTCGACCTCGATACGACCGAGGCGTCATTCGCCGTCGTTGGCGCCCCGGTGACCGTGACATTGCCTGACGGAACGTCTGTTCCTGGCAAGGTCGCATCGGCTGAGAGCGCCGTCACGGATGACGCCGGTGCCGGGCCGGGCGAGCCGCAAAAGAAGACATCGCTCAGCGTGACGGTCAAGCCGGATGATCCGGCCGCAATCACGGCCGCAGGGGCATCGACAGTGAAGGTCGCCTTCACCTCAGACCGCCGCGAGGACGTGCTCACCGTGCCTGTCAATGCTCTGCTCGCACTCGGTGAGGGTGGCTACGCGGTCGAGATGGCCGGCACCAAATCGCAGAAGGGCAAGCTCGTCGGTGTCGAGACTGGACTCTTCGCGAACGGGTTCGTCGAGGTGAGCGGCGACGGCATCACCGAAGGTATGGAAGTCGTGGTGCCCGCATCATGAGCGACATCATCGACCTGCAGAACGTGCGTAAGGAGTACGGTAGCGTCGCCGCATTGCGGGGCGTAAGCCTGCGCGTGGGCCGGGGCGAGTTCGTCGCGATCGTCGGCCCCTCGGGCTCCGGTAAATCGACGCTTCTGCAGCTCATGGGAACGCTCGACCGGCCGACCTCCGGCACCGTGCGAATCGACGGGCACGACGTCGCCTCGCTCAGCGACGCGCAGTTGTCGGCGCTTCGCGCACAACGCATCGGCTTCGTGTTCCAGCAGTTCCACCTCGCGGCCGGCGTCAGCGCGGTCGACAATGTTGCCGACGGCATGCTCTATCAGGGCATCGCACCTGCGAAGCGACGCGAACTCGCGGTGGCGTCGCTCGAACGTGTCGGACTGGGCCACCGCATGGAACACCGACCGAACCAGCTCTCGGGCGGCGAGCGACAGCGCGTGGCGGTGGCCCGCGCGACGGCCGGCTCACCGTCTATCCTCTTCGCGGACGAGCCGACCGGAAACCTCGACTCAGTGGCGGGTGCTGACGTGATGACATTGCTGGGCGAGTTGAACCGCGACGGCACGACGGTGCTTCTGATCACTCACGACAGGGATGTCGCGGCAAACGCGCCGCGGAACTTCCACATCCGTGATGGCGCGATCACGCTCGACAGCTCGACCGGGCAGGGAACCAGTATAGGAGGGATGGCGTGATGAAACAGCGTGGAGCTCGGCGCGACACCGCAACGGACGCTGAACAACAGGACCGGCTCGCCGCACTTAAACCGGCTCGCATGGGCACCGGCGATGTCGTCAGGCTCGGCAGCGTCGGGCTCCGCTCCCGCCCGATGCGCGCGGTGCTCTCGGCGCTCGGAATCGCGCTCGGAATCGCCGCGATGGTCGCCGTCGTCGGCATCTCGACGTCGGGACAGGCGCAGTTCCAGCAGGCCCTCGACCGGCTCGGTACCAACCTGCTCACGGTCAGCACCGGTCAGAGCCTCACAGGCGACTCAGTGCCGCTGCCGAAAGATGCGCCCGGCATGATCGAGCGCATCCGTCCGGTCACGGGGGTCACCGCCCTCGGCGCCACGAAGGCGAAAGTCTACCGGAGCGACCTCATCCCGGCGGAGGAGTCGGGTGGAATCGCCACGTACGCCGCGGACCTCGATCTGCTGCAGACGCTCGGGGTGACGATCGCCGACGGGGCATGGTTGAACGCGGCGACGGCCCAGTACCCGGCTGTCGTGCTCGGCAGCACAGCCGCGGCGCAGCTCGGCATCGATCACGCTGGCCCCGTCGTGCAGGTCCGGGTCGGCGGCGCACTGTACACCGTTGTCGGGATCCTGGATCCCGCGGTGCTCGCCCCCAAACTCGACCTGGCCGCCCTGATCGGGTGGACCGCAGCAAAGGCGATTGCCGGCTTCGACGGGAACCCGACCGAGATCTTCGCTCGCACGGACCCCGACCAGGTCACGGCGGTGCGCGACGTACTCGCCGCGACCGCGAACCCGGCAGCACCGAACGAGGTCGATGTCTCACGCCCCTCCGACGCACTCGAAGCGGCCGCCGCAGCCGACCAGGCGTTCACCGGGCTGCTGCTCGGCGTCGGTGCAGTGGCGTTGCTCGTCGGCGGCGTCGGCGTCGCCAACACCATGGTGATCTCGGTACTCGAACGACGCGGCGAGGTGGGCTTGCGCCGCTCGCTCGGCGCGACCCGCGGCAACATACGTCTGCAGTTCTTCAGCGAATCCCTGCTGCTCGCGTTCTTCGGCGGTCTCGCAGGCGTGGTGCTCGGAGTGATCGCAACAACCCTCTACGCGGCCTCGCAGGGATGGCCGACCGTAGTGCCCGCGTGGGCTTCCCTCGGCGGCATGATCGCGACCGTACTGGTTGGTGGCATGGCCGGGCTCTACCCCGCCATTCGTGCGGCCCGCTTGGCACCGACTGAAGCGCTTTCCGCGCCGTGATGAATGGCGAACCCGTGGGATTCCGGACCACTGCGCCAGGCCGCCGCCGAACAGCTGTCGAACTCGATCGGCGCGTACTCCGACACGCTCACCGCACCGTCGGCCGAGCGGCTGAACAACCTCCTGGAGCGAGAGGTACCTGACGAGCGCCGAGGGACCCGCGCCGTCGCCGAGCGCGTCTCGCGAGACACCGACAGGGAGGCGCTGCGTGCCCGCGTCGACGCCGCGAAGCAACACGCGGCGACACAGCCGACGGAAGCCAGGCTGACTGTGGAGTGCAGCGGTGAATGGCGGTGTTCTGTGATTACTACGTGTCGTCAGGCGCCAATGACGAGGACGCTTGAGATGGCATCGTTGATATGGCCATCTGGTTGTCTCGCGGTTACAGGGGGCCCGATGTTGACTGCCTGTATGCGTTGATTTTGTGTTCGAGGGCGGCGAGGACCGGGGGTCAACCGGGCGCGATGCGGTCGAGCAGGCGTTGCATATCGAGCGGATAGTCATTCTCTTCCATCGTTCTGCTCACTCACCCTTCGATCGCGTGTCCGCGACCAGCTGTCCCGCATGCTCCTCGGCCTGAAAACCCAAACAAGACGAGTCAACCGAACCGTCGGCAGTCTCGCGTGAGCGGCCTCTGTGCTGACTATCTCGAGCTCGAAGGAGCACGCGACGCGATGACGATTCACGTCACGCTCCCGCCCGCCAGCCCAAGGACGCGGCCCCACCGTCATTCCGGCCCCGCATTCGGCTATGTGCTCGAAGGCGAGCTTCTATTCGAGCTCGAGGGGAAGCCCCGCGCGTCGTGAAGGCTGGGGAGTTCTGGGAGCCGGGTGGGGACGTTATCCACTACCAGGATGCGAACAACCTCGTCGACGAACCCACAACATTTGTGGTCACCATGCTGTGCGTGCCAGGTTAGCCGATGCTCACCCTCGTTTCCGAGGAGGAGCTGAGCAGCCGAAGCGACCGGCGGGTGTCGCAGGCGTCCTGACCTCCGACCACAACGCGGCCGTTCCCAGATCCTGCGTTGACGCGCCGCTCCGTCATTTGTGACGGGGCGGCACCCTACCTTCGGGAGTCTGCCAGACGGGCGATGAACCCGCTCTGCCGTTACGGCTGCGCCTCAGAGGCGTGACCCGGGCAGAGCGTCGAGACCCACATCCGGATCACATACTGCCTGGCCGACGCCCCACATATTTCGCACGTCTCGATGCTTTCCCACTCAGCCTCACGAACAGCGTCCGTGAACGCCGAGTCAAAGTGCGACGGGTCATCGGACGGGCCGGCGTAGAAGCTCAACGCGCCGAACTTTGACTTCACTTGCTGTACTACGTAGTTCGGTGAAATTGTGCCCAGCTTTGCATCGAGCCTCGCAAGTAGGGGGTACCAGCCGACTCCGACCTCCAGCAGCTCGGGCCAGCCGGGAGCGAATCGCTTCAGGAGGCTGCGGAGTTCCGGTGGATAGTCCTCGGTCATGTCACCTCCCGTTCCGTGACAAGGGCGTTGCGAGCGAAGTCAGAGATCGTGTCACACGCGGTTTCGCGCTGTTGACGCACGGCTTCGCGGGCCTGCTGACGACGCCTCGACCGCTCGCGAAACTCGCGTCCTACGCGCAGGCTGCGCATAACGCCGTTGTCGAAGCTGATCATGCCTCGACGGCGCCATTCGATTGCCGAATGACCGCGGAACCCTGCAACAGCGCGACGCCGATGGACGAAGTCTAGGTTTCGTGGCAGGGGGCCGGGGAGCCCGTCGGTGTCCGGCAGGAGATATTTGAACAGCTCAGCGAATGTGGGGCCTGCTGCGGTGCGGTGGCGAGTCTGCGCGATGAAGATGGCCGCGGCCAGCGCCCACTGCTCTGCCGTGTCGTCACCGGTGAAGTCCTCGAACATGAGGAGCCACTCAGCTGGCGGCGGCGAGTCAATTTCCTGCCACCAGATCGGGTACGACTCAGGCATCTCAACCATCACAATCGCGGTCGCTTGCACGGGCCTTCCCGCGACGCGACCGCCAGTCATCGGGATGGGCAGCACACGTGCAGAGGAGAGCGGAGCGATCCGACAAGGACGAGATTGTTTCGTATGGCCTTCCGAATTATGCCATACCAATTAGGCCATACGAGGACTGGCCCGTCGCAACGCTTGGTAGGTGCCTCGACGGAACGATGAGATTGAAGCGGAGTGGAGCGTGTATTCCCAGCGCTTCGCGACCTCGCTTCGTTCCGCGCGGGCGCGCGCTGGGCTGAGTCAGGAGGAAGTAGCTTACCGATCTGGTCTCACTCGGTACACCTATCAGAAGTATGAGAAGGGTGAGTCCCGCCCGGGGCATCCGGCCAATCCCACATTGCGCACCGTTCTCGCACTCTCGCAGGTGCTTGAAACGCCACTGGCTGATTTGGTCCCTGGTGACGCCCCCGATCTTCGGAGCCGGTGAAGCCGCGTCAGGATAATTGGGGGACCGGTTGATCGAGGTGGCCTCACGTCAGCGATGCCAGCCTGACCCGGTGCCCGAGATAGCGGGCCCGGGTGAAGAGAATCAACGGATGCCCGCGAAGAACCCGCGGTGACGCGGGTTCTTCAGCTTCGGTCGGAGTCGGCTTTTCGTCGCCGCTCTCGATAGCAGACGGGGCATCCCGAGCCGCTACTGCGCTGGGCGATAATCGACGACCATGTGTGGCCGTTGCTGCACTTCCAGGCGGCGGTGCGGTTTGAGAAGCGTGTCACCTGCTGTGGGGAGAGAGAGTTGCTCGCGTCCCACTCGGCAGCGAGGTCTGGCTGGAGAGTGGCGAGATCGGTCTCGCCGGGTATAGGTCGTTGACCGGCGCAGTAGGGGCAGCCGCTGCCCTTCGAGCGATTGCTGACTGTGGCGTGCCACACGTGGTCGGTGCTGCATCGCCAAGCCATGTTTCGGTTGGACGAGACGGTGACCTGCGCTGGGGATAGCTCATTTGCAATATCCCACTCGGCCGCAAGCTCCGGTCGCAGCGTGCTCAGGTCCGTCTCGCCGGGAATTGCCCGGTGCCCACTGCAGTATGGACAGCCATGCCCGCCGCTGCTGCGGGACACGACTTCTGCTCGCCAGGTGTGACCCTTGAGACAAATCCAACTCGCCCGATATTGAGATCCGCTGGTGACCTCGGTGGGTTTCCGATCGTTGACACCGTGTGCAGTGTGCCACTGACTTGCGAGTTTCGGGTGAACCGTCGCGAGGTCGTTGAAACCTTGCAGCACAGCGCAGTTCGCGCAGAACGGGCACCCTGAAGCGTCGCGGACGCGACTGTAGACGCGAGCGCGCCAAACATGTCCACCGTCGCACATCCAAGAAGCGCTGTAGGCGGAGCCTGCAGTTACCTCTGTGGGTTTCTTGTCGTTGCTGGCGTCCCATTCGAGGGTCATCTGAGGGTGAGTCGTGGCGATGTCATTGAAGCCGACCAGGACGGATCGGTTCGAACAGTAGGGGCAGCCCGTGCCGTCCTTGCGGGTTCGATCATGAATGCCCGCGCGCCAACTATGCCCGCATGAACTTGTCCACCATGCTTTTTTGCTTGAACCCGGTTTTACCATCGAGGGCGTCAGGCCGGCGTTTCGCGTAGGATCCCAGTCTTTCGCGATGTCGGGGCGAAGTGTAGCTAGGTCAGTCTCCCCAGGGATGGGGCGCGTCCCGACGCAGTATGGGCATCGGTGATCCAACAATGTTCTGTTGCGGATCGTAGCGTTCCAACCGTGTCCGCGGCGACACCGCCAATGGACGCGGCGGGTGGATCTCGGGCCGACGTGATCTGGATCCCCGACGTTGTGCCCCGGGGCTGTGTCCCACTCCGCGGCGACATCAGGTCGAACAGTTCGCAAGTCGGTGTGTCCAGGCCACACCATCTGGCCGGCGCAGTAAGGGCATCGAGTAACGGCGTAGCCGCGTGTGAAAGGACTCGCCTCCCATGAGTGCCCTTGGTCGCAGACCCACCATGCATCTTTCGTGACCCCGTCCGAGTCCCAAGGATCGCGGGTAGAGCTGTTGCGGCGCCAGTCCCATTCGGCGACGGCCTTGGGGTTGCTTTGAACCCATTTTGGGTAGGGGGCAGTGACGTCGATGATTGCAGCAGCGTCGACGAGGTCCAACGGTGAGCATAGAGGGTCGAAGCGCGTCTTGACGGTTCTGCGACGCAACGGACGTAGCCAGAGCACTACGCGTTCGACGAGCACATTGGTAGCGCCGTATGCGGTCCCTATTGTCGCTGCAATGTCGCTACGAAGGGATGTCGACGACAGGGTGCCCCATCGCTTCAGGTTGTCGCCGTCGGACAGAGCCGCGAGCACGGACACGATCTCGGGGAAGAGGGAGGCGCGGGCCTCGTTGCCATATGGGGTCCCGTCTGCGATGTTCTTCCAACTGTCGGCTCGGGTGAGGCGAGCGTTGTCGCGCACCATCTCCCATGCGCGGGTGTGAAGTCGAACGTCGATGCGTCCGGCGGCGACCATTTGCCTGAACCTGCGCTCTGCTCTCGCCTGTGCGCTAATGAACTGGACGATCGGCTGCGACTCTCGCGTCGTGCCAGGCCCCGCCCACACAAGCTGACCGGGGTGGCGGAGACACCAGTTTTCGCGGTCGTGCGGGATTTGCTCTACGTGGTCGCCGCCGGCACACAGTCGGCACAGCCATCGAGCCGGGTAGTCGAGTGTCGCATCGGGCTGGGAGGTCCGTCTCAGGCGCAGGTAGTGACCCGGAGGGCGGCCAGCGGCGGCCTCTATTGTGGCCGCCGACGTGACCTCGTCGGCCCACACGCGCTTGATGTAGGGCTGCGTCGCGGACGTGAGGCCTCGTTCAACGAAGTCGAACGGTACGCCCGCAGCCTCGCATTGACGGCGAGCATATGATCGCGGCGACTCATACCGATGCCACTTCGGCCGGATAGGCCACGCTCGCGCGTCGATCACGCGGCTTCCACGAGATCGTCGAGTTGCACTCTGTGCCGGACTCGAGTGGTCTGCCGTAGACCGTCCAGGACAGCGAAGAGTCGCTCTCGGGTTACGGCTTCGTTCGTGCGGTCTGAATCGTCAAGAATTGAGGCGAAGAGCCGCTCAACGATCATCGCGAGCACCGAGAGCCGTCCGTTCGCGGCGGCGTGCAGGACGGTCGAGTTTCTCGTGAGCATTCCGGGGCGGTGTTCACACAGGGGCAGATTTCGGTCGAAGATGGCGACCCAGCGTCGCCAGAGCGCGAGTCCCTCATCGCTCTTGATATCGACCGTTCGCAGCTCGACCAGGTCGCAGCGCATCGTGACTTGAAGACCCTCGCCGGAGCCGAAGGCCTTCCCGCTGACGAGATTGATCCCGACCAGCACGACGGTGGCCGAGGACTCGTTCTGTAGGGCCTTTATGACGCTGGACGGCTCACTGCCGCCGAGGTTATGGGCTTCGTCGATCACGAGCAGCTTGGTGCGATGAACATGCAGCAGTTCGACGGCTCGTCGCCGGAGGTTGTCCGTGGTGATCTGGGTAGGTACGGTCACGGTGGGAGCGAGGAACCTGACGATCTGACCGAGCAATGCCTTCCCCGTCGCATGGTGCGTCACCTCGACCCACACAACAGGAACCTCGCCATCATTGGCGTAGTCCGGGAACTTCTTGGCATGTCCCTGTTCAACTGAGCGCGCGAGGAGCAGCGCGAGTTCGGTCTTCCCGTGGAACATAGGCGCGGAGACCATCAGCCCTCGGCGCGAGTTCTTGCGCCGAGGATTCGAGATGATGTGCTTGGCCAGGATCCTGGTACTGAGATCTTGCTCGGGCGTCGGCACCCTTAGTGTGAGGCGCAGATAATCGTCGCGGGCCTCGTCATAGAGGCAGCGCTCGGTATCGGGCAGCGTGGCGTACTCCGCGAATGAGATTGCAGGTGGGCTCTCTGGCAGTGTCGATAGAGCCTCGCGGAGACCAGGCAGCGACGTCTTTCGGTCGTGGTGCAGAACGAGCGGCTCGACGATCACAGGCGTAGGTCTTTCACTGTGACGATGTCATACGCTGACGAGTTCCAGTCGATGTCATCGACGTCCACGGGGCTGCTCCACTCGCGGAGCTCTATGGGAACAGGCTCGGTGAGCGGCGCATCCGGATCCGGCTCGGCCGTGGACTTGGCGACCGCTTCGCGGAGGTATCGCTTGCGTGCCTGTTTGTCGCCGCGCGCTCGTCGTTCGATCTCGTCGAGGAACTCGGCCGTCTTCGGTTTCTCGCCAGGTTCGCCGGCGCCGAAGCGTTCGGCCAGCTTCACTTGTGCTTCGGCGACCATCCACGCCGCTCTGTCGTCGATTAGCGTGTCCCAGCATTCGATCCACTCTTCGGTCTCAGGGTGCTGGACCCAGACGGCGTTGGAGTTGTAGGGGTCGAAGCGGATGTCGAACTGCCGAGCTTGTCGTGATCCGGCCGCGGCTCCCGTCAGCGAACGATTTCGCAGGTCGTGCAGGAGTGGCGAGTCGTAGATGCGGTTTCTGAACTCGATTCCTTCGTTGCTGATGATTCGGGGCTTGCTCGGGAGCAACGCGAAGAAATCATCTGCGCGGAAGGGCAGCTGTACGCCCGGACCCACGTCGAACAACGCCGCGTACATCTGGTTCGGCGTCCATCTCCGACCCGGGAACAACGGAGATTTCAGCCCTCGATGCTGACTGTTCAAGAACACCGTGGTAATCCAGGTGTCGAATGCGAGCCGCACCGAGTCCAGCGTGAGGACCGGGACAGCGCGCTTCCCGCGATTGTGAACGGCGTTCCCAGTGGAGCCGGCCAACCACGTGGCGAAGTCCGAGGACGTGGTGCCGAAGTTTCGCTCGACGTGCGGCTTCACGGTGGGGGAGTTTGGCGGTGCGAGGACGAGATTGATCCCAAATGCCCGACAGGCAGCCTCGAACGTTGCGGAACGGAAATCGGCACCACCATCGATAGTTATCGAGTGCGGGAAGATCCACGGCACAGCGAGGGAATCATCGTCCAGGTAAGGATTGATCATCTGCATGAGCGCGACCGGCAGCGTCGAGGAGCCCGACAGAGTTGCGGCGGCGGACCCCGGAATGGCCCGACGACCGACTATCGCCCGGGCGAGCAGTAGAGCATGATCGAAGCCGTTCGGTGAATCGGCATGAATGGCCCAAGCCAGCGGCACCCGACTGGCCACGCAGAAGAGCGCCGTCACGGTGGGGCGGAAGTCGTTGCCCTTGTCGTCCCAGACCTGCACGTCAAGCGTTGTGGAGTCGATTTCACAGACGGCGCCGAGACGGTAGGCGTTGCCGGAGAAGTACTCACGGTCGGGTCTGTTCGAGGCAGTGCGGCGCGTGGTTGCCTTCGCGAAACTGTACCGACCTGCGTCGCGCTCATTGATGTACCCCTGAAGAGTCGTGCCCTTGATCTCGCAGATAGCATCGCCCGGGTACATGACCTCCAACCTGCGCCGCACGAGTGCAGCGCAATGGCGTCGGCTACTCGTCGACAGATTCACCCGACTGTCGAGTTCTCGGTCGATAACGGCGACCAGACGAGGATCGGCCTTCGCGATCATCAGTCGCTTCTTGCCCTTCGGATGCAACCGTGCATCTATCCCAGCGACGCCACTCGACTGGTACTCGTTCCAGAAGTTGAACAGAGCCTTTCGGGATCGGCTCAGCGATGTGCCTGCCAACTCTCCGATCTTCGATACGATTCGCTGGTCCTGCGTCGTCCGGGCCGGGTCGTACTGAGGGCGCGAGGCAGTGGCTGTCGGATCCATCGGGATGCCCCGAAACACTTCCTGCAGGTGCTTCTCCATGTCGAGGACGTCGGCTGGCCAATCGCCTGAGATCACCCGAAGAGGAGTGCTCGAGTTGCGCCGGGCGTTGCCCGCGTGCGCGAGCAGTTCCGGCAATGACATGCTTAGCCAATCGTCGGCGGTACCGTCGCGGCGGAGCCTGGCTTCGTTCCCGCGTCGGACGCTCTCCCAGACCCAAAACTCACCCTCGATCTCGACCGTGTCGCCGAGCCGCACTTTGTACTCCTCAGGCATCAGGCTGCCCTACCTTCCCACACCGAATCAGGGGTTGTATAGACGGCTTCGCTGCTGAAGACGGCGCCGAGATCGACATGGAGCAAACGGCGCCAAGCCATGTTGTCGACCCAGGCGCAGGCTAACGGCGGGCACTCAGGGGAGACAAGACGGCACAGCTCCCCGCGCGGCCGACCGCCCACGGCCATCTGCAAGATCAGCGTTTCCACTTCACGTGGCGGGAGACAACGATCGTGTCGCGAAGCGGATAGGCAATCAAGATTGGCTGTCGCACGGCTGTCGTGTCCCGCGAGAACCTGATATCTCCAGCCGAGCACTTCGCAAGTCGCGGCCGTTTCGCCGAACTGGATGCGAGCTTGCTCGTCGAGGCGCTCAGCCGGGCGTACGTCGAACAGGCCAAGACTGCCGTCAGAGAACTGAGCCAAGAGGTCCGGGACGTGCCAGGAACCCGACAACCGCGAACCGTGTCCGAAGGTGATCGCCAGCGGTTGTGCCCACAGCCGCTCCACTTGCCCACCGAAGTCCAGCCACAGAACTTCCCAGCGTTCCTGCTGAGATTCGCACCACACATGTGAGCGAGTGCGCTGCCAGAAATACATCGCCGGCGTGAACTTGTGCCGGACGCCCTTCGAATGGTGAACGCGCATCGGATCGATCGCAGCCCAGTCCCTGTCGCCAAGGTCGCGATTGACGGAGGCCCACTCGTGGAGGCCGTCCGATGAGACCGCACTGCTCGTGCGGGGGATCCAATGCAACTCGGTGGACGATGTTCGTCGCCGCGGCGTGATTCGTCTGGCTCCATCAACTGGCCGCATCGCAGCCCCTCTCGCACGTGAACTGGCCTTCTGATGATGCGAAAAGCGATGGGCCAACCAGAGCCCCATCGCTCCTGTATCTGCTGCCGATGGTCCTCCTCGGGTGGCCGTGAGGGCTGTAGATCGTCGGCGTTTCGTGACACGGAGTGTCACCTCAACCGGCTGTGTGTCACGCAAAGGGTGATTGTGTCACTCCAACGCTGTTCCGACACAACTCACCCTTGACATCCGCTCCGCCCGGGCATAACGTACAACCAAATGGTTGCACAAAGAGAACTGAGCGAAGCGGAGGTCGACCGTGTCTTCCACGCACTGGCGACGTCGACCCGGCGCGACATCCTGCGCCGGACGATCGAGCGTGAGCAGTCGGTCTCGACCCTCGCCTCCGAATACGAGATGTCGTTCGCCGCGGTGCAGAAGCACGTCGCCGTGCTCGAGGCTGCGAACCTCATCGTCAAGCGCGCCGAGGGACGCGAGCGGCTCGTCCGCGCGAACCCCGAGATGATCGCCCGCGCCAGGGCGCTCCTCGCCCGATACGAAGAGCTGTGGCGGTCGCGCATCGCCCGGCTCGACGACCTGCTGGCCGAGACGCCTCGGTCCGGCTCAACCGACACCAGCGACACCACGAAGAACGATCAAGGAGACTGAACATGCCTGTCACCGACGTCACCACCGATGCCGAGAATCTGACCATGACCGTGGTCGCCGACTTCGCCGCCCCCATCGAGCGCGTCTGGAGCGCCTACAGCGACCCCCGTCAGCTCGAGCGCTTCTGGGGTCCTCCCGGATGGCCGGCCACCTTCACCGCCTGGGACCACACCGTCGGCGGGCGTGCCGTCTATTCGATGAACGGTCCGCGCGGCGAGAAGTCGTCGGGGTCGTGGGAGTTCGTGTCGATCGACGCACCGAACGGGTTCGAGGTCATCGACTCGTTCGTCGACGAGGCCGGGAAACCGCTCGACGGCTTCCCCGCACAGCGGATGTCGTTCGCGTTCGAACCCACCGCCGACGGCACCCGCATGGTTACCACGAGCCACTTCGATTCGGTCGATGCGCTCGAGCAGGTCGTCGAGATGGGCCAGGTCGAGGGCATCAGGATGGCGATGGCGCAGCTCGACAGCGTGCTGCAGGACCTCCGCGACTACGCACAGGGCAAGGGCACGCGCGTGGAGCTGCTCGACGACACCCACGTGCGCATCACGCGTCTGGTCGAGGGGCCACGCGAGCTGGTCTGGCGGGCCCACTTCGAGCCCGAGCTCATCCGCAAGTGGATGCTCGGACCCGACGGGTGGGAGATGACGGAGTGCGTCGCCGCCACCGAGGTCGGCCAGTCGTACCGGAACTCGTGGGCGCCGGTCGGTGACACCGAGGGGGAGCCGTTCGGCTTCGAGGGGGAGGCGCTCCTGATCGACGCCCCGCGTCGCGCCGTCAGCACCGAGCGGATGCAGGGCATGCCTGTCGAGACGCTCAACGACCTCAACCTCTACGAGGAGGACGGCGCGACCCTCGTCACGCTGCTCATCGAGTACCCCGACAAGGAGACGCGCGACATGATCCTCGCCACCGGCATGGCCGACGGCATGGAGTCGTCGTTCGCCCGCCTGGAGCGGGAGCTGCTCTCCGTCTGAGCGTGCACGCGTTCACAACTCAGGATGAACCGGCCGGATCCGCGCGGATCCGGCCGGTTCTGCGGTGTGCGGGCAGCTTCTTCCTGAGTTGTGAACGCGCGCGACAGCGGAACCACACCGTACGCCGAAGCAGAACCCGGCCGCTCGGGATAAAGTGGCGACACGATGAGGATCACGCGCCGCACTCTGCTCCTCGGCGCCGGAGCCGGTGTCGCTTCGGTGCTTCTCGCCTCCTGCACCCCGGAACCGGCCCCCACGCCGACGCCCACTCGCACGCGCGAACCCGAGCCTCCGCCCGGTGTCCCCACCGCAGCCGGCAGCATCCGCAGCACCTGGACCACCGATCCGTATGCCCTCGGCGCGGCCAGCTTCACCCCCGTCGGTGTGCTCGCCGGCACCCGCCTCGCTCTGGGGAAGCCCGTCGATGGACGCCTGTTCTTCGCGGGCGAGGCGACGGATGAAGACGCCCCTGGCACGGTGCGCGGTGCGATCAGCTCGGGTGCGCGCGCGGCCGAAGAACTCCTGATCCCGGCGACGTCGGGCGAGCGTGTCGCGGTCGTGGGTGCAGGACTCGCCGGCGCCACCGCTGCCGCTCTGCTGGCTGCGGGCGGGATGGAGGTGACGGTGTTCGAGGCCAGGGACCGCGTCGGCGGACGGGTCTACTCCCGCGTCGACGACTCATGGCCCGTGCCGGTGCAGCTCGGTGCCTGGCTCTTCGGTGCGGATGACGCCGAGGTGCTCGACCGGATGAGCAAGGGAGAGGTCGGCGTCGTCGAACTGGCCGGTGAACTCTGGCGCGGACCCGACGGAGACCTCGACCCGGTCGACCCCCAGCCCTTCGATGCAGCGATTACGACGGCACAGGCCGCCCCGGAAGACTCCTCGGTGACCGACGCCCTGACCGCCGCCGGCATCGACCCCGCTGACCCCGCGACGGCTGCACTGCTCGCGATCCTCGCCGCCCGCACCGGCGCCGGAGCAGACGAGCTGTCGAGCTGGTTCGCGCCGCCGCTGCCCACGGGCGACCCGAAGGCCGCGACGGAAGACCTCGCACCGTTCATCGAGCAGGCGCTCGACGGCGTCAAGGTGGGGCTCAACTCTCCGGTCGCCCGCCTCGCGTACGACGACTCCGGGGTGAGCGTGCGCCTCGGCACCGGTGAGGCCCTGTCGTTCGACCGCGTCATCGTCACGGTGCCGCTCGGCGTTCTCCAGGACCGCAGCATCGAGTTCGACCCGCCCCTGCCGTTCTCCAATCGTGGAGCCGTCTCGGCGCTCGGCATGGGCGCGATCGAGACCGTCTGGCTGCGCTGGGACGAGCCGTTCTGGGAGAACGAAGAGGCGATCTGGCACGCGGTCGGTGCCGATGTGGTGATCCCGACGTGGATCAACCTGCGCCCCGCAACCGGCGAGAACGTGCTCGTCGGCATCGTGGGAGGGGCGGCGGCCGCCGAGTTCGCGAAGCTCGATGAGGACAAGGCGATCGAAGCGGCCCTCGCCTCCCTCGCTCTCTACGTCTGAGCGACCCGTTCGCCGACCGTCGCCTGCTCCGGTGGCGCCGCATCGGACGCGTCTTCGCCCTCCGTGCGCTGCCGCCGTGGCAGCGGCATCCGGCTGATGAGCACGAGCAGGGTGGCGACGGCGGCGAAGGTGCCGAGCGCGATCGCCGATGAGGCGAGGAACTCCATCGGGCCGCTCACCTGCCGCGGGTCGAGGAAGTAGTACGGGTACCAGCCGATCAAGGGGCCGCGGATCATCGTGGCGACGCCCCAGATCACGGGGTACGCGAGCGTCACCGGGATGACCCGCCAGGGCACGGAGCGGTGACCGGGCGCGAGGGCCCACGCCGCCACGGTGACGGCGGGAAGCCAGAAGTGCAGCACCTGATCCGACCACGGCACATCGATGCGGATGCCCCGGATCCCGGCCTGCCAGACCAGGATCGCGAACACGAGTCCGGCGGTGATCGTCCAGGTCAGCACGAGTGCCAGCGCGACAGTGAGCCAGCGCGGATCCCGTGCCGTGCGCATAGCGATGACCCCGGCGATGCTCAACAGCACGACGAACGCGATGTTCGACTGGTTGGTCAAGTACGCGAAGAAGTTCTGGCTCGCGATGGTGTTCGACGCCAGGCCCCAGGCGAGCCGGTGGATGAGCGCCACCAGGCAGACGGCGGCGGCGCCGAGGCGGAGCAGGCCGAAGACCGTGCGGGCCTTCACCGCTGCGTCACCACCCATTCCGTCATCAGCCGAGTCTACGGACCGCAGCTCGGAGGGACCGTCGTGCCTCAGAGCGCATGCGTCCCTGGCAGTGGTGAGCCCGTGCTGCTGACTCGGTGTCGCCGTGTCAGCGTCGGGGTTCGCGGGTCGACCACAGCGCCAGTGCGACGAGCGCGGGCTGGAAGAACAGTCGGACGAAGCGCTTCATGTCCGTGTCGAGGCCGAAGCCGTCACGGTGGTGCATCCACTGCGCCACGTTGCCGGGGAACACGGCGATGAAGAACAGAGCGGCGATCGTGCCGACCGTGCGCCGACGGCGTCGCGCCAGCAGCAGGGCAGAGCCGAGTGCGACCTCGGCCACGCCGGAGGCGAGCACCGTCGTGTCAGGGTCCAGCGGCAGCGACTCGGGAACCTGCGCCTGGAACTCTTCGCGAGCCACCGTGAGGTGGGAGACGCCCGCGAAGACGAGGGAGGCGCCGAGGAAGATGCGGCCGATGGTGCGGGCGGGAGTCGACATGGTGCGAGTGTACGCCGCGGCCGCTGCGCTCAGATCAGGCGGCGGAGCGCCTCTTCGAGCGAGACCCCCTGAGCTTCGGCACGGTCACGCAGCCGTGAGTGCTCGTCGGACGAGAGCGGGATGCGCAGCTCGATCGGGTCGTCGTCCGGCGCATCCAGCCCGTCCAGAAGATCGGATGCCTCGGCCCACAGCGGCTCGGCGACGGACGTCGATGCCGCGGGTGCGGGGACGGGGGCGGGGGCGGGGGAGGAGGCGTGGGCAGCGGCCGGCGTTGCGGACGACGGTGCGGCGGCGGCCACCGGTGCCGACGCGGCGACGGCTGCTCCGGCATCCGTCGCGAGGGTGAAGCCGGGGCCCCGGCGTGGTTCCTGCTTCGCCTGGTAGGCCTTGGCCGCGGCGTTCGCGCGCTCGTCGGCAGCCTCGTTCAGAGGGTGACCCGCATGCCCCTTGACCCAGGAGAACTCGACGTCGCGGCCGCGGATGGCTTCGTCGATGCCCTCGAGCAGGTCGCGGTTGAGCACGGGCCCGCCGTCGGACTTGCGCCATCCCTTGCGCTTCCACCCCGGCATCCACTTCGTCACGGAGTCGATCACGTAGCGGCTGTCGCACTCGATCATCAGCTTCTCGTCGATGCCGGTCGTCGCGAGCAGCAGTTCGAGCACGGCCCGAAGCTCGCCCTGGTTGTTGGTGCCGTGCGGAGAACCGCCGGCCGCCCAGTTGTCGTCGTCGATGTACCAGGCCCAGCCGTTGGGGCCGGGGTTGCCCAGGGCGGAGCCGTCTGCGGCGGCGGTGATCGTCATCCCTCAACCGTAACGGTGGGCGACGAGCCCCTTTTCACCGGCGCACGACCATGGGGGTCCCGGTGACGGGGTCGGGGGTCACGACCGCGTCGATGCCGAAGACGTCGCCGACGCGTTCGGCGGTGATCAGTGCGGACGGGGTGCCGGTGGCGACCACCCGGCCCTCCTTCATGAGCACGAGGTTGTCGGCGTAGCGCGCGGCCTGGTTGAGGTCGTGCAGCACGGCGATCACGGTCTTGCCCTGGCGGTTGAGGGTGCGCAGGAGATCGAGCAGCTCGTACTGGTGGGCGATGTCGAGGAAGGTCGTCGGCTCGTCGAGCAGCATCACCGGGGTCTGCTGGGCGAGCAGCAGTGCCACCCACACCCGCTGCCGCTGCCCACCGGAGAGCTGGTCGACGTAACGCTCCGCGAGGTCGGCGGTGTTCGTCGCGGCCAGGGCGTCGCGCGTGGCCGTATCGTCGGTGGAGGTCCAGCGCTGGAGCGCCGAGTGGTGGGGGTATCTGCCGCGCGAGACCAGATCGGCGACTCGCATCCCCTCGGGGGCGATCGCGTCCTGCGGCAACAGGCCCATCCGTCGAGCGAGCTCCTTCGAGCCGTACTCGCCGAGCGCGCGGCCGTCGAACAGCACGTCGCCGGCTTCGGGCTTCAGCACACGGGCGAGGGCGCGCAGCACGGTCGACTTGCCCGAGGCGTTCGGGCCGAGGATGACGGTGAACGAGCCTTCGGGCAGCGCGAGGTCGACGCCGTCGACGACGACCTTGCCGTCGTAGGCGACGACGAGTCCGCGGGCTTCGACCGCCGGATGCTGCGTGGTCATGGTTCCTCCGGGTGTCCGAATCGCCCGAAACGCTCCGTTTCGCGGGGAGAAGCAGCCGTTCGGGCGATTCGAAAGGGGTCAGCCGAGCAGGTCCTCGACCTGATCGATCACCAGGTTCGCACCGATCACGCCGATGCCCACCATCCACGTGTCGTCCCCGACCTCGAACGCCTTGTCGCCGGCGGGTCCGGGCTGCGCACCCCAGAGGCCGGTGATCTGCGCCTGCGTGGTCGCGGTCGGGTCGCCGCCGGGGCTCATGTAGAACACCACGTCACCGTCGACCTGCTCGTAGAGCTCGGGGCTGAGCTCCATCATGGAGTACTCGTTCCAGTCGCGGTCAGCGCCGAGGTCGAAGCCCATGTCGGTGAGCAGCGAGCCCGAGAACGTGCCGGGGCCGTACAGACGGAAGTTGTCGGCGCGGAAGCGCACGATCGACGCGGTGGTGCCCTCGGCCTCGACCGCCTCGCCGACCTCGGCCGCACGATCCTCGACGCCCTTGATGAGCTCGTCCATCTTGTCGCTCTGGTTCACGGCGGCGGCGGTCAGCTCGGCCTGCTCGGTCCAGTTGGTGCCGGTGTCCTCCGAGAAGACGGTGGGCGCGATCGCCGACAGCTCCTCGTAGAGCGCCTCGTGGCGCACCTTCGACCCGATGATCAGGTCGGGGGCGAGGTTCGCGATCGCGTCGACGTCGGGCTCGGCGATGAATCCGATCGATTCCGTGCCCTCGAGGTCGTCGGCGAGGTAGGCCGGGAAACCACGGCCGGCGCCGATCTCGGGGGCGCCGACGGGCGTGATGCCCAGCGCGACCAGGGCGTCCATCTGGGGGGAGTCGAGGACGACGATCTTCTCGGGAACCTTCTCGAAGTCGGTCTCGCCCATCGCGTGCTCGACGGTGTAACCGGCATCGTCTGCGGCGGGCGCGGAGTCCTCGGCAGCGGGAGTGCTGGAGCAGCCGGTGGCGATCAGAGCGATCGCAGCCAGGGAGGCGGCGGCGGTGGCGAGCGGACGGAATCGAGTTCGGAGAGGTCTGTTCACGTGCAACGACACTACCGATATTTGGTTAGGCTATCCAAATATGAGTTCCGCACCCGTCGTCGAGCGCCGTCGTGCTCCGGTCGCGGCGTCCCGGCTCCCGATCTGGATCAGCACCGCGCTGGTGGCGGCCGTGCTGGCGCTCTCGCTGGCACTGAGCCTCGCCGTCGGTGCGCGCTTCGTGCCCCTCGACGAGGTCGTGCTCTCGCTGTTCGGCACGGGCGACCAGAACGTCCTCAACATCGTCGGCGAACTGCGCGTCACCCGTACGGTGAACGCCGTGATCTGCGGCGTCGCCCTCGGCGCGGCGGGTGTTCTGATGCAGGCGCTCACCCGCAACCCGATCGCCGACCCCGGGATGCTCGGGGTCAGCGCCGGCGCCTCCTTCGGCGTGGTCGCGGGCATGAGCGTGCTCGGGGCGCTCGGCGTCGGCGGCACGATCTGGCTCGCTCTCGCCGGTGCCGCCCTGGCCTCCGCGGTGGTCTTCTGGTTCTCCGGCACCCGGTTCGCCGCCGGTTCGCCCGTGCGGCTCATCCTCGCGGGAGTCGCCTTCTCCGCCATCCTCGCCGGTGTCTCGCAGGCGATCGTGCTGACCGATGAGACCGTGCTCGATGCGTTTCGGTTCTGGCGGGTCGGCTCGCTCACCGCGCGGCCGGTCGAGGAGGCGCTGCCGCTGGTCGCGTTCATCGTGGTCGGCGTGATCCTCGCCCTGCTGCTCGGCCCCGCGCTGAACCTGATGGCGCTCGGCGACGACAGCGCCGTCGCCCTGGGGGTCAAGCCGGGGGTGGTGCGTGCGATCGTGCTCGTCGCCGTCACGCTCCTGTGCGGCACGGCGACCGCGATCGCCGGACCCATCGCGTTCGTCGGCCTCGTCATCCCGCATCTGCTGCGCCGGCTGGTGGGTCCCGACCTTCGCGTGGTGCTCCCGCTGTCACTGGTCGCGGCTCCCGCGATGCTGCTGTTGGCCGACACGCTCGGCCGCGTGATCGGTGGAGGCGGCGAGGTGCAGGTCGGCATCGTGACCGCGCTGATCGGCGGGCCGCTGCTGATCGCCTTCGTCGTGGGCAAGCGGACGTCGGGGCTGTCGTGAGTCTGCGCACCGAAGCCCTCACCGCCGATGACCGCGTGCTGCGCGGTGCGCGCTGGTCGTTGCGGTTCAGTCATCGCGCGGCGGTCGTGTGCGGCATCCTCGCCGCTGCCCTCCTCGTGCTGCTGGTCGCCGCGCTCATGATCGGCGAGTACATCGTGACCCCGGCGGCGCTGATCGAGACGCTGCTCGGTCGTCCGCCGGAGCGGCTCGACGGCTTCTTCGTGCTCGGCCGCCGCCTGCCGCGCAGCCTGGTCGCGATCGTGGTCGGGGCGAGCCTGGCGGTCGCCGGAGCCGTGTTCCAGAGCCTGACCCGCAACCCGCTCGCCAGCCCCGACGTGATCGGCATCAGCAGCGGCGCCTCGGTCGGTGCGGTCGTCGTGATGCTGGTGCTCGGTGGATCCTTGGCGCAGGCGGCCCTCGGCGCCGTGGTCGGCGCCCTCGTGATCGCCGGGGTGATCGTGCTGTTCACCGCGCGATCCGGACTCCACGGTGTGCAGCTGATCCTCACGGGCGTCGCCCTCTCGGCGACCGCCATGGCCGTGGTCGACTACGTGCTCACCCAGGTGTTCGTCGCCAGCGCCACCACGGCGCAGACCTGGCTGGTCGGCTCGCTGCAGGGACGCGGGTGGGGGGATCTCCTCCCGGCCCTGATCGCGTTGCTCCTGATCATCCCGCTGCTCATCGCGGTGGCTCCGGACGCGCGCATGATGGCACTCGGCGACAGCGTCTCGACCGCGCTGGGCGTGCGGACCGTGCGGGCTCGGTGGATCCTCCTCGCCGCCGCCACGCTGCTCGTCGCCGTCGCGGTCGCCACCGCCGGTCCGATCTCGTTCGTCGCGCTGATCGCCCCGCACATCGCCCGACGTCTGACCGGCGGGACCAGCTTCCTCGCCTCGGGGCTCGTGGGCGCGCTGCTGCTGCTCACGAGCGACCTGCTCGCGCAGAACATCTTCCCGGCGCCGATTCCCGTCGGCGTCGTCACGATCACCGTCGGCGGCGCGTTCTTCCTGTGGCTGCTCTGGAGAGAGGGGGCTCGGCGTGGCTGAGCACACCGTCAACCGCGTCCGTCCTCCGCAGCGTCCTCGCCGCACCGGAGCCCGCGTCTTCGCCGCCAGGGTCACCGCCGTGCGCGATCTCACCCCGCACATGCGACGGCTCACGATCGCGGCTGCGGAGTTCGCCGACTACGCGCCTGCCGGTCCCGACGAGTACCTCGGGCTGCTGCTGCCTCGCGACGAGGACGCCGCGCTCGTGCTTCCGGCGAACGACGGCACGGAGAACATCCGCGCCGCGGTCGGCGCCATCCCCGAGGGTGAGCGGCCCGACCTGCGCTGGTACACGCTGCGGGACCACCGCCCTGACGCAGGGGAGATCGACGTCGACTTCGTCGTGCACGGCGATGAAGGACCGGGCACACGGTTCGCCGGGCGAGCGCGGGTGGGCTCGGCTCTCGGCATCCGCGAGTGCACGGCGCTGTATGCGCCGCTGCCCGAGACCCGCTCACGAGTGATCATCGGCGATGAGTCGTCTCTCCCGGCGATCGCCCGCATCCTGGAGATGACCCGGACGCCCGAGACGCACGTCTTCATCGAGATCTCGGATGCCGCCGAGAAGCAGGATCTCTGCGGCCACGTCACCTGGGTCGAGCGTCGCGGGGAGGCCCCCGGTGTCCGCCTGCAGCAGGCCGTGCGGGCCGCCGACCTCCCCGAGGTGATCGACTACGCCTGGGTCTGCGGCGAGCGTCTCGCCGTGCAGGAGCTTCGCCGGCACCTCGTCGATCTCGGTGTCTCGAAGGATCGCATCACGTTCTCGGGGTACTGGCGGCTGGGCGAAGCCCGGGGTTGAGCCCGGGAGGTGACGGCGCTCGATCAGTCGTCTGCGGGATCGTCGTCCTCCGGGTCGGCGTTCTCGGTCGACTCGCCCTCGGGGGCGGGAGGTGCGACGGGGAACAGGACCGAGCTCAGGTCACCGCTGGTCTCGGCGCCGAGGCCGATGGAGAGCGGATCGACGACCGGAGCCGTATCGAGCACCTCCGACTCGGAGCGCTCGAGGGGCTCAGAAGGCAGCACCCACTGGTTCTCTTGTTCTTCAGGCTTCTGCTGGAACAGTCCCATGGGTTCCATTGTGAACCTGTGGCGCAGCGATGAGGCCGGATTCACACGGGATTGATCGGATGGCGCCGCTCGATGCCGCCACGTGGTGCCGTGATCGTCAGCCCGATGCCGCGCGCACGGCGTCGACGAGCGCACGCCAGGGGCCGTCGAGCGCAGAGTCGGGCAGCTCCCGTTCACGTCGCTCGGATGGCGTGCGGGCCCGGATGCTCCACATGAAGCGGTCGGCGCCAGGGCCGCCGTCCGCCTCCTGATCCCAGGGGCAGCTGTCGATCAGGTCGATCCACTGCACCGCGTCGTCGGAAGCGGCTTCCACCCGCCACTGACGGCGGATCCCGGCGATGCCGCCTGTGCGCACCACCGCGATCACGACCTGCGCGTCAGTCGGTGGAGGGGACTCGCTCATCTTCATAGACTCCCACGGTCGTCCACGCCCGTCGAGCGGCTGCGGCCGTGGCCCGATCGATCGTGGTGGCCGCAGCGACCGTGGCATCGGCGAACTGCGTGAAGGTCGCCGTGCTCGAGAGTCCTCCGGTGAGAGCCCGGTACCAGACGGTTCCCGCCCGCTCCCAGGCCTTGCCGCCGAGGTCGAGGGCGAAGAGCGCGAACGCGCGGTTGGGGATGCCGGAGTTGATGTGCACCCCGCCGTTGTCTTCTGTCGTGCGGACGAAGCCGTTCATGTGGTCGGGCTGCGGATCTTTGCCGAGCTCATCGTCGTCATAGGCGGTGCCCGGCGCGATCATCGACCGCAGAGCCGCGCCTTCGACGGCGTCGGTGAAGATCTCGGCGCCGATGAGCCACGTCGCCTGGTCGGCCGTCTGCCCGAGGGCGTACTGCTCGGTGAGGGCGCCGAACACATCGGCGATCGACTCGTTCAACGCGCCGGGCTGCCCCTGATACTCGAGGTTCGCGGTGTGCTGCACGACGCCGTGCGCGAGCTCATGCCCGATGACCGTGAGCGAGCCGGTGAAGTGCTGGAACACCTCGCCGTCGCCGTCGCCGAACACCATGCGCTCGCCGTCCCAGAACGCGTTGTCGTAGTCGACGCCGTAATGCACGGTCGCATCCAACGGGGCGCCGGCGTCGTCGAGGGAGTTGCGGTCGAACGCGGCCAGGAGCATCTCGAAGGTGGCGCCGAGGCCGTCGAAGGCCTCGTTCACCGCGGTGTCTTCGACCGGGGTGTCGTCTTCGCTGCGCACGACCGCGCCCGGCAGCTGCTGGGTGTTGCCGGCATCGCTGATCGTGCGGTTCGGGGCGTCGGACAACTGCGCCACGAGGTCGCCGTTCTCGTCGATCGACAGGTCGATGCGGGCGCGGAACGGCGGGCGGCCTGCGGTCAGCGTCTGCCGTGCGGCGGCCGCGGCCTTCGGGAAGCGACCCGACTCGGCCAGGCGCGCGAGCAGATAGGAGGGGACCACTCCATGACGTACTCCGGATGCTGTGCTGCTCATGCTGCGACCCTACGCCGGGGCGCGGACGTTCGCGCGCGTACACCGACGCGTTCCGGAAAGCTCCCTTCGCGGGGAGGTCAGTCGCGCTCGATGCTCAGCACGGTCGTGCGCAGGCCGTCGGACTCGTACTGCACCGGCATGCCCGGATGGTCGACGGAGAACCAGAAGACGCCGTCGTCGGTGTCGTACCTCCGGCAGGTGAGGGCTCCGAGCGGGGTCGACAGGCTCACGGTCGACACGCTCGTCGTGCCGGCGTCGAAGGCGGCATGACCCTGCAGCTCGGTCCAGGTGACGCGGTTCGAGACGACCGCGTTCGGGTCTTCCGCCGCCCATCGATCGAGGGTCGCGCCCTCGTCGTCGACGTCGCGGAAACGGTTGACGTGCTCGCCCATCGGGCCGTCCGGCCCTTCGAGCAGCAGGTGGATCACCAGGCCGGTTCCGGTGGCGTCGCGGATCTCGGCGGCGGTGAACGGCGTCGGCAGGAGTCCGGGGCCGAGCAGGTGCGGATCGGGATCGGTCATGTAGACAGTCTGCGTCATGGGTCGGACGCCCGTCACGGGATGGTCTCGATGGCCTCGACCGCGTCCTCGATCCTTGACAGGATTGCGTTCTGTATACAGAATACCAATACGCCCGCAGGGGCGATCCCGACCTGATCTTCCAATGACGAAAGAGGTAGCGAGATGGCACGTGCGAACGCGACGCGGTATCTGGCACTGGGCGCCGCCGGCGCTCTGGTGCTCGGACTCGCCGCATGCAGCGGCGGCGGCGGAGGGGGTGGCCTCGACGCCGACGGTACCGCAACGGTCGTGTGGTCGACCTGGGGAACCGCCGACGAGCTCACCCGCTACCAGGAGTTCAACAAGGACTTCATGGAGCGCCACCCCGACATCAAGGTCAAGCTGCAGCCCGTCGCCAGCTACGGCGACTATCACTCCAAGCTCCTCGCGCAGCTCACCAGCAACACCGCCCCCGACGTCTTCTACGTCGGTGACGACATGATCGGCCAGTTCGTCGACTCCAACCGGCTCATGCCGCTCGACGACCTCATGGCGTCGAAGGACAGCAAGACCAAGAAGGACGACTTCTTCCCCGGGCTGTTCGGTGCTGCCGAGCACGACGGCGAGGTGTACGCCGCCCCGAACGACTCCAACCCCGATGTGTTCTGGTACGACAAGCAGGCGCTCGCCGCAGCCGGCATCACCGAAGACCCGGCGACGCTGGCAGAGAACGGCGAGTGGACCACCGACAAGTTCCTCGAGATGAACGCCCAGCTGCACGACGCGGGGCTGGCGGGCACCATGTACTGGAACTACTGGGCCACGCACTGGAGCTGGCTCTCCTCGCAGGGGCTCGATGCGCCGTACGACGACTCCGGGGCATTCGTCGCGAACGAGGACCCCGACACCGTCGAGGCCATGCAGCAGTTCGGTGACCTGTTCCAGGACGGCACATTCGTCGTCGCGGACACCCTGCCCGACGGCGCGGGGGCCGACAGCATGTTCGTCACGCACAAGGCCGGCTTCTTCGTGCAGGGCCGATACACCATCGGCACCGTCAGCGCGACGGGCGAGCAGGACAGCTACGACATCGTGCCGTGGCCGACACCCGACGGCGAAGCGGCGCCCACCGGCGTGGCCACGAGCTTCCTGGCCATCAACGGCAAGACCAAGGTGAAGGACGCGGCGTTCACCTTCTGGACCGAGTTCCTCTCGGCGGAGGGTCAGACGTTCCGGCTGGAGGGCGGCGGCAACGCGGTCCCCTCCATCAAGGGCGCCGATGATGTCGTGCTCGAGGGCGGCTACCCGGCGCACGCGCAGACATTCCTCGACATGCGCGACATCGGCTTCGAGGACTACCCGGCAGAGGCCAGAGTCGCCGGACTCCCCGTCGCGATCGCCGAGGAGTTCCAGAAGCTCTACGAGGGCAAGACCGACGCGCAGGCCACGCTCGACACCATCGCCGACGTGATCAAGGAACGGTCGGAGAAGTAGGAGTGACCACTCTCACCGAGAACGGGCGGATGCCGCAGGCCGGCCCTGCGGCATCCGCTCCGCCCCTCCGCGCGGAAGCGGCCTGGCGTCGCCGTGACCGACGCTGGGGCTATGTGTTCGTCGCCCCGCAGCTGATCGGCATGGGGGTGTTCGTCGTGCTCCCCTTCGCCGCGAGTCTCGTGCTCGCCTTCGCCGAGTGGGACGGGCTCAGCGACCTGAAATGGGTCGGCCTCGCGAACTTCGTCGAGCAGCTGCAGGATCCGCTGCTCGGACGCTCGATCATCAACACCCTGCTGATCGCGGTCATCACGGTGCCGATCGGCCTCACGCTCGCGGTCATCGTCGCGATCGCGCTGGAGAGGCTCAAGACCCGCACGCTGTACCTGATCCTGTTCTTCGCCCCGGTGGTCACCTCCACCGTCGCCGTCGCGATGATCTGGCAGCAGATGTTCCGTTCCGACGGCCTGCTCTCCACCACCATCTCGAAGATCTTCGGCATCACCCCGCCGGACTGGCTGCAGGACCCGAAGCTCGCGCTCCTCGCCGTGTGCATCGTCACGATCTGGTCGTCGATGGGTCTCAACGTCATCATCTTCCTCGCGGGTCTGCAGAACATCTCGCCCTCGGTCATCGAAGCCGCGCGCATCGACGGCGCCGGTGCCTGGCGCCTGTTCGTCAGCATCCGGCTTCCCCTGCTGTCGCCGATCATCTTCTTCTCGTCGGTGATCGCTTTCATCTCCTCGCTGCAGACGTTCGACACGGTGTACGTGCTCGTGTCCGGCGGCGGGCCCGACAACGCCACGCGCACGATCGTCTACCACATCTTCGATCTGGGCTTCGGGCGCTTCGAGTTCGGGCTGTCGAGCGCGGCCAGCATCATCCTGCTCGTGCTCACGCTCGTCATCACCGCGATCCAGTTCGGCGCGCAGAAGAAGTTCGTCCACTACGAGGATGACCCCGCATGAGCATCCAGACGCCCTCACTGACCCAGCCTGCCGGTCCGCCGACCGACTCGACCGTGGCCATCACGGCCCCCGGGTATCGTCAGCGCGGCCGTGGCGGTCCGGGTGCAGACCGCGCACGCCGCCGCGCCGGCTCGACACTGCTGCATCTGGTGCTCGCCCTGGCCGGCATCGCGATGGTCTTTCCGTTCGTGTGGATGCTGCTCACGTCGTTCAAGACGCTGCCGCAGCTGCTGAAGAACCCGCTCGAGTTCCTGCCGAACCCCTGGACGGTGCAGAACTACACGGACGCGTGGAACGCCGTGCCGTTCGCCCAGGCCTACCTGAACAGCGCGTACATCGCCGTGCTGGTGGTGGTCGGCACGCTCATCACCGCGTCGATGGCGGGCTATGCATTCGCGCGCATCCGCTTCAAGGGCAGCAAGGTGCTGTTCATCGTGTTCCTGGCGACGCAGATGATCCCGGCGCAGGTGACACTGATCCCCTTCTATCTGCTGATGTCGCAGCTCGGGTGGGTGGACTCGCACCTCGCGCTGATCGTGCCCGGCATGATCGCCAACCCGTTCGCGGTGTTCCTGATGCGGCAGTTCGTGCTCGCACTGCCCCGTGAGCTCGAGGAGGCCGCGCTCGTCGACGGCGCCGGACGCTGGCGCATCTTCTGGAGCATCGTGCTGCCCAACCTCAAGCCCGGGCTCGCTGCGCTCAGCATCATCACGGCGCTCGGCGTCTGGAACGCCTTCCTGTTCCCGCTGGTGCTGCTCAACTCGCCGGACCTGTTCACGGTGCCGCTGCTGCTGACCTCGTTCCAGGGCCAGTTCGGCTCGATCAACTACGGACTCGTGATGGCGGCTTCCGCGATCGCCACCGTGCCGATGTTGATCGTGTTCGTGATCGGCCAGCGCAAGATCCTCAACAGCATGGCCGCCTCGGGACTCGGAGGACGATGATGACGGATGCCGCCGCCCTCGCCGGGCGTCACCTCGACCTGGTCTCCGCACCGTTCACGCTGCCGCGTTCGCGCGTGCTCGTGTTCCGCGCCGACGACGGCGAGGGCGTGCGCGTGCACACCTCGGAGTACGAGCGGCGGCTGTCGGACTGCCGGGTGCTGGATGCGCTGACCGTGGTCGACGCGGGCGGAGAGGTGCTGTCGGTGACCGAGGTGCACCCGGCGCGCGTGACGTTCGGCGGAGTGTCGACCCTGACCTTCGCCGACCCGTCGACGCTCAGCATCGGCCCGTCCTCGGGCTCGGCTACCGCGGCGGGATTGCGTGTGCGGCTGCGACGCCCGGACGGGGACGTCGAGGAGCATCCGCTCGATGCCGGCATCCGCCTGCGCATCGCAGGCGACCGTGCCGTCTCTGTCGATCGCGGCGATCATACTGCGGCGCTCGCCGCGACCGAGGCGATCTGGACGGACTGGTTCGCGAAGTGCCCGATCGTGCGCGGCGACCTGCAGGAGATGACCGCGTTCTGCTGGTGGGTGCTGGGTGCGAACATCGTCGAGCTGCCGTCGCTCGGCGACGCCAGAGCGATCGTGCCGTCGAAGATCGGTTATGTCGGTCTGTGGCAGTGGGACGCGTACTTCATCGCCGTGGGACTGCGGCACGGCGACCCGGAGCTCGCTCGCGAGCAACTCGACATCGCCGTCCGGTTCCCGCAGCACGACGGGCAGCTGCCCGATGTCGTGCATGAGCTCGGGGTGCTCGCGACCAGCGATGACCTTCCGGAGAGCGACCGCGCGAACCTGCGCAGAGCCGGGTCGCAGATCGCCGATCCGACCGTGCCGGTGCCGCTGACGAAGCCGCCGCTCGCCGCGTGGGCGCTGCGCAAGGTGCTCGAGGTCGAGGATGCGCCCGACTATGCACGCACGCAGTTGGCCCGCATCGTGCGCTCGCAGGACTGGTGGTTCGCCGGGAGCGACCTCGACCATGACGGGATGCCGGAGTACGGGCATCCGTACTCCTCCGGGCTCGACGACAGCCCGATCTTCGACGGTCCGCTGCCGACCGCTGCCCCCGACCTCGGCGCCTACCTCGTGCGGCAGGATCGGGAGCTCGCGTCGCTGCTGGAGAGGTACGAGCCGAGTGCCGATGTCGTGCGGTTCCGCGAGCGGGCCGCGACCACGCAGGAGCTGCTGCTGCGCATGTGGGATGCCGAGCGGGGGCGGTTCCTCGCGTTCGGCGGTGGGGAGCCGCAGCTCAGCGACACCGTCGTGGGGCTGATGCCGCTGCTCACCGGCACCCTGCCGGCTCCGATCGCGGAGACGCTGCGTGCAGCCGTCGACGACCCCGCGCGCTTCGCCCTGCCCTGGGGGCTGCCGACGGTCGCGGCCTCCGATCCCGACTTCTCGGATGAGCGCATGTGGCGCGGGCCGGTGTGGGTCAACACGAGCATGCTCGTCGCCGAGGGGCTCGAGGCCTCCGGCTACCCCGATCGGGCGCGGGAGCTGCGCGAGCAGACCGTGGCCCTGGTGATCCACGGCGGCGGTCCGCACGAGTACTTCAATCCGCACACGGGCCAGAAGGCCCGCACGGCCACCACTGCCTTCGGCTGGTCGGCCGCGCTGTTCATCGACCTCGCGGTGCAGCTCAGCTGACGCCGCGCCCCGGAACACCGAGGGGTTCTGCGCCCTCCTGTTGTATTCAATATTCATTTCACGGACGAAGGAGTCAGTCATGAAGAAGAAGCTCACCGGAATCGCCGCGCTCGTGGCAGGAGGAATCGCGCTCGCCGGATGCGCCACCGGAGGTGTGCCCGCCGGCGGTTCCGACGTGGCGCTGGAACCCGACGCGAAGCTCGACGGGGAGATCACGGTCTGGTCGTGGGATGTCGGCGCCGTGGCGTTGGAGCGTCTGGCCGCCGACTTCGAGAAGGCGCATGAGGGCACGACGGTGGACGTCGTCGACGTGGGGTACGACAACGCCTACGACAAGATGTCGGTCGGCTTCCAGGCCGGCACCGGACTCCCGGACGTCGTCACGATCGAGACCGATGCGGCCCCCGGCTACATCACGCAGTTCCCGAAGGGCATGCTCGATCTGACCCCGATCCTCGGCGACGACGAGGCCGACTTCGACCCGTTCAAGTGGTCGGCGGGGTCGGACGCCGACGGCTCGCTGCGCATCGCACCCTGGGACTCCGGCACCGTCGCGCTCTACTACCGCACCGACATCATCGAGCAGGCGGGTGTCGACATCGAGGCCGCCACGACCTGGGATGACCTGATCGCCGTAGGCAAGGTCATCAAGGAGAAGACCGGTCACACGCTGCTGTCCACCGACCTCGCCGCGGGCGGCGGCTTCCAGATGCTGCTGCAGCAGCTCGGGCAGGGGCTGTTCGACGAGGCGGGCGAGATCACGCTCGACTCGCCCGAGGCCGTGCGCGTGCTCACGATGCTGCAGGAGATGAACGAAGCCGGCCTCATCAAGAACGTCACCGGCTGGGACGGCCGGGTCACCTCCGCCAAGGACGGCGACTCCGCCGTGACCGCCGACGCGGTCTGGTGGATCGGCACGCTACAGGGCGATGCGCCCGAGCTGTCGGGGAAGTATGCCGTGCTTCCGCTCCCCGCCTTCGACGAAGGAGGCATCCAGACCTCGAACAACGGCGGCTCCGGCCTCGCGGTGCCGGCCCAGGCGAAGAACCCGCAGCTCGCCGCGGCGTTCGTCGACTTCGTGCTCGCGGATACCGAGAACCAGGTGTCGATGATGACGAACGAGGGACTGTTCCCCTCGTATCTGCCTGCCTTGGAGTCGGACTACTTCTCGAAGCCGGTCGAGTACTTCGGCGGCCAGCCGGTCTACGAGACGTTCGCCGAGCTCACCGCGCAGATCCCGCCGATCGTCTACACGTCCGACAGCGCGGAGGCCTCCGACATCGTCGCCAACGCGGTGTCGGCCGCCGTGCTGAACGGGGCCGACCCGGCGACCGTGCTCGCCGACGCGGCGAAGCAGCTCGCGACCTCCACCGGCCGAGAGGTCGCGGAGCAGCCATGACCTCCGCGACCTCGTCCGGGTCCCGCCGTCGACGGCTGGACCCGGGGAGGGCCGGGCGCTGGTTCGTGCTGCCGGCCGCCGCCCTGCTCCTGTTGTTCTTCGCCTATCCGCTGGGCGCATCGCTCTGGCAGAGCCTGTTCCGCACCGAGGGCGGTGTCACGAGCTTCGTCGGGGTCGGGCAGTACGCGCGGCTGTTCTCCGACCCGCTGATCGCGAAGAGCCTGATCAACGCGGGCCTCATCCTCATCGTCCAGGTGCCCCTGATGATGGTGCTCGCGGTGGGCCTCGCGTACCTGCTCAACCAGTCGTGGCTGCGCTGGCGCTCGGGATTCCGCCTGCTCACGTTCCTTCCCGCCGTGACCACGCTCGTCGCGTACGCGGTGGTGTTCCGGGTGCTGCTCGCCACCGACGGCGGTGCGGTCAATCAGATGCTGGGCGTGATCGGCATCGCTCCGATCGACTGGCTGAACAGCGAGTGGTGGGCGCGCGTCTCCGTGATCGCGGCGGTGACCTGGAGGTGGACCGGCTACAACATGGTCATCATCCTCGCCGGACTGCAGTCGATCCCGCCGGAGCTCTACGAGGCGGCCAAGGTCGACGGCGCCGGGCACTGGCAGACGTTCTGGAGCGTCGTGTTGCCGCAGCTGCGTCCGGTGCTGATCTTCACGGGGATCACCTCGACGATAGGCGCGCTGCAGCTGTTCGACGAGAACTTCATCCTCACCGGCGGCGGTCCCAACGATGCCACGCTCACCCCGGTGCTCTACCTGTACAAGGTCGGGTTCCGACAGTTCGACTTCGGCTACGCCTCCGCGATCGCGTGGATGCTGGTGCTGATCACCGCGATCATCGCCGTCGTGCAGTTCCGGGTCATGAGGGAGAAGCCATGACAGATCTCGCCACCCGCACCCTGGTCACCTCCGGCCGCGACACACGCAGCCTCGGGGCAGGGGAGCGCGGAGCCCGTTCGCGCATGCTGCGGCTCCCGCTCTACCTCCTGCTGATCTTCGCCTCCGTGGTCTCGATCATCCCGTTCCTGTGGATGGTCATCGCCTCGACGCATCCGAGCTCGGAACTGTTCGGCACGCCGCTGCCGGTGCTCCCCGGCGATGCGCTGTGGGAGAACCTCGCCCGTCTGGAGGAGAGCATCGGCTTCAGCCGCGTGATGCTCAACAGTCTTCTGATCGCGGTGATCTACACGGTGTTCAGCTCGATCGTCAGCATCATGTGCGGCTTCGGGCTCGCCACTTACCGGTTCCGCGGGCGGGGTGTGCTGCTCGCCCTCGTGCTCGTCACGATGATGATCCCCATGCAGGTGCTGCTCGTCCCGCTGTTCCAGATCATGGCCGGCATGGGATGGATCGATACCTATCAGGCTGTCATCCTGCCGTTCCTGGCGAACGCGTTCGGGATCTTCCTCATGCGGCAGGGGTTCCTCGACTTCCCGCCGAGCCTGATCGAGGCGGCCAGGATCGACGGAGCCGGCGAGCTGCGCACGTTCTACCGGATCGTGCTGCCGGTCGCGAAGCCGCAGATCGCGGCGCTGGTGATCTACACGTTCATCAGTCAGTGGAACGCGTTCATCTGGCCGCTGCTCATGCTCAACACCGAGGCGAACTACACGGTGCCGGTCGCGCTGAACACCATGATCGGCATGAGCCGCGTGGACTACTCCGGCCTCATGCTGGGGTCGCTGCTGGCGACCCTGCCCCTGCTCCTGCTGTTCCTGATCTTCCAGAAGCAGTTCGTCGCGGGACTGCTGGGAGGGGCGGTGAAGGGGTGACGGGAGCAGGCGGCGTCTACTCGGGGGTGCGGGTCGACAGTCGTTCCTGAGCCGCCCGCAGATGCTCCGTCATGGCGGCCTCGGCGCCGTCCGCGTCACCCGCGATGATCGTCTCGACGATCCGCACATGCTCCTCGAGAGTCGCCTCGCCGGTCTCGACGTCGTAGGCGAGCCGGAAGGCGTGGAGGTGGAAGTGGGTGCGCTCCAGCGCCCTGGCCACCGCGAGGTTGCCCGACGCCCTGGCGATCAGCTGGTGCAGCAGGGCGTCGTGTTCGCTGAATCTGGCGTAGTCGGTCAACTCCGCCGACCCGGGGGCGTTCGCGTATCGATGCAGTTCGGTCGCGAGCGCGTCGCGCTCATGCGGGGTCGCGCGCTCCGCGGCACGGCGGGCGGACACCGGCTCGAGCAGCAACCGCAGGTCGTAGAGGTCGGCGAGCTCTCGCGACGTGAGCACCGGTGTCGTCCGGTACCCCTTGAGGTGCGTCTTGCGCACCAGCCCGGCGTCCTCGAGTCGCGTGAGCGCTTCGCGGATCGGCGTCGGTGACACGTCGAGGCGCTTGCCGATCGCATTGATGTTGACCCGCGCGTCTGCGGGCAGCTCGTTGCTGAGGATGAGGGAGACGAGTCCTTCGTAGACGTTCTCGGCGAGCGACGGATCGTCGAGATCCCGCCTGTCATCCACTCGCGCCATGCCCGCAATCCTAGTGCGGCGGCTGTGCGTCGATCGCGCTCGCCGGGCGGGCATTTGACACGGGAACAGCGAACGCGTACGTTCACAGAATCAAATTGAATTTGATTTTGACACTCTCGAGGAAGAGACACCGTGACCCTCATCACCGCTGCAACCGCCCGCCTGGTCGACAT
Organism: Microbacterium sp. NPDC058269; assembly: GCF_042881445.1. Lineage (NCBI taxonomy): Bacteria > Bacillati > Actinomycetota > Actinomycetes > Micrococcales > Microbacteriaceae > Microbacterium > Microbacterium sp. NPDC058269. Next base: position 86,124 of record NZ_JBHVXT010000002.1, read on the forward strand.
CGAGGTGGAGAAGGTGCGCACCGACGCCATGCAGTCCTTCCTCAAGCAGGAGACCATCGTCGTCACGATCCAGACCGCCGACGGGCTCACCGGACGCGGCTACTCCTACACGATCGGCACCGGGGGTCGCGCGACGCTCTCGATGCTCAACGAGCACCTCCTGGCCGTGCTGATCGGCGAGGATTCGCGTCTGGTCGAGCACCTGTGGCGGCGGCTCTACGACTCCACGCGTGCGACCTCGGTCGGCGTCATCACCGCGCTCGCCCTGGCGGCGGTCGACACCGCGCTCTGGGACATCCGGGCGCAGCGGGCGGGGCAGCCGCTGTGGATGATCGCCGGGGGGAATCGTCGCGACGTGCCGCTGTACGACACCGAGGGCGGATGGCTGCACGTGTCCGTCGACGAGCTCGTGGAAGAGGCCCGCGCCTCGGCGAGCAGGGGATGGAAGGGCGTGAAGATCAAGGTCGGCAAGCCGAGCATCGCCGAGGACGCGAGCCGCATCGCCGCCGTGCGCGACGCCGTCGGTCCGGACGTCGAGATCATGGTCGACGCCAACCAGAGCATGACCTCGGCCGAGGCCGTGCGCCGCGCGCACGCGTTCGAGCCGTTCGACCTCAGCTGGTTCGAGGAGCCGCTTCCGGCCGACGACGTGACCGGCCATGTGCGCCTCGCCCAGTCGACCAGCATCCCGATCGCGGTCGGCGAGTCGATGTACTCGCTCGGTCACTTCCGCGAGTACCTCGAGCGCGGGGCGGCCGGCATCGTGCAGGTCGACGTCGCCCGCATCGGGGGCATCACCCCGTGGCTCAAGGTGGCGCACCTCGCGGAGGCGTTCAACGTGCAGGTGAGCCCGCACTTCCTGATGGAGCTGCACGTGAGCCTCGTCGCCGCCATCCCCAACGGGCGCTTCGTCGAGCACATCCCGCAGCTGCGCGCCGTGACGAACAGCGAGATCCGCATCGACGGCGGACACGCCTTCGCCCCGGAGGCCCCCGGCCTCGGCATCGACTGGAACCTCGACGCGCTCGAAGACCGCACCGTCGCGTGAACAGCACCGTCGCCTGACCGCACCCCCACATCACCCCCACCCCCGCGCTCATCGATGAGCAGATGGCGCCCGCCATCATGAAAGGACGATGATGTCATCACCCACACGCACTCCCGCGCAGCCGCCGACGGGCGAGAAGAAGACCGGATCCCGCGGCGTCGCCGCCGCCGCGCTCGTCGGCTCAGCCCTCGAGTGGTACGACTTCTACCTGTACGGCACGGCCGCGGCGCTGGTGTTCAACCGCATCATCTTCGTGAACGACGACCCGCTGGTGGGCACCATGGTCGCGTTCGCCGCGTTCGGGCTCGGATACATCATCCGCCCGCTCGGCGGGCTCATCTTCGGGCGCCTCGGCGACCACTTCGGGCGCAAGTACGTGCTCGTGCTGACGCTGATGATCATGGGTATCTCGACCGTGCTGATGGCGTTCATCCCCACCTACGCGCAGATCGGGTTGTGGGCGCCGGTCCTCCTGATCCTCCTGCGCCTGGTGCAGGGCATCGGCGCCGGCGCCGAGTTCGGCGGTGCGGCGATCTTCTCCGTCGAGCATGCCGACCCGCGTCGTCGCGGCCTGCAGGGGGCGTGGCCGGCGGTCGGCGTCTATCTCGGTCTCCTGCTCGCCTCCGGCGCGTTCGCTCTCGTCTCCTCGCTCCCCGAAGAGGACTTCCTGGCCTGGGGTTGGCGCATCCCGTTCGCCGGCAGCATCCTCGTCGTCGTCGTCGCGCTGATCATCCGGCTGCGGCTGTCCGAGACCCCCGCGTTCCAGCAGGCCGTCGAGCAGGATGAGGCGCCGGTCGCGCCGCTGCGCGAGGTGTTCAGCAAGGAATGGCGCGGCATGCTCGTGCTCATCGGCACCCAGACGCCGCAGAACGTCATCGCCTACATCAACCTGACCTTCATCGCCGCCTACCTCACGAGCACGCTGATGCTGGCCAACAGCGTGGGGCCGATCGCGGTGACCGTCGGCACAGCGGTCACGATGGTGACGCTGCCCCTGTTCGGGGCGCTGTCGGACCGCATCGGACGTAAGCCCGTCGTGCTCGCCGGCATCATCTTCTCCGCGGTGTTCGCCTACCCGTACTTCCTCATCATCGACGGCATGCAGACGCCGTTCGCGGTCGCCGTCGCGGTGACGGCGAGCCTGAGCCTCGGGGTCGGCGCGATGTTCGGCCCTCAGGGTGCGTACTTCTCCGAGCTGTTCACCAGCCGCGCACGCTTCACCGGCCTCGCGTTCAGCCGCGAGGTGGCCGGTGCGATCTCCGGTGGATTCACGCCGCTCATCGCCGTCGCGCTGGTGGCGGCCGCCGGCGGATCGTCGTGGCTCGTCGCGATCTTCATCATCGGTGCCTGCATCATCGGGGCCGTGGCCACGTTCCTCGGACCGGAGACGCGCGGACGCAGCCTCCGCGTCGCCACGGTCGACGAGCTCCGTGCCTCGACCGGGAGCATGCGCGACTAGAGGACCTCCCGAGCCCCGTGACGGGCCCTTCGTCGGAGAGGGGCCCGTCGCTCGTGCATCCGGGATCGTCAGGCGCGGAACAGCTCGACGTTCTCCCGCGCCCACTGGGCGAACGTGCGGCCGGGTCGACCCGTGAGGCGCATCACCGTGTCCTGCACCACCTGGCCGATCGCGGGAGGGTTCTTGGCGAGCTCGACACCGAACTCGACGTACCCCTCGTCGTACCCGAAGGCGCGCAGCCGATCCCGCTCCTCGTCTTCGGTGAGCCGGATCCACGTGACCTCTTCGCCGACGGCCTCGGCGATGCGCGCGGTGCGCTCGGCCGGGGTCAGCGCCTCGGGCCCGGTCAGGTAGTACGTCTGCCCCTCGGCGGTGGCGGGCGCGCCGAGTAGGACCTCGACGGCGACCGCCGCGATGTCGGCCTCGTGCACCATGGCGCTCGGCCAGTCCGCCAGCGTGCGCACTCGTCGGTCGGACACGACTTCCGGAGCCCACTCCCGCGCGTTCGACATGAACTCCACCGGTGCCAGCAGCGCCCAATCGAGGTCACCGGCCCGCAGTGCCGGCTCGAGGGTGCTCTCGTCCCATCCGCCGAGCACGCTCACGCGCTGCACATCAGCCGCCGCCGTCGCGGCGACGAGCTCGGCGCCGCTGGTCAGCGTCTCGCCGAATTCGCCGTTGAACGTGATGAAGTGCACGGCGTCGCAGCCCCCGATGGCCCGACGGAACGCGTCGGCGTCGGTGAGGTCGCCGCGGACGACGCCGACGCCCTCGGGGAGGTTGGCGCGCTGCGGATCGCGGGTGAGCGCGCGCACGCTCTCGCCGCGTTCCATCAGTTGGCTGACGATGTGGCGTCCGACCGTGCCGGTTGCGCCTGTGACCAGGATTGTCATGAGTAGTCCCCTTCTTCGTGGTGAGACTTACGCTTTCGGGTCATGCGGACAGATTCGGTCCGCGATTCTCGACGGCGGCGAAAAAGCGCGAAAGCTCCTGGTGAAACGGCGAGCAAGAGGTGGTGAAACGGCGAGCGAGGACTGGTGAAACGGCGAGCGGGAGGTGGTCGCGGTGTCGAGGTCGACGCGGTGCTGGAGACGCCGGATGGACGAGTCGTGGGTATCGAGGTGAAGGCGACATCGACGGTCAGGGCCAGTGATGCCGCCGGGCTCAACACCCTCAGGGAGTGAGTCGGAGACCGGTTCGTCGCAGGATACGTCCTGCACACCGGGCCGTCATCGGTAGCAGTCGGCGATCGGGTCACCGCAGTCCCCATGGACGCGCTCTGGGCCGCGGTCTAGCCCGTCCGAGCGCGCCGGGTCCTACGCGGTGAAGTAGCTGCTCGTGGCGTTGTCGAGGATGCGCTGCATGCCGTGCATCCAGTTGAGCTTGAGGGCCTCGACGGCGCCGGGGATGTCGCCGTCGGCGAGGTGTCGGGCGATCTCGGCGTGCTCGGCGGCCACGCGCTCGACCTTCACGTCTTCGGGGACGAGCAGTGACTCGTACCGGTGGAACGAGCTGCGCACGTTGTCGATCACGGCGAGGAGGCGGGCGTTCGGACAGGCCGACAGCATCACGCTGTGCCACTCATCGTCTTTGGCGATGACGAGCTGGTGTTCCACGAGTTCGTCGGCGAAGGCGTCGGCCATCTCTTTGAGCCTCTTCCCGATTCGGCGCAGCTCTTCGGGAGGGGTCAACTCGAGGGCGAGGCTCTCGAGGGCGGCCATGACGGGCGCGAGATCACGGAACTCGGAGGCGCTGAGCGGGACGAACCGGAAGCCCTTGCCGTTCTCGCTCTCGATCTGCCCCTCGGACTCCAGGGCGATGAGCGCTTCGCGCAGCGGAGTGCGGCTGACGCCGAGCTCGGTGGCGAGCTGCACTTCGTTGATGCCCTCGCCGGGCTGCACGAGACCGGCGCGCATGCGGGTCAGCAGCTCCTGTCGGACCTGCGAGCGCAGGTTCTTGCGTTCGATCGCCATGCGTCCCCTCTTCTGCCGCCTGCTCGTCAGCCTATGGGTTGACGGGCCTCTGGCGACGTTCTAGTGTGTTGTATACAGAATACAGCCGATCCCGGATTCGCACCAGTGCACCGCCGGATCGGCCGGTGACGACTCAGAGAGGAGACTTCGTGCCCGCACCCGGTGGCGACCAGCCCACCCGACGCGTCCGCCTCGACGCCCTCGCCTATGGCGGCGACTACAACCCCGACCAGTGGTCCGAGGAGACCTGGCACGAAGACATCCGCCTGATGCGCGAAGCCGGCGTGAACATGGTGAGCCTGCCGATCTTCAGCTGGCCGCAGCTGGAGCCGGAGCCCGGTGTCTACGACTGGGCGTGGCTGGACCGCATCATCGATCTGCTGTGGGAAGCCGGCATCGCGATCGACCTCGCGACCGCCACCGCGACCCCGCCGTCGTGGCTGCTGCGCGCGCACCCGGAGATGGCGCCGTGGGACTCCGACGGGCACCGACTCGAGTTCGGATCCCGACAGACGTACTGCCCGTCGTCGCCGATCTGGCGCGAGAACGTCGCCCGCATGACCCGGGCCATGGCCGAGCGCTACGGCGAGCATCCGGGCCTTGCGATGTGGCACATCTCGAACGAGTACGGCGATCACACCTCACGCTGCTGGTGCCCCGAGTCGGCCCGGCATTTCCGCCGCTGGCTGCAGGACCGGTACGGCGACCTCGACGGGTTGAACCAGGCGTGGGGCGTGAACGTGTGGGGTCAGCGCTACACCTCGTGGGAGCACATCGAGACGCCGAAGAAGGCGCCCGGCCCGATCAACCCCACCAAGCTGCTCGACTTCGAGCGCTTCTCGTCCGACGCGCTGCTGGAGCTGTTCCAGGTCGAGATCGACGTGCTGCGCGAGGTCACCCCCGACATCGCGGTGACGACGAACTTCATGAGCATGTTCCGCGACCTCGACTACTGGGACTTCGCGGCGGTCGAAGACGTCGTGACCGATGACGCCTACCCCGAGCCGGCCGATCCGACCTCGCACGTGGGCGCCGCCCTCAATTACGGCCTGATGCGCTCGCTCAAGGGCGGGCAGCCGTGGCTGCTGCTGGAGTCGTCGGCCAGCGCGACCAGTTGGCGCGACGTGAACGTGCCCAAGGCTCCGGGCAAGATCCGCATCGAGAGCCTGCAGGCCGTCGCGCACGGCTCCGACGCCGTGATGTTCTTCCAGTGGCGCCAAGCCAAGTACGGCCAGGAGAAGTTCCACTCCTCGATGCTGGGGCACCGTGGTGAGCGCTCGCGCAGCTTCCGGGAGACCAAGGCGCTGGGCAACGAGCTGAAGAAGCTCGAACAGGTGCGCGGCACCCGGGTGCGCTCGCGCGTCGCGCTGGTCGTGGACTGGGACTCGTGGTGGGGCATCAGTGCCGTCGAGTCGCTCCCCTCGCAGCGGCTGCAGTGGGCGCAGCAGGCCCGGGCCTGGCACCGGGCGCTGTACGCGCTCGGTCAGCCGGTGGATGCCGTTCGCGCCACGGGACCGTTCGATGCGTACGACGTGGTCGTGGTGCCGAACCTGTACATCGTCGAGCAGCCGCAGGCCGAGGCCCTGCAGGCCTTCGTCGAACGCGGAGGGCACCTCGTGGTCGGCCCCTTCTCCGCAGTGGTGGATGCGACCGAGAAGGTGCACGACGGGGGAGCTCCCGGGCTGCTGCGCGACCTGCTCGGCATCGAAGTCGACGAGCAGTGGCCGATCGCCGACGGTCTGACCGAGCGCATCGACTACGCCGGCGAGACCCTGACCGTGCCGTCGTGGAGCGAATGGCTCGAAGCGGATGACGACGTCGAGGTGCGCGGGACGTATGCGAGCGGTGAGCTCGACGGCCTGCCTGCGGTGACCCGTCGTGCCGCGGGGGAAGGCTCGGCCTGGTACGTCAGCGCGATGTTCGAACCGGCGGGTCTGCTCCCGGTCTTCCGCGACGTGCTGCGCACCGCAGGAGTCCCCGCCCGCGAGCGCACCGACATCGACGTCGAGGTCGTCACCCGCGCCGACGATGCGACCGACTACACGTTCTATCTCAACCACGGGCACACGCCCATCGCGTTCGAGATACCGTCCCCGGCCGTCGACCTCCTCACCGGCATCCGTCACGCGGACCAGCTCGAGCTCGACCGTTACGGCGTCGCCGTGCTCGCCGCCCCCCGCGCCGAGTCCATCCCCTTCGCCACCCTGATCGCGCCTTCGGGCACCAACGACGTTAAGGAGGACGCATGACCGCTCCGTTCGTGCATCCGTACATCCCCAACACCGCCCCGGAGTCCCGAGCGGCGATGCTCGCGGCCGTCGGCGCCGCGTCGGTCGACGAGTTCTACGCCGACGTGCCGGCATCCCTCCGGCTGGGTCGCCCGCTCGACCTTCCGGCCCCGTTCGTGGCCGAGCAGGACCTCGCCCGCCACGTGCGGGGACTGCTCGCCAAGAACCGCTCGACCCAGGAGCGGCTGAGCTTCCTCGGCGCGGGCACCTACAACCACTACGTGCCCGCGGTCGTCGACGAGGTCATCGGCCGCAGCGAGTTCCTGACCGCCTACGCCGGCGAACCGTACGAAGACCACGGCCGCTTCCAGGCCCTGTTCCAGTACCAGTCGCTGATGGCCGAGCTGCTCGAGATGGACGTCGTGAACGTGCCGACGTACGACGGCTACCAGGCGACGGCGACCGGCCTGACGATGTCGGGGCGCCTCACCGGCCGTGGTCGGGTGCTGGTCGTCAGCGACGTGCTCCCCGCGAAGCTCGCGAAGGTGCACGACTACGTCCGCGCGCACCTCACGCTCGAGCACGTGCCGACCATCGCCGGCACGGCCGACGTGGCCGCCGTTCGCGCGGCGCTGGGGGATGACGTGGCGGCGATCTGGGTCGAGACGCCCAGTGCGACCGGAGCCGTCGAGGCGGCGCTGCAGGAGATCGCGGATGCCGCGCACGCTGCCGGCGCCGTGGTCGTCGTCGGCACCGACCCGATCGGCTACGGCATCCTCACCCCGCCCTCGGTGTCGGGAGCGGACATCGTCACCGGCGACATCCAGTCCCTGGGACTGCACCAGTGGTTCGGCGGCGCCCATGGCGGGTTCATCGCCGTGCACGACGATCCGACCTTCGTGATGGAGATGCCGTCGCGGCTCTTCGGACTCGCCACCACTGATGTGCCCGGCGAGTACGGCTTCGGCGACGTGGCCTACGACCGCACCTCGTTCGCCCACCGCGAGGAGGGGAAGGAGTGGGTCGGCACGGCCGCGGCCCTCTGGGGCATCGCCGCCGGGGTCTACCTCGCGCTGATGGGCCCCGCCGGCATGGCCGAGCTCGGCGAGGTGCTGCTCGCCCGCACCCGCTACGCGCAGCAGGCGCTCGCCGCGGTGCCCGGTGTCTCGCTCGACGACGACGCCGTGCACCTGCGCGAGTTCACGGTGACCTTCGACGATGTCGAGGCCGTCGACATCGTCACCGCGCTCCGCGCCCGGGGCATCGAGCCCGGCGTGGTCGTGGGGGAGCGCCGCCTGCTCGTCTGCGTCACCGAGCTCACCTCCCAGGCCGACATCGACACCCTGGCGGGCGCGCTCGCCGAGGTCACGACATCCGACGCGTCGTCATCCCATGCATCACACCAGGCTGCGAAGGAGCAGAACCGATGAGTCTTCCCGTCGCCCCGAAGCCGGCGCTGCGCCGCTTCCAACAGGCTCGCTGGGATGAGCCGATCATCTTCGATCTGACCACCCCCGGTGAACGCGGCGTGCTGGTGTCGCAGGTCGAGCCCGGGGTGCGCGAGGCCGTGGGCGACGTGGTCGCCGCGCTGCCCGCCTCCCTGCGTCGTGTCGCGAAGCCGGAGCTGCCCGAGATGGGCCAGATGCGCGTGCTCAAGCACTACCTGCGCCTGTCGCAGGAGAACCTCGGCGCCGATTTCAACGTCGATATCGGCCAGGGCACCTGCACCATGAAGTACGCGCCGAAGATCAACGACCAGCTCGCGAACACTCCGCAGCTCACCGCGATGCACCCGCACCAGGACCCGGCCGACGCCCAGGGTGTGCTCGAGATCGTGTGGCAGCTGGAGCGGATGCTCGCCGAGATCTCCGGCATGGACGAGGTCTCGCTGCACACGCAGGGCGGATCGGCCGCGATCTGGGCGAACATCGCCATGATCCGCGCGTTCCACGAGGCGAACGGCGAGGGCGAGCAGCGCCGCGAGGTCATCACCACGATCTTCAGTCACCCCTCGAACGCGGCGGCCGCGAAGGCGGCGGGCTACGAGGTCATCACCGTCTACCCCGACGCGGAGGGATACCCCTCACTCGATGCGCTGAAGGCGGCGCTCTCGCCCCGCACCGCGGCGATCATGGTCACCAACCCCGAGGACACCGGCATCTACAACCCGGCCATCCGGGAGTGGGTGGATGCTGCGCACGCGGTCGGGGCGCTGGCCTCGTACGACCAGGCCAACGCGAACGGCATCCTCGGCGTCACGCGTGCCCGGGACGCGGGCTTCGACGTGTGCCACTTCAACCTGCACAAGACCTTCGGCACCCCGCACGGCAGCGGCGGACCCGGCTCCGGCGCGAACGCGGTGAGCGCGGCGCTGGCCCCGTTCCTGCCGGGGCCGCGCGTGGTGCGCGACGATGACGGGACGTTCGCCGTGGCCGAGGGCGGAGAGCTCTCGATCGGCGCGGTCGGCCCGTTCTTCGGAGTCATCCCCGCGCTCGTGAAGGCCTACTCGTGGATCATGGCGCTCGGGGCCGAAGGGCTGCTGGCTGCCGCCGAGACCGCGGTGCTGAACAACAACTACCTGATGGCGAAGGTGCTGGCGATTCCCGGCGCCTCGGCCCCGTACGCCACCGGGCGCCGTCGCATCGAGCAGGTGCGCTACTCGTGGGAGGAGCTGCACCAGGAGACCGGCATCTCGTCGGAGGAGATCGGCGTGCGCATGACCGACTTCGGTATGCACTACTGGACCAGTCACCACCCCTACGTGGTGCCGCAGCCGTTCACGCTCGAGCCCACGGAGTCGTACTCGATGGCCGAGCTCGACGAATACGCCGCGACCCTCGCCGAAGTGGCGCGCGAGGCACGGGAAACCCCTGAGGTGGTGCGCACCGCCCCGCACAACCAGACCGTGCATCACACGCACCACGACGATCTGGACGACCCGGACCGATGGGCGATCACGTGGCGCGCGTATCAGCGGAAGTACTTCACCGCGGAGTCCGTCGCGTCGTGATCGGACTCGTCGTCAATCCTGTCGCCGGTGTCGGCGGGCCCGCGGGCCTCGCCGGCTCCGACGGTGCGCATGTGCAGCGCCTCGCCCTCGCGCGCGGTGCCCGTTCTCGCGCGCAGGAACGGGCGGTCCTCGCCCTGACGACCCTCGCCGAGCGGCATCCCGGGATCGAGGTGGCGACCGTCGCCGGATCCATGGGCGCCGACGCGGTGCGCGCCGCAGGACTCGCCGCGCGTGTGCTCGCATCCCCTCCTGCATCCCCTCCCGCCCCGGCGGCGCCGAGTGCTGCGGATACCTCGGCCGCGGTGGCTGCGCTCGCCGCGGTCGGGGTCGACCTGATTCTCGTGGTCGGCGGTGACGGGACGCTGCGGGATGCGTGTGCCGGGCTCGAAGCGGCCGCCCTCGCGTGCACAACTCAGGAAGGATCGGCCCCTCCGAGGGGTCAGGGCACCGATTCGGCGGATTCCACCGCGTTTCTCCGGAGTAGTGCACGGGGGTCGGCCGAGCCTGGCCTGCAGGTGCCCGCGATTCTCGGAGTACCGGCCGGAGTGAAGATGTACTCGCCGGTGTTCGCGGTCAGCCCACGGGCGGCGGGGTCGATCGCTGCGGAGTGGATCGACCACGACGGGCTGCCGACCGAGGAACGCGAGGTGCTCGACATCGACGAGGCCGCGATGCGCCGCGCCCGCGTCGACCCCACGCTGTACGGCATGCTGCGGGTGCCGTACCGGAGTGGTCGTACTCAGGCGCGCAAGGCACCGACCCCGGTCACCGAGGCGGCGGCGGTCGAGGCCGCAGCCCGTGGCGCCGTCGCCCGCATGCTCCCGGGCGTCCGTTATCTGCTCGGACCCGGCGGCACGACCGCTGAGATCGCCCGGCAGCTGGGCGTCGAGGGATCCCCGCTCGGTGTCGATGTCGTGCTCGACGGTGCGGTCGTCGTCAGAGGCGCGAGCGCGCCGGAGCTCCTGGCCGAGATCGCCGAGGGGCCTGCGCAGGCCGTGGTCACCGTGATCGGCGGGCAGGGCTTCCTCCTCGGGCGCGGCAACCAGCAGCTCTCGGCATCCGTCCTGAGTGCTCTCGGCGATGACCCCCTCCTCGTCGTCGCCCCGGAGCAGAAGCTCATCGACCTGCACGGCCGCCCCCTCCTCGTCGACACGGGCGACCCGGAACTCGATGCGAGACTCGCCGGACATATCCGCATCATCACCGGCGTCGGCACCACCAGCCTGTACGCCGTGAGCGCCCCCGACCTGACCACCGTCTGACTCCCACCGTCTGAAAGAACCCGAAAGGACACCCCATGCGTCTCGAGAACAAGAAGGCCATCGTCACCGGCGGCGCCGGCGGCATCGGTCGCGCCACGTCGCTCGCGCTCGCCGCGGAGGGCGCGGCCGTCGCCGTCGTGGACCTCAATGCGGATGCGGCCGAAGCTGTCGCGGAGGAGATCCGCGCGGCCGGTGGCACAGCCGTCGCGATCGCGGCCGACGTGGCCAGCGAGCCCGACATCGAACGCGTCATCGCCACCTCTCTCGCCGAGCTCGGTGGGGTGAACGTCGTCTTCAACAACGCGGGGATCATCCGTCGCACCACCGCGGTCGAGACGACGGTGGAGGAGTGGGATCGGGTGTTCGGCGTGAACGTGCGCTCGATCTTCCTGATGTGCAAGCACATCGTGCCGATCATGGAGGCGGCGGGCGGAGGGTCCATCATCAACACCGGGTCGGGCTGGGGCCTCAAGGGCGGCGGCCAGGCCATCTCGTACTGTGCCTCGAAGGGGGCCGTCGTGAACATGACCCGCGCGCTCGCGATCGACCACGGCCCCGCCGGCATCCGCGTGAACTCCGTTAATCCCGGCGATGTGAACACCGGGATGCTGCGCGACGAGGCCCGTCAGCTCGCGCAGGACACGAACGCGTTCCTCGCCGAGGCCGCCGACCGTCCGCTGCGCCGCATGGGCGAGCCGAGCGAGGTCGCGCAGGCTGTGGTCTGGCTCGCGAGCGACGACTCCTCGTACGTCACGGGGTCGGCTCTCGTCGTGGACGGCGGCGGGATCGCGTAGCTCGGGAGGGCAGGTATCGCTCCGTCGACCGCTCGCCGGGCGCACCCCCAGGACACTCGCGTAAAATCGGCACAATGACCGACGCCCCCTCCGACGCTGCACCCGACCTCGGACCGGGCGTCGACCCCGACGATCTCGCCACGACTCTTCGCGTGCTGGCCGAACTGCACCAGATCGACAACGAGCACCCGGACTTCGTCGCCGTGCGCCATGCGACCGCGGCGATGTTCAAGGCCGTGAAGCGCGTGCGCCGCAAGGAGATCCGCGACGCGATCGCCGAAGCCGACAAAGCCGTGGTCGCCCGCACCGCCACGGGCGCGCCCGACCGCATCGACGACGAGACGCGCGGTCATGATCTCGCCACCAGCGTGGTGGACGCCCCGATCGCGGGGGAGCTGCTGAAGCCCCGCAACTGCTACATCTGCAAGCAGCCGTACACGCAGGTCGACGCGTTCTACCACCAGCTCTGCCCGGACTGCGCACGCTTCAGCCACGGCAAGCGCAACGCCCGCACCGACCTCACCGGCAAGCGCGCACTCCTCACCGGCGGCCGCGCCAAGATCGGCATGCACATCGCGCTGCGGCTGCTGCGCGACGGCGCGCACACCACGATCACGACCCGATTCCCGCGCGACGCCGTCCGTCGCTTCTCGGCTCTGCCCGATTCGGCCGACTGGCTGCACCGCCTGCGGGTGGTCGGCATCGACCTGCGCGACCCCGCCCAGGTGATCGGGCTCGCCGACTCGGTCGCCGCGCAGGGTCCGCTCGACATCCTCATCAACAACGCCGCCCAGACCGTGCGCCGCTCGCCGGGGGCATACTCGCTGCTGGCGGATGCCGAGCTGCAGCCGCTTCCCGACGGTCCGCTGCCCGAGATGGAGACGTTCGGTCACACGGCCGACCCGCACCCGCAGGCGCTGCAGGCCTCGGTCGACGCGCATCCGCTCCTCTCGGTCGCCGCTCTCGGCGGCACGGTCGCCGAGCAGGGCGGCCAGGCGCTCACCGCGGAAGACCTCGCCCGCCTCGCGATGGCGCCCGGATCCTCGTCGCTCGAGAAGCACGCCGACGGCACCGCGATCGACGCCGGCGGACTCGTGCCCGACGTGAACCGCGTGAACAGCTGGGTGCAGTCGATCGAGCAGGTCGACCCGCTCGAGATGCTCGAGGTGCAGCTCGCCAACACCACGGCGCCGTTCCTGCTGATCAGCCGTCTGCGCGCGTCGATGGCCGCCTCGGATTCGCACCGCAAGTACGTCGTGAACGTCTCGGCGATGGAGGGCCAGTTCTCGCGCCGCTACAAGGGGCCGGGCCACCCGCACACGAACATGGCCAAGGCTGCGCTCAACATGCTCACGCGCACCAGTGCCGGCGAGATGCTCGAGAAGGACGGCATCCTGATGACCGCCGTCGACACCGGCTGGATCACCGACGAGCGCCCGCATTACACGAAGGTGCGTCTGGCCGAAGAGGGATTCCACGCCCCACTCGACCTCGTCGACGGCGCGGCCCGCGTGTATGACCCGATCGTGCGCGGCGAGGCCGGCGACGACATCCACGGCGTGTTCCTGAAGGACTACGAGCCCAGCCCCTGGTGATTCGCGGTCGAGAGTGTCAGTGCGCGCGCTCGGCGAGGTTCGCGGATGCCCAGCGCCCGAGCTGATTCAGGATCGGCAGCAGCCCCTCGCCACTGGCGGTGAGCGCGTATGACACGGTGACCGGCGGGCCGGGATCGACCGTGCGGGCGACGAGTCCGGCGTCGGCGAGTTCTGCCAGGCGATCGGAGAGCACGGTGTCGCTGATCCCGCCGACGCTGCGTCGCAGGGCGACGAAGGTCGAGGGGCCACCTCCGAGCGACGACACGATCATGCCGTTCCACCGTTTGCCGAGCACGCTGAAGGCCAGTGTGACGGCAACGTCGCACACCTGACGCTCTTCGTCGACCTCGGCCATGGCCCCATCCTACTCGTGCTACGTTAACCGATGCCGCTAAGAAAAACCTAGCGACTACGAAAATGAGAGGTAGGCCCATGTCCTTGTTCCGCCTGGATGCCAGCATCCTTCCCGCGTCGTCCGCCAGCCGTGCGCTCGCCGACCTCGTCGAGGCCGAGTGGACCGCGTCGCACCCCGACTCCACCGTCACCCGCCGCGACCTGGCGAGCGACCCCGTGCCCGCGACCGCCTGGGCGGATGCTGTGACCGGCGGCTTCGTCGACGAGGCCCAGCGCACCCCCGCACAGAACGACGCGCGCGCCCTCGCCACGCGGTTCGCCGACGAGCTGATCGGCGCCGACGCGCTGCTGTTCGCGGTGCCGCTGTACAACTACGGCGTCTCGCAGCACTTCAAGACCTGGTTCGACCTGGCCTACACCGACCCGCGCATCGACCCGACCGGCACCGCCCTGAACGGCAAGCCCGCCACGCTGGTGACCGTCCTCGGCGGCAACTACGCGGAGGGATCGCCCAAGGAGGGCTGGGACCACTCGACCGGTTGGCTGCGTCGCGTGCTCGAAGACGTCTGGGGCCTCGACCTGCGCGTCGTGCAGCGTCCGTTCACCCTGGTCGGCGTCAACCCGGCACTCGACGCCTTCGCCGACACCGCGCGCGAGCTCAAGGAGAATGCCGAGGCCGACGCCCGCACCTACGGCCGCGAGCTCGCAGCGACGCGCGACCCCCGGGTGGCCTGAGCCGGGGCCCTTTCGAATCGCGCAAGTGGTCCGTTCTGGCCCGGGAATGCGACCAGTTGCGCGATTCGAAGGCAGAGGGGCGGGCCGCGACGCTCAGGCGGGCGTCGCCGCCGGATACGGATGCGGCAGCCACACCGTCACGATCAGACCGCCGTCCGTCCGCGGGGTGAGCACCAGCGTGCCTCCGTGCGCCTGTGTGATGCGGTCGACGATCGCGAGGCCGAGCCCGACGCCCGCGTGATCGTCATCGCGGGTGCGCTCGGCTCCGCGCTGGAACGGCTCGATGAGCGTCGCGACACGGTGGGCCGGGAGCGGGTCGCCCGTGTTCTCGACGACCAGCGCGACCGCATGGGGCAGCGAGTGCGTGCGCACGGCCACCGACCCGCCCGATGACAGGTTGTGCACGATCGCGTTGAGCACGAGGTTCGTGACCAGCTGCGGCAGGAGCGCGGACGATCCGAGCACCGGTGCCGGAACACCTCCCACCTCCACGGCGACCCCACGACGATCGGCGAGAGGCACCAGCGCCTCCACGGCCTCTTCCGCGAGGAGCGACAGGTCGACGATCTCGCGCGGGAACGTCCTGCGATCCGCGCGGCTGAGCAGCAGCAGCGCCTCGGTCAGGTCGATCGCACGGGTGTTGACCTCCTGCAGACGGGAGATCAGTGCATCGACGTCGCGGTCGGGATCCTCGCGGGCTACCTCGAGAAGGGTCTGGGAGATCGCCAACGGAGTCCGCAGCTCGTGCGAGGCGTTGGCGGCGAACCGCTGCTGCTCGGCCACGTGGGCCTCGAGCTGTTCGAGCATCGAATCGAAGACGTCGGCGAGGTCGCGGAATTCGTCGCGGGGGCCGGGGAGTGCGACGCGATGCGACAGCGAACCCTGTGCCGCCAGCCTCGCTGCGTCGCCGATGCGTGTGAGCGGCGCCAGCATGCGTCCGGCCAGCAGCCACCCTCCGCCGAGGCCCAGCGCGAGAAGCACCACCATGACGATCGAAGCGACCGGTACGAACGCCCGGATCAGGTCGGAGCGGTTCGGCACCCGGACCTCGAAGTAGGGGATCTGAATATCCGGCACGTATCGCAATAGATACAGGGCCACCGCGGCGAGGAGCAGGAGTCCGGAAACCAGCACGACCGCGGCATAGCTGAGCGTGAGCTTCAGACGGGCGCTCATCCCGCGGCGCCTACGCATCGGCATCCGTCCCGATCCGGTACCCGACGCCCGGAACCGTGAGGATCAGCCACGGCTCGCCCAGTCGCTTGCGCAGAGACGAGACCGTGATGCGCACCGCGTTCGTGAACGGGTCGGCGTTCTCGTCCCAGGCCCGCTCCAGCAGTTCCTCGGCGCTGACCACTCCGCCCTCGGCATCGACCAGCACCTCCAGCACGGCGAACTGTTTGCGGGTCAGGGCGACGTAGCGGTCGTCGCGGTACACCTCGCGGCGGAAGGGGTCCAGGCGCAGGCCCGCGACCTCGAGCACGGGTGGCCGGCTGCGCTGTCGGCGACGGTCGAGGGCGCGCAGACGCAGCACGAGCTCGCGCAGTTCGAACGGCTTCGTGAGGTAGTCGTCGGCCCCGATCTCGAACCCGGTCGCCTTGTCGTCGAGCCGGTCGGCGGCGGTCAGCATCAGGATCGGGATGCCGCTGCCCGAGGCCACGATCCACCGGGCGATGTCGTCACCGGACGGGCCGGGCACGTCGCGATCGAGTACGGCGAGGTCGTAGGAGTTGATGCTCAGCAGCTCGAGGGCGGTGTCGCCGTCGCCCGCGATGTCGGCGGCGATCGCTTCCAGCCGCAGTCCATCTCGTACCGCCTCGGCGAGGTAGGGCTCGTCCTCGACGATCAGTACACGCATGGCTGCGATCCTACGCAGTGCGGCATATCGGCAGCATATGCAAAAGCGCATACGCCCTGGCAACCGACTTCCTTCTTCACTGGGAGCATGAACACCCCCACCACTTCATTGGCGCCGCGAGTTCGTCGCCGTCGTCGAGTCGTCGTCACAGCGATCGCGCTCGCCGGGGCAGTGATCCTCGCTTTCGCCGTGCAGCAGTCTCTGTCTGTGGCGTTCGCCGACACGGCGCACACGGGTCCGTCGCCGGCATCCACCCCCGTGCCGAGCAGACAGGTGTCCGGCTCGGTCATCGCCCCGAGCGAGGCGGACGGCGTGATCCGCGAGGGCGAACAGCCCACCGTCTTCGACGAGGACCGCCCCGCTGTCGGCAAGCTCGATCGGGCGCTGCTCGACGCGCTGCAGCGGGCGGCATCGGACGCTGCGGATGACGGGGTCGAATTCCGTGTGAACAGCGGATGGCGCTCACCCGCGCTGCAGGAGAAGACACTGCAGGACGCGATCGTCCAGTACGGCTCGGAGTCCGAGGCGCGGCGCTGGGTGGCCACCCCGGAGACCTCGGAGCATGTGACGGGCGATGCCGTCGACCTCGGCCCGTGGTCGGCGCTCGACTGGCTCGTGCAGCGCGGATCGCGCTACGGACTCTGCCAGATCTACGCCAACGAATCGTGGCACTACGAGCTGCGCCCGGAAGCCATCCACGACGGCTGCCCCGAGATGCTCGCCGACCCGACCCAGGATCCGAGGACGAAGCGATGACCACTCTTCTCTCCCCCCAGCGCGCGATCCTCTCGCGCCTGCACGCACCGACGCTGTGCGCGCTCCCCGATGCCGTCGTCGAGAACATGCGGCGCGTGCAGGCAGTGACCACCGTGCCGATCATGGCCGTGGTGAAGGCCGATGGCTACGGGCACGGCGCCGTCACCGTGGCGAAGGCCGCGGTGGCCGCCGGTGCCGAATGGCTCGGGGTGACCCAGGTCGCCGAGGCGGTCGCGCTCCGTGAAGCTGGACTCGCGGTGCCGATACTCTCGTGGCTCAACCCGGCCGGCATCGACGCCGAGGCGGCTGCCAGGCACGGCATCGACATCGCGGTCGGCTCGGTCGAAGAGCTGCACCAGCTGATCGCCGACGCCTCCTCCCCGGTGCGCGTGCACCTTCACCTGGACACCGGGATGGCCCGCGGCGGGTCTCCGCTCGCCGAATGGCCGGAGCTGCTTCGGCTGGCGCGCGTCGGCCGCGGCAGGGTCGAAGTCGTGGGAGTGATGGGACACCTGCCACGAGCGGACGAGGCCGATCCCGCGGCGAACGCGGCCGCGGTGCTGCGCATACGACAGGGGCGAGACGCCGTGCTGCGGGCGGGCCTGGGCCCGGTGCTCGTGCACCTCGCCGCGACGTCCGGTGCGCTGACCGATCCGTCGACCCACTTCGGGATGGTCAGGGTCGGTGCGGGTCTGGTCGGCATCGATCCCTCGGAGACGACCGCCCTGGTCGGCGCTTCGCGGTGGACCGCACCCGTCGTGCACAGCGCTCTCGTGCCGGCGGGGACGGCCGTCGGCTACGGGGGCGCACACCACACCGACCGGGAGACGCATCTGGCCGTCGTCGGGGTCGGATACGCCGACGGCATCCCGCGAGAGCTCGCATCCGGCGCAGGACTGGAGATCGGCGGGATGCGGCATCCGATCGTCGGCAGGGTGTCGATGGACCAGATCGTGGTCGACACGGGCACGGTGCTGTTCCCGCGGGGCACGGTCGCGACCGTGTTCGGGCCGGAGGGAGGGCCGGTGCCCTCGGTGCAGGAGTGGGCGCGGTGGGCGGACACGATCCCGCACGCCATCGTCACCGGAATCGGAACGCGAGTGCAGAGGAGCGTCGCATGACGACGAAGGTTCTGGTCATCGGCGGCGGGCAGAACGCCGAGCACGAGGTGTCGCTGGCGTCTGCCGCCGCGGTCGCCGCCGCGCTGCGGATGGGCGATCACGAGGTGACGTGCGTGACCATCGACCGTGACGGGATCTGGCGCGTCGAGGGCCGCCCGAACGGGGGATCGGCGGCCGAGTCGCTGGCGCTGGCGATTCCGCTGCTCACACGCACCGACGTGGTCTTCCCCGCGGTGCACGGCGCCCTCGGCGAAGACGGTGCGCTCGCGGCGCTGTGCGCGCTCGCCGGAGTGCGCGTGGTGGGGTCGGGGCTGCGTGCCGGGGCCATCGGCATGGACAAGTGGACGACGAAGCTGGTGGCGGATGCCGTCGGACTGGGCACCGCGCGCGGTCGCCTCGTCTCGGCCGACGACATCGGGGATGTGGAGTTCGAGAGAGAGGTCGTGGTGAAGCCGGTGTCGGCCGGATCGAGCCACGGAGTGAGTCTCGTGACCGAAGAGGGCGAACTGCTCACGGCACTGCGCGAAGCGGCGCGCTTCGACCGGCGGATCCTGGTCGAAGAGGTCGTGCGGGGGCGCGAGATCGACGTCGCGGTGCTGCGCGAGAAGGGCGGCATCCGCTGGGCGGCGCCGCCGCTGGAGATCCATGCGACAGGGCTCTTCGACACGGCGACGAAGTACGACGGCAGCGCGCGCTTCACGGTCCCGGCGCAGCTCGACGCGGCCGAGGTGGCGGCGCTCAAGCGCGCCGCGATCGCGGTGTTCGACGCCCTCGGATGCGATGGGGTCGCGCGGATGGACTTCTTCCTGACCGAGCGGGGACCGGTGCTGAACGAGGTCAACACCATGCCGGGGCTGACGGCTGCGTCGCAGGTGCCGCGGATGTTCGCGGCGGCGGGTGTGACCTACGTCGACCTGGTGGCACGGCTCGTGCGTGCGGCGACGTGACGGCGTCTTCTGCGCACCGCGTCGGATGGCCCGACGTCGCGAAGGGCATCTGCATCATCCTGGTCGTGCTGTGGCATGTGGTGACCAAGCACGCGATCCACGTCGCGGATGCAGGTCCCGTGACCGACGCGTGGGCGACGTTGAACGCCCAGCTGCTGCCGCTGCGGATCCCCCTGTTCTTCCTGGTCTCCGGGATGTTCGCCGCGCGGGCGGTGCTCGCCGAAGACGGGAGTTCCTGGCGGCGACGGGCGGCGCGGCTCTCGCTGCTCTACGTCGTCTGGGTGCTCATCCAGACGTTCGTGCTCGCCCTGGCACCCGACTTCGACACGGCTCGGGCGACCGACGGGTGGGAACTGCTCGCGCAGTTGACGGTCAGCCCGACCAACCTCTGGTACCTGCTCGCGCTCGCCGTGTACCTGGCGATCGGTCGCCTCACCCGCGGGCTCTCGACCATCGTCGTGCTCTCGGCGGCCTTCGTGATCGCGGCCGTCGCCGGCGCGGGAGTCATCCCCGACCTCGGAAACCTGTGGCAGCTGGTGCAGAACCTGTTCTTCTTCCTCGTCGGGCTGCGGCTGCGCGCGGTGGTCGAACGCTTCGCGACGAGTGTCGGAATGTGGCGCACCCTCGCGCTCGCGGCCGTGTACGTCGCGGCGCTGGCGCTCGTGGCAGGCCTCGCCATCCGCCTGCTGCCGGGGGTGTGGCCGGGGCTCGCGCTGATCGCCGTGGCTTTCGGGGTGTCGCTCAGCGTGCTGCTCGACCGGCATGCGGGTGCGATCGCGCGACCACTGCGCTGGATCGGACAGCGGACCCTGCCGATCTACGTGCTGCACATGATGCCGCTCGCGCTCATCGATGCGGGGCTGGATGCTGCGGGATGGAGGACGACGCCGGTGCTCGAGGCCATCGGCCCCATCGTGCTGACGGCGGCCGTGATCGCGATCTGTCTGGGAGTGCATGCGCTGCTGGTGCGCTGCGGGCTCGGGGTGCTGTTCGACCCCCTGCAGGCGACCGACCGCCTGACGCCTCGGCTGCGGCGATGACGGACGGCTGATGAAGGCCTCTGATGAACCCTCTCGACAATCGGCGGACGACGGCGGATGCTGGAACCATGGCGGCCTTCACAGCGGACAACGCATTCAGCGGATTCAGCGTCGACGACATCGACGCGGCGGAAGAGTTCTACGGGACGGCTCTCGGCCTCGACGTCGAGCGCAACGCCATGGGTTTCCTCGATCTGCGGCTGCCGAGCGGCGGGTCGATCCTCGTCTACTCGAAGCCGAACCACACGCCGGCGAGCTTCACGATCTTGAACTTCCCGGTGGCGGATGTCGATTCCGCGGTCGACGAGCTCATCGCCCGGGGAGTGCAGACCAAGATCTACAGCGACGAGGAGTTCCCCTCCGACGAACGCGGCATCGTGCGCGGCAACGGTCGGGGCCCGGACATCGCGTGGTTCCGCGACCCTGCGGGCAACGTGCTCGCGGTCATGCAGGCCTGACGACGAGTCCGGAGAGAGACGGCGCCCCGGAGACCGAGGTCTCCGGGGCGCCGTCGTGCGGTCGCCGCGGCTCAGCCGAAGGCGGCGTCGGGGTAGAGGCCCTCGGCGATCAGTCGCACAGCCGAGACGTTGCCGAGCGTGCCGGGGAACAGGTCGTTCGAGGGCACCGCGATCAGTCGACCGTCCCGCACGGCGGGCATGTCGGGGAAGGTCGCCGCGAGGTAGGAGCGGACGGCGGCCTCGTGGGCCGGGTCTGACACCGCGAAGACGAGCGCGTCGGGTGCTTCGGCGGCGAGGGATTCCGGGGTGATCTCGGCGGCGAAGAAGTCGGCGAACGCGGGGTCTTCGGGCGTGAAGACATTGTCGGCGCCGGCGCGCTGCAGGATGTCGTACTCGATCCCCGCACCGATCGCGGTGAGGGTCGTCCCCTCGACGAAGACCTGCGCGACGCGCGGGCGGTCCTGTCCCTCGACCGCCTTGTCGACGGCGGTCAGCTCCGCCTGCGACGACGCGATCAGGTCGTTCGCCTCGTCCTCGACGTGGAAGATCGCGCCGAGGTTCTCGAGGTCGATGAAGAGGTCGTCGACGGTGCCCTCCATGCGACGGTCGAAGCATCCGCCGGTCGCGGTGTACGCGCTGACGCCGGCGTCTGCGAGCTGCTCGATGCTGGCGAAGCCCTGCTCGGCGGTGAACTCGTACGTCGTCGGCGAGTACACGAAGTCGGGCTCGACGGCGAGGAGCTCCTCGCGGCTCGGCGGGGAGTCTCCGCCGATGACGGGAACGTCGGCCGCGAGGTCCGCGACGTCGGCCGGCAGCTTCTGAGCCGTGGCCTGGGCTTGACCGGCAAGCGAGTCGGCGAGGCCGAGGCGCAGCAGCAGCTCGGTCTGAGACGGGTGCATTCCGACGACGGCGGTCGGCGTGGACGGGATGTCGACCGTGCGGCCGCAGTTCTCGATCGTGATCGCCTCGCCGGAGGCGGCGGGTGCCGTCCCGGTGGAGACCCCACCACCGCATGCGGTGAGGGCGATCGCGCCCAGACCGACGGTGACGGCGGCGAGCACGCGGGTGGTTCGGGTACGGGGTGTCATTCTTCTTCTCCTTGGTTGAGGGGTACGGGTTCGGGTGTCGGGCAGATCAGCCGACGGGCTGGCGCGGGTGGAAGGTCATCGCCCTGGCACCCGTGTCGACCTCGATGGCGATACGGGCGGTGACGTGGAAGACCTCGTCGACGAGCGCGGGGGTGAGCACGGTGTCGGGCGGGCCGAAGGCCACGAGCCTGCCCTCGTCGAGCACGGCGATGTCGTCGCAGAACGCCGCGGCGATGTTGAGGTCGTGCAGCGCCGCGATCACGGTCGTGCCGAGTCCGCTCACGACGCGCATCAGGTCGAGCTGGTGCGCGATGTCGAGGTGGTTGGTCGGCTCGTCCAGCACCAGGATCTCGCCGCTCTGCGCGAGCGCGCGGGCGAGCATCACGCGTTGGCGCTGACCGCCGGAGAGCGATCGCACCAGGCGGTCGCCGAGGTCGTGCACGTCGGCGGTGCGCAGAGCGTCGTCGACGATGCGTTGATCCTCCGGGGTGTCCCGGCTGAAAGGCGGGCGATGTGGCGACCGGCCCACGAGCACGGTCTCCCGTACCGTGAGGTCGAACTCGGATGGCGAGTCCTGCAGCATGACCGACACGGTGCGGGCAAGTGTGCGCGGGGCCAACTGCGAGACGTCGGCGCCGTCGATCAAGACGCGTCCGCTGAGTGGGCGCTGACCGGTGAAGAGTGCGCGCAGGAGCGTGGACTTGCCGCTGCCGTTCGGGCCGAGGAGCCCCACGATGCGTCCGGTGCCGACCTCGAGGTCGATCCCGTGCAGCACGGTGCGGCCGCCGCGGGCGACGCTCACGTCGTCGAACAGCACGCTCATCGGTCGAACCCCGCCCGCTCGCCACTGCTGCGCATCAGCCACAGGAAGAAGGGCGCCCCGACGAAGGCGGTGAGGATCCCGAGGGGGATCTCGGTCGGCATCGCGACCGTGCGGGCGAGCAGATCGGCGACCATGAGGAACAGCGCGCCGCCGAGGACCGTGATCGGCAGCATCCGCCGATGATCCGAGCCGACCAGGAGCCGGGCCATGTGTGGGACGACCAGGCCGACGAAGCCGATGCCACCGCTCACGGCCACGATCGCACCGGTCAGGAGCGAGGCGAGCACGAGCAGCAGGCCGCGCAACCGGGTCGTGCGCACGCCGACCGCCATCGCCGACTCGTCGCCCGCGAGCAACGCGTTCATCGACCGGGAGAGGCCGAACACGGCGATGCAGGCGATCGCGAGCGCGACCGCGGGGATCACGAGCGACGACATATCGGCGGCGGAGACGCTGCCGAGGAGGAAGAACATCACGCTGACGACGTTCTGGGCGTCGGTGGTGAGCGTGAGATAGCTGGTCACGGCACTCAGCAGAGCGCCGAGAGCCACGCCGGCGAGGATCATCCGGGTCGGGGACAGCTCTCCGCGGATGCGTGCGAGCATGGCCACGAGGATGCACGCGACCATCGCCCCCACGAAGGCCGCGCCACTCATCGTGAGCCCGAGGAACGTGGCACCGCCCGAGACGATCACCAGCACGGCGCCGACGCTCGCCCCCGAAGAGACGCCGAGGATGTACGGCTCCGCGAGCGGGTTGCGTACCACCGCCTGCATCATCGCCCCGGCGAGAGCGAGCCCGGCGCCTGAGAGCGCGGCCAGGAGCGATCTCGGCACCCGGAACTGCCACACGGCCTGGTCCTGCAACGGGGTGAGGGTGCCATCCGACATCCAGGGCATGCCGGGGATCAGGTGGCCGATCACGATCTTCGCGGCGTCGACGGGCGAGACCGCGACGGGCCCGGTGGCGGCGGAGAAGACGAGGACGAGCACCGCGAGCACGGCGATCGTCGCCACGGTCGGACCGACGGGCAGCATCCGCCGACCCTTGCTCCGGCCCCGGGCGCGCTCCCCGCTGCGTCGCCGCAGGAAGGGGAGGCGTCGTTCGCGCCGTTCGGTGAGGATGGCGGTCGACTCGCTCACAGGCTGACTCCTGCCGCGACGTCGGGTGTGACCCCGCACGTGACCTCGGCTGCGAAGTCGAGCACCGTGAGGCCCAGTTCGTGGAGCGCAGCGGACTCGTTCGCACCGTGCCCTGCTCCCGCGGCCGTCCACTGCCGCGCAGACCCGCCGGCCTTCTGAAGTGCCTCCACCATTCGGTGCGTGTCGCGAGCGAGCACCCTGGTGTCCTCGCCGAGCACGACCCCCAGGTAAGAGGGGATCGGAGCCCCGACCGGAAGCTTTTCGGCACGGGCGAGAGGCGAGAGGGCGCGGAGTCGAGTGCGCGATTCGGGGGTGCCGTCGTCGCCGAACTCCGCTCGCCAGCGCGCGCCGAGCGGATGATCGTCCAGGGCGAGCAGATCGAGTGGAGCGGCGGTGGTCACGAAGCCTGCACACAGCTCCGGATGCGCGATCGCGCAGCCGGCCGCGACGACTCCGCCCAGGGAGGCCCCGGCGAGCACGAGCAGCTCGGGGCGGGTGATCCCTGCCTCGATGAGCCCGCGCGCGACGTCGGCGAGGTCGGCGATCGTGCGGTTCTTGCGGACACCACGACCCGCCTCGCGCCAGGCTTGTCCGCGCTCGCCACCACCGCGGAGCTGCGCGGAGGCGTATGCCCCGCCGAAC
Organism: Microbacterium sp. NPDC058269; assembly: GCF_042881445.1. Lineage (NCBI taxonomy): Bacteria > Bacillati > Actinomycetota > Actinomycetes > Micrococcales > Microbacteriaceae > Microbacterium > Microbacterium sp. NPDC058269. The sequence goes on from NZ_JBHVXT010000002.1 coordinate 110,457, forward strand.
TCGACCCACGCGGGCAGTGTGGGTTCGAAGAGCGGGAGAAGGGGCACGCCGAACCCGCCGTAGCAGGTCAGGATCATCGGCAGCGGACCCTCCACTCCGCTCGGCGACGTCACGTGGACGGTCAGGATCTCGCCGTCGTCGGCCGGGAAGTCGTAGCGCACGGTGGTGCCGAAGGTGCGTGTGGGGGACGGCGCGACCGTGATGCCCTCCTTCGTGCGCTCGACGATCTGCGGCGGAGTCAGCGGCCCCTCGACGCCCAGTCGCAGCACGCCTTCGCCGACGCCGATCATGGTCGTGGTGAGCGCATCGGCGGCGGTCGAGGCCGCTTCGGAGCGTTCGACCTCGATGCCGTCGACCAGGTCGATGAGCACGCTGCGTCCGTCCACCACGGCGAGCACGACGACGCGTTCATCGTGCACCGCGACATCGACGATCTGCGCGTCGGCGTCGTGCCAGTGCCAGAGCAAGCCGCCCTTCGCGCCGCTGCCGCTCCCCACACCGTCGTTCCCCACGCCGTCGTTCGCCACGCCGTCGTTCGCCACGGCATCGAGACCGCCGTCGTGCCACACGAGGACTCCGGTGCGTCGATCCACGGTGTCGAGCGGGGATGCGCGCAGGAGCGCCGGCCACCGACCCAGCGGCGTACCGGTGGCCCGGTCGGTCAGCGTCGTGCCTCGCGAACCCGAGCTGAGGGCGCGCAGGCCGCTCTCCCCGCCGGGGAACAGTCGCAGTCGCACGTCGGGCTCGAGGGGGATCGCCCGCTGCTCGCCGGTCTGCAGGTCCAGGGTCACGAGCATCCGGTCGCGGCTGGCGACGACGTCGAGGCTCCGTGAGTCGGACGCCCACAGCACGGTGTCGTAGCGCAGGCGGATGTCGGGGTGCAGGCGCAGCGTGCCGGCGGCGACATCGACGATGCCGAAGACGGCGTTCTCGTCGGCGGAGGGCGCCCACTCGACGGCGATGAGTCGGCGGTCGGGGGAGGGGAAGATCCGGTGCAGGTGGCCGTCGGGCTCGATCACGGTCGTGCCGTCGAGGCGATGGATGCCGCGGCGCAAGCGCTCGTCCGCCCGACCCAGCGTGAAACCGCCGATCGGCAGGCCGGGGCGACCGTGGCGCTCCGCACGGGTGAGGGTGTCGTCGAGCATCGATCGAGGCGCGCTCATCGGCCCACCAGATCGTCGACGCGGTCGTCGCCATCGGCCCACAGCAGGTGACCACCCTCGTCGAGCGGGGTGGGGAGCTCGATCGTCGAGATGTCGTCGTCGTCGACGAGGTGGATCGTGCCGTCTCCGCCGCTGGTGACGGCGATCGTTCCGGCGTCGGGATCGATCGCGATGGACCGGCGCTGTGCGGGGCGACCGTCGACGCCGTCCCACGGCATCTGTCCTGCGCGGGGCGGATGCGCCATCGTCGGGATCGGGGTGATCCGCGAGACGCGCGCGTTTTCACGATCGATCACGATCACGACATCGCCGTCGGGGTGGATCACGGAGACGGCCGCAACCTCCGTGGCGAGGGCGAACCGGAACGCGAGCCCCGGCGGCAGCGGCACGGCACGGGATGCTCCGGATGCGAGGTCGATCTCGACGAAGGTGTTGGTCCACTCCGGCCATGAACCGGGGGATGCCGGTCCTCCGCGGACGATGCCCGTGGCGCGTCCGGTGTCGCCGGCGAGGCGCAGGTAGTACGCGCGCCCTTCGACGGGCCACGGGATGATGCCGATCGCGCGGGGCACGCCCGCATCGATGGCGAAGCGCTCCAGGCCCCGGCTCGTCGCGATGCCGACGATGCCGGACGCCGGGTCCATCACGTCGCCGTGTCCGTCTGCGGCGAGGTCGTCGAGGACCTGTCCGCGCAGGACCGGGGTATGCGGCCCGACGTCGAGAGCCGTCGCGAGGGGCAGTGCCTCGACCGCTCCGGGCTCGCGGTGGCGGAGCACGATCGTCGGCTCTCCCGTGGCCTGATCCGGAGCGATCACGATCCCGGGTTCGCCGGTGCGCACCCGGAAGCGCACGGAGGAATCGGTTGCGAGATCGACGACCGACACGAGGTCTGTCCAGGGCTCCTCGTTCATCCCCAGACCCGAGGTGACGACGACGTGGCGGCCGGTGGAATCACAGGCGAGGTGCTCGGCCGGAATGGCGATCGGGATGCGGCGCACGGAGTCCGTGTCGCCGATGACCAGCGCGCCGCCCCGGTCGTCGGCGAAGGCCCAGCGCCCGGGCGCTCCGGCGGGGAGGCGAAGGAAGCCCGCGTGCTCGGCGAGCCAGCTGTCGGCGACGACGACACGCCGGGAGGCGTCGTGGATCTCGTAGACGACTCCGGCCCGGTGATCAGCGGCGAGGAGGGGTGTGGAGGAGGACATGTCAGCGATCCTAGTAGATATTGAGAATCATTATCATTTAGGGTCGACAGTGTTCACACACCGTGAACCCGACCCGCTGTCTCAGATCGCGGGACGGAAACCCCACTGAAGGAGCACGAAATGGAAAAGCAGATCCTCGCCGAGATCGAAGAGTCCGAGCAGCTGGCGCACCTGTCGGCATCGCACTCGAACGCACTGGTCGAGAACCCCTTCGACTGATCGCGGATCCTTCCGTCGCGCTCTCGAGCGCACTCCCGTCCGGCCGGGCGTTCGCGCCCGGCCGGGCCCATCACCGAGAGAATCCATGACTTCCGAACCCCGCATCCTGCCGCTTCCCGACTCCGGGGCGCATCTCGTCATCGGCTCCGACGGTCGCCCCCGGATCCGTCTGCGCACCGGACGCTTCGTGCTGCTCGACACACCGCCGACCGACCTGGACGCCGCGCTCGCCGGCGTCGCCGACGGCGCGGCCGCGGACTACCTCCGCCGCCTGGCCGCCGAGGTGCAGGAACGCGAATCCGCCGACGCGCTGCGCCGCTGGCCGACCGAACGCCGCGCCGTCTGCCTTCTCGGATCCGGCCCGCTCGTGGACGATCTGCAGCGCCTGCTCACGGCCTGGGGAGCACAGATCACGGCTCTCGACGCGGACGCAGCAGAGATCCCGGATGACGCGGCGCTCGTGGTCGCGTACGCCGAGGATGCGCACGGCCGTCGCCGCTGGGCCGAGCTCGACCGGCTTCCGCCGCGGGGCGTCACCTGGCTCCGCGCCTACCGTGAGGGCGAATGCCTCCTGATCGATCCGCTCGCCATCGATGGCGATGACCCTACGTCGGTCCAGGTCATCGCACGACGGATGGCCGCGAGCAGCGCGCCGGCCTCCATCGAGGCGTGGCAGCGGTCGGCGCCCCCTGCCGATGTGATCATCGATGAGGCGGCGAGAGTGCTGGTCCTCGCCCGCCTGCTGCACATGATCCTCACCTGGGCGCGAGGCGACGCGGAGCTCGACCGCCTGCGCACGACGCTGTGGAAGCTGGTGCCGGCGACCGGCTCCGTCAGCGAGCACACCGTTCTCCCCTTTCCTGCGGCCCCACGCCGGGTGCTCCGATGACGCCGCCGCGCGATGCCCGCCTCCACACCGTCGTCGCGGATGACGGCGCCCTGCTGCGCGGCTGGGTCTGGGGGCCCGCAGAACCCCGCGGCGTGGTGGTCATCCGCACGCCCTACGGGGCCTGGCGCCACGGTGACACCGCCCGCGCCTGGGTCGGACGGGGCTACCGCTGCGTCATCCACGACGTGCGCGGGCGGCACTCCTCCGACGGCGAATGGCATCCCTACCTCGCGGAACGCAGCGACGGATGGGCGGTGATCGAGGCGGTCAGGGCCGAGAACCCCGGGGCCCCGCTCGTGCTCTCGGGCGGCTCGTACGCCGCGCACACCGCCCTCGAAGCCGCCAGGGCCGTCGACGTCGACGCGCTGGTGCTCCTGGTCCCGGCGCTCGGGCTCGCCGAGACCGCGTGGGACGAGAACGGACGACCCCAGCTGCTCCACCGGATCGGGTGGTGGCACCAGCACGGTCGCGGACCGCGCTCCCTGCCACCGCTGACGGACGAGGGGCTCGCGGCACGCGTCGAGCGGGCGACCGCGGTCGGCGTGCACCGGGCTGCCGAGGAATGGGGGTGGTCGCACGAGGTGCTGTCCGGGTGGCGACGGCTCTGGTCCGCGCCCGCCGTCGATCTCGACCGCGCGTACGGCACTCTCCGGGCACCACTGCTTCTGATCCGCGGCGATCACGACTTCTTCTTCGCGGATGCCGGTCGGCTCGCGGCCGCCTGGCAGGGACCCGTGCACCTGGTCGACGGCCCGTGGGGACACCGCCTGGCCGCAGACATCGACGACGAAGAAGTACGATCCCGACTGCGCAGCGCGGGCGGCATCGGGGGCGTTCTCGACGCCTGGCTCGCTGAGAACGGCCTGCCATCCGGGGAATCCGTGACGGCATCCACTCCGGTATCCACCGCGGCATCCACTCCGGCATCCGTGACGGCATCCACTCCGGCATCCACCCCGGTCCAGGCGGATCCGCAGCCGACCCGCCGCACCAGATCCGCCTTCGAACCCGAGACCGGCCGCTGGCGGTACGAGAGGACAGCATGACCCTGCACGACACCCCTCACCGCATCCCCGATCGTGCGACGCTGCCGGCCGAGTCGCTGGTCGATGCCGAGACCGGCATCATCCGCTCGGTGCGGGAGGTGCCGCATCCGGTCGGCGCTCCGCACCGGTACCTGGCGCTCACGGCATCCGTCGCCGACGCCCGCATCCTGGGCGAGTGGCCCGCCGACCGGGTGTCGCTCGGCACGTCGTTCGGAGACACCGCGCAGGCGCACATCGCCGCGATCGGCGAGGGGGTCGAGCGCTACTGCGGCAACTGGTTGCCCGACGTGCTTCCGCCCGACGAACTCCGAGTCGGCACCGCCGACGACCTGCGTGCCGACGGAGAGACCGTCATCGCCGAGGCCGATCTTCCTCGTTTCACCGACTGGCAGCTCACGCGCCCCGGCTTCCCGTATCAGCGGTTGCTCCCTTCGACGCCGACCCTCTGGGCACGCTGCGACGACCTCGACGGCGGATCCGTCTGGATGCCGGATTCGCTCGTGCACCTGAACTGGCGGCAGTCGCGTTTCCGCTCGCTGCCGCGGACGCACCACCTGAACTACGCCGGCATCGCCACGGGCGCAGGCTTCGACGACGCGCGCGACCGCGGGGTGATCGAGGTCATCGAGCGGGATGCGCTCGAGGTGTGGTGGCACCTCGACGGACCGACGTTCGGCATCGATCCGGCGACCGTTCCCGGACTGCTCGACGATCTTGAGGGGAGCAGCCTGCGCGTGTGGCTGGTGGCGATGCCCTCGGAGTTCGCCCCGGCGATCGGCGCGCTCGTGTACGACGAGGAGCGGGGGCTCTACGCCGCGGGGTTCTCGGCCTCTCTCGATCCGGCGCGCGCCGCGCGGAAGGCGGTGCTCGAAGCCGTGCACACCTGGATCTACACGCAGGGCTGCATGACGGCCGACGGGTGGGTGTTCCGCGCGGTCGCGGAAGGGCTGATGGCGAAGGGGCTCACGCTCGACTTCCGTCCCGACGCCGACTACACGGCCACTGCGGGGTCGCAGTTCGAGAACGTGATCGATCTCGGTGCGCACGTGCAGGTGTGGCTCGACCCGGCGGTGCACGGCGAGGCGCGCCGCTTCCAGTCGCCGGCGCAGGGCGTGCGCCCGCTGAGCGCGATCAGTCCGGTGACGATGGCCGAGGTCTACGAGCGACTGCGCGATCGCGGGCACCGGATGCTCACGCGTGACCTCACGACCTCCGACGTGCGGCGCACCGACCTGCGCGTGGTGCGCTCGATCGTGACCGGCCTCGTGCCCAACGCGCCGGCGGCGTTCTCGTACCTCGGGATGCCGCGATTCCGCGAGGCGGCGCAGGAGCGCGGCTGGCGCTCGACCTGGACCGGTGGCCCGGAGGACTTCACGCTCCTCCCGGCTCCGCACATGTGAGGCCGGTCATGCATCGCACACTCCCGGAGGGCCCTGGTCTTCCTGCCTCGCTCGCCGAGGCGCAGACGTCGCGCCTGCCCGCGGGGCCGCTGCCACCGGGTCCGCGGACGAACGCCTGGGAACGCGCCGGGGCGGTGGCGGACGATCCTCCTGTCGGTGTGCGCGAGCTCGTCGACGGCCTGTGGCACCCGGGGGAGTTCCATCGGATGACGGACGGGCGGGCCACACGCATCCGCCGACGCCCGGTGCCTTCCGCCGGGGCGTGCTACCCGGTGCAGACGCATCTGATCGACGCGACCGGCGCGCGCTGGACGGTCGACCAGGAGACAGGCGTCTTCCGTCGTCGTGACCTCGCATCCGACCGTGCGGACGGATGGCCCGTGCCCGCTGCAGACGACGGCGTCGCGCGCGTGGTGTTCACCGTGCTGCCAGGGCGGTCTTTCGGGCGCTACCGGCATCGGGCGTGGCCGTTGTGGATCGCCGATGCCGCCTATGCGGTCGCCGCCGTGCTCTTGCTGTTGGGGGTGCAGGCCGGGCCGGTGGAGGTCGGCCCATCGGCCAGGCTCCGGTCTCTGCTCGGGGTACCTCGCGCTGCCGACGTCGACGCGTGGATCCGTCGAGGGCTCGCGCCGGAGATCCCGCTCGCCGCGATCGAGATCCCCCACGACCCGGTACCGGATGCCGCGGCTCGGCGCGCTCTCGGCCGGCGCCGCTCGCCCGCGACCGCGGAGTTCGCCGCCCGGATCAGCGGTGCGGTCGCGCCCGAGGTCGAGCACATCGCGAGAGCATCCGGCCAGGCCTGGGTGCGCGGGGCGACCGAGGTCCGCTCCTGGTCCGTGTCGATCACGGCCCCTTCGACCGTCGTCGGCGTTGCGCTCTGGAGCGCCCATCTCGCCGCGGCCCGTCTCTGCTACGAGGCCGCACTCACCGGAGACAGGCGCGCGCGCCCGGTCTCCGGCTTCTCTTCAACCGGTGACCGCTGGATCCTCCACGCGCTCGCCTTCCTCGACTCCCCCGGAGGTGCACGATGATGATCGTCCCCGAGCTGTGGCGTGAAGCGCGACGGCATCCCTGGCTCCTGTCCGTGAGCATCCTTCTCCTTCTCCTCGTGTTCGCGACGCACCTCCTGCAGGCGCTCGCCCTCGCCTGGTCGCTCGCCGCCTTCGTGCGCGGTGACGCGGCGGGCGCGGTGGCCGGCATCGGTGCGATCCTCGCGATCGGGCTGACACGGGTGCTGTTGACGCTCGTGCAGGGCGATGCAGCCGCCCGCCTCGGCGGACGCGTGAGGGAAGACCTGCGGGGTGCGGCCGTCGCGGCAGCCCTCGTCCCCGAGCGGTTGCACGATGCCAGTCTCCGCGACGGCTCGACCCAGCTCGCGCTCGGCGACGGCATCGACGGCACCGACGCCTACGTGTCGAAGTACATCCCCGCCGTCGCACAGCTCGTCATCGGCAGCCTGATCGCGGTGGGTCTCGTCGCGGTGCTGTCGCCCCTGATCGCGCTGTGCGTGGCCGCCGGGATCCTGCTCGCCGTGCTGGGTCCCCTGCTCTGGAAGCGGATGCTCGCGCGGCGCGGGTTCGCGCACTGGGACAGCTACGAGGCCCTCAGCGGAGACCTGCTCGAGTCGCTCCGCGGCATGTCGACGCTCCGCGCGCTGGGTGACGTTCCCGCGACGCGTGCGCGGCTGCACTCCCGGTCGGAGGCCCTGCGCCTCGCCACGGAACGCGTGATGCGGTCGTCGCTCGCGGAGACCGCCATCACCGACTTCGCCGTGCAGGCGGGCGTGGTGATCGCCGCCGGGCTCGCGGTCGTGTCCGTCATGACCGGGCGGCCACCCGCCATCGAGATCTACGCGCTGCTCCTCCTGTCTTCCGAGGCGTTCCGTCCGGTGCGCGAGCTGTCGCGACACTGGCATGCCGGATTCCTCGGACTCACGGCCGTGCCCGGGGTGGCGGCACTCGGGGCCTTCCGTCGGTCTCCCGCGGCCTCGCACGTCTCGACCGCGCCGCTCGTGCCGGAGCCGTCGTCCGGGGGAGAGGTGCTCCGCATCTCCGGGCTCTCGTACCGCTACCCCGGCGCCGACCACGACGTCCTCCACGGTGTCGATCTGCACGCCGAGCGCGGAGAGGTGCACGCGATCGCCGGGCCGTCGGGCGCGGGCAAGTCGACGCTCTTCGACCTCGTGCTCGGTTTCCTCCCGGCGACGGCGGGGACGGTCGAGCTCGACGGGCGTCCGCTGCGCCCGAGCGACGTGGCAGTGGTCTCGCAGCGGCCGGTCCTGTTCGCCGGGACCATCCGCGAGAACGTCGACCTGTTCGACGCCGGGCAGGAGGCGCTGGAGGACGCGTGCGCCGCGGCAGGTGTGCTCGACGAGATCCGAGCGATCCCCGGGGGCTTCGACGCGATGGTGGCGGAGGCCGGTACGAGCCTGTCCGGCGGGCAACGGCAGCGGCTCGCCCTCGCCAGAGCGCTGCTCGCCCGGCGCCCCGTACTGCTCGTCGACGAGCCGACCAGCGCCCTCGACGACCGCAGCGCGCTGACCGTGGCCGAAACGCTCGAACGTGTCGCCGTAGAGAGGATCGTGCTCATGATCAGCCACCGCCCCGAGGCCCTCGCCAGGGTCGCCGACGTGCGGGTGCTCCGCGACGGGATGCTCGTGGAGGAGGCTTCATGACCTCGTCCGGAACCATCCTCGCCCGGCTGCTCCCCCCGCTGCGTCCGGAATGGCGGCGCATCGTGGGCAGCTACCTGATCGCCACCACGAGCCTGTGCGCACTCGCCGCCATCGGGGTGCTCACCGCCCTCGGCGTCGGCGGCGCGGTGGTGCACGGCGAGTGGCCGCCAGTTGTCTGGTGGGTAGCGCTCGGAGCCCTCGTGCTGCTGCGCACGTTCCTCACCTGGCGCGAGATGGACGTGTCGCACGCCCTCGCCTACCGCGTGCTCGCCCGGCTGCGGATGGCGCTGTTCGACGCCTACTCCCGCAGTGTTCCGGGGCGCCGTCGTGAGCACTCCGGTCGGGCGGCATCGGTGGCGATGACCGACATCGAGAAGCTGGAGTTCTTCTACGCGCACACGGTGGCGCAGATCGGTGCTGCGCTGACGCTGTTCGCCGGCGCCCTGGCGTGCGCGTTCCTGGTGATGCCGGTGGCCGCGCTCGTGATGCTCGGGGGAGCGGCCGCCGTGGCTCTCACCGCCTGGGCAGGAGCGGGGCCCGCGCGGCGGATCGGTGCGCGCGAGCAGCGGGAGCGGGAGGAGCAGTCCGAACGGCTGGTCGACGCCCTCGGTGCGCTGCGCGAGGTCCTCGCGTACGGGCTGCAGAACCGGGTCGTGCGCGAGGCGATCGACGGAACCCGGCGATCGGCGGGCATCAGCCGTCGGCGGGAGGCCATCGCCCACCTCGTGGACGGGATGCGTGAGCTGATCCTCACCGCGGTCGTGATCGGCGTGATCGGGGCGTCGCTGCTTCTCGGCGGCACGGTCGGGGGTGCGCAGGCGGCGCTGCTTCCCGCCGTGATCGCCCTCGCCGTCGCCGGAGTCGCCGCGGTGGCGGATGCCGCGCACACCGTGTCGGAACTGCATCCGCTGATCGCCAGCGCCGATCGGGTGGGGGCGGGGCTCCACCGTCCGCCGGTCGTGGCACCGGTCGACCGCCCGCTCCCGTTACCGGACGGTCCGCTCGGGGTGCGCTTCGAGCAGGTGTCGTTCTCCTACGACGATCAGAAGGAGGTGCTGCACGGCTGGTCGATCGACGTCGACGCCGAGGAGCACGTCGGCCTCGCAGGTCCCTCCGGCTCGGGCAAGAGCACGATCATCGCGCTCGCCGCCCGGTTGTGGGATCCCGCGGCCGGCACGGTCGCCCTCGTCGATGCGGCGGGCATCGTGTATCCGCTCGGCCGCATCCGCGATGACGATCTGCGTCGCACCGTCGCCATCGTGGAGCAGGATGCGCGCCTCTTCCACGGCACCGTGCGCGACAACCTCGTGCGCGGTACCGACACCCGCACCGACGAGCAACTGCGCGGTGCGCTCACGCGGGTCGGCGCCGACGGCTGGATCACCCTCGACGACGAGCTCGGCGAGCACGGGGTGCGTCTTTCCGGCGGTCAGCGTGCACGCCTGGCGTTGGCGCGGGCGCTCTGCCGCGAACCTCGCGTGCTCATCGTCGACGAGATCACCGCGAGTCTGGATGCCGAGTCGGAGCGCATCATCTCCGACGTGATCGAGGGCTTCGACGGGACGGTGATCGCCGCCTCCCACCGACGCGAGACGCTGGGGCGGTTCGGCCGGGTGGTCGGCGTGGAGAGGGAAGACGTCGAGCGCGAGGGTGCAGCGGCTACAGCCGGTCGACCCCGGTGACCGTGACGACGGCCTGACCGGCTTCGTCGGAGGCGGCGAGGTCGATCGTCGCGGAGATGCCCGAGTCGTGGTCGCCGGCGGGGTCGTCGAAGATCTGCCGTGCGGTCCACGAGGTGGCCCCCTCGGTGAGGATCAGCAGCTTCGAGCTGCGGGCATCCGCGCCGGTGAGGATGTCGTCGTGGTCGGCGAAGTATCCGTCGAGAGCATCCGACCAGGCGTCGGCGCCGAACCCCGGGTCGAGCTCGGCCAGTGCGTCCACGTCTTCCCTCGCGGCGAGCTGCACGCGGCGGAACAGCTCGTTGCGCACCAGGATGCGGAAGGCGCGGATGTTGCTCGTGAGGCGCTTGGGCGCGGGCGGGACGATCGGCTCATCCGGCGCGTGCGGATCGAAGCGTCCGTTGTCGACGCCGGCGATCAGCTCCTCCCACTCGTCGAGCAGGCTGGAGTCGACCTGGCGGACGAGCTCGCCGAGCCACTCGATGAGGTCGCGGAGGTCTTCGTCCTTGAACTCCTCCGGGATGGTCTGCGAGGCCGCCCGGTAGGCGTCGGAGAGGTAGCGCAGCACCACGCCCTCGGAGCGCGCGATCTTGTAGTAGGCGACATATTCCCCGAACGACATGGCTCGCTCGTACATGTCGCGCACGACCGACTTGGGGTGCAGTTCGAAGTCGCGGATCCAGGGCTGGGCCGCGCTGAAGGTCTCGAAGGCCGCCGTGAGCAGCTCCTCGAGGGGCTTCGGGTAGGTGATCTGCTCGAGCAGCTCCATCCGCTCGTCGTACTCGATGCCCTCGGACTTCATCGCTGCGACCGCTTCACCGCGGGCCTGGAACTCCTGCTGGCTCAGCACCGCGCGCGGATCATCGAGCGTCGACTCCACGATCGAGATCATGTCGAGCGCATACGAACCGGTGCCCGTGCCGGCGGAGGGATCGGGGTCGAGCAGCTCGAAGGCGGCCAGGGCGAACGGCGACAGCGGCTGGTTGAGGGCGAAGTTCGGCTGCAGATCGACCGTGAGGCGGATGTCTCCCTCCGGGGTCTTCTCGACGATGCCCGATTCGCGGAGCGTGCGGTAGATGCCGATGGCGCGGAGTGCGAGCTCGCGCTGTCGCTTCCGCGGCTCATGGTTGTCGTATACCAGTGCACGCATGTTCGAGAATACGTCGCCGCCGCGGGCGATCACGTTGAGCATCATCGCGCTCGTGATCTGCATGTGCGAGGTCAGCGTCTCCGGCACGGCGTCGATGAGCTTGCGGAAGGAGGGCTCTCCCCACGACACGAACCCGTCCGGCGCCTTCTTGCGCACGATCTTGCGCTTCTTCTTCGGGTCGTCGCCGGCCTTCTTCACCGCAGCGACGTTCTCGCTCTCGTGCTCCGGCGCCTGGGCGACCACGGTCCCGGCGGTGTCGTAACCCGCACGTCCCGCACGGCCGGCGATCTGATGGAACTCGCGGGCGTTCAGCTGCCGCATCCTGGTGCCGTCGAACTTCGTGAGCGCGGTGAGCAGCACGGTGCGGATCGGCACGTTGATGCCCACGCCGAGGGTGTCGGTGCCGCAGATCACGCGCAGCAGTCCGCGCTGGGCGAGCTGTTCGACGAGCCGCCGGTACTTCGGCAGCATGCCGGCGTGGTGCACGCCGATCCCCGCGCGGAGGAACCGCGACAGCGTCTTGCCGAACGCGGTCGTGAACCGGAACTCGGCGATCAACGCCGCGATCTCGTCGCGCTGCTCGCGGGTGGCGACCTTGGTGCTGGAGAGCGCCTGGGCCCGCTCCATGGCCGCGGCCTGCGAGAAGTGCACGACGTAGATCGGCGCCTGTCCGGTGCTCAGCAGGTCGTCGATCGTCTCGTGGATAGGCGTCGTCTCGTAGAAGAAGTGGAGGGGGACGGGGCGCTCCACCCCGGTCACGGTCGCCGTCTCCCGACCGGTGCGACGGGTGAGGTCGGCGGCGAGCTCGGTGACGTCGCCGAGCGTGGCCGACATCAGGATGAACTGCGCCTGAGGCAGCTCGAGCAGCGGCACCTGCCACGCCCATCCGCGGTCGGGGTCAGCGTAGAAGTGGAACTCGTCCATGACGACCTGGCCCACGTCGGCATCCGTGCCCTGGCGCAGCGAGAGGTTCGCGAGGATCTCGGCCGTGCAGCAGATGATCGGAGCGTCGGCGTTCACCGAGGAGTCACCCGTGACCATTCCCACGTTCTCGGCGCCGAACACGTCGACGAGAGCGAAGAACTTCTCACTCACCAGCGCCTTGATCGGTGCCGTGTAGTAGCTGCGCCGCCCCGCGATGAGGGCGCTGAAGTGCGCGCCGATCGCGACGAGCGACTTTCCGGTGCCGGTCGGCGTCGACAGGATCAGGTTGTTGCCGGAGACGATCTCGATGACCGCCTCGTCCTGCGCGGGGTACAGGCTGATGCCCGTCGACTCCGCCCATTCGACGAACGCGAGGTAGACGGCATCCGGATCCGCGGCGTCCGGAACGAGGGCGGGATCGAGCCGCGGAGAGGAAGTCATGGTCCCTCGATCATCCCTCATACGCGGGGGGCACACTCTCCGAACGTTCACAACTCAGGAGAACGACGCGGAATCCGCCCTTGAGCACGTCGAAGACCCTGATCCGACGAGAACATCCTGAGTTGTGAACACCCCGACGTTCAGACCGAGGTCGCGGCGCGCAGAGCGATGCGGATCATGTCGCCGAAGGTCTGCTCCCGCTCCTGCGCGGTGGTCTCCTCGCCCGTGACGATGTGGTCGCTGACCGTGCAGATCGCGAGGGCGCGCCGACCGTGGTACGCCGCGAGTGTGTAGAGCCCGGCAGCCTCCATCTCGACGCCGAGGATGCCGTGCTGCACGAAGGGCTCCGTGAGCTCGGGGCGGGTGCTGTAGAACTGGTCGCTCGAGAACAGCTGCCCCACGTGCACGGTCGACTCCAGGGGCTCGGTCTCGCTCGCCTCGACCGCGGCCCGCAGCAGCGAGAAGTCGGCCACGGGCGCGTAGTCGAGACCGTGGAAGCGCACCCGGTTGATGCCCGAGTCGGTGCTGGCGCCGTTCGCGATGATGATGTCGCGGATCTTCACCCGCTCGGTCAGCGCTCCGCACGAGCCGACCCGCACGATCGTCTGCACGTCGTAGGAGTCGAACAGCTCGTGCGCATAGATCGCCATCGACGGCTGGCCCATGCCCGAGCCCTGCACCGAGACGCGGTGCCCCTCCCAGGTGCCGGTGAAGCCCAGCATGCCGCGTGTCTCGGAGTACAGCTCGGCATCGTCGAGGAAGGTCTCGGCGATCCACTTCGCCCGCAGCGGATCGCCGGGGAACAGGACGATGGGGGCGATCTGACCGGGCTCTGCGGCGATGTGCGTGCTCATGGCCTCAGCGTAGCCAGCCTCATCCCGGTGCGCCCGCGAGCCCCAGTGCGGTGATGAGTTCGTACGCGGCCGAACGGGCCTGCACGATCACTGTCCCGACCTGCACGCCCTTCGCCGACACCGAGAGGAGCAACTGGCCGTAGGGCGCGAGGATGAAGCTGAGCAGCGACAGTTGACTCTGCCCGATCGACACCGAGACCACGGCGGAGAGGCTTGGTTCCGTTCCGCGCGAGATGATCTCGGCCTCGGCCCTGGCGACGGCGAACAGCGATCCGTTCATGGCCGCCAGACGCTCGCCGGTCTCATCGAGGGTGCCGACGGAGGCGATGTGCAGGCCGTCGGCGGTCGAGAGGACCGCTGTGGTCAGCTCGGGGAATCGATCCTCGAGATGACGCAGCCGGGTGAGTGCGGCCTGACTCACGACGGCAGACCAGAGCGCCCAGTTCGCCGCGAGATCCGGGTGCATGAGCACGGCGTCCTGCGCGGGCGTCGAGGCGTTCGTGGAAGCGGGGTCGTCCGCTCGGGTGGAGGCGTTCATGACTCTTCTTCCGGAAGGTCCAGTGCCACGCAGGCCGCTCGCATGACGCTTTCGCGGTCGCGGGCGTCGGCCGCGAGCACACGGGCGAGAGGTATCCCGTATCGCTCGAGCGACTCGGTGAGCTCCGCGCGCACGGAGTCGATCGCGTCGTCGGCGCCGTGGGTGACGGCGATCACCAGCCGATCGTGGTCGCCGGCGAATCGCGGCAGCCACGCATCGGCGTCGTCGGCGATGCGCCCCCGATCAGCCCGCAGCCAGAGCAGGATGCGTGTGTCGGACGATGAGGCACTCTGCCGTGTGTGAGCGAAGCGGTCTTGACCCGGAACGCCGATGAGCGCCACCGAGATCTCTTCGGTGGGCTTCCAGGCGCCGTAGTCGAGTCCCACCGTGGTGGTCGTCTTCTCTCCGTCGCCGTACTCCGCCGAGCCCGCCGAGATGGGAACGTCGGTATCGACCGGGGCGACATCGCTCAACGCGCGCACCGCCGTGGTCTTGCCGGCGCCGACCGGCCCGGCGAAGACGAGGCGGAAGCGCGTCGGCAGACTCACGCGTCGCCAGCGGGCGCGCCTCGTCGACAGATCCGACGGGGTGGTGCGCACCCACGAGCCGCTCCCGGCGCTGGTGTCTTCGACGGTCTCGCCGGCCACGTGGTCATGGACGGTCGCGCGTTCAGGGCCGGTCAAGCGTTCAACGCCGCCACATGGCGGTTCACAGCGGAGCGGAGCAGGGCGATGTTCGTCGCCTGACGGTCGGCCGCGAGGTAGATGAACGTGTCGTCGTCGATCATCTTGAGCAGGTGAAGCTGCGTGTCCAGCGTCAGCAGCATGTCTTCGAGGGTCGCCTCGAGCCGGAGGGCGTCGATCGTCTTCCGCTTGTTCTTGACCATCTCGCTGTTGTAGGCGCTGGCGACGTCGAGGTCGAACTCCGGGCGGATCGACTTCGATGCCAGCGGCAGACCGGACTCGACGTCGACCACGGAGGCGCCGATGAAGCCGTTGATGTCGCTCGCGATGTCGGCGATGAGTGCGTTCAGTTGATCTTGCGTAGCCATGGTGATGCGTCCCCAGTCTCGATCGCAGGTGCCGGTGACCGCCCCTTGCGGTCGCCCCCAGTGCACGTGCGAATGAATAAAGTGTATAACGTTACCGACTGTGTTCGACGACGCGGCGCTGACACGCCACGGTGCCGCAGCTCAGGGGGGGCGATGTCGGCGCGGGGTCAGCCCTCGCGACGTCGCACGATCTCGCCGATCCACAGCGGCGCGAACGGCGAGGTGCAGCCGGGAGCGGTGGGGTAGTCGGCGAGGACCTGCAGGCGTTCGCCGATCTCCAACGCCCTCGTGCGGTACTCCGGATGGAAGATGCCGATATTGGCGAGGGCCTCGTTCATGGCCCACTGCAGGCGCGACGGTGCATCCTTCATGTCCCGCTCGATCAGGTCGAGCAGATGCGGCAGGTCCAGACCGTCGGGGTCCTTCATCACGCGCACGGTCGTGAGCGACCAGGCCGCAGCCGCGACGGTCGGGTCGGCGTCGTCGAACCAGCGCAGTCGCAGCTCCTCGGCGAGTGGGGTCTTCTTCGCGACGTAGTTGACGAACCAGTCGTTGACCTTCGGTGCTCGAGTCTCACGCAGCATGGCATCGAGCTCGTCGGCAGTGAAGTCGCGGGGGCGGCAGATCAGCAGGGCGAGCAGCCGCGCGGGCGTCTCGCCGGTGGCCCACAGCTCCTGCGCGAGGGCCTGGTCGGTCTTGATCCGCTTCGCGAGTGCTCGCATGCGGCTGAGGTTGATGCCGTGGTCGTCGCCGCGCTTCTCGTTGGCCGCGCGCATCTTCGGGTCTTCCAGCGCGGCGAGTTCTCCGAGGGCTTCCGGAACGGTGAAGTCGGACATGCCTCCAGCGTATGCCCGCCTTCGAATCGCGTGAATGGTCCGATTTCGGGCTCGGATGCGACCAGTTGCGCGATTCGAAAGCGGGGCTCGAACCGGCGCCGGGCCAGTCTTAGTCTTCGTCGACCAGCTCGCCCCTGATTCGGCGGAGGTCTTCCATGAGCGATCCGATCAGGATCCAGTGCTGCGACGACGGGGGCCGGATCACGAGCGGAGCGGTGAGCGCGGGGATCGCCGAGGTCATGGTGTCGGGCTCCGGCGAGGCCTCGGCGATCTGCACGGCGAGGCGCACATCATGCCCAGCCCGCCGCAGCTGCTCGGCGATCGCGGCCACCGCAGGCTCTTCGCCGATCGTGTCGTCGTAGTGGTCGAAGTAGGCGCGGGTCATGCCGATCGTCTGCGTGACGATGGGGGAGAGCCGGTCGAGCAGTGTCCGCATCTCCCGCAGGTCTGCGCGATGGGTCGAGCGTCGGGGGTTCAGGGTGAGCGATTCCTCGCCGGCGGCGATGGATGCCTCTGCGGCGTCCTTCATCGGGCGCAGCAACCGCACTTCGAGCATCAGCTCCTGCAGCTTCGCCGGGGTCTGCGGTTCCGGAAGCGCATCCGCCAGGCGGTCCAGGCTCGCTGCGAGCTCGCTACCGAGCAGTCCTACGTCTCGGCGTGCGGGCGCGACCAGCACGGGCGGCACGATGAGCGCGTTCACCACGATGCCGATCACGACGCCGATCAGGGTCTCGACGATGCGCGCGAACGCGTACTCGGGGCTGGAAGACCCCAGCGCCAGCACGAGCATCGCCGAGATCGCGACCTGGTTGCCGGTGCCGGGTGAGGCCCGGAAGATCCAGGCGACGAGCATCGCGACGACGATCGCGAGCAGCACGATCCAGCTGGGCGAGCCGAGCAGCAGCCCCAGCGCGACGGCGATCACGACACCCGCGATCACCCCGATGCTGCGCTCGAGCGCCTTCGACAGCGACTGGTTCACACTGGGCTGCACCACCAGCAGGGCGGCGATCGCGGCGAAGACCGGCAGCTGTGCGGGGAACACCCATCCGGCGATGAGCCACGCCGCGATCGTCGCTGCGGCCGACTTCACGACCTGCAGCAACGGGGAGCGCTTTGAGGCGCGGATCGCGGCGGGGATGCGCATGACCCCACGGTAGTCGTGCCCACGTGGTCGCCGCGGGATCGAGGCTACGGCGTAGGTTGGGAAGTCGCGCGCAACGGCCCCTTGGCGATGTTGTCGATGAGCCACTCGCCGTCGATCTTCGTGAGCGTGTATTCCCGGGGCTGGGCGAACTCCGCACCGGCGTCGACGCCGAGTTCGTGGAGGTACCCCTCGGATGCGCTGATGATGCGGAAGAGCGACTCGAACCCGACCGTCGCCTTCGTACGCCCGGCGTCGATCGTCGACGGAGTCCAGGCGACACCGGTCTGCTCGATCGTCAGGTCGTTGTCCACGTACATCGCCACGAGGGCGTCGCGGTAGCTGTCGGTCCCGAGCTTCTCGACGAACAGCGGCGTGAAGAACGATTCCTCGGCATCGACGGAATCCACGATGGTGGCGGGCGAACGGTTGTCCGAGGCTCCGGAGTGCAGAGCCACGACCTCTTGCAGAGCCTGCACATCCTCGTCCTCGAGCGACAGCTCCTCTCCGGTCGAGGCGAGAGTCCACAGGGTCGCGTCCGGATCGAATCCGGGGGTCGGTGTCGCACTCGGGGCGGCGGAGGCGGCCGGTGACGACGAGTCGGTGCAGCCGATCAGACTTCCGCCTCCTGCCAGCAGAGCGAGAGTCAGCAGGAGTGCGGAGGCGGATAGCGGTCGTGTCGTGCGCATGAGGTTCTCCTCGGAGGGAGGGGGACCGACGGGTCCCCCTCCCGATGTCGGGTCAGTTCGCGGGAGCGGCCTTGAGCTGCCAGTGCGAAGACCACCAGCTGCTGGACACGTTTGCGAACTCGACCTTGCCGGTGTTGTTCTCGACATGGAGGGCGCCCGAGGCGTTCTGGATGCGCGTGAATCCTCCGCCGGCGTCGGGCGTCGACCATTCGGCGGCCGTTCCCGCCGCTGCCGCGGTTCCGTGCCGCACGTTCGTGCCGTTCACGTAGAGGTACTGATTGGTCCACCGGTTCCGGTACTTCGTCGTGCCCGAAGCCGTCTCCGGCACCCATTGGGCGCTCCAGTAGGTGGACGGCACCTCGCCGAAGCGCACCAGTCCGTCATTCGGCTCGACGTTGATCGCGCCGGCGCGGTGTCGGTTGTTGATGAGTTTCCACGTGGGTGACACGGCCTCCGAGTAGCCGGCGTCGTCCTTGTAGACGCGCAGGTAGTCGACCTCCCACTGCTTGGGCCAGACGCCGTTCGGCTGTCCGGAGCCTGCGCCCGTGTAGATGTTCATGATGATGCCCATGGCGGTGTTGGGGGCATCGTTGAGCGTCTTCACGAGCTGCCCGTCGTAGTAGAACCGCAGCTGCGTCGGCGTCCAGTCCATCGCGTAGACGTGGAACTCGGTGGTCGGCGACCCCGAGACCGGCACGGTGTCGAGAGACCATGAGCCGAGGAAGTTCGGGTCGCCCCATCCGTAGGCGGCGATTCGCCAGCTGTTCGGAGTGCTGAAGAACGTCTCGATCATGTCGATCTCCGACTGTCCGCCGGTGGTGTTGGTGCCCACGAGCCAGAGCGCCTGATGCCCGCCTCCGCCCGCGTTCGAGTTCTTCGCCCTGACCTCGAAGTAGCCGTACTTGGTCGAGTACCCGTCGAACGTCGGCAGGTTGTTGCGGTTCACGGCGCTGCCGTTGAAGGGGTGCCAGTTGTTCTGGTTGTGGGTCTGGATCGCGGATGACACCACGGTCCCGTCCTGGTCGGGGTTCCAGGGCGGCTGATCCTGCTCGACCCGGAGTTTGATCGTGCCGTTCGAGATCGTGTACCGGGCTGCGGTGTCGGCGAAGTCCTCAGCGGGAACCCAGTGCGGCAGGTAGTTCGGCATCCACTTGCTGGTGTCGAGGGTCGTGCCGGTGAACTCCTCGCTGAAATCGAGGGTGTATCCCGGCTTGTCGACGGGGTTCGGCGGGGTGTCGGCGGCCCAGGCGGCGGGGCCGGCGAGGGTCAGTGCGGCCACGGACGCCACCACGGCGGCGGAGGCGGTGAGGCGACGTGCGGATTTCGGGCGGGTCATCATGCTCCTCGGGGATCGACGGTGATCTTCTTCCCGGACGCGGTGATGCGAAAAGCGGCCGGCGAGGTAATTAACCCGGACTCCGGCGTAATTGTCAATACTCGCGGGCGAACAGCCGTTCGTGCACGGCCGCCGTGCTCACCGCGAGAGCCCCGAGGCAGGGGGCGGCCGCGCCCAGCACGGAAGCCCGGACTTCGGGGAGGAACAGAGCCCGCCCGCTCAGCTCGCGCCGCAGAGCCTCGGCCAGCCGCACCGAGGCGGCGGGGATGCTGCTGCTGATCATCACGGCGTGCGGATCGATCGCCAGGACGAGCGCTCCGAGGCCGTCGGCGATGTCGGCAGCGAATTCGGATACCGCCGCGTCGGCCTGGTCGGACAGGTCGTCGCCGCCGCGGAACAGCCGTTCGATCTGCCCGGCCGCTCGTGTCGTGAGACGCTGCTGCGCCTGGGGCCACGCGACGCGCCCGAGCGCTCCGATCTCGCCCGCTGCGCCGTGAGCGCCCCGAGCCACACGTCCGTCGACGATGGATGCGGCGGAGATCCGGTTGCCGATCCGCAGCACGACGGCCGTCTCGTCGGGGCCAACGGCGCCGCTCTCGATCTCGGCGATCGCCGCGAGCTTGGTGTCGTTGTCGAATGCGATCTTCGCTTCGGGGAACGCGCGGCGCAGATGTGCGTCGATGTCCGCGGCCAGCCAGTCGGGGACGACAGTGGTCTTCACCGGGTGCCCGCTCGCGTCGACGATGCCGGGGATCCCGACCGTGAGGGCGGCGAGTTCGCGCGTGGCCGGAGCTTCCTCGAGCAGCGCGCCGACGAGATCGACGACGGCGGCGACGGCATCCTCTCCGTCGGAGAGGTCGCGCTCGATCCGGCGATGAGGTGCGATGACCGTGCCGCGCAGGTCGCCCGCGATGCCCGCGATCCCGTGCGGGCCGATGTCGATGCCCACGGAGACGCCGTGCGCGGCCGCGAAGCTGTACCCCCGCGCCGGGCGTCCGGCCCGGTTCGGGCGCAGCTGTTCGGCGAGCGCGAGTCCGCTCTCGAGCATCGCGGGCAGCACGGCCTCGACGGTCGTGCGGGAAAGGCCGGTGACGCTCGCGAGCTGGGTGGCGGTCAACGGCCCGTCGGCCTCCCAGAGGGTCGTCAGGACGGCGTGGTCGTTGAGGCGCCGCATGGCTGCGAGGTCGGTGCCGAGCGGCTGGGATGTCACGAGTCCTGACTATCACATCCGGTGTGCACGTCGCTTGACAGCGCCGACCGACGGGTCCTAAATTATGAATTACCCCGGAGTGTTGCAAAATACGCTCCCTCACCCGAAGGCGACATACCCATGCAAAGACGCACCCGACTCGTCCTCGCGCCGCTTGCGGCCGGAACCCTCCTCGGCATCGCTCTCACCGCCTGCGCCCCCGGCGCGACGACCAGCGGTCCGGCAGCCGACGTCGAGGCCAGTACCGAGCTGACCACCGACGAGATCACCCTCACACTGATGTCGACGCCGGAGTCCGGTGCCGCGACCGAGGCGACCATCGCCGCCTTCGAGGCCGAGCACCCGAACATCACGATCGAGTACTCGCAGACGAACTACGACGACTACAACCAGAGCGTGAACCTGAACCTGTCCGGCGACCAGTCGCCCGACATCGTGCTTCTCAACGCCGTCGCCAACACCGTCAAGAACAAGCTCGTGCTGCCGCTCGACGACTACGCCGGCCTCTACGGGTGGGACGACTTCTACCCCGCCAACCAGCTCAACCAGTGGCGCGTCGCCGACGACGGCAGCACGCTCGGCGAGGGCGGCGCCCTCTACGCGGCACCGGCGGGGTTCTCGCTCGTCGGCGCCTACTACAACAAGGCGCTCGCCGAGCAGCTCGGGATCGAGGCGCCGGAGTCGCCGGCAGACTTCGAGAAGGCGCTGCAGACCGCGGCCGCCGCCGGCACCCTTCCGGTGCAAGTCGGCAACGCCGAAGGGCATGCCGCCTTCCTCGTGCAGCTGCTCGGCCAGGGGGCATCCGGTGCCGACACCGCGAACGCCTGGGCCTTCGGGCATGAGGGGGAGACCTTCGAGACGGATGCGAACCGCGACGCGGCGCAGACGCTCGTCGACTGGCAGAAGGCGGGCTACCTCGGCGACGCGACCACCGTGAACGGCACCGACCTCCAAGGCGCCGTCGACAACTTCATCGACGGCAAGGGACTGTTCCTCGTGGACGGCATCTGGGATGCCGGCAAGATCGCCGACGGTCTGGGCACGGACGCGGGCTTCATCTCGTTCCCCGGTGAGAACGTCACGGGGATCGGCACCTCGGTGGCGTACGCCATCTCGTCGCAGAGCGCGCATCCGAACGAGGCCGCGGCGTTCCTCGACTTCCTGCGCTCACCTGAGGCGAGTGAACAGCAGTTCGCGCAGGGCTTCATGCCGAACGACCCGACCGTGGCCGTGGCCGAAGACGGGACCCTCCAGGGCGACATCGTCGCCGCGTGGGCGCAGATCGCCGACGCCGATGGGCTCGTCGCGTTCAACAACAATGCGACCGCGACGATGAACGACGTGCTCAAGGCAGGCACGCAGCAGCTCATCGCCGGTCAGACGACCGTCGACGCCTTCCTCTCCTCGGTCCAGGCCGACTGGGCCGCCGCCCACGCCGGTTGATCGATGACGACCACTTCGCCTCGGGTGCGGGAGGAGACCGGCCGGAAGGCCGGCTCCCCCCGCCGCTCACGACGGGGCTGGAGCGCGCTGCTCTACCTGCTGCCCGCGCTCGTGTTCTACGGCACGTTCACCATCGCGCCGTGGGTGCAGAGCATCTGGCTGTCGTTCTGGGAATGGGACGGCATCGGCGCGGCCACCTGGGCCGGGATCGACAACTACGTGAAGGTCGCGACTGATGAGCGACTGCTGGTCGCGCTGCGCAACGGGCTCGGGTTCATCGTCTTCTACACCGTGTTCCCCGTGGTCCTCGGCCTCATCATCGCCGCTGTGATCGCCGCCCGCCCGCGACGGGGCTCGGGCTTCGTCCGCACGGTGCTGTTCCTCCCGCAGATCCTGCCGCTCGTCGCGGTCGGGGTCGTGTGGCGCTACCTCTATGCCGCCGACGGGCCGATCAACCAGGTGCTCACCGCCGTGGGGCTGGGGGATCTGGCGCGGGCATGGCTCGGCGACTTCACCTGGGCCTATCCCGCGGTCGGAGTGATCGGAACCTGGGTGACCACAGGGCTATGCATGATGCTGCTGCTCTCGGGCATCCAGAAGATCGATCCCTCGCTCTATGAGGCCGCGCGCCTCGATCGCTGCGGTCCGGTCAGACAGTTCTGGCATGTGACCGTCCCCGGTGTGCGGGCGGAGGTCGTCGTCGCCGTCACCGTCACGCTGATCGCGGCGCTCGCGAGCTTCGACATCGTCTACGTGACCACCGGGGGCGGCCCCGGCTACCAGACCATCGTGCCGGGCGTGCTCATCTACAAGCTCGTCTTCACGTCAAACGAGGTCGGGCTGGCGTGCGCGCTGGCCACCGTGCTGAGCGCGATCATCCTCGTCTTCGTCGCTCTCATCGGCAGGATCGGACGTCGCAACGCATGAGATCACGCACCTCTCGCCTGCTCTCCGCGGGCTTCCTCCTCGTCGCCGTGCTCAGTGTCGTGCTCCCGTTCCTGGCCCTGGTCTCCGCCGCGCTGCAGCCGTCCGGCACCCTGGTGCCCCGGTTGACCTGGCCCGATGAACCGCACTGGGACAACTTCCTCACCGCCTGGAGCATGGCCGGGTTCGGCTCGCTGCTCGCCTCGAGTGCGATCATCGCGGTCGTCGTCGTGCCCATCTCGGTGATCTGCTCCACCCTCGCCGGATACGCGATGGGGACGATGAGGATGCCGGCGAAGGGCGTGCTGTTCGCGTTCTTCCTCGCCGGGCTCACCCTCCCTTACGAGGCGATCGTCATCCCGCTCTACTTCTCCATGAGGTCCACCGGGCTGATCGACACGTACTGGGCCGTCATCCTTCCGCTGGTCGGCGCCTTCATGCCCTTCGGCATCTTCTGGATGCGCACGCATTTCGAGTCGGTTCCGACCGAGCTCATCGAAGCCGCACAGCTCGACGGGGCCGGTCGATTCCGCACCCTGATGCAGATCCTCATCCCCGGAGCGAAGCCGGCCATCATCACCTACGCGCTGCTGACCTTCATGTGGGCGTGGAACCAGTTCCTCCTCGCACTCATCCTGATCCGCGATCCTGCGCGGCGGACGGCCCCGTCCGGACTCGGCACCTTCGTGCAGCAGTACGGCGAGAACATCCCGCTCCTCGCGGCCGGCACGATCATCGTGATCGTCCCGATCGTCGTCCTCTACTTCATCTTCCAGCGCAAATTCGTCGCCGGCCTCGTCCAAGGAGCACTCAAATGACTGTCGCAGACCCCCTCCGCCTGGCGATCATCGGCGCGGGGTCGCGAGGCACGGGCTACGCGCGTCGAGCCGTGGCCGAGGGAGCGGCGGTCTCCGCCGTCGTCGAACCGGATCCGGCGCGACGCAAGGCGTTCCTCGCGGAGTTCGCCGCGCAGCCGATCGAGGTCTTCGACACGTGGGAGGACATCGCGGCCCGTGCGGAGAGGGTGGCGGACGCGGTGGTCGTGTCTACCCCCGATCGCCTGCATGCCGAACCCGCGATCGGTCTCGCGCGAGCGGGGTACCACCTTCTTCTGGAGAAGCCGATCGCGCCGACGGAGGAGGAATCCTCCCGTATCGTGGCCGCCGCCGAAGACGCGGGGGTGATGCTCGCCGTGTGCCACGTGATGCGGTACTCCGGCTACTCCCGCACGCTCAAGCGACTGCTCGACGACGGCGCCATCGGACGCCTCGTGTCGGTCGAGCACCTCGAGCCGATCGGATGGTGGCACTTCGCGCACTCCTACGTGCGGGGGAACTGGGCGCGGGAAGAGGACTCCGGTCCGATGCTGCTCACCAAGAGCAGTCACGACATCGACTGGCTCTCGTACATCGTCGGGCTTCCCGCGGAGCGCGTCTCGTCGTTCGGCAGCCTGCTGCACTTCCGTCCGGAGAACAAGCCGGCCGACGCGACGGCGCGCTGTCTCGACTGCCCGCTCCAGAACACGTGCGCCTACTCGGCGACGAAGATCTATCGCGGTTTCCTCGGTGATGAGACGTTCGAGCGCTGGCCGCTCGCGGTGCTCACGACCGACGTGTCCGCGGCGGGGGTCGATCGGGCGCTTCGCGAAGGGCCGTACGGTCGCTGCGTGTTCGACGGCCAGAACGACGTGGTGGACCATCAGGTCGTCAACATCGAGTATCGGGGCGGCGTGACGGCGTCCTTCACCGTCACCGCTTTCACCGAGCTCGACTTCCGCAAGACGCGCCTGTTCGGAACCGCTGGGAGCATCGAGGGCGACGGTCGGACCCTCGTCGTCCACGACTTCGCGCGCGACGAGAAGTACGAGATCGTGCCCGAGTCGCAGGGGAACGCGAGTGCCGCCGACGGCCACGGTGGCGCCGACGACGCGCTCGTGCATGCCTTCCTGGAGGCGGTGCGCACGGGGGACCGCTCCGGCCTGCTGTCCGGCCCCGCGGAGAGTCTCGCCACGCACCGGATCGTGTGGCTCGCCGAGGAGGCGCGCACGAGCAACGCCGTAGTGTCGATTCCCGCACCCTGATCGGGTCGGGCGGGTGCTCGCGCGGCGGTGCTCATCCCCCGCCACAGGGAGCAGGAGATGTCAACCCCGTCGCCGATCCTCGCTGCTCCGGGCTGAATGGGACGACACGATCGACGAACAGTGAGGAGCATCACATGGTGCAGATCATCGAGACCATCGACGTCGCCGTCCCCGTCCGCACGGCGTACGACCAGTGGACGCAGTTCGAGAGCTTTCCGAAGTTCCTCGACGAGGTCGAGTCGATCACCCAGATCGACGACACCCACACGCACTGGACGGTGAACGTCGGGGGAGCGACGCGCGAGTTCGACGCCGAGATCACCGAGCAGCACCCGGATGAGCGCGTGGCGTGGAAGAGCACCGGCGGCGATACCGAGCATGCCGGAGTCGTGACGTTCCACAAGCTCGACGACAAGACGACGCGCGTGACCGTGCAGCTCGACTGGGCGCCGGAAGGATTCCTCGAGAAGCTCGGTGCGCTGGTCGGGGCGGGGTCGCACGCCGTGAAGAAGGATCTTCACAACTTCAAGGAGTTCATCGAAGGGCGTGGAGTCGAGACCGGCTCCTGGCGCGGCGACGTCGAGGCCTGACCTCGTCGCGGCTTCGAGGCCCGGTCGCAGCTTCCCGCTGCGGCCGGGCCTCTTCGCGTTCGGGAGAAGTGCATCCGCGGCGGCTCTTGCGTCACGGGGAGATGCGGGGTTACGCTCTGCCTAACTAATAGTCGTTAGGCAGATGATGACCAGAGCAACGATCCTCACTGAGGCCCGCACGATCTTCGCGCGCCAGGGTTACGCCGAGACGAGCCTGCGCGAGATCGCCGAGGCCGTCGGGATCAAGACGCCCTCGCTCTATGCGCACTTCCCGAGCAAGGAGGCGCTGTACGCCGAGGTGTACGCCGCGGTCTCGGTCGATCACACCTCTTTCTTTGACGAGCTCGTGCGGCGCAGCTCCGAGATGGAGCCGCTCGCGCGCCTGCAGCATCTCCTCGGCGGTATCGAGGCCTACTACCGCGACCGGCCCGACCTCGCGGAGTTCAGCCTCAGGGCCGCCGTCACCGAGTACGGCCCCGGTGGCGAGCAGCTGCGGCAGATCTTCCTCGACTCGGAATCGACGCTCGCTGCCGCCGTGCGCCAGACCTATGAAGACGGTGTCGCGGCCGGCACCTTCGCAGCCGGTGACGCCGACGGCTTCACGGCGTTGGTGTTCGTCGTCATGGACGGCCTCTTCCTCCAGCTCACCCACTACACGCCCGAGGTCTACCGCGAGCGCTTCGACCAGGCCTGGCGACACCTCTCCACGATCCTCTCCCGATGAATCCCGCCGCACCGATGCGGCACACCCCTCGCCGGCACGGAGCCACGAACCCCGACCGGCATCGCATGATCCGGCCGAAACGACAGGCCGCCCCCGACCCGCCCTGCGAGTCGTCCGCACTCCGGGAACCCGAATCCCCGCCGACGGACTCGCAGGGCCACTTCTCAAGGAATAGATGATGACCTCCACCGACTACGAGCACGGCGTCGTGCCGCAGGACCAGCGCAAGAGCTGGCTGTCGATCGCCACCGTGTGGATCGCGATCGGCATCGACCTCTCCGGGGCGTTCCTCGGCGTCTCGCTCGCCTCCGGCATGGCCTTCTGGCCGGCGATCGGCGCGACGATGCTCGGTTCGCTCCTGCTCGGGCTGCTCGCGATGGCCTGCGCCTACGTGGGAGCCGCCACCGGCCTCTCCACCGCGATGATCTCGCGCGCCGTGTTCGGCCGCATCGGCGGCGCGATCCTGGCCCTCGCGATCGCCGTGAGCCTCGTCGGCTGGTACGCCGTGCAGGCGGGCTTCTTCGGCGCGAACGCGCAGATCGCCTTCACCGAGTTCACCGGCATCGACGTGCCGGTGCAGGTGTTCACCGCGATCGGCGGCGTGCTGATGGCGATCACCGCGTTCTGGGGCTACCGCTCGATCAACCGCCTGAGCACGCTCGCGGTGCCGCTGCTGCTTCTGCTGTTGATCGTCGGCGTCATCGTCGCCTTCACCGTGAACGGCTCGGCGGGACTGGATGCTCCTGTCGAGGCGACGTTCACGTTCGGCGGCGCGGTGTCGCTCGTGATGGGCATCTTCATCCTCGGCGTCGTGCTCGCCCCCGACATGGCGCGCTGGGCGAAGACCCCGAAACAGGCGATGATCGCCGGGTTCGTCGGCTTCTTCTTCGGCAACTCGATCATCCTGGTCGTCGCGATCCTGCTCGCGCGCATCATGAACGGCACCGAGCTGATGGCGATCTTCTTCGCGCTCGGCCTCGGCGGTGTCGCCGTGATCGTGCTGATCCTCGCGCAGTGGACCACGAACACCACCAACCTCTACTCGGCCGGACTCTCGTTCGCGTCGATCAGCGAGCGACTGAGCCGTCGCACCGTGACGATCATCCTCGGCGCCATCGGCATCGTCGTCGGCGTGATCGGGGCTGCCGACTACTTCGTGCAGTTCATCCTCGTGATCGGCACGATCATCGCCCCCTACGGCGGTGTCTACCTGGCGTCCTTCTTCACGGGCCGCAAGACGGCTCGCTGGGCGCACGGCGCCACGGTGCCGCTGGTCGACGGCTGGTCGATCGCGGCGTGGGTGGTCGGGATCTTCGTGGCCGTCGCGACGACGAACCCGGCCGACGGGCCCGGCTTCGGCTGGTTCACGATCACCTCGATCTCGGCTCTCGACGGTCTCCTCGTCGGCTTCGTCGCCTACCTCGCGCTGCTGCCGTTCCGGCGTCGCGTGCAGCAGGATGCCGCGGCATCCGTCACGGATGAAGTGAACGCATGACCTCCGGCACCACCGCGCCCTTCCTCACAGAAGCCGACATCGACGAGATCGCCCTCGGGGCTGCCGTGCTCGGCACCGGAGGAGGGGGCGACCCCCACGTCGGCTCGCTGATCGCCAAGCGCCTGATCCGTCTGCATGGACCGGTGCCGCTGGTGGCGGTCGACGAGCTGACCGACGACGACTTCGTCATCCCGATCGGCGGGATCGGTGCGCCGTCGGTGAGTGTCGAGCGCATCCAGGCCGAGTCCGAGCTGCTCGCTGCCCTGCATGCGATCGAGCGCGCCGTCGGCCGCAAGGCCACCGCCGTGATGCCGATCGAGGTCGGCGGCGGCAACTCGATGATCCCGATCGCCGCCGCCGCCCTCGCCGGTCTCCCGGTGGTCGACGGCGACGCGATGGGACGAGCCTTCCCCGAGGCGCAGATGGTCACCTTCCACCTGGCCGGCTACGGACCGGGAACGACCGTGCTGGTCGACCATCATGGCAACGAGGTGGTGAGCCGACCGGTCGACGGCGGCTGGTCGGAGCGCATCGCGCGGGCCGTCACGGTCGAGATGGGCGGAGGGGCGACCATGATCGACTACGCCTACGGCGGCGAGGTCGTGCGCGAGTGCGCGATCCCCGGAACCCTCGGGCTCGCCCAGCGCATCGGACGAATCCTGCGGGGACGAGACGCTGCCGGACGCGAGCTGCGCGACGACGAGCGGATCGACGACCTGTGCGCCGACCTCGATGCGGTGCGGCTGTTCGACGGCAAGGTGGCTGACCTGCAGCGCTCCGTCGACGGCGGCTTCACCCGCGGGGCGGCCGAGCTCGTCGGCGTCGGCACCGACCGGGGGAGCGCGTTCCGCCTCGACTTCCAGAACGAGATGCTGCTCGGCCGCCGCGACGGCGTGCTGGCGGCCGTGACCCCCGACCTGATCGCGGTGCTCGACCTGGCCACCGGCATGCCCATCACGACGGAGTCCCTCCGGTACGGCGCTCGGGTCGCGGTCATCGCGATCCCCTGCCACGACAAGTGGCGCACACCGATCGGGTTGGAGACCGCCGGGCCCGCCCACTTCGGATACGACGTGGAGTGGGTTCCGGTCGAAGACATCGCGCAGCGCTCCGGTGCGCACACGACGGACGAGGAGGCCGCGTGATGGCCGGCAGGTATCGCATCGGCATCGACGTCGGCGGCACGAACACCGACGCCGTGATCCTCGACGAGCGGCTCGACGTCGTCGCCTCGGTGAAGCGCCCGACCACGGCCGACACGGGCGACGGCGTGGCCGCGGCGATCGACGCCGTGCTCGCCGCCTCCGGAGTCGATGCCGCCCTGATCGGGCATGCGATGCTCGGCACCACCCACTGCACCAACGCGATCGTCGAGCGGCGCGGCCTCGGCCGCGTCGGCATCCTCCGCCTCGGTGCGCCGGCCACCACGGCCGTCCCGCCGCTGGAGGGCTGGCCCGACGACCTGCGCGCGGCGATCGGCGACCACGCCCACCTGCTGGCGGGCGGCTTCGAGGTCGACGGACGCGTGCTCTCCCCGATCGACGAGGATGCCGTGCGCGAGGCCTGCGCACGGATGCGCGGCGAGGTCGACGCGGTCGCCGTCGTCGGGGTCTTCGCCCCGATCGACGAGAGCCAAGAGGAGCGCGTCGCCGAGATCGTGACAGAGGAGCTCGGCGTCCCCGTGTCGCGGTCGGCGCGCATCGGCTCGCTCGGACTGCTCGAGCGCGAGAACGCGACCGTGCTGAACGCGGCGCTGATGCAGACGCTCCGGCAGATGGCCGCGGGCTTCGTCGCCGCCCTGCGCGAACGCGGCATCCCGGCCACTCCCTACTTCGGTCAGAACGACGGCACCCTCATGCAGCTCGAGTACGCGCTGGAGTTCCCGGTGCTGACGATCGGGTGCGGGCCCACGAACTCCATCCGCGGCGCCGCGCACCTCTCGGGAGCGACGGATGCCCTGGTGGTCGACATCGGCGGCACCACGACCGACATCGGCGTGCTGGTGGACGGATTCCCGCGGCAGTCGGCGCACGCGGTGGAGATCGGCGGTATCCGCACGAACTTCCGCATGCCTGACGTGCTGTCGGTCGGCCTCGGCGGTGGCACGATCATCCGTGAGACCGCGGACGGTACGACCGTCGGTCCGGACAGCGTCGGCTATCGGCTCCCACAGGAGGGCCTGGCCTTCGGGGGAAGCACCCTCACGGCCACCGACATCGCCCTCGCGGTCGGCGGTGCCGAGATCGACGGGCTCGTTGCTCCGGCCGTTCCTGGGGCGGTCGGCGCTGCAGCATGGGCCGCGATGCGCGAGATCCTCGAAGACTCGATCGACCGGATGAAGCCGAACGCGGCC
The DNA here is from genome assembly GCF_042881445.1 of Microbacterium sp. NPDC058269. NCBI lineage: Bacteria > Bacillati > Actinomycetota > Actinomycetes > Micrococcales > Microbacteriaceae > Microbacterium > Microbacterium sp. NPDC058269. Next base: position 140,511 of record NZ_JBHVXT010000002.1, read on the forward strand.
CCCGTGCCGGTGATCCTCGTCGGCGGTGGCGGCATCATCGCCCCGACCGAGCTCGACGGCGTGGCCGAATTGATCCGCCCCGATCACTTCGGCGCAGCCAACGCGGTGGGTGCGGCTCTCGGCGAGGTCGCCGGTCAGATCGAGAAGATCTATCGCGTCGACCCCACCGACCAGCGGGCGTCCCGCGCGGATGCCGCCGCTGAGGCGACCGCGCGCGCCCGGCTCGCGGGAGCCGACCCCGCCACGATCGAGGTCGTCGCCGTGGAGGAGCTCCCGGTGGCCTACTCCGACGGCACGGCTGTGCTCATCCGCGCCAGAGCGGTCGGTCGCCTGGCGGCGTGAGGGTGAGGTGTCCCGGCGCGCGTTGTACGATCGCGACATGACGAAGACCACGTTCAAGCCGGGCGATGACGTCGTCACTCCTCGTTCACGAGGAAAAGTCATCGACATCTGCGCGACGCCCTCGGGACAGTTCATCTTCGGCGTCGAGGATGAGACCGGGGAAGTCACCTACTTCACTCCCAAGGCTCTGCAACACGCCTGACGGCCTCGGTTCTTCCCCGCGTCCGAGGTGCGTGCTTTGCAGGGGCGGATGGAGCAGGACGCGACGCTGCGCCTCGGCACTCCTCCTCGCTGGACCGGCGGGTTCCACTTCTCCCTCCTGCCGGGTCAGGTGAACACGCGAGAGCAGGCTGTACTGGCGCAGACCGGCCTGATACGGCGCGGCGGCCTGATGTGGCGGCGGCATCCCTAGTGGCAGCCAGGTGAAAGATAGGGCATCTGCCCGATGCCCCGGGGGTGCCTCAGAGCGGACTGTAGGGATACAGCGAACCGTCGAGGAGAACCCCATGTTCGAGCACCCGTACTTCAGTCAGCAGCTCACTCAGCACGACCAGGAGCAGATGGAGCGCGCCGCCGCGCGGCGGCTGTTCCTGCGCGAGCACGCCGATCAGATCGTGCCGCGTCCTGCGGGGGCGATGCGCCGGATGCTGCGCCGCATGTCCGGTCGCGCAGCCGGGAGCACGAGCCGCAGCGCAGCGACCGCGCGCAACGCAACCGGTTGCGAAACCGCCACCGCGCGGTGAGTGCCGTCATCGCGCGGGGCGAACCGCAGACCGTCCCGAATGTCGGTCGGGGGTGGGACGATGAGTCCATGCCCCCTTCCGCGTCGAGCGCTGCGATGGTCGGCCGTGAGGCCGAGCTCGCCGAGGTGCGCCGGTCGTTCTCCGGGGTGCGCGACGGAGTGCCCGCGGCCCTGCTCGTCGAGGGCGAGGCCGGCATCGGCAAGTCGCGACTGCTGCGGGAGTTCGCCGCCGAGATCGGACAGACCGCCGACGTGCACGTGGGGTGGTGCCTCGACCTCGGCGCTTCCCGCACACCCTACGGTCCGCTCACCGGCATCCTCCGCTCGATCGTCACGCGAATGGGCGTCGACCGGGTGCGCGAGTCGGTGGGAGTGGGAGCCGAAGCGCTCGGCATGCTGCTTCCCGAACTCGTCGGCTCCCCGACCGACCGCGACCGCACCAGCCCCGAGCGTCTGCGCGATGCGATCGCCTCCCTCATCGAGGCGGCGGCCGAACGCGCTCCCCAGGTGCTCGTGGTCGAAGACCTGCACTGGGCCGACGAGTCGACGCTCGCGATCCTCTCCTTCCTGCTGCGGGCGCTCAGTCGCGGGCGCATCCTGCTGCTCCTCACCTGCCGCACCGACGACGTTCGCCGTGGCGACGCGGTGAGCCGCTTCATCGGCGAGGCGACGCGCGCGCGTCTGCTCGAACGGCTCACCCTGGGCAGGCTCGACGAGGCCGCCGTGCGCGAGCTGGCCGAGCAGATCATCGGCCGTGCGCTCACCGAGAGCGCGCTCGACCGCATGCAGGAGCGTGCCGAGGGCGTCCCCTTCTTCATCGAAGAGATCGCCGGGTGCGCGAACGGTCCGCTCCCCGATGGTCTCCGCGATCTGCTGCTCGCCCGTTTCGACCGGCTCGGCGACGACGCGCGGCACGTCGTACAGGTCGTCTCCGGCGCCGAGCGTCCGCTCTCTCATCCCCTGATCACGAGCCTCGTCGAACTGCCCGAGCAGCGACTCGACGAGGCGATCCGCGAGGCGACCCGCAGCGGCATCCTCGTCGTGGGCGACGACGACTACCGCTTCCGGCATGCACTGCTGCGCGAGGCCGTGCACGACGATCTGCTTCCCGGCGAGCGGGCGCGCCTGCACCGTGCCTACGCCGAGGCGCTCGAGGCGCAGTGCGCAGGGTCGGACTCCAGCGACGCCGCCGCCCTCGCGTATCACTGGCAGCTCGCCCAAGACGATCGGAAGGCACTCGTCGCCGCCGCCGACGCCATGCGCCACGCGAAAGCGCAGTATGCGTTCGCGAGCGCGGCCCGCTTCGGGGAACTGGCGCTGGAACTGTGGCCCCTCGTGCCCGACGCGGCCGACGCCGCGCGCGTGGAGCGCCTCGACCTGCTCCTGGTCCTGGGGTCGATCCTGCGCAACGCGGGCGACGGTGAACGGGCGCTCGCCGTCGCGAACGTCGCGCTCGGCGAGGTCGACCCGCAGATCGTCGACCCGCGACTGCACGCACGCCTCCTTCGCAACAAGGCGCTGTACCTCGTCAACCTCGGGCGCCTCGGAGCGATCCCTCTCCTGCAGCAGGCTCTGGCCATCGCTGACGAGCGGGTCGGCGACGAGGTGTTCCGCGCAGAGCTCCTCAACCAGCTCGCGAGCCGGCGCATGATCGCGGGCGACCGCGAGGAGGCGATCCGTCTCGCCGACGAGGCCGAGCGCGGGGCGGCGGGGGCCGATTCCACGGACCAGCTGTCGATCGCCGCGAACGTGCGCGGCGGTTCTCTCGCCCACCTCGGTCGCGTCGACGAGGGCGTGCGCGAGTACGAACGTGCGCGTGAGCTCGCGACGGGATCGAACGCCGAGATGCGCTACCGCGTGAACTACTCCGACCTGCTCACGCTGCTGGGCCGCTACCGGGAGGCCGTCGAGGTCGCGGAAGAGGGTCTGCGCCGCGCTCGCGAGCTCCGCGTCGAGCGCACCTCGGGGTCGATCATGGCGCAGAACATGGTCGTACCCCTGCTCGAACTCGGCGAGATCGAGCGGGTCGAAGAGATGCTGTCGCGCGACTTCGTGCAGGGAACCCTGCGTGTGTTCCGCATGTACATGAGCATGACCCGCGTGCGGGTACTGGCCTGGCGCGGCCGGTCGGTCGAGGCGGCGGAGCTGTTGCAAGCCTGGCTGCCCGCCTTCGAGGAGACCGGCGTCTCGGAGCGGCAGATCTGGTACGACCGGGTCATGATGACCGTCGCGGTGGCCGAGAGCGAGGGGAACCTCCGCGGGGCGCTCGACAGCATCCTCGAGATGCTGCGTGACGAGCAGCCGGCGCTCCTGCACCAGCGCCGACTGCTGCTGGAGGGCGGCGCGATCATCGCAGAGCTGCGTGCCGAGGGGGCCGGCGTCACGGCGGATTCCGATGCCATCCGCACCGCCTGGCTCGCGCAGCCCGCGCAGTTGCAGGACGACGCGTGGTCGACCATCCTCGATGCCCTGCTCGCTCCGCACCCCGACAGCCTGGACGCCGCTCTGCGCTGTGCGGACGGGGAAGACGTGCCGGTCATCTTCCGCTCTCTGCTTCGGCTCGAACGCGCGCGCCTGCTGGTGCGGGACGGCGACCGCGTCGCGGCGGGGGCCGTGCTCGCCGAGGCTGCTGACCTCGCGGAGACCCTCGGGAACGCACAGCTGCGGGCTTCGGTCTCCCGTTTCGCCGCCGATGCCGGGCTGCGGGCGCCTGCCGATGCCCCGTCAGGTGACGACCTGCTCACGGCTCGCGAGCGGCAGGTGCTCGACCTCATCGCCGAGGGGTTGAGCAACCGGCAGATCGGCGAGCGGCTCTTCATCAGCGTGAAGACCGTGAGCGTGCATGTCTCCGCTGTGCTGCGGAAACTCGGCGTGAGCACGCGCACCGAAGCGGCACTTCTGCAGAAGAATCCACAGTTCCGTGCTCCTGCCCAGCCTGTCGTGGTAGCGTGACTGTGCGCGCGTCTCGGATGTTCCGATTCGGCGTAGGCCGTGTAAACGGCTAAGTCAACAGAAAGTAGAAACACATGGCCACTGGCACTGTGAAATGGTTCAACGCGGAAAAGGGCTTCGGCTTCATCGCTCCCGATGACGGCTCGGACGACCTCTTCGCCCACTACTCGGCTATCGCCGGCTCCGGTTTCAAGGAGCTCCGCGAGAACCAGAAGGTCGAATTCGACGCTGAGCGTGGCCCCAAGGGCATGCAGGCGGCGAACATCCGCGCTCTCTGAGCGCGCGCTGACTTCCTGAAACCGGTCGGATCCTCACGGATCCGGCCGGTTTTTTCGTGCCCGGCATCAAGGGGGACAGGGGACCCGGGGTGAGGATCCCCTAACCTCCGTGTTAGATTAGGCCAGGCTTACCAAAGGCTGGGCGCACCTCTCGCGCCGCCCCCTCACCCCGAACCCGAAGGGAACGCCTGTGCGCACCTCTCGAATCCTCGCCATCGGCGCGGCCGCCGCGCTCGCCGTCGGCCTCTCCGCCTGTGCATCCTCCGCCCCGGACTCGACTTCGACGGCCGGTGGCAACCCCGCATCCGACGACGCCTTCCCCGTCACCGTCGAGCACGTCTACGGCGAGACCACGATCACTGAGAAGCCCGAGCGCGTCGCGACCGTGGCGTGGGCGAACCACGAGGTGCCGCTGGCTCTGGGCATCGTTCCGGTCGGCATGAGCAAGGCATCGTGGGGTGACGACGATGACAACGGCGTGCTGCCCTGGGTCGAGGAGAAGCTCGACGAGATGGGCGCCGAGACGCCGGTGCTGTTCGACGAGACCGACGGCATCGACTACGAGGCGGTCGCCGACACCGAGCCCGACGTGATCCTCGCCGCGTACTCCGGCCTCACGCAGGAGGAATACGACACGCTCTCCAAGATCGCGCCGGTCATCGCCTACCCCGAGGTCGCCTGGGGCACCTCGGTCGACGACATGATCGAGATGGACTCCAAGGCCCTCGGCCTGGAGAAGGAGGGCGAGGCCCTGATCGAGCAGCTGCACGCCGACGCCGAGAAGGCGCTCGAGGCGAACAGTGTGCTGAAGGACAAGAAGGTCCTCTTCTCCTACATCGACCCGACCGACCTCAGCCAGATCGGGTACTACACGGCGATCGACACCCGCCCCGGCTACCTCCACGACCTCGGTCTGCCGTTCCCCTCGATCGTCGAGGAGAACAAGGACAGCGACCAGTTCTACCTGACGGTCAGCGCCGAAGAGGCGCAGAAGTTCGACGACGTCGATCTGTTCATCACCTACGGCGACGAGTCGATCATCCCGCTCCTGCAGGCCGACCCGCTGCTGTCGAAGATCCCGGCCATCGCCGAGGGCCGCATCGCGGTCCTTCCGGACGCCACCCCGATCGCGGCATCCGCGAACCCGTCGCCGCTGTCGATCCCGTGGGGACTCAGCGACTACCTCGCACTCCTGGCTGCACCGCTCGCTCCGTAGTCGTTCGATCCGCCCGCAGCGGAGTGAATACTCAGTGACCTCAGCAACCGCCATCGCGCCTGCACCGGGTGCCGCAGACCTGCGGCGCCCGGTGCTGGTGCGAACCATCTGGCTCCTGGTCGGGCTCGTGGTGCTCGTCGTCCTCAGCATCCTGTCGATCTCGTTCGGCGTGCGGGCGGTCTCGTTCGACGACATCGTCGCTGCCCTCACCGGTCACACCGACACGATCGCCGAGGCGGCGATCGTCAAACGCATCCCGCGCACGGTCCTCGCGCTCCTCGTCGGTGCGGCGCTCGCCCTCTCCGGAGCGACCATGCAGGCGGTGACGCGGAACCCCATCGCCGACCCCGGCATCCTCGGCGTCTCGAACGGCGCCTCGCTGGCCGTCGTGTGCGGGATCGCCTTCTTCGGTCTCGCCGATCCCTACGGGCAGATGGCCTTCGCGATCGCGGGAGCAGGGCTGGCGGCGGTCTTCGTCTACACGGTCGGCTCGCTCGGGCGCGGGGGAGCGACACCCCTCAAGCTCGCGCTCGCGGGTGCCGCCACCTCCGCTGCCTTCGCCTCGCTCATCAGCGCCGTCATGCTGCCCCGCGTCGACCTGCTGCAGACGTTCCAGTCGTGGCAGATCGGCGGCGTCGGCGGCGCGGAGTGGCCACGCATCGCCCTCACCGCGCCGGTCCTCGCGGTCGGTGCCCTCATCTGCTTCCTCTGCTCCCGGGGCATGAACTCCCTCGCGCTCGGTGATGAGATGGCCAAGGGCCTCGGTGAGAACGTGTTCCGCACGCGCATGATCTCGGCGCTGGGCGCGGTGATCCTGGCGGGAGCCGCGACTGCGATCGCAGGCCCGATCGGCTTCGTCGGTCTGATCATCCCGCACGTGTGCCGCATGCTCGTAGGCACCGATCACCGCTGGCTGCTTCCGTTCTCGGCGATCGCCGGTGCCGCGCTGCTGACCGCGAGCGACATCGTGGGCCGGGTGATCGCGCCGTCGTCGGAGGAGATCCAGGTCGGCATCATCACCGCCATCATCGGAGCCCCGTTCTTCATCTGGATCGTCCGCCGGCAGAAGGTGCGTGAGCTGTGAGCACGACCGAGCACACCGAGCACACCCTCGATCGGGTCGATGAGCCGGCATCCGCCCGGATCGCGCGCATCGTCGCGGGTCGTCGCTCGCGCCACCGCCGGCACGCGGTCGCCACGATCATCCTCGGCATCCTGGTCTTCGCCCTCTTCGCGGTGGCCCTCATGGTGGGCAACACGTTCTACACGCCGGATGAGGTGATCCGCGTGATCCTCGGCGAGACCGTTCCCGGAGCCTCGTTCACCGTCGGCGACCTGCGACTGCCGCGGGCGGTGCTCGCCGTGCTCACCGGGATCGCGTTCGGCATGGCGGGCGTGTGCTTCCAGACGATGCTGCGTAATCCGCTCGCCTCCCCCGACATCATCGGCATCTCGAACGGTGCCGGTGCGGCGGCCGTGTTCGGCATCATCGTGCTGTCGGTCAACGGCCCCGTCGTGTCGCTGCTCGCCCTGGCCGGCGCGGTCGTCACCGCCTTCGTGATCTACCTGCTGTCGATCAAGGGCGGCTTCGCCGGCACCCGACTCATCCTGATCGGGATCGGTGTCGCGGCGATGCTGCAGAGCATCATCTCGTACATGCTGTCGCGCGCGGCGAACTGGGACATCCAGACCGCGATGCAGTGGCTGACCGGAAGCCTCAACAACGCGTCGTGGGAGCGGGTGCTGCCGATGGCCATCGCCGCGCTCATCATCGTGCCGCTGATGCTGTCGCAGGGGCGCGCGCTCGGGGCGCTCCAGCTCGGCGACGACTCGGCGGCCGGCCTCGGCATCCGGGTCAACGCCACCCGCCTGCTCCTCATCCTCGGCGCGGTCGCGCTGCTCGCGTTCGCGACAGCGGCCACCGGCCCCATCGCGTTCGTCGCGTTCATGGCCGGACCCATCGCCGCGCGCATCACGGGGCCGGGGGCGAACCTGCTCCTGCCGTCGGCATTCGTCGGCGCCGTGCTCGTGCTCGGCGGCGACCTGATCGGCCAGTTCGCCTTCGGCACCCGCTACCCCGTCGGGGTCATCACCGGCGTGGTCGGCGCGCCGTATCTGATCTACCTGCTCATCCGCACCAACCGCTCCGGGGGTTCGCTATGACCGTCTCGCACAGCCTGTCGGCCGAAGGCGTCACCCTCGCCTACGGCGACCGCACCATCATCGACGGCCTCGACCTGCAGATCGCGCCCGGCCGCATCACGACCATCGTGGGGGCGAACGGATGCGGCAAGTCGACGCTGCTGCGCTCGCTCGCTCGCCTGCTGTCTCCGAGCGACGGCCAGATCGTGCTCGACGGCAAGTCGGTGCACGCCCGCCCCACCAAAGAGGTTGCGCGCATCCTCGGTCTGCTGCCGCAGTCGCCCGTCGCACCCGAGGGCATCGCGGTCGCCGATCTGGTCGGCCGCGGACGGCATCCGCATCAGAAGATGCTCGCCCGATGGAGCACGCATGATTACGAGGTGGTGGCTGACGCCCTCGATGCGACCGGCATCTCCGACCTCGCCGACCGCAGCGTCGACGAGCTCTCGGGCGGCCAGCGCCAGCGCGTGTGGTTCGCGATGGCGCTCGCGCAGGAGACCGACATCCTGCTGCTGGACGAGCCCACCACGTTCCTCGACGTCGCCCACCAGGTCGAGGTGCTCGACCTGCTCACCGACCTGAGCGTCTCGCGCGGCACCACGATCGTGATGGTGCTGCACGACCTCAACCTCGCGGCCCGCTACGCCGACGAGCTGGTGGCGATGAAGGATGGGCGGGTGCACGCGACCGGTGCACCGCAGGACATCGTCACCGCCGAACTCGTCGAAGAGGTCTTCGGCCTCGCCAATCAGATCACCATCGATCCGGTCTCCGGCAAGCCGATGGTCACACCCATCGGGAGGCACCATGTCCGCTGAGACGACCACGACCGAGCGGCCGACCTACATCCTCACCCGCGCCGAGGTGCGGGCCGTCGTCCGGGTCTCGCCCTCGTTCGTGCGGGTGACCTTCGGCGGAGACGACCTGTTCGAGTTCGGCACGCCCGGCGAGGTGTTCGACAGCCGGATCAAGCTCGTGTTCCCGCCCGCATCCGGGGTGCTGCCCGACCTCGACCGGGCGTCGGACAACTGGTGGCAGGCTTTCCTCGCAGTGCCGGAGGGGGAGCGCGGATCGATGCGCACCTACTCCGTGCGCGAGCTGCGGGTCGATCCCGAGACCGGCACCGAGGTGGACGTCGACTTCGTGCTGCACCTCGAGCCGGGTTTGACCGGGCCGGCTTCCCTGTGGGCGAGCCAGGCCGCGGTCGGGCAGGAGCTCTACCTGGTCGGACCCCGCCGCGGAGTGGATGTCGACGCGCACGGAGGAGCCGAGTTCGCCCCTGGCACCGCCGCTTCGGTCGTGCTCGCGGGTGACGAGACGGCTGCTCCGGCGATCGCCCGCATCCTGGAGGACGCACCTCGAGACCTGCGGGGTGTCGCCTTCATCGAGGTGCCGTCTCCCGCTGACATCCTGCGCATCGATGTGCCGTCGGGTGTCGAGGTGCACTGGCTGCCGCGCGATGCCGGTGAGCCGCACGGACTGCGCCTGATCCCCGCCGTGCTCGGCTACCTCGGCGACGCCGACGCCGCGGATGAGATCCGGGTGAAGGACATCGACGGCGAGGACCTGCTGTGGGAGACGCCGGACTACTCCGGCCTCGGTGAGGACATCGCCACGGTGGATGCCCCGGCCGAACGCTACTTCTGGATCGCGGGGGAGAGCGGCGTGGTCACCACGCTGCGTCGGCACCTGGTCAAGGACCTCGGCATCGACCGCGGGCAGGTGGCCTTCATGGGCTACTGGCGCCGCGGCGTCGCCATGCGCGGCTGAGCACCGGTCGTCGATCCCCGCGGTCCTGGGCTCCGGCCCGACCTCGCCGTACGTTCCGGTCGCAGTTGCTGTCGCCATGTTCGCGATCGAGGCGACAGCAACTGCGACCGGAGCGCGCAAGTCGGGGCGGATGCCGGTGCGGGCGGGAGCGGATGCTGCGGCGCGGGACTACTTCGCGAGGAAGGTCTTCAGTGCGGCGTTGACCTCGTCGGCGTGGGTCCAGAGCAGGCCGTGCGGAGCGCCCTCGACCTCGACGTAGTCGGCGTCGGGCACCGCCTGGTGGAACCGGCGGGCGGTCGCGTCGATCGGCAGGATGTTGTCCTTCGTCCCGTGCAGGATGAGCGTGGGCTTGCCGGCGGCGCGGACGGCTTCGACGTCGCCGCGGAAGTCCTCGATCCACGCCGGCACGACCGCGTAGGCCGCAACGGGGGCGCTGCCGATCGCCACGTTCCAGCTGCCGGTCACGGCCTGCTCGCTGATGCGCGATCCGAGGTTCTCGTCGAGGTTGTAGAAGTTCTTGTAGAAGTCGGTGAACCACGCGAAGCGGTCGCCCTTCGCCGCGGCTTCGATGCCGTCGAAGACCTCCTGCGGCACGCCCTCGGGGTTGTCGTCGCGCTGCACGAGGAACGGCTCGAGCGAGGCGAGGAAGGCGAGCTTGGCGACGCGGTCGTGCCCGTAGCGGGCGACGTAGCGGGCGAGCTCTCCGGTGCCCATCGAGAAGCCGACGAGCACGACGTCGCGCAGGTCGAGGGTCTCGAGCACGGTGTCGAGGTCGGCGGCGAAGGTGTCGTAGTCGTACCCCGTGTTCACCTTGGAGGACTGGCCGAATCCGCGACGGTCGTAGGTGATCACGCGGTAGCCCTGGGCCAGGAGCTCGCGGGTCTGACGCTCCCAGCTGTGGCCGTCGAGCGGATAGCCGTGGATCAGGACGACGGGCTGCCCGGCCCCCTGGTCTTCGTAGTAGAGCTCGATCGGGGTGCTGTTCTCGGTGCCGACGGTGATGTAACCCATGATCCTGATCCTTCCAGTTCCGGTGAGAACGATCGTTCTCGCTCGATGTGTTCAATCTAGAGAACGTTCGTTCTCGTGTCAAGTAGACTTCTGGACATGACCGAAGACGAGGCCCGCGAGCGCATCCTCACCGCCGCCGAAGAGCTCTACTACCGCAAGGGGTACGCAGCCGTCGGCATGGACGAGCTCCGCCAGGTCGCCGGAGTGTCTCTGCGCCGGCTCTACTCGCTCTTCCCCGCCAAGACCGACATCGTCGCGGCCGTGCTCGCGCGCAAGCACGCCGAGTGGGAGTCGGGGCTGTCGGGGGCCGTGGCGGATGCGGGCGTCGACCCTCGTGCACGTCTCCTCGCCGTGTACGGGTACCTCGAGAACTGGTTCTGCGCCGACGACTTCCGCGGCTGTGCGTTCATCAACGCGTTCGGCGAGCTCGGCGGCACGAACCCCGAGGTCGCGGAGATCGTGCGCGCGCACAAGGCCTCCTTCCAGGAGTACATGGCGGCCCTCGTCGCCGAGACGGGAGCGCCGGCCGCACTGGCTGCACAGCTGTCGATCCTCGCCGAAGGCGCACAGAGCACGGCCGCGATCTCGGCCGACCCGGCCGTCGCCGTCCAGGCTCGCGGTGCCGCTGAGGTCCTGATCGACGCAGCTTTCGCCCGCGCCTGATCCGGAGGTCGGATTTACCTCACCTGGTTAGCGAAACCGGAACCGGGTGTCAACCCCGATGCGCGTGCCCGCAGGTACCCGTAGCGTGCGAGGCATGGAATCACGCACGAAGGGCATCGGTCGTCAGTCGCTGGTCATCGCGTCGGCGACATTCATGTTGATCGCGGCCGCCATCGGTGCAGGAGCCTTCGGCGGGACATCCGTCGACGACCTGCAGGACGGCGCTCTCTCCGCCCAGGGCTCGTATCTCGCGCCCGCAGGGCCGGCGTTCTCGATCTGGTCGCTCATCTACCTCGGCCTGATCGCGTACACGGTGTGGCAGGCGTTGCCGGCGCAGCGGCAGGATCCCCGTCAGCAGGCCGTGGGCGGATGGATCGCCGCATCGATGGTGCTGAACGGCCTCTGGCTGGTGACCGCGCAGTTCCTGACGCTGTGGCTCACCGTCGTCGTGATCGCGCTGCTGTTGGCCGTGCTGGCTCGGGTGATCGTGGTGCTCGGCCGCTTTCCGGCGCGCACCCTCGCCGACCGCATCCTCACAGACGGCGCGAACGGCCTGCACTTCGGCTGGGTCACGATCGCCACCGTCGCGAACACCGCCGCGTGGCTGACGCAGATCGCTCCCGAGAGCTGGGCGCAGGCGGCGGATGCCTGGGCCATCGCGGTGCTCGCCGTCGTCCTCGTGATCGGGGCGGTCGCGGCGTGGGTCACCGGACGGATCGCTCCCGCCCTCGCGACGGCCTGGGGGCTGGCCTGGCTCGCCGTCGGACGGCTCACCGGAGAACCTCTGAGCGCGCCGACCGCGATCGCCGCGATCATCGTGGCGGTACTGCTCGTCATCACCGGCATCGTGGCGGTGTCTCGCCGGTCGCGCGCCGTGGGCGCCGCGGCTCAGAGCACGAGCCGGTAGCCCATCCCCGATTCGGTGAGCAGGTGCACGGGAGCGCCGGGTTCCTGCTCGAGCTTCTTGCGCAGCTGCGACATGTACAGGCGCAGGTAGCCCGAGTCGGAGACCTGTTCGCTGCCCCAGATCTCCTTCAACAGATCCTGGCGGGTGACGAGGGCTCCCGGATGCCGGGAGAGGTGCTCCAGCATCCGCCACTCGGTCGGGGTCAGGTGCACGCGCGCGCCGCCCCGTGTCACGGTCTTGGTCGAGAGGTCGACCACCACATCGCCGAAGGCCACGGTCGACTCGCCGCTCGCCGGGATCGATCGACGCGAGAGGGCCCGCAGACGCGCCAGCAGTTCGTCCACCTGGAAGGGCTTGGTCACGAAGTCGTCGGCGCCGGCGTCGAGCGCCTCGACCTTGTCGGCGGAGCCCGTGCGACCGGACACCACGATGATCGGCACGTTCGTCCATCCGCGCAGCGCCTGGATCACCTCGATGCCGTCGAGTCGGGGCATGCCCAGGTCGAGCATGATGAGGTCGGGGTGCGTCTGCGCGGCTGCGGCGATCGCGGCTGCACCGTCTGCGGCCACCACGACCTCGTATCCGTGCGCGGCGAGGGTGATCCTCAGGGCGCGAACCATCTGCGGGTCGTCGTCGGCGATGAGGAGCTTCACTCCGTGCCCTCCGTGTCGGCAAGTCCTGCGGCCAGCGGCAGGGAGATGACCATGGTGAGGCCTCCGCCAGGCGTGTCCTCGGGTGTCAGGGTACCGCCCATGCCCTCGGTGAAACCGCGCGACAGGGCGAGTCCGAGTCCGAGTCCCGTCGTGTTGTCGGTGTCGCCGAAGCGTTGGAACGGCTGGAAGATGCGGTCGCGCCGCTCGGGCGAGACGCCTTCGCCGCGGTCGATGATGCGGATCTCGGCGCGATCGCCGAGGGCGCTCGTGGAGACGATGACACGGGTGTCGTCGGGGGAGTGCCGGTGCGCGTTGGCGATCACGTTGACCAGCACGCGCAGGAGCAGCACGGGGTCGGCGTGCAGCGGGGGCAGGTCGGGGTCGAGTGCCAGTTCGACATCCGACGGCCCGAGTCCCAGCTCGTCGACGGCGGCGAGCACACTGCCGGCGGCATCCATCCGAGAGGACGAGACGGCGAGCACGCCCGCCTGCACCCGGCTGACGTCGAGCAGATCGGTGACGAGCGTCGACAGCGTCGCGAGGCTCTCGTCGGCGGTGGCGAGCAGTTCGTCGCGGTCGGATGCCGACAGCGCGTGCGCGCCGCGCAGGCCGCCGATGGCCGCGACCGCCGAGGCGAGCGGGCGCCGCAGGTCGTGGCTGACGGCCGACAGCAGGGCGCTGCGCACCTGATCGGTCTCGGCCAGCGCCTCGGCCTCGCTCGCCGTGGCACGCAGGTCGGTGTGCTCGATCGCGGCCGACAGCTGGGCGACGATGGCGTCGAGCAGGCGGCGTTCGGGGCCTGCGAGCGGTTCGCCGTTCAGCTCCAGAACCGCACGGGGTCCGCCGCCGGGGACGACGCCGACCGGGATGGTCGTGGCACGTCCGTCTGCCACGGGCTCGCCGTCGCTCGCGAGCACCTCGCCGTCGGGGGCGAGCAGGCGCACGCCGCTGAGACCGAACGCCTCGCGCGTGCGGCTGACCAGGGCGAGCACCGCGTTGTCGCCGCGCAGCACGTTGCCCGCGACCGCAGCGAGCAGCTCGGCTTCGGCGGCTGCGCGCTGGGCGGTGCGGGCTCGCCGTGCCGCCTGGTCGACGATGATGCTGACCAGGATCGCGATGAGGACGTAGAGCGCGAGCGCGAGCACGTGCAGCGGATGCGCGATCGTGATCGTGAACAGCGGAGCGACGAAGAGGAAGTCGAGCGTGACGCCCGAGAGCACCGCCGCGAACACCGCGGGACGGATGCCGCCGATCAGGGCGACCACGACCACGAGCAGCTGGTACGCGAGCACCTCGGCGGTGATCGATTCGGGGCTGCGGAACGTGAACATGATCCACGACAGGATGGGGCCGAAGACGAGCGCGACGCCGAAGCCGAGCAGCTGTCGCCGCCAGCCCAGCGCTCCGCCGGTGATGCGCGGCAGGACCATCCGCCCGCCCGCTGCGGCGTGCGTGACGATGTGCACGTCGATGTCGCCCGAGCGGCGGATGACCTCCGAGCCGATGCCGGGACCGGTCAGCGCGGCGGTGAGGCGGCTGCGTCTGCTGACGCCGATCACGAGCTGGGTGGCGTCGGCGCCCTGCGCGAACTCGACCAGGGTGGCCGGGATGTCGTCGCCCACGACCTGGTGATACGTGCCGCCGAGCGATTCCACGAGCGTGCGCTGCGCGGCGAGGGCGCCCGGTGTCTCGTCGCGCAGGCCGTCCTGCGCCGAGATGTGCACGGCGAGCAGCTCCCCGCCGGCCGAGCGGGCGGCGATCCTGGCACCGCGACGGAGCAGGGTCTCGCCCTCGGGCCCTCCGGTCAGGGCGACGACGACCCGCTCCCTGGCCTGCCAGGTGCCCTCGATGCCCTGCTCGGCGCGGTAGCTGCGCAGGGCGCTGTCGACCTCGTCGGCGAGCCAGAGCAGGGCGAGCTCGCGCAGCGCGGTGAGGTTGCCGAGGCGGAAGTAGTTCGACAGTGCGGCGTCGATCCGTTCGGCCGGGTACACGAGTCCCGCGGAGAGCCGATCGCGCAGGGTCTGCGGGGCGAGGTCGACGACCTCGATCTCGTCGGCGGCACGGACCACGGCGTCGGGGATCGTCTCCTGCTGCGCGATGCCGGTGATCTTCTCGACCACGGCGTTCAGCGACTCGATGTGCTGCACGTTGACGGTGGTGACCACGTCGATGCCCGCGTTCAGCAGCTCGTCGACGTCCTGCCAGCGCTTCGCGTTGCGGGAGCCGGGGGCATTGGTGTGGGCCAGTTCGTCCACGAGGGCGATCTCCGGCGCCCGATCGAGCACGGCGTCGACGTCGAGCTCGGTGAGGGCGATCCCGCGGTGCAGGTCGACCCGACGCGGCACCTCGGGGAGCCCGGTGGTCTGCGCCTGCGTCGCGGCGCGCTCATGCGTCTCGACGATCGCGATCACGACGTCGTGGCCCTCGTCGAGCATGCGTCGCCCCTCGGCGAGCATCTCGTAGGTCTTGCCGACGCCGGGGGCGGCTCCGAGGAGTACCCGGAGCCGCCCCCGGCGGGAGTGGCCGTGAGATCGACGAAGCGGCGCTGCGGTCATTCGCCCTCCCGGTCATCGAGCGCGAGGTTGAGTTCGGCGACGTTGATGCGCTCCGCGCCGAGGAATCCCAGATCCCGCCCTTGAATCCTAGACTCCACGAGGTCGCGCACCTCCTGCTCCGAGAGTCCGCGGGCCTCGGCGACGCGTGGCACCTGCAGCAGGGCGTAGGCCACGCTGATGTGCGGGTCGAGGCCCGAGCCCGAAGCGGTGACCGCATCGGCCGGGACCTCGGAGGGATCGACGCCTTCGCGCTCCGCGATCGCGGCCTTGCGCTCCTCGATCGAGGCCACCAGGTCGGCGTTCTCGGGACCGAGGTTGCTGCCGCTGGAGCCCGCGCCGTCGTAGCCGTCGCCGGCCGCTGAGGGGCGCGACTGGAAGTACGGCGGCAGCGCCTCGCCGTCGGCGTCGGTGAAGGACTGGCCGATCAGCGAGCTGCCCCGCTCGTCGGGAAGGGGCGACCCGTTCGCCTGCCAGGGGAGCAGCAGCTGTCCGATACCGGTGACCAGGAGGGTGTAGCCGACGCCGAGCACGAGGGTGAGGACGAGCATCGCTCGGACGGCGACACCCGTGGTGCGGGCCGCGGTGCGTGTGGAGGACATGTCTGGATTCCTTTTCGGAGCCGGGTCAGAAGCCCGGGATGAGACTGATCACGAGGTCGATGAGCTTGATGCCGATGAACGGGGCGATCACGCCGCCGAGCCCGTAGATGAGCAGGTTGCGCTGCAGGATCTGCGAGGCGCTCGCCGGACGGTACTTCACGCCGCGCAGGGCCAGCGGGATCAGGAAGACGATCACGATCGCGTTGAAGATGATCGCGCTGGTGACGGCGGATGCCGGCGAGTGCAGCTGCATGATGTTGAGTGCGGCCAGCCCGGGGAAGACACCCATGAACATCGCGGGGATGATCGCGAAGTACTTGGCGATGTCGTTCGCGAGCGAGAACGTGGTGAGGGCTCCGCGGGTGATGAGCAGCTGCTTGCCGATGCGCACGATGTCGATCAGCTTGGTCGGGTCGGAGTCGAGGTCGACCATGTTGCCGGCCTCCTTCGCGGCCGAGGTGCCGGTGTTCATCGCCACGCCCACGTCGGCCTGCGCCAGCGCCGGGGCGTCGTTCGTGCCGTCGCCGGTCATCGCGACCAGGCGCCCACCCTCCTGCTCGCGCCGGATGAGTTCGAGCTTGTCCTCGGGCGTCGCCTCGGCGAGGAAGTCGTCGACCCCGGCCTCGGCGGCGATCGCCTTGGCCGTGAGCGGGTTGTCGCCCGTGATCATGACCGTGCGGATGCCCATGGCCCGCAGCTCGTCGAAGCGCTCGCGCAGACCGTCCTTGACGATGTCCTTGAGGTGCACGACGCCGAGGACGCGGCCGTCGGCACCGGGCGTCTTCACCGCGACCACGAGCGGGGTTCCGCCGCTCTCGGCGACGGAGTCGGTGCGGCTCGTCAGCTCGAGGTCGTCGCCGTCGAATCCGAGCCAGGCCCGCACCGCTGAGCCTGCACCCTTGCGGATCTGCGTGCCGTCGGCCAGATCGAGCCCCGACATGCGCGTCTGTGCCGTGAACGGCACGACCACCGCATCATCCGGCGCGGTCACGTGGATGTCGTGTGCGGCGGCGAGTTCGACGATCGAGGCGCCTTCCGGCGTGGGGTCGGCGAGCGACGACAGCGCTGCGACGCGAAGCAGCTCCTCGCCGTTGACCCCCGGAAGGGAGAGCACCTCGTGCGCACGGCGGTTGCCGTAGGTGATGGTGCCGGTCTTGTCGAGCAGCAGCGTGGTGACATCTCCGGCGGCTTCGACCGCACGCCCCGACATCGCGAGCACGTTGCGCTGCACGAGCCGGTCCATGCCCGCGATGCCGATGGCCGAGAGCAGCGCCCCGATGGTGGTCGGGATCAGGCAGACGAGCAGGGCGATGAGCACCGGGATGCTGACGGGCGATGCGGCGTACGACGCGATCGGGTTCAGGGCGAGGACCACCACCACGAAGATGATCGACAGGCTCGCGAGCAGGATGTTCAACGCGATCTCGTTGGGGGTGCGCTGGCGGCTGGCGCCCTCGACGAGCGCGATCATGCGGTCGACGAAGGTCTCTCCCGGCTTCGAGGTGATGCGCACCACGATCCGGTCGGACAGCACGCGGGTGCCGCCGGTCACGGCGCTGCGGTCGCCGCCGGACTCGCGGATGACTGGGGCGCTCTCGCCGGTGATGGCCGACTCGTCGACCGTGGCGATGCCCGCGATGATGTCGCCGTCTCCGGGGATCAGCTCGCCGGCGGTCACGATCACGATGTCGTCGCGCTGCAGCTCGGCCGACGAGACCTGGGCGGTCGCGGTGTGCTCGGCTGCGGCATCTGAAGCCTTGTCGTAGCCGACCACGCGACGGGCCATGGTGCTCGTGCGGGTCTTGCGCAGGCTGGCGGCCTGGGCCTTGCCGCGGCCCTCGGCGACCGATTCGGCGACGTTCGCGAACAGCACGGTGAGCCACAGCCAGATCGCGATGCCCCAGGTGAAGGGGGCGGGAACAGGGGTGCCGCCCGAGTCGGCCGGGCCGCCCAGGAACGGCTCGGCGATCGCGAGCACCGTCGTGAACGCCGCGCCGACCCACACCAGGAGCATGACCGGGTTGCGGACCAGGGCCGTCGGGTTGAGCTTGCGCAGGGCTCCGGGGAGGGCCTGCACGAGCTGCGACCAGCCGAAGGAGCGTGGCGGCTCCGCGGGGGTGGATGCCGGGGCATCCTGCTGTTCGGAGGGAGTGGTGATGAGGGTCATGGTCAGACGAGTCCTTCAGCGAGGGGTCCCAGTGCGAGCACGGGGAAGTAGGTGAGCGCGGTGACGATGACGGTCACGGCGAGGAGCAGGCCGACGAACTGCGGTCGGTGCGTGGGCAGGGTGCCGGAGGTGGCCGGGATGCGTTCCTGTGCGGCGAACGAGCCGGCCAGGGCCAGCACGAGCACGATCGGCAGGAACCGTCCGAGCAGCATCGCGATACCGAGCGCGGTGTTGAACCACGGGGTGTTCGCGGTGAGCCCGGCGAAGGCGGAGCCGTTGTTGTTCGACGCCGAGGTGAAGGCGTAGAGCACCTCGCTCATTCCGTGTATGCCGGGGTTCAGGATGCTGGTCGACTCGACGTCGGCGCGGATGCCGGGGATCGCGAAGCTCAGGGCGGTGCCGGCCAGCACGAGCGTCGGTGTCACCAGGATGTACAGGCTCGCGAGCTTGATCTCCCGCGGGCCGATCCGCTTGCCGAGGTATTCCGGGGTGCGTCCGACGAGCAGTCCGCCGACGAACACCGCGATGATCGCGAGCACGAGCATGCCGTACAGGCCCGAGCCGACGCCGCCGGGGGCGACCTCGCCGAGCATCATGTTCAGCATCGGCATCATGCCGCCGAGCGCCGTGTACGAGTCGTGCATCGAGTTGACGGCACCGGTCGACGTGAGGGTGCTCGCGCTGCCGAACAGCGTGGAGCCGAGGATGCCGAAGCGCACCTCCTTGCCCTCCATCGCAGCTCCGGCGAGTTCGGGCGCTGTACCCCGGCCGGCGAGTTCGAGGGCCGAGAGCGCGAAGGTCGAGACCAGGAAGATCGTGCCCATGACGGCGGCGATCGCGTAGCCCTGGCGGTGGTCGCCGATCATCCGGCCGAACGTGCGGGGGAGTGCGAACGGGATGACGAGGATCAGCAGCACCTGCAGCAGGTTCGTGAAACCGGTCGGGTTCTCGAACGGGTGCGCGGAGTTGGCGTTGAAGAAGCCGCCGCCGTTCGTGCCGAGCAGCTTGATCGCCTCCTGCGAGGCGACAGGGCCGCCCGGGATGGCCTGCGTGCCACCCGACACCGTGGTGACGTCGGTGAAGCCCGCGAAGTTCTGGATCACGCCACCCGCGAGCAGCGCCACCGCGCCGATCAGGGCGATCGGGAGGAGGATGCGGCCGAGACCGCGGATCAGGTCGACCCAGAAGTTGCCGATCGTGGTGGAGCCGCGACGGGCGAGACCGCGGATCAGTGCGATCGCGATCGTGAGGCCGACCGCTGCGGAGACGAAGTTCTGCACCGTGAGGCCTGCGAGCTGCACGGTGTAGCCCATGGTCTGCTCGGGGGAGTACGACTGCCAGTTGGTGTTCGCCACGAACGAGGCGGCGGTGTTGAAGGAGAGGCCCTCGGGCACGGCCGGGAGTCCGAGCGACTGGGGAAGGAATGCCTGCAGCCGCTGCAGGCCGTAGACGAGAAGCACTCCGACGACCGAGAACGCCAGCACGCTGCGGGCATAGGCGCGCCAGGTCTGCTCGGACGAGGACTCGACCCCGATCAGCCGGTAGACGCCGCGCTCGACGCGCAGGTCGCGCGCCGAGGTGAAGACGTGGGCGATGTAGTCGCCGAGGGGGCGGTAGAGGAGCACGAGCACGACCACGACGGCCGTGAGCTGCAGGATGCCGAACCAGACAGACGCGTCCATCAGAACCTCTCCGGCGCGACGAGCGCGACCACGAGGTAGACGACGGCGGCGACCGCGAGGGCGGCGGCGAGGATCTCGAAGACGATCACAGCCGCTCCACCCCCTTGGCCACCAGGGACACGAGGGCGAACAGCGCGAGAGTCAGCGCGATGTAGATGATGTCGAGCACGGATCCGATACAACTCCCGCACGGCCCCCGCCGCCGCCATCCTCACGGTTCCCCTACGCCCTCCGAGCGGATGCATGCGGGTTGCTCACGGTTCGGCCCTATGCTCGCGAGGTGGGAATCAGAAGGACGCGGATCGGCGCCGGGACGTGGATCGTCGCCGGGCTTGTGGCCGTCGCGCTCGTGTGCGTGGTCACCGGGTTCCTGCCGCGCTCCGACGCCGGGGCTCTCGGCGAGCGGATCGCGCCCGTGCTGGGGTTCGTCGTCGCGATCACGATCGTCGCCGAGCTCGCCCGCGACGCGGCGGTGTTCGACGTCGTCTCGCAGCGGCTCGCCCGCTGGGGCCGAGGCAGGGTGCTGGCGCTCTGGGCGTTGGTCGTGGCGCTCGCCGTGGTGAGCACCGTGTTCCTGTCGCTCGACACGACCGCCGTGATCGTCACCCCCGTCGTCGTGGTCCTCGCGCAGAGCATCGGTGTCTCGCCTCTCCCGTTCGCCCTGGCCACCGTGTGGCTCGCCAACACGGCATCCCTCGCCCTCCCGGTCTCGAACCTCACGAACCTGCTCGCCGCCCCCGCGATCGGCGATGGACCCGGGGCCTTCATCGCGCTGAGCTGGGCCCCCACGCTCGTCGGCATCCTCGTGCCCGTCGCGATCCTCACGGTCATGCATCGGCGCACGGTGTTCGGTGCGTACGAGACCCCGGCGCCGCGCCGGCCCGCCGACCCGATGCTGTTCTGGAGCGCCACCGGCATCCTCCTCGTGCTGATGCCGCTGCTCGCGCTCACCCACGACGTGTGGATTCCGGCCACGGTCGCCGCCCTCGCGCTGATCGGCCTGTTCGCCGTCCGGCGGCGGCGGGCGCTGCGGCTCTCGCTCGTCCCATGGCAGGCGCTCGCGCTCGCCGCGTCACTTTTCGTGCTGGTCGAGGCCGCGCACGCGCAGGGCCTTCTCGACTTCCTGACCTCGCCGACCGTGAACGGCGACTCTCCCGGCGACCTGTTCCGGCTGGCTGCGCTCGGGGCCGTGAGCGCCAATGCGATCAACAACCTCCCGGCCTACCTGGTGCTCGAGCCTGCCGCCGGCGATCCGGTCGCGCTGATGGCGCTGCTGATCGGCGTGAACATCGGCCCGCTCATCACCCCGTGGGCCTCGCTCGCGACCCTCCTCTGGCATCACCGGATCGTCGCACTGGGCGTCACCATCCGCTGGAGCCGCTTCATGCTCTGGGGCGTGGTGGCCGCGGTGCCGACCGTGCTCGCGGCTGTGCTCGTCTTGATGCTCGTCTCGGGCTAGCGTCGGCCCGTTCCGGTCGCAGTTCCTGCCGTCCGCGAGGCGCGAGACCCGGCAGGAACTTCGACCGGAAGCGGAAGTGCCCGACCGTCAGTCGGCCCCGAGCGAATCCAGGAACGTGCGCGCCTGGGCGGCCAGCTCGGGCGACTGCGTGTGGTGGAGGTAGTGGGCCCCGTCGATCCTCACGACCTCGCCCCGGGTGACGCTCGCGGCCTGGGCTTCGTGCAGCTCCAGCCAGCCGGGAACCTCGACATCCTCATCCGCCACGAACAGCAGCACGGGGAGGTCGGCGGGGAACGTCTTCCCACTCGCGGCGGCGAAGTTCGAGGAGGCGTGGTCCATCTCGTCGAGCATGGTGGGGGCGGCCGCGTTCCGGGCGCTGAGCACCTGCATGCGGTCCTTCGTCGCGTCGTCGTACGGCAATCCCTCGTACGGGTCAGCGGCGATCCCGCTCAGCACCCGCGTCAACCCCAGGGTCGAGAGCGTGCTGATGGTCGAGGTGGGGATGGGGTCGTCCCATCCGGGCTGGTCGGGCACGCTGCTGTCGATGCCCACGAAGGCTGTGACCTCGTCGGGGTCCGAGGCGGTGTAGGTCACCGCGTAGATGCCGGAGATCGAGTGTCCCATCAGCACGTACCGGTCGATGCCGAGCTCCTGCAGCGCCTCGTGCACTTCGCTGGTGATGTTGTCGGCGGTGCGGGGGACGTCGGTCGGGTCGCTGAGCCCGGTGCCGAAGGGCTCCACCGCGACGACCCGGTACGTGTCCTGCAGCTCGGTGATCAGCGGCTGGAAGTCGAGAGCGGGTGCGGCTGTACCGAGGCCGGGCAGCCGCGGCCGTGGCCACGGCGAGGACCGGCACCGCCACGATGACTCCGAGGGCGGTGAGGACGACTTTCCAGGGCTTGCGCATGGTGCTCGTTCTCGACCGGCGGATCGGGTTCCGCGTCGAATCCAGTCCATCCGGCCCCACCCTTTCCCGGAATTGTCGCGCCGTCACCACCTGCGATGACTTGTGTCACGGCCTGCCTGAGTCGGCGAGGACTGACAGGATGTCGTCATGGGTGTTCTCTACGACTACTTCTCCGCGCCGACCGATGAGCAGGCCACGAAGGTCCTCGACGTGGAGGGCGGACCGACAGCGGCGGACTCGGGCTTCGACGCCGGAACGCTCGGCGGCATCGACCCGGTCGTGCAGCTCGGCACCCTCGAGGCGCTGCTGACCGGCACGCCGTACGACGATGTGACCGACGACCCGCGTGCCGGCCACAACCTCGCGATGAGCGAGGACTACGACCGGATCGTCATCACCGTGACGGATGCGTTGGCTACAGCCCTCGCCGCAGCCGACGACGCTCGTCTGGCGGAGGTAGCGGAGCCGTGGTCGCAGACCGAAGAGCTCGAGGGCGCGGATCCGGCCCAGTTGGCCGCGTTCGCGCGCGACCTCGCCGCCCTCGCACGCCGTGCCGCGGCGTCCGATCACCGCCTCTACTGCTGGACCTGCATCTAGGACGCCCGTCCGCGCAGGACGCATCCCAGCGGTGAGCCCACGGGGGCCTCGGGCGCGGTCATCGTTGCCCTCTAGGCTCGCGGATCAGAACTCTCGCCGACCCGCCGCATCTCCGCCGCGAGGGCGGTGTTCGTCTCGGCGAACCGTGCGGTGATGTTGTCGCGCACCTCGGGCGACTTGTTCTGGCTGAGTTTGGCTCGGGCATCGAACCGGGTGACGCGCAGGCGCAGGCCGACGGTGCCCTTGGCCGCGCGGCGGGTGCCCTCCTCGTCCTCCGACAGGTGCCGGCCGTGCACCTGGCGATCCTCGAAGTGGTCGGTCAGCCGGGTGAGCATGGCGTAGTTCTCCTCCTCGCTGAGGATCTCGGGGGTGCCGTAGAGGTGCGCGGTGACGTGGTTCCACGTCGGCACCAGGTCGCCGGGCGCATACAGGCTCGGCGACACGTAGTCGTGCGGCCCCTGGATGATGACCAGCACCTCGTGTCGTCCGAGTTCGTGGAGCTGCTCGTCCGGCCGTCCGAAGTGGCTGGCGATCACGATGTCGTCCTCGTCCTCCGCCAGCAGCGCGGGGTAGTGAGAGGCGACGAGGCCACCGCTCGCGGGGGAGACGAAAGTGGCCCACGGGTTGCCGCGAATGAGGCGCTTGACCTCGTCGGGGTCGGTCATCAGGTAGCGGGGTGTGTGACGCATCAGGAGTCCTCTGTTCTGCGCATGGTCGGTCGGCGGTCGATCAGGCGGGTGCGCACCGCGAGCGCGGCGCAGGCGATCACGGCGAACCCGCCCACCGCGGTGGCCCAGCCGATCGGCTCGTGCAGCAGGATCGCGGCCCACGCGATGCTCATCACGGGCTGGACGAGTTGGATCTGGCTGACCTGCGCCATCGGGCCGATCGCGAGCCCGCGGTACCAGGCGAAGAAGCCGAGGAACATGCTCACCGCAGCGAGGTAGGCGAACGCGAGCCACTGCACGGGTGTCGCTGCGGGCGGCTGCTGGATCACCGACACGACGGTCAGCACCGCCATCAATGGCGCGGTGACGATCAGCGCCCACGAGACGGTCTGCCAGGAGCCGAGCTCGCGGGCGAGCAGGCCGCCCTCCGCGTACCCGATCGCCGCAGCGATGACGGCACCGAACAGAAGCAGGTCGCCGCCGGTGAGGGAGCCGAGCCCGCCGTTCTGCAACGCGGCGAACACCACGGCCGCGGCGGCGCCGAGAAGGGCGAAGATCCAGAAGGAGAGGGCGGGGCGTTCGCGTGTGCGGAGCACGACAGCGACAGCTGTCGCCGCGGGAAGCAAGCCGATCACGACCGCGCCGTGGCTGGCGGGCGTCGTGGTCATCGCGAACGAGGTCAGCAGCGGGAAGCCGGCCACCACTCCGCCGGCGACGATCGCGAGGCGCGCCAATTGGGCCCTGGTCGGCGGCCGCTGGCGAGTCGCAGCCAGGGCGATCCCGGCGAGGAGGGCGGCGACGACCGCTCGGCCGGATCCGATGAAGAGCGGCGAGAGCCCGCCGATCGCGATGCGCGTGAACGGGAGGGTGAAGGAGAAGGCGAAGACGCCGAGAAGCCCCCACCAGAGGCCCGCACGCGTGGATAGCACTGTCGATCGCGGGGCGATAACGCTACTGTCGACTTTCATGAGTCAGGATAGCAGTGACCGGATCGTCGCCGGAGTGCGTGCGTGGATCACCTCCGCATCGCCGGGTGCACGGGTTCCCTCGAACCGGGCGCTCATGGCCGAATACGGAGCGAGCCCCGTGACGGTGCAGAAGGCGATGCAGCAGCTCGTCCGACTCGGGCTGGTCGAGTCGCGCCCCGGAGCGGGGACCTTCGTGCGAGCCGTGCCCCGTGCCCGCTCGGTCGACTACGGCTGGCAGACGGCGGCCCTCGGCACGGCACCGACGGGCCTCATCGGGCTGTCGTCGACGCAGCGCACGGTCGCCCCCGACGCGATCGGACTGCACTCGGGCTACCCCGCGGTCGACCTGCTGCCGCAGCGGCTCGTGCGACAGGCGCTCGTGCGTGCCGCACGGTCGGATGCGGCGTTGACTCGTTCGCCGGCCGCCGGCATCCCCGAGTTGCAGGCCTGGTTCGCCGGCGAGCTCGCATCGGCAGCGCCCGTCGGCATCACCCCGGCCTCGGCCAGGGACGCCCTCATCATCTCGGGCAGCCAGAGCGGGCTGAGCTCGATCTTCCGGGCGGTCGTGGGCGTCGGCCAACCGCTGCTGATCGAGTCGCCGACGTACTGGGGCGCGATGTTCGCCGCCGCGCAGGCCGGTGTGGTCCTGGTGCCGGTCCCGTCCGGTCCGCACGGTCCCGATCCGGACGACGTCGAGCGGGCATTCGCAGAGACCGGGGCTCGGGCTTTCTATGCGCAGCCCACGTTCGCGAACCCGACCGGGGCGCAGTGGCCGATCGCGACGGGGGAGGCCGTGCTCGAGACGGTCCGCCGTCACGGTGCCTTCCTGATCGAGGACGATTGGGCCCACGACCTGGGGATCGACGCCGACCCGCATCCGATCGCCGCGTCCGACGACGACGGTCACGTGGTCTACCTGCGCTCGCTCACCAAGAGCGCCTCGCCCGCCCTGCGCGTCGCGGCCGTGATCGCCCGTGGCCCGGCGCGCGATCGCATCCTCGCCGACCGCGCGGCCGAGTCCGTGTACGTGAGTGGGCTGCTGCAGGCCGCCGCCCTCGACGTGGTCACCCAGCCTGCTTGGCGCACGCACCTGCGCGGATTCCGGGAGCACCTGCGTGCACGCCGAGACCTGCTGATCTCGAGCCTGGCTGCGCACGCGCCCTCCGCGCACGTCGAGGGAGTCCCGGTCGGCGGCCTGAACCTGTGGGTGCGACTGCCCGAAGGCACGGACGTCGTGCAGGTGGTGCGCGAGTGCGAGGTGCGCGGGGTCATCATCGCGCCGGGGCACGAGTGGTTCCCGGCCGAGCCCTCCGGCTCCTATGTGCGCCTCAACTACGCGAACGCCGACCCCGCCCGGTTCGCCGAGGCCGCCGGCATCCTGGGCGCCGTGCTCGACGGAGTCTGAGGGGGACTCAGCCCGGAAGGCCGACCTCAGGCCTCGGGTGCGTCGTCCTGCGGCGGACCCGCGGGCCGGTGGGCACGCCGACCGTTCACGACCACCGGGCGACCTGCGCGCTCCTGCCCGGGCAGCGGACGGGAGCGGCGGCCGTAGATGAGCTCCGACGAGTCGAGCAGCCATGGCACGAGGGTGATCGACACTCCGTGCACGAGCATGAGCTGGTTGGCGAGGCGGCGGGCGCGACGGTTGTGCAGGAACGACTCCCACCAGTGCCCCACGATGTACTGCGGCAGGTACACGGTCACCACCGACGAGCCGTGCTTCTCGCGGTACTGCTTGATGAACTGCGTGACAGGCTGCGCGAACGAGCGGTACGGCGACTCGACGATCACGAGGGGGATCGGCACCAGGTGGTCGGCCCAGTCCTTCTGCAGCGCGGCCGCATCGTCGGAGGCCACGGCCACATGCACCGCCAGCGTCTTGCCGTGCTTGGCCGCGATCGCGTAGTCGATGGCTTTCACGACCGGCTTCTGCAGCCGGTTGACGAGCACGATCGCGAGGTCTCCCGTCGCCCCGAACTTCGTGGTGTCGTCGATCGCGATCTCGTGCTCGACGTCGCGGTAGTACCGCTTCACACCCAGCATCAGGAAGGCGAGGATCGGGATCGCGAAGAACACCAGGTACGCGCCGTGCGTGAACTTGGTGATCGTCACGATGACCAGCACGAGCACGGTCATCACGGCGCCGGCCGAGTTGATGATGAGCCCGACCTTCGCCGAGCGGCGATCGGATGCCGAGGCGTCGTCGACGCCCGACCCGGGCTTGTTCTCGATCGGCCCGCGCAGCACGCGCCGCCAGTGCCGCACCATGCCGATCTGTCCGAGCGAGAACGACACGAACACACCGATGATGTACAGCTGGATCAGGGTGGTCAGCTTCGCCTGGAACACCACGAGCACCGCGATCGCCGCGATGCCGAGCAGGATCATCCCGTTCGAGAACACGAGGCGGTCGCCGCGGGTGTTGAGCGACTTCGGGGCGTAGCCGTCGCGGGCGAGCACCGCGCCCAGCAGGGGGAAGCCGTTGAAGGCGGTGTTCGCGGCGAGCAGCAGCACGCACGCGGTCGCGGCCTGCACGATGAAGAACGCGATGCTGCCGCCGCCGAAGGTCGCCGCGGCGATCTGCGCCATCAGGGAGGGCTGCGGGTTCGTGCAGTCGAACCCGACGAGGTCGCAGGGGTTCTCGGCGTAGTGCACCCCGGTGATCAGGGCGAGGGCGGTGAGACCGGCGAACAGGCAGATCGCGATCGAGCCCATGAGCACGAGGGTGGACTGGGCGTTGCGCACCTTCGGGGCGCGGAAGGCCGGAACGCCGTTCGATACGGCCTCGACGCCGGTGAGGGCGGAGCACCCGCTCGAGAACGCGCGCAGGATCAGCAGGATCACGGCGGCCTGGCCGAGGCTCTCGGCCTGCACGGTGAAGTCGGCGCTCGAGGCGACGGGAGCATCGCCGAGGAAGGTGCGGATCAGACCGGTCACGATCATGATCCCGACCGAGCCGATGAACACGTACGTCGGGATCGCGAAGACCAGAGACGCCTCGCGCACCCCGCGGAGGTTCACCACGATGATGAGGATCACGAAGCCGACGGCGAGCTCGACGCGGAACGGGTCAAGGCCCGGCACGGCCGAGATGATGTTGTCGACACCGGAGGCGACCGACACGGCCACGGTCAGCACGTAGTCGACCAGGAGCGCTGCGGCGACGATCACGCCGGGGATCTCGCCGAGGTTCTTGGATGCGACCTCGTAGTCACCGCCGCCCGACGGGTAGGCCTTGATGAGCTGGCGGTAGCTGAGCACCACCACGATCAACAGCACCACGACCGCGATCGCGACGAGCGGCGTGAACGAGAGGAAGGTGAGCCCGCCGATCAGCAGGATCATCACCAGTTCCTGCGGGGCGTAGGCCACCGAGCTCAGGGCGTCGGACGCGAAGATGGGCAGAGCCATCCGCTTGGGGAGCAGCTGGTCGTCGACCTGCTGGCTCGTCAGCGGTTCTCCGATGAGGATGCGCTTGGCGCGCGGCGGCGAGTCCGCGCCCTCCCTGTTTTCGTCTGACACGTCCGGCGACACTACGCCTCCTGATGGCATCCTCACGCGATCCTCACGGAATCCCTACGGGCCGATGCGCTGTCCTCACGGAATCCTTACGTGCGAAGCTACACTGGCACGCGGTGGAAGATCAGGTGCTGCTCGGATTCATCGCGATCGCGATGGGGGTTGCTTTCGGCATCCTCCTGTTCGTGCCCTTCGTGGCGGTCAGCTATCGCCGGCGCGGGCGACTCGGCCTCGGACGCACGCTGTTCTGGCTGTCGGCCCTGATCTATTTCTGGGCGATCTGGACCTACACCCTGCTGCCGCTGCCCGACCCCGACACCATCCGCTGCGTCGGGGCGATCACCGACCCGATGTCGGTCGTACGCGATGTGCAGAAGGCGTTCGCGGCACCGGGGAATCCGCTGCGGCAGCCGGCTCTGCTGCAGCTGGTGTTCAACGTGCTGCTCTTCGTGCCGCTCGGCTTCTTCGTCCGGGTGCTCGCCGGCCGCGGCATCGTGACGGCGCTCGCCGCCGGGCTCGGACTGTCGCTGCTGGTCGAGACAACGCAGCTGACCGGCGTGTGGGGCGTCTACCCGTGCGCGTATCGCTTCTTCGACGTGGGCGACCTCATGACGAACACCCTCGGTGCTGTCGTCGGCTGCACCGTGGCGCTCCTCGTCCCGCGGTCGCTGCGTGGCGCGAAGGCGAGCCCCGACGCCGACCTTCCCCGTCCGGTCACCCGCGGTCGCCGTGTGATCGCGATGCTGTGCGACTTCCTCGCCTACGGATTCCTCAGCATGGCG
The DNA here is from genome assembly GCF_042881445.1 of Microbacterium sp. NPDC058269. NCBI lineage: Bacteria > Bacillati > Actinomycetota > Actinomycetes > Micrococcales > Microbacteriaceae > Microbacterium > Microbacterium sp. NPDC058269. Next base: position 169,090 of record NZ_JBHVXT010000002.1, read on the forward strand.
GCCGGCGTGACCGTGCAGGTGTGGCTGGAGTTCGTCGCAAGGGATCGCGCCGCGGTGCTCGACGGCACCCTCGCATCCGCAGCCGCCACCATCGCCCCTTCGGGGCTGTTCCTGATGCTGATCCTGATCGGCGGGCGCTCGGTGGGCGACATCGCGGTGCAGCTGCGGTACGCGGGGTCGCGCATGCCGGCACCGTTCGCGCGGCTCCTGCGCTGGGCGGGAGGCATCGGCGGGATCAGTGCGCTCCAGCTGCCCGGCGGGTTCTTCGGGTTCGCCGCGGCCGTGCTCTTTCTCGCCGCCGTCGTGCTGCCGTTCACGACACGCTCCGGTCGCGGGCTCCCCGGCGTCCTCTCCGGACAGCAGCTCGTCGACGCGAGAGCGGATGCCGTGGTCCCGCCCGTCGTCCCGGCTCCGTGACGGGCCCCGTGCCCACCTTTCCTCTTCCGGTCGCACTCTTCGTCGCTTCTGGGCGCCGGGGCGGCAGGAAGTGCGACCGGAGCACCCGGCGGTGCACTCGTTCGCGAACCGTATGGACATCGGGTATCCACAGCGGTTTCCGATCACGAAGCCGTAACGTCGAGGGCATGACGACTGTTCACGTCACCGAGGACACGATCAACCAGGCCCGCGAGCTGCGCGACGAGCTGCAGCGGTTCCTGCGCGAGTACGAGTTCGGGATGCGCGAGGTCGAGACGAAGATCTCGATCCTGCGCGACGAGTTCACGCACGACCACGCGTACAACCCGATCGAGCACGTGAAGAGTCGACTGAAGTCGCCCGACAGCATCGTCGAGAAGATCGCTCGCAAGGGGATCGACGAGCCCGACTTCGACCGCATCCGCGCCGAGATCACCGACATCGCCGGTGTGCGCGTGACCTGCAGCTTCGTCGCCGACGTGTACCGCCTGTTCGATCTGCTCACCGCGCAGGATGACGTCACCGTGCGCACGGTCAAGGACTACATCGCACACCCGAAGGACAACGGCTACAAGAGCCTGCACGCGATCATCGAAGTGCCCGTCTTCCTGTCGACAGGGGCGCTCTCGGTGCCGGTCGAAGTGCAGTTCCGCACGATAGCGATGGACTTCTGGGCCAGCCTCGAGCACAAGATCTACTACAAGTTCTCGAACCAGGTGCCCTCGCACCTCGTCGACAGCCTGTCGGATGCCGCGGACGCCGCCGCCGAGCTCGACAGCCGCATGGAACGCCTGCACCGCGAGGCCCACGGGGTGCCGCAGCGTCAGCTCGCTCCCCCACCCCCTCCCGCCCCGCCGGCGATCCCGGACGCACCCACCGACCCGCGCGTCGTCGGCGTCTGAGCGCAGACATGCCGAGCGGCTCCGCGCGGCGGTGTTGCGCGCGGAGCCGCCGTGCTGGGAGCATCGGCTGGTGGTGAGAACGCAGGAAGCCGGGTCCGTGGACGCCGAGCGCGACGTCGATGAGCGCGCGGGCGTCGACGATCTCGCGAGCATCGACCGTGAACCGCAGCGGTGCGAGTGCGACCACGGCGACGACGACGGTTACCAGCCGTGCGGACGCAAGGCCAAGTGGCGCGTGACGGTCGACTGCGTCTGCGGCGAAGGCCACCCGCGCCGCGTCGAGATCCTGTGCTCGCGATGCATGCGCACGCTGCGGCAGTTCCAGGGCCGCGAGGCCATCACCGTGCGCCGCCTCTGACGAGCGGAGAGCGTCTTCCGCGGATCCCCACATCCGATCGCCCGTCGGCTCCGAACAAGGGGGGATCGCACCGGCGACGGTGTTCACGCAGACGGTGGAACAGGAGACGACCATGGTGCAGCGCCGCAGTGGCAAGAGATTCCTCGTCTGGGCCGCGCTCGCGGGCGTGATCGGCGGTGGTGTCTTCCTCGCGACGGCCGAGCTGTTCGCACTGCTCTTCGCGCGCGCTGCCAGCCCGATCCTCGCGGTGGGCGGATTCGTGATCGACATCGTGCCGCAGCCCTTCAAAGAGTTCGCGATCGCCACGTTCGGCGAGTACGACAAGATCGCGCTGCTGGCCGGCCTCGGTCTGGCCGTGCTCATCGCCTCGGCGATCGCCGGAATCCTGCAACTCGTGCGTCCGCCGCTCGGCGTGATCGCGCTCGTGGTCGCCGGGGTGCTCTCGACCGCGGCGATCGTGACCCGAGCCGCGGTGGCGCCGCTCGCCTTCCTGCCCCCGGTCCTGGGAACGATTGCAGGATCGATCGTCCTCGTGCTCCTCAGTCGCCACCTGCGCGGGTGGAGGGACTCCGCGGTCGGCACGCGAGGCGCCCGAGCCGCCGGGGCGGAAGCCGTCGGTGCCGAAGACTCCGGCGCGGGAATCGCCGAGCCGGAGGACGGCGGTGTCGGGCCGGCGGAGGTCGAGCCCGCTCGGCTCGGCATCGACCGTCGTCGGTTCTTCGTCCTCGCCGCGCTCGCCGGAGCATCCGCGCTGGTCGTGGGCATCACCGCCCGCACGGTCAGCATGGCGGTTTCGTCGGTCGAGGCCATCCGGAGCGCACTCAAGCTGCCTTCGCCGAAGACCACTGTCACGGTGCCGCAGGGCGCCGAGCTCGACATCCCCGGACTCAGCACGCTGTTCACCCCGAACAAGGACTTCTATCGCGTCGACACCGCTCTCACAGTCCCCTCGATCGACCCGGACACCTGGCGCCTGGTGATCGACGGCATGGTCGAACAACGCGTCGAGATGAGCTTCCAGGACATCCTCGACATGGGGCTCGACGAATACGCGATCACGCTCACCTGCGTGTCGAACGAGGTCGGCGGTGAGCTCGTCGGCAATGCGAAGTGGCTCGGCGTTCCGCTGCGAGACGTGTTGAAGAAGGCCGGCGTGAAGTCCGGTGCCGACATGGTGCTCTCGCGCAGCGTCGACGGCTACACGGCGAGCACACCGCTCTCGGCGCTGACCGATGACGACCTCGATGCGATCCTCGCTGTCGGGATGAACGGCGAACCGCTGCCGCTCGAGCACGGGTTCCCGGTGCGGATGGTCGTGCCGGGTCTCTACGGGTACGTGTCGGCGACCAAGTGGCTCACCGAGCTCAAGGTCACGACCTTCGCGCAGGACGAGGCGTACTGGACGCCCCGTGGTTACAGCGCCGAGGCACCGATCAAGTTCGCCTCGCGCGTCGACACCCCCAAGATCGGCGAGGCGGTCGCCGCGGGGAAGATCCCGATCGCCGGAGTCGCCTGGGCGCAGTCGGTCGGCATCGATCGCGTGGAGGTCAGCATCGACGACGGAGACTGGATGCCGGCGACGCTGTCGGCCCCGATCAACGACGACACCTGGGTGCAGTGGTTCATGGAGTGGGATGCCACGCCGGGCACGCACTACGTCGCGGTGCGCGCGGTCAACAAGAACGGCGATCTGCAGATCCAGGAACGCGCCCCCATCGCGCCGAACGGCTCGTCGGGCTGGCAGCGTTCGCTCATCCGGGTCAACTGAGCCCGGTGCGCCGCCGGACGCTCGGGCCTAGGGTGGGAGCCATGGGCCCGCTTCCCGCACTCGTGATCACCGTCTCGGACCGATCGTTCGCGGGAGAGCGCGAGGATCGGGGCGGCCCGATCGTCGTGGGTCTGCTGCGCGACGCCGGGTGGCATTGCCCCGACGCCGAGATCGTCGCCGACGGCGCGGGTTCGGTGGCGGACGCGTTGCGCCGGGCCGTCGCCCGCGGCATCCGGCTGGTCGTGACGACCGGGGGAACCGGTGTCGGTCCCCGTGACCTGACGCCCGAGGGGACACGGCGTGTGATCACCCGAGAGATCCCCGGGATCGCCGAGGAGCTGCGTCGCAGCGGGCTCGCCGACACCCCGCTGTCCGTGCTGTCGCGCGGGCTCGCCGGCATCGTCGACCCCGACGGCATGCTCGTGGTGAACCTTCCCGGTTCGCCGCGCGCCGTCGCCTCCGGCGTCCCCGTGGTGCTCGGCGTCGCCGCGCACATCCTGGATCAGGTGAAGGGCGGAGACCACTCATGAACGACGTGCGAATCGCCGCCGTGTCGGAGGAGAGCCTCGATCTCGATGCGCATCTCGCCGCGGTCGAAGACCCTCGACTGGGCGCGGTGACGACCTTCGTCGGACGGGTGCGCGACAACGACCCGGATGCCGAGACGCCCGTGGTCGGGCTGGAGTACAGCGCCCACCCCGATGCCCAGGCGACGTTGCGGCGGATCGCCGAGCAGGCCGGTGCCGGAGCGGAAGCCTCCGCCGTGGTGGCGGTGAGTCATCGCATCGGGCACCTCGACGTGGGCGATGCGGCCGTGGTGATCGCGGTCGCCTCCGAGCACCGTGCCGAGGCGTTCGAGGTATGCCGGGCGGTCATCGAGGCGATCAAGAGCGACCTCCCGGTGTGGAAGCGTCAGCTCGAGGTCGACGGAACCTCGTCGTGGAAGGGCATCGGCGGCTGAGCCGCGTGGGTCATCACCCTCCGCGTCATCCGCCCGCGAAGGGTGGGAGCACGTCGATGAGCTCGGCGTCGTCGAGGACGAGGTCGCTGTCCGTGCGCACCCCGTCGACGAGCACGGCGCAGCGCGGGAGGATGTCGGCGAGTGCCGGATGCTCGGCGACGACCGCCGCGCGCAGGGCGACGAGTGACGTCTCGCCACGCTCCTCGGCATCGGTCCCCGCAGCCTCCGCGGCGGCGGCGAAGTAGCGCACCCGAGTCATCGGGCGTCTCCCGCGGCGTGAGGTTCTCCGGGGGCTGCTTCGCCGGGGCGCACCCAGTCACCCGAACGCCCGCCCGACTTCGCCACGATGCGCACGTCGTCGATCACCACGGAGCGGTCGACACCCTTGATCATGTCGACGATCGCCAGGGCGGTCACCGACACGGCCGTGAGCGCCTCCATCTCCACACCGGTGCGGTCCGCGGTGCCCACCGTCGCCTCGATGCGCACCCCGTCGTCGACGATGTCGAGGTCGATGCTCGCCCGGTGGACCCCGATCACGTGCGCGAGCGGCAGCAGTGCGGGCGTGGACTTGGCTGCCTGGATGCCCGCGATGCGCGCCACGGCGAGCACGTCGCCCTTCGGTACGGTGCCGTCGCGGAGAGCGGTGATCACATCAGTGCTGCAGCGCACGAATCCACGGGCGGTCGCGGTGCGGACTGTCGGCTGCTTCGCGGTCACGTCGACCATGTGTGCGCGGCCCGCCGCGTCAAGGTGAGGGAAGCTCATCCGACCAGCATGACATCGATGACGTCGCCCACGGCCACGGTCTCGACCTCGGCCGGCACGATCGCGAATGCGTGCGCACGGGCGAGTCCGCCGGCGAGGTGGGATCCCGATCCGCCCGCGGTCGCCGGCCGCACGGTGCGTGCGGCGAGGTCGACGACGGCGGGGAGGTACTGACGGCGGCCCGGCGGGGGCGTCCACGATGCGTCGGCGGTGAACGGCACACGCGCGCGGTGGATGGCGCTGCGTCCCTGCATCGCGAGCAGGGCCGGTCGCACGAACACCTCGAACGACACCGCGACGCTCACGGGATTCCCCGGAAGGCCGAACACCAGGCACCCCGTCTCGAGCACCCCGAAGGCCTGCGGCTTGCCCGGTTGCATCGCGACCGCGCTGAACTCGACCTGGCCGCCGCCGTCGAAGGCGCCGCGCACCGGCTCGTAGGCTCCCGCGCTCACGCCCCCGGTGAAGACGATCGCATCGGCTCCGAGGGCTGTGGCCTCGGAGGTCACGGCCCGCACGGCCTCGGCCTCGTCCGGAACGCGCGCGACCAGCACCACCTCGGCATCGGTTTCGGCGACCAGTTGCTCGAGCAGCGGGCCGTTGGAGTCGGGGATGCGTCCGCGGGTGGGGGTTTCTCCCGGTGCGAGCAGTTCGCTCCCCGTCGACACCACGGCCACGCGCGGCGCGCGTGTCACCGAGACCTCGGCGATGCCGGCGGCGACCGCGGCGGCGACCTGGAAGGCCCCCAGGCGCTCACCGGCGTGCACGACCTCGTCGCCCGCGTGCAGGTCGGATCCGCGTCGGCGCACGAACACGCCGGGCTTCGCGGGTGCCCGCAGCACTCTCACCTCGTCGAGGGAGTCGGCGAGACCGCCGGCCGTGTCCTCGAAGGGAACGATCACGTCGGCATCGGTGGGGGTGGGCGAGCCGGTCATGATGCGGGCGGCCTCACCGGCGCCGAGCGCAGGATCGAGGGCGACACCGGCGGGGAGGTCGGCGACCACGCGCAGGGTGACCGGGTTCTCCGCGGATGCATTCGCGACATCGGCACCGCGCACCGCGAAGCCGTCCATCGCCGAGTTGTCGAACAGGGGGATGTCGTGGGCGGCCGCGGCGGGAGCGACGAGTGTGCGACCAGCGGCATCCGCCACCGGACGCGTCGAGTGCTCGACCACGCGGACGGCATCGAGCACGCGGGCGAGCTGCTCCTCGACCGTGCGACGGCCGGTCATGCGCGCGCCCCCATCATCGTTTCCGTGCCCGCCATCGGTGCCGTCCCTGCCGCCGCGGACGCCGACCGGATCGCGATCTCGTGCTGGCGACCGGTGAGTGCATCGACCATCGCGAGTCGTCCGAGCAGCGGTTCACCCGCGCCCGTGACGAGTTTGATCGCCTCGCCGGCCAGCATCCCGCCGACCTGCACGCACAGTGCCCCGAGCACGCCGACCTGGGCGCAGCTGGGCGGCTCGCCCTCGGTGTCGAGCGGGAAGAGGTCGGCGAGCACCACGGGGTCTCCTTCGGTCGGCCGCGACCAGAACACGGTGGCCTGCGCGTGCCACTCCTGCACGGCGCCCCACACGAGCGGCAGTCCGAGCGTCTCGGTCGCAGCGGCCACGTCGCGGCGGGTGGCGAAGGAGTCGCTCGTGTCGACCACCACATCGGCGCCCGCGAGCAGGCGTCCGGCGTTGGTGGCGTCGAGGCGTTCGGCGATCTGGGTCACGACGGACTGCGGGGCGAGGGCGGTGATCGCGCGCGCGGCCGAGGCGGTCTTCCTGGTCCCGATGTCTTCCACGCGGTGTGCAAGCTGGCGCTGCAGGTTGGTCAGCTCCACGACGTCATCATCGATCACGGTGATCGAGCCGATCCCCGCCGCAGCCAGTGCGAGCAGCACCGGTGAGCCGAGGCCTCCCGCACCGACGACGGCGACATGGGCGGCGCTCAGACGACGCTGCCCTTCTTCGCCGATACCGGCGAGCACCGCGTGCCGGGCGGTGCGCACGAGTTCTTCCGGGTCCAGCGCGGCGGTGGGGGCGACGAGAGGATGCATGGCTTCAGAGTAGGCCCGGCAGTTGCACGGTGTCTCAGTCTCGGGCATCCGTCATCGAACCGAGTTCGGACGGGTGGGTGAGCCGCCACCACTCGGACGGCGGGTCGATGCTCCCCTTGATCTCGACCGGAGCCGTGACGGTGTTCGGGCCGGCGGTCCAGGTCACGGTCCCCACCGCCGAACCGTCTCGATAGGTCGGCGGGGTCTTGATGTCCATCGTCACGGTGATCGGTGTATCCGACCAGGTGAAGATCGATGCCTCCTCGCCGATGACCAGCCGGGCCGTGGAACCCCAGGGCGTCGCGATCGTGCCGACCTCCTGCCCGGACGTCGCGACCGGCACCGCGTGGAAACCGTTACGGAGGCTGTCCAGTGTGGCGATCACGCTGGTGTTCACCGACTCGCGCGATGATCCTCCGAGAACGACGCCGGTCACTGCGAGCGGATCGGCGGTGCCAACGACGAGGGTCGCGGTGTACAGCAGGCTGTAGGTGCCCTCGCCCAGCGTGCCGGTCTTCAGCCCCGTGATCCCGCTGGTTCCGAGGAGGCCGTTGGTGTTGTGGAGCTGACCGGCGCCGGGGAGCGAGATCGACGGGGTCGCGACGATCTGAGCGATCACTGGATTCGCGGCGGCGAGCTTCCCGATCGCCAGGAGGTCGGAAGGCGTGCTCGTGTTGCGGGGGCTGATGCCGGTGGGCTCGGTGATCGTCGTTCCGGCGAGCCCGTTGGCGGAGAGCCAATCGCGCGTCGCGCCGAGGAATGCGTTCTGCGATCCGAAGATCCGGGACGACAACGCCTCGGCGTAGTTGCTCGCCGAAGGGATCAGCATGGCGGCCAGGGCATCGTGCAGCGACATCGAGGTGCCGGTGGGCATGGGGGCGATGGTCGCGCCCATCACGTAGTACCGGTCGTAGAGGTCGTGGTCGGACTTGCTGAAGGTGATCGTGGGGCCTGGGTCGTCGGCGGAGGCGAGCGGGACGGCGTCGAGGATGACCAGTGCGGTGATCAGCTTGGTGATGCTCGCGATCGGGAGGGGCTCGCCGGTCCCGGTCGATGACCAGACTCCGCTCGCCTCCGCGCCCAGATACGCGTCCGCACCGACGACGCTGAGCGCCGAGGCGCCCACCAGGGGTGCGGCGATCGTCGAGGCGTCGACCGTCGGGGCCTGCGGCGCCTGCGTGGTCACGGTCGGCGGATCGATGGGAGCGGTGAGAGCCCATCCGATGTAGCCGCCGGTCGCGGCCAGCAGCAGGACCACGCACACCGCGGTGATGATGAGCCCGCGTCGCCGGCGCCTTCGGCGCACCTTCGGATCGACGCGGTCACGGGGGTCGACGAAATCCTGTTCGTGGGCCATCAGCTCGGCGAACTCGGACAGGTCGTCCGCCGGTGGATTCGGTGCCGTCATCGAGAGCCATCTTCGCGGACCTGCGTCCCCCGCGGTATCGGCCATTCGGGGGACACGGGGATCGCTCGTCATGGCGACGGGTGCGCCCGGTCAGTGATTCCAGCAGAATCGGATATTTCTGATGAATATCGCCGTATCTGCGGTAGATTCGTGCCATGCAGACGTATCGGATCTCCCGCGCCGCGCAGCTGCTCGGCGTGAGCGACGACACCGTCCGCCGCTGGATCGAGCAGGGTCTGCTGCCGGTCACCGATGCGGTGCCCGCCGAGATCCCCGGTGATGCCGTCGCGGCGCGAGCCGTCGCACTCGCCGAGGAGGCGAAGAAGGCGGGAGATGTGCTCTCCAGCGCCCGCAACCGCTTCGTCGGCATCGTCACCCGGGTGCAGATCGAGGGACTGATGGCGCAGGTCGACATCCAATCCGGTCCTCACCGCGTGGTCTCGCTGATGTCGGCTGAGGCCGCCCGCGAACTGCAGCTCGAGGTCGGCTCGCTCGCCACCGCCTCCGTCAAGGCGACCCAGGTCGTGGTTGACGTACCGAAAGGCTGACATGAACCGCACCGTGCGTCGCTCCACACTCGCCGTCCTCGCCGCCGCCGCGCTCGCTCTCACCGGCTGTGCGGGTGCCGCCGAGAGCACTCCCTCCCCGTCGGCGACGGCGGAGAAGAGCGGTGCCGGCGGAGAGCTCACGGTCTATGCCGCCGCATCGCTCAGCGGGGCCTTCGATGCGATCGGCGAGGCGTTCACCGCCGAGAACCCCGACGTGCGGTTCACTCCCGTCTACGACGGCTCGTCCACCCTGGTCACGCAGATCCTCGAAGGAGCGCCGGCCGACGTGTTCGCGTCCGCCGACGAGGCGAACATGGACAAGGCGGCAGATGTGGCCGTCGATCCGACACTGTTCGCCTCCAACACCCTCGTGATCGCGGTGCCGGCAGGGAACCCGGGCGGAGTGAAGACGCTCTCCGATCTCTCAGATGTGACCACCGTGCTGTGCGCGCCGGAGGTGCCCTGCGGTGCGGCTTCCGCGAAGTTGCTCTCCGCGGCGGGCGTGACGGTCGACGCGGCGAGTCTCGAGCAGAACGTGACGGCCGTGCTCACGAAGGTCGCCGCCTCCGAGGCCGATGCCGGACTCGTGTACGCCACCGACGTGATCGGTCGCGACGGCGTCGGTCTCGAAGATGTCGAGGTGATCGTGCCCGACGGTGCCGGTGAAGTCGTCAACCACTACCCGATCGCCGCGCTCACCGAGGCGCGGAACAGCGAGGCGGCCGAGGCATTCGTGGCGTTCGTGCTGTCGGACGCGGGTCAGAAGATCCTGGCGGACTTCGGCTTCGGGGCTCCATGAGTGCGTCAGGTGCGCGCGGATATGCTCCGCGTGCGCTCGCGGTGCCGGCCCTCGTCGGTCTGGCCTTCCTGATCCTGCCGCTCACTGCACTCGTCGTGCGGGTGCAGTGGTCGACGTTCCTCGCCGATGTGACGTCGGAGGCCGCGCTCTCGGCCCTCCTGCTCTCGCTCGGCACCGGCTTGCTGGCCACCGTGCTGTGCATCATCGTCGGGGTGCCGCTCGCGTTGTACATCGCTCGCTCCGGACCTCGCGTGGCTGCGGTGCTCCGTGCCGTCGTCACGGTGCCGCTGGTGCTGCCGCCCATGGTGGGCGGCGTCGCGCTGTTGTACCTGTTCGGGCGCGCGGGGTGGCTCGGAGGACTCGGGCTGTCGTTCAGCACCCCTGCGGTCGTGCTGGCGCAGACGTTCGTGGCGCTGCCCTTCCTGGTGCTGGCGGTCGAGGGAGCGGTGCGCACCTCGGGCGTGGACTACGAGCGCACGGCAGCCGCGCTCGGAGCCGGACGATGGACGATCCTGCGCCGCATCACCCTTCCGCTCGCAGCTCCCGGGATCGTCGCCGGAGTCGTGCTGTGCTTCGCGCGGGCCATCGGAGAGTTCGGTGCGACGGCCCTGTTCGCCGGAAACCGGCCAGGGGTCACCCAGACGATGCCGCTCGCGATCTACACCGCCTTCAACGGGGCCGGAGTGACGCAGGGCACGGCGGTCGCGCTCGCCCTGCTGCTGCTCGCGACTGCGATCGTCGTGCTGCTGCTCGTGCGCGGCTGGCGACCGGGGGCGGCGCGATGACCGTGGCGAACGGACTGCCGGCCGAGCACCGCGCCGCCGATGAGTCGGGGCTGCGCGCCGACATCGTGGTCGAGCGCGAGCACTTCGGCGTCGAGGTCGCGCTGCAGGTCGCTGTCGGCGAGACCGTCGCCGTCATGGGGCCGAGCGGCGCGGGCAAGTCCACCCTGCTGCAGGCGCTCGCCGGACTCGAGCCGCTGACCGCAGGAGAGATCGAGGTCGCGGGACGCGTGGTCGACCGGGTCGCCCCACCACGGGTGCGGACTGCGCCCATGAACCGGGGCATCGTGCTTCTCGGGCAGGATGCGCGGCTGTTCCCGCACCTGTCCGTACGCGAGAACGTCGCCTTCGGCCCCCGTGCGGCGGGGACGGATACCAGATCGGCGCGAGATGCGGCTGATGAATGGCTCGCACGTGTCGGCCTCCCTGGTGCAGGCGATCGGATGCCGCGCGAACTCTCCGGCGGCGAAGGGCAGCGCGTCGCCGTGGCCAGAGCGCTCGCGGCCTCCCCGCGCGTGGTGCTGCTCGACGAACCGCTGGTGGCGCTCGACCCGGCGACGGCGGGCGACATCCGGCAGATGCTGCGCGATCAACTGACCGGGATCACCACGATCGCGGTCACGCACGATGCCGCTGATGCGGTCGCGCTGGCGGATCGGCTCGTCGTCGTCGAGGCAGGCCGGGTCACGCAGAGCGGACCGGTCCGCGAGGTGCTGTCGGCCCCGGCCACCGGCTTCGTCGCCTCGATCGCGGGCGTCAACCGTCTGATGGGGGTCGCCGCGGATGGTGGTTGGCGCAGCGGCGACCTGCGACTCGTGAGCACGGATGCCGCCTCACGCGCGCTCGCCGCGGTCGAGGGGGTGCCTCTCGCGGCGGTGTTCCGTCCCGAGCATGTGCAGGTGGTCGAGGCAGGGGACGCGGATGCCTGGCGCACCGAAGTCACCCGACTCGAGTCCACCCTTGCCGGGGTCCGCGTGCAGACCACGTCGTGCGCGGTCGACGTCTCTCTCACCGAAGCCGCGGGGCTTGCCCCGGGGGATCCGCTCGGCCTGCGGATCGACCCGGACCGTGTGCGGTTCGTGCCGGTGCATTGAGGGGAGCCGCTGCGGGGCGCTTCGGACTCTGGCAATCTGCCGGTCGTCGTCGTCGCGACGGCCCTCGGTGGCGGTCCGCGGGTTAGTCTCGAACGATGACGGGGAGCGTGGAAGCGCCATGACGGCCGTACCGGTCGTGATCGGTGTGCGCGCGCCGCGCGTCGAGTCCGCGCCGCACGCCTCGGGAGTCGGCGGCGGCCTCGTCGACACGCATGGCCGGGTGCATCGCGACCTGCGCATCTCGCTCACCGATCGCTGCTCCCTGCGCTGCACGTACTGCATGCCCGAGCAGGGCAACGAGTGGCTCGCCCGCACGAGCATCCTCTCCACCGACGAGATCGTCGAGGTAGCCGAAGTGGCCGCGGCCCTCGGCATCCGCACCTTCCGCCTCACCGGTGGCGAACCGCTGCTGCGGACCGACATCGTCGAGGTCGTGAAACGGATCGCTCGGATCGAGGGCGAGGAAGGCCCCGTCGAGGTCGCGATGACCACCAACGGCATCAGCCTCGCCAAGAAGCTCCCCGAACTGATCGATGCCGGGCTGACGCGCCTCAACATCAGCATCGACACGATCGACCGTCAGCGCTTCGCCGACCTCACCCGCCGCGACCGTCTCGACGACGTGTTCGAGGGCATCGCCGCGGCCGCGGCATCCGAACTCCGCCCCCTCAAGCTGAACGCGGTCGCGATGCGCGGGGTCAACGACGACGAGCTGGTCGACCTCGTGGAGTTCGCGATGAGTGTGGGTGCGCAACTGCGATTCATCGAGCAGATGCCGCTGGATGCCGGACACACCTGGGATCGCGCCTCGATGGTCACACGCGAGGAGATCCTCGCGTCGCTGGGGGAACGCTGGCGTCTCGAGCCGATCGAGGGCCGCGGTGGCGCTCCGGCCGAGAAGTGGCGGATCGACGGCGGGCCGCACGAGGTCGGCGTGATCGCCTCAGTGACCGCCCCGTTCTGCGGCGCCTGCGACCGCCTGCGGCTGACCGCCGACGGCCAGCTGCGCAACTGCCTGTTCTCGCTCGCCGAGTATGACCTGACCGGGCTGCTGCGCGGAGAGTCGGCCGCTGCGCCGGGGGGGCGCGCCGACGAGATCGCTGCGCTGCTGCGTTCCTGCGTGCACGGCAAGCTGCCGGGGCACGCGATCGACGACCCCTCGTTCCTGCAGCCGGCACGCGGGATGAACGCGATCGGCGGCTGACCGCCGCGCTCCTGTGCCTCGGGCCGTCGGAGGCTGATCCGCGATACGGTCGTTCTCGATGACCACGACCGCTGCCGTGCCCGACTCGCGGATCCGCGAGGAGCTCGACGATCTGCCGATGCTCGACCGCGGTGACCTGCGCTGCGAATGCGACCACGGCACGCCTGACGACTACCGGGCGTGTGGAGACAAGGCACGGTGGAGGGTCACGATCGAGTGCACCTGCGGCGGTGGGCATCCGCGTCGGGTTGAGCTGCTGTGCACGCAGTGTCTAGGCAACCGGCGCCGCGACCTCGAGCGCGAATCGATCACGATCCGCCCGGTCTGAAACCTGCGCCGCGACCGTTAGGGTGGGCCCGTGCGCACCACGGAATCACGCTCAGCAGTGCTGGCGCAGCTCTGGGACGAGATCGAGAGCCTTCGTCCGGACGAACGGATCCTGGTGGCCATCGACGGTTTCGATGGCGCAGGGAAAACGCACCTCTCCCGCGAACTCTCAGAACACGCTCGACGGCGCGCGCGAAGGCCGACGGTCGGCGTGAGCATCGACGGATTCCATCGCCCGAAGGTCGACCGCGTCGCGGCGGGGACAGGCCCGGAAGGCTTCTACTCCGGTTCCTACCGGTATGACGCGTTTCGCGCCTGTGTCGTCGATGCCCTGCGCGCGCACGGGTCGATCACCCCGGCTGTCTGGGACGTCGGTCGTGACGAACCCGTTGACCCCGTGCGCATCGCCGTTCCGCCGACGGGGGTCGTCCTCGTCGATGGGATCTTCCTCCAGCGTCCCGAGCTCGCAGCGGTATGGGACGCCACGGTCTGGGTCCATGCCCCCTTCGAGGTCAGCGTCCCCCGAGGCAACGCCCGATTCCCGGGGAGCCACGACCCCGACCCGGAGGCCCCCTCCCACCGCAGGTACGTCGGTGGTCAGCGCATGTACCTCGCCGAAGCCCGACCGCAGGAGCGGGCGACCTGGGTCTGGGACAACACAGTGCTGGACCGTCCGACGTTTCGCCGGAACGGCGGTTGACGGGGATGTGGGAGCCGATCGGGCGGGATAGCGACGGATACCGGTTGACGATCCGGGCGACACGAGTCTCCATGCTCCAACTGGTCGCGATCATCGTCGGGTGCATCATCGTGGGAGGAGCTGCCGCCACGGGAGCGTTGATCGCCTTCTCTCTGGAGACCGAGATCATGCTCGGCAGATCTGGTGTCGTGCTGGTCGCCGGTGGCCTGGCGATCGTCATCGTGCTCGCATTGTTGTGGGTCTTCGCCTGGCGAAGGAATCGCTACGTCATCGAGTGGGATGACGAGGGGATCCGCATCATCGGAGCCACGGCGGCGCGAGCGATCTCCTGGGCGTCGATCTCTCGCGTGCTGATCCGTGTCGACACGGACTACGCCCGCGTCGAGCTGAGGTGTGCGGACAGCAGGTCTGTGACGCTCTTGGCCGGTTTCGGCTCCCAAGACGTCAAGAAGACCAACGCGATCGATCCGATTCCTGCGGGGATGGCGAACCTCCTGCGCCGTCATCTCCTCGTGGAGCAGTCGACCGATCGAAAGGCTCCTGGCCTGCATATCTTCCTGCGCAAGCCAGACGCACCCGTGTGAGCGTTGTGGGCAGGCCGTCCGCCTCTACGCGAGGAACTCCCGGGCCGCGGCCGACAGTGCGGTGACGCCGACCTCGATCGTCGGGTGGATCTCGGGTGCGAAGAACGGCGAGTGGTTGGTGGGGATGTCCTCGCCCAGACGGCCTGCGGCGACCGCCTCGGCGAACCGGGAGGGGTCGATGCCGCCCCAGAACCAGAACACGAGGGGTGCTCCGGCGTCGCGGGCGAACCAGGAGACGTCCTCGCTGCCGGTGAACATGCCCGGGTCGATGACGGCCGCCTCGCCCAGTGCGCGCTGCAGGGCCGCGGTGACGCGTGCCGTGGCATCCTCGTCGTTGATCGTGGCGGGCAGAGTGTGGTCGGTGCGGATCTCGGGCTCGCGCTCGGCGCCCGAGGCCGTGGCCTCGGCCCGCACGATGCGCTCGACGCTCGCGAGCACCTTCTCGCGCGTCTCCTCGTTCGGGTAGCGCAGGCTGAGCTCGAGCTTCGCCTCGGCGGGGATGATGTTGTTCTTCAGTCCCGCGTGGATCGACCCGACGGTCACGACGGCGACGCCCTGCGGGTCGATCTCGCGTGAGGCGATGGTCTGCAGGCGCATCACGGTGGCCGCGGCCATGACCACGGGGTCGATCGTCGCATGCGGGCGCGAGCCGTGTCCGCCGCGGCCGTGCAGGGTCACGGTGAGTCCGTCTGAGGCGGCCATCTGCGTGCCGCTGCGCACACCGATCACACCGGTGGGCAGCGGGGTCACGTGCTGGCCGAGAACCACATCGGGCTTCGGGTAGCGGTCGAGGATCCCGTCGTCCAGCATCGCGCGCGCCCCGGCGCCATACTCCTCGGCGGGCTGGATCAGCACGACGAGTGTGCCCGACCACTCGGATCGCTCGGCGACGAGCTTCTCGACCGCGCCGACCATGGCGGTGACGTGCATGTCGTGGCCGCAGGCGTGCATGACGGGGACGGTGGTGCCCGCGGGGTCGACGCCCTTCGCGGTGCTCGCGTACGCCAGGCCGGTCTGCTCCTCGACGGGCAGCGCGTCCATGTCGGCCCGCACCCACACGACGGGACCCTCCCCGTTGTGCAGCACTCCGACGACGCCGGTCACGCCGACGCCCTCTTCGACCTCGAGGCCCAGGTCGCGCAGGTGCTGGGCGGCGATGCCGGCGGTGCGCGTCTCCTGGAACGAGAGCTCGGGATGCTGGTGCAGGTCGATGTAGAGCGCTTCGAGGTCGATCGTCATGGCCCGAGCCTAGCCGGGCCGGCGGTCGTTGCCGAGGGTCCGCGATCGAGGGATCAGGCGGGGTGCACGTAGGTCGGCAGCTCGGGTCCGGGGTGCAGCACGGCGTTCACGATCGCCCGGATCGCGAACTCACTGGCCCCACCGAGCTCGACGACGTCGGGGTGCAGGAGCCACTGCAGCTGCAGGCCGTCCATCACCGCGAGGATCGCGGCGGCGGCGTCGGCGATCGTGTCGGGATTCTGCACGCCTTCCTGGGCGCACAGCTCGTGGAACGCGGCCGTGACCTCGCGACGCAGGGTCGTGTAGCGGTCCTCGAAGAAGTGCCGCGCGGGATGGTCGTCGGTCACGGACTCGGCCGACAGCACCGTGTAGGCCTGCACGATGCCGGGCCGCTTCTCGTTCGCGAACGCCGTGCGCACCAGGTGCAGGAACAGCTCGGGCCCGTCGGGGATGTGCTTCTCGGCGAGCTCGGCGACGTCGGCCTGGTCGCGGTACGCGAGAACCTCGAGCAGCAGTTTCTGCTTCGAGCCGAAGTGGTGCAGGACGCCGGCGTGCGTGATGCCGACCTGCTCAGCCACGTCTGCCAGGGTGCCGTTGGTCGAGCCCTTGTTGCCGAAGATCTCGACGGCCGCCTTGAGGATCTGCTCGCGTTTCGCGAGAGTCGCCGGGCGCACGCGCACTGTCTGGTCGCTGTCTGCCACCGCGGCCTCCTCTCCATCGCTGAGCTGTGCTTGCGATCCAACTTACTACTCGGTAACCTCACGGGAGCTTACTTTCTCGACAGTAAGCAAATCACGACAGTCGGCGGGCTCCCGTCCTCCGGCGACGCAGCACAAAGACCCGTGCCCCTAGGAGAAGCAATGAAGCTCAGAAAGTCTCTGATCGCCGTGACCGCGATCACCGCCCTCGGCGTATCGGCCCTCGCCGGATGCTCGGCAGGCGGTGGATCCGACGACGGCGCCGGTTCCGCATCCCTCACGATCGCGAAGCCCGACGGCGCGATCACCACCGAATCCAACAACCCGTTCGTCGGCGACTCGTCCGCCTCGAAGTACGGCTACGGCAAGGTGATCTTCGAGACCCTCGCCCTCGTGAACCAGACCGGTGACCGCGGCGTCACCCCGTGGCTCGCGGACAGCCTCGAATGGAACGACGACTACACCGTTCTCACCGTCGTCCCGCGCGCGGACGTCACCTGGAGCGACGGCGAGCCCTTCACCGCCGAAGACATCGTCTACTCCTACGAGCTGGCATCCACCCCCGCCCTCGACACCGCCGGCCTCCAGCTCGACAGCGCTGCCGTCGACGGTGACAAGGTCGTGCTGACCTTCGCCGCGTCGAAGTACGTCAACCAGGCCCGCGCCCTGCACGTGCCGATCGTCCCGAAGCACATCTGGGAGAACCTCGACGACCCGGCCACCGACCCCGTCAAGGGCGACGACCTGGTGGGCACCGGACCCTACGTCCTCTCGAACTGGTCGACGGAGTCGGTCACGCTCGACGCCCGCGACGACTACTGGGGCGGCGACCTGGCCGTGCCCGAGCTGCACTACGTCTCCTACGGCGACAACACGGCGCTCACCACGGCCCTCGCGAACGGCGACGCCGACTGGGCGCAGGCGTTCATCCCGCAGATCGAGGAGCAGTTCCTCTCGGCCGACCCCGAGCACAACAAGTTCTGGGCGGCTCCCACCACCGGTTCCGCGACGCTGTTCATGAACCTGCAGCAGAAGCCGTTCGATGACCCGGCCTTCCGGCAGGCGCTCGCCTGGGTGATCGACCGCGACGCCTACGTCGACATCGCCCGCGAAGGCGCCAGCGAGGCCGTCTGGTCGGTGACCGGACTCTCGTCGATCCTCGACGACGAGATCCAGCCCGAGTTCCAGGGCAAGGAGTACGCGGTCGACGCCGAGAAGGCTCGCGACCTGCTCACCACGGCCGGGTACACCTGGAAGGACGACGCGCTGATCGACCCCGACGGCGCACCCGTCTCGTTCACGCTCTCCGTCCCCTCCGGCTGGAGCGACTGGAACACCGCGCAGGAGCTGATCGCCGAAGACGTCACCGAGGCCATCGGCGCCGAGGTCAAGATCGACATGCCCGACTGGGGTGGCTGGGCGGACCCGCGCGACAACGGCACGTTCTCCGCGATCATCCACTGGCTCGAGGACAGCGGCACGGCCTACGGCCTGTACACCTCGACCATGGACCCGCGATGGATCTCGGACGGGAAGGCCGGCTTCAACTTCGGTCGCTTCGACGACCCGACGGCGACGGCCGCGCTGAACTCCTACGCGAACGCCTCGTCGGATGAGGAGCGCACCGCGGCAGTCGACACGCTGCAGACGATCTTCTCCGAGCAGGTGCCGGCCATCCCGCTGGGCGCGCACCCGCTCCTGGGCGAGTTCAACACCCGCAACTACGTCGGATGGCCGTCGGAAGAGGACCCGTACGCGTCTGCTGACCCGACTCAGCAGAACATCGTGCAGATCCTCACGAAGCTGAAGCCCGCCGAGTAAGCAGCATCCTGCAGGGGAGCCCGCCTCGGCGACGGCGCGGGCTCCCCTGATCAGGTCGACGAAGGACACCCCATGCCAGACCCCCTGCTCAGCGTGCGCGACTTCTCGGTCGTGTACGACGTCGATCCGCCCGTCGAGGCGGTGAAGAACGTCACCCTCGAACTGCAGCGCGGCGAGATCCTCGGTCTCGCCGGTGAGAGCGGATGCGGCAAGACCACGCTCGCCTACGGCGTGCAGCGCCTGCTCCGCGCACCGGCCGTCATCACCAGCGGCAGCGTGACCTTCCACGACGTCACCGGCGTCGACATCGACATCAACGCGCTCGATGTGGATGCGATGCAGCGCTTCCGCTGGGACAAGGTGTCGATGGTGTTCCAGGGCGCCATGAACGCCCTCAACCCCGTCGCGACGATCGGCTCGCAGCTCGAGGACGTCTTCGAGATCCACCGGCCGGACATGAACCGCAAGCAGCGGCGTGCCGAGGCCGAGGAACTGCTCGAGATCGTCAAGGTCGGGCGCCAGCGCATCCGCTCGTTCCCGCACGAGCTCTCCGGCGGCATGCGCCAGCGCGTGATGATCGCGATGGCTCTCGCCCTGCGCCCGCAGCTGATGGTCATGGACGAGCCGACGACCGCGCTCGACGTGCTGGTGCAGCGGGAGATCCTCAAGCAGATCTCGCAGCTGCGGCACGAGTTCGGCTTCTCGGTGATCTTCATCACCCACGACCTTCCCCTCCTTCTGGAGATCAGCGACCGGATCGCCATCATGCGCGAAGGCGAGATCATCGAGCTCGCCACCGCCGAGCGCATCTGGACGCAGCCCGAGCACGAGTACACGAAGACGCTGTTGTCTTCCTTCCCCCGGCTGACCGGGGAGAGAGGGGTGCTGGTGCGATGACCACCCTCGAATTCCGGAACGTCACGAAGGCCTACAACGTCCGCGGTGCCGGTCAGATCAAGGCCCTCGACGATGTGAGCTTCACCCTGACCTCCGGGCAGACGATCGGGCTGGTCGGCCAGTCCGGAAGCGGCAAGTCCACGATCGCGAAGATCCTGACCCAGCTCGAGACCCCGACCAGCGGAGAGGTGCTGCTCGACGGCACGCCGATCCCACGCCGCGGCAAGGGGCTGCGCAGGTACCGGCAGCAGCTGCGCATGGTGTTCCAGGATCCGTTCGCCTCGCTCAACCCGTACCACTCGATCCGCTACCACCTGGAGCGCCCGATCCGCCTCGACGACGTGGTGCCGAAGAAGGAGACCGAGAACGAGGTGCGCCGGCTCCTCGACCGTGTGCGCTTGGATCCGGACGCCGTGATCGACCGCCGTCCGCACGAGCTCTCCGGTGGTCAGCGGCAGCGTGTCGCCATCGCCCGCGCGCTGGCCTCGCGCCCCTCGCTCCTGGTCGCCGACGAACCCGTCTCGATGCTCGACGTCTCGATCCGCCTCGGTGTGCTCAACCTGCTCGCCGATCTGCAGCGTGAGGAGGGACTCGGCGTGCTCTACATCACCCACGACCTCGCCACGGCCCGACACTTCAGCGACGAGATCATGGTCCTCAACCAGGGCCGGGTCGTCGAGTACGGCGCCGCCGACGACGTCATCCTGAACCCGCAGGACCCGTACACGCGCGAACTTCGATCCGCTTCCCCCGACCCGGACAAGTTCTTCGCACAGGCAGCATCGACCGGAGGTGTCCTGTGAGCACCGCGTTCCCCCAGCTCGACGACAACGACCTCGTCGCCCGCGACGCCCTCGAGGTCGGCACGACTGCGACCACAGCCGAGCGCACGCACCGGAAGGTCCCGTGGCGCTTCTTCGCCGGCCGAGCAGGGTTCTACCTGTTCACGCTGTGGGCGGCCATCACGATCAACTTCTTCCTGCCGCGTTTCATGAAGGGTGATGCGGTCAGCTCGTACCTCGCGCGCAACCGCAGCGTGAGCCCCGAGGCCGAGGCATCGCTGCGCATCCTGCTCGGCATCGACACCGACAAGTCGATCTGGCAGCAGTACATCGAGTACTGGGGGATGCTGCTGCGCGGCGATCTCGGCATCTCGACGCTGCACGGTCTGCGCCCGGTCGCCGAGGTGCTCGCCGCCGCTCTGCCGTGGACGCTCGGCCTGGTCGGCATCGCCACCATCATCTCGTTCACGATCGGCACGGTCGCCGGAGCGGTCGTCGGCTGGAAGCGCGGCAGCAAGCTCGACGCGATCATCCCGGTGACGACGTTCTTCAACACCATCCCGTACTTCTGGCTCGGGCTCATCGCGATCGCGATCTTCTCCTCGACCCTGAAGTGGTTCCCCTCATCGCACGCGTATGACAAGGGGCAATCCCCGGAATGGAGCTTCGACTTCATCGGCCAGGTGATCATGCACGGCACGCTGCCGGCGCTGACCATCGTGGTCGCCTCGCTCGGCGGCTGGGTGCTCGGCATGCGCAACATGATGCTGACCGTGCTCGACGACGACTACATCACGGTCGCACAGGCCAAGGGCATGCCCAACAAGCGGGTGCTCTGGGGCTACGCCGCCCGCAACGCGGTGCTGCCGCAGATCCAGAGCTTCGCGCTGTCGATCGGCTTCATCGTCGGCGGCACGATCGTGATGGAGATGGTGTTCAGCTATCCGGGCGTCGGCAAGCTGCTGCTCGATGCCACCAACGCCAAGGACTTCGCCCTCATGCAGGGCGTGTTCCTCGTGATCACGCTGTCGGTGCTCGTGGCCAACATCCTCGCGGATGTCGTCTACGCCTACCTCGACCCGCGCACGCGCCAGATGGAGTCCTGACATGACCGTTCCCACCACCGCAGCGAGCACCGCGCCCAACGGGTCGGCCGTCGTCTCCGGCATGCCCGAGACCGCGACCCTGCGCACCCCGCCGGCCGGCGCTCCGCCGCGCAAGACGTTCTGGTCCCAGCTCGCCCAGGCGTTCGCGATGTTCCGCAACCCCAAGTCGATCGCCGGGCTCATCATCCTCGGGGTGTTCGTGCTCATCGCGATCCTCGCCCCTTGGATCTCGCCGTACGGCCCGACGCAGAAGGATCGCACCGCCCTGCGTCAGCCTCCCTCGTGGGAGCACTGGCTGGGCACGACGCACATGGGGGAGGACGTGCTGAGCCAGATCATCTACGGCACCCGCGGCGTCATCGTCGTCGGCTTCCTCGCGGCCTTCATCGCCACGATCATCGCGATCACCATCGGCGTGATCGCCGGCTACGTGCGCGGCTGGAAGAGTGAGTCGCTCTCGGCGCTGACCAACGTGTTCCTGGTGATCCCCGGCATCCCGCTCATCATCATCATCGCCTCGCAGTTCGAGAACCCGCCGCTCATCGTGATCGCCGCGGTGCTCGGGATAACGGGCTGGGCGTGGGGTGCCCGCGTGCTGCGCGCGCAGACCATGTCGCTGCGCAACCGCGACTTCATCCAGGCCGCGCGCGCGAACGGCGAACCGCTGCGCCGGATCATCACGGTCGAGATGCTGCCGAACCTCATGGCGCTCATCGCCTCGAGCTTCGTCGGCACCGTGACCGCCGCCATCCTCGGCCTCACCACGCTGGCGTTCATCGGGGTGATCCCGGTGAGCAACCTGAACTGGGGCACCATCCTGTTCTGGGCACAGCAGAACGGTGCCTTCCCGCGCCTGTGGTGGTGGTACGTGCCCGCAGGCCTCTGCATCGCGATCATCGGCGTCGCCCTTTCGCTCATCAACTTCGGCATCGACGAGTACGTCAACCCGCGCCTGCGCTCCGCGGGTGAGCGGGCAAGGGCCATGAAGAAGAAGGGCCTGAACGTGAACGACGCCGTCACGGCCGTCCGCAGCGTGCCCCTGCCGCAGAAGGCCCCCGATCCCGTAACGTCGGCGACCTCGCCCGACACCTCCGACTCCCCGAAGACCTCGACACCGAACTCGACCCAGAACACGAAGTGATGACCTCTCAGACTCTGACCACGCAGCTCCCGTACCAGGACCCCGCGCTCTCGATCCCCGAGCGCGTGGCCGACCTCCTCAGCCGCATGACGCTGGAGGAGAAGGTCGGGCAGATGCTCCAGCTCGACGCCCGCGACGACATCGACGACCACATCGCCCGCCGCCACGCGGGATCGATCCTGCACACCTCGCCGGAGCGCATCCTGCGGGCGAACGAGCTCACCGCCCAGACCCGGCTCCGCATCCCGCTGCTGGTGGGGGAGGACTGCATCCACGGGCACTCGTTCTGGCCGGGTGCGACGATCTACCCGACGCAGCTCGGCATGGCCGCGTCATGGGATTCCGACCTCGTCGAACGCGTCGCCCGCGCGACGGCCGAAGAGGTCGCGGTGACCGGCATCCACTGGACCTTCTCTCCTGTGCTGTGCATCGCGCGTGACCTGCGCTGGGGCCGCATCGACGAGACCTTCGGTGAAGACCCGTTCCTGATCGGCGAGCTCGCCTCGGCGATGGTGCGCGGCTACCAGGGCGACGGACTCGACGACCCCACCGCGATCCTCGCGACCGCCAAGCACTTCGCCGGCTACTCCGAGACCCAGGGCGGGCGCGATGCGAGCGAGGCCGACATCTCACGACGCAAGCTGCGCTCGTGGTTCCTGCCGCCGTTCGAGCGCGTCGCCCGCGAAGGGTGCCGCACGTTCATGCTCGGCTACCAGACCACCGACGGGGTGCCGATCACGACCAACGACTGGCTGCTCAGCGACGTGCTGCGCGGCGAGTGGGGCTACACCGGCACTCTCATCACCGACTGGGACAACGTCGGTCGCATGGTGTGGGAACAGCGGATCCAGCCCGACATCACGCACGCGGCCGCGGCGGCCGTGCGGGCGGGCAACGACATGATCATGACCACGCCGGCCTTCTTCGAGGGGGCGCTCGACGCCGTCGCCCAGGGCATGCTCGCCGAGGACGCGTTCGACGCGGCGGCCGCCCGCATCCTGACGCTCAAGTTCGAGCTGGGGCTCTTCGAGAACCCGCGCCTGCCCGGCACCGAGCTCGACGCCGTGGTGGGCAGTGCGGCGCACGCCGACCTGAACCTCGAGGTCACGCGCCGTTCGCTCGTGCTGCTCGAGAACGATGGCGTGCTGCCGCTCGACCCCACGTCTGCGCTGAAGGTCACCGTCACCGGCCCTCTCGCTGACGACGCGCAGACGCAGCTCGGCGACTGGGCCGGCGGCTCGGGTCAGGCGGGCTGGCTCGACGGTCAGCCGCGCGAGATGATCACGACCGTGCTCGACGGGTTGCAGGCGATCGACGGCTGGACCGTCACGCACGCCCGCGGTGCCGACATCCTCACCCTCGAGGAAGACCCGCAGGGGCCGTTCTTCCCCGACAAGCAGCCGCGTCCCCCGGTCGTGAAGGCCTGCGAGCCGGATGCCGCACTGATCGCGGAAGCCGTCGCCGCGGCATCCGACTCCGACGTCGTCGTAGCGGTCGTGGGCGATCGGATCGAGCTCGTGGGCGAGGGACGCTCCACCGCAACGCTCGAACTCATCGGTGGGCAGAACGCGCTGATCGACGCGCTCATCGCGACAGGGAAGCCCGTCGTGATCGTGCTGCTCGCCTCGAAGCCGCTCGTGCTCCCGGCCTCCGCGTCGAAGGCCGCCGCCGTGATCTGGGCGGCGAACCCGGGCATGCAGGGCGGGCGCGCTCTGGCCGACATCATCTCGGGGGCGGCCGAGCCGTCCGGGCGTCTGCCGATCTCGTTCGCGCGCCACGTGGGTCAGCAGCCGACGTACTACAACCAGATCCGCGGACAGCACGGCGACCGCTACGCCGACCTCACGCAGTCGCCGGCCTGGGCGTTCGGCGAGGGGCTGTCGTACACGACGGTGGAGTACTCCGACCTCGTGCTGGAGGCGACCTCGCTGGGGGAGTCCGACACGATCGTCGGTCACCTCACGGTGTCGAACACGGGGGAGCGGCCCGTACGCGAGACCGTGCAGGTCTACGTGCGCGACTCCGTGACGAGCGTGAGCTGGACCGACCGAGAGCTCAAGACCTTCCGCCAGGTCGACGTCGCTCCGGGTGAGTCCGTGCAGGTGCGGGTCGAGCTGCCGGTTGCCGACTGCACGATCGTGGATGCCGCGGGCAACCGCATCGTCGAGGCCGGCGCGTTCGAGCTGCTGGTGGGTCCGAGCTCGCGCGACGAGGTGCTCCTCTCCGCGGACTTCGAGGTCGCCTGACCCGTCGCACTCCTGCCTTCGCCGGGACCCACCGCCGACGTATCCGGCGGTGGGTCCCGGCGGCGGGCGTGGGTCTCAACGCGAGTGAGGGAAGAGTGGACTATCAGTCCTGAAGGCGCTGGGGGCCGGCGCCCTGGGTGCCGAGGGCGTCGTCGGGGTTGAGCAGGCCGCACGCCTTCATCGACAGGCAGCCGCAGCCGATGCATCCGGTCAGTTCGCGTTCGAGGCGCTCGATGCCCTCGCGCCGCTTCTCGAGCTCGCGCTTCCACCGCCTCGAGGCCCGCTGCCAGTCGGCGTGGCTCGGGGTCTCGGTCAGCGGCACGTCGGCGAACGCGGTCTGCACGTCGGAGAGCGGGATACCGAGGCGTTTGGCGACCGTGATGAGCGAGACGCGGCGCAGCATGTGCCGGGCGTAGCGGCGCTGATTGCCGGGAGTGCGGGTCGAGGCGATGAGGCCGAGCGTCTCGTAGAAGTGCAACGCGGAGGCCGCGACACCGGTGCGCCTGGTCATCTCGCCGATCGTCAGCGGCTCGTCAGGTGCGTGCGGAGTCATCCGGCTGTCTCTCCTTCGATTTGACCTCAAGTATACTTGAGGTTTTACGGTTGACGAGTGGCCCCGAAACGGGTCGATCGACCGAACGAGGACAGTGTGACCCGAACGAAGACCCCGCGATGACCTATGTGATCGCTCTGCCGTGCGTCGATGTGAAGGACAAGGCCTGCATCGACGAGTGCCCCGTCGACTGCATCTACGAGGGTGAACGCTCGCTCTACATCCACCCCGACGAGTGTGTCGACTGCGGTGCATGCGAGCCGGTGTGCCCGGTCGAGGCCATCTTCTACGAAGACGATCTGCCCGATGAGTGGCAGGACTACTACAAGGCCAACGTCGAGTTCTTCGACGAGCTCGGCTCTCCCGGTGGGGCGGCCAAGACGGGGATGCTCGCCTTCGACCACCCGATCATCGCCGCGCTCGCGCCACAGGGGGACCACGCATGACCATCGCCGCACCGCGCATCGCCATCGTCGGAGCAGGGCCCGCGGGCATCTACGCCGCCGACATCCTGCTCGGCCGCGTGCCGAACGCGTCGATCGACCTGTTCGAGAAGCTCCCGGCGCCCTACGGGCTGGTCCGCTACGGGGTCGCCCCGGATCACCCCCGCATCCGCAAGATCACCGATGCCCTGCACGAGGTGCTCGTGAACCCGCGCATCCGGCTGCGCTGCAACGTCGAGATCGGCCGTGACGTCGAGATCGACGAGCTGCGTGCCGCGTACGACGGCGTGATCGTGGCGACGGGGGCCGACCTCGATGTCGCGCTCGACATCCCCGGCATCGATCTGCCCGGCTCCTTCGGCGCGGCCGACTTCGTGGCCTGGTACGACGGGCACCCCGATGCGCCGCGCACCTGGCCGCTCGCCGCCGAGTCCGTCGCGGTGCTCGGCGCCGGCAACGTTGCGCTCGATGTGACGCGGATCCTCGCCAGGCACGCCTCCACCCTGACGCACACCGACACTCCGGATGCCGTGCTCGACCAGCTCGCGGCCAGCCCGCTGCGCGACGTGCACCTGTTCGCCCGTCGGGGCCCGGCCGACGTGCGCTTCTCGGCCATGGAGCTGCGTGAGCTCGCCGAGCAGGAGGACGTCGATGTGATCGTCGACCCGGACGAGCTCGCCCTCGACGCGCACGCCGAGCGGATGGTGGCGCAGTTCTCGCAGCGCCGTATCATCGTGCGCACCATGACCGAATGGGCGGCCCTCGATCCCGCGAGCCGCACAGCCTCGCGTCGCATCCACCTGCACCTCCGGCAGCGCCCGGTGCGACTGCTCGGCACCGATACCGTGACCGGCATCGAGATGGAGCGCACAGCATCCGATGAGCTCGGCCGCATGGTCGGCACGGGTGAACTGCTGCGCTATGACGTCGGAGCCGTCTACCGGGCGGTGGGCTACCGCTCGACACCCGTTCCCGGGATGCCGTTCGACGCCGCCCTCGGCGTCGTGCCGCATGTCGAAGGCCGCGTCATCGATGCGGACGGTGCGCCGATCCCGCGGTTGTATGCGACGGGGTGGATCAAGCGCGGCCCGGTCGGGCTGATCGGCTCGACCAAGTCGGACGCCGCGCAGACCATCGGACACGTCGTGGATGACCTCGAATCGGTCGAGCGAGAAGCGCGCGACGACGATCCGATCGCCCATCTCGCGCACGCGGTCGACCTCGACGGCTGGCTGCGGATCGATGCCGCGGAGCGCGGTGCCGGAGCGGAGCGCGGTCGCGAGCGGACGAAGATCGTCGAGCGCGATGAGATGCTGACACATGCGAAGCAGGAGCAGATGATGGAGACCGGCCGATGACCGCAACACCCGTGCCCACCCCGATCGGCGAAGGGCTCAAGGCCGCGTTCCGCACACATCCCGCCGGCGTCGCGATCATCACCGCGAGCACCTCGGAGGGCCCCGTCGGTCTCACCGCGTCGAGCGTCGCCTCGGTCGCGGTCGATCCGGCAGCGATCGTGTTCTCCGTGACTCGTGCCACCGGCTCCGCCGGGGCGATCCTCGGAGCCGACACCTTCGTGGTGCACCTCATCGACGACGAGCACTCCGACCTCGCGCAGAGCTTCGCGGTCAGCGGCTCCGAGCGCTTCACACCCGAGCAGGGCTGGGCGACGCTGCCGACCGGCGAACCGCACCTGCCCGAGGCCAGGGCCGCCCTGCGCTGTCGGACGATCCAGACCGTGGCCGTCGGCTCGTCGACCGTGGTCATCGCCGAGGTCATCGAGGTGCTGCCGGGGCAAGCCGGGCGCCCTCTCGTCTATCTCGACCGCCGCTTCCACGCACTTCCGCACGACACTCACCACTGAAAGGAAGACGTCATGTCCACTCTTTACACGCTCCCCGAGCTGCCCTACGACTACTCGGCCCTCGAGCCGCACATCTCCGGCAAGATCATGGAGCTGCACCACTCCAAGCACCACCAGGCCTACGTGACGGGGGCGAACACCGCTCTCGAGCAGCTCGCGACGGCCCGCAGCGCCGGTGATCTCGCCAACGTGAACAAGCTCGAGAAGGACCTCGCGTTCAACCTCGGCGGTCACATCAACCACTCGGTGTTCTGGCAGAACCTCTCGCCCGAGGGTGGCGGCGCTCCCGAGGGTGAGCTCGAGGCCGCACTCGTCGACGCATTCGGGTCGATCGATGCCTTCCGTGCGCACTTCACCGCGACCGCACTCGGTGTGCAGGGATCGGGCTGGGCCGTGCTCGCCTGGGACAGCGTGGGCGCCCGCCCCGTGATCTTCCAGCTGTTCGACCAGCAGGGCAACGCGCCGCTCGGGGTCACCCCGCTGCTGCAGCTCGACGTCTGGGAGCACGCCTACTACCTCGACTACCTCAACGTGCGCGCCGACTACGTCAAGGCGTTCTGGAACCTCGTGAACTGGCCCGACGTGCAGCGTCGATTCGAGGCGGCCCGCACCGCGACGAAGGGACTCATCGTCGCGAGCTGATCGGCGACGCCGCGGTTCACGCGAGGGAGAGGAAGAGCTTCTCCAGTTCGGCCATCGACACCCCACCGGTGTCGGTGGCCGCTTCCGTCTCCGACTCGGGGTCGGTCAGGCAGTCCTTCATGGCGGAGGCGATGATCTGGAAGCCCGCCTTGTCGAGCGCGGAGGTGACGGCGGCGAGCTGTGTCACGACCGCTCGGCAGTCGCCTCCGCTCTCGACCGCCGCGATCACGGCTCCGAGTTGTCCCTGGGCGCGCTTGAGGCGGTTGGCGATCCTGCGCTGGGTCTCGGCGTCTGCGGTTGACATGGTCGCTCCCTGAGTGTCGGCTGGGATTCCCACTATACCCCCGGGGGTATAGTGGGTGCACGCATACCCACGGGGGTATCAGTGAGGAGTCGAGAACAATGTGCAGAGCAGTCCGATGCAAGACCTGCGATAAGACGACTTGGGCGGGCTGCGGTCAGCACGTCGATGCCGTGCGGGTCACCGTGCCGGCTTCCGAGTGGTGCTCCGGGCACGCGAAGGAGCAGGGGCAGCGCGGCCTTTTCTCACGGCTGTTCCAGCGATGACCGCCGTCGAGCCGCTCCGCGTCGTCATCGTCGGTGGGGTCGCCGGAGGGATGTCGGCGGCCGCACGCCTGCGCCGTCTCGACGAGCACGCGCAGATCGTGGTCTTCGAGCGCGGACCCGAGGTCTCGTACGCGAACTGCGGCCTGCCCTATTACGTCGGAGGCGTGATCGCCGAGCGGGATTCACTGCTGCTGCAGACGCCCGCGTCACTGCACAGCCGCTTCCGACTCGACGTGCGCGTGCGTCACGATGTCGTGCGTATCGATACCGCGCAGAAACTCGTCGAGGTCGTCGACCGCGAGAGCGGGCGCCGCTTCACTCAGCCCTATGACCGATTGATCCTCGCCACCGGCGCGCGGCCGCGTCGGGACGAGCCGAGCTCGGATATCCCGACGCGCAGCCTGAGGACGGTCGAGGATGCGGATGCGATCGATGCGCTCGTGCGCCCTGGTCTTCCCGTCGTGGTGGTCGGCGGCGGCTACACGGGTCTCGAGGCGGTCGAGAACCTCGTCGCGCGCGGAGCATCCGTGACTCTCGTGCAGCGTGCGCCGCAACTGCTCTCGCCCCTCGACACGGAGATGGCCGCCCCGATCGCTGCCGATATCCGCGCGCACGGCGTCGACGTGCGCCTCGGGGTCGAGGTCGCCGAGGTGGGTCGCGGAAGCGTCGGGCTGAGCGACGGCGCGTCTGTCCCCGCCGAGCTCGTCATCGACGCGTCCGGCGTCGTGCCGGAGACCGCGCTGGCCGAAGCCGCCGGCATCCGGATCGGTGCGACCGGGGGGATCCACGTCGACGAGGCCTACCGTACGAGTGCTCCGGACGTGTTCGCCGTCGGAGACGGCGTAGAGAAGGCCGACCTCGTGGGTGGTGACGCGGCACTGATCACGATGGCGGGACTCGCGAACCGGCATGGGCGGATGGTGGCCGACCTCATCGCCGGTCGTGAGGAGTCCTCGCGTCCTGCACTGGGCACGGGCATCGTCGAGGTTTTCGGCATCGCGGCGGCGAAGGTCGGATGGAGCGAGAAGCAGCTCCGCGCCGCCGGACGGGACTTTTACGTCGTGCATGTGCACCCCGGTTCCCACGCCGGCTATTTCCCTGGTGCCGAGACGCTGTCGATGAAGATGCTCGCCGACCCGCGATCCGACCGCATCCTCGGTGCGCAGATCGTCGGTCGCGACGGCGTCGACAAACGGATCGACGTGGTGGCGACGGCGATGCACGCCGGGCTGACCGCGGCCGAGCTGGCGCACCTCGAACTCGCCTATGCGCCGCAGTTCGGCTCCGCGAAGGATGCGGTGAACATCCTCGGCTACGTTGCGGAGAACACCCGTACCGGCACGACCCCGACGATCCAATGGCATGAGCTCGATGATGCGCGCCGGGCCGGCGCGACTCTCGTCGATGTGCGTTCGTCGTCGGAGTTCGCGGCCGGAGCGATCCCCGGCGCCGTGAACGTGCCACTCGACGAGCTCCGCGACCGGCTCGACGACCTTCCCGAAGGGGCCGTCGTCGTGCATTGCCAGGTCGGATTGCGTGGCCACATCGCGACCCGACTGCTGCGGCAGCACGGTGTCGACGTGCGCAACCTCGACGGCGGCTATCGCACGTGGCGCGACGCCACCCTGCTTCCGGGCTAGACCAGGCGAGCGGTGGTGCCGCGCACGTTCAACTCGTACGGAAGCGCAGACGGGATGTGCACGGCATCCGGGGTGGCGAGCTTCGCCAGAACCGCGTCCGCTGCCCGCTCGCCCTGTCCGAGCGGGAACTGATCGACCGTGGTCAGGCGGAAGAACTCGCCGAGCTCGTGTCCGTCGATGCCGACGATCGACAGTTCCTCGGGCACGCTGAAGCCCAGATCGCGAGCCGCGAGCAGCGCCCCGATGGCCATCTCGTCCGACGCCGCGAACACCGCGGTCGGGCGGGGGCCGGGCCGCCCGAGCAGCTGCTTCGCCGCCCGGTAACCGCCCTCGACCGTGAAGTCGGCAGGTTCGAGGAAGGCGTGATTCAGGGGGATCCCGGCCTTCGCCAGAGCCTTCTCGAAGCCCAGGCGGCGATTGGTCGGGATGTGGAAGTCGATGTCGAACTCCGGGTTGGCCCCGATGTGCGCGATGTCGGTGTGGCCGAGGCTGATCAGGTGCTCCGTGGCCAGCTGGGCGACCGCGACGTCGTCGACCGTCAGCGTGTCGAGCTTGGGGTTCGGGCCGCCGATCGCGATGACGGGAAGCCCGAGGTCGAGCAGGTACTGCGTCTCGTCCTCGTCGAGCTCGATCGACACGGCGATCACGGCGTCCACGCGCTGCCGACGCAGGAAGGTGTCGAACACGTGCCGGCGCACGTCCTTGTCGGCGGTGATGTTGTACAGCGTGATGTCGTAGCCCTCGCGCATGAGCGCGGCGGAGACGCCGGAGAGCACCGTGCTGAAGAACCACCGGTCGAGGAAGGGCACGATCACCCCGACGTTGCGGGTGCGACCAGAGGCCAGGCTCGACGCGCGCGAGGAGACCACGTAGCCGAGTGACTGCGCCGCGGCCTGCACCCTCTCCTTAGCGGACTCGGACACGTGACCGCGTCCGCTCAGTGCGCGCGAGACGGTCGCGGTGGAGACTCCGGCGAGCCGGGCGACCTCATCGATGCTGGCCATGGTTCCCTCTGTCGAAAGGTTCCGGTCGCGATTCCTGTCGTCTCACGTGGGGGTGAGCAACAGGAATCGCGACCGGAAGGGCCTATCAGGCCTGGGTTGCGGTGGTGTACCAGACGGCGGTGTCGACCGGGATCGACGCGCCCTCGAACGGCTGGCTCTGCAGCATCACGAAGGCGTCGGCCGGTAGCTCGATCGGTGCGGTGCCGAGGTTCGCGACCACGTGCACGTCGCCGCGGCGGAAGGCCACCGCGTCGGGGCCGGCGTCTTCCCAGACCAGGGAGCCGCTGCCGAAGCCGTGCTCACGGCGTGCAGCCAGCAGCCGCTTGTACAGCGCGAGGGTCGAGCCGGGGTCGACCTCTTCGACGTCGCGGGCGTAGGCCGCCCAGTCCGCGGGCTGCGGGAGCCACGACAGGCCCGTGTCGTTGAAGCCGAAGGCCGGAGCCTCCGCTTCCCAGGGCAGCGGCACGCGGCATCCGTCGCGTCCGTAGCGCTCGCCGTTCGTGCGGAACCAGGTCGGGTCCTGACGGAACTCGTCCGGGATCTCCATGGCCTCGGGCAGTCCGAGCTCCTCACCCTGGTACAGGTACGACGAACCGGGAAGAGCCAGCATGAGCGTGGTCGCGGCACGGGCGCGAGCGAGGCCGATCGCGGTGTCGGGCTTGCTCGGGGTGTTCGGGCCGATGCCCTCGCCTTGCGGGTTGTCGGCGGTCAGCGCGAGGCGCGAGGCGTGGCGCACGACGTCGTGGTTCGAGAGCACCCAGGTGCTCGGTGCGCCGACGCGGCCGAACTCGTCGAGCGACTCGCGGATGACGTCGCCCAGGGCCTTCGCGTCCCACGGGGTCATCAGGTACGGGAAGTTGAAGGTCTGGTGCATCTCGTCAGGACGCACCCAGAGGGCGGTCTGCGTGAGCGTCGGCATCCAGGCTTCGCCGCACAGGGCACGGTCACCGTCGTACTCGGCGAGCACCTGGTGCCAGTCGCGATAGATGTCGTGCACGCCGTCCTGGCCCCAGTACGGCACGTTCGACTCCCCGCCGCCCATGGAGTCGGCATCGCTCGGGGGCGTGTAGTCGGGCAGACCGTCGGCCTTGATCATGCCGTGGGCGACGTCGACACGGAAGCCGTCGACACCGCGGTCGAGCCAGAAGCGCAGGATGGAGCGGAACTCTTCGCGCACCTCTTCGTTGGTCCAGTCGAAGTCGGGCTGGGTCGCGTCGAAGATGTGCAGGTACCACTGGCCGGGGGTGCCGTCGGCCTCGACGACGCGCTCCCACATGCCGCCGCCGAACACCGATTCCCAGTTGTTCGGCGGAAGCTCGCCGTTCTCGCCCTTGCCGTCGCGGAAGATGTAGCGGGCGCGCTCGGGGCTTCCCGGTGCGGCCTTCAATGCTTCCTGGAACCACACGTGCTGGTCGGACGAGTGGTTCGGGACCAGGTCGACCACCACGCGGATGTTGCGGGCATGGGCGGCCTCGAGCATGTCGTCGAAGTCGGCGAGCGTGCCGAACAGCGGGTCGACGTCGCGGTAGTCGGCCACGTCGTAACCGGCGTCGCGCTGCGGGCTTGTCATGAACGGGCTCAGCCAGATCGCGTCGACGCCGAGCTCCTGCAGCGCGTCGAGCCGGCTGGTGATGCCCGGCAGGTCGCCGATGCCGTCACCCGAGGCATCCGCGAAGGAACGGGGGTAGATCTGGTAGATGACGGCGCTGCGCCACCACTCGGAACCGGGGGCTGCGATCTGCTCAAGCTGTGCCATGGGAACAGGCTAGTGCAAACGCTTACATTCATGCCAGAGCCGGGATCGAATCGGTTCGGCGGACGGGGTCGGGCCTGTGGTCAGTGATGTGCGGCCGTGCCGCACGCGCGGCGGTGCACCCCGGGAGTATGGTGAGGCATCCGATGAGTGGAGGCTGTCATGGTTCCCGAGATCAACTACTGGGCGGTCCTGCTGGCCACCGCGTCGAGCATGCTCGTCGGCTCGGTCTGGTACGCCCCGAAGGTGTTCGGCACGCGTTGGTCGAAGCTCGCGAACGTGGACATGGACCGCCCGGCGGCGACCGCGGCATGGCCGATCATCACCACGGTCATCGTGAGCTTCATCACGGCGTGGGTGCTCGCCGGAGCCTCCTCGATCGCCTGGCACTTCTACGGCGGATCGTACTTCTGGGGTGCGATCGTCACCGCGGTCACATTGTGGGCGGGCTTCACCGCCGCCCGGTTCATCACGCATGACGCGTTCGAGGGGCGCTCGACCCGACTCACCACCCTGAACATCGCTCACGAGCTGGTCACCGTCGTCATCATGGCGCTCATCATCGGAGTCTGGCCGCCGGCTCTGGCGTAGGGGCCGGGGCCCGGAAGTCGCCCCGACCGGGGCCGTCGAATCGGCAGAGATCGGATTCGCCGATCGGCGAGGCATCCCTAGACCTTCGCCGCTTCTGCGGGCGCGACCGAACTGTCAGTGTGATGTCGTGGCCTCCTGGTCGCCCGCGTGCTGCTGACGGGCCGCGGTACTGACCGAGGGGTCTCGATGTCCGGTTCTCCGCGCCGATCCGCGCCATGGGGGATAGCCGCCGCGCTCGTCGCCGCAGCGGTGCTCGTGGGCGCGGCTCCCGCCGCTCTGGGTGCCGCGCGGCCTTCCGACGACCAGGCGCCCGGGGCGAATCCTCTCGATCCCGCCCAGTCCGTCGCGCTGGCATACGAGTTCCTGGATGCGCGCACCGACGAGTTCTGCGATGGAGCCGGCCACTGCCTGCCGCGCAGCTACGAGGGCGGGTTCTTCACCACTCCGAGCTGGGACTTCACGCCCTCGTTCGTCTACGACGACGCGCTCGTCATCATCGCGTACACCGCCCGCGGCCTGCCGGATGACCTCCGCCGCGCGCGGGCGATCGGTGACACGCTCCTCCTCGTTCAGGAGAACGACCCGATCGGCGACGGCCGCACTCGGGCATCTTACGAGCCGCACGGCATCCGTCAGGGGCGGGTGGAGATCACCGGTCCCGGATCTTTCACCGGGAACCAGGCCTGGGTCGGGTTGGCGCTCACTCGTCTCGCCCATGCCACCGGGGATTCGCGATACCTCGACGGCGCGCTGCGCGTGGGGCAGTGGATCCAGGACAACACGGCCGACATGGATCGAGCCCCGTACGGCTACACCGGGGGTCAGCTCGAGGACGGCACGTCGCTGACCTGGAAGTCGACGGAGCACAACAGCGACGTGTCCGGCTTCTTCACGCAGCTGGCACAGCTCACCGGTGATGCGGTGTGGTCCGACCGGGCAGCGGTCGCAGCCGACTTCGTCGCGGCGATGCAGGGCGCAGACGGCCACGTGAACACCGGCACCGGGCTCGACGGCTCGACTGCCAACACTCGTCCCATTCCCCTGGACGCGCAGACGTGGAGTTCACTCGCCACCGGCGACCCACGCTACGGCGCGGCGCTGGACTGGACGCTGGCGAACCTCATCGCGACCGACGGCCCCTACACGGGACCTTCGATCAGCGAGGTCGACGTGTCGAAGGCGTGGTTCGAGGGCAGTGGGCACCTCGCGCTCGCGCTCGAGCTGCGTGACGCACCGGGCGATGCCGACCGTGCGGAGACGCTGCTGAGCAGCATCCGTCTGGCGCAGCGCGATGCCCCGAACGGCGACGGCAAAGGCATCGTCGCGACCTCGAACGACGGCCTCGACTCCGGTTTCGGCGACCTCTACTACGCCAGCCTGCATACGGGCGCGACCGCCTGGTACCTGCTCGCGGCGGTGGGCGACAATCCGTTCACCCTGCCGGTCGACTGACCTGCCGTTCGCCCCTGGGGGTTACGCGGCGACGCGGGCGACCGCGGCGATGGCGCTCGTGAAGAAGTCGAGTCCGTCGACACCGCTGCGCATGGCGGCGGCGGTGTCGGGGCCGAAACCTGCCTCGGTGGCGTGCTCGGGGTGCGGCATGAGGCCGACCACGTTGCCCGACTCGTTGGTGAGGCCTGCGATGTCGCGGAGTGAGCCGTTCGGGTTGACTCCGGCGTAGCGGAAGGCCACGAGACCCTCGCCCTCGATGCGGTCGAGGGTCTGCTCGTCGGCGATGTAGCCGCCGTCGGCGTTCTTGAGCGGGATCACGATCTCCTGGCCGGTGCGGAACGCATTGGTCCACGCGGTGTCGGAGTTCTCGACCGTGAGCTTCTGGTCGCGACGCACGAAGTGCTGGTGGTTGTTGCGGATCAGGCCGCCGGGGAGCAGATGCGCCTCGACGAGCATCTGGAAGCCGTTGCAGATGCCGAGGACGGGCATGCCCTTCGCCGCCGCATCCTTGACCTCGCTCATGATCGGCGAGAGCGCGGCGATCGCGCCGGCGCGCAGGTAGTCGCCGTAGCTGAACCCACCGGGGAGGACGAGGGCGTCGACACCTTCGAGGTCGTGCGAGCCGTGCCACAGGGCGACGGGCTCGGCGCCGGCGATGCGGACGGCGCGCTGCGCGTCGCGGTCGTCGAGCGAGCCGGGGAAGGTGATGACGCCGATGCGGACGGTCACTCCGCGACCTCGATGCCGACGACGTCTTCGATCACGGAGTTGGAGAGCACCTCGTCGGCGATGCGCTTGGCCTCGGCGAGAACCTCGTCGGTGACCTCGCCCTCGACGGTGAGCTCGAAGCGCTTGCCGATGCGGACGTCGGTGAAGCCTTCGATGCCGAGGCGGGCGAAGGCG
Organism: Microbacterium sp. NPDC058269; assembly: GCF_042881445.1. Taxonomy (NCBI): domain Bacteria; kingdom Bacillati; phylum Actinomycetota; class Actinomycetes; order Micrococcales; family Microbacteriaceae; genus Microbacterium; species Microbacterium sp. NPDC058269. Next base: position 205,099 of record NZ_JBHVXT010000002.1, read on the forward strand.
CCGGAGACGGCCTTCCCCTGCGGGTCGAGCAGTTCGGGCTTGGGCATGACGTCGACGACGATGGTGGGCATGACGGCTCCAAGAGTCGCGGGCGGAGGGGCGGACCCAGTCTACTGCCCCGCCCGAGCCTCTCCCTCGCCGCATCCCCCGCATCCCCCGCATCCCGGCGTCGAGTGCACGGCTAGCTGACGAGTGCACGGCTTACGCGCGCGCGGATGCCGTGCACTCGGCGAGAAGCCGTGCACTCGACGACCGTGGCGTCCTGGGCGCGAAGCGCCCTACGCAGAGTGGAAGACGGTGTGGAGGTCGCCGACTGCTTCGCGGCCGCCGAGGCCGTCGATCTCGAACAGCACCGAGATGCCGACGACGTGGCTGCCGAGGCGTTCGACGAGCTCGCGCCCCGCGGCGAGGGTGCCGCCGGTGGCGAGCACGTCGTCGATGAGCAGCACGCGGGAGCCCGCGGGCAGGTCGTCGTGCATCTCGATCGTCGCGGTGCCGTATTCCAGGGCGTAGTCGACGGATGCCGCGGGCCGGGGCAGCTTGCCCGCCTTGCGGATCGGGATGAGGCCGACACCTGCGGCGATGGCGGCGGCGCTGGCGAGGATGAACCCGCGCGCCTCGACGCCCGCGATCACGTCGAACTGGCCCGCGAAGGGCTCGATGATCGCCTCGGTCGTGACCCGGAGTGCTTCGGCGTCGGCGAGGAGCGGCGTGATGTCGCGGAAGATGATGCCCGGCTGCGGGTAGTCTGGCACGTTGCGGATCAGGGCTTCGGCGCGGACGAGGGCGGGGGAGAGCGTGGCTTCGGGCACCGAGCAAGGCTACCCCTCCGTGCGCAACTCAGGAGAAACGCGACCGTTTCATTGAAAGTGGGCCTGTGGCGGCAGGAACCGCGTGTTCTTCCTGAGTTGTGAACGGCTCCGAGCCCGCACCGGTCCGCTTGACACTGTGGGAGCGCTCCCATAGAGTGACTCCTCAGCGCGTGGGAGCGCTCCCACACGCGTCCCGAAGCACTACACACACCGCACGACCACCACAAAGGAGTGAACCGTGAACACACGTGCCCGCAACCGGATCCTCGTGACTGCCGCCGTGGCATCCGTCTCCGCCCTCGCCCTCGCCGGCTGCTCCGGCAGCACCGGCGATGCTGCGGAAGGAAGCGCCGACGAGGAGGTCACGCTGACCGTCACCACCTTCGGCACCTTCGGCTACGAAGATCTCTACAAGGAGTATGAGAAGGCGCATCCGAACGTCAAGATCGAGGCGACCAACATCGACACCGGTGGCAACGCCCGCACCGATGCCTTCACCAAGATCGCCGCCGGCTCCGGCCTCAGCGACGTCGTCGCGATCGAGGAAGGGTGGCTCGGCGCGATCATGGATGTCTCCGACACCTTCGTCGACCTGCGCGACTACGGCATCGAGGACCGCAAGGACGACTGGGTCGACTGGAAGTACGGCCAGGCGACCGATGCCGAAGGCCGCGTCATCGGCTACGGCACCGACATCGGCCCGAGCGGTATCTGCTACAACGGGGCCGCATTCGAGGCTGCCGGTCTCCCGAGCGACCGCGAGTCCGTCGCCGAGCTGCTGAACGGCGACTGGGAGAACTACTTCCAGGTGGGTGCCGACTACACCGCGAAGACGGGCAAGGCCTGGTACGACCACTCCGGCTTCGTCTGGAACGCCATGGTCAACCAGCTCGATGAGGGGTACTACACGACCGACGGCGAGCTGAACGTCGAGGACAACGCCGAGCTCAAGGAGCGCTTCGAGCTGTTGGGCGCCGCGACCGAAGGCGGCCAGTCTGCCGCGCAGACGGCGTGGGACTGGAACGGCGGCAAGTCGTTCGTCGACGGCACATTCGCGACCTTCGTGTGCCCGGGCTGGATGCTCGGCGTCGTGCAGGGTCAGGTCGAGGCCGGTGGCGGTGACGCATCGACCGGATGGGACTTCGCCGACGTGTTCCCCGGAGGCGCGGCCAACTGGGGTGGAGCATTCCTGTCGATCCCGGAGTCGTCGCAGCACAAGAAGGCGGCCGCCGAGCTCGCCGACTGGCTGACGCAGCCCGAGCAGCAGGTGAAGCAGTCCGCAGCTGCCGGCAACTTCCCCTCCACGATCAAGGCGCAGGAGACGCTCGCCTCCGATGCGACGCCGAACGCCTTCTTCAACGATGCTCCGACCGGTGCGATCCTCGCCGAGCGCGCCAAGGGTGTCGTCGCCCAGTTCAAGGGTGCCGATGACTCGGTCATCCAGGAGAACGTCTTCGGTCCGGCGCTCAGCAGTCTCGACCGTCGCGAGACCGACACGCAGGGCGCCTGGGACCAGGCCATCGGTCTGTTGAACGACCTCGTCGGCTGACATCCCTTCCGGTCGCAGTTCCTGTCGCCTCCACTCCACGGCGGCGGCAGGAACTGCGACCGGAAACCCTCGGAACACCGGGACAAGGACACCCCATGACTCTCACCGCCCCGCCGGCGGAGCAGCAGCGCGCCGCCTCCACTATTTCGGATGCTCCGCCGAAGCGCTCCTGGCGCCACCGCGTCTCACGGTTCGACCAGAACGCCTCGCCGTACTTCTACATCTCGCCGTTCTTCCTGCTGTTCGGACTGGTCGGCTTGTTCCCACTGCTCTACACGGTGTGGGTGGCCGTGCACGAGTGGGACCTGCTCGAGGGCGAGGGCGAGTTCGTCGGTGTCGGCAACTTCGTCGAGATCCTCGGCGATGCGATGTTCTGGAACTCGATCGGCAACACCCTGAGCATCTTCCTGCTCTCCGCGATCCCGCAGCTGGCCGTGGCCCTCGTGATCGCGTACCTCCTCGACCGCGGACTGCGGGCTCCGACCTTCTGGCGCATGAGCGTGCTCATCCCGTTCGTGGTCACCCCGGTCGCCGTCGCCATCATCTTCTCGAGCATCTTCAACGAGGCCGACGGCCTGGCCAACAACCTGCTCAACCTGGTCGGCATCGCCGACCAGGAATGGAAGCACAACACCGCGCTGTCGCACATCGCGATCGCGGTCATGGTGAACTTCCGCTGGACCGGTTACAACGCCCTCATCCTGCTGGCGGCGATGCAGGCCGTGCCGCGCGACCTGTACGAGTCCGCCGCGCTCGACGGGGCAGGGGCTGCACGCCGCTTCTTCTCGATCACGATCCCCACGATCCGCCCCACCCTGATCTTCGTCATCATCACCGCGACGATCGGCGGGCTGCAGGTCTTCGCCGAGCCGCGCCTGTTCGACGTGTCGACGGCCGGCGGGATCGGCGGCAGCGACCGGCAGTTCCAGACGACGGTGCTGTTCCTGTGGGAGCTCGCGTTCTTCCGCCGCAACCTCGGTGAAGCGTCCGCCGTCGCCATCCTGCTGTTCCTGCTGATCGTCGGCATCGGCGTGATCAACTTCCTGATCTCCCGGCGGATCTCCACCGGAGAGGCACCGAAGAACCGCGCCGCCCGTCGCCGGGCGCGCACCGCCGCCACGGCGGCGACCGCAGCCGCCGCCGGAGCGACGATCGCCACCACGACCGAGGAGAACGCGCGATGACCGCCACCCAGGCGCTGAGCGTCCCCGAGAAGATCCGCCGTCGCCGGAGCACATCGTCCGGCACCGCCGGTATCGGCAGCCGCCCCGGCTTCCTCACCTACGGGCTCCTGGCCGCGTTCATCATCGGCAGCGTGTATCCGCTGTGGTGGTCGGTCGTGGTCGCGAGCGGCACGAACGCGACGCGCGGTGAGACGCTCCCGCTGATCCCGGGCGGCAACTTCTTCGCGAACGCGGCCCAGGTGTTCGATGCGATCCCGTTCTGGCTCGCTCTCGGCAACTCGTTCCTCATCTCGGGCATCATCACCCTCTCGGTGGTCACGTTCTCGACGCTCGCCGGATACGCCTTCGCGAAGCTGCGCTTCAAGGGCCGCGACGGGCTCATGATCTTCGTCATCGCGACCATGGCGATCCCGACGCAGTTGGGCATCATCCCGCTGTTCATGCTGATGCGCGAGCTCGGCTGGACGGGCTCGATCGGCGCCGTCATCGTGCCGACTCTCGTCACCGCGTTCGGCGTCTTCTTCATGCGGCAGTACCTGGTCGATGTGATCCCCGACGAGCTGATCGAGGCCGCGCGCATGGACGGCGCGAACCAGTTCCGCACCTTCCTGACCGTCGGGCTCCCCGCAGCACGGCCGGCCATGGCGATCCTCGGACTCTTCACCTTCATGACCGCGTGGACCGACTACCTCTGGCCGCTCATCGTGCTCTCCCCGCAGAACCCGACCCTGCAGACGGCGCTCAGCCAGCTCCAGTCGGGCTATTACATCGACTACTCGATCGTGCTCGCCGGCGCGGTGCTCGCGACCCTTCCGCTGCTCGTGCTCTTCGTGGTCGCCGGGCGCCAGCTGGTCAGTGGCATCATGGCGGGCGCGGTGAAAGGATGACCCCTATGACCCGCTCCTTCCCCGAGAACTTCCTGTTCGGCGCCGCGACCGCCGCGTACCAGATCGAGGGGGCCGCGTTCGAGGATGGGCGCACCGCATCCATCTGGGACGCGTTCTCGCGTGAGCCGGGTGCCGTGATCGGAGCCGAGAACGGCGACGTCGCGTGCGATCACTACCATCGCTACCCGCAGGACGTCGCTCTCATGAAGCAGCTCGGCCTGCAGACGTATCGGTTCTCGACGTCGTGGTCGCGGGTGCGTCCGGACGGCGGAGCCGTCAACGCGGCGGGAGTCGACTTCTACGAGCGCCTGGTCGACGAGCTGCTCGCCGCCGACATCCTGCCGTGGCTGACGCTGTACCACTGGGACATGCCCCAGGCGCTGCAGGATGCCGGTGGCTGGACGAACCGCGACACGGTCGACCGCTTCCTCGAGTACGCGGGCACCATGCACGACGCGCTCGGCGACCGCGTGAACGTGTGGACCACGCTGAACGAGCCGTGGTGCTCGTCGTTCCTCTCCTATACGGCGGGTGAGCACGCGCCGGGGCACACGAGCATCGCCGAAGGCCTGCTCGCCTCGCACCATCTGCTGCTCGCGCACGGCAAGACGGTGCAGGAGTTCCGCCGACGTGATGCGTCGCTCAACCTCGGCATCACCCTGAATCACACGGTCGCCGACCCCGCCGACCCGCAGAATCCAGCCGACGTCGATGCCGCTCGTCGCGTGGACGGGCAGTTCAACCGCTGGTTCCTCGATCCGATCTACCGGGGCAGCTACCCGGCCGACATCGTCGAAGACATCCGCGCGGTGGACGCCGATGGCGTCGCGCGATTCGAGGCGGCCGTCTACCCCGGCGACCTCGAGACCATCGCGCAGCACATCGACACGCAGGGCGTGAACTACTACCACGGCGACCTCGTCTCCGGCACGGCCCCGGTCGACCAGCCGGTCTCCGCGGAGCCCGAGACCGAGCGCGTGCGGCGCAGCCCGTATCCGTCGAGTGACGGCATCCACGCGGTCGAGCGGGGGCTGCGCCGCACCGCGCAGAACTGGGAGGTGCAACCAGAGGGGCTCACCCGCGTGCTGCAGCGGATCTGGACCGAGTACGCCGAACCTGCAGGCACCGTGCTCTACATGACCGAGAACGGTGCGGCCTACGACGACGTCGTGGTGGTCGAAGGCGGCGAGACGCGCGTGCACGACCTCGACCGCACCGAGTTCCTGCGGTTGCACCTGGGCGCCGTGCTCGATGCGGCGGAAGCGGGCGTCGATGTGCGCGGCTACTTCTACTGGTCGCTGTTCGACAACTTCGAATGGGCGTGGGGCTACGACAAGCGCTTCGGCATCGTGCGCGTCGACTACGACACCCAGGAGCGCACGCTCAAGGACTCCGGCCGGGAGTACGCCCGCATCATCGGTGCCCGCGCGCTCTGATCCGAGCGTCGGGGATAGTCTGGCCGCATGACGCGTGTGTGGCTCACGCCGTGGGAATGGGCGTGCTGCGGAGAACCGTTCGAGATCGGCGACGAGGTCGACTTCGGCATCCGGTCGCGTGATCCGGAGGTCCTGGTCGACGAGTTGGGCGCGGAGCTGACCGGCACCGTCGATGCACTGGAGTCGCACCACGAAGAGGAGTACGCGGATCGGGTTCGCGGCAGAGTCGTCGCGGTGCATGAGGCCAGTCGGGAAGTTGTCGAGCGCAGGTTCGAGCACTTCGTGGACCCGTTCGCCCGGGCCCGACCGTCCGGCAGGATGCGGCTTCCGGATGGCGTGTCCGCGGGGGCGAGGTTCTCGCGGCAAGGGTCCAGCATCGAACGGGTGCCCGGCACGACCCGACTGTCGTCCGTCGGAGGAATCCCGGTCGCGGCCGTCGAGCATCACGGGCCGTCCGCCCGACCCGCTGATGCCGAGGAGTCGCCGGCAGAGGAGCGCCGCCGCCAACGGGTCGGCTGGCTCGTCGACATCGAGGAGACACCGCCCGCCCCTCGAATCGCGTGAATGGTCGTATCCGGGGCCGAGATGCGACCATTTGCGCGACTCGGAGCGCGAGCGTCGGCGCAGAGTGAGCGGACCGGTGAGAATAGGGCGATGGAAGAGTGCGTACGTTGATGTCGCCCCGAGCGACCATCGAAGAGGTGGCCTCCGCCGCCGGTGTCTCCCGATCGACCGTCTCGCGGGTTGTGAACGGGTCGACGGCCGTGAGCCCGGAGGCACTCGCTGCGGTGCGCGCCGCGATCGACGAGCTCAACTACGTGCCCAACCGTGCGGCACGCTCCCTGGCCTCACGGCAGACGCACGCGATCGCCCTGATCGTGCCCGAGGACACCACCCGCTTCTTCGGCGACCCCTTCTTCGCAGCCATCGTCGCGGGCATCACGGGGGCGCTCGGCGGTTCGGACTACCTGCTCAACCTGCTCATCGCGAGCGATGATCCCGGCGACAAGATGACCAGCTTCGTGCGCAACGGCGGTGTCGACGGCGCGCTGATCGTGTCGCATCACACGAGTGACGCCTTCGTCGACCGGATAGCCGATGCCGTGCCGGTCGTCTTCGGCGGTCGCCCCGTGCGCCGGCGCGAGGGCGACTATGTCGTCGACGTCGACAACGTGGCAGGGGCCAAGAACGCCACACGTCGTCTGATCGACATCGGCCGCACGCAGATCGCCACGATCTCGGGTCCGCTCACGATGGTCGCCTCGGAAGACCGCGTGCAGGGGTTCCGGTCCGCTCTCGCGGATGCCGGACTCACCCCGTATGCGGAGGAGGAGGGCGACTACAGCGAGGCCAGCGGAGCGGAGGCCGCCAGGCGCCTGCTCGACGGCGGACGGCCGGATGCGATCTTCGTCGCGAGCGACCTGATGGCCCGTGGCGCGCTGACCGCCCTGCGTTCGGCGGGCGTGCGCGTCCCGGAGGACATCGCCCTGGTCGGCTTCGACGACTCGTCCGTCGCCGTCACGACCGATCCGCAGCTGACCACGATGCGCCAGCCGATGTACGCCCAGGGCGAGGCCATGGCGCGGGTTCTGCTCTCGCGTCTCGCGGGCGAAGAGCCGCCGACCACGACGATCCTGCCGACGGAGCTGGTGATCCGGGCCTCCGCCTGAGCGGAGTCTTCGACGGGATGAACACGGCTGTGGCCCTGGCGCCCCCTCCGGGCCAGGCCCACAGCCGTGGGTCTTGAGGCTCAGCCGACCAAAGAGCTGAGCAGATCACCGCCGAACAGGGAGAAGGCGGTGACGCCGGCGGACAACAGCAGCACCGCGGCCGTGCCCGCCACCGCGAAGACGGAGATCCCCCGGCCGCCCAGACGCTGGCCGCGCAGGCCCACCGCGACGCCCGCTCTGGCGGCGATGGCTCCTGCCTTCTCGTCGCCGTACAACTCGGTACGTGCGGCGAAGCGACGGTGGAACTCCTCGGCCAGCACGAGAGCGGCCGCCATGGTCTCGGCGCGGTCGAATCGCGTGCGTGCGGGGAGGTACACGTAGAGCCGGTCGGAGACGAGCTCGATCTCGGCACCCGATCCGAGGTCCAGAACGCGGGCCATGAGATCCGGGGTGAAGATGTAGAGCGCGTCCTGCTGGTAGCCCTCCGGCACGATGAGGCGGAAGGTCCTCGCGAAATCTCCCTCCAGGTCCATCCGCGCGGCGCCGCGGCCGAGCCCGAGCGTCGGAATGATGCTGCGCGTGCGGTTCGCGAGCACGATGTGCGGCACGGATGCCGGCAGCGGCAGTTCGATGAAGGCGAACGGCCGCTGGATCGTGGCGCGCTCCTGTCCGTGGGCGACCGAATGGTGCATGCCCAGCTCGAACGGCATCCGCTCGTCGTCGCAGGCGATGACCGCACGCTCGCGTCCGTGCACGACCCGCGCGAAAGCGGCGCCGGGGCGGCGGGTGCGATCGAGCGCGTCGGCGTATGACCATCCGTTCTGCCAGGCGAAGGCAGCGACCTTCACCCGCCGGCTCAGTCCCACGGCCCACCAGACGAAGCCGACGGCGGCGAGCACGGTGTATCCGATCACGAACACCCCGAGGACCGGCGCGACCGTGAGGATGTCGCTGCGTCCGAGGAACCACAGCCCCGTCAGCATCGCGGCGGCGAACAGCAGCACGGCCACCAGGATCACCAGGAACCGGCGATGCGGAGGCATCCCGCAGATGCGTTCGTACGTGAGGATGTCGCGGAGTCCGGCGCTTCGTCGCAGCGGTTCGAGGTCTACGGCTACAGGCTCCACGACAGTGTCGCCCACGGACCGTTGCGCTTCTCGGTCGCAGCGGCCTGGAAGTCGGACCAGCCGTCTCCGAACTTCTCGAACGCTTTCTCGTCGACGTTGCCGTCCGACCAGTGCATGACGCGACCCACGATGTAGCTCAGACCGAAGTCGGCCCACGACTCGAACGCCGGGCGCCCCTCGACGTTGATGCGGTGGATGATCGCCCGTGCTTCGGCGACGTCACCGTGTCCCAGCGCGACGCCCCAGGTCGTCATGGCCACGGCCTGACCGATCCCGTAGCCGTCGAGGGTCTTCACGAAGAGGCCGGGGGTGACGATGTCCTTCCCCACGCGCTTGCGCACCTCGGACTCGGAGTACTCGATCGAGGTGACGAAGGTGCGCGCGTCGCGCTTGTCCCCGCCCTCCTGCACGATCGCGGCGAGCCACTCCTTGGCCTTCGGCGCCCGGCCGAGACGCTCGGCGAGCTCGGTGCGGACGGCGAGGTAGAGCATCCACACCTCGCGGCGGCGACGCACGGTGCTGAGGCGTTCGACGTTGGCGAGCCACTCGTCGCGCGTGTGCACGCCCCACTGGTCGATGAGGACCTTCTTCTCGCGGTCGCCGAGGAGCGAGGCGGTCGGATCGTTCCAGTACCCGGAGGGGAGGTTCACGATCTGCAGGAAGCCGAGGGCGATCTCATCGGCCTCGACGCCGGTCGTGGGATGATCCGGCGAAGCCTTGACCTTCGCCGCGGGCAGGATCCAGATCACGAGGAAGAACAGCACCACGACGCCGACGATCGCCCATGCCCACCACTGGCTGACGAGCCACTCGAAGATCGAGGTGATGCTGTTGAAGTCGACGCTCGCGAGAGAGTGCATGGTGGTGCTCCTGGGAGGGGTGAATCCGTGTCGGTTCATAGATTGAACGAACATTCAGTGAGTAATCTATACGGCAGGGGGGCGATTTCGAAAGACAGACCGGCGGGACTCAGGAGGTGGATGCCGCGTGGCGCGCTCCGACGAGCAGAACCGGCTGGCCCGAGAACGTGCCAGGGAGAACATCCTGCAGGCGGCGATCGAGGCCTTCAGCGAACGCGGTGTCGCAGGGGCGAGCATCGCCGAGATCACGAAGCGCGCCGGAGTCGCCCAGGGGCTCGTGAACTACCACTTCGGCGGTAAGGAACAGCTCGTCGCCGCCGTGATCGATCGCTGGTTCGAGACCGTGCTCGGCTTCGCCCGCGTCGAGGGCACGCCCGACGAGATGCTCGCCGCCGTGATCGATGGTGCCCTCACCGCGACCGCCTATGCCATACCCCTGCAGCGGGCCGTGCTGGCGATGCAGCAGCAGCCGGCCACGCACCGGCTCTTCGCGGAATCGGAGGCGCGGCATGAAGCCGGGGCCACCGCGGCGGAAGATGCGGTTCGCGACCTGTTCCGCGCGCGCGGGGCGGATGACCCGGCGCTCGAAGAGGTGATGCTCCGCAGCACGATCGAGGGCGTCTTCGTGAAGTCGGCCCTCTTCGGCGACACCTATCCGCTCGAGGAGGCTCGGCGCTGGATGTTCCGGCGCTACGGGCTACCCGAGCCGACGACATCGATCGCGCCGCCGGCTCCGCTCCGCGACGGCGAACCGCGGCCGAGGGCGACGGCGGCGCTGCGGTCGGGTGGACAGGACCCGGGTGGCGCCTCCTGACGAGTCGAATGAACGCGGGGCCCGGTCGAGAACGACCGGGCCCCGCTGATTCCGTCAGCGCCGGAGGGCGTCAGTTCCCGTAGAGGGAGACGACTCCGGCGGTGTCGACGCTCGTCATCGACAAGTCGTCGGATGACCCGTTGCACTGCGGGTAGTGCATGATCGACGACGAGTCATACGGCGTCAGCGGACGCCAGTTGTTGTCCTCGAAGCAGGTGCCGGCCTCGGGGCGGGTGTGCTCGTGGCGGAAGCCGAGCACGTGGCCGAGCTCATGGCCAAGCACGTTCGTCGGCGTCCAGGACGATCCGGGGGTCCAGATCGAGTCGTCGATGAGCACGTTCTGCAGACGCGGTGCCGTGCTCGGGAAGAAGGCCCGGGCGATGTACTGCGTCGTCTGCACCGGCTCCACCGAGAAGAGGACCGCGTTGTTGCGCGTCGTGCAGTTGGCGTCGGCGCTGGCGTCATAGATGAAGTCGATCTTGGACGATGCCGCCTCCCAGAGTGCGGCACCGCTCTCCATCGCGCTCACGACGTCGGCGTGACGCGCACCGAACGCGGTGCTGACGCAGTAGGTGAGGTTCGCCACCTGCGCGTCGGACCACTTGTCGTCGATGCTGTTGACCGTGTTGACGATGAGACCGTTGGTCACGGGGTCGGCGCCGAGGAGCTGTTCGTAGAACGACCGCAGCTCGCCCTGGTTGGAGATCACCTCGTCTCCGTTGACGACGTACGCGCCGTCGACGTCTCGGTAGGTCGACGCCTCGAACTCCTGGAAGGTGGGGATGTCGTCGGCGTCGGGTGCGGAATTGGCGGCAGCGGGGATGACCGTGCCGAGGCAGAGCGCAGCAGCCGCGGTAGCGGCGAACGCCAGTTTTCTCGTGAGTCGCAAAGTAGTAGTCCTTTTCGATCTGAACGATCCGCGCGCCCCCTCGGCACGCGGCCCCCGGCGTGAAAGGGGAGCAACTCTGCGCCGCCGATCGTGCCGAAGTCCGCTCACGGTAACCATGCCTTTCACGAGATGGCAAGGCATTTCCCGGCACGTTCACAGATTCCTGCACTCAGGTCAGAAATACCGAACGCCGGTCTGGTCGAAAGTGGCCTTCCCCTTCGCGAGACGTCAGGGGTCAGGGGTGACCCATGCGGGCGAAGGCGCCCAGCACGCTGCGCTCGGAGGCGGTGAGGTAGCGCTCGAGCTCTTCGGCGGCGGCCTCCGGGCCCTGTTCCAGCAGTGCCGTGAGCACCGCGCGGTTGCGGCGGACGTACGGCTCGTGCAGGGATCGTGGCTCGTCGATCTCGAGGAAGACGAGACGCAGCTCGGCGGCGACATCGCGGTAGGTGCGGGCGAGGCGTGCACTGTCGGCGAGGGCGACGATCCCGTCGTGGAAGGCCATGTTGGCGCTGCCGATGCGCCGCCAGTCCTCATGTGGCAGCTGCTCCTCCGCCTCGGCCAGGGCGTCGCGCATGAGCTGCACGGCGGGGTGCTCCGGCTCGGACTGGCGCAGCGCCGTGCACTCGATCACGCGGCGAGCGCGGTAGATGTCGATCACGTCGGCGATGGTGGGGGAGGCCACCGACACCCCGCGGTGGGGGATGTGCTCGACGAGGCCCTGCTCCGCGAGCACCCGGAAGGCTTCGCGGAGGGTGTTGCGCGACACATCGAACTGCTCGGCGAGGGCCGACTCCGACAGCCGAGACCCCGGTGCGAAGTCGCCGTCGATGATGCGCTGACGGAGCACGTCGGCGAGCACGCCCTGCTGGTTCATGACCCTCATCGTAGGCGTCGGGGCGGCAGGATCCTCCGCAGCCGACCGGAAACCCTCACACGAAGGCAACCGCGCTGTAGCACCGTCGTAACATGATTGTTGAACAATCGGGTTCTATCCGTTCTACACTGGGGGTCACCCGACACCCACCAACGACGATGGGAATCCCCCGCATGTCAGAGCAGACCACCGCCTCCCTCTCCCCGGAAGACGAAGCCCGCCTCTCATCCGCCAAGAAGCGCGCCGGCCGCAGTGCCGTCATCGGCGCGATCTTCCTCATGGCCACCAGCGCCATAGGACCCGGCTTCATCACGCAGACCGCCACGTTCACGGCGACGATGGGCGCGGCTTTCGCGTTCGCGATCCTCATCTCGATCCTGGTCGACATCGCGGTGCAGCTGAACGTCTGGCGCATGATCACGTCCTCCGGCAAGCGTGCGGGCGAACTCGCGAACAGCGCCATCCCGTTCTCCGGGCACCTGATCGCCGTGCTCGTCGTCATCGGAGGGCTGGCCTTCAACATCGGAAACATCGCCGGTGGCGGACTGGGTCTGAACGCGCTGCTCGGCATCGACACCAAGCTCGGCGGCATCGTCACCGCGGCACTCGCCATCATCATCTTCCTCGTGAAGAAGGCGGGACCCGTGATGGACATCGTGCTGGTCGTGCTCGGCATCGGCATGATCGTGATGACCGTGATCGTGGCCGTCATCGCCCAACCGCCGATCGGCGAGGCCCTGCGCCAGACCTTCGTTCCCGACGAGCTGAACTTCGCCACGATCACGACGATCGTCGGCGGAACCGTCGGCGGATACATCACCTACTCCGGCGCCCACCGCTACCTCGACTCCGGTCACACAGGGCCGGAGCACGCGGGCCCGGTGATGCGTGCGGCGACCAACGGCATCCTCGTGACCGGTGTCATGCGCTACGTGCTGTTCCTCGCGATCCTCGGCGTCGTGGCCTCCGGCGTCACGCTCGACCTCTCCGGTCAGGGCGCGAACCCGGCCGGTCAGGCGTTCGGCGCGGTGCTCGGAGACGCAGGTCTCCGCATCTTCGGTGCGATCTTCTGGGCCGCCGCGATCAGCTCGGTCATCGGTGCGGCGTACACCTCCGCGACCTTCCTCTCCACCTTCACCAAGAAGCTCAAGGGGGGATGGCCGCTGCAGCTCGCGACCGTCGCCTTCATCGTGGTGTCGCTCGCGGTGTACCTGTCGATCGGCACGGCCCCGGCGGCGATCCTCGTCTTCGTCGGCGGTTTCAACGGCCTCATCCTGCCGATCGGGCTCACGGTCTTCATGTACATCGGCTGGTTCCGCCGCGACCTGCTCGGCTCGAAGAAGTACCCGATGTGGCTGCTCGTCGCGGGTACGCTCGTGACCCTGCTCACCTGGTACATGGGTATCGTCTCGGTCGGCCCCATCTTCGCCTTCCTCGGAATCGGAGCGTGATCGCATGACATCCATCGACCTGAACTCGGATCTCGGCGAGAACGTCGCCGACCGCATCGTCAGCGACGACGAGAGCATGCTCCGCCTCGTCACCAGTGCGAACGTGTCGTGCGGGTTCCACGCCGGCAGCCCCGAGGGCATCCGCGAGACGCTCGCGGCCGCCGTGCGGGGCGGCGTCGTGATCGGCGCGCACCCCGGCTACCGCGACTACGAGAACTTCGGCCGCACGACGGTCGACATCGACTCGGCCACCCTGCAGGCGCACGTCGAGTACCAGCTCGGTGCGCTCATGGGACTCGCTGCCGCCGTCGGCGGCCGGGTGTCGTACGTGAAGCCGCATGGAGCGCTGTACAACACGATCGCGCGCGACGAACGGCAGTCGAAAGACGTCGTGGCGGCGATCCGCGCGATCGACCCGAGCCTGGTGCTGCTGGGGCTCTCCGGCGGCGTCGTGCTCGATGTCGCCGAGCGCGCAGGTCTCGCCGTCGCCGCCGAGGCGTTCGCGGACCGGGCCTATCAGCCCGATGGACAGCTCGTGTCGCGCACCGAGGAGGGGGCCGTTCTGCACGATCCTGCCGCGGTCGCCGAGCGCATGGTGCGCCTGGCCGCCGACGGTGTGATCCGTGCGATCGACGGCACCGACGTGCCCGTGGCCGCCCAGTCGATCTGCGTGCACGGCGACAGCCCCGGCTCGGTGGCGATGGCGGCGGCGACCAAGCGGATGCTGCAGGAAGCGGGCATCACGATCGCGCCGTTCGTGAGCGCCTGACATGACCGTTCTCGCCACCGCCGAGCAGCTCGCCGACGCCCGGGCGGCTCGTTCCGCCATTCGGGCGGGGCACTCCGAGCCGACCAGCGGAGTCGCGGTCGGACTGACACAGGCGAACCTCATCGCGGTGCCGGCCGACTGGGCCTTCGAGACGCTGCTCTTCGCGCAGCGGAACCCGAAGCCGTGCCCGGTGCTCGAGGTCATCGAGCAGGGCGCAGTGGAGTCACGACTGGCATCCGGAAGCGATATCCGTACCGACATCGGCCGGTATCGCATCTGGCGTGACGGCGAACTGGTCGAAGAGGTCACCGACGCGACCGCAGCCTGGGCGGAGCACCCGGACCTCGTCTCGTTCCTCATCGGATGCAGCTTCACCTTCGAATCCGGGCTCGTGCAGGCGGGAATCCCCATCCGCCATCAGGAGCTCGGCCGCAACGTGCCGATGTATCGCACGGCGGTGGCCTGCGTGCCTGCCGGGCGCCTGCGCGGTGAGATGGTCGTGTCGATGCGCCCGATCCCCGCGGCTCGCGTCGCGGATGCCGTGCAGATCTCCGGCCGCACTCCCGCGGTGCACGGCGCCCCGGTGCACATCGGTGACCCGGGAGCGCTCGGCATCGACGACCTGGCGCATCCCGACTTCGGAGATGCTCCCGAGGTGCGCGACGGCGAGGTGCCGGTGTTCTGGGCCTGCGGCGTCACGCCTCAGGCCGCGATCATGTCCTCGAAGCCGCCGTTCGCGATCACGCACGCCCCCGGGTACATGTTCATCACCGACGTTCCGGATGCGGAGTACCTCGTCTGATGCGCATCCTCACGGCATCCGATCATGCGCTCCTGATCGAGGCGGACGACCTCGACGAGGCGATGCGTCTGAACCTCGCGTGGGAGGGTGTGCCCGGCGTTCTCGAGCGCATTCCCGGGGCCCGCACCGTGCTCGTGCGTTTCGACCCCCTTCGAGTGTCCGCGTCCGACCTTGCGATCGCGCTCGCTGCGACCGAGATCGACACCGCGCATCTGCCGGGCACCGGCGAGGTCATCGTGCCCGTGCGGTACGACGGCGAAGACCTCGACGAGGCGGCATCGCTGTTGGGCCTCTCGGCGGAGGAGCTTGTCAATCGCCACCTCGCCGCGGATTGGCGGGTCGCGTTCTCGGGGTTCGCCCCCGGCTTCGGATACGTGGTGAGCAGCGATCCCCTGTTCGACGTGCCACGCCGTTCGTCGCCGCGCACACGCGTGCCCGCCGGCGCGGTCGCCCTCGCCGGACAGTTCACCGGCGTCTACCCGCGCGAGAGCCCGGGGGGATGGCAGCTCATCGGACGCACGGATGCCGTGATGTGGGACATCGATCGGAACCCGCCGGCACTGCTCTCTCCCGGAATCGCCGTGCGCTTCGAGCAGACGCGGGGCACGGCTCGGCTCGACGGGGGAAGGCTCGACGCGGGAGCGCCCGATCGGAACGGAGCTGCTGCGGTCGACGCACCTGGTCTCGGTTCCGGCGCGGATGCTGCCGTCGAGGTCGTGCGTCCGTCGCTGCAGTTGCTGGTGCAGGATGCCGGGCGTCCGGGCTATGCGGCCCTGGGAGTCTCGGCGTCGGGGGCGGCCGACCGCCGGGCGATGCGCGACGCGAACCGTGCGGTGGGCAATGCGACCGAGGCCGCCGTGCTCGAGAGCGTCGGGGGCGCTGTGCTGCGGTTCCGAGGTTCCGGCGTGGCCGCTGTCACGGGGGCCTTCGGCTCGCTCACGCTGCAGGAGGCCGGCGGCGCACAGCGACCCGTCGCGCACGGTGAGCCCTTCGCCACGGTCGACGGCGACGAGCTGACCCTCGGCCACCCCGAGCGTGGGCTGCGCTACGTCGTCGCCGTTCGCGGCGGACTGGATGCGGCCCCCGCGCTCGGCAGCCGTGCTGCCGACACCCTCGCGGGACTCGGCCCGGTACCTCTCGCAGCCGGCGTCGTGCTCCCGGTCGGCGACGCCGGTCGGCATGCTGTCGAGCCGGCCGTCATGCCGCGCGAGCTTCCCGCACCCGGAGAGCTCGTCGACCTCGAGATCACGCTCGGCCCTCGCGACGACTGGTTCACGGCTGCGGCCCTCGCGGCCCTCACTGGCCAGGAGTGGACCGTCACCCCGCGCTCCGATCGCGTCGGCATCCGACTCGAGGGCGAGGTGCCGCTGGAGCGCGCGCTCGGAGGCGAACTGCCGAGCGAGGGAGCCGTCACCGGTGCGATCCAGGTGCCGCCCGACGGGCAGCCGGTCCTGTTCCTTCCCGACCATCCGCTCACCGGCGGATACCCCATCATCGGTGCACTCACGGACCGCAGCCTCGACCTCGCCGGTCAACTGGCTCCGGGCGTGCGCCTTCGTTTCACCGTCAAGGAGTCCTCATGACCACCGTGTCGACCGCGCCGACCACGCAGAGGGTCCTGATCGCGAATCGCGGGGAGATCGCGGTGCGTGTCATCCGCGCCTGCGCCGAAGCCGGATACGCATCCGTCGCGGTCTACGCGGATCAGGATGCCGACGCCCTGCACGTGCGCCTGGCCGACGAGGCCGTGGGTCTGGGGGGTTCGACCGCTGCCGACACGTACCTTTCCGTGGATGCGCTGCTCGCCGCCGCACAGCAGTCGGGTGCGACCGCTGTGCACCCCGGATACGGGTTCCTGTCGGAGAGCGCGACGTTCGCACGGGCCGTGGAGGATGCGGGGCTGGTCTGGATCGGACCGACGCCCGAGAGCATCGATGCGCTCGGCGACAAGATGACCGCGCGGCGTATCGCCCAGCAGGTCGGCGCACCGCTGGCCGCAGGAACCGACGAGCCGCTGGCTGGCCCGGAGGAAGCCGTGGCGTTCGCGCAGGAGCACGGTCTCCCCATCGCGATCAAGGCGGCGTTCGGCGGTGGCGGACGCGGCCTCAAGGTCGTGCGCGAGCTTTCCGAGGTCGCGGAGGCGTTCGACGCGGCCACCCGTGAGGCGATCGCGGCGTTCGGGCGGGGAGAGTGCTTCGTGGAGCGCTTCCTCGAGAGCCCGCGACACATCGAGGTGCAGGTGCTCGGCGACGGACTGGGCGGTGTCGTGGTGGTCGGCGACCGCGACTGCTCGATGCAGCGCCGCAACCAGAAGCTCATCGAGGAGGCGCCGGCTCCGGGGCTCTCCGTCGAGCAGCGGACGCGATTCCACGATGCGGCACGGTCGATCTGTGGCGAGGTGAAGTACCGCGGGGCCGGCACCGTGGAGTTCCTTCTCGCGGCTGACGGCACCATCTCGTTCCTCGAGGTGAACACCCGGCTTCAGGTGGAGCATCCGGTCACCGAAGAGGTCACCGGCGTCGACCTGGTGCGCGAGCAGTTCCGCATCGCGTTCGGGGACGGGCCGTCGTTCGTCGAGACGCCCACCCCCGTCGGGCACGCGTTCGAGTTCCGCATCAATGCTGAAGACCCCGGGCGCGGCTTCCTGCCGAGCCCCGGTCGCGTCGAGAGGTTGCGGATCCCCGGCGGTCCTGGCGTGCGCTGGGACAGCGGTATCGAAGAGGGTGACGTCGTGCAGTCGGCGTTCGACTCGATGATCGCCAAGCTGATCGTGCACGCCGAATCCCGTGACGCGGCCATCGTGCGCGCGAGGCGGGCGCTGCGCGAGCTCGCGGTGGAGGGCCCGGCGACGGTCATCCCGTTCGACCTGATGGCCCTCGACGAGGAGGCGTTCGCCACGGCGACCTTCGCGGTGCACACGCAGTGGATCGAGAGCGCCCTGCTGCCGAAGCTGGAGACACAGTCGCGGCCTGCAGCCGTGTCGGATGCCGCGCTGCAGCGCTTCCCGGTCGAGATCGACGGCCGCCGCGTGATGCTCGGCCTCCCTGCCGGATTGCTGGCGGGTCTGGGGCGTGCGGCGGGCCCTGCGGCGGCGGCGCCCACGGCCGATCCGACTGCACTGCGCTCGCCGGTGCCGGGCACGCTCGTGCGGTGGCTCGTCGACGACGGCGCCGAGGTCGCGGAGGGTGAGCCGGTCGCGGTCCTCGACGCCATGAAGATGGAGACCACGGTCGGTGCGCATCGCGCCGGAACCCTGTCGCAGCGCGCAGAGCTGTCCGCGATGGTCGCCGCCGACGCCGTGCTCGCCGTCATCGATTGAGACTCTGCGGGCTGCGAAACGCAGAGATCCCGGATGCCTCACGCGAGGCATCCGGGATCTTCGTGTTCGTGGGGGGCGACCTACGCGGGGTCGCCGCCGAGCGGACCGACCGCCTCGAGAGGCTTGGGGTCGTCGGCGCCGGTCTTGCGCAGGCGGGCGATGAGGTTGCCCAGGTGGTAGATGAGGATCGCCGCGACGGTGGCGATGACGATGCCGCCGAGCTCGAACCCGGAAGCCTCGTCCTTGATCATGAAACCCCCGACGGCCATGATCAATGCGACCGCTGCCGTGTACTGGTTGACCGGGCGTGAGAAGTCGACGCGGTTGTCGACCCAGATCTTGATGCCGATGACGCCGATCAGGCCGTAGAGCGCCGTCGTCACGCCACCGAGCACTCCGGCGGGCACCGAGTTGATGACCTCGCCGAACTTGGGGGAGAGGCTGAGCAGGATCGCGGCTGCGCCGGCCACCCAGTAAGCGGCGGTCGAATAGACGCGGGTGGATGCCATCACGCCGATGTTCTCGCCGTACGTCGTGGTGCCCGAACCGCCGAAGAAGCCGGCCAGGGTGGTCGAGACACCGTCTGCGATCAGCGCCTTTCCGGTCTGCTGGTTCACGCTCGCGTCGCCGGTCATGGTCGCGACGCCGCGGACGTGGCCGACGTTCTCGGCGATCAGCACGAGGACGACCGGGAGGAACATCGCGAGTGCGGTGAGGGTGCCGGGCTCGGTGAAGTTCGGGAAGGTGAAGGTCGGCAGGCCCACCCAGTCGGCCTTCTCGACGGCGCTGAAGTCGAGCTCGCCGCGGAACGCCGCGAAGATGTACCCCGCGATCACGCCGAGGAAGATCGAGATGCGCCCGAGGAAGCCGCGGAACACCACAGCGAAGAGGATGGTGATCGCGAGGGTGAACGTCGCGGTCACGGGTGCTGCGGCGTAGTTGTTGTGCGCCGCGCCGGCGAGGTTGAACCCGATGAGCGCGACGATCGTTCCGGCGAGGACCGGCGGCAGGAACCGATCGACCCACTTCACTCCGACCGTGTGCACCACGACGCCGATGATCGCCAGCAGCACGCCGACCGCGACGATTCCGGCCAGGGCGGTGCCCATGTTCGCGGAGGCGGTCGCGGCGGTGACCGGTGCGATGAAGGCGAACGACGAACCGAGGTAGCTGGGCAGCTTGTTGCGCGTGACCAGCAGGAACAGGATCGTGCCCACACCGCTGAAGAGCAGCGTGGTGGCGACCGGGAACCCGGTGATGATCGGCACCAGGAACGTGGCGCCGAACATCGCCACGACGTGCTGGAGACCGATCGCGATGGTCGCTGGCCAGTTCAGGCGCTCATCGGGACGGACGACGGCGCCGGGCTCGACCGTGCGGCCGTTTCCGTGCAGCTTCCACAGGGCCATGCGGGCTCCTCAAGGTTCGGGGATGTCGGGAGTGCTGGAGCAACACTACCGATTCCTGAGTTTTCCCTGAGCGCTTTCTACCATGGTAGATGCGACGGTAGAATGGTAGACATGAGCCTGAACATCAAGAACGAGACGACGCACGAGCTGGTGCGCCGGCTCGCGGCGCTCACCGGGCAGAGCCAGACGAGCGCGGTGGAAGATGCGGTGCGGCGGAGGCTGGCCGAGCTGGAGCAGCAGCGCTCGGATGACGAGCTGGAGCGGCGTCGCCGAATACGGGCGATAATCCGGCGGGCGCAGCAGATCCCCTCCACCGGGCGCACGACCGAAGAGATCATGGACGAGCTCTACGACGAGACGGGAATGCCTCGGTGATCGTCGACTCCTCAGCCCTCGTGGCTGTCTTGATGGCGGAGCCCGAAGCTGCGGAGATCGGACGACTGCTGGAGGGGGGCCCGTTCTCCCTATCCGCGGCCACGCTCACGGAGTGCATGATCGTGCTCCGTGGCAAAGGAGGCGAGGAGAAGGCGCTCGCGCTGGACGAGCTTCTGGAGGCGACGGGGGCGACCGTCGTTCCGCTTGACGAGGATCAGGCGCGCCTGGCGACCAGAGCCTACGTGCGCTACGGCCGTGGCTCCGGGAGTCGCGCCCGCCTGAACTACGGCGACTGCTTCTCCTATGCGCTCGCGGTCAGTCGCGACGAGCCGTTGCTCTTCAAGGGTGACGACTTCATCCACACCGACGTGCGTCGCGTCGAACCTGCCTGACGGTTCAGGCGCCGAGGCGGTCGATCAGCTCGCGGTAGCGGTCGGCGGTGCGCGCGACCACATCGTCGGGAAGCGCCGGCGGCTCGCCCTGCTTGTCCCAGTTCGCGCCCATCCAGTCGCGCACGATCTGCTTGTCGAAGCTCGCCATCCGTGCGCTCGGGCTGGTGCCGGTGCGCCAGGCCTCGGCGTCCCAGTACCTCGAGGAGTCGCTCGTGAGCACCTCGTCGGCCAGGCGCAGGGTGCCGTCTGCATCCGTCCCGAACTCGAACTTGGTGTCGGCGAGGATCAGGCCCTTCTCCTCGGCGATCGCGGCGGCACGGGCGTAGATCGCGAGGGAGGCGTCGCGCAGCTCGGCCGCGCGCTCGGCGCCGACCAGCTCGACGGTGCGCTCGAACGTGATGTTCTCGTCATGCTCGCCCATCGGCGCCTTGTATGCCGGGGTGAACAGCGGCTTCGGCAGCCGGTCGCCGTTCTGCAGACCGGCCGGGAGCGGGATGCCGCACACGGTGCCGCTCTCCTGGTACTCGGCCCAGCCCGAGCCCGTGATGTACCCGCGCACGACGCATTCGATCGGCAGCATCTCGAGCGACTGCGCGAGCATGGCGTGATCGGCCACCGACTCGGGCAACTCGCCCTCGGCGATGTGGTTGGGGAACTCGGAGAGCTGCGCGAACCACCAGCGGCTCAGCCGCGTCAGCAGGGCGCCCTTGTCGGTGATGCCGGGGGAGAGCACGGTGTCGAAGGCGCTCACGCGGTCGGAGGCCACGACGAGGATGCGGGTGTCCGCCGGATCCTCCGAGGCGTACAGGTCGCGGACCTTGCCCGAGTAGATGTGCCGCCAGCCGGGGATGCTCTGTGCCGTGCCTTCTGAAGGTGTGCTCACCCGCCTATTATCCCGGTTCCGTCCGACCGCGATCGCCCGCGTCCGTGGGTCGCGCTCGCGGGTGTCGGAGCCGGTGTCTAGCGTGGAGGCGTGGCTGACGACATCTTCACCGACCGGCTCCGTCTGTCGCGGGCGGTGGCCTCCGACCTCGACGCGATCTTCGCGATCCAGAAAGATCCTCGGGTGTGGACGCACTTTCCGAGCCTCCGACACATCGACCCGGCGACGACCCTCGACATGATGGAGCGTTGGGACCGCAGCTGGGAGCAGGCGGGACTCGGATCGTGGGTGGCACGTCTGCGTGACACGGACGAGATCATCGGAAACGGCGGCTGCACGCTGCTTCGCGGCGAGGTGTGGAACGTCGGATACCGCATCGCGGCCGATCAGCACGGACACGGGTATGCGACCGAGCTGGCGCGCGCCGGCATCGAGCAGGCACGACTCATCGACCCCGATCGCCCGGTCATCGCCTACCTCGTGGAGCACAACCGGGCGTCGGCGCACGTGGCGGAGAAGCTGGGCCTCGAACTCGTGCATCGTGCGGCGGATGTCGGCAACCCCGATCCTGCGGTGATGCGGCTCGTGTACGCGGACCGACCGCTCACCCCGACGCAGCTCGCGGCCGCCCTCGGCTGACCGGCTGACCGGCTGACCGACCGCTCGGGGGCGGTCTTGTCGCTGTCCGCCGTTGGGCGTATAGTCCACATGGACTATTTGAGGTGAGGGACATGGCGAAGGACGCTGTCGATCGGCTCACCCCCATGGGGGTGATGGTGCTCGCACTGCTGCGCGAGGGCGACATGCACCCCTATGAGATGGTGCGTCTCATGCGTGCGCGTCACGATGACCGCCTGCTCGCGATCACCAACGGGACGCTCTATCACACGGTCTCCCGGCTTCACCGCGCGGGGCTGATTGAGGAGCTCGGCATCGACCGCGAGGGCAACCGTCCGGAGCGCACGACATACGCCCTGACGGATGCCGGACGTGAAGCGGTCGTGACGTGGGTGCAGCGCGAGCTGCCCCGCATCGATCACCCGGCCGACTTCCGCATCGCGCTCGCCGAGGCGCACAACCTCGAGCGCCAGGAGGTCATCGGCCTCCTGCGCGCGAGGCGCGTCGCGCTCGTCGAGGATCACGCACGGCACCGCGACGGCCTGCGGAAGGCCACGGAGAAGAGCGTGCCCGAGCAGGTGCTCGTCGAGATCGAGCGTCAGGAAGTCCTGCTGGAAGCCGAGCTCCGCTGGCTCGACTCCCTCCTCGACCGCCTCGAAACCCAGGTCCTGCCGTGGGGTCCCACGGCATTCCCACACTCAGACCGCTACCGCGCCCAGCGAAAGGCTGCACAGCAATGACAGATACCCCTCGCGACGGAGACCGCCCGCCGGTATCCGCGCCCTCGACCTCCGGTCCCTCGACCTCCGGTCCGTCGACAGGTACCTACTCCGTGGGTCACAAGCCCGCTAGCCCCTGGCCCGCACTCTGGGCGCTGGTCATCGGCTTCTTCATGATCCTCGTCGACACCACGATCGTGTCGGTCGCGAATCCGGCCATCAAGGCCGCGCTCGACCCGAACACGAACAACCTCGACAACGTCGTGTGGGTCACGAGCGCCTACCTGCTCGCCTACGCGGTGCCGCTGCTGATTACCGGACGCCTCGGTGACCGCTTCGGCCCGAAGAACATCTACCTGATCGGTCTCGCCGTCTTCACTCTCGCGTCGCTGTGGTGCGGACTGTCGACCACCCTCGAGGGATTGATCGTCGCTCGCGCCGTGCAGGGTCTCGGCGCGGCGTTCATGACGCCGCAGACCATGGCGGTGATCACCCGCACCTTCCCGCCCGAGCGCCGCGGCGCCGCGATGGGGCTCTGGGGCGCGACCGCCGGTGTCGCGACCCTCGTCGGTCCGCTCGTGGGTGGTCTGCTCGTCGACGGCTTCGGCTGGGAGTGGATCTTCTTCGTGAACATCCCGGTCGGCATCGTCGCCTTCGTGCTCGCGTGGCGTCTGGTCCCGAAGCTGGCAACGCACCCGCACCGGTTCGACATCGTCGGGGTGGTGCTGAGTGCCGTGGCCCTGTTCCTGATCGTGTTCGGACTGCAGGAGGGTGAGAAGTACGACTGGGGCGTGATCTGGGGTCCGATCTCGGTGTGGAGCCTCATCATCGTGGGTCTCATCGTGCTCGGGCTGTTCATCCTGCAGCAGGCGAAGACCCGCAGCGAGCCGCTGGTTCCGCTCGAGCTGTTCCGCGACCGTAACTTCTCGGGAGCGAACGTGGCGATCGCCGCGGTCGGCTTCACGGTGACGAGCATGTCGCTGCCGATGATGTTCTTCCTGCAGACTGCACGCGGGCTCACGCCCACCGAGGCCGCGCTGCTCCTGATCCCGATGGCCGTGCTCTCCGGTGTGCTCGCGCCCGCCGCGGGCAAGCTGCTCGACCGCGTCGACCCCCGCATCATCCTGATCCCGGGCCTGCTCTGCGTGGCCGGAGCGCTCGTCTGGTACTCCGCACTGATCAACATGGACACCCCGATCTGGATGTTCCTGCTGCCCTCCGCGCTGATGGGCATCGGCAACGCCGGTATGTGGGGTCCGCTCGCCACCACCGCGACGCGCAAGCTGCCGCCGCGCCAAGCGGGTGCGGGTGCCGGCATCTACAACACCACCCGGACCATCGGATCGGTCATCGGATCGGCATCCATCGCCGCGTTCATGCAGTCCCGGCTCGAGGCGAACCTTCCGGGGCTCGCTGACGCGCCGGCGGGCATCTCGACCGGGGGAACGCTGCCACCCCAGGTGGCCGACGGATTCGCCGCGGGCATGTCGCAGGCGATCCTGCTTCCGGCCTGCGTGATGGTGATCGCCCTCATCGCCTCGTTGTTCCTCGGCCGTTACGACAAGACCGATGCGGCTGCTCCGGTGGCCACGCGAGCGGAGTAGTCGGCGACTGTCTCTCCACGATCGAGCCCGAGAGGTGCGACTTCCGCACTTCTCGGGCTCGTCCTCGTCTTGCCTCCGACTCGGACTTGTGGCGGAGCTATCGTCGCTCCGTGCCGACGGTCATGCGAGTGCGCGGATACCGATTCTTCTTCTACAGCAACGAAGGATCGGAGCCCCCGCATGTGCACGTCGAGCGGGCGGAGTTCACTGCCAAGTTCTGGCTCAGGCCGGTAGAATCGGCGGCGAAGACGAGGTTCGACGACCGTGAGCTGCGACTGCATCGACGATTGATCGAACGCCAGCGCGGGCTGATCGAGGAGGCGTGGCATGAGCACTTCGGTGGATGACGCCGCCGCCGTCGGCGTCGTGACCGACGAACGCGAACTGCATGTGCGCATGAAGGACGGACGAACGATCAGCGTACCCCTCGACTGGTTTCCGAGACTTGTCGATGCGAGCCCGAACGAGCGTGCGGACTGGCGGCTGATCGGCGCCGGCGAGGGCATTCACTGGCCACAGCTGGATGAGGACGTATCCATCGCTGCGCTGCTTCGAGGTCGCTGACCCGTTTTGCCGGGAACTCAGGAATGTGATGTCATCAGGCGATGACGATCGCACTCACTCGACCGACCATCGACCTCTTCGACTCCTGGGCCGCCGCAGTGGCCGAGTTCGAGGGCGGACATGTCGACGGCGGCGGTATCGAGAAGGGTTTCGTTCCTGACAGGGCTTCCGGCGAGGACATCGTCGAGAAGGCGGCTCTGTATGCCACTCCCGGCGCCGCGCTGCCGGAGGGCCACGTGCCCTGTGACTACTTCTGGATCACCGAGGGCGATGAGGTCGTCGGCTTCCTCTCGTTCCGGCGTGAACTCAACGACTGGCTGCGTCGTTTCGGCGGGCACATCGGCTACTCCGTGATCCCGTCGCGGCGTCGCGAGGGCATCGTGCGCGAGGCCCTCCGCCTCATGCTGCGTGCCGCCAAGGTCGACGGCTACGACCGTGTGATGCTCACCTGCGATGACGACAACATCGGGTCCATCCGCACCATCGAGGGGGCTGGTGGCGAACTCGAAGACGTGATCGATGCGCCGGAGAGCGGGCAGCCCCGCGTGCGGCGCTACTGGATCGATATTTCGGGGACCCGACTCGCCGCGAGCTAGGGTAGATCCTCGGCGGTCGTCCGGTCGCTGCTGTCGACCCGAGGAGCACACGTCGTGATCCGAAATCCATCCGCCGCGGCGGGCCGCCTGCGCCGATCGGTGCGCACCGTAGGCGCGGCCGCGCTCGTCGCCTTCGTCGCCGTCGGGGCTCTCCTCGCGGGAGCCGCCCCCGCCACCGCCGCGAACGACGGCGACAAGTACGTCATCGGCACCGACACGACGTTCGCGCCGTTCGAGTTCACCGACAAGGACGGCAACCTCGTCGGCATCGACATGGACCTGCTCCGTGCGATCGCGAAAGACCAGGGCTTCGAGGTCGAGATCCGCCAGCTCGGATTCGACGCCGCCGTGCAGGCGCTGCAGTCGAACCAGGTCGACGCGGTCATGGCCGGCATGTCGATCACCGAAGAGCGGCAGAAGACCTTCGACTTCAGCGAGCCGTACTTCACCAGCGGCATCCAGCTCGGCGTGCTCGAGTCGAGCGACATCCAGTCCCTCGACGACCTCGACGGCAAGGCCGTCGCGGTGAAGACCGGCACGCAGGGGCAGACCTTCGCCGACGAGAACAAGGACGAGTACGGCTTCAAGGTCACGCCGTACCAGGACACCACCGACATGGTCGACGCTGTGAAGGCCGGCCAGGCGGTCGGCTACTTCGAGGACTTCCCGGTACTGGCCTTCGGCATCCAGCAGGGCTCCGGCTTCCGCCTGATCGGTGAGCCCGAGCTCGGCGGCGAGTACGGCTTCGCGGTCAACAAGGGGCAGCACCCCGAGCTGATCGAGATGTTCAACGCCGGACTCGCCAATCTGAAGGCGTCCGGGGAGTACGACGAGATCGTCGACACGTATCTCTCCGGTGGCGAGGAGTCCACGCAGCTCACCGACATCATCTCCGTCGCGGTGCAGTACTGGCCAGCGCTCATGGAGGGTCTGTGGCTCACGGTCCTCGCGACGATCGTCGCCATCGTGGCCGCCTTCATCCTGGGGCTCATCTTCGGCTTCGGTCGGGTCTCGAAGTTCGCACCGTTCCGCTGGATCGCGACCGCCTACGTCTACGTCTTCCGCGGCACCCCGATCCTCATCCAGGCGTTCTTCGTGTTCTTCGCGATCCCGCAGCTCTTCCCCGGGCTCACGTTCAACCCGTTCGTCGCCGGAGCCATCACGCTCTCGCTCAACACCGGTGCGTACATGACCGAGATCATCCGCGGAGGCATCCAGGCGGTCGATCCGGGACAGAACGAGGCCTCGCGCTCGCTGGGTCTCGGACACTGGAAGACGATGCAGAAGGTCGTGCTCCCGCAGGCGTTCCGCATCATGATCCCGTCGTTCGTCAACCAGGGCATCATCACGCTCAAGGACACGTCGCTGATCAGCGTGATCGGACTCGCGGAGCTGACGTTCGTCTCGCGCCAGATCATCGCCTCGACGTATCTGTCGGCGCAGGTGCTGACGATCGTCGCCATCATCTACTTCGTCGTGATCACGCTGCTGACGCTGCTCGCGAACCGCCTGGAGAGGACGTTCAACGCATGAGCAAGATCGTGGTGCAGGACCTGCACAAGTCGTTCGGAGACAACGAGGTGCTCAAGGGTATCAACCTCGCGGTGGAGGACGGCGAGGTCGTCGCGGTCATCGGTCCTTCGGGGTCGGGCAAGTCGACCCTGCTGCGCTGCCTCAACAAGCTCGAGGAGCCGACGTCCGGGCACGTCATCATCGACGGCGTCGACCTGACCGACAAGAGCGTGAAGCTCGACGAGGTGCGTCAACGCATCGGCATGGTGTTCCAGCACTTCAACCTGTTCCCGCACATGACCGTGCTCGAGAACATCACGCTCGCGCCGGTCGAGTGCGGCAAGATGACGAAGGCCGAGGCGCGTGAGCGGGCACTGTCCCTCCTCGAGCGCGTAGGCCTCTCCGAGAAGGCGGATGCGAAGCCCGCATCCCTCTCGGGTGGGCAGAAGCAGCGTGTGGCGATCGCCCGTGCGCTCGCGATGGACCCCGAGATCATGCTGTTCGACGAGGCCACGAGCGCGCTCGACCCCGAGATGGTCGGCGAGGTGCTGCAGGTCATCCGTGATCTGGCCTCGGGCGGTATGACCATGGTGCTGGTGACGCACGAGATGGGCTTCGCGCGCGAGGTCTCCGGCCGCACCGTCTTCATGGACGGCGGCGTCGTCGTCGAAGAGGCCCCGCCCGCCGAGCTCTTCGGTGCGCCCAAGAACGAGCGTCTGAAGGACTTCCTCTCGAAGGTGCTCTGACCTCGTCCCCCCCCCGTGGTGCGTTCGAGCGAGCTGCCGTCGGGGCACAGCCGGAACTTCACCATAAGCTGACGGTCGACGAAGCGTGGGCGGGG
>NZ_JBHVXT010000002.1:233064-1083354 GCF_042881445.1 Microbacterium sp. NPDC058269
TCTCATTCACCCCCCCCCCCTGGTCTCCACCCCACCCCCCCCCCCCTATACAACCCCCCAACGCGCCCCCCCCCCCCCCGGCCCCCCCCAATTACCCGCGATTCGAACGAGGGTCAGGTGGCGGGGTGGCGGCGGATGCTGGCGCTGACCAGCGCGGCGACGGCGCAGAGGCCCGCGGCCGCGAACCACGCGAACGTGTACTGGCCGGTGTGGTCACGCACGATCCCGGCGAGAATCGAGGCGATGCCGGCGCCGATCTGGTGCGCTGCGAACACCCAGCCGAACACGAGCGGGCCCTTGTCGCCGAAGACCTCGCGACACAGGGCGATCGTCGGCGGCACGGTTGCAACCCAGTCGAGCCCGTAGATCACGATGAACACGATGATGCTCGGCTGCACCTCGGCCGAGAGCAGGCTCGGCAGGAACAGCAGGCTCACGCCGCGCAGCGCGTAGTACGCGGCGAGGAGGATGCGCGGGTTCACGCGGTCGGTCAGCCAGCCTGAGAACACGGTGCCGACGATGTCGAAGATCCCGACGACGGCGAGGAGCCCGGCGGCCGTGGTGGTCGCCATCCCGTGGTCGTGCGCGCTCGGGATGAAGTGCGTGCCGATGAGTCCGTTGGTCGTCGCACCGCAGATCGCGAATCCGATCGCCAGCGCCCAGAACGTCTTCGTGCGCGCGGCCTCCCGCAGCGTGGTCAGCGCGAGCTTCGCAGCTCCCCAAGCCGTGCCACGAGGAACGGGTGTCGGAGCCACGGCGGGCGCGGTCTCCCCGTAGCGGGCGACGCCGAGGTCGCTCGGACGGTTGCGGAGGAAGATCCAGACCAGGGGCATGACGGCGAGCGCCCCGCCGGCGATGATGAGCGATGCTCCGCGCCATCCGACGTCTTCGGCCGCTGCCGCGATCACCGGGAGGAAGATGAGCTGCCCGGTGGCGCTGCCGGCCGTGAGCACGCCCGAGACGAGTCCGCGCCTCGCGGCGAACCACGTATCGGTGATGGTTGCGGCGAAGACCAGCGCCATCGATCCGGTACCGAGTCCGATCAGGACACCCCAGGTCAGGATGAGCTGACCGGGAGTCGCGACGAACACGCTCAGCGCCGCGCCCGCCCCGATCACGAAGAGGGCGACCACCGTCACCGCGCGGATGCCGAAGCGCTGCATCAAGGCCGCGGCGAACGGGGCGATGAGTCCGTAGAGGAGGAGGTTGATCGAGACCGCGAGGGACAGCTCGGCCGTGCTCCAGCCGAACTCCTCTTCGAGCGGCACCATGAGCACCCCGGGGGCTGCGCGGAAGCCGGCCGCACCGATGAGGGCGATGAGGGCGACGACGGCGACCGTCCACGCGGGGTGGAAGCGGCGCTGTCGCGCGCCCAGCGGTTCCTCGATCGGCCCGTCGAGCGACTCGGCGGTCATGCCGTGTGTCCGGCGATGAGAGCGAAAGGCTCCCCGCCCATGCTGCGTCGTGCCCAGCGGGTGCTGTCGGCATCGAGCGGTGCAGCACAGGTCGCGCACCAGTCGGCCGACTCCGAGACCTCGCCGCACCTCACCGTCAGTCCCCAGGGTCCCTCGGGGTCGGTGATGCGGGCGAAGCGAGCGAAAGCATGCAGGATCGGAAGGGTCTCACGCCCGGCCTCCGTCAACCGGTACCCGCTGCGGGCCTCGTCGGAGTCTTCGCGCTCGACGAGATCGGCTTCGGTCATCGCGGTCAACCGCCGGGACAGCACCGAGTCGGCGGCACCGGTGGCATCGCGCAGCTGGTCGAAGCGGGTGCGGCCGGAGAAGAGCTCACGCAGGATGAGCAGCACCCAGGGGTCGGCCAGCACGTCGGCGGAGCGGGCGATCGGGCAGGTCGCGGATGACCAGTCGGAGCGGAGTGGCATCCGCCCACTTTCTTGAAGAAAGCTGTCGATGTCAATCGCGAACCCGCACGTTGGCAGGATTCCTCTCCGCGTTCGACGGTTTTCCGTTCACCCGGACGAGCCGGGCGGCGGGGCTACTCGGCGACGCGGGCGGCGATGTCGGTGCGGTACTGGGAGCCGTCGAGGCGGATGCGGGCGATGGCCTCGTAGGCGCGGTCACGCGCGGTGCGGAAGTCGGAGGCGACGGCCACCACGTTCAGCACGCGGCCACCCGTCGCGATGAGCGATCCGCCGGGCGCATCGGGGCTCGCGGTCGCGGCATGCACGATGCGGACGCCCTCGATGGCTGCGGCATCGTCGAGGCCCTCGATCGGACGGCCGGTCTGCGGCGCTTCCGGGTATCCCTCGCTGGCCAGCACGACCGTGATCGCGACGTCATCGCTGAACACGGGCTCCGGCTGGTCTTCGAGGGTGCCGGATGCCGCGGCGAACAGCAGCTGCGAGAGCGGGGTGACCAGTCGCGGCAGCACGATCTGCGTCTCGGGGTCGCCGAAGCGTGCGTTGAACTCGATCACGCGCACACCCGCCGGGGTCAGGATCAGGCCCGCATAGAGCAGTCCGATGAACGGCGTGCCCTCGGCATCGAGCTGGCGCACCACGGGAAGCGCCACGTCACGGGTGACCTCTTCGACGAAGGCCTGCTCGCTGCCGAACTGCTCTGCGAGCCACGGCAGCGGGGAGTAGGCGCCCATGCCACCCGTGTTGGGTCCGGCGTCACCGTCGAGCGCGCGCTTGAAGTCCTGGGCAGGGCTGAGCGCACGCACGGTGTCGCCGTCGCTCAGGAAGAACAGGGAGACCTCGGGGCCGGAGAGGAACTCCTCGATCAGCACCGGGCCGGCGGGGAGGTACTGCTCGGCGTGCGCGAGCGCCTCCGCGCGGTCGGACGTGACGATGACACCCTTGCCCGCAGCCAGCCCGTCGGCCTTGACCACGTACGGGGCGCCGAGGTCGTCGAACGCACTCTCCACGTCGGCGGCGGTGGCGGCGCGGACGGCGCGACCGGTGGGTACGCCGGCGGCATCCATGACCCGCTTCGCGAACGACTTCGAGCCCTCCAGCTGTGCTGCAGCCTTCCCGGGTCCGAACACGGGGATGCCGCGCACGCGCAGGGCATCGGCGACTCCGGCGACGAGCGGCGCTTCCGGGCCGACGACGACCAGGTCGATCGCGTGCTCGTGGGCGAACGCGGTGACCGCCCCGCCGTCGAGCGGATCGACCGAGACGGGGGTGGCATCCCGCGCGATGCCGGCGTTGCCTGGGGCGACGAAGATCTCGTGCTCCGTCTGCTCGGCTCGCAGGGCGAGGATGATCGCGTGCTCACGGGCACCGGAACCGAGGACGAGAATCTTCACCCGTCCAGACTACCGAGGGTGACGCTCCGGATTTCGGTCCGGCGGGCGTACACAACTCAGGAGAACGTGCCGGACCGGCGCTCGCTGGCGGCGCCTCGGCCGGATCGGGACACGTTCCTCCTGAGCTGTGCACCAGTCAGCGTGCGCACGTCGCGTGCGAACGGGTCGGCGCGGCTCAGAGGTCGACGGTCCGTTCGACGGAGGCATCCCACTGCACGGTCCAGCCGGCCGCATCGAAGAGGGCATCGAGCACCATCGCGGTGAAGCCCCAGACGATCGTCCCGTCGACGTCGAATGCCGGGCCGCGGAACGTGTGCCCCATGCGGGTGATCGTCGAGGTGAACCGCGTCTCGGGGTCGAGCAGCTGCGCGACGGGAACGCGGAACACCTCGACCGTCTCCGCATGATCGACCGCCACGACCCGCGACGGCGACTGCCACCACGCCAGTACCGGGGTGACCAGATGATTGCTCGCGGCGAGCGGGATCACCGGGAGCGTGGCCAGGACCTCGACACCACGGGGGTCGAGTCCGGTCTCCTCCTCGGCTTCACGCAGGGCCGTGGCGACGAGATCGGCGTCTTCCGGCTCCGCCCTGCCGCCAGGGAACGAGACCTGCCCGGGGTGAGAGGAGAGGGTGGGGGCGCGTCGCTGCAGCAGCACGTCGAGGTCGCGGGCGACGGCCGCATCGGTCGTGGGGGCGGGGACGTGATCGAGCACGCCGAACAGGATGAGCACGGCTGCGTCGTGGGCGCTCTCCGGGTCGGCGAGCGGGGGGATGCGGACACCCCATGAATGGTCGGCGATCGCCGCGAGCAGCTCGGCGCGGGCGCCCTGGGGATGCATGCTCATGCGTCCGAGCATAGGACTCGCCGTGCGTGGTCGGTCGTAGTCTGGAGCCATGGCCAGGAAGATCGACATCGTGGACGGGCGCTCGGCGCTCGATGCGGTCCGTTCCGCGGAAGCAGCGGGCACGAAGCCGCAGCGCACCGACCTCGCCACCGCCGTGCGCTACCTGCTGCAGCTGCTCGACGAGAAGGCACCGGGCAACAGCGTGGAGGTGCGGGTGCCTCCCTTCGGTGCGGTGCAGGTCATCCAGGGCCCGCGTCATACCCGAGGCACCCCGCCCAACGTCGTCGAGATGGATGCCGCGACCTGGATCGCCGTGTCCACCGGCACGGAGCGATGGGCGGATGCCGCGGCATCCGGCCGTATCCACGCCTCCGGTACCCGCGCCGATCTCAGCGACGTCCTGCCGGTACGACCGTGACGCCGCTCCTGCCCGTCCGGTACCGGCAATCGATGCCGTCCGCCTTCATTCGTCGGCGAGACGGTCGCCTCTGCCGTACTCCTCTTTGACGGTCCGAAGGTTGGTCCACGTTCGCATCCCTGCGATCTGTGGACTGGCCCTCAGCCGGTCGGAGAGCTGCAGGAGCCCGTCGACGGACTCGGCTGTGAGGGTAGCGATGAGCTCGTACTCGCCGATCGTGACCGCGAGGAATTCCGGCGAGAGGCTGCGTACATGCTCCAGTGCGGTGGCCACCTCGCCTCGGACTCGAATGCCGACGCCGAGGGTGAGGACATCCGGGCTGTGGTGCCGCACCGGGATACCGACGACCTTGACGGCGTCATGATGGACGAGCCGATGCAGGCGCAGCCGGGCGCCGCTGGGGGAGATGCCGGCTGCTTCTCCGAGCTCTAGGAAGGACGCGCGGCCATCGATCTGGAGTCGACGCACGATTGCGCGATCGACGGCGTCGAGGCGGAATGCCGTGCGACCGGTGCGGAGAGGAGAGTAGAGGTTGATCTCGATGCTCTCGTAGAGGTGCGTCTGCAGGTCGCGTACTCCCGGGAGGCAGCGGATGCGGTCGAGGGTGCGTCGCAGGTGCGGGTCGGCACCCACGCGGATCTCGGCATCGATCGGTGCTTCGCCGCTGATGTCAGCGACGAACGTGGTTTCGGGCATCGCTATGAGCGCGTCGCGCACCGGAGAAACCGGCCCGTCGAGTCGGAGCTGTGTGTACGCGAAGCGCTGCAGTGCCAGCAGATCCGGGCTCACGGATACCGTGAACACCACCTCGTGGCGCTCGACGGCGTGTTCGACGATCTGCGTGACGCGTCGCCGCGTCACACCGAGTGACTGAGCGATTCGGGTATAGCTCGCCCGTCCATCCTCGCGAAGTGCGGCGAGTACCTGCGGGGTCAGCGGATCCCGGTGCTCCATCTCGGTCTCCAGATTCATCGATTGGCGGGGAGCGATTCACGAGCCGAAAGTGCCCCAGATCGCGATAGACGTCTCATTCTGCAACGAGTTGCGACGAATTTACATTTCACCTCGAATCAGACTCGGTTTTCGCTTCAGTTCTTGCGGAACCCGCTCTACTGTCGTCCCTGACGGAGCAGGTCCGCGATCCGACGAGAAGGATTGGCTGCTCGGCAGCATGCCGACCTGCCGGTTCCGGTCAGTCGATCGATGACGATCCCACCGCTCTCTCAATGACGAAAGGCACTCCGACATGTCCACTCACTCCTCTCGATCATCCGGGCAGGCGGCGGATCTGGACCGCGATGAGAACGAGCTCGCAGAATACGGCTACAAGCAGGAGCTGAAGCGCGCCCTCTCGCCTTGGGCGGTCTTCGCCCTCGGCTTCGCGACGATCTCGCCGGTCGTCGGGATCTATGCCGTCATCCAGCTCGGGTTCCTTTTCACGGGCCCGGTCTGGATCTGGGCCGTGCTGATCGCGTTCATCGGCCAGTTGCTGGTGGCGATCGTCTACGCGCAGCTCTCGTCCCAGTTTCCGATGACGGGTGGCGTCTACCAGTGGGTCCGTCGCCTCGCGGGCCCGAAGCTCGGCTGGATGACCGGCTGGATCTATCTCGCAGCGGCTATCGCGTCGCTCTCGACGGTCGCCTACCTCGGCGGGATCTGGATGAAGGCGCTCGTCGGCGACTCGTCCGACGGCTCTGGCGGGCTCGTGCTTTACGGGGCGATCTTCCTCGTGGTCGCTCTCGGTATCAATCTGCTCGGCGTGAACCCGGTCAAGTATTTCCTGAGCGCCGGGATCATCGCGGAGGGAGTCGCCTCGATCGTGGTCAGCGTCCTGCTGCTCGCCTTCTTCATGCACAACGACGTGGGGACGCTTCTTCAGACCTTGGGGGCGGAGGAGAACTCCGGTGGCTCGACGCTCACAGGGATTCTGACGTGTCTCGCGGTGGCAGGCTGGGCGTTCCTCGGCTTCGATGCGACGACGCAGGTCGCCGAGGAGGCGCACCAGCCGCGTCGCACGGTGCCCAGGGCAATGCTGCTCTCCTTCCTCTTCGTCGGCATCACCGTGCTGTTGAGCGGCACGGCGGTGACGCTCTCGCTGAGCGATCCTGCCCGCGCGGTGACCGGTGAAGTCGGCGACCCTGTGCTGGCTTCCATCACCGAGGCGTTCGGCGACTGGAGTGAGAAGCCGTTCGTCGTCGTCGTCCTCATCGCATTCTTCGCCTGTGCCGTCTCGATCCAGACCTACATCGGCCGCATGGTGTTCAGCTTCGCGCGTGACAGTCAGATCCCGTTCTCCCCGCTCCTGTCCCGCACCGGCACGAAGGGGATCCCGTATGTCGCGCTTGTCACCACCGCCGTTCTGGCGGCACTCGGACTCCTGCTGGGTCTGAACGGCAACGCGGCTGCCACATTGATCTCTTTCGGCTCGGGCGGCTTCTACATCGTCTTCCTGATCGTCGCAGTCGTCGCCCTGTGGGCCCGCCTGAGCGGACGCTGGGATCCGCGCCAGGGGTCCTTCTCCCCTGGTCGCTTCGGACTGATCATCAACATCCTCGCGGTGGTGTGGCTCGCCTTCGAAGTCATCAACGTCGCGTGGCCGAGGACCGAACTTGCGCCAGTGGAGGGCACCTGGGTGCAGGTGTGGGCGGTGGTCCTCGTGTTCAGTGCGCTCATCGTGATCGAACTCGGGTATCTCGCGGTCCGCAAGCCACACCTCGATGTCCGGGGCGCGACCGCCCCGGAGCAGCGACATGCCCACACACAGAAGGAGACCGAACGATGACCCCCACGACGCCCACAGTCGTCTTCGAGCCGGGATCCGGCATGCGCATCCGCGAGGTCGCGGTCCGTGCGCCGCGTGCGGGTGAGGTGTCCGTCGAGATTCGCGCGGCCGGCGTCTGCCACTCCGACCTCCACATCCTGAACGGCGACTGGCCCGAGGATCGTCCTCTCGTGCTCGGCCACGAGGCTGCCGGAGTCGTGACGACAGTCGGGGAGGGCGTCGACCTGATCCCGGGCGATCACGTGGTCCTCTCCTGGTTCGCTCCTTGCGGACGCTGCGAGCGCTGTGCTGCGGGCCGAGCTTGGCTGTGCACCGGCACTCGCGCGGTCGAGAACGTGCTGCCGGACGGGGGCACCGCCTTCGACATGGATGGCGAGCCGGTGTGGCCGTTCCTGGGCTTAGGTGCGTTCACGAAGAACGTGGTCGTGCCGCGAACGGCCGCGATCCGGGTTCCGCAGGAACTGCCGTTCGACGTCGGTGCTCTACTCGGCTGCGCCGTCACGACCGGTGTCGGCGCTGCCGTGAACACGGCCGGCGTTCGGCCAGGAGACACGGCAGTGGTGGTCGGTTGCGGTGGCGTCGGGCTCGCGATCATCATGGGGCTGCGGCTCGCCGGAGCGGGAACGATCGTTGCGGTGGACCTGTCCGCGGAGCGACGCGCGGCTGCCGCGCGATTCGGTGCGACCGCAACACTCGATGGAGCGTCGGTCGACGTCCCCGCCTGGTGCCAGGAGCACCTCGGCGGTGCGGACTACGCCTTCGAGGCGGTCGGACGACCCGGTCTGATCGAGCAGCTCCCTGCCATGGTTCGTTCGGGCGGTGCGGCCGTGGTGGTCGGCATGCCGCCTGTCGGTGCCAAGGTGCAGATAGACGCGTTCGACCTCGCCGACCAGGGTAAGCGCCTGCTGGGATGCAACTACGGCTCTAGCGTCGGCGCCGTCGACATTCCGCGCCTCGCGCGTCTCTTCCTCGACGGGCGTCTGCCGCTGGACGAGCTCGTCGGTACGAAGCGTCCGCTCACCGAGGCTCGAGTTGCGTTCGACGAACTCCGCGCCGGAGTCGGCCTACGCGGAATCCTCGTGCCGTAGTCGGCCTCCGAAAAGCGATCCTCCCTCGTATAGGGGCGGGAGTGCGGACGTAGCCTCCGCCACCAGAGGGGTGCTCGTCTCAGCGCCGGGCGACCACCAACGGAACCCCCGTCGCCGGGTGTGGGAACACGTCGACCGCCTGGCCGTAGACCTGCTCGATCCGCTCGGCCGTCAGCACCTCCGCCGCGGTACCCGTCGCTGCCACCCGGCCATCGGCGAGCAACGTGACGCGGTCGGCGTGTGCGAGGGCGGCATTGAGGTCGTGCAGCACGATGGCCACCGCGACGCCGGCATCCGCACGCCCGCGGATCAGCCGCATGACGTCTTCATGATGCTTGAGGTCGAGCGCCGCGGTCGGCTCGTCGAGCAGCAGGATGGCGGTGCTCTGCGCGATCACGCGGGCGAGGGCGACCCTGGCGCGCTCGCCGCCGGAAAGGGATGGGACCGCGCGGGCCTGGAGTGCGGTCACCTCGGTCTGGGCCATCGCCGCTGACACCCGCTCGTCGTCGTCATCGGCCGCCGGGGTACGTGCCCAGGGAGTCCGCCCCATGCGCACGACCTGCTCTGCGCTGAACGGGAACGTGACCGTGTTCTCTTGCAGCAGCACGGCCCGCTGCTGGGCGAGAGTGCGCGGCTTCACTCGGTCGATCGGCCGGCCGTCGAGCTCGACTTTTCCTGCCTGCGCGGCGACGTCGCCGGAGAGCACCCCGAACAGGGTGGACTTGCCCGCTCCGTTGGGCCCGACCAGGGCGTGGATCTCTCCCTCGTGGATCTCGATGGAGGCATCGTCGAGGATCGTGCGCCCTTCGCCGACGCGCACGGTGAGCCCTGCGCCGCGGAGCCGCACGGTCATGCCCATCCTCCCGAACGACGGCGTGTGCGCACGAGCAGCCACAGGAAGAACGGGCCGCCCACGAGCGAGGTGATCATCCCGATCGGCAGGTCGGCGAGCGGAACGGCGGTGCGTGCGACGAGGTCGGCGACGGCGATGAGCAGCGCGCCGCCGAGCGCCGAGGCGATCACGAGGGGCAGGTGGGCGGGACCGATCATCATGCGCATCAGGTGCGGCACGACGAGCCCGGCGAACCCGATGATCCCCGCGAACGCGACCGCCGCGCACACCAGCAGCGCGACCGTGACGATGACCACGATCCGCAGCAGCTCGACGTTGACGCCGAGGTGTCGTGCGGTGCGCTCGCCCAGGGCGAAGAGGTCGAGGCTAGGCGCGACGATCAGGGAGACGACCACGCCGATCAACACGAGGGGCGCCACCAACTGGATGTTCGACCACAGCGCGCCGTTGAGCGAACCCAGCTGCCAGAACACGATCTGCTCGCGAGTCGATGTGGTGCCGAGGAAGGTGAAGAAGGCCATGCCGGCGCCGGCGATCGCATTGATCGCGATGCCGGTGAGGAGAAGAGTCACCACCTCGGTGCGGCCGCCCGAGCGACTGATGAGGTACACCGAGAACACCGCGACCAGGCCGCCGAGGAAAGCGAAGGCGGGTGTGGTCCACATCCCGAAGGTCGCGAGTCCGAACGTGATGCTCGCGGCTGCACCGAGCGCTGCGCCCGAGGAGACTCCGACCACCCCGGCGTCTGCGAGCGGGTTGCCGAAGATGGCCTGCATGAGCACGCCCGAGACCGCGAGGGCGGCGCCGACGAGGAGTCCGAGCACGATGCGCGGCATCCGCAGGTTGAAGATCACGCCGTAGTCGGTGGACGCCGAGGGTGCCCAGGCGGTGTCGATGCCGATGCCGCGCAGCAGCACGCCGACCAGCGAGGTGGGGGAGAGGTCGTACTGCCCGCTCGTGATCGACACCACGCACGTGATCGCGAGCGCGACGATCAGGATGACCGTCACCAGGGCGAAGCGCAGGCCCCGGTGCCTGGTCGGCGTCGGGGTGACGACCTTCCCGGTCACTTCGCGGGCTCGGGGGCGTACAGGGCGCGGGCCAGCGCGCCGATCACGTCGGCGGTGCGCGGGCCGAAGCTGAGGATCTCGCTGTCGGCCATGTCGATCACCCGTCGGTTCGCTCCGGCAGGGGTCTCGGCCACGGCGGGGATCCGCTCGATGAGACCATCGATGCCGCCGACCGATTCGAGCCCGTCGGTCATCATCACCAACACGTCCGGCTGCGCGGCGACAAGGGCCTCGGCGGTCATCGGCTTCATCCCCTCCCAGCCGATCTCGGCCGCGACGTCGACCCCGCCGACCGCGTCGATCAGGGAATCGGCCCCGGAATCCTCGCCGAAGATGTAGTACACATTCGCGCTGCCGCGCACGTAGAGGAACAGCATTCGCGCTCGGTCCGACTCGGCGGGGGGTACCACCTCGGCGATCTCGGCGAGCGTCTCGTCGACCGAGGCGTCGAGCCGTGCGATGAGTGCGTCGCCACGGCTGGGCACGCCGAGGGCGGTGGCGATCTCGGTCACCAGCTCGTCCGTGGTGTCGAGGCGTCGGTCGCTGGAGATCACGACGACCGCGATGCCGGCATCGCGCAGCTGCTGACGCACCTCTTTCGGGCCGATCGTGGTGTCGGTGAGGACCACGGTCGGAGCGAGCTCGAGGATGGCCTCGGCGTTGAGAGTGTGACCGGTCTTGGTGACGACCGGGAGGTCTTCGGTACCGGCGAAGACGGTGGAGGCGTCGCGCCCGACGACCTGATCGCCGAGACCGAGCGCGAACACGGTCGACGCGATCGTGCCGGAGATGTCGATCGGGAGGATGCGGTCGATGTCGGTGATCTCGACCTCGTGCCCTTCGCTGTCGGTCACCGTCACGGGCAGCTTCGGGGCGCTGTCGTCGTCGATCGGCTCGATCGCATGGCTCGACAGGCAGGCGGTGGACGGGCCGGTGTGGCCGCGCACGTCGTCGATCAGGTCGAGCGAGGCAAGGGGGACGGAGGCCTGCGGGCAGTTGTCGTCTTCAGCGGCGGCCGGTGCGGCTGTGGCTCCTGGCTCTGCGCACGCGGTGAGCCCGATGGCAAGAGCGGCGACGAAGAGGAGGGCGGAGAAGCGACGCATTAGGCAAGGCTATCCTAAAACTTGACGCGCGCTGATTCGCACCTCTACGCTCAGGAATGGCGGCTTGCTTAGCTAAGCCTAACCAAAACTCCCACCTTCGCCCGACTGCATTGCGGCACCGCCGGCGCGCGTGCTCTTCTGCGTGCCCGGAGCCGTGGAGAACCGTGAACGCCACAGCCACAGCATCCCCAGGCAGCGCCCGCATACGCGTGCTGCTCGCCGCTTTCGTCTCCTTCCTCCTCATCGCCGCCGGCGCGGTGATCGTCCCGCCCGCGCACGCCGCCGGCGCGGCAGTCACGGCCACGGTCGGCTCCGCCGCGACGTCGGGTGTGAGCGTGCAGGTGCAGACCAGCGGCTTGCCCGAGGTCGAAGGCGCGTACGCGGCCCTCATCGTGAAGGGCACCGAGTCCGGGCTCAGCGGTGCAGGTGGGTACGCCGCGTTCGTGATGCCGACCGTCGCCGGAGGGGCGAGCACGTTCACGCTCGACGCGCCGGCCGGTTCGCTGGATCGCACCCGGTCGTACGAGGTGCTCGTATGGCAGAAGCACTCCAACCCGAACGAGACCACGATCTACGGTCGGGGCGACGTCACCATCTCCGCCGGACAGTGGGATGCCGTGTTCGGCCCGGTTCCGACCGATCCCGGCACCGATCCCGGCACCGACCCCGGCACCGACCCCGGCACGGGCCCCGGGACTGACCCGGGTACAGGTCCGGGCACCGATCCCGGGACAGACCCCGGAACCGATCCCGGGACGGACCCGGGCACGGGCGAGACGCCGAAGTCCGCCGCGATCGAGGTGTTCCTCGCCGACGGCACCACTCCCGCCGCGGGCACTGTGCTCAAGGCCGGCGACAATGTGGTCGTGAAGGGTTCGGGCT
Source organism: Microbacterium sp. NPDC058269 (assembly GCF_042881445.1). Taxonomy (NCBI): domain Bacteria; kingdom Bacillati; phylum Actinomycetota; class Actinomycetes; order Micrococcales; family Microbacteriaceae; genus Microbacterium; species Microbacterium sp. NPDC058269. Next base: position 245,384 of record NZ_JBHVXT010000002.1, read on the forward strand.
ACGACCCGACCTCGAACCTCGGCACCGAAGGCCGTGGCGTGCCGATCCCGAAGCACCTGCCCCAGGGCACCTATGTGGTGTTCGGCAACTTCGCCTCGGCGTGGCAGCCGTCCGTCGGCGCTGCGTCGGCCACACGATCGTCCGGGTCTCAGGTCTGGGCGCTCGCCGAGGACGTGCTGAACCAGGTTCCCGCGCAGTACCAGAGTGCGATCCGTGCGCGGTGGGTCGACATCGCGGCCGACGGCACGTTCCAGGCGACGGTGACCCTGAAGGATGCGGCGGCGACGCCGGGGTCGTACGGTATCTACACGTATGCGGCCGGTGGCGTGATCAACGCCGATCAAGAGCGCAGCGTCGCGCTGAACTACACCGAGGCTCCGGCCGTCTCCACGGTCGTGAAGTCGGCGACTGCGAAGGACGGCCTGACGGTCACGGCATCCGGCTCGAAGCTGGGCGCGATCACCGGCGCCTATGTCGCGGTGATCGAGAAGGGCACGGAGGCGAACGTCACCGGCGGCGGCGGGTTCCTCGCGATGCAGTACGTGCGCCCGATCTCCGGCGGCGTCCTCGCGGTCGACCTGACTGCCGCGGCCGACACGCTCGACCGCACCAAGACGTACGAGGTCATCGTATGGAAGCAGCACTCGAACCCCGACGCGAGCACGATCTACGCACGCTCGACCATCGCCGTCACCGACGCGCAGTGGGAGGCCCTGAAGCCGGCTCCGGTCTCGGCGGCGATCGAGGTGTTCCTCGCTGACGGCACCACCCCGGCAGCCGGCGTGCCGCTCAAAGCCGGTGACAAAGTCGTCGTGAAGGGCTCGGGCTACGACCCGACCTCGAACCTCGGCACCGAGGGTCGCGGTGTGCCGGTCCCGAAGCACCTGCCCCAGGGCACCTATGTGGTGTTCGGCAACTTCGCCTCGGCATGGCAGCCCTCCACGGGCGCGGCATCGTCGACCCGCTCGGTGGGGGCGCAGGTCTGGGCTCTGGCCGAGGGCGTGCTGAACCAGGTGCCGGCGCAGTACCAGAGCGCGATCCGCGCGCAGTGGGTCGACATCGCCGCCGACGGCACATTCCAGGCGACGCTGACACTGAAGGATGCCGCAGCCTCTCCCGGCACGTACGGCGTCTACACGTATCCGGCCGGTGGCGTGATCAACGCCGATCAGGAGCGCGGCGTCGCCCTGGACTACGGCGTCACCGCGGTCGTGACCCCGACGGTCAAGGCCGCGACGGCGAAGGACGGCCTGACCGTCACCGCCTCCGCCTCGAAGCTCGGTGCGATCACGGGTGCGTACGTCGCGCTGATCGAGAAGGGCACCGAGGGGAGCGTCACCGCCGGCGGCGGGTTCCTCGCGATGCAGTACGTGCGGAACATCACGGGAGGCGCGCTCGCGATCGACCTGACCGCCGCCACCGACACGCTCGACCGCACGAAGTCGTACGAGGTCATCGTCTGGAAGCAGCACTCGATGCCCGACGCGAACACGATCTACGCCCGAGGCGCCGTCACGGTGACCGACGCGCAGTGGGAGGCACTCTTCCCGGCAGGCCCGTCCGTGGCCACGACGGTGAAGACGGCGACGGCGAAGGACGGTCTGACCGTTGCCGCGGCAGCCACGAATCTCGGTGAGGTCCCCGGCGCGTACGTCGCGCTGATCGAGGCCGGCACCGAGGGGGCGGTGAGCGCCGACGGTGGCTTCCTCGCGATGCAGTACGTGCAGAAGGTCACGTTCGGGGCATTCGCGGTCGACCTCACGACCGCGGCGAAGAACCTGGACCGCACGAAGTCGTACGAGGTCATCGTGTGGAAGCAGCACTCGAACCCCGACGCGAGCACGATCTACGCCCGTTCGACCGTCACGATCACTCCGGCGCAGTGGGATGCACTGCTCGACGTCACGGTGCCGGAGGTGCCCGAGACCCCGGTCACGCCGACGACTCCGCCGGCGAACGTTCCCGGCGGCTCCCTCCGCTGGGCGATCTCCTCGTCCTTCACCGACTACATCACGAGCGACATCGCGAAGGGATCCATCGCGGTCTCCGACGGTGCGACCCGCTCGGGCGGACAGTTCCAGTTCGGCCAGACGGTCGGGAGTGACTTCGATGTCAACACCGGTCTCGGCAGCGTCGTATACCGGGGCTCGGTGCGCTTCACCGGACATCAGGGTGTGCTCGATGTGACGGTCTCGAACCCGCAGATCCGCATCACCTCACCGAGCGCGGCGACGCTGTACGTGACGAGCGGCGGCGCACAGGTGCCGTTCGCGACACTCGACCTCTCGAGCGCGGCGCGCATCGCGGCCAACGGCGCCGTGACGTACACGGCGGCTCCCGCGGCGCTGACCGCGGAGGGACGCGACCGTGTGCTGTCGGGCTACGGTACGACGCTGAATCCGGTGACGTTCACGATCGGCTCGGTCGCCGCGGCGCCTGCCGGTTCGAGCGGCACGGTGGCTGCGGCGGTCGTGAAGCCGAAGACCACCCTCCCGGCGACCCCGCCGGCGACCGAGGGCATCGAGGCCGATGAGGCCAATCTGTCCGCGCTCGCATCCGGACAGCCGGCCACGGTGTCGGCATCCGGATTCCGGGCGAACGAGCAGGGCATCAAGGTCGTCGTGTACTCGACACCCGTCCAGCTCGAGACGGTGACGGCCGACGCGAACGGCGTCGCGACCTGGTCGGGCGCCCTTCCCGCGAGCCTCGAGGACGGCGAGCACACGCTCACATTCCAGGGCTCGGTGAACCGCGGTCTCGCGTTCACCCTGAACAGGGCGACCACCGCGATCGGTGCGTGCACGGTCGAGGGTGCCACTCTCAAGTGGGGCTACAAGGAGTCGTTCCGCACCTACATCGAGGGCATCGCGAAGGGCGGCTGGACGCTGACCGACGTCGCCTACCAGTACCCCGACTTCGTGTGGGGGAACGGAACCGGCTCGTTCGACGACAAGAGCCTCGCGGGCCTGGTCACCTACGGCGGCGCCATCACCTTCACCGGTCACGACGGCGCACTGAACACCACGCTCGCGAACGCGGGTATCGAGCTCGCCGGAGACAAGGGCTACCTGGTCTTCGATGTGACCGGCACCACCCAGGGCGGCGAGAGCATCGACCAGAAGGGCGTCCGCCTCGCGGAGTTCGCCCTCGGCGATGCGGCTGTCGTCGACGGCGTGCTGACCCTCGACGCGATCCCGACCACGCTGACCGAGGCCGGCGCGTCGGCGTTCGGCACCTACGCCGCGGGTGAGGAGCTCGACCCGGTCACGGCCGTGATCCCGGTCGGCGCCGACTGCGGCGTCGCCGAGGAGAAGCCCGAGACCGACTCCGAGGCGACCGCCTTGGTGACCGCCGCGAACGAGCCCGCCGACTCCGACGACGCTCCGGTGTGGCCGTGGATCGTGGGCGGCCTGGTGGTCGTGGCGCTCGCCGCGACCGGCGGCGTGCTGATCGCCCGTCGCAACCGCAGCGAAGAGACCGCCGAGACGACGACCGAGGTGTAGTCGAGGCGCAAGACCGGACGGCCCTCCCTGCGGCGGACGCGGGGAGGGCCGTCCGCTGTCCAGAGACCCCGGCACACAGCATCCGTCGGCGGTGGGACAATGGAGGCATGGCCCCCACCGATTCCCACCAGACCGTCGAAGCGACCGTGCGCCGTGTGCCGCGGTACGGCGTGCTCATGGGCATCGGCGTCGTGGTCGGTGTGATCGCGGCGGGCATCCTCACCTGGACCGGCAGCTTCGACGAGTCGCAGGCCCTCGACGTCGTCTACCCGCCCGGCCAGGTGTTCGGCTTCCTGCTGCTGTGGACGGTGCCGATCGGCATCGCGCTCGGTGGCGTCGCCGGTCTGATCCTGGAGCGCCTCGCCCGTCGTCACGACCGTGTGGTGCGGGTCGACCGCGAGACCGTCGTCGACGAGGACTGACCCCTAGGCGAGCTCGGCGATCACCGGACGGATCGCCGCGTCGAACGCCACGACGTCGCGGCGCAGGCCATCGGTCACCGCGACCGTGAGAGCCCCGATCCACCAGATGCCGCGCTGCGAGAACGGCAGCACCTGCACGTTCAGCTCGAACGAGTGCGCGCGCCGACCGACTTCGCGCTCGAACTCCGCGATCGCGCTCGCATAGGCGCGGTAGGCGTCGCCGCCGGTGTGGCTCTTCATCGAGTTCACGTACCGGTCGTGCGCGGCTCGCGCGTAGAGCAGGGCCGACGTCGCCTGCGGGGCGATGGCCGCCGTGAGCTCCTCCGCACCGTGGGCGGGGAGGGCGACCAGGGTGTCGAACCCGTCGATGAGTTCGAGCGGCACGTCGGACGGATGCGCGCGAGGCTCGACCGTCATGTCCCAGTAGTCCCGCCACTGCGCCTCGATCGCGGGGGAGGCGTCGACCGCATCCGGTGCACGCACGGCGAGCTCGCGCAGGCTCGGCAGATCTTCCGGGACCCTGATCCCGAGGCGCTGCCGCAGCGCGAGGGCGAGGAGCACCGGAACGCTCGCGTCTTCGCGGATGAGCCACTGCGGCTTGTCTGCCATGGCCCCATCGTAGGCGGGTCGGGCGTTCGGATCCGAGGTCCGACTTCGCGGAGAGTTGGACCGGCTGCGGGCGGTAGGCTGGAGGCGTGGCTGCCTCCCCCACCAATCCCTATTCCGAAGCCGGCGTCGACACCGCTGCAGGTGATCTCGCCGTCGAGCTGATGAAGTCTTCCGTGCGCGCGACGCACGGTCCCGAAGTGCTCGGCGGTGTCGGCGGATTCGCCGGACTGTTCGATGCCAGCGCGCTGCGCGACTTCCGTCGCCCGCTGCTCGCGACCAGCACCGACGGCGTCGGCACGAAGGTCGCGATCGCGCAGGCGATCGACAAGCACGACACGATCGGGCAGGACCTGGTCGGCATGGTCGTCGACGACATCGTCGTGGTGGGCGCGAAGCCGCTCTTCATGACCGACTACATCGCGTGCGGAAAGGTGGTCCCCGAGCGGATCGCCGACATCGTGCGCGGTATCGCCCAGGCGTGCTCGGCCACCGGCACCGCGCTGGTCGGCGGCGAGACGGCGGAGCACCCTGGCCTGCTCGGTCCGCGTGACTACGACGTGGCGGGTGCAGCGACCGGCGTTGTCGAGGCGGATGCGATCCTCGGTGCAGAGCTCGTGCAGGACGGTGACGCGGTGATCGCGGTCGCCTCCAGCGGACTGCACTCCAACGGCTACTCGCTCGTGCGTCACATCGTGACCCGTGCGGGTATCGGCTACGGCGACAACGCGGCCGACTTCGGTACCACGTGGGGCGAGGCTCTCCTGGAGCCGACCCGGCTCTACACGCTTCCTCTGCTGCGCCTGATCGAGCAGCTCGGCGGCTCGTCGGGTAACGGCGGCGTGCACGCGCTCAGCCACGTCACCGGCGGCGGCATCGCGGCGAACCTCGCCCGCGTGCTCCCGCAGGGCAGCTGGGTCGAGGTCGACCGCAGCAGCTGGTCGCCGAGCCCGGTCTTCCGCGTGCTCAGCGACATCGCCGGCTCCACGCTGGAATCCGCCGAGGGCACCTGGAACCTCGGCATCGGATTCCTCGCGGTCATCGCCGCGGACAAGAAGGATGCCGCGATCGCGGCGCTCAACGCCGAGGGCATGCCCTCGTGGCAGGTCGGGACCGTCGGCTTCGGCCCGCGTCCGACCGGCGAATTCGAACAGGGCGCCAAGGGCGTCGACGGTGGAGCAGTGCGCCTGGTCGGCGCCTACGCGGACGGAGCGAAGTAAGAGCCCATGTGCGGCATCGTCGGAATGGTGGGCTCTGCCCCGGTCAATCAGGACATCTACGACGCACTCCTGCTGCTGCAGCATCGCGGCCAGGATGCGACGGGCATCGCCACCGCCGAGGCGAACGGCGTGATGCACAACGCCAAGGCGCAGGGCATGGTCCGCGAGGCGTTCCGCACCCGTGACATGCGCGCGCTGCTCGGCAACGTCGGCCTCGGTCACGTGCGATACGCCACCAAGGGCACGGCATCGAACGAAGAGGAGATGCAGCCGTTCTACGTGAACGCGCCGTACGGCATCATCCTCATCCACAACGGCAACCTCACCAACACGCGTGAGCTCACGGCCGACATGGCCCAGCGCGACCGCCGCCACCTCAACTCCTCGAGCGACACCGAGCTGCTGCTGAACGTGCTCGCGGGCGAGCTGCAGAACACCACATCGACCGTCGACCTCGACCCCGAGCGGGTGTTCGAGGCCGTCGCCCGCACGCACGAGCGCATCGAGGGCGCGTACGCCGTGATCGCCGTGATCGCCGGCTACGGTCTGCTCGCGTTCCGTGACCCCTTCGGCATCCGTCCGCTGATCCTGGGCCGTCGCCCCTCGACCGTGGCCGGGGCCGAGGGCAAGGACGAGTGGGTCGTCGCGAGTGAGTCGCTGGTGCTCGAGAACGGCGACTACGACGTCGTGCGCGAGGTCGAGCCCGGTGAGGCCGTCTTCATCACCAACGACGGCGAGCTGTTCTCCAAGCAGTGCGCCACGGCCGCGACGCTCGCGCCCTGCGCCTTCGAGTACGTCTACCTCGCCCGCCCCGACTCCGTGATGAACGGCATCTCGGTGTACGAGTCACGTCTGCGCATGGGCGACCGTCTCGCCGACACGATCGCCAAGCACGTGCCGATGGACAAGATCGACGTCGTCATGCCGATCCCCGACTCGTCGCGCCCCGCCGCGATGGAGGTCGCCCGCAAACTCGGCATCGAGTACCGCGAGGGGTTCTACAAGAACCGCTACGTCGGCCGCACCTTCATCATGCCGGGCCAGGCCGTGCGCAAGAAGAGCGTGCGTCAGAAGCTCAACGCGATGTCGACCGAGTTCCAGGGCAAGAACGTGCTCCTGATCGACGACTCGATCGTGCGGGGAACGACCTCGAAGGAGATCATCCAGATGGCGCGGGATGCCGGGGCCGCCTCGGTCACCTTCGCCTCCGCCGCCCCTCCCGTGCGCTACCCGCACGTCTACGGCATCAATATGCCGTCGCGTCACGAGCTGATCGCCCACGGGCGGACGATCCCCGAGATCGCCGAGGAGCTCGGCTGCGATCACCTCGTCTACCAGGAGGTCGACGACCTCAAGGCGGCGATCATCGAGGGCTCGGTGCTCACCGATCTCGACATGAGCTGCTTCGACGGGCGGTACGTGACCGGCACCGTCTCGGATGAATACCTGGCCTGGGTGGAGCGGTCGCAGACCTCATGACGTCGCCGAGCGCACGACCGCTCTGGCAGGGTCGGGCTCTCGCACTCGTGGGGATCGTCCTGGTGGCGTTCTCGCTGCGCTCGGCGGTCGCCTCCCTCTCCCCGGTGATCGACCACGTCGCCGCCGACTTCCCGGTCTCGCCGGTCATCGTCGGGCTGATCGGCGCCGCACCCCCCGTGTGCTTCGCGATCTTCGGTCTGCTCACGCCGCTGTTCGAGCGTCGATTCGGTCTGGAGCGGATGGCCGTCGCGGCGATCACGCTGATGGCGCTGGGAATGCTGCTGCGGGGCTTCGCCGTGGATTCGATCAGCCTGCTGGCGGCCACCGCCGTGGTGTTCGCGGGTGTCGGATCGGGCAACGTGCTGCTGCCGCCGCTGGTGAAGAAGTACTTCCCGGATCGGCTCGGGATCGTGATGACGATCTACTCGACGACGCTGGCTGTGTCGACGTTCCTGCCTCCGCTGGTCGCCGTGCCGGTGGCGGACTCGCTCGGGTGGCGGGTGTCGCTGGGCATGTGGGGCATCGTCGCGGGGATCGCGCTGGTGCCGTGGGTGGCTCTGCTGCTGAAGAACGGCTCGCGAGCGGGTGAGTCGGTGAAGACGGAACTGCTCGTCCCCGATCCCACCGACGGCGTCGACGACATGCAGGACGCGGTGGCCGCCTCGACCGGCCCGATCTCGACAACTCCGGCGAATCGTCGGCACTTCGCCCGGCTGTGGCGGCTGCCCCTCGCATGGGCGCTCGCGATCGTCTTCGGGACGTCGTCGACCATGGCCTACGTCTCGTTCGCGTGGATGCCGACCATGCTCGTCGACATCGGCGGCGTCACTCCGGCGACCGCCGGCTTCCTGCTCTCCCTGTTCGCGCTGATCGGTCTGCCGTGTTCGCTGCTCGTGCCGATCCTCGTCGTCCGGTTCCAGGCGACCCGTCCGCTCTTCTTCGTGGCCGTCGGCGGCGGACTGGTCGGGCTCGCCGGTCTCCTGTTCGCGCCGACCGCCGCGCTGCCGCTGTGGGTGAGCATCTTCGGTCTCACGGCCATCATGTTCCCGCTCAGTCTCGTGCTGCTCAGCATCCGTGCCCGCACACCCGAGAGCGCCGTCGCGCTGAGCGGATTCGTGCAGAGCATCGGCTACGCCATCGCGGCGACCTTCCCCCTGCTGGTCGGGCTGCTCCACGAGACGACCGCCGGTTGGCAGATCCCGCTGCTCGTCATCGCGGGTGTCCTGATCGTCGCGATCCCCGCCGGCATCGTCGCGGGCCGTCGTCGCACGGTCGAGGACGAGTGGGAGCACCGGCACGGTCGCTGGTGAGTCTGCGGGCCAGTTGCCGGCGCGGCTTCGACGCGGGAGAATCGTGCACTTCGGTCCTGGCTCGGTCGTTCTCAGTCGAATCGGACGAGCCCTCCACGGGCCGCGCGGATGATGATCTGCACACGGCTGGTCACACGCCATTTGGCCATGATGCTGCTGACATGTGTTTTCACTGTGCTCTCCGACGCATGAATGGACCGAGCGATCTCGGCGTTCGAACGCCCGAGCGCCAGTTGCATGAGAGTCTCATGCTCCCGTTCCGACAGCAGGTGTCCGTCGGGGAACTCGTCGGTAGTCTCGACATCACCGGTCTGAGCGGCTTCGATCAGGCGAGCGCTGATCGCGGCGGACAGTGCTGCGGCCCCCGCATGAACAAGGCGGACGGCGTCGATGATCGCCTCTGGCTCGGCATCCTTCAGAAGATAGCCTGACGCACCGGCACGAAGCATCGGCAGGATCATGTCGATGGAGCCGAAGGTCGTGATCGCCAGAATCCGGGCGTTCGGCACGGCGCGAACGATCTCGTGCGCTGCTTGGACGCCGCCCATACGGGGCATCTGCATATCGAGGAGAACGATGTCGGGCCGTTGCTGCTCGACGAGGGCGACGCCGGCTATGCCGTCCGGCGCCTCAGCGACGACCTCGATGTCATCCGCATCCTCGAGGAAGACCCTCAATGCGCGACGTACCAGCGCATCGTCATCGACGATCACCACACGTATCGGTCGCATGTCAGCCCATCGCGCCGACGTCATCGCGCATGTCGTCTGTCGCGTCCTCCATCACCTCAGGAATCTGGCTGTATCGATACGTCCCGACCTGATCCAATCGGGCGAGTGCCTGAACCGCCACATGCAGCTCTGCCAGAGGGACAGCCCTCACGGAGATGTCACGAGTACCTCTGTCGGCAATCGTGATCTTCAACTTGTTCGCAGGGAGCCATCGACCCACAGGGCTGACGACGGATTCGTAGTACAGAATCGACGATGCCCGGAAGAGGAATCTCCGGCGGAACAGAACTCCTCGACGAATCTCCACGACCCCGTCGCGCGAGAGGAAGAGCCTCGTCGGTGCACGCACGATCCAGAATGCGACGATGGCAATCAGAGTTGCCCCTGCCGCAAACGACCAGGCCGCGCCGATCAACGACTGGATGAGTATGATCACGCCGATCCAGAGACCACCGATGGTGAGCAGGCCGAAGATCCTCGACCGAGCGAGAAGGGTGCCTTCGTCGTGGCCCCGGAAGACGCTGCGAATCGCTGAGGTTGCCTCCTGCGCCGTCGCATGAGGTGACACGAAATTGGGTGGGTCTCCCTCACCCGATCCGCCCGACACGCGAACGATACTGCGACGAGCCAGACGGAACAGGAGTGGCTGGTGCAGGTCGAGCAGGGTGATGTCCGCGGCGTTGATCGTTCGCGTTCTCGTCGAGAGCAGTCCCTGTCGGGTCTCGATGAGTTCCTCCGTCTGGCGGATCCGGAAGTTCGACATCTCCACCAACCGGGAAACGACACCTGTCGCCGTCGCCAATGCACACATGCCCGCCAGCACGACGATCAGCATCTCGACCGGCAGCTGGGTCAACCACTGCCACAGATGGAATGAAGTCTGAATGATGTCGCGTTCCAAGAACTGCGAGAGCAATCCGATCGCGGCGATGGCGAGGGGGAAGATGACGTACCACCGCGAATGCGTGAAGGCGTACAGCCAGATACCGGCGCGTGTGAAGTCCTCGGTGTCGTCCGAGAACCGTACATCGAGAGCACCCACGGTCTGGGCGCTCTCGATGTGGTTGCGCAGTTCAGCGATGGCTGCGGGAGAAAGCGCTTTGAAATGAACATCGCTCGTTTCCCCGGCACCGTGCGCAACCCTGAGCTCCGAACGCCCGAACAGCCGCAGAAGCCAGGGTGTTTCGACGTGCACACCCCGGACGGTCGACCACGGAACCTGCAAAGAACTCGAGTTGACGTACCCTGACCGGTAGATGAGCTCGGACTCGAGGAGCTGATACGTCGTTGTTCGCCACTCGGCCACGGCGAGTACGAGGCGCACGACGAACCCGACGATCAGGATCAAGTAGACGGCGAGCGGTACGGCCTTGCCGACCAGCGCGCTGATGAGAAGGGCGACCGCGAGACCGAGAGTGCCGCCGAGGAGGGCGCGAACACAGACGATCGCGACCATGACGCGGCTGTTCCTCTCAACCATGATCGTCGGGAGCATGCGCCGAGCGGACTTCTCGTTGCAGAACGGCGAAGGCGTCGTCCGTGACGCCGTCGATGTCGATGAACGATCCGGGAACCCGGAATCGCACCTTCACCAGCCCGAAGGATCGCAGGATGGGTCCCTGGCGCCGCTCGACGATGAGGATCTGCTGCATGGGGACGAAATTCTCTCGCCTGAAGATGACGCCCGCCGACGTATGGATTCCGTCAGGTGAGACGGAATAGCGAAAGCTGCGCACAGTGGCCGGCGTCAGCCATGCGAGCTCGATGATCAGAACGATCACTGCGAGTACGAGAGCGGCGAACACGACGGGGATCTGCAGGGCCGGGATTCCGAGCACCAGACTGACGGCAGCGATGAGGAGTATCGCCCACACTATTGCCCCGCGCAAGATATCGACGGCTACGGCCTTGGGCGCCAGTTGCATCAGATTTCTTTCTGTGGTGAGTCGAGTGGGTGGTGATGGCCTCAGTCTACCCCGAGGCCATCACCCGGAATTGATTTAGCCGAACATCTGAGCGATAACCCTCGCCACTTCTTCAGGCGACATTCTTGCCAGCATCTCGCCCACGCGCTTCGAGTTGTTCCACACCCAAGCGACGGCCTGTGCGCCGTACTTCGTGACCAGCTTGATTACTGTACCCATTTACTGTTTCTCCGTTGCGTTCTCGATTACGACACCCGAGTCCTCGTTGGCTGATGTCGAGTATGTGTTGATGGACAGTCGCGACACAAGATGTGCTTTCGCGACGTTGTGTGTCACCCGCCGCTGATGATGCTGGTGATGGTGCGGATGATCCAATCGATGGACTTCCCGGCATCGATCCATTTCTGAACCGTGCCCCAGTTATTTCGCGCCCAATTGACGACCCGCACTCCCGCGCCGCCGATTTTAGCCAGAAATGACAACATAGATTTCCCCCTTTCTGTTCAGTGAGACATTCGAGCAGATTGCTGCCAGGCTCTTCTGTCGCCTGACCGTCGAAAAGCTAACACGAAGAAAGGAGCGTGATTGCGCGGTGCGCCTTAAAGGGGATCAAAGTTGAAGTTCGCGGTACAAATGTATGTCATTGCAATGCGTCACGAGGTCGAATCGTCGTGAGGAGGTACGAAAGTACCGACGGGTGTGGACGCGTGACCACACTTCGAGTGGAAGGAAGGGCGACGGCCGGAATATCGGTGTCCGGTGGATGATGTCGCGATAATGGACTGTGAGCAACGTGCGGACCATCTTCCAAACATCCGGCGCGTCGCACGCATTTGAGGCCCCCGCTCCGATGAACACGGCTGAGCGGATGGTCCTCCTCGTGGTCGTCGGCGGCGCGATGGGCACCATTCTGCTCACGGCGGCTCTCGGCAACTCGTTCACTCTCGCGGTCTTGCTCGACCTGGGGGTCACGGGGCTCTTCGCTGTGTTCTTGGTCTCGCCGCCGATCGCCGTGGCCATGTTCGCTGCGGCGATGGTCCTCGCGTTCCTGACCGGGTGGGATGGGTCCGCCTTCACGGCACTGGCCGTGGCCACCGGAGTGGTGGTCAGAACCGGATCCACGCGCGTGATCATCGTCTTCGCCGGACTGCTGCTATTGAGCGCGGCGAAGATCGTCATGCTGCGACCTTCTGAGCCGGTCCTCATCGAGATCGGGCTCCTGATCGCGGTGGTCTCTGGTGCCGCAGGGCTGCTGATGCGGTCTGCGCGTGGCCGTGAACAGCGGTTGGCCGCGACTGCCCGAGAACAGGCATCCGTCATGGCGGAACTTCGTCGTGACGAGCGTCTGCTCATTGCCGACGAACTGCATGACGTCATCGCGCACGACCTGACAGCGATCGCGATGCAGGCCAGGGTCGTCGAACGTCAGGACGATCCGGTGCTGCGGGCCGAGATCCATCGTGAGATCGGTGACGCGGCTCGGCGCGCGCTTCGGGACGTTCGACGCCTCATCGAGCCCGGCCACGGCGAGGTGTCGACAGGGCAAATCGAAAACTTCGAGACGACACTGACTGACATGGTGGCGACGTTGCGCACTGCGGGATACTCACCGGCGGTGAGTTCGAATCTCTCGCAACCTGTACCTCGCATGATGGACTCTGCTCTGGCACGCGTTCTCCGTGAGAGCACCACGAACGTCCTGAAACACGGACGGAAGGGGCCGGTGCGTATTCACGTCGAAGCAGATGCGCAGACCATCTCGCTGCAGGTCAGGAATCGCCGTGGCGTCACCGGCCTGCGCAACCGTCTGCCTTCTGGAGGATTCGGAACGACACGCCTCGCAGAGAGAGTCGGTCTTCTCGGAGGTGAGTTCACCCAGACGATCGAGGGCGATGAGTGGGTGGTGCGGGCGGCGCTGCCACTGGCGTGAGCTTCCGTCCGGCGACCGCCTCCTGTGCGCTCCGCAGTGCCCTGCGCTAGGCGGAGCCCTGCTCTCCGCGGCGCGGAGGGCTACGCGGATCTCGGCGGTGCGGTCGACGAGCGCACGATGAGCTGAGGATCGGTGGAGGGCATGTCGCCGACCGCATCGTGTCCCTCGATCTGGGCGATGACCCGGAGCGCAGCCGCACGGCCCATCGCCTCGAAGGGCTGGCGGACCGTCGTCAGGGCGGGGGAGGCGTAGGCGGCGAGGGCGATGTCGTCGACGCTGACCACGGACACATCGTCGGGCACGCTGCGGCCGGCCTCGTGCAGGGCGCGGATCAGACCGAAGGCCATCTCGTCGCTGCTGACGAACACGGCCGTGGCCTCGGGGATGGCGGCGATCGTGCGACCGGCGCGGTAGCCCGACTCGGGCGTCCAGTCGGCGGGGATCAGCGGCGGGGGCACGATTCCACGGTCGCGGAGGGTCTGCTCCCACGCCTCGCTGCGCTGCTGCGTCTCGGTCCAGTAGTCGTCGCCGGAGACATGCCAGACGGTCTTGTGCCCGAGGTCGAGCAGGTGCTCGACGGCGAGGCGGGCGATCGCACGCTGGTCGACGGCGAGCGGAGCATCTTCGTCGAGGGAGGTGCGCTCGCTGCGGGTCGCGGGGGTGCGTTCGGTGCGCGCCCGCATCGCCGGGCTCTCGAGCTCGACCGGCACACCCAGGATGATGCCCTCGGCTCCCTGACGCTCCAGGCGGTCGAAGGCCTCCAGGAACGCCTCGGCCGACGCATGGTCGGCGACAGCCGCCGTCGACACCGTGTATCCGTTCGCGGCAGCGGCCTGCTGGATGCCGACACCGAGCGCGGCCGACGAGTATCGGTCGGTCGAGACCACGATCACGCCCAGCACACGGGTGCGGCCGGAGGCGAGAGAGGCGGCGGCGGCGTGCACGCGGTAGCCGAGCTCTTCGACGGCGGCGAGCACTCGTCTGGCGGTATCCGGACGCACGTTGTCCTGTCCGGACATGACGCGCGAGACGGTCTGCGTGGAGACTCCGGCGAGCTGGGCGACATCGACCTGGCTGGGGGCGCGGTCGTCTCTCGGGCGACGAGGTGACATGTGCTCAATGGTAGCGATCAATCGGCGTAAATCCAGGAGGCGGCGAGTCGTGTGATGCGATAATGTGAACGCAAACACTCGTGCTTGGAGCGCTATGTCTGACCTTCTCGCCTCGGCTGTCGACGGCTCTTCCGTTGCCGTCGACGCCCCGGCCGCCGCGTCGCCGATCGGCGCGCCCACCCTGACCTGGCGTGACGGGGAGATCCTCCGCGACGGTGTCTCGCACCGCATCCTCGCCGGCTCGATCCACTACTTCCGGGTGCACCCCGACCAATGGGAAGACCGCCTGCGCCGACTCGCCGCGATGGGCGCGAACACCGTCGACACATATGTCGCATGGAACTTCCACGAGCGCGTCGAGGGCGACGCGCGCTTCGACGGATGGCGCGACATCGAGCGCTTCATCCGCCTCGCCGGAGACGTCGGCCTGGATGTCTTCCTCCGTCCCAGCCCCTACATCTGCGCGGAGTGGTCCAACGGGGGCATCCCGTTCTGGCTGTCGGGCCGCGTCGCCGCGTTGCGCACCAGCGACGCCGGATTCCTCGCCGCGGTCGACGCCTGGTACGACGAGCTGATCCCTCGGCTCGTCCCGCTCCAGGCTTCACATGGCGGGCCTGTCGTCGCGGTCCAGATCGAGAACGAGTACGGCTCGTTCGGCAGTGATTCCGCGTATCTCACGCACCTGCGTGACGGGCTCCGTCGCCGCGGGATGGTCGAGATGCTCACGACCGCCGACGGCATCACGGGCGACATGATCGAGCACGGCAGTGTGCCCGGTGCCCTGGCGACGTTCACCTTCGGTACCGGTGTCGCGAGGGCCGTGGAGCTGCGACGCGAGGGCGATGCGCTCATGTGCAGCGAGCTGTGGGGCGGCTGGTTCGACCACTGGGGAGAGCGGCACCACGTGCGATCCGCCGCGAGCACCGGGGGCACGATCGAGGAGCTGCTGGCTGCCGGCGGATCCGTGAGCCTCTACATGGCGCACGGTGGCACCAACTTCGGGCTCTGGAACGGCGCGAACCACGACCGGGTGCTGCAACCGACCGTGACCAGCTACGACTCGGATGCGCCGATCGGCGAAGACGGCACCCTCAACGAGAAGTTCCACGCGCTGCGGGCGATGTTCGCGCCCTTCCACGCGAATGAGCTCCCTCCCATCCCCGCGTCGCCGCGGCGGCAGGCCTCGGCGACCGCATCGCTCGAGCCGCGCGCCTCCCTGCTCGAATTGATCGCGACTCTCCCCGTGACCGGCGACATCTCGCCACGGCCGCGCACATTCGAAGAGCTCGGCACCGAAGACGGTCTGGTCGCCTACGAGGCGGACGTGTCCTTCCCCGCCGAGGCGACGCTCACGATCGACGGACTCCATGACCGTGCCGTGGTGTTCCTCGACAGTCAGGCGATCGGGGTGCTCGAGCGCGACGGCGAGACCTCTCTCGCTCTGCCCGTCGACGGCGGAGCGGGCCAGCTCACGATCGTCGTCGAGAGTCTCGGGCGGATCAATTACGGTCCATACACGGGCGAGGGCAAGGGCATCATGCGCGGCGTGATGATCGGTCGGCGGCTGGTGAACGGCTGGGCGCACCGCCTGGTTCCGCAACATGCCCCGACCTCGACCTCCTCTGCGTCGGATGCATCCGACGGTGTCGCCGTCGCCTCGTTCGACGTCGTCGAGCGGCTCGATGCCTGGCTCGCCTTCCCCGGTGGCTCGAAGGGGATGGTCTGGCTCAACGGCTTCCTGCTCGGCCGGTACTGGAAGATCGGGCCGCAGGAGACGCTCTACGCACCGGCACCGCTCTGGAAGGTGGGCCGCAACGAGATCGTGGTGCTCGACACCGATGGCCTCGGGTCGACAGTGGAGATTCGTGAGGAACCCTCCTTCGGCGAGACCGAGGAGTTCATCGGCTCCTGAAACGGATGCTCGAAGAGCCGTCCCGCGCGTGTGTGCGGGGCGGCTCTTTTTCGGCTGGGTGCACGACCTTTGGCCAATGTTTGCGCTAGCTATGGCGTAATGCTTGATATACCGGCTTGCGCATGCCTATTGTGATAGCGCAAACATCGATGCGAGTCATTGATGACGATCTGCGGCGCATCGGGGCGTCTGTACTCCCGGACGTCGCTCCGACCGAGAGGCAAGACGTGTCGAAACCTTCCCGACCGCCCCGCGCTGCCGTCGCCCTCAGCTCCCTGCTGGCGACGGCTCTCGCATTCGGCGGTGTGCTCACCCAGACGCCGGCCGCGCAGGCCGCCGACCTGATCCCGGTCCCCAAGACCGACTACCGCCTGCACGCGGTGTCGAGCGAATCCGACCCCTACCCGGCGCCGCCGTCTCTCGATGGAACCGCCCTCGGCGCATTCGACGGCGACTTCGCGACGCAGTGGACGTCGAGATACTCCGCGAACGCCCCGTTCCCGCACTGGCTCGTCGTCGATCTGCAGCGATCGCTCTCGGTGAAGGCGCTCGACTACTCGGTCAAGAAGGGACAGGGCGTCGCTGCCAAGACGGTCGAGGTCTACGTGACGGACGATGCCGACGTCGCGCGCAACTCGCCTGCGGACGGCGGGTGGGGCGCGGCCTCGGGAACGGCGACGCTGCACGCGCCGACCGCGAACGACGAGAAGCAGCGCATCACGCTCGACACCGCGAAAGACGGTCGGTACGTGGCCCTGCTCGTGATCGACGCGCAGGGGACCACCGGCGGAGGCGCCGGCGAGATCGAGGTGCTCTCCGACGAGCAGCTGCCGCCGATCGTCACCGAACCGGAGGTACCGGACACCGACGAGACGGTCGAGATCGCCGACGGCGGCACGACCGCCGTCGTCTCCACCGAGTTCCCGCGCATCACGGGGTACCGGGTGGGTGGTGAGAGTATCGCGGGCCAGCGCACCTCGGCCAAGACCTGGTCGGTGAACGGCGCGAGCTACGCGTCGGAGACCACCTCGACATCCTCCGCCACCGGCGTCGACTACGTGTCGAAGCTCGCCGGCATCGACGTCACCGTGCGCAGCAGCATCCGCGTCGCGAGAGACGGCACAGTCGGGTTCGAGGTCACCGCCGTCGACGGCACGGCGACCGTGACCACGCTCGGGCTCCCGGACAACGCCTTCCTCAGCGCGAGCGCTGCAGATTCCAAGTCGGCGCTCGATCGCACGGTGATCAGCCCCGACAGCACGAAGAACGCCGACGAGCACATCGCGGTGAACGCCTCGACGGCGACCGGCCAGAAGGGGGCGGCCTTCGCCTTCCTCGGCAACGGCGCGCTCGTGGGCAGCGTGATCACGAACGCGACGACACAGGCCTCCGGGGGGACCCCCTCCTGGAACACGCGTCTGACCACGCGCGTGACCGAGGCGGCGGGGCGCACGGCCGAGATCGGGTCCAGTGCCTGGCTGATCCATCCGACCACCGCCGTCGACAGCCGCGTGACCACGTACGCCTTGCCGAAGGTCACGGTCCTCCTCGCCGCCGACCGCAACGGCGATGCAGAGGTCGACTGGCAGGATGCCGCCATCCGCTACCGGGAGGTCGACACCCCGCGTCTGGGCGCCGACCGGGTCGCCGAGCGTGTGGTCAGCCGCATCCCCTTCAACTTCGCCTCCAGCGCGACGAACTACTTCGACCTCACCCTCGACAACACCAAGCGCATCGCGAACCAGACCGACGGTCTCGGACAGTGGGTGCTCAACAAGGGCTTCGGCAGCGAGGGTCACGACTCGGCGAACACCGATTACGGCGGGAACTACAACGAGCGCGCCGGTGGTCTCTCCGACCTGAACACCCTTGTCGACGAGGGCGCGAAGCTCAATGCCGACATGAGCGTGCACGTCAACGCCACCGAGATCTACCCCCAGGCGAACGCTTTCGACTCCGCGATCCTCGACGGGGCGGCACCCTACAAGCCGAACTGGGAATGGCTCGACCAGTCGTACTACATCAATCAGCAGACCGACCTGGGGACCGGGCGGGTGCTCGACCGCTTCCAGCAGCTTCGCGACGAGGTTCCCGGCCTCAGCGGCGTCTACATCGATGTGTACTACTCCAACGGCTGGGTCGCCGAAGAGCTCGCCGACGAGCTGAACGGCATGGACCTCGAGGTCGCGACCGAATGGGGCGACAAGTTCGTCGACAACACGGTCTGGTCGCACTGGCCCAACGACCTCGCCTACGGCGGCAAGGACAACAAGGGCATCAACTCCACGATGGTGCGCTTCATCCAGAACGGCCAGGCCGACGTCTGGAACGACGACGCTCTTCTCGGCCAGCAGCGGCTGATCGACGCCGAGGGGTGGCAGGGCAACCGCAACTGGGACGGCTTCGTCGACAACATCTGGAAGCAGAGTCTGCCGACCAAGTTCCTGCAGCATTTCGACCTGCTCACCTACGAGGCAGGTGCGGCGGCGACGTTGACGGACGACGTGGCGGTGCGCATGGACGGAACCACCAGGGTCGTCACGATGGACGGCGCCACGGTGCTGCGCGGCGACTCGTACCTGTTGCCGTGGCAGTCGCTGGCGTCGAACGAGGACGCAGGCTCGCCGGTCGACGCCGACAAGATGTACTTCTACTCCGCATCCGGTGGCGAGAAGACGTTCGGTCTCACCGACGCCTTCCGCGGCAACACCGCCTTCGATGTCTTCGAGCTCGGTGACCAGGGGCGTATCAAGATCGGCACGGTGAACGCGACCGACGACGAGCTCACACTCAGCGGTGACAAGGGCGCGGCGTACGTCGTGGTTCCGCAGGGGGGTGCACAGCGCGCAGCCGTCGAGTATCACGATGCCGGCCTCGACGACCCGGGGTTCAACTCCGGTTCGCTCGATGGCTGGAACCCCCAGGGCGATGTGACGATCGAACGCACCGACCTCGGCAGCGCGAAGAACGAGTCCCGCGGCGACAACATCGCCGTGCTCGGGGCGGCCGCCTCGTCGATCTCGCAGACCGTGACCGGGCTCACCCCCGGGCAGCGGTACGCGTTCTCGGCCCAGGTGCAGATCGATCCCACGGCGACGCGCGATGTGAGCGTCTCGGTCGACACCGGCTCCGGTGCGGTGACCCGCACGTGGAACCTCTCGCCGACGTACAACTACATGCGGGCCGACTCCAAGGCGGGACAGTACTACCAGCGCGGCTCGACGTCGTTCCTCGCTCCGGCCTCCGGTGAGGTCACCGTCTCGGTCGGCGCCGTCGCGGGTGACGCGAAGGTCCGCATCGACAACGCCCGCGTCTCGGCAGACACCACGTCGCCGTTCGCGGCCGGCACGGTGTACTCGAACGACTTCGAGGGCAACGAAGCGGGCTGGGGACCGTTCGTGAAGGGCGACGCCGGCGGTATCGAAGATCCGCGCACGAGCATCTCGCGCCGTCACGACCCGTACACGAGCAGCGACTGGCGCAACACTGCCAGGCCGTTCGATGCGGGGCCCCGTGCCGGCTTGGCCGTGGACACGACGCTCGACGGCGAACACTCGCTGATGTCGCACTCCGAGAACAACGGGCTCGTCTACCGCACCGACCCGTCCCGCGTGCCGCTGCAGGCAGGACACTCCTACCGCATCGGGTTCCACTACCAGGTCGGGGCGAGCGGGGCGTATCGCTGGCTGACCGGCACCGATGCCGTGGCGGGGGGCAAGGTCACGTCGACCACGCTCAGCCGCACCGGGATCACGCAGGCGCACGAGACAGCACAGTTCTCGCAGGACGTGATCGTCGGATGCGGCGACTACACCTGGGTGGGACTCGAGCGCGTCGGCGGACCGGAGGTCGACTTCATACTGGACGACTTCACCGTCACCGACCTCGGCCCGACGGCCGGCGGCACGCCCTGCGCGACCGTGTCCGGCGACACAGGCACCTTGAGCCCCGGTGCACAGACTGCGTTCACGACCACCTTCACCAACAGCGAGTCGATCGGCGTCGAGAACATCGGCGTGCAGCTCGAGGTGCCGGAGGGCTATCTGGTGGAGGTCGCCGACGGCTCGTCGAACCTGTTCGATGAGGTCGCGGCCGGCGACAGCGTGAAGACCACATGGCTGGTCACCGCGCCGGCGGCGGCTGCGGGTGCGACCGTCGGCATCGGGATCGCGGCGACGTACCTCGCGGACTGCGATGTGCGCACGGTCAGTACGACGCAGGAGGTGTCGGTGTCTTCACGGGCACGCATCCCCAACGCGCAGGTCTCCGTGACGGCGAGCTCCGAGGAGACGGACGGCGAAGACGGTGCTGCTGTGAACATGCTCGACGGTGACGCCGGCACGTTCTGGCACAGCCGGTGGAGTTCGCCGGCGACGTCGTACCCGCATGTGCTGACGTTCGACCTCGGTGCTGCCGAGAAGGTCGACGGCGTCTCGTACTTGCGCCGTGGGGCCAATCAGAACGGTCCGATCAAGGGCTACGAGGTCGCCGTGTCGACCGACGGCCAGACGTTCACGCCGGTCACGTCAGGGGAGTGGAAGAACGTGGCCGAGTGGCAGGACGTGGACTTCGCGGAGACCACGGCCCGCTACATCCGCGTCACCGCCACGTCATCGATCTCGGGAACGCAGTTCGCCGCGGTCGCCGAGATGGCGATCTACGGATCCTCGGCGGCCCAGGGTGGGCATGCGCCGAAGACGCGTCCGGCCGATGACCTGAGCGCGTGCAACCCGGCGACCGATCCCCAGCTCGGACTCGATGCCGACTCGGTGCGCGCCGGGGACGCCGTCGGCATGGCGCTCACGGGCTTCGGGCCGCGCTCGACGGTGTCGGTGTGGCTCGACGGCGTGAAGCTGACGGACGCCACTGTGGATGAGAAGGGCGCGTTGACGACCCGGCTGCTGATCCCGGCGAACGCCGAGCTCGGAAAGCACCGGGTGATCGTGCAGGACGCGGCCGGTACGGAACTCGCGAGCGCTCCGTTGAAGGTCAAGAAGGCGAAGCCGGGGAAGAAGGCGACCGTCACGGCATCCATCGGATCGGTCGCCGCGGGAGCGACCCTGACGGTGCAGCTGAGCGGCTTCGAGCCCGACGCGCTGGTGCAGCTCTGGCTGCACTCCGAGCCGGTGCGCATCGGTGAGGTGACGATGTCGGCCGACGGTGATGCTGTGGCGACCGTCTCGATTCCGAAGGGGACACCGGCCGGGGCGCACGCGCTCGTCGCGACGGATGCCCAGGGCGTCGAGCTGGCCAGGGGTGCCCTCGCGGTCACCGCCGCCCCCGGAGGGAGCGGCAACCTCGCGACCACCGGTGCCGACGGAGCGATCTGGGCGGGCGCGGCTCTCGCGGCGATGCTCGCGATGGGCCTCGGCCTGACGCTCTGGGTGCGGAGACGCCGCCACTGCTGACGCATCGACCAAGAACGGCCCGGAGGCTCATCCTCCGGGCCGTTCTGCGTCCCCTCCGCCTCGCTCATCCCCGTCGTCGAGCGCGATACGTCGCCGAGTGCACGGCTCGTCTTCGTGCATACCCGTGCGCTCGCCGAGATCCCGTGCACTCGACGGCTCTCGCGCGCTCGCAACAGAACCCGCGGGCACAAGAAGTCCGCCCTCGGCGCAGTGCCGAGGGCGGATGGGGTGCCGGGCGGGGCCCGACGGGTGGGGAAGGGATCAGCCCTTCACGGCGCCGGCGGCGAGGCCGGAGCGCCAGTACTTCTGCAGGGCGAAGAACAGCAGCACCAGCGGGATGACCCCGAGCAGGGCACCGAGCATGACGGCGCCCTTGTCCGGGGCGAAGTAGCTCACCATGCCGTAGAGCCCGAGGGTCACGGGCTTCAGATCCTGACTCGAGATCATCATGAGCGGCAGTAGGAAGTTGTTCCATGTCGCCACGAAGATGAACAGGAAGATGGTCACCATGGCGGGGCCGAGCAGGCGCATCACGATCGTGAAGAAGATGCGGGCCTCGCCGGCACCGTCGATGCGCGCAGCCTCGAGCAGCTCGGTCGGCACCGACGACTGCGCATAGACCATGCCGAGGAAGACGCCGAAAGGAGACACCGCCGAGGGGATGATGATCGCCCACACGGTGTTCGTCAGCCCCAGGGCCTGGAACTCGATGTACAGCGGCACCGTCAGCAGGGCTACGGGGAGCAGGAGCCCGGCCATGATCACGCCGACCGCGATCTTCTTGCCGGGGAACGCGAACTTCGCGATCGCGTAGCCGGCCATCACCGCGAACAGGGTGCCGATGACACCTGCGCTCACGGAGTACAACATCGAGTTGCCGACCCACCGCCAGAACAGGCCCTGGGTCCAGTTCATCAGGCTGTCGTAGTTGGTGTCGAGGTTCCAGTCGGCGAACCAGAAGCCGAAGGTCGAGGTGAGGTCGGTGTTGTTCTTCGTGGAGGCGACGACGAGCCAGTAGACCGGCACCAGGAAGTACAGCGTCGCGACGACGAGTGCGATGATGCCGAACACCCGCGTGAGCGGGCTCGGTGCGATCGAGGGCGGCGGAGCATCCGCATCGCGCGGACGGCGAGGGCGCCGACGCGTGGATGCCTCGGTGGTGATGAGGCGCGTGGTGGTCATGCGTCGCCCTTCCGGCGCTGCAGCAGCGCGTACACGATCGCGAGCACGCCCGCGATCAGAGCCATGAGCAGGGAGTAAGCGGATGCCGGGCCGCTGCCCGACGGCGAGATCTCGCCCATCATCGTGTTGTAGGTGAGCATCATGGGGGTGAAGTCCTTGCCCATCCACGAGTTCGCGGCCTGGAGCACGACCGGCTCGTTGAAGAGCTGGATGGTGCCGATGATCGAGAGCAGCACCGCGAGGAGAGCCGCACCCCGCACCAGCGGCACCTTGATGCGCATCGAGATCTGGAAGCCGGATGCTCCGTCGAGGCGGGCGGCCTCGTACAGGTCGCGGGGCACGGCCTGCAGCGCCGAGAGGAAGATGAGCATGTTGTAGCCCGTGTAGGTCCAGGTGGTCATGTTCGCCATCGAGAAGAGGATCGTCCCCGGCGCCATGAAATCGGTGCCCTCGGGGAGGAACGGCAGGAAGGGCGACACCTCCGGCGTGTAGAGGTAGAGCCACATCATGGCCGCGATGATGCCGGGAACCGCGTAGGGGAGGAAGAAGGAGAGCCGGAAGAGCGTCGGGCGGCGCACGATGAACGAGTCCAGCAGCAGGGCGAGACCGAGCGCGACGAAGATCATCACGGGGATCTGCAGCGCGGCGTAGAGCACGACGCGACCCATGCCCGTCCAGAAGGCGCCGTTGGTCGCGGCGGTGACGAAGTTCTCGAGACCGACGAACGTGTCGACGAGCTCGCCGCCGCCGTAGAGTCCGTCGCCTGCAGGCACCTGCGCGAAGAACGACGACCGGATCGAGACGATGATCGGCACCAGGAAGACCAGCACGAACAGCACGGCGAACGGCGTCATGAACAGCCATCCCGTGAGACCTTCTCGTCGGGTCCCGAACCGGCGCCGGCGCGCGGGATCCGCGGGGATGCGCGGTGTCGGCGCCGGTGTCGCACCCCGCGTTTCGGTCACTGTGACCATGGTGTCGCCTCTCGATGTCAAGACGACGGCGGAGTGCACGATTGCGCGTGCACTCCGCCGTCGATCATCCGATGATGCCTTCTCGTCGACTCACTCCGCGACCGGAAGGCCGAGGTCCTTCAGCGAGGCCACTGCGGTCTCCTGAGCGGTGGTGAAGATGTCGGCGACCGATGCGGTGCCGGCGACGGCCGCTGCGGCGGTCTCGTTCATCTTCGACAGCGTCGAGAAGCCCGGTGCGTACGGGAAGTCCGGGTTCAGGTTCTCGGTCGCGGTGCCGAGCTCGGCGAGCACATCCTGACCGCCGAACTGGCGCAGCATCTTCTCGGGGGTCTCCACGTCGCCCTTGGCGGCGACGACGAGACCCTGCGAGGCGAGGTCGTCGACCTGCGTGTTGAACCAGTCGTTGAACTCCATGGCCTCGGCGGGGTGCTCGCAGCCCTTCATCACCGAGACGCCGGAACCGCCGTCGGGCCCGCTCATGGCACCGGCGCCGAAGTCGGGCAACTGCGCGACGCGCCACTGGCCCTCGGCCGGTGTGCCGTCGAGCGAGTCGAGGAGGAATCCGGCCTCCCACGCGGCTCCGACGTGGCCGATGAGGCTGCCGTCGTTGAGGGCCGCGGTGAAGCCCTCGCCCCAGCGCTCGGTCGCGAGAGTCTGCTTGCCGTCGAGCAGGCCCTGCCAGAACGCGGCGACGCGCTCAGAGCCTTCGCCCTCCGCATCGACCTTCCACTCGTCGCCGGCGGTGCTGAACCAGGTGTCACCGGCCGCAGCCGACTGGGCGGCGAGCCAGTTCTGCGCCTCATCGGGCGTGAACGCGGTGACGTACTTGCCGGCTGCTGCCGCCGTGGCGGAGTCGGCCGTGAGGTCGTCGAGCGTCTTCGGCGCGTCGAGGCCCAGCGCCTGGAACTCGGCCTCGTTGTAGAAGTACACGAGGGGGCCGGTGTCCTGCGGGAGGCCCACGATGGCATCGCCGACCTTCATGCCGCTGAAGGCTCCGGCCGAGAAGTCGTCTTCGTACTTCTTGGCCTCGTCCGCGACGTCCTGCAGCAGTCCCTTGACGAACAGTTGCGGCACCTCGGAGTAGCCGGTCTGCGCGAGGCAGGGTCCGTTGCCGGCCTTCACATCGGTCTCGAGCTTGAGGATCATGTCGCTCGACTTGCCGTCGAACTTCGTCGCCTTCACCTGGATGTCGGGGTGCTCGGCGTTCCAGCGGTCGACGATCTCGGACGCGGGGGTCATGCCCTCGCCGTCGGGGAGGCGGTGCAGGTACTCGATCGTGATGGGTTCGCCGCTGGCGCCGCTGTCACCGGAATCGCCGGATGAGCAGGCGGCGAGGCCGAAGGCCGACACCGCGCCGACCGCGACGATCGCGGCAGTGCGGGTGAAGCGAGGGGTGATTGCCATGCTGTTCTCCTCTTTGAGGTCATGTTCCTGCGGATCGCCCTGGGCGGGGGAGTGACGCCGAGGCGTCGTCGATCACAAGCACATCAAATCAGAAAATGTTTGCGCTCACAAGCCTGGGATGATGACATCTCAGCCGAAACCGCGATGTCGAAAGGGAGCGCTGACATCGGGAGTCGACACCGTCGGGGATCGCGCTCAGCGGGCGTGGACCTCGTCGCCGACACGGATCACGCCGCCACCCCGCGGATGGTGGTCATCCGCAGCGGGCCAGCCGGGCAGCAGCAGGCGCCCGAGGGTCGGCTCCTGCTGCGCGAGGGCCCCCGTCAGGGTGGTCAGCACCTTGGCGTCCCGCACTCCGGTATCGGGGTTCGCGTGCGTGGCCAGGCAGCGCACGATGGGGCCGGCGGCATGGAAGTTCAATTCGCCGATCCGCACCTCGCCGGTCCAGTCGAGCTCGCTCCACGGGGCGACGTCGTCGATCACGACGTTCGAACGGAAGCGTCGATCGTCGATGCTCATCCCGAGCGCTTCGCCCAGTTCGCGAACGCTGCCCTGTCCGTGTACCGAGACGTAACCGCGGGGGCGGTCCTGGAAGCGAGACGTCTCCCCATCGCCGACGAGCACGAGCGGGAGTCGTCCGGGGCGTCGTAGGCGACGCCCCTCGGGGGTCGCCAGGACGAAGTCGGTGACGGCATCGGTCAGCTGGCGACGTCCGTCGCCGTCGATGGCCGCCTCGACGAGCACCGAGCCGGCGTATGCGATGCGGATGAGTCGCGTCTCGTCGTCATAGCTCGTACGCAGCGCGGCCAGTGCCGGGAAATCCTGGAGTGCGAGTCCCTTGGCCTTGGGCCAGTAGTCGTAGCCGTCACGATCTTCCGGCTCGGCGGCATCCGCGAAGCGGAAGGCGAGGACGCGGTCTCCGGCGACTCTGCCGTCGGACTGCACGGTCAAGGAGTCGCGGCGCTCGGGAGTGAGCCCCTTGATGGGGTGACGATAGAGGGCGACGACGCGGGCCATGAGGAGATCCTCTCAGCTGTCGACGCCCGAGCATGACGGATGAAGACCTGGCGCCGAGGGTGTGTTCCCGGCGCCAGGACACGACGAGACACCCGCACGTGGTGCGGGTGTTTCGAACAGAGGGGCGGTCAGGCCTTCTCTAGCTCGTCTTCGTCTTCGTCTTCGTACTCATCGGCCCACTTGTCGACATATGCGTCTTCGTCGGTCGGATGAGCCAGCTCGCGCTCGAGAGCGGAGTAGTTCACCGACGGACTGTACGCCTTGAGTTCGCGGGCGATCTTGGTGTGTTTCGCCTTCTGACGGCCACGGCCCATGCGCGAGACCCCCTCACGAGTTAAGCTGCGGGCTGTTCAGGCCCGAGGCATTTCACGACACCGGCTAAAGGCCGGTAAGAGTAGCATTCAGAATAGCACGCGGGTAAGACCCTCTGGCTGATGCCAGGCTGGTGAAGGGAACGATCATCATGACCGACAACACCTCCACTCCGTCCGACGAGGCCGCACAGAACGCGGCGCTGCAGAAAGCCGTCATCGTCGGCATGCAGTTGGACCAGGACCGACACGTGATCGATGAGGCGGTCCGCTACGCGCGGCTGCTGAACGCGCCCCTCGTGGTGGCGCACGTCGATGTCACGCGCTTCGTGACCTATGAGGATCCGGATGGCTACGTCCACTCGGCTCCGATCGACATCAACTTCGACGCCGGCGCCGCGGAGTTCGAGGCGGTGGAGGCGTCGGCCGCCACTCTCCTGGCAGGGACCGATGTCACCTGGACGGCGCGCCAGCTGGTCGGCGATCCGGCCCTGGCGATCAAGCAGCTGGCAAACAAGCTCGACGCGCAGCTGATCGTCGTCGGCACGCGCAAGCGCGGCATCGGCGAGTCGATCAGGGAGTTCTTCACCGGATCGGTTGCCGCGCGTCTCGCCCATCGACAGCATCGCTCGATCCTGGTCGTGCCGCTCGGCGAGTCGGTGCCGGACGAGCAGAAGGAGATCTGGCCCGAGAAATAGCGGCCGGTCCGCGAACGCAGAAGAGGCCCTGTCGGCGATACGCCGGCGGGGCCTCTTCTCGTCGTGGATCACCCCATGTGGATGACGATGCCGTGACGCCGCGCCGACGGCGCCTGCGGCGCGAGCGGTGCGGCGCTGGGCGGTGCGGCGCTGGGCGGCTGCGGCGTCGGAGCGGGCGATGCCGTCCGGGGGCGAGCACCCTCCAGCCGCGGACGTGCGGCTGGAGGATCCGACGCGGTCACGAGCGTGGAGTGCTCAGGGCGACCGTCACGCCGCGTGCCGCGGTGTCGAGTGCCGTCTCGAGTTCGGTGACGACCGACGGCGACAGGGTGCCGCCCTTCGCGATGTGGGTGCGCAGGTCGGTGCGCACCCTGGCGCGGAAGGCGTTGATCACGGCGTCTGCGCGATGCATCTCCTCGCGGCTGACGAGACGGGAATCATCGGTCGCCGTGCGGGGACGGTTCTTCGCTGCGGTGCGCTCGCCCTTCTCCGCCGCTGCCAGGTCGGCGCGAAGGCTCTTCATCGCGTCCTGCACGCTCTGTCGCACCTCGCTCGCGATCAGGCGCACGGAGTCGGTGAGGCCGGCCTCGATGCCCGCGAGGTCGCCCTCGCGCGACGCGAGTTCGGCCCGACCGGCCTCGGTGATGGAGTAGATCGTGGTGCGGCCGTCGACGGTCTTGGTGACCAGGCCCTCCTCCTCGAGCTTCGCGAGCCGCGGGTAGATGGTGCCGGCGCTCGGCGTGTAGGTGCCGCCGGTGCGATCGGTGAGCGACTGGATGATGCCGTAGCCGTGCTGCGGCGCCTCGGCGAGGAGCGACAGCAGGTACAGGCGCAGGTCGCCGTGGGAGAAGACCGCGGGGCTCATGCTTCCCACTCCGGATCGTCGGTGATCGACGCCGGGGTGCGACGGAGGACGGTGACCCCGCCCGAGACGGAGTTCGCACGCAGGTCGACGAATCGTCCGGCGAGCTCTCCGGTCGTGCCGGTGTAGTTGCTGGGGCCCGAGGTGCTGCGCTCGACGCCGTCGATCAGCAGGCGTCCGCTCAGCGACCGGATGACGTAGTTCGCGGCGAGCGACTCGTCGAGGCGCACGGTGGTGCCACCGGAGACCGAGTTGACGTTGATGGTGTTCACGTCGCCCGCGGCATCGACCAGCGTGGAGCCGGACACGATGTCGACGGTCGCACGGCGCACGGCTCCGGTGACGGCCACGTCGCCCGAGACGCTGTTCGCGCTGATCGAGCCGGTGAGCCCGCGCACCTGCACGTCGCCCGAGACGGAGTTGACCGTGAGGTCGCCGATCAGGGTGTCGACGATGATGTCGCCCGACACGGTGTTGAGCCGGGCATCGTTGCGGAGCCCGGAGACCAGGGCGCCGGCGCTGACGACGCCGAGGTTCAGGGCGATCGCGCGGGGGACCGCCACGCTCACCTCGGCGCGGGGACCGCCCGAGCCGAAGTTGCGGAACACCTCGAGGAAGTTGTCCCAGCCCAGCTGCGGGTGGTCGATCTCGACCTCGCCGTCGTGGGACTCGATACGCAGGTCTTTGGTGGTGACGCCGTGCACCTCGATGCGGATGCCCGGTTCGTCGTGGGCGATGATGTCGACCTGTCCGCCGACGAGGCCCACCTTGAGGCGGGTGACGGATTCGATGTCGATGACGCGTTCCTCGCCGGGGGCGATGAGCCACTTCTCGGTCATGTCTGCTTCTCCTGGGTTGAAGGTCACGATATATCGTGTGTTGCCACGATAACACGATATATCTCGATCCTGTCAAGGCTTTCTGAGAGATAGTGCTCCGCGGCGACGAATCCTGGCGCCCGACGTCACGAGCGGGAGAGGTACCACGCGGCAGACGAGGGCGCCAGTGAGAACGGCGAGGTGAGGCTCCCCGTGAACACCTGGGCGAGCTTGTCGACATTCAGGTGTCGATCGGCGGCAAGGAATCGATAAGCGGGATGCGTCGCGATGTCCGTCATGATCGCAGAGTCACTCCGTGGCCCTTGTGCCGGGACGCCGAGCAGATCGAGCAACGTGGACACCGTGATGGGTTCGGCATTCCCGGCGTGGAACACCTCCGCTGGCCACCGGCGCGGGCTGACAGCGAGTTCGGCGAGTACGCGTCCCAGAAGCGTGGCCTCAATCGCGGTGTGGCGCGCCGAACCCGCGTCTCCCAGCGTGCCGAATCTGGCCAGGAGGTCACGGATTCCGTCAGCGACCCAACGGTCTCCGTGGCCGAGCACCAGATGAGGTCGTACGACCGTTCCCCCTGCGTCGAGAACGATGAGTTCTGCTTCGCGACGTGATTGACTGCGGACCGTTCGCGGCGCGGGCTCTCGATCGCCTTCGGCCAGATCGTGAAGGCGGTGATCGCCGTATACCGCAGCGGTGCTGACGTAGACCAGGGGCCCGCGGGCGTTCGCCTGCCATTCTCGAACGACGTTGCGCGTGCCATCGATGTTGATCGATCTGCACAGGCTCGAGTCGCTCCCGACATAGGAGGCTGCGTGCACGACTGCCGCGGCGCCCGTCAAAGCCAGTCGGAGTGCGCGAGCGTCTCGAATGTCGACGGGGTGGCCCGCCGGTCCGATCTCACGCCGCGAGAGCGTACGGACGGTGACGCCCTGTTCGGCCAGGGCGGCCTTGGTATGACCGCCGATGAATCCGCTGCTCCCGATCAGCGCCACTTCTGCCGTCGACGGAAGGGAACCGGTGCCGGTCATCGGCGGGCACGGGCGGCACACGCGGCCGGTAGAGTACTGACGACCCCTGAACACCTGGAGACCTGATGCAGGAACGGGCTCGCACGACTCGACGGAGAATACTCGAAGGCGCCGCGGTGGCGATCCGTCGGTCGGGATACGCCAACGCTACGCTCGGGGATATCACGGACGCGGCCGGGGTGACGGCGGGTGCGCTCTACTTTCATTTTCGCTCCAAAGAAGATGTCGCTCGAGCTCTGGTCGACGAACAGCACCGTATCGTGCGTGAGGCCGCCGCCGAGATCCTCTCGGTGGAGCGCCCGGCCATCACGCAGATGATGCTGCTCTGCGAGGACCTCGCGCGACGATTGACGGACGAAGAGGTGGTGCGTGCCGGGGTTCGGCTCACCACAGACTCTTCCACCTTCGGCCGACCCGTCACGGATCCTTACCTCGACTGGCTCGAGCTCTTCACCGAACTCGCGCGTGCAGCCGATGCGAACAGGGAGACGAACGGCGAGATTCCCCCCGAGGTCCTTTCCCGTTTCATCATTCCCAGTTTCACCGGGATTCAGTTGGTGTCCGAGACGCTCACGGGGCGGGCTGATCTCCGGAGACGCGTCGGCGAGATGTGGCATGTCCTGGTGAATGCCGTGTCACACACCGACCGCAGAGTCGAGTTCATCGATGAGGCGGACCGGATCTTCGGAGATATCGGCTGAGGGGCTCGCCTGCAGCTTCGCCGAGGCGCGGACAGCATGCCTTCCATCCTGCACGATCATGAACTCGACATCCCGTGTGCCGGGACGAATGCGAACGTCGAGGAGGGCGTCCGTGTCGAACTCGACGGTGCGTGAGTAGACGGCCTCGAACGTCTCGAATTCGGCGGTGGGACAGCGTGTGAGTGCGGCGACCGATTGTCGGAACGCCTCTATCACGGCAACCCCCGGGACGTGGTCGAGTGGATGATCGAAGTAGAACGGGTGACGCCCGTCGACATCGAGGGCGATCTCGTCGCCCACCTGCCGGATGACCACGTCGATCTCGGAACGTCTTCCCATCTGGCTCGCGCGGATGTTGCTCGCCGGGCGTCCGGACGGCGGCTGTGCATCTGCGTGCGCACCCCGGATGCGTCGATAGGTGGAGCTGTCGACGATGCGCGCATCGCCGTACCCTGAAGCGAGGCTTCCCTGTTCATCGTTGAACTCGAAGCGGATCCGCGTGGACCGGAGCTGCCCATCCGCGGCGAACCTCGGCGACTCCGCCCATGCTCGCGCCTTCAGTCGGGTGCTCAGCCGCTGCGGGCTCGTCATCTCGAAGCCGAGCCCCAGCATGATGAACCGCTGGGTAGGTGCGACGCCATAACCGAGGTGGCAGATCATGATGGTCGACTGGCGGATCATCTCAGCGAGGAACAGCGAATCGAAACGGTCGCCCGCGAAGACTTGATCAGAGGGTCGTCTCAACGTGATCGCGAAGTCCGCACCGTTGTTGATGAACCCCGTGGGCAGCACGGAGCCGGATGACGATCGGTGCACCGTCGACCTGTCGATGGCGCAATCCTCGGTCGTGCCCGTCGGTGTCATCATCTGCTCCTCGACATGACAGTGATGAACGGATCGATCCTCAAGGCCCGCCGTGAGGCGAAGACGGAGACGACGAGGCAGAAGACGGCCACGACCAGTGCCAGGACAGGCACCGCGAGCGCGCCGGTGAGAACCAATGGCGGGGCGACACCGGGCACGAGCGTGACGACGAGCAACGCGCCGATCGACACGCCCGCCAGCGCACCGCCGAACGCGCCGGCGAGGCTGCCGGCCGCGACGTCGAGAGCGATGAGGTGCTTGACGTCGCGGGAGGTCCACCCGTGGATGCGGAGCAGTGCGAACTCCGGGGCTCTGCGTTCCAGGGAACCGCGCACAGCACGAGAGAGCTGGAGCAGCAGGAGGACGGCGCTCCCACAAGCGGCGACCAGGAGGATCTGCGGGAAGATCGCAAAGATCCCCGGCAGAGTTCCGAGTCGGTCGCCCACCGGCACGGCGGTGAATCCCAGATCGCGGAGCTCGGCGGTGACCTGCGGTACCTCGTCGGACGATGCGGAGGTCACGGTGACCGCCGTCAATCCGACAGTCGCAAGATAGTCGTCGGCAGGCAGGCCTCCCCGCGCCGCCAGGAGTTCGAGCACCAGATCTTCGGATGCGAGGGCGACGCCGGGACCATAGCCCTGCCAGGTCGACTCGTAGGACGCGACGAAGCGCACCTCGCGTTCGCTCAACTCGCCGGTGCTGTCGCCCGTCATTCGCGTGTACGAGACGGGAACGGCTTCGCCGACGAGAGCAGACAGGTCCGATCCGTCGGCTTTGTCCGGAACCACGATCCCGTCGCCGACGACCTCGCCTGCTGCAGCTTCAGGCAGATCCGGCGGGAGATTGGCCGGGTTCAGCACATGAAGCGTGAGGGCCCACGTGCTGCCGTCGGCGGCGTAGATCCCCACCGACGCGTTCGGAAGAACGTCCACGACTCCAGAGATCGCCGCCATCCGCTCCATGTCTTTCGACGTGATGCCGCCGATCTCGTCCTCCATGCCTGCGGCCGGCGTCACGTCGACCTGTGTCAGTGCTGTGCTCGAGACCTCCTGTGCCCTCACGAATCCCGAGAGCACGGCCACCGGGGTCAAGATGGCGCTCAGCACGAGTGTCGCGAAGGCGACGGGGAGAACCAAGTCTCGGGCGGTCGAGAATCGCCGGCGCACGGAGAGCGCGAACCACTGGCTGGGGCGGGGGAAACTCACAGCTCTCCACCTTCGGATTCGAGCGTCACGACGGCGTCGACGAGCTTCATCACCTGAGGGTCGTGTGTAGCGATCAGAACCGCGCTTCCTCGGTCGGCGATGGTTCTCAGCGCGTGCATCACCCGCCGACCGTTCGCCTCGTCCAGGCTTCCGGTGGGCTCATCTGCGAGGATCACGTCCGCTTCCTGGGCAATGGCCGCGGCGATGGCCGCTCGTTGGCGCTGGCCGAGAGACAGCGTGGAGGGAGCCGAGTCCGCCAGTTCGTGCATTCCGAGACCTTCGAGAACCGCGACGGCGCGCCGTCTGGACGCGCGTCGCGGTGGGCCGAACGCCAGAGCCACGTTCTCCCACAGCGACAGGTCTTCGAAGAGTGAGCTGTTCTGCGTTATCAACGCACGCGATCCGGCGGCGGAGGTGTCGGTTCCGTTCCACGTGACGCGGCCCGAATCAGGCCGAAGCACGGAGGCCAGGCAGGCGAGGATGGTGGACTTCCCGGAGCCGGATGGTCCGACCAGCGCCGTGACTCTGCCGGCGTGCGCGTGCAGATTGACATGGGAGATGCCACGCGCGCTCCCGGGGTATCGGTAACTCACGTCTTCAGCGACAAGCATCGATCACTCGGTCCAATCCTCGATTCGTGCACGGAGCAGTTCCAGTGGCAGTGGCCGCGCCTTGGCGACATAACCCGCCCCCTCTGATTCATCGATCAATGCGATCAGGCCGTCGAGGCTCGCCGACACGGCGTCGCGCATCTCGCTGTCGCCGCTGCCATCGGTGCCTAGTGCGTGAAGGATCACATAGCCGGCCGCCGACGGGTACTCCGTCGTCTGCATGGCAGCGGACGCATCCTCGATATAGTCCTGCTTCGATAAGGACAGAGTCTCCCAGCACTCCTTCTGGGACATGGCGAGCATCGCGAGCGACAAAGGAGCGTCCTGGGCCCATTGGTCCACCGTCTCGGGCGTGCAGCCCGGGAGTTCGAGTTCTGCGACGGCAGCCGCTTCGAGGATCCGCGCCGCCGACAGGTCATCGCCGGGTGCCGGAAGGCTCAGATCTTCGATGCTTGCCGTCACGGTGCTGCGGACCTCTTCGATCACGCTCGCGGGGCATGCGCCGGCCAGGGACTCGCACAGATAAAGGAAGTCGCTGGCCGAGCCCGCGTCGGACCATGCCAGGGGGTCGCCCTCCAGGGCCGTTGCGAGACCGTCCGTGATCCAATCCGGAGGCGTATCGATCCCCCGGGTCTTCAGGAGGGTGACCGCGTCGCGAGTCGCGGCGATGGTCCCCAGCCCTGTCGGCTCGTCGGTCCCCGTGCTGAACACCGCGTCGACGCGGCTCCACTCGGACACGGCCGCGGCGTTGTGCTCGAGAATGCCGGACAGCACGGCGCGTGGCATCTGAGCGGAAACGAAGTAGTACAGCACCGTCGGGTCATCCAACTCCGTCGTCGTGCTCTCCGCGCATTGCATGATCGTGTCGGGAAGCGTCGCTGCTCGTGACGCGGCGGTGGCCCACGCCTGTCGCCACTGCGTGCATCCTTCCGCCGCGATTTCCGACTGAAGCTGTTCGATGTCCTCGGGGGCCACCGTCGGCGAGGAGGACTCTGCGAGGAGCCCCTGATGTTGCAGCGAAGCAAACGGCAACGGAAAGCTCTCGACGGATTGATGCAGCCTGTCACGGATGTCGTGTGGCACAGCGGTCGCCGCCACTCCGTCACGACAGGCCATTGCGCTCAGGACGTCGGCTGCCAACACAGCCGCGTCCTCGTCATCGATCGACGGCAGGTCCTTCGCGGAGAGAGCGTCGAGGGAGGCGGCGTCGTCAGGCGAGAGAGCGCTGCGGGCCTTCCGGGAATCTCCAGAAGAGATCTCGCACAGTTGGGAGAAGATCGCCGGAGCATCCTCCGGCGAACGGTCGGCGAGCCGCCTCAGCTCGACGTCGTCGATCGGCTCGGGCTCAGCCCCGACGTACCGTTGGCTCATGGCGATGGCTGCGACTCCGGCGAGCGTCGCAGCTGCGGGTAGTTCGAGCGAAGAGTGCGCCAGGTCGTTGACGCCCCTCAAGCGGTCCACGTAGTCATAGGTATCGGCCTGAGTGGCACTCCGCTCGTCCTCCGGAGACGTGCAGCCGGTCACGCCGATCAGTGTCGCCGTGAGAGCAGCGATCGCGGGGACGGCCCCCGCGCGTCGTGGCCTCGGGTCTCGACCCGAGGCCACCGTACGCGTGAGGTCTACCACGACCAAACGTCGACGTAGTTCTTCACGCCCTGATGGACGGCGAAAGCTGCGCTGTTCGCGTGCACCGAGACGGTCAGCCCGGAGTACGAAGCCGTGCCGCCGAGGTCGGAGATCCAGGCGTTGTTGTTCGTCCAGCTCAGGGACTTCGCGGACGCCGACCCCCCGACGCTCACTCCCCCCGGCACCGAGATCGATGCGTTGACGCCTCGCGCCTCGATCGTCGCGGTGTTCTTGATGGTGGCAACCGACTTGGCGCTTCCGTTGACGGTCGCCTTCGATGACGTGGCGAAGTCGGCTCGACCGCCGCTCAACACGCTCTGGCTCCAGGCGTTCGCCTGAAGATTGATGTTGGTGCCCGGCAGCGTGACGCTGCGGCTGCCGCTGAAAGCCTGCGCGCTGGTGGCGCCGGCCACGATGAGCCCTACTGCCAGCACGGCCCCCGCGAGGGCCTTGGATCGATTCTTCATTGAATTCCTTCCGGTCGAGGCGTCGGGTGACGCCTG
This sequence comes from Microbacterium sp. NPDC058269, assembly GCF_042881445.1. Taxonomy (NCBI): domain Bacteria; kingdom Bacillati; phylum Actinomycetota; class Actinomycetes; order Micrococcales; family Microbacteriaceae; genus Microbacterium; species Microbacterium sp. NPDC058269. Next base: position 280,761 of record NZ_JBHVXT010000002.1, read on the forward strand.
CTCAGAAACATACAGAATGACCTGTTTATTCTCAATCGATTCGATATGAATCTCGCCCATCGATTTGACCTTGACGCAGCGTCAACTTCTAGAGTTCAAGGCATCACGGCGAACACGACGGGAGGAGGCGTGATGGAGAGGGACGACTGGTCGATCCAGGAGATCGCCCGCCTCGCCGGCACCACGAGCCGCACACTGCGGCACTACGACGACATCGGTCTGCTGGTGCCGTCGCGCATCGCGCACAACGGCTATCGGCACTACGACGAGAAGGCACTCGTGCGACTGCAGCGCATCCTGCTGCTGCGGGAGCTCGGACTCGGCCTGCCGCAGATCGCGGATGTGCTCGGCTCTGCCTCCGCGATCGATGCCGCGGCGAACGAGGCCTCGGCGCTCGAAACCCATCTCGCGCTCCTGCGCGATGAACAGACCCGGCTGGCGCGACAGATCGCGTCGGTCGAATCCACCATCACGGCATTGAGAGGAGGTGAGAATCTCATGGCAGAGAACATGTTCGACGGTTTCGACCACACGCAGTACAAGGACGAGGTCGAGGAGCGCTGGGGAAAGAAGGCCTACGCCGACAGCGACAGCTGGTGGCGTGGGATGACCGATGCCGAGCGCGCCGACTGGCAGCAGCGGGTGTCCGACCTCGGGCGCGACTGGATCGCAGCGGCGGAGAGCGGCGTCGATCCGTCTTCGCTTGAGGCCCAGGAGGTCGCGCGGCGCCACGTCGAGTGGCTCACGGGCATCCCGGGCACACCCGCAGCCGTCCCCGGCGGAGACGTCAAGGCGTATGTGATCGGGCTCGGCGAGATGTACGTCGCCGACCCGCGCTTCGGCGCGAACTACGCGACATCGTCCGGCGGCACGCACGGTGCGGAGTTCGTCCGCGACGCGCTCCGTGTCTACGCGGAGGGCAACCTGTAGGCCTGCGCGCCGCTCGGCCCCTCGTGTGCGATGTCCGCGCACGAGGGGCCGTTCGCTTCCGCGAACGGGACTTACCCGACCGGCGCACTCGCGTGCAAGGGGGAGACCGCGGTCGAGCCGCGGGCGTAGGGTCATGCCATGGTCCACCGCCGTGAGCGCGCGAACGCCGCGCCGCTGTTCGCCGCTGCGGCCACGGCCTATGCCGTGAACTGCGCGCTCGGAGCATCCGTCGCCGCGCGCTTGATCGACACCAGTCGCTTCCGCTGGCTGCACCACGCGCTGTACATCGCGACGTGCGCGACCTCTGCCGTCGCCGTCGCGACCGGCTGGTCGCGGGGGCCGCGCACGGCCGGCCGCCGTGCCGCCGTCGTGCTGCTGCCGGCCGCCGCGCCGCTCGCGGCGATCCCCTATCTCGGCACGCACAGCCGGCGGCATCCGCTGGTCGCGCTCGCCGCCGCCCCCTTCATCGTCGCGGGGCTGGTGCTCTCGCGATCCACCGCCGACCGGAAGTGACACGTATGGAACTGCTCGATGCCATCCGCCGCCGCAAGACCACCAACGGCGCTTTCCTGCCCGACCCCGTCTCGGAGGATCATCAGCGCATCCTCCTCGAGGCCGCAGGGCGCGCGCCGTCGCAGCTGAACAGTCAGCCCTGGCGGTTCGTCGTGATCGAGAGCCGCGACACGATCGAGCAGATCGCCCGCATCTCGGGCGAGAGCATGACGGAGGCGATGTCGAACGGCACCTTCTTCGAGCGTTACAAGCCGTATTTCCGCTTCAGTCAGGCCGAGATGGACGAGAAGCGCAGCGGGATGCTGTTCGACAAGCTGCCCGCGGCGCTCCGCCCGTTCACGAGCCAGGTGTTCACCAAGCGCGGGCAGACGCTCATGAACACCTTCGGAGTGCCGAAGACCCTGGGCGGCGAGAACCGGAAGCTCGTCGCGGGGTCGCCGCTGCTGCTGGGTGTGATGCTGGACCGCAGCGAGTACCGGCCGGGGCAGCTCTCGTCGTTCTACTCGGTGTTCAGCATGGGCGCGGCGATGGAGAACATCTGGCTGACCACGGTCGAGCTCGGCATGGGCATCCAGTTCATCTCGTTCCCGATGGAGGTGCCGGGCCGCTGGGACGAGATCGTGCAGCTGCTGCGCGTGCCCGACGACCTCGAGCTCATGGCCGTCTACCGACTGGGCTACCTACCGCCGGAGCAGCGTCGCCCCGCGATCGACTGGTCGAGCAGTCAGCGCAAGCTCGTGTCGCAGTACGTGTTCCGCGAGAACGGCGAGACGCCGCAGCAGGGGTGGGATGGCGCGCCCCCGACGGGCGACGTCACTCCGGGTCCGCCGGCGACAGGGGAGTGAGGTCCCGCAGGGCCGGCCCCTCGATGCGGGTGCCGTCGGGGCGGAAGCGCGAGGCGTGCAGCGGGCAGTCCCACGAGCATTCCGCGTCGTTCCACCTGAGCACGCCGCCCAGGTGCGTGCACACCCCACTCACGGCTCGGGTGACACCGTCGACGGTGGAGACCGCGACCGGGCGCCCCGCACGATTCGCCACGACGCCCTCGCCCTCGGCAGGCTGTGGAACGGGAGTGCTTCGGCGTTCGGCATCCACCCATCCCGAGGTGAGTGCCGCCGCGACCTTGCCGCCCTCCACCGCCCCGCGAGCGATGTCGGCCGGAACCGTCAGGCGCGTGCCGATCGTCGTGATCCAGGTCGGGCGGTCGCGTCGGGGCGTGCCCAGGATCTCGGAGGTGAGGCGCTGGGCGGCGGCCGGCGCGTTCGACAGCCCCCACTTGGCATAACCCGTCGCGAAGCGGATGCGACCCAGGCCGCGGGGCATCGCGCCCACGAAGGGGATGAGGTCGTGCGACTCGTAGTCCTGCGCCGACCACCGATGGGTCTCCTCGGCACCGGGGAAGTGCAGCTGCGTCCAGTCGACGAGATCCTCCACCGCCGCCTTCTCGCTGTCCGACCGGCCGACCGGGTGGCCGTTGCCGCCGACGACGAGCCGTGCAGCCCCGCCGGGCCCGTCCGCTGCGGTCACCGGACGGATGGAGCGCGTCGGCCCGTCGACGGAGAGGAACGTGCCCTCGGGAAGGCCGTCCGGCACCCGGAACGACACGCAGTACGAACGGAGCCCGCGCGTCTTCGCGAAGTACAGGCCGCGGTCGGTGATGGGGGCGCCGGTCGCGAGCACGATGTGGTCGGCGAAGATCGGCCCCTGGGCGGTGTCGACACGGCCTGCCAATGCGTGGGTCCCCGTCGCCCTGATGCCGGTGTGCAGCGTGCCGCCGCCGACGAGGAGCTCCTCGGTGAGGGCCACCGACACGGCCACGGGGTCGATCGCGACCTGATCGTCGAGCGCCACGGCCGCGGCCACGGGGAACGGTGTCGCGGGGAGCGCGGTGGGCGACGGCATCCGCGCCGACAACCCGGCCTCTCGGGCTGCGGAGTGCTGCTCGTGGACGGTGTCGATCCCGGAAGGACCCTGCGCGTACGAATGATCGGTGTGGCGGGTGAACGGGACTCCCGCGAGTTCGGCGAAGGCGAGCAGCCACTCCATCCCCGAGCGGTTGGCGTCGACGTAGGCGCGCACGAGCTCGGCCGGGTGATGGCGGCGGAGCGTGGCGAGCTGTGCACCCTGCAACAGAGAGAGTTTGCCGGTGTTCGCTCCCGTCGCGAGTTCGGCGATGCCGCCCGCATCGATCACCGCCACGTCGAGACCTGCCCGGGTGAGCATCACGGCCGTCGAGAGGCCGGTGATCCCGGCGCCCACGATCACCACGTCGTGGTGTGCGCCGCCTTCGAAGGGCGATCCGACGGGCAGTATCCGGTCGAGCTTCCACAGGGGATTCATGTCGTCAGTCAACGCCCAACGCATCTCGGTATCCACTGCCTTGACATCCGCACGACGCGCTGCCAGTAGGCGACGAACACGATGCGGGTCGGCGACTACAGTGGCGGACGTGAACCTCCGCCGCATCCTCCTCGTCGCCGCGGGCGGGGCGGTGGGCACGGCCGCGCGGCTCGGGCTGGGCCTCGCGCTTCCCGATGCCGGAGGATTCCCCGTCGCGGTGCTCATCGCGAACATCGTCGGTGCCCTCCTGATCGGGGTGCTGGCCGTGCGCCTGCCTGCATCGGCAGACCTGCGGCTGATGCTCGGCACCGGGGTGCTCGGCGGCTTCACGACGTACAGCGCCTTCATGACGGGCACCCTCGAGCTGTGGGAGGGTGCGCCCGTTCTCGCCTCCGCCTATGCAGTGGGCAGCCTCGTGCTCGGGCTCGGTGCGGCGGCTCTGGGCATGCGTCTCGGTCGGCCCCGCGCTGGAGTGGCGTCGTGAGTCCGCTGCTGTTCCTCGGTGCCGCGCTCGCCGGGGGAGTGGGGGCGGTCCTGCGCTATCTCGTCGACCTCGGAGTGGCGCGTCTGGCAGGGCGCCGCTTTCCCTGGGGCATCCTGCTCGTGAACCTCACCGGCTCGTTCGCGCTCGGATTCGTCACCACTGCGCTGCCGGATGCCGCCTTCCTCCTCGGGGCCGGCCTGCTCGGTGGCTACACGACATTCAGCACGGCGATGCTCGACACGGTCGCCCTGTGGCGCGACGGCGAGCGCGGAGCCTCGGCGTTCAACGCCGTCGGGATGCTGCTGCTCGGGGTGCTCGCGGCCGGACTCGGTCTGGCTCTCGGCTCCGTCCTGTAACCCCGGCCGCTTTCGAGTCGCGCACATGGTCGCATCCGAGCGCCGGGTGCGACCACTTGCGCGACTCGAAAAGCCCAGTCCGGGGTGAGGGGTTGCGGGGTGCGTCCCCGTCGGGCTAATCTCCTTGCTAATCGATTAACGCTAAACGATTAACATCCGTTCACGCACTCGTGCACCTGTCGAAGGAGACACCGATGCCCCGTACGACCCGTCGCGCTTTCGGCGCCCTCGCCGCGTCAGCGGTCGCCGTCCTCGCCCTCAGCGCCTGCTCGTCCTCGACGGGCGGCGGCAGCTCCGACGGCGACGTCACCCTCAGCTACGCCATCTGGGACGAGAACCAGAAGCCGGCGATGGAGGACATCGCCGCGGCGTTCACGAAGGAGAACCCGAACGTCACGATCGACATCCAGGTCACCCCGTACAAGGAGTACTTCACCAAGCTGCAGACCGCCGCGACCGGTGGCTCGGCGGCCGACGTCTTCTGGATGAACGGCCCGAACTTCCAGCTCTACGCCTCCAACGGTCAGCTCGCGCCGCTCGACGACGGCGGGATCGACGCCGCCGACTACCCGCAGGGCCTGATCGACCTGTACACCTACGACGGAAAGCTCTACGGCGCTCCGAAGGACTTCGACACCGTCGCCCTCTGGTACAACAAGGCGCTGTTCGACGCGGCCGGGGTGGAATACCCCTCGGCGGAGTGGACGTGGGATGACTTCACCGCGGCAGCCGCGAAGCTCACCGACCCCGCGAAGGGGCAGTTCGGGGTGGCCGCCAGCCAGTACGGCCAGGAGAACTTCTACAACTCCATCGCCCAGGCCGGCGGTGAGGTGATCTCCGCCGACGGCACGAAGAGCGGATACGGCTCGCCCGAGGCGCTCGCCGGCATCGAGCTGTGGACCGACCTGATCGCGGCAGGCTCCTCCCCCACGGCGCAGCAGATGACCGACACCAACCCCGAGGACTTCTTCCTCTCCGGCAAGGTCGCCATGTTCCAGAACGGGTCGTGGGCGGCCATCGCCTACGCGGACAACGCCGACATCGGCGGCAGCGTCGACGTGGCCCCGTTGCCCGCCGGAGCCGAGGGCAACCAGAGCGTGATCCACGGTGTGGGCAACGTCGCCAACGCGAAGAGCGCGCACCTCGCTGAGGCCAAGGCCTTCGCCGAGTTCGCCTCGGGGGAGCAGGCCGCGAAGATCCAGGCCGAGACCGGCACCGTGATCCCCGCGTTCGACGGGACGCAGCAGGCATGGGTCGACGCTCTGCCGCAGTACGACCTGCAGGTCTACATCGACGCGCTGGAGAACGCCGTGCCGTACCCGGTGTCGAGGAACACCTCCGCCTGGACGAGCATCGAGAGCGAGGCGCTCTCCCAGGTGTGGTCGGGAGCGGTGGCTCCGAAGGATGGCCTGCAGGACCTCGCCGACCAGATGCAGGCGGCACTGGACGCCGAGCAGGAGTGAGCGCATGACCGTCATCGCGCCGCGCGCGGTCGAGACGGCGGAGCGGATGCCGGAGCCGCAGAGCACCGGCATCCGTCGCCGCCGGCGGAATCCCGGAGCCTCACCGTGGTGGGCACTGGTCTTCCTCGGCCCGACAGCACTCGGCATCGCCGTCTTCTACCTCTGGCCGACCGTCCGCACGCTCATCATCTCGTTCACGAAGTCCGGCCCGTTCGGCGGATCCGAGTGGGTCGGCATCGAGAACTACACGCGCCTGTTCCAGGACCCCGAGCTGATCGGAGCACTCCGCAACACCGCGATCTACACGATCATCGCCCTCATCGGCATCCCGCTCGCGGTCGGCATCGCCGCCTTGTTGAACACCGCAGGGCTCAAGGGCCGCAGCGCCTACCGCACGCTGTACTTCATCCCGGTGGTCACCATGCCCGCCGCCATCGCGCTGGTCTGGCGCATGATCTACAACGGCGACTACGGGGTGCTCAACGCCGCACTCGGTGCGATCGGAATCGACGGCCGCAGCTGGCTCACCGACCCGAACACCGCACTGATCGCGATCGCCGTCGTCGGCATCTGGGCAGGCCTCGGCACCAACATCGTCATCTTCCTCGCCGGACTCCAGGGCATCCCCGACACGATCATGGAGGCCGCCGACCTCGACGGTGCGGGCCCCGTGCGCAAGTTCTTCTCCATCACGATCCCGTTGCTGTCGCCGTCGATCTTCTTCGTCAGCGTGATCAGTGTGATCGGTGCGTTGCAGGTGTTCGACCTCATCTACATGATGCTCGGCCGCAGCAACCCCGCGATGCCGAACACTCGCACGGTCGTCTACCTCTTCTACGAAGCGGGCTTCCTCGACAACGACCGCGGCTATGCGGCCGCCATCGCCTTCCTGCTGCTCGTGATCATCCTGATCCTCACCGTCGTGCAGTTCCGTCTGCAGAAGAAGTGGGTGCACTATGAGTGACGTCTCGCTCGACACGCGCGCCGTGGTCGGCGCCTCGGCCGGCCGTTCCGGAACCCGCGCCGGGAAGCCGAAGAACCGCGGCCTCTGGATCGTGCATCTCGTGCTCGCCCTCGGCGCGGTGCTGATGGTCTTCCCTTTCGTCTGGCAGCTGCTGACCTCGTTCAAGACGCTGTCCGATTCGGTGCAGGTGCCGCCGTCGTTCCTGCCGCGCGAATGGGTGTTCACGAATTTCGCCGAAGTCTTCGACTCGATGCCGTTCGCGCAGATGTTCTTGAACTCCGTCTGGCTCACCGTCGGACGCACGGTCGGTCAGGTGGTGCTGTGCACCATGGCGGGCTACGCGTTCGCACGCATCCCGTTCCCCGGCCGCAACGCGCTGTTCGTGGTGTTCCTGTCGGTGCTCATGGTGCCGTCTCAGCTCTACCTGCTGCCGCAGTACGAGATCATCCAGTCGCTCGGCTGGCTCAACACGCTGCAGGCACTGATCGTCCCCGGCATCTTCAGCGCCTTCGGCACCTTCCTGATGCGGCAGTTCTTCATGTCGATGCCCGCAGAGCTCGAAGAGGCCGCCCGCATCGACGGAGCGAATCCGTGGCAGACCTTCTGGCGGATCATGGTTCCACTCGCGAAGCCTGGCATCATCGCACTTGTGGTGTTCACCGTGCTGTGGTCCTGGAACGATCTGCTCTGGCCGTTGATCGTGACGACCGACCCCGCGAAGATGCCGCTGTCGGTCGGGCTCTCGCAGCTGGTCGGCATCCACGGCACCGACTACCCGGTGCTGATGGCGGGCGCGCTTCTGGCGACACTGCCGATGCTCGTGACCTTCATGGTCCTGCAGCGGCAGTTCATCCAGGGCATCGCGTTCAGCGGATCGAAGGGCTGAGACATGGCGAAGAGCGAACACCAGGCGCCGCGGCGCCCGACCCTGCGCATGGTCGCCGAGCGGGCGGGAGTGTCGACGGCGACCGTGTCGTACGTGTTCTCCGGGCGGGCGGGTGCGGCATCGGGTGCCGGGGTCGCCGAGGCCACGGCCGCCCGTGTGCTGGCAGCCGCTGACGAGCTGAACTACCGGCCGAACAGCGCGGCGCGCGCGATCCGCACCGGACGCAGCGGCATGGTGCAGTTGTCGCTGCACATGCTCAGTGACCCGTGGTCACTTGCCGTCGCCGATGCGGTGAACGCCGAGGCCAACAAGCACGGGCTCACCACGCTGATCCTCGCCGACGGTGACTGGCACGCCGCCCTCGACCGGGTCGAGAGCGATGTGGCCTACCTCGACGGTGTGGGGCTCGACGATGCGGCGCGGCAGAACCTCGCCGACCTCGTGCGCCGTGGACAGCGCCTCGTGGTGTTCTCCGAGCACCTCGAGCCCGAGGGCTTCGATGTGATCCGCTCCGACGCGATCCCCGGATGCGAGATCGCGATGGAGCACCTGCTGGAGCGGCACACCGCGATCGGATGCATCGCCGCGGAGGGAGCCGTGCGCCTCGCCGGCGAGCAGGTCACGCGCTACACGCCCTACGTCGAGAAGCTGGCGGCTGCCGGCATCGAGCCCGACCCGAGCTGGACAGTGACGTACGCCGACACCCAGGCGAGCGCCTTCACCGCCGCGGTCGAGCTGCTGTCGGGTGAGAACCGGCCGCGAGCGGTGTACGCCACGACCGACTTCGCCGCCATCGCCGCGATCAACGCCGCGCACATGCTCGGCCTCAGGGTGCCGCACGATGTCGCGGTGGTGGGCGTCGGCAACACCCCGGATGCCCGCCTGATCGCGCCCACCCTCACCACCGTCGGTCCGACCGACTTCTACGAGCGGCAGGCACGCATCATCGTCGATCGCGCGCTCGAGACCGACCCCACCCCCGGGCGCCTGCACGACTTCGCATGGACGCTCTTCCCCGGCGGATCGACCGACCTCGACGCCCCCGCACCGCGGGCCCGTTGACATCGGCATCCCGCACAGACTCATCACACAGAAGGACCATCGTGGATCTCCAGATCGGCATCATCGGCTTCGGCGCGCGCTCGACCCTGCAGGAAGAGGTGCATCGCCCTGGGCACGGCTCACGCATCAGCGCCGTGTGCGACCTCGCCCCGCGCGCTCGCGAAGACGCCCGCGCGCTCGTGCCGGACGCGCTCATCACCGACTCTCTCGACGAGCTGCTGGCCTCGGGCGTCGACGCCGTCATGGTCCTCACGCCCGATGACACGCACGCAGCGCTCAGCATCCGGGCCCTCGAAGCCGGCGTGCCGGTGTTCTGCGAGAAGCCGCTCGCGATCGACCTCGCCGACGCCGACGCGATGCTCGAGACTGCCCGTCGTACCGGCACCGGCCTCTACATCGGCCACAACATGCGGCACATGCCCGTGATCACCCTGATGCGCGATCTGATCCGGAGTGGACGCATCGGACAGGTCAAGGCGGTCTGGGTGCGGCACTTCGTCGGCCACGGCGGCGACTTCTACTTCAAGGACTGGCACGCCGACCGCCGCCGCACGACCGGACTGCTGCTGCAGAAGGGCGCCCACGACATCGACATCATCCACTGGCTCGCGGGCGCTTACACCGAGCGGGTCTCCGCGATGGGGGCGCTGAGCGTCTACGGCGAGATCACCGACCGGCGCGACCGCACGGGGGAGCGGATGCCGGACTGGTTCAGCATGGACAACTGGCCGCCGGCCGCGCTCACGGGACTGCATCCGGTGGTCGACGTCGAGGACATCTCGATGGTGAACATGCAGCTGGAGGGCGGGATCTTCGCGTCGTACCAGCAGTGCCACTTCACGCCCGACTACTGGCGCAACTACACCGTGATCGGTACCGAGGGTCGCATCGAGAACTTCGGCGACGTGGCCGGCAGCGAGGTCGGGCTGTGGAATCGGCGGCATGCGGGTGCGGCGGCCGCCGATGAGACCTTCATCGTCCCCGAGGTGCCGGATGCGGGTCACGACGGCGCCGATGCGCTGCTCGTCGCCGAGTTCCTGCGGTTCGTGAGGCACGGCGGGCTGACCGAGACGTCACCCGTCGCGGCCCGTGAGGCCGTGGCAGCGGGCATCCTCGCCACCGCGTCGCTGCGGGGTGACGGGTCGGCGATCGAGGTCCCCCCGCTGGATCCCGACCTCGTGGCCTATTTCGAGCGCGGGCAGATCGAGGCCGCACTGGTGTGAGTGACTCGCGGGGGACGGCGCCGTCGATCTCGTCGAGCACCGACCGCGTGCGGCTCGCACTGGGGTCGCTCGCGCTCGTCGTGCTCCTCGCCGCGACCTGGGTGGTCGCGGGGATCGCATTGCAGGGGGCAGGCGTCGGAGTGGTGTCGGCTGGTCGCACCGCGTTCGCTGCGCTCGGCCTCCTGGCGGTGGCGACTCTGGCGAGGGGGCGCTCGCTGCGGACAGCTCCGCGGTATGTCGGTTGGCAACTGGCCATCCTCGCCGTCACGGGCGTCGCCGGCTACACGATGCTCTCGACCCTCGCGATCGCTCGTGCGGGGCCGACGATCCCCAGCCTCGTCCTGGCGCTCACGCCCGTGGCCGTGCTGCTGCTCGAGAGCGCCCTGGCGCGCATCCGCGTGCATCCGCTCGTGCTCGCTGCGACCCTCGTCGCGATCACCGGCGCTGTCCTGTACATCGTCCCGAGGATCGACGGCGCAGCGGAGGCGGACGTCGTCGGGGGCGTTCTCGCCGCACTGGGCGCGATGCTGTCGATGTCGGTCTACGGCCTGCTGTTCGCTCACGTGAACCGGGGTCACTCCGGCGCGATCACTCCGCGCATCCTCCCGATCTTCGCCCTCGGGAGTGTGCCCCTGCTGGTGTGGGCTGTCATCGAGGTGTCACTCGGCGGAACGATCGAGCCGGTCAGCATCGCGGTGCTGGCCCTGCTCGGACTCGGCATCTACGTACCCGCGTACCTCGTGCAGCACCGCATCATCCTCACGGCGGGCCCTTCCTACGCCGCCCTGCTCGGGCTCGCGGTGCCGCCGCTGGTGGGCATCGCCTCGGTGCTGCTCGGACTCGCCGCGCCGCCGGAGGCGCTTCAGGTCTTCGGTATCGCGCTCACCATCGTGGGAATGCTCGTCGTCATCCGGATGAGGTTCCGCCGGGTGGACGTGAATGCGGAGAGCAGCCAGGACTGACCGGACCGACCGGCCTGACCGCGCTGTCAGGGCCAGGCGGCGGGTACGGACGAGGGCGCGTCGTCCCTCCTCCCAGCGTCCTCACAATCCCGAAATGTACAAACGTACATGTACGGATGTCCAAGGGGGCGGGATGAAGCACACTGCGCGTCGTCGACGTGACCCTGAAGCGCGCCGCCTCGAGATCGTGACCGCCGCCGCCGAACTCATCGTCGAGGTGGGTGCCGAGGCCGTCACACACCGGATGGTCGCCGCGCGCGCCGGGGTGCCCCTCGGGGCGACGACCCAGTACTTCGACACGCTCGACGACCTCAGGGCTGCCGCCTTCCGCGCACTCGCCGAAGAGGTCGATGCCCGTCTCGACGGCGTCCGTCAGACCATCGCCGAACGCGGCGACAGCCCCGACGTGATCGCCGCGCTCGTGTTCGAGAGCATGGACGACCACCATGCCGTGCAGGCCGACCGTGCCGTGGTCACCGCCGCCGTGCACGACCCGCGTCTGCGGGATCTCGCCCGCCATCTGTCGGACCGTCTCGTCGAACTGCTCACGCCGACCTATGGCGAAGACCGTGCCAGAGCAGCGATGATCTTCATCGACGGCGTCATGTGGAACATGCAGATCCGCGACGACCGTCTTGCGCAGTCCTTCATCGAGTCCGCACTGGCGCGGATCCTCGGAGACGACGTCTCCACCCCCTCCGCAGCGACAGCCACACCCTGACACCGAGGAAACCGCCTTGTCGAAACTCGCCATCCTGAGCCTCAAGAACCGCGCGCTCATCGCCCTGATCACCATCGTCGCGGCGGTGTTCGGCGGGCTCGCGCTCACGAACCTCAAGCAGGAGCTCATCCCTTCGCTCGAGTTGCCCGCGCTGGTCGTCATGACGACCTACCCCGGTGCCTCACCCGAGGTCGTCGAGAACGACGTCTCGACGCCGGTCGAAGCGGCGATCCAGGGCGTGCCCGGTCTGGAATCGACCACCGCGACCAGCACCACCAACGCCTCGATCGTGCAGGCGATGTTCGCATACGGCACGAACCTCGCCACCGCCGAGCAGAAGATCCAGCAGGCGATCAACCGCATCTCGTCGCAGCTGCCGGAGGATGTGACCCCGCAGGTGCTGTCGGTCTCCATCGACGACTTCCCGGTGATCCAGGTCGCGGTCACCGGATTCGAGGATGCCGACAACGCCCAGGCTGAACTCGAATCGGTCGCGATCCCCGAACTCGAAGACGTCGACGGTGTCAACGCCGCCGAGATCGTCGGTGGCGTCGGGCAGCGCATCAGCATCACGCCCGACGTCGCGAAGCTCGCGGCCGCGGGAGAGAGCACCTCGGCGATCAACGACGCGCTGGAGCAGAACGGCACACTCTTCCCCGGTGGCGACATCACCGAGAACGGGCAGACGCTCACGGTGCAGACCGGGGCGAAGATCACCTCGGTCGAAGAGATCGCGGCGCTCCCGCTGGTCGGCTCCGACGTCACCATCGGCGACGTGGCGACGGTCGCGCAGGAGTCCGATCCCGTCACCTCCATCTCGCGGGTCGACGGCAAGGACGCGCTCTCGATCTCGATCACCAAGCTGCCGGCCGCGAACACGGTCGAGGTGTCCAACGGCGTGCTCGCCGCGCTCGACACCATCGGCGACGCCTTCCCCGACGCCCAGTTCACGGTGATCTTCGACCAGGCGCCGTTCATCGTGCAGTCCATCGAGACGCTCGCCACCGAAGGCCTTCTCGGCCTGGTGTTCGCGGTGCTCGTGATCCTGCTGTTCCTGCTGTCGGTGCGGTCGACACTCGTCACCGCGATCTCGATCCCGACCAGCGTGCTCATCACGTTCATCGGGCTGCAGGCGTTCGGCTACTCGCTGAACGTGCTCACGCTCGGCGCGCTCACGATCGCGATCGGTCGAGTGGTCGATGACTCCATCGTCGTGATCGAGAACATCAAACGTCATTACGTCGGCGATGCCGACAAGGGCGATGCCATCCGTCTCGCCGTGCGCGAGGTCGCCATGGCGATCACGGCATCCACGATCACGACCGTCGCCGTGTTCCTGCCGATCGTCTTCGTCGGCGACATGGTCGGCGAGCTGTTCCGGCCGTTCGCGATGACCGTCACGATCGCGATGGTCGCCTCGCTGCTGGTCGCCCTGACGATCGTGCCGGTGCTCGCGTACTGGTTCCTCAAGCCCGGCAAGCCGCTGCTCGACGAGCACGGCGATGCGATCGACCCCGAGCACCCGGATGCCCCGCCGACCTGGCTGCAGCGGCAGTACCGCCCGATCCTGGGCTGGACGCTCAAGCACTCCGGCATCACGGTGATCCTCGCGGTCGTCGTGCTCGGCGCCACCCTCGCCGCCGCGCCGCTGATGAAGGTCAACTTCCTCGGCGACTCCGGTCAGAACACCATGACCATCACGCAGGACCTCGGTCCGACGGCGAGCCTGCAGGCGAAGTCGGATGCCGCGGTCGCGGTCGAGGACGCGCTGCTCGACATCGACGGCATCGAGCACGTGCAGGCCTCGATCGGCACCAGCGGCTCGGCGCTCAGCGACGCCTTCTCCGGCGGGGCGGGTGTCACATACTCCGTGCTGACCGACGCGGACGCCGACCAGGAGAAGCTCCGTACCGACGTGCAGGACGCGATCGACGGTCTCGGCGACGATGTGGGCGACGTGGCCGTATCGGCATCCGCCGGCTTCGGCTCGAGTGACATCGAGATCACGGTCAGCGCGTCGAACTCCGACGACCTCCAGACCGCGACGACGGCTCTCGTCAAGGAACTCGACGGACGTGACGGCGTCGGTCAGGTGACGGACAACCTCGCCGCGTCGCTGCCGTACATCGCCGTCGTGGTCGATCGGGAAGCGGCCGCCCAGCGCGGACTCTCCGAGGTCGCCGTCGGAGCCATCGTCTCGGGCACCATGCGCCCGCAGCAAGCCGGCTCGGTGGAGATCGACGACACCGCGCTGACGGTCTACATCGTCACGCCGAACCCGCCGACCACGGTCGACGCGCTCAAGGCCCTCACGATCCCGACCCCCACCGGCATCGTGCAGCTGCAGGACATCGCCACCGTCGAGCAGCAGAACGGACCGACCTCGATCACCACCGAGCAGGGGCGTCGCACGTCGACCATCACGGTGCCCCCGGCATCCGACAACCTGGCAACGGCCACACAGTCGGTGAACGAAGCGCTCGCGGCGGTCGACCTGCCAGACGGTGCATCCGCGGAGGTCGGCGGCGTCGCGTCGCAGCAGGCCGACTCGTTCTCGCAGCTCGGCCTCGCGATGCTCGCGGCCATCCTGATCGTCTACGTGGTCATGGTCGCGACGTTCAAGTCGCTGCGCCAGCCGCTGCTGCTGCTCGTGTCGGTGCCGTTCGCGGCGACCGGTGCGATCCTGCTGCAGATCATCACGGGCGTGCCGCTCGGCGTCGCGTCTCTGATCGGTGTGCTGATGCTGATCGGCATCGTGGTGACGAACGCGATCGTGCTCGTCGACCTCGTGAACCAGTACCGCGAGAAGGGTCTGTCGACCATCGAGGCGGTGAAGGCCGGTGGCGAGAAGCGTCTGCGGCCGATCCTGATGACCGCGCTCGCTACGATCCTCGCCCTCACCCCGATGGCCCTCGGCATCACGGGTCACGGCGGGTTCATCTCGCAACCTCTCGCGATCGTCGTGATCGGCGGCCTGATCTCGTCGACCGTGCTGACGCTGATCGTGCTGCCGACGCTCTACAACCTCGTCGAGGGAGCCAAGGAGCGGCGTCGTGCGCGCAAGGCCGGTGGCTCGGATGCCGGCGAGACGCCGAAGCCGGATGCTCCGGTCGGCCCCGGGACGTCGGGTGCCGCCGCGGCGACTGCTCAGCCGGTGCTGATCGACGCCTCGGGCCTGCCGCACGCACCGCAGCTCACCCGGCGCGAGATGCGCGAGCGCGGCGAGTAGGTCGCGCCCGTCAGCGCCGGCCATACCTCTGGACCGGTCACAACTCAGGAGAAAGGTCCCGGATCCGCATTCAGGTGCGTGATTCGGGGCCTTTCGGTTGCGTGCTCCTGAGTTGTGAACGGGGGAGACCCGGCGGCTGCGCTCAGCGAGCGGGGGAGAAGGTGATGCCCCAGTGCAGCGTCCAGGTCTCGTCGGGAGCGAGGCGACGGATGCCGCGGCCGCTGTTGAACGCATCAGCCGGCGCAGTCATGGGCTCGATCGCGACCGCGAGGCTCTGCCCGGGATAGGCGGGCGTCGTGTACACCTGCACGTAGTCGAAGCCCTCGCCCTGCCAGAGCGTGACCCGGCGGCCATCCGGGGTGGTGAGGGAGTGACGCACACGGCCGTCGGAGTCGCGCGTGAGATCGGTGAAGCCCGTGTCGAGGGTGACATCTCCCAGCCGGATGCCGTCGCGTAGGGCGGGCTCGACCGGACGGGTACCCGTGGGGAGCATCCGCTCGTCGGTCTCGAAAGCCGTATCGGCTGGGATGCGCAGGACGAGGTCGTGCGGGTCGACGTCACCGACCGTCACGAACGGGTGCGTGCCGAGGGCGACCGGCGCGGGCGTGGTCGAACGGTTCGTGAGCGCGTGTGTCACCTCGATGCCGTCGGCGGTGAGCGTGTACGTCACGGTCGTCTCGACCAGATACGGGTATCCCGTCTGCGGGAAGACGGTCGCACGCAGCACGGCTTCGCTGTCGTTGTGCGACACCTCGTACGCCGTGAACCGCAGCAGGCCGTGGCTCGCGTTGTTCAGTTTCGGCTCGGTGATCGCGAGCCTCCGTGCGGTGCCGTCGTCGTTCCATTCTCCGTCGCGCACGCGGTTCGGCCAGGGCGCGAGGACCACGCCGGAACAGGCCGGGGTGGGCAGGGCGAGCGGATACGGCGGCACGAGGTCGACCCCACCGATACGCAGCGAACGCAGGGAGGCGCCGACCTGAGCGATCTGCGCGTCCACCTCGCCGAGTCGGAGGGTGATCTGGGCGCCGGTGGGGGAAGCGGTACTCACCTCGACATCGTACGGCCACGATCGGGTCGGCACTCTCTCAGGAGCGTCGGCTACACTTGACCGGTCGGCTTCGGACACCCGCGCGTTGGCGCGGACGTTTTATGTGTGTGAAGTGTGAGTCCAGGGGCCGATGGTGAGCGTCGCTCGACGCTAATCAACCATCACATGAATGGCCCCGGCCGCTGACAGTCCGGAACCCCGCTGGTCGAGTTCGACCAGGCGCAGGGTGCTTGCGCGTGCGCGCGGCGCTGTTCTCGTGCGAGAACACAGAAAGACACGCAATGCCGAAGAACAAGAAGCCCCGCGGCGGACGTCCGTCCGCGAACTTCGAGCCGCGCTACGGCGCGAAGAAGACCTCCTTCCACGATCGTCACAACGGCGGCCCCGCCCGTGACGGTGCGCGCGATGAGCGCGGCGGACGAGCGGATGCCGGCGACCGCCGCACTGCTCCCGCCGCAGGCGGCTACGACCGTCGTCCCGGCAGCCGCAGTGCCGGTCACCGCGGCTACCGTCCGGCCGAGGCCGAGTCGGGCGCGCCCAAGCAGCGTTGGGGCGCCTCGGAGCGTGCCGGCCGTGACGAGGCCCGTGGCATCCGCAACCGCGCCGAGTCCGGTCGCCGTGAGGCGCCGCACCACCGCAACGACGAGCGCTCCGAGCGCCCGCGCTTCAACGACCGGCCGAGCGCCGGCGGCCGTTTCGACGACCGCCCGCGTCGGGACGATCGTGGCGGACAGCGGCCGACCGGACCGGGAACGTACCGCGACGAGCGTGGCGGCGATCGCCCCCGGTTCGACCGTGACGACCGCGCGCGTCGCGACGACCGCGGTGCCGGCAGCCAGCGTCAGGGCTTCCGCGACAACGACCACCGCGACGGCGGACGTCCGGTTCGCGACGACCGACGTGGCGCCGAGCGTCCCCGCTTCAACCGCGACGAGCGTCCGCGCCGCGACGACCGTGCAGGTGACCGCACCCGCTCGAACGACCGTGGTGCCGAGCGACCCGAGCGTTCGTTCGACGCCGATCGTGCGCGCCGTGCCTTCGACCGCGACCGCACGCAGCGTTCGTACGAGGGTGGCCGCGACGAGCGTTCGCGTCCGTCGACCGGTGGCGCCTACCGCACCGAGCGTCCGCGCCCGCTGACCTCCGACACGCGTGGTCGTCCGGCCCGCAACGAGCGTCCGAGCCGCAACGACTGGAACGCCACCAGTCGTCCCGCCTCGACCGGAGCGAAGTTCGCACCCGGCGACGACGTCGTGCACGAGCGCCTGGAGGCGAAGTCCGTCGCGGCCGTCGAGGTCGATGGCGTGACCTTCGGCGACCTCGGGCTCGGCTCGAACATCGTCGAAACTCTCGTCGGCATGGGCGCGGCCACGCCGTTCCCGATCCAGGCCGCCAGCATCCCGGCCGTCCTCGCCGGGCGCGATGTGCTCGCCCGCGGCCGCACCGGCTCCGGCAAGACGATCGCCTTCGGTGCGCCGCTCGTCGAGCGCGTGCTGCAGTCGCAGGCCGGCAAGCGCCGTGAGTTCGGACGGTCGCCGCGTGCGATCATCCTCGCTCCGACGCGCGAGCTCGCGCTGCAGATCGACCGCACCATCCAGCCGATCGCCCGCAGCGTCGGCCTGTTCACCACGCAGATCTACGGTGGTGTGCCGCAGGGCCGCCAGGTGGGTGCGCTCAAGAAGGGCGTCGACATCGTGATCGGTACCCCGGGCCGTGTCGAAGATCTGATCAACCAGGGCAAGCTCGACCTCTCGGACTGCCGCATCGCGGTGCTCGACGAGGCCGATCACATGTGCGAGCTCGGATTCGTCGAGCCCGTGCAGCGCATTCTGCGTCACACCGCCGACGGCAGCCAGAAGCTGCTGTTCTCGGCCACGCTCGACCGTGAGGTCGCGGCTCTCGTCGACGAGTTCCTCGTCGACCCGGCCGTCTACGAGGTGGCAGGGGAAGACCAGGACTCCAGCACGATCGAGCACCGCGTGCTCGTGATCGAGCACCGCGACAAGGCCGACATCCTCACGTCGCTCGTCGACCGTGACGGCAAGACCCTGGTCTTCGCCCGCACCCGCGCCTACGCAGATATGCTCGCCGAGCAGTTCGACGATGCCGGCATCCCGGCCGTCTCGCTGCACGGCGACCTGAACCAGGCCAAGCGCACGCGCAACCTGGAGCGTCTGACCTCGGGTCGCGTGAACGTGCTCGTCGCCACGGATGTCGCCGCCCGCGGCATCCACGTCGATGACATCGACCTGGTCGTCCAGGCCGACGCCCCCGACGAGTACAAGACGTACCTGCACCGTTCGGGTCGCACGGGCCGTGCCGGTCGTTCGGGCCGCGTCGTCACGCTCATCACGCGTCAGCGTCAGCGTCGCATGACCGAGTTGCTCGACCGGGCCGAGATCGACGCACCGTTCGAGAACGCCCGTCTCGACGATGACGTGATCGAGGAGATCGCCGGTCGCGTGCCGACCGCGGCGGACCTCACCTCCTGATTCGGTCGGTCGCCGACCGCGCACGACTCAGGACGAGCCTGCCGAAAGGCCCCGGGAACGCGGTTCCCGGGGCCTTTCGCCGTCGTCTCTCGGGAGTCGCGGTGTCGTCCCGGGTCATGCGAAGCTACCCTGAGAGGGTCTCGGAAACCTGACCTCTGCGGTCGGTGCGGGCGCGAGAGGAGGAACACGATGGGCGTCGTATTCCCAGCGGAGTCATTCTCGATCACGACCGCAGACGGAGACATCGTCATGCTGCGTATCTGCGATCTGTGCGGTGCGGCTGTCGTCGAGGCCGACGGCACCGATCTCGCGTTCCACAAGCGCTGGCACCGGATGACCGGTTCGGGCAACTGGATCGACCCTGATACCCGCCGCCACCACGGTCCCACGAGCCCGTTCACTCCACACGGATCCGTCTGACGGGAGGCCAGGGCTGCGGTCTCATCGCGAGACCGCAGCAGGGAGCGTCGGTCAGGACAGCTCGTGCATGTGCACGGTCGAGGTCAGGCTCGTGCCGTTGAGGTCGAGGTAGATCACGCCCTCGGCCCGCGTGAGGGTCATGGTGTTGCGACGCTCGATCAGCGCGGACGCGGTCTCGATGAACCCGGGGTCGAAGCTGTACACGCGGATGTCCTCGCGGCGATGGATGCGCTTGTCCGTCCACTGCGCCATCACCTTGGCGGGGTCGCGGTGGGTGTAGACCACGGTGCGTTCGGCGAGTCTGCTGCCGTAGTGCAGTCGCTCGGCGTCGGGCGCCCCGATCTCGACCCAGGCGGTGATGAGACCGGTGAGGTCGCGCACGAGCACGGCAGGCTCCTCGGTCGAGGAGATGCTGCCACCGAACGCGATGCCGTCCGCGAACTCGAGTCCGTAGGCCAGCACGCGGGTGAGCATGTAGGCATCGGTCTCGGACGGATGCCGCGCCGCGCGCAGCGAGTAGTCCTCGTAGACGCCGCGATCAGTGTCAGCGAGCTGCACCTCGAATGTGTGGACTGTCGAACCGATCGCCATGATCCCCGAGCCTACGCGGCTGCGGGAGGGGAGCCCGACCGCACGGTCAGAAGAGCATCGGCTGTGCGGGCGGTGCCTCGGCTCGGGCACTGGGTGTGAATCTCACCGCTGCTGCCGCCGCAGCCGCGGTCGCCGGACTCGTCTGCACGTGGCCTTGCCCCGGTCGGAACCCGCGGCGGGAGTAGTCGTCTTCGTGGCGGCCGTCCAGTCCGTGGGCGCGGATGAGCGGACGGGTCCGCTTGGCGAGCCACTGTCGGTACCCCTTGGGTGCCTCGGCCGAAGCTCCCGGATACAGCCCCCGGTACGACGAGACGAGGTCGGGGCGATTCGCGTCGAGCCATTGGAAGAACCACGGCTTCACACCCGGTCGCAGGTGCAGGGCTCCGTAGATGACGTTGCGCGCCCCCGCCTCTTTGATGCGCACGAGGGCGCTGTCGATCGCGGCGAGCGAGTCGGTCATGTGCGGCATGATCGGCATGAGGAACACCGTCACGGGGAATCCGGCATCGGCCAGCGCCCGCACGGTGTCGAGCCGGGCCTGCGTCGTCGGCGCCCCGGGCTCGATCGCCTTCTGCAGTTCATCGTCGTACATCGCGATCGACATCTGCACATCGATCGGCACCCGCTTCGCGGCCTTCACGAGCAGCGGGATGTCTCGGCGGATCAGCGTGCCCTTCGTGAGGATCGAGATCGGGGTGCCGGATGCCGCGAGCGTCTCGATGATCCCCGGCATGAGCTTGTAGCGCCCCTCAGCCCGCTGATACGGATCGGTGTTCGTGCCCAACGCCACGGTCTCGTGCTCCCAGCTGCCCTTGCGCAGCTCGCGTGCGAGCACTTCGACGACGTTCACCTTCACGACGATCTGCGAGTCGAAGTCGGACCCGCCGTCGAGGTCGAGGTACTCGTGCGTGCCGCGGGCGAAGCAGTTGTGGCTGATCACGCCGTTCGCGATGAAGTCGCCGGTCCCCGTCGTGATGTCGAGGAGGTCTTGCGATTCCCCGAGCGGGTCGATCGCGGTCACTCGCAGATCCGATGCCGTCTTCACGGCGGTGCCGATGAGCGTCATCTTCCGGGTGATCGCGGGTGCTGTCATCGCGAAGAACCGCTGTCGGCTCGGCAGTCCGCCGACGACACGGACGTTGTGAACTCCATTGGGGCGGACGGGCTCGACGATGTGAGGAATGCGAAGCCTGCTCATGCCGTCATCGATGAGGCCGATGATGTCGGCGTCCTTGTTCGAGATTCGAAGTACCCCGCGGGAACAGCTTCCCTCGGCGTCGAAGACGCCGGCGAGGAACCCGGCGAACCAGTGATCGTCCGGTTCATCGGGAGTGATGATGAGCCGCTCGATCTTCGTCACGCCTGCTCGCGCGGCGGTGTGTATCGCGTCCGCGGGGCTTCGGTTCGCGCTCTCCGCAGTGAAGGGGCGCAGTCTCATGGGCACTCCTTCCGTGTCGAGATACTCGCGGGTGCGCTCCAACGCCTCCCGGTCGATCAGCGCGAGTCGGAACATGTTGATCTCCCGAGTCCGGGTCGTGCTCGGGTAGGTGCCGTGGAAGATCATCCCATCGCCCCGAATCATGCCGGCGAGGTACCCGCGGCGATACTCGACGGAGGCATGGTCGATGTCTCCATGCGCGCTCCCGATCCCGAAACCCATCAGTCGATTGTTCGTCGTGAGATGAGGGCGCTGTCCCGACTCCGTATCGGAGACGTGCTTCCACCCGCGTTCCGTCAAGAATCGGTGGTCACCGCTCGCGACGATCTGAGTACCGTCGGCGAGGGTCACCTGATACGCAGGTTTCCGCGTAGACCACTTTGCCTGGATCGATGTGCGCACGTATCGCCGGTACCTGCCCACCTTCTCGGTGCCGATGATCTCGTCGCCGATCTCGAGGTCTCTGAGCGGACGTTGGCGGCCGTCAGCGCAGAGGATCATGGTGTCGGGCGATACGCAGTAGACGCAGGCATGCGAGCATCCGCGATAGGGGTTGATCGTCCAGGCGAACGGCATGCGCGAGGCGCCGGGTACATGATTCAGGGCCGACTTTGACAGCACCTCGTGGAACGTCATGCCGGCGAACTCGGGCGTGGTCACCGACCGCAGCACGCTCGACCGGTCTTCGAGACCGGGGAGCGCCGCCGCATCCGTCTCTCCGAGTTTCTGCCCCTGCCACCTCATTCGACAATTCGAACAGAAAGACGAGGTTAACGCAAGCGACTCTGCGATATATCTTCGAATGAGAAGATGGACCAATGCCCTTCCTGCCGCACGCTCAGCATGCGGCTCCGCGGTCCCCGATCCGCGGACCCGCATTGCCGATCGGCGTCGCCGTGACCGCAATCGGCGTCCTGCTGTCGATCGGTTCCGGTCCGGTGCCGTCCTCCGGCGCCGACCCGATGCCGGTGCCGGTCGCGGTCATGCAGGTCCCGCCGGTCAAGGTCGCTGCGACGACAGCCGCCGATCCCTGTGCCGAGCCGTCGGTGCAGCAGGCGATCGCGAACGGTGACGATGCGGGCACGATCGCGGGCTTCGGCGGCGGCGTGGCTTTCCGCGACGCGGTCGTCGCGGGGAATGCTCCCTGTATCTCGCTCACTGATCCTGCGCGCCTCTGGGTCGTGGTGAACAAATCGCTGCCGTTGAACCCGCCCGAGTACGAACCGGCGAACCTCGCCTCGATACCGTTGCAGCTGACGACTCCGTCCGGACGCGTGCGCTCCGACGTCGCCGACGCCGTCGGCCAGATGGCGGATGCGGCGGCCGCTGCCGGCGTCGGACGCATCGGTGCGAACAACGGCTACCGCTCCTACGGGCTGCAGGTGACGACCTACGGCTCCCACGTGCGCTCGCAGGGGCAGGCGGATGCGGATGCCGGCTCAGCGCGTCCCGGTCACAGCGAGCATCAGACGGGTCTCGCGCTCGACGTGGTGGCATGCGGCTCGGCGTGTGGCGGGCTCGACGGCTTCGGCGGGACGGCACAGAGCGATTGGGTCGCAGCTCGCGCCTGGGAGTACGGATTCATCGTGCGCTACGAGCAGGTCGGCACTCCGGTCACGGGCTACGCGCCGGAGCCGTGGCACCTCCGCTATGTCGGGGTCGACCTCGCCGCGGCGTATCACGAGGGCGGATTCCACACGCTCGAGGAGTTCTTCGCGCTGCCCGCCGCCCCTGATTACTCGCACTGAATCGGGGAGGAGCGCTCCGGTTGCGGCATCCGACAACCGCGGTACCCAGTGTCACCGTTTATGGGATGCATTCTCACAACGTCCTGTCCTCGACTCCCTCTGCGACATAGAATCGCCGGAGCAACGATGCATGAGACGTTCAGGAGGACGGCATGGAACGCGACATCTACGACGAGGATCACGAGGCATTCCGGGACCTGGTCAAGGACTTCGTCAAGCGCCACGTGACGGGCGAAGCGATCGAGCGGTGGGATGCCGCGGGAGAGATCGACAGGGCCACCATGTTGGCGGCCGGCGAGGCCGGTCTGATCGGACTGTCGGTCCCCGAGGAGTTCGGTGGCGCCGGAATGCTGCAGGACTACCGCTTCCGCACGATCGTCATGGAGGAGGTCATCGCCTCCGGTGCGGGTTCGCTGGCCGGTGCCTTCGGCATCCAGGACGACCTGGCCGTGCCCTACCTCGTACACATGGGAACGCAGGAGCAGAAGGAGAAGTGGCTGCCCCGCATGGCCACGGGTGAGGTGCTCGGCGCGCTCGCCATGACCGACCCGGGCGCGGGGTCTGATCTGCGTGGCATCAAGACCAACGCCAAGAAGGTCGACGGCGGCTACATCCTCAACGGTGCGAAGACGTTCATCTCCTCGGGCACGACGGCCGACGTCGTGGTGACCTTCGTCAAGACCGGTGAGGGCAACCGTCCAGACGCGTTCAGCCTGCTGCTCGTCGAGAAGGGCATGGAGGGCTTCGACCAGGGCAAGAAGCTCAGCAAGATGGGCTTCCACGGCTGGGACACCGCGGAGCTCAGCTTCACCGACGTGTTCATCCCCGACGAGAACCTCATCAGCGGCAAGGAGGGTCAGGGGTTCATCCAGCTGATGCTCAACCTGCCGCTCGAGCGTCTCTCGATCGGCGTCGCCGCGGCCGCGGCCGCGCAGGCCGCCCTCGACTGGACCGTCGCCTACACGAAGGACCGCGAAGCGTTCGGCGAGCGCATCGCCGACTTCCAGAACACCCGCTTCCGGCTCGCCGACATGGCGGCGACCACCGACGCGATGTGGGCGTACATCGACCGCGCGCTGCTCGCCTACAAGAACAGCACGCTCACCGCCGAGGACGCCGCGAAGGTCAAGTTCTGGGCCACCGAGCGCGAGTGGGAGGTGCTCGACACCGGCGTGCAGCTGCACGGTGGCTACGGCTACATCATGGAGTACCCGATCGCCCGCGCGTTCACCGATGCTCGGGTGCACCGCATCTACGGCGGCACGAACGAGATCATGCGCGACCTCGTCGGCCGTCAGATCGTCGGCAAGCGCTGACGCCATGATCGTGAAGAGGCCCCGGATGCGATGTCCGGGGCCTCTTCACGTCTCGGGATCGCCGTCGAGGCGTGGACAAGGGCGGTGCGGCCGGGTTCAATCGAGGACATGACACACGCGCTCCCGCAGATCCTGGATGACCACGTCGCGCGAGGCACCGCTCCGGGGATCATCGGTGTGCACGGAGACCCGGGCGGGCGGGTCGAGATCGTCACGGCCGGCGATCTCCCGGCGGATGCGATCGTTCGCATCCAGTCGATGACGAAGCCGATCCTCGCGGTCGCGGCCCTGCGTCTCGTGCAGGAGGGGCGGCTCGGACTCGACGACCCCGTGGAGCGGTGGCTGCCCGAGCTCGCCGCCCGCCGGGTGCTGCGCGCACCGGATGCTCCTCTCGATGTCGCCGAGCCCGCGACGACGTCGATCACGCTGCGGCACCTGCTCACCAACACCTCCGGGTACGGCGTGCAGGTCGTTCCGTCGCCGCTGGCGGAGGCGATGATCGGGAACCGGACGGCTGCGGGGCAGGAGCCGGTCGCGATGGGGGCTCAGGAATGGCTGGAGGCGATCGCCACGCTCCCGCTCGCATTCGAACCCGGCACCGGATGGCGGTACCACCACTCCTTCGGGATCCTCGGGATCCTGCTCTCGCGGGTGGTCGACGGTTCGTTGGAAGATCATCTGCGACGCGACCTCTTCGCCCCGCTCGGCATGGTCGACACCGGGTACACGGTGCCCCTCGATCGGGCGCACCGGCTGCCCGCCGCGTATCGCCACGATGGTGGGACACTGGTCGAGATCGAGCCCGCCGCCGGGGGATTCTCCGTCGCGCCCGCTCCGTTCGACCTCAGTCATTCGGAGCTCGTGTCCACCGCAGCCGACTATGCGGCTTTCGCGGGGATGCTCGCCGCAGGGGGACGGCATGACGGCAACGTCATCATCGACCCCGAACTGCTCGCTCTGATGCGCACCGACCAGGTGTCGTCGAGCGCGAAGACCGACGACAGCTTCTTCCCGGGGTTCTGGGAGGGCACGGGGTGGGGATTCGGCGTCGCGGTGCAGACCGCGGGAGAGCACGCGGGTCGCTACGGCTGGTCGGGCGGGCAAGGGACAGACTTCTGGATCGATCCGGATGGCTCGTATCGCGTCGTGCTGAGTCAGGTCGAGATGGGCCCGGAGATCATGGGGCTGTTCGCCGACGTGCAGTGACGCTCTCCGGCGCCATGGGGCATCCGACTGGCGCACTCTTGCCGGCGAGGCGTCGCTCGATGTTCTCAGGATGCCGGTGCACCGGTATTCATTCGAACACAGCTTCGAATGTCGGTCGTGGTCGCGGTAAAGTCAAGTATGTCGAAACTGACCGCGTTGCACGAGGCGATGTCCCGTCTCGATGAGGCGTGGTCGGATGCGGGTGACTCGGGAGAGCTGTCGCGTGAGCAGTTGATCGAGGTGAGTGAGTCGATCGGAGTGCTGCGGCGTCGGTTGGATGCGGTGCATGTCTCGGTGGCGGCGTGTATCTCCCGCGAATCCCGCCCGGAGCTCGGGGCTGAGAGCCTAGCCAAGCAGCAGGGCTTCCGCAACCCGGCGACGTTGATCGCCGTAGCCACGGGGGTGTCGACGGGTGATGCGTCGCGTCTGGTCAAGGTGGGTGAGGCGACGGCCCCGCGGAGTGATCTTCTGGGGGCGCGTCTGCCGGCGAAGTATCCGTTGGTGAGTGCGGCGCTGGATGCGGGTGCGCTGGGTGCTCCGGCGGCGGCGTTGATCATCGCGGCGCTCGATCGGTGCCGGGTTGCCGCGGGGGTGGATCGCGTCGCCGAGGGGGAGCGGATGCTGGCGGAGAAGGCGGCAGGGCTCGCGCTTGATGATGTGCGCACGCTCGTGGTCCGGGTGGAAGCATGGCTCGACCCGGATGGGTTGGAGCCGAAGGAGGAAGAGCGGCGTGGCAAGCGGGCGTTGTCGCTGTTCGAGCGTGATGGCATGGTGCATCTGAACGCGGTGCTCGATGTGGAGACCGCGGCGCCGGTGGTGACGGCGATCCGGGGGTTCGTGACGGCGGCATTCGCTGCGCGCAAGGATGCGCCCGATGGGGACGCGCCCGATGCGGATCGGCGGACGGTGCCGATGATCCAGGCCGATGCTCTCGCCGTGTTCTGCGCGCACGTGCTCGGGTGCGAGCAGCGCGTTCCGGTGGCCGGAGCGACCGTGATCGTGCGGATGGACCTCGACGACCTGGAAGCCGGCACCGGATCGGCGACCGTGGACGGTGTCGATCAGCCGGTCAGTATCGGAGCCGCACGGCGGATGGCGGCCGGGGGTGGGGTGATCCCCTGTGTTCTCGGCGGCGACAGTGAGATTCTCGACTGGGGTCGGGAGAAACGGTTGTTCACCCGGGCGCAACGCCTGGCATTGGTGGAGCGGGATGGGGGATGCGCGATGTGCGGGTTGCCACCGGAGATGACGAAGGCGCATCACATCCGCTGGTGGAAACGCGATCACGGGCCGACCGATCTCTCCAACGGAGTGCTGCTGTGCGAGACCTGTCACCATCGCATCCACGACAACGGGTGGGAGATCCGCATCGACGCTGCCGGGAGCGGGACCGCGAGCGGAAGTGGAAGTGGGAGCGGGAGCGGAGGGCGGGTGTGGTTCATCCCGCCTCGATATGTCGACCCCGCGCGAACCCCGAGGCTCGGCGGGCGCGCACGCTTCGACATCGCCGCCTGACGACTCAACGCCCGCCTGACGACGCCGCGAGTGATGACGACGCGAGCGATGACGTCGATGCGTGACGTCTGCGGCTGCGCTCGCAAGGTTCAGCGGTGCTTGCGGACTCCGGCCCTGTCGCCACCGGTCGCACCGACTCCGGCCCTGCCGAGACCGGTCGCACCGACTCCCGCCCTGCGCAGGCGGTCGGCGATCAGGATGCCGAGGGTCGTGCCGCCAACGCAGCTCGCGATCGTCACGGCGAAGAACGCGATTTGGGCGAAGAGCGACATCGACCCGAGGTCGAACCATGCCCACGCTGAGATCGGGTACACGATGCCGACCGCGACTGCACCGAGATAGTGCATCCACGTGCCCCAATAGCGCCAGAGCACGAAGAGGAACGGTAACTCCGTGAATGCCGCCCACCAGAGGTTGGTCAGCACGCTGCGGAAGCCGTATCCGGAGAACGGCACCATCACCAGGCCGGCGATCAGCGCCACCAGCAGTCCGACCAGCGGACGACGCAGAAGTCGCAGCGCTGTCACCGACGGCAGCAGCCAGAGACCGGCGAGCGCCATGCCGACGAAGGGCAGCGGGCCGGTCAACAGGGTTGAGAACCAGTTCATCGGTGCGAGCAGCACCGCTCCCGCGACGCCGAATGCCGCGCAGGTCAGCAGGATGGCGGTGGGGAAGCGGAACCGTCCGCCGGTGCGGGGCGTCCGGCCCGCGGCATCCGCGCTCATGCCAGGGGCTCCGCCGCGGCCTCGCGGGCGGCCTTCGACGCGGGGGAGGCCGCACCGATCTTCCAGTATCCGCAGAAGCTCACCGCGTTCTTGTCCACCCCGCGCTCGCCGACGAGGTGCTTGCGGGCACCGGAGGCGAGCGCCTGCTCACCCGCCGCGTACGCATGGAACGGGGCCTCGGGCAGGACTGTGCGGCCGAGGGTCTCCAGAGCGAGGGAACCGGGGGCGACATCGTGCGGACGCACGATCCACACGACCTCGACGCCGGCGGGATGTGCGAACTCCAGCGCATCCTCGTCGCTCGGTGTCTCCACGATCGCGGTGCCCACGGCGTCCACCGGCAGCGAGGCGCAGATCGAGGAGATCGCGGGCAGCGCCGTCTCGTCGCCGACCAGCACGACCCGATCCGTACCGCGCTGCGGGTTGAAGGTGAGGCCCTCGTCGATGATCAGCACGTGCTCGCCCGGCCGGCAGGTCTCGGCCCAGCGCGACGCGGGACCCGCCGTGCCATCGACCGCCGAGCCGTGCAGCACGAAGTCCACGTCGATCTCGGCGCCGGCCTCGCCGGCGGCGGGACGGTATGCGCGCACGCTGTAGTTGCGCATCACCGGACGCTCGCCGTCGGGGATGCGCAGGAACTTCAGATATCCGAACATCTTGTTCGCCTTGGCGGGTACCCGGTCGAGCCCCGCGTCGCCGCCGATCGGCAGGAACAGTCGGAACCACTGGTCGAACCCCATCGGGCGGAACTTCTCGATCTCGCCGCCGCCGAGCGTCACCCTGATCCAGTGCGCCGACAGCCGTTCGCTGCGCAGCACCACCAGGTGGATGAGCTCGGTCGATTCGGGCTTGACCATCTTGCTGAATGCCATCGGGCGCCTTTCAGGGAAGCTGCCAGGGGAAGAACGCGACGAAGATGGCCGCAGACGCCAGCAGGGTCGCGAGGGTGAAGACGGTGTCGCGTCTGCGGAACGGCACGAGGTGCCGTTCGGTGCGGGTCGGATGCGCGCCGAACGCGCGCGAGTCCATCGCCAGCGCCACGCGCTCGGCATGACGGATCGCTCCGGCGAGGAGCGGCACGATGTACCCCCACCCGCGGGCGATGCGGGCGAACGGCCCGCGTCCGCCGTGGTACCCGCGCACCCGGTGGGCTGCTCGGATCACGGCGAGCTCATGCCCGAACCGCGGCACGAACCGGAAGGCCGCCAGTGCCGTGTAGCCGATCCGATACGGCACCCGCAGCTGCTGCACGCTGGCGCGCACGAGGTCGGGTCCACTGGTCGTGAGCCCGCCGACGAGCGCGAGAGCGACGATCGATCCGAGCCGCAGCGCCGTCGCGAAGCCGATCAGGAGCGCCCCGCTGTAGAGCGTCCAGCCGCCGATCCGAAGGACGGGGGAGGTGTCCGCGACGAGTCCGACATCCACCCACAGCGAGAACCCCACGCCGATCAACAGCATGCCGGCGGGCAGGCCGAGCAGTAGCAGGGCGAAGAGTCGACCCGTGAGGCGTGCCCCGATCAGGATCAGGGCGTAGGCGAGCGCGAGGAAGGCCGCAGGGGTGGCCAGATCCCGTACGAAGACGAGCAAGATCATCGCGGGCGCGAAGCCGGCGACCTTCGCGAGCGGGTTCAGCGCATACAGGAACTGCCGCCGTGACGTCGCCGTCATCCGTGCGTACGGGTCGAACGCCGATGCCGTCACGAGGTCACCTCGAGACCGGCCGAGGCGAGCACGCGCTGCAACGCCGGCAGGCGCAGACCCGCATCCGCGAACAACTGTTCGTCCCGCAGCAGGGTGGCCGTCGGGCCGACCGCCCGCACGCGTCCGTCGGCGAGGATCACGACATGGCTGGTGTGCTCGGCCACGAGCTGGAGGTCGTGCGTGACGATCACGACGGTCGTGCCCTCCGCCCGCAGGCTCTGCAGCAGATCGAGGAGCTCGGCGGCCCGCGCGCGATCCTGTCCGAAGGTGGGTTCATCGAGCGCCAGCACACGGGGCCTCGTGATCAGCGCGGTTCCCACCGACAGGCGCCGCTTCTCGCCGCCGGAGAGCAGGAACGGATGCACGTCCGCCTTGTGCTCCAGCCCGAAGCGGATGAGCATCTCGTCGACACGGGTCGAGATCTCGGTGTCCGGCACATGTCGCAGCCGAAGTCCGTGCGCGAGCTCATCGAACACCGTGGGCGCGATGAACTGGTGCTCCGGGTTCTGGAAGACGAACCCGATGCGTGCGGCGAGATCGCGCGGGGACGCCGTGCCCGGATCGACGCCGTCGACCGACACCTGGCCGCGTGGTGGGGGCACGACGCCGGCGAGCGCCTGGATCAGCGTGGTCTTGCCCGCGCCGTTCGCGCCGACGATGGCCGTGAGGCTGCCGGGTGCGAGGTCGAGGTCGATCCCGTGCAGGATCTCGGTGCGGCGTCGGCGCACGGTCAGCCCACGGGCGCGGATGATCGGCTCGGCGATCGCCGGTTCCTCGCCTGAAGGGAGAGAGTTCTCGTCGGCTGTGGCGGGAGCGGCACGGGACGAGGCGCCTTCTCGATCGAGCGCGGCGGCGAGCTCCTGCGGCGACAGCGGTAGCGGGTCGAGCGCGAATCCCCGCCCCCGAAGGCGGAGTGCCGCCAGGGTCGCCGCCGGAAGCCACACGCCCACCCGGACCAGCTCGTCGGCATGGTCGCGGATGATGTCGGCGGCCGGTCCGTCGAACGCGACGCGACCTTCACGGTCGAGCACGATCGTGCGCGTGACGAACGCCATCGCCGCGTCGAGGTTGTGCTCCACGAGCAGGATGGCCCGGTCGCCGGCCGCGACGACCTCGGCGAGGGCGGCGTACACGTCGTCGATGCCCTGCGGGTCGAGGTTGGCCGTCGGCTCGTCGAGCACGATCAGCGGAGAGCCCATCGCCAGGGCGCTCGCGATCGCGAGTCGTTGACGTCCGCCGCCGGAGAGATGATCGGGGTTCTCATCGCGCCGTTCCCAGAGTCCGACCCGACGCAGAGCCTCCTCGACGCGACTCTCGACGACGTCGAGTGGAAGACGCAGGTTCTCGGGGCCGAACGCGACCTCGTCGTAGACGCTGCCGGTCACGATCTGCGCATCGGGGTCTTGGAAGACCATCGCGACGTGCGTGCTGAGCGTGGCCGTCTGCGCGTTCGCCGTGTCGATACCGCCGGCTTCGACGGCGCCGACCATCGTCGCCGGGAGGGCATGGGGGATCAGTCCGTTGAGCGCGAGCGTGAGTGTCGACTTGCCGGAGCCGGAGGGTCCGAGCAGCAGCACGACCTCGCCGGCATCGATGTCGAAGGTCACATCGCTCGGCGAGGGGTGCGCCGCATCGGCGTGGGTGAGGGAGAGGTCACGCACGCGGAGCAGGGGCGCGGATGGGCGCACGGCGAAGTCCCGGGTCGGTGGATCGTACCCCTCTAACTTAGCTGAGCCTTACCTGATTCACCACGCTCGAGGAGAGGCTACCGGCGGGCGACGCCGGCGCGACGGAGTGCCGAACCGATCGCGAGGCCGACCGCGGTCCAGGCGATCGGTCCGAGCACCGAGATTGCGAGGTAGAGGATCTGTGCCCACACCGGCATGACCGAGAGGTGCGCGGCGAAGAACACCACGACCGCCACGAAGACGCCGATGATCGCCGCCGAGATGAAGAAGCGCCACGGCCCCCAGGAGCGATAGCGGGTGAGGGCGGCCACCCCCTCCTGGATCAGGCCGAACAGCAGCGCGGTGCCGATGAAGCGCAGTGCCCAGGCCGGGTTGAAGGCGCTCGCGATCAGGGCGGCGAACACATGCGTGATCAGCGCGACCAGCGGCAGACGCAGCACTTCCTGCGCGATGATGCCCGGAAGCACGTGCGAGCCGAGCACGAGCCCGTAGAGGAACAGCAGAGGACTTGCCAGCAGCACGGGCGTCACCCATCCCGCGATGCCCGCGAGGATGCCCGTCGCGACGCCGATCGCCGCGCAGACGAGCAGCATTCGGGTCGACAGGACGGAGGTACGGGCCACCTCTCCAGCTTACTGTCGACCTATCGGGAGGGCGGCCGTGGATAACCCTGGTCGATCGGCGATGGCCGATTGGTCGATCGGCCAGATCTCGCGTCGAGCGCCGAGGGCGGGGCTATGTTGGCCGCGGTGCAGCAATGCGTTGCACCCTGATCATCGGGAGCACCACATGGGTCGAACACCCCTCCGGATGGCAGCGGCCACCACCCTGGCCACGCTGTTCATCGCATCGACGGCAACCACCGGCTACGCGGCGACGGAGGAGGTGACAACCCCCGTCCCCGTCGCAGGCACCCCAGGTCACTACATCGTGGTCATGAAGGCGGATCCGCTCGCCACCTACGAAGGCGATGTCAAGGGGCTGAAGGCGACGAAACCCGCAGAGGGCGAGCAGCTCGAGGCGCAGTCGCAGGACTCGCAGCGGTATGTGGAGCACCTCCAGACCGAGCAGACCGACCTCGTCAGTGATCTCGGCGTCACCCCGGACACGACCTATCAGGTCGCGCTGAACGGGTTCAGCGCTGACCTCAGCGGCGAGCAGGTCGACGCGCTTCGGGCGTCGAAAGACGTCCTCGGCGTGTACCCGGATGAGATCCGTCACCCCGATGCGCAGACCTCGACCGACTACCTCGGACTCGGCGATGACCGCAAGGGACGCGGTGGTGTCTGGCAGCAGACCGGAGGGGTCGACAAGGCCGGCGAGGGCGTCGTGGTGGGGGTCATCGACACCGGGATCGCGCCCGAGCACCCCTCGTTCGAGGGCAAGAAGCTCAAGAAGCAGAAGAAGCAGAAGAGCGGCCAGCCCTACACCGACGGCACGTACGTCTACTTCGACAAGTCGGACGGCAGTCGATTCCAGGCCGCGATGGTCGAAGGCCAGGACTGGGATGCGAGCGACTACTCCACGAAGCTCATCGGTGGACAGTACTTCTCCGCCGGAGCCGAGGCAGCCGGGTTCGACTTCCAGTACGACTACCTCTCGCCGCGTGACGGCGATGGCCACGGCTCGCACACCGCGAGCACCGCTGCGGGCAACTTCAAGGTCAAGGCCAGCATCGAGAACGTCGACTTCGGCACGATCTCGGGAGTCGCGCCCGCGGCCAAGATCTCGGCCTACAAGGCCTGCTACGTGGGTCCTGACACGACGGTCACCACCGACGACATCTGCGCACAGAGCGACCTGATCGCCGCGATCGACCAGGCCGTCGCCGACGGCGTCGACGTGATCAACTACTCCATCGGTGGCGGAGCCGCCAGCACCGTGATGGCTCCGGAGGACCTCGCATTCTTCAACGCCGCCGCAGCCGGCGTCTTCGTCGCGACCAGCGCCGGCAACGACGGGCCCGACCCGGTCACTGCCGACCACGCGTCGCCCTGGTACACGACCGTCGCCGCATCCACCATCCCGACCTGGGAGGGCACCGTGCAGTTCGACGGGTTCGCGCAGGCCGGAGCCTCGGTGAGCGTGCCGTTCGGACAGACGATCACCGGCCCGTCCATCGCCGCCGTCGACGCCGCCGCCGCAGGAGCCGTCGATCCGCAGCTCTGCACGCCGGGCACCCTCGACCCGGCCAAGGTCGCCGGACACATCGTGGTCTGCGACCGCGGCGGCAACGCCCGCGCCGAGAAGTCGCAGGTCGTCAAGGATGCCGGCGGCATGGGTATGGTCCTCGTGAACGTGCCCGGTGGCGCCGACTCGCTCGACAACGACTTCCACGCGGTGCCGACCGTGCACCTGAACGCCGTGCACCGCGCCGCCGTGCTCGCATACGTGCAGGGTGGAGTGGATCGTCCGATCACCCTCGTCGGTGAGAACACCACGGGCGTGACCACCCCGACGCCGCAGATCGCGGGCTTCTCCAGCCGCGGGCCGATGCTGGCGGACGGCAGTGACGTGATGAAGCCGGATGTCGCGGCTCCCGGTGTCGCGATCCTCGCGGCGACCGAGAACGCCCCGGGTGAGAAGCCGACCTTCGGCATCCTCTCCGGCACGTCCATGGCGTCGCCGCATGTCGCGGGCCTCGCGGCTCTCTACCTCGGCGAGCGCCCCAAGGCGACACCTGCCGAGATCAAGTCGGCGATGATGACCACCGCCTACGACACCGTGCTGCCCGACGGATCGAAGAACACGAACCCGTTCGAGCAGGGCGCGGGTCAGGTCGACCCGAAGCGGTACCTGAACCCGGGTCTGCTGTACCTCAACGGCGTGAAGGACTGGGCGGCGTTCCTCGACGGGAAGGGCCTGTCGGACTTCCCCGGCATCGACCCCATCGACGGCAGCGATCTGAACCAGGCGTCGATCTCGATCGGCTCGCTGACCAGCGCGCAGACGGTCACCCGCACGGTCACCTCGACCGAGAAGGGCACCTTCACCGCCAAGGCCTCCGTTCCGGGCGTGAACGTCAAGGTCACACCGCAGCAGCTCAAGTTCGACCGCCCCGGCCAGACGAAGACCTTCACGGTGACGTTCGACAACGCCAACGCTCCGGTGGAGCAGTGGGCCACTGGTTCGCTGACCTGGACGAGCGCGAAGAACACGGTGCGCTCGCCGATCGCACTGTTCCCGGTCACGGCCGACGCGCCGGCCGAGGTCACGGGCACCGGTGTCGACGGCAGCACCTCGGTCGACATCACGCCCGGTCTCACCGGAGACCTCGCGCTCGGACTCTCGGGTCTGACCGCGTTCGAGCTGCTCGCCGACGCGGACAACCCCGTCGAGGGCCACTCGGGCGACGAGAAGTCGGGCGATGCGAACAAGGACGTGTCGTGGATCGTGAACGTGCCGGAGGGGACGACGCTCTCGCGGTTCGATCTCGACTCGTCCGACGACAAGGGCAGCGACCTCGACCTCACCGTGTACCGGGTGGTGAGCCCGGACGACCTGCAGTACTACCAGCGCTGGCGCTCGGCGACCGGCTCGGCGGACGAGCAGGTCACGATCCCCTCGCCGACGGCGGGTACGTACCTCGTGGTGGCGAACATCTACTCGACGACGGGTCCGATGACGTGGGACATGTCCTACGCCAACGTGCTGCCTGACGGCGAGGGGGAGCTCACCGCCACGCCGAACCCGCTCGCTGTGGTGCGCGGCACGCAGACGTCGTACGACCTCAGCTGGACCGGCCTGACCGCCGGTACGCGTTACCTCGGGCTCGTGCAGTACGGCGACTCCGATGTCCGCACCGTGCTGACCGTCGACGTGCCGAAGGCGAAGGCTCCGGAGACTCCGGCGCCCGAGACTCCGGCACCGGAGACCCCGGCACCGGAGACCCCGGCACCCGAGACTCCGGCACCCCAGACTCCGGCACCCGAGTCGAGCGCGCCGGCCACGCCCGCGCCTCAGACACCGGCACCGGAGACCCCGGCGCCCCGAGGGGAGAAGCGGCCGTAGCCCCGTAAGCACGACAGCACAGCACCCCGCGGTCCTTCGACCGCGGGGTGCTGTGCTGTCGGTGTGCTTCCGTTCATCGCGTGATCGGCGCCGCTCGTCGCAGCACCCGCTTTCCTCGGCCCCTCCGACGGCATCACCTTCCTAACGTGGGGGAACGCAACGTCGCGTATCCCGAGGAGACCCCC
The DNA here is from genome assembly GCF_042881445.1 of Microbacterium sp. NPDC058269. Taxonomy (NCBI): domain Bacteria; kingdom Bacillati; phylum Actinomycetota; class Actinomycetes; order Micrococcales; family Microbacteriaceae; genus Microbacterium; species Microbacterium sp. NPDC058269. Next base: position 315,978 of record NZ_JBHVXT010000002.1, read on the forward strand.
ATGACCGCACCTTCGTCGCGCCGCCGCGACGGCGCCGGACTCGTCGACGACGAGCCCGTGATCGTCACCGATCCGAAACTCCCCTCCGTCGCCCTCACCGAGGAGCACCACGAGAAGGCGAACCGCTGGACCCTGCCGAAGATCATCCTGTGGGCCGCGATCGCCCTGCTGGGCGCCGTCGCCTGGACCATGCTCGCGATCGTCCGCGGCGAGACCGTCAACGCGATCTGGTTCGTGTTCGCGGCGGTCTGCACGTACCTGATCGGCTACCGGTTCTACTCCAAGGTGATCGAGAAGTACATCACCCGCCCCGATGACCGCAGGGCCACTCCCGCCGAGGTCCGCCAGGACGGCAAGGACTACGTCCCCACTGACCGGCGCGTGCTCTACGGCCACCACTTCGCCGCCATCGCCGGTGCCGGACCACTCGTCGGACCCGTGCTCGCCGCGCAGATGGGCTACCTGCCCGGAACGATCTGGATCATCGTGGGCGTCGTGCTCGCCGGAGCCGTGCAGGACTACACCGTCCTCTTCTTCTCGATGCGCCGCGGCGGACGCACGATCGGCCAGATGGCCCGGCAGGAGCTCGGCAAGATCGGTGGCACCGCCGCGATTATCGCCTCGCTGCTGATCATGCTGATCATCGTCGCGATCCTCGCCCTCGTCGTCGTCAACGCACTCGGCGAGAGCCCGTGGGGCGTCTTCTCGGTCGCGATGACCATCCCGATCGCGCTCTTCATGGGCGTCTACCTGCGCTACCTGCGTCCCGGCAAGGTCACCGAGGTCTCGATCATCGGCTTCGTGCTGCTGATGGCCGCCATCATCGGGGGCGGCTGGGTCGCCGGCACCGAGTGGGGTCAGGCGATCTTCCACCTCGACCGCACCACGATCGCCTGGGGCATCATCATCTACGGCTTCATCGCCGCCGTGCTCCCGGTCTGGCTGCTGCTTGCCCCGCGTGACTACCTGTCGACCTTTATGAAGATCGGCGTGATCGTCATGCTCGCCGGAGCCATCGTCCTGGTGCGCCCCGAGATCACCGTCCCCGCCGTCAGCATCTTCGGCGAGAACGGCATGGGGCCGGTGTTCGCAGGTCCCCTCTTCCCCTTCCTCTTCGTCACCATCGCGTGCGGAGCGCTCTCCGGGTTCCATGCGCTGATCGCCTCGGGCACCACACCGAAGCTCATCGAGAAGGAGCGCCAGACGCGCTTCATCGGCTACGGCGGCATGCTCATGGAGTCGTTCGTCGCGATCATGGCCCTCGTCGCCGCGATCTCGATCGACCAGGGCATCTACTTCGCGATGAACGCACCGGCCTCGGCGACGGGCGGCACGGTCGAAGGGGCCGTCGCCTTCGTGAACTCGCTGGGCCTGACGGGGGTGAACCTCACGCCAGAGATGCTCACCGGCACGGCGGCCGCGGTCGGTGAGGAGTCGATCGTGTCCCGCACCGGTGGCGCCCCGACACTCGCGCTCGGACTCGCGCACATCATGCAGCAGGCCCTCGGCGGTCAGGCGCTCATGGCGTTCTGGTACCACTTCGCGATCATGTTCGAGGCGCTGTTCATCCTCACCGCAGTGGACGCCGGTACACGCGTCGCCCGCTTCATGCTGCAGGACTCGATCGGCGCCTGGTTCCCCAAGTTCCGCGACGTCTCGTGGCGCCCCGGCGTCTGGATCTGCACGGCGATCATGGTGGCCGGCTGGGGTGCGATCCTCATCCTCGGTGTCACCGACCCGCTCGGCGGCATCAACACCTTCTTCCCGCTGTTCGGCATCGCCAACCAGCTGCTCGCCGCGATCGCGCTCGCCGTGGTGCTGGCCATCGTCGCCAAGCGCGGCCGCAGCTATTTCAAGTGGCTGTGGATCATCGCGCTGCCGCTCGCGTTCACCGCGGTCGTGACCATCACGGCGTCGCTCTACAAGATCCTCTCCCCGGTCCCCGCCATCGGCTACTGGGCGAACCACTTCAAGTACGTGGCGGCCCGCGACTCCGGTGATACCGCGCTCGGTGAGCCGGCGGTTCTCGACGCGGTCATCCGCAACACGGCCGTGCAGGGCACACTGTCGATCATCTTCGTGACCCTCGCCATCATCGTGATGGTCATGGCCGTGATCGTCACGATCAAGGCGATCCGCAACGGCGGGGGTGAGAACACCGAGGACGCCCCCGTGGCCTCGCGCCGCTTCGCCCCCGCGGGCTTCCTGCCGAGCGCCGAGGAACGCGAGCTCGAGAAGCAGTGGGAGCCGATCCTCGCCGATGAGCGCAAGGCCTCGACCCACTGAGATGGCCGACACCATGAGTCGGACGGATGCCGCGACCACCCTCCTGCGCGCTCTGCGGGGCGCCGTGGGACGGGTGGGCCGCGGCATCCGCTGGTACATGACGAACCTGATGGGCGACAGCGCCTACGCGACCTATGTCGCCCATCAGCGCCGCGTGCACCCGGACGAGGAGCCGATGACTGAGCGGCAGTTCTGGCGGGAGCGGATGGACGACCAGGACCGCAACCCCGGTGCCCGCTGCTGCTGACGCGTCGTGCGGCTCCGTAGGCTGATCCCATGACCGACGTCGTTCTCGCAGCGATCCTCGGCGTGCTCGGCGGCATCGTGCTCTCGGTGCTCCTCCTGCTCGCACGTCGACTCGCGCGCGGGGCCGCCGATCTGGGGAGCGATGCCGAACAGGCCGCCCTCACCGGCCTGCATCAGGCGAGCCTGGCCGCACCGCATCTGCGGGCAGGTCTCTCCGCCCCCGATGTCGTGAAGGCCGCACGGCATCTGCGGGTGCTGCTCGGCAGTGCGGCGGTCGCGATCGTGAGTGCCGAGGGCACCGTGTCGTTCGACGGTCCGTCCGACGGGCTGGAGTCCGCCGCCCGCCGCATCGCCACCCAGGTCGGTGCTTCGGGTCGGCGGCAGGTGTTCCCGGCGCCGGGGAGGGATGACGACCTGGAGGCGGTCGGGGCTCCGATCCTCGTGGACGGCCGCGTGGCGGGTGTCGTCGTGGCCTTCGCCGCACCTGTCAGAGCCGCCCTCGTGCGTGCGGCGGAAGAAGTGGCCGACTGGTGCGCGGCCCAGGTCGAGCTCGGGGGACTCGATGCGTCCAGGACGCAGCTGGCCGAGGCGGAGTTGCGGTCGCTGCGGGCGCAGATCTCCCCGCACTTCATCTACAACGCCCTCACGGCGATCGCGTCCTTCGTGCTCACCGACCCCACGCGCGCCAGAGAGCTGGTGCTCGAGTTCGCCGACTTCACCCGCTACTCCTTCCGCCGCCAGGGGGAGTTCACCACGATCGCCGAGGAGCTGGGCAGCATCCACTCGTACCTCGAGCTCGAACGTGCGCGCTTCGGCGACCGCCTGCGGGTCACGCTGCAGATCGCTCCGGAGACGCTCGCGACGGTCATCCCGTTCCTCTCGGTGCAGCCGCTGGTGGAGAACGCCGTCCGTCACGGTCTCGAGCCAGGCGAGGGGGGAGGGGAGATCCGCATCGCCTCGCGCGACGACGGCACCCACACCGAGATCACGGTCGAGGACGACGGTGTCGGCATGGACCCCGAGGCACTGCGGGCGACCCTCACGGCGGGCGACGACGGCGTGCACGTGGGGCTCCGCAACGTCGACACCCGGCTCCGCCAGCTCTACGGTGCGGACGGAGGCCTGGTGGTCGAGACGAACACCGGCGCCGGTACCCTGGTGCGCATGCGGGTCCCGAAATCCCAGCCGCAGCACGACCCGGACAACGACTGACGATCATGACGAACAGCGCACCCCCGATCGATGTGCTCGTCGCGGATGACGAGAAGCCCGCCCTGGACGAGCTGGTCCACCTGCTGCGCACCGATGCCCGAATCGGCGAGATCCTCACGGCATCGTCCGGTGCGGACGCGCTGCGGCTGCTGTCGGAGCGCGCGGTGCGGATCGCGTTCCTCGACATCCACATGCCGGGGCTCAGCGGCACCGACCTCGCGCGGGCGCTGCTGACTCTCGCCGTGCCGCCGGCGGTCGTGTTCGTCACGGCCGACGATGCCAAGGCGGTGGAGGCGTTCGAGCTGCGAGCCGCCGACTACCTGCTCAAGCCGGTGCGGGCCGCGCGGCTGCGTCAGGCGGTCGACCGTGTGGTCGAGGCCGGCGGCGACACCGCGGCATCCGGCGACGACGAGGTGCTGCCGGTCACCGTCGGCTCCGCGGTGCGGTTCGTGCGGCGCAGCGACGTGACCTGGGTGCAGGCGCAGGGCGACTACTCCCGGCTGCACACCGTGGACGGCGCGGGGCATCTGGTACGCATCCCCATCTCCGAGCTCGAGACGCGGTGGACGGATGCCGGCTTCCTGCGCATCCACCGCTCGTCGCTCGTGCGCATCTCCGCCGTGACCGAGGCTCGGCTCTCCGGCGCGGATGCCGCCGTTTCGATCGGTGGGCTCTCGCTTCCGGTGAGTCGGAGGATGGTACCGGCCGTGCGCGAGGCGCTGGTGCGCGGCGAGGGGGCGGGATGACCGAGAAGCCGAAGCGGGTCCGCGTCACCGCCGACCTCCCCGACCGGCGGCCGGCGACCCTCACCCGCGGCATCGCGCTGCCGGGTGCCCCCGTGGATGAGGCGGATGCCGTGTACGCGCGGGCCCTGATGCGCAGCCAACTCCGCCTCGCGCTGGGGACGGTCGCCGGGTTCGTGGTCGTGGTCGTCGCACTCACCCTGGCGATCGCGCTCATCCCCGAGATCGGACGGGTCCTGGTGTGGGGACTGCCGCTGTCGTGGCTGCTGCAGGCGTACGCGTTCTACCCGATCATCGTCGTCTTCGCCGTGCTCCACGTGCGCACGGCCGCCCGCAACGAGCGCCGGTACCGGGCGCTGCGAGACCGCGAATGAACGCGGTGCTCGACCTCATCGGGGTCGCGCTGGTCATCGTCGCGACGCTGCTGATCGGCGTCTACGGACTGCGCATCTCGCGCACGACGGGAGATTTCTTCGTCGCCTCGCGCACGGTGCGACCGGTGTGGAACGCGTCGGCGATCAGCGGCGAGTATCTGTCCGCCGGCACCTTCCTCGGGCTGTCGGGCCTCGTGCTGCTCGACGGCGCCCGCGGGTTCTGGTTCCCGATCGGCTATGCCGCGGGCTACCTCCTGGTGCTCGCCTTCGTCGCCGCCCCGCTCCGGCGCAGCGGCGCGTACACGATCCCCGACTTCATCGAGGCGCGGCTGGAGTCGACGTCGGCTCGGCGCGTCACGAGCATCGCGGTGCTGGTGATCGGCTGGCTGTACATCGTGCCGCAGCTGCACGGCGCCGGGCTCACCCTGCTCGTCGTGGCCGGCCTTCCCGAATGGGTGGGCGCGGTGACCGTTGCGGTGCTCGTGGCGGCGGCGGTCGCGGCGGGCGGGATGCGGGCGATCACCTACGTGCAGGCGTTCCAGTACTGGCTCAAGCTCACGGCCCTGCTGGTGCCGGTGGTGTTCATCGCCTTTGCCCTCAGTGGGGGACCGCACGACTTCGATCCGGCGCTCGTGTTCCCCGCTGAGGCTGGTCCCTCCGGCTTCGACGTGTACGAGACGGCCTCCCTCCTGCTCGCGCTGCTGCTGGGCACGATGGGTCTGCCGCACGTGCTGGTGCGGTTCTACACGAGCCCGACCGGGGTATCGGCCCGTCGCACGACGGTGATCGTGATCGGCATGGTGAGCGCGTTCTATGCGGTGTCGAGCACGATGGGGTTGCTCGCGCGCATCGCCGCTCCCGACCTCGCGGTTCCCGGTGTCGCCGACACGGTGGTGCTGCTGCTGCCGTCGCGGGTGTTCCCTGGAGCGTTCGGCGAGCTGCTGACCGCGCTGATCGTCGCCGGGGCGTTCGCCGCGTTCCTGGCGACCTCGGCCGGACTCGTCGTGTCGCTCGCGGGGGTGATCAGCCAGGACGTGTTCTCGGGGTCGGTGCGTTCGTTCCGCCTGTCGGCCGTGCTCTGCGCCCTGGTGCCACTCGTGGTCGCGCTGCTCACGGCGCCGGCGGGGCTCGGATCGAGCGTCGGCGTGGTGTTCGTGGTGGCGGCGTCGACGCTGTCGCCGGTGGTGCTGCTCGGCGTGTGGTGGCGCGGGCTCACTGCTCGAGGGGCGGTGGCCGGGATGCTGTCCGGCGGGCTGGCCGCGGGTCTCGCACTGCTCGTGCACGCGGCGGTCGGGGGAATCGGAGTGGCCGCGCCCTACCTCGCGCAGCCGGCCGCCTGGACCATCCCTCTCGCCACCGCGGTGACCGTGATCGTCTCGCTCCTCGACTCGCGGGGTCCGTCGCCGCGCACCGACCGCTTCCTCGCCCGGGTGCACACTCCCGAGCGCAGCTGAGTCAGAGCTTCCGGCTGCGGGGCATGAGCCTCACGGGCGGAAGCGGCGGGGCGGGGATGCGCACGTCGTGCCCGGCCACGGTACCGAAGCGGTCGGATGCCGCTTCCCACTCCTCGCGCGCCTCGACGATCTCGTCGTGCGTGCGGCCGGCGAAGTTCCACCACATCACGATGTCGTCCTCGAACGGCTCACCGCCCAGCAGGAACAGCAGGGCGCCCTCGTCGCTCGACACCTCGACGGCGTCGCGGGAGTCGCCCAGATAGAGCAGGCCGTTCCGGTCGAGTGGATGCGCGGCCACCACGGCATCGCCCTCGACCAGCATCAGCGCGTGCTCCCAGTCCGAACGCAGCGGCAGGCGCACGCGGGAACCCGGGGCGAGCACGATCTCCGCACCGACGATCGGGGTGTGCACCGTGGCGGGCGAGCGCACGCCCGCGTACTCGCCGAGCACGACCGTGGCCTCGGCATCGGCCCCGCTGTCCGCGGGGAGCGCGACGGAAGGCAGCTCGGTGTGCCGTTCGAATCCGGGAGTACCGTGGCGGGCGGAATCCGGGAGCACGACCCAGAACTGCAGGGCGTCGAGAGGCACCGGACCCTCGCCGATCGAGTACTCCGAGTGCGAGATGCCGTTGCCGGCCGTCATCAGGTTCAGCTGTCCACGGCGCAGGTCGGCATCGCTGCCTATCGAGTCGCGGTGACGGATCTCGCCGACGAGCGGCCAGGTCACCGTCTGCAGCCCGATGTGCGGATGCGGTTCGACCCGCATCTTCGTGTCGGCAGGACCGAACCGGTCGAGGAAGCACCAGGCGCCGATCGTCGGCAGGTTGCGGTGCGGCAGGGCACGCAGCACGTTCATGCCGCGCACTCCGCCGAGCGGAACCTCGCGCGGTTCGAGGATGAGGCGGTGCTGCCCGATCATTCGGCTCGGCCCGTCGGGTCCTCGCCGGCGGATCCCGCAGGTCCGGAAGGGGCCTTCGGCCAGCGGATCTCGGCACCGGGCACCTCATGCGTCTCGAGGTACTTCGCGATGTACGGGCACAGGGGAACGATCGCGTCACCGCGTCCCGCCGCATCCGCCAGCGCCGCCGATGCGAGCGTGCCCGCCAGCCCCTGGCCCTGAAACGCCGGGTCGATCTCGGTGTGGATGAAGCGGATGGATCCGGGGCGCAGGTCGTACGCCGCGAAGCCCGCGAGCACGTCGTCGGAGCGGATCTCGTAGCGCGACTCTTCGTCGTTGCGGGTCACGGTGATGTCGGTCATCGGATGCTCCTTCGAACGGGATGCCTCCAACCTACGCCCGCGGGTGAGGGGAGGGGCCGGGTGCCCGGTCAGCCCACCGTCTCCTTCACCGCCACCCCGTGCGCATCTTCCCGGCTCTTCTTGGGAAAGAGGAAGGTCAGTGCGAGGAAGGCGATCAGCATGATCGCGGGCACGACGAGGGTCTGCTGATAGGCCTGAGCCGGAGTGCCGGATGCGGCGGCATCGAAGAACACCGAGGCGAAGATCGCCACCCCCACCGCACTCGCGATGGCCTGCACTGCCGTGAGCACGCCGGAGGCCGAACCGATCTCGTCGTCCTTCACTGCTGCGAGGATCGTGCTGAACAGCGCGGCGATGATCGCGCCACCACCGACGCCGAAGAGGGCGATGCCGGGGGCGATGGTCCAGATGCTGAAGTCGCCCGGCTGCTGCAGCTCGAACCACAGCAGACCCGCGCCCAGCAGCTGAGTCACGGCTCCGAGCTGCAGCACGGACCGACCGATCTTCTCGGCGAGCCACGCGCCGCTGATCGCGCCACCGACCGCAGAACCGAGTGCGAGCGGCAGGTTGCTCAGGCCGGCCTCGCCCGCGCTGAAGCCGTTGCCCACCTGCAGGAACAGCGTCAGCACGAGCTGCGTGCCGGTCAGGCTGCTGAAGAATAGGGCGATGCCCACCAGCCCGAACGTGTAGGCGCGGCGGCTGAACATGGTCGCCGTGACGAGAGGGACGCCACCGCGCGCGAGGAGCTGCCGCTGCTGCCAGCCGAACAGGACGAACCCGGCCAGACCCGCCGCCACGCATGCCCAGGCCCACACCGGCCAGTCCAGCTCGGGTCCGAAGGTGAGCCCGAGCACGAGGATGCCGGACGACGCGACGATCACGGCAGCTCCGAGCATGTCGATACGCACAGCGCGGTCACCGCTTCGCCGGGGCAGGATGCGCCACGCGATGATCAGCGCGGCGATGCCGATCGGGATGTTCACGAGGAAGACCGAGCGCCATCCGAGTCCGAGGATGTCGGCCTCGATCAGCCCGCCGCCGATGATCGGACCCAGGATGCCGCCCAGGCCCAGCGCCGGTCCGAAGATGCCGAAGGCGACGGCGAGCTCGGCGCCGGAGAGGTTCTCGCGCAGCAGACCGAGCCCCTGAGGGAGCAGCAGCGCGCCGGCCGCTCCCTGGAGCAGGCGGAACACGATCAGCAGCTCGGCGGTCGGGGCGAGCGAGCACAGCAGCGACGCGATGGTGAAGGCCGTGAGCCCGAGCAGGAACATCCGCCGTCGTCCGTAGCGATCACCGAGGCGGCCGCCCAGGATCAGTCCTGCTCCCAACGCGAGCGCGTAGCCGCCGATCACCCATTGCAGTCCCAGGGCGTTCGTGCCGAGCGACGACTCGAGCGAGGGACCGGCGACATTGACGATCGTCGCGTCGAGCATGTCCATGATCTCGGCCGCGAGCATCACCCCGAGGATCGCCCAGCGCCAGCGGTACGGGGCTTCGGTCGCGTCTGCCATGTCATCTCAATTCTTGATTATCAATCAAATTAGCAATATGAAGTATTACCATTGCTCGCATGGATGTCAAACGGTCCGAGCGGGCATCGGAAACGGCGTCGAGGTACGACCCGACGCGTCGGCACGACGCCGGTGAGATCGACGAGAACGACATCCGCACTCGGGTGCAGCAGTTGACGATGCGGCAGCAGCGCTTCGAGCGGTCGATCGCCAAGCAGCTCGAACTCGATGCTCCGGGTCTCGAGGTGCTCGACCACCTCATCTCCCGCGGTCCCACCACGCCGACCGAGCTTGCGCATCGCGTCGAGATCTCGACCGCGGCCATGACCCTCGTCCTCAACCGACTCGAGGACCGCGGACACGTGCGTCGCGACCGTCATCCGTCCGACGGGCGCAAGCTCATCGTGACCGCGTCGGAGGATGCCGCCGCCGAGGCCGAGCGCCTGGTGGAACCGCTCATCGGCGAGGTCGAGGCGCAGATCGCCGCGATGAGCGAGGAAGAGCGCGCGACGGTGGCGAGGTTCCTCGACGACCTCATCCGCGCCTACGATCGGTCGACCGCGAGCTGATCCCGCCCTCACCTGTGGATGAGGCGCCGCCCGCGTCGGCGGAGGTCGTTACGCTGGAGAGATGCCGCAGACTCCCCGTGACCCGTACGCGGATCTGCCGTACGCCGACGAGCCCTACGACGACGGCTGGGAGTCGTCCATCCCGCCGGAGCCGATGGATTGGGAGCCCCAGGGCGCGGGCTTCGAGCCACCGCTCGACTGGGGGCAGGGGCCGATCACGCCGGTGACCTCGTCCACCGCGAGTGGCGCACCCGCCGCGGGCCGTGCACCCGCTGTGCGTCGGGCGACACCGAGCCGCTACCCGACCGCGCGCGAGGCGCTGCACACCGTCTTCGGGTACGACGAGTTCCGCGGCGATCAGGCCGACATCGTCGAGCAGGTCATCGCCGGGGGAGACGCCGTCGTGCTGATGCCCACCGGCGGCGGAAAGAGCATCACGTACCAGGTTCCCGCGCTCGTGCGCGAGGGCACGGGGCTGGTGATCAGCCCGCTCATCGCGCTCATGCACGACCAGGTCGACGCACTGCGGGCCAACGGCGTCAACGCCGCGTACCTCAACTCCACGCAGGCCATCGACGAGCGCCGTGAGGTCGAGCGGGCGTACGTCGCCGGCGAGCTCGACCTCATCTACGTCGCCCCCGAGCGGCTGTCGAACGCGCAGACCACGGCGCTGCTCCAGCGCGGAACGCTCAGCGTGATCGCGATCGACGAGGCGCACTGCGTGTCGCAGTGGGGTCACGACTTCCGCCCCGATTACCTGGCTCTCGGCGATCTGGGCGAGCGATTCCCCGGGGTGCCGCGCATGGCGCTCACGGCTACGGCCACTGCGGCGACGCACAAGGAGATCACCGAACGTCTGCGCCTCGACGGCGCTTCGCACTTCGTCGCGAGCTTCGATCGCCCGAACATCCAGTACCGGATCGTGCCCAAGGTCGATCCGCGCAAGCAGCTGGTCGCGTTCATCAAGTCGCAGACCCCGGTGACCGACGACGGCGCGCAGCCCGCGGGCATCGTGTACGCGCTCAGCCGCAAGTCGGTCGAGCAGACGGCGACCTATCTCGCTGCCCAGGGCCTCGACGCGCTGCCGTACCACGCGGGTCTGCCCGCCGAGGTGCGCGCGGCCAACCAGGCGCGCTTCCTCCGGGAAGACGGTGTGGTCATGGTCGCCACCATCGCGTTCGGGATGGGCATCGACAAGCCCGACGTGCGCTTCGTCGCGCATATCGACCTGCCGAAGTCGGTCGAGGGGTACTACCAGGAGACCGGTCGAGCCGGGCGCGACGGCGAGCCGTCGGTGGCGTGGATGGCGTACGGGCTCGGCGACGTGGTGCAGCAGCGCCGGCTGATCGACCAGAGCCCTGGTGACCGGACGTTCAAGATGCGGATGGGGCAGCACCTCGACGCCATGCTCGCGCTGTGCGAGACGGTCGAGTGCCGACGGCAGAATCTGCTCGGCTACTTCGGTCAGGAGTCGCAGCCCTGCGGCAACTGCGACACCTGTCTCGAAGACACCGAGACGTTCGACGGCCTCGTTCCCGCGCAGAAGCTGCTGTCGACGATCGTGCGATTGAAGCGCGAGCGCAATCAGGCGTTCGGGGCCGGGCACCTGATCGACATCCTCCGCGGAGCCTCGACCGAGCGCATCCGCCAGCAGGGGCACGACACGCTCGCGACGTACGGCATCGGCAACGACCTCTCCGATCAGGACTGGCGCAGCGTCGTGCGGCAGCTGCTCGCCCGCGGCATCCTGGTCGCGCAGGGCGACTACGGCACCCTGGCTCCCGGCGAGCAGGCGTCCGGAGTGTTGAAGGGCGAGACCGCGGTGCCGCTGCGCAAGGACACGATCGGGCGTCCGACCTCGTCCGGTCGTGCCCGCAAGGCCAGTGCCGCCGATGCCCTGGACGCCGGGGACCGGGGTCTGTTCGAGGCACTGCGCGCGTGGCGGGCCGAGACCGCGCGCGAGCAGGGCGTGCCCGCATACATCGTGTTCGGAGATGCGACGCTGCGTGCGCTCGCGGAGCACCGCCCGGCATCCCTCGCCGACCTCGACGGCATCACCGGCATCGGGGCCAAGAAGCGCGAGGCCTACGGCGAGGGCGTGCTGGCGGTCATCGCCGAGGCCTGAGTGCCGCCGCCTGACCCGAGCCCTGATCCTCGTGCCGCCTGACTCCTCGCGCGCTCAGCGCGGAGGCAGCACGTCGTCGAGGTGGGCGCGCAGGTGCGTCGCGATGTCGAGTCGTTCCCTGTCGTAGAGCCACTGGTACTGCAGGCCGTCCCACATCGCGATGAGCCAGGTGGCCTCGTGCACGGGGTCGCGGTGCTCGGGCAGGTCGCCGTCGACCTGGGCGAGCCGGAAGAGTTCGGTGAAGTAGTCGAGCGCATTGGCGAACCGGGCCGTGAAGTACTCGTGCGCGGGGTGGGCGGCGGGCACCGCCTCGCAGGACAGCACCGCGTACACCTCGATCAGTCCCGGCTCGTCGTGCGCGCTGAGCGCGGCTCCATCGGGGATGCTGCGGAGCACCTCTCCGGCCGAGGCGGCGCCCGTGAACGCCTGGTTCTCGTTGATGGCACTGTCGCGTTCGGTGAGGACGGCGCTGAGCAGCAGCTCTTTCGACGGATAGTGGTGCAGCAGCGTCGACTTCGACACCCCGACCGCGGTGGCGATGTCCTGCAGGCTGGTGTCGCCGTAGCCGTCGCGGGAGAAGAGGCGCGTCGCGTCGGCGAGGATCTGCGCGCGACGGCGGCGGCCGACCGCGTAGCCGGGGTCGGTGTCGGGGACCGCGGTCGTGCGTAGCTCGGGCAGGGGGCCGGCCGGATCCGTGCTGTCGGATGAGGGCTCGTCGTCGGAGTCCCGCCACGCGAGCGGCGTCGCCCACAGGTTCTCGCGCTCCTCGAGCATCTCCACCACATCGACCCGATCCGGAAGGTACTGCGAGAGCAGCTGCAGACCGTCCCACCCGGCCGTGTGCCGCACCGTCTCGCCGTCGACGTCGCGATCCGCCGCGATCACGCCGTGGTACTTCGCGTCTTCCAACACGTCGATGCTCAGCGAGCGGAGACGGCAGTAGCGCTCGCGCATCCGCGCGTGCGCGGGGTGGCCGGGAGCAGAAGCCTCGCCGGTGAGCGCGGCGAACAGCTCGATGTAGCCCGCGGTGCGCTCGTTCCGCGCGGCGATGCCGGCGAATACCAGCTCGCCCGGTTCGGACGCCGCCGCGATCGCGCTGAACACCGTCTCGTTCTCGGCTTCGAGCGCGGCGACGACTTCAGCGAGCAGATCGTCTTTGGACGAGAAGTGCCCGAGGAGCCCCGGGTGGCTGACGGAAGAGGCTGCGGCGATGTCGCGCAGCGATGTGGAGCGATAGCCGCGTTCGACGAACAGGTCGTGCGCGGCGGACAGGATGCGCTGGCGCGTGGCGGCGGCGCGCGCGTGCCGCGAACCGGTCGCCGTCGTCGTCATCGCATCCTCCCTCCTCATCCTATCCTCGCTCATTACCAAGCGGTCTAGATTCACTTACCAAATGGTCGAGATTCGTGTATCTTCATCGAAGAGCCGCGTCGCCCGAAGACGTGCGGCGAATCGAAAGGACTGTCATGACAGAGTTGTCATCCGCCGCTTCCGCGGCCGCGGTCGGCACCACCGGGTTCAAAGCCCCCGGGACCACGCCGCTGAAGACCCCGCGCGGCTACACGCCGGGCCTCGCCGCCGTGAACTTCGGTGTCTATCTCGCGCTTCTCACGCCCGTCATGGTGTCGATGGCGTTCAAGGTCCAGCACATCGACCCGGTGAACACCGAGGGCAGCCTCGGGCTCGTGATGGGCGTCGGCGCGATCTTCGCTCTCATCGCGAACCCTCTCGTCGGCCGACTCTCCGACCGCACCACCTCGCGCTGGGGCATGCGTCGGCCGTGGATCCTCGGGGGCGCGATCGTCGGTCTCGGCGGCTTCGTCCTCATCGGCGCCGCGACCTCCGTGTGGATGATCCTGCTCGCCTGGTGCCTCGTGCAGACCTCGATGAACGCCGTGCTCGCCGCCGCCAACGCGACGCTCCCCGATCAGGTGCCGGTCACGAGTCGCGGCAAGGTCTCCGGCATCATCGGCATCACGACCCCGATCGGCATCCTCGCCGGCAGCTTCCTGGTCAACTTCCTGCCCGGCGACTTCGAGCGCTTCGTCGTCCCCGGCGTGATCGCACTGATCCTGGTGGTCGTGTTCGTCCTGATTCTCAAGGATCGCCGCCTCGTGGAGAAGCCCGCCGAGAAGTTCACGGTCGCGATGTTCTTCGGCTCGTTCGTGTTCAACCCGCGCAAGCACCCCGACTTCGGCTGGACCTGGCTTACCAAGTTCTTCGTGATGTTCGGCTACGCCGGCATCGCCACGTTCCTGCCGCTCTACCTCGTCACCAAGTTCGGTCTCGATGAGCAGGGCGCGGTCGGCATCATCCTGGCCGCCAACCTCGCCTCCATGGCCGCGATGGCGATCTCCTCCCCGCTCGGCGGATTCCTCTCCGACAAGATCGGCAAGCGTCGCCCCTTCGTCGCCATCGCCGGTGTGATCATGGTGGTCGGACTGGTCATCCTCGCGATCGCCCCCGATGTCACGACCGTGATCATCGCGCAGGCGATCATCGGACTCGGCGCAGGGTCCTTCCTCTCGGTCGACCTCGCCCTCGCGACCGAGGTGCTCCCCAACCCCGACGACGTGGCGAAGGACCTCGGCGTGCTGAACATCGCCAACGCCCTGCCCCAGTCGATCGCCCCGGCCATCGCGCCCGGAATCATCGCCATCGGCGCGGCCACCCCGCTCGGCGGCTACACCACCTGGTACCTCTTCGGTGCCGTCGTCGCGCTGGCTGGTGCCGTTCTCGTCTACCGCATCAAGGGAGTCAAGTGACCATGACCGACACCATCACCGCGCGCCCCTGGCTCGACACCGACCTCTCCGTCGACGAACGGGTGCAGCTGCTGCTCGACGCCATGACGATCGAGGAGAAGGCCGGACTCTTCTTCCACACCATGATCGCCATCGGCGATCTCGAAGAGCCGAACCCGATCTTCGCGACCCCGTCGGCTCGCGAGTTCCTCGAGACCAAGCGCATGACGCACTTCAACCTGCTCGGCGCCGCGCCCACCGGTCGGGAGATCGCGGCATGGCAGAACGCCCTGCAGCGGCTCGCGGCGTCGACCCGACTCGGCATCCCGGTGACGCTGTCCACCGACCCTCGGCACTCGTTCAGCGAGAACCCCGGCGCGTCGATCCTCGCCGGCCCGTTCTCGCAGTGGCCGGAGACCCTCGGTCTCGCCGCGACCCGTGACGAAGACCTCGTGGAGCGCTTCGCGGACATCGCCCGCCAGGAGTACACGGCGGTCGGGTTGCGAGTGGCCCTGCACCCCCAGGTCGACCTCGCGACGGAGCCACGCTGGGCGCGGCAGACCGCGACGTTCGGCGAGGACGCGGAGCTGTCGGGAAAGCTCGGTGCGGCATACATCCGCGGGTTCCAGGGCGCATCGTTCGGCCCCGGATCGGTGTCGACCATGACGAAGCACTTCCCGGGAGGTGGACCGCAGAAGGACGGCGAAGACCCGCACTTCCCGTACGGCCGGGAGCAGGTCTACCCTGGCGGTGAGTTCGAGCTTCACCTGAAGCCGTTCGAAGACGCGCTCGCCGCGGGCACCAGGCAGATGATGCCGTACTACGGGATGCCCGTCGGCACCGAGTACGAGGAGGTGGGATTCGGGTTCAACAAGTCCGTGATCACCGGCCTGCTGCGTGAGCGCTACGGCTTCGATGGTCTCGTGTGCACCGACTGGGGCCTGATCAGCGACTCCGAGATCTTCGGCCAGCCCTTCCCGGCACGAGCCTGGGGTGTGGAAGACCTCACGCCGCGTGAGCGGATGAAGAAGGTGCTGGATGCCGGGGTCGACCAGTTCGGCGGCGAGGCGAACCCGGAGCTGCTGCTCGAGCTGATCGCCGACGGCGAGGTGACCGAGGCCCGACTCGACGTCTCGGCACGTCGCATCCTGCGCGAGAAGTTCGAACTCGGACTGTTCGAGAACCCGTACGTCGACGAGGATGCCGCCGATGACATCGTCGGTCGCGCCGAGTTCCGCACCGCGGGAGAGGACGCCCAGCGCGCATCGATCACGGTGCTCGCGAACGATGGCACTCTGCCGTTCGCACGCGGCCGGAAGCTCTACGTCGAGGGCGTCGACGTCGACACGGCCGCGTCCTTCGGCGAGATCGTCGAGACGCCGGGCGAGGCCGACCTGGCGATCATCCGCCTGCAGGCTCCGTTCGAGGAGCGCGCGACGATGTTCGAGAACTTCTTCCACGCGGGCTCGCTCGCGTTCTCGGAAGACGTGATCGCGCATGTCCGCGAGGTCGCCGCCGCCGTGCCGACCGTCGTCGACGTGCTCGCCGACCGCCCGCCGATCCTGACGCCGATCGTCGACGTCGCCGCTGCGGTGACGGTGAACTGGGGTGCGTCCGGGGCCGCCCTGCTCGACGTGCTCAGTGGTGCGTTCCCCGCGCGCGGCGCGTTGCCGTTCGACCTGCCGCGGTCGATGGCAGCCGTCGAGGCCTCCCGCCCCGACGTGCCGTTCGACACCGCCGATCCACTGTTCCGGTTCGGTCACGGGCTCTCGCTGTAGCGGTCATCCGGCTCGGAAAACGCCCTGCACGCCTTCGCGTGCGGGGCGTTCTTCGTCTTCCCCGCGCCTCTCGCAGGGAGCGCCCCGCTCCGCCATTCCGTCTCCGAGTTTCGGAATGTCTCCCGCGATGGCGGTCGCCGGGTGATTCCTGGACAAATGCTGGACTTCTCCTCCGCGATCCCGTAAGAATGAGCCAACATCGCTCGGCCGACAGATGTCGACCCGTGGGGGGGCCATGTGACGCGGAAGATCGCATCACACGGGAGTAGCGAATGGAATTGCAGGAGAGGACTCTGCGGCGACGCAGAGCTGTAGGAGGAGGCATCGCCGGCGTCACCGTCGGCGCGGTGGTCCTCGCGAGTGCACTGGTGCCGACAGCGGCGACGGCGCTGGACGCGGCGAATCCGAACGATCCGTCGGTCGCGCAGGGGCAGATCATCCAGCTGCCTGCCGCACTGCTCGGCGGGCTCGACATCGCGGCGCTCGGTCACACGCTGACCAGCAATCCCGCAGCCCCGGGCTCCGAGCTCGGCGGGCTGGATGTCGGACTGCTCGAGGCGCTCAACATCGACGTCGGCACCCTGAACGTGCCGCTGCTGTCCGACGGTACGCCCGGTTCGCCGGGTCTGCTCCAGCTCGGTGACCTGGGGGCGGCGCAGAGCTTCAGCTCGTCGCCGACACAGACGCAGTCGATCGCATCCTCGGGCACCATCACCTCGGGTGGAGCGATCGACACCGGCGCCATCGACGGCAGCGTCAACCCCGGCACCCTCGAACTCACCGACCTGTTCGATCAACTCGCCGTGGCCGGGCTCACCGACGCCGTCCTCGACCAGGCCTCGGTCGGCATCGGCGCGCTCGCCTCACGTGCCGAGTCGAACACCGGCACCGTCACCTCCGAGTACCGCATCGCCGATCTGAACCTCGATCTGCACAGCAACCTGGTCGCCGGACTCTCCGGCACGCTCGCCTCGGCGATCCAGAGCACCGTGACTCCCGTCAGCAACCTCGCCGGTCCCGGCGGGGCGCTCACCGCGCTCACCACGACCATCGTCAACACGATCAACGCGATCCCGGACGTGCCGCTCGTCGCGGCCTTCACTGCGAGCGGGGGAACCGTCGCGATCGCCGGTCTCGACACCGTCGGCCAGACCGTGACCACCCAGGTGCTGCAGACTCCGCTCGAGAACACCACGGGTTCCGTGCTCGTCGACCTGAGCACCGGGACGGTCTCCGTCGACCTCGCCAAGATCCTCGTCGAGACCGGGGCCGGCGCCGACCTCAACTCCCTTCCGGCGAACACCCCGGTGCTGTCGGCCACGACGATCTCCGCGATCCAGCAGGGCATCACCTCCGCACTCACCGGCACGCACCCGAACAGCCTCAACGGCAAGGTCTCCACGATCCTGAAGTCGACGCTCGATGCGCTCCAGGTGACGCTGACCGTCGGCGTCGACCTCACGGTTCCGCTCACCGGCACTCCGCTCGTCTCGGGTGACGTGACGGTCAAGGGCTCGCTGGCGCAGTTCGCCGGCACCGCGACGCCGGTTCCTGTGGTCGCGACCGACATCAGCCTCGCCGGCCTCAACATCGGGGTCCTTCTCAACCCGGTGGTCGCGGCCGTGACCAATGCGGTCGCCACAACGACGGGTCCGCTCGTGAACACCGCGCTGAACAGCGTGATCCCGCTCGTGCAGCCGGCGCTCGCCGCGCTGACGGGGCCGGTGCTCTCGACGCTCGACCCTGTGTTGCAGGGTGTGCTGTCGCAGGTCGCGACCATCACCATCAACGAGCAGCCGGCCACGGGAGATATCCCCGGAGGCAGCTTCACCGTTCGTGCACTCGGAGTGAACCTGCTCCCCGCCGTCGGTGGCGGAGTCTCCCTCGACCTCGGGTCGTCGACGGTGAAGTCGGCGATCGCCGCAGTCGCCGCGATCGATGCGGCGGCCACGGTGCAGGCGGGAACCAGTCTTCCCCTCACCGGCTCCGGCTGGCCCGCGAGCACCGACGTCTCCGTGCAGCTGACGGCGCCGGGGGGCGCAGCGGTCGGCGGCCCGGTGACGGCGACCACCGATGCGTCCGGCGGGCTCACGCTCTCCTACCCGGTGCCCGTCTCGGCGACCCCGGGGACGGGATACACCGTCACGGCGACGGCCGGAGCGGTCACGGCGACCGATACGACCGAAGTCACGGCAGCAGCCGCGGTGGACGCGGCACCCGCCGTTCAGGCAGGCACCGATCTCGGCATCTCCGGCACGAACTGGCCCGCGAACACCCAGGTGTCGGTGCAGCTCACGGCTCCCGGCGGCGGGAACATCGGCGGCCCCGAACTCGCCACGACCGACGCTTCCGGCACGTTCACGCTGGACTATCCGGTCCCGGCGGGCACGCCAGCGGCCACCGGCTACACGGTCACGGCGAGCGTCGGCACCCAGACCGCCACCGACACCACCGAGGTGACGGCTGCGCCGGTCGCGGCGATCGACGCGGCGGCGACCGTCCAGGCGGGCACGAGCCTTCCGATCACCGGCACGAATTGGCCGGCGAACACCGTGGTCTCGGTGCAGTTGACGGCTCCCGGCGGGGGCGCGAACGTCGGCGGCCCGGTGACGGCGACCTCCAACGCCTCCGGTGTGATCTCGCTCGACTACCCGGTTCCCGCGTCTGCGGCCCCGGGCGCGGCCTACACCGTGACCGGGACGGCAGGAGCGGTCACCGCGATCGACACCACCGAGGTGACGGCCGCAGCGACCGTGGATGCGGCCGCGACCGTGCAGGCGGGGACTTCGCTTCCGATCACCGGCGCGAACTGGCCGGCGAACACGCAGGTGTCGGTGCAGCTGACGGCCCCCGGTGGGGGGAACGTCGGCGGCCCGGAGACGGTGACGACGGATGGGGCGGGTGGGTTCACGCTCGACTACCCGGTGCCTGCATCGGCGACGCCCGGAGCGGGCTACACGGTGACCGCGAACGTCGGCACGCAGACCGCGACCGACACGACGGCGGTCACGGCGGCGGCGGCGATCGACGCGGCGGCGACGGTCCAGGCCGGCGCGACCCTCCCCGTCACCGGCACGAACTGGCCGGCGAACACGCAGGTGACCGTGCAGCTGACGGCACCCGGCGGCGGAAACGTCGGCGGTCCGGCGACGGTGACGACGGATGCGACCGGCGGCTTCACCCTCGACTACCCGGTGCCCGCATCGGCGACGCCCGGAGCGGGCTACACGGTGACGGCGAACGTCGGCACGCAGACCGCCACCGACACGACCGCTGTGACCGCGGCGGCCACCGTCGACGCGGCGGCGACCGTGCAGGCCGGGAGCAACCTCCCCGTCTCCGGCACGAACTGGCCGGCGAACACGCAGGTGTCGGTGCAGCTGACCGCACCCGGCGGCGCGAACATCGGCAGCCCCCAGACGGTGACGACGGGCGGGCTCGGCGGATTCACGCTCGACTACCCGGTTCCGGCCGGCACCCCTGCCGGAACCGGGTACACGGTGACGGCGTCGGTCGGGGCTCAGACCGCGACAGACACGACCGAGGTCACGGCCGCTCCCGTCGTGGTCGACGCGGCACCCACGGTTCCTGCGGGCACCAACCTTGCCGTCACCGGCTCCGGATGGCCCGTGAGCTCCTCGGTGTCGCTGCAGCTGACGGCTCCCGGTGGGGGCGCGAACGTCGGTGGCCCGGTGACGGCGAACACCGACGCTTCCGGGGCCTTCACGGTGAACTATCCGGTTCCGATCGGCACCACGCCGGGCACGGGTTACACGCTCACGGCGACCTCGGGCGCGGTCACCGGATCGGACACCACCGAGGTGACCGCGGGTGACCCGGGCGACGTCAACACGAACGCGGCAGCCTCGGCGTCGGCCTCGGCTGATGCGACGGCGGACGGCGACCCGTCGGCCCAGGCGGCTGCAGAAGCGGCAGCTCTCGCGGACGCGACTTCCGCGGCATCGGCGGCAGCGACAGCGGATGCCACATCGGCGGCTCAGGCAGCGGCGACCACCGATGCGTCGAGCACCGCGACGACGGAT
Source organism: Microbacterium sp. NPDC058269 (assembly GCF_042881445.1). Classification (NCBI taxonomy): domain Bacteria; kingdom Bacillati; phylum Actinomycetota; class Actinomycetes; order Micrococcales; family Microbacteriaceae; genus Microbacterium; species Microbacterium sp. NPDC058269. Next base: position 336,323 of record NZ_JBHVXT010000002.1, read on the forward strand.
GTGACGTCGACGGCCAATGCGTCCGCGGCCGTCGCCGCCCAGGCAGCGGCCCAGGCCGACGCCTCGGACGACGCGAATGCGGCAGCCTCCACGGCGGCGGAGTCGAACTCCGCGGCCTCGTCGGAATCGGCAGCGACCACGGATTCGTCCACGGATGCATCGTCGGAGGCCTCGGCCAACACGAACGCGGCAGCCTCGGCCTCGGCTTCGGCCAACGCCGATGCCACCACCGCGGCGGTCGCCGAAGCGTCCGCACAGGCGGCGGCCTTCGCCGACGCGACGGCGGAAGGATCGGCTGCGGCCGACCCGGCTGCCGAAGCGGCATCGGAGGCAGCGGCGACCGCGACCTCGTCCACAGCGGCCACGGCGGATGCCACCTCGTCGGCGAACGCCGGTGCGGCGATCGCCGCTCAGGCGGCAGCGTTGGCCGACGCGACGACGAACACCGCGGCCGACACCTCGGCCACGTCGGATGCCAGCACGAGCGCGGCGGCGAATGCGAGCGCGGCAGCCATCGCGAACGCCTCGACGGATGCATCCTCGGATGCGGTCGCCTCGGCGGACGCATCGGCGGAGATCAACACCAACGCCTCCGCGTCGGCGTCGGCTTCCGCACAGGCGGATGACGACAGCAACGCCTCGGCCGAAGCAGCGGCAGTGGCGGCGGCACTCGCGGATGCGACGAGCCAAGCCTCCGCCGCGGCAGACGTATCGGCCAATGCCGCAGCCCAGGCCGCGGCGACCACCGACGCCTCCACGGATGCGTCGACCACGGCCACCACTGCGGCGAACGCCTCGGCGGCGGCAGCGGCTCAGGCGGCGGCGCAGAACGATGCGACCTCCACGAGTGCGGCGGATGCCTCGGCCTCGGCCGATGCGGATCCGAACGCCTCGGCGGCAGCGGCGGCGAACGCGTCGTCGTCGGCCACGGCCTCGGCTTCGGCGGCGGCTGACGCGTCGGCTGAAGCCACGGCTGCGGCATCCGCCACCGCCACCGCCACCGCCACCGCTTCCGCAGACGCGGCGGCCGACCCGACCGGGAACATCGCCATCGCGATCAAGCACCCGGTGCGCGAGCGCGGCACGCAGCAGACCGCGGTCGGCACGGGCTTCACGCCTGGCGAGACGGTGACGGGCGTCATGACCTCCGCCCCCGTGGCGCTGGGAAGCCAGGTCGCCAACTCGCAGGGAACGGTCACCTTCACGTGGACCGTTCCCACCGCCACTGATCTCGGAACCCACACCGTGACACTGACCGGGGCGACCTCGGGCAGTGTGTCGGCGTCGTTCCAGGTGGTGGCGTCGGGTCTGGCCACGACCGGCGGACAGGTGCAGAGCGGATGGATCGCTCTGGCCGCCACGCTCCTCATGCTCGGCTGGGGGGCGATGAGACTCGCGAGATCCCGACGTCCCCAAGTGCAGACGGAATGATCGCGAGGTAGGAACGCTGAGTGGTCGGGACCGTTTCCCCACGGCGGTCCCGACCCTCGGCGGTACGGAGGGAAGTGAATGAGCACGAAACTCGAGTCCTCACCGGAATCCGCCGCGTCTGCGCCGGAGGGAGCGGCCGCGGTACGTCCGCGTCCGACCTGGTGGGTGAAGCTCATCGCCTTCGCCGCCTGCCTGCTGACCCTGTGGCACATCGGCGCCTCTTTCCTGTGGATCGCGCCGTACTCGGCCTTGCGGGAGATCCCCACGCAGCAGGTGCTGGCCGGCTACATGCTGCCGATGTTCGGCCAGTCGTGGAGCGTCTTCGCACCGGAGCCCATCAACGGCGACTACCACTTCAACGTCCGCGCCGTCATCGAGAAGGACGGCGAGCAGGTCGAGACCGGCTGGGTCAGCGCCACCGACGTCGAGCTGTCGATGATCCGCTACAACCTCTTCCCGCCGCGCGCCGGCATCCAGTCCAGTGAGGTGGCGAGCGGGCAGATGAACGCCTACAACAAGCTGAACGCCGACCAGCAGGCCGTGGTCGGTCTCGACTTCGCGGAGGACGACGGGGAGGAGTGGATGGTCCGCTCCTTCGACGAGCTGCAGGGCGACGACAACCCGTCGACGGACGCCTACATGGCCGAGGAGCACCTCTCCACCGCGTACGCGACCCAGGTGGCCTACGCGATCTGGGGAGCCGATGCCGTGGTCAAGGTGCAGTACCGCGTGAGTCGCCAGAACGTCGTCCCCTACAAGGACCGCAACGACCCGAGCGCGCAGCGTCCTGACCCCACGTTCTCGACCACCGGATGGCGACTCCCTATAGAAGAGGAAGGACAGAGCCGCGAGAACTTCGCGAACACCTTCCGCAGCCAGTTCGAGAGGATCCAGCCGTGAGCGCGCCGGTCAAGACCACGGCGCGGAAGGGCGACGCGAAGAAGAAGAAGGATCTTGCGCCGCGGAGCACGACGACGGCACCCGCTCCGGTCTCCACGCCTCCCGCTCCTCCTCGAGAACCCGCACCCGCTCGGGCGACCACCGTGCCGCCGCGGTCGTTCATCACCCGGCTGCTGACCTTCGTGTCGTCGATGATCGGCGGCCTCTGGGCGATGGTGCTCTCAGCCATCGACCGCATCTCGGCCTTCGTCGGCGACTGGCTCTTCAACGGGAAGAAGGCCCTCTACGGACTCGCCGTCACACGCATCCTCTTCGGTGTCACGGCGATCGGCCTCCTGGCGTCGAACTTCAGCACCCGCCTGTACACCTTCGGGTCCGGCTCGGCCTGGAACGGGGAGCTCGCGGAGCCGGTGAGCGACTTCCCGAAGATCTGGGTGTTCAGCGCGTTCCATGCCGCGATGGGGAATGACGTGCTCTACACGGCGCTCTACCTGTTCCTCGGGGTGCTCGCGGTGCTGTTCGTCCTCGGCTGGCGCTTCCGCATCGTGCTCCCGATCTTCTTCTGCCTCTGGGTGGGCTTCATCGAGGCCAACGACATGGTGGGCGATCAGGGCGACAACATGTTCCGCATCGCGCTGTTCCTGCTGTTCTTCGCCGATCCCGCGGCCCGGTGGTCGCTGGATGCCCGACGTCGGGCGAAGTCGGGGGAGTGGTTCGCCCCGAACAGCCAGCCGGCGCTGCTGGGAACGATGTTCCACAACCTGACCCTCGTGGCTCTCACGGCGCAGGTCTGCTTCGTCTACGCCTCGGGCGCTCTGTTCAAGGCGGGCGGTGCGCCGTGGGAAGAGGGGTACGCGGTCTACAACCCGCTGCAGACCGCACGGTTCGGCACGTGGCCGGTGCTGAGCGACCTCGTCACCACGTGGGGGCCGATGGTCACGATCGCGAGCTGGGGGTCGATCATCCTGCAGGTCGCGTTCCCGCTCATGCTGCTGACGCGTCCGACACGGCTGATCGGCCTGCTGGGCATCCTCTCCTTCCACGTCGGCATCGCGGTGCTCATGGGGTTGCCCTGGTTCTCGCTCACGATGATCGCGATCGACTCGATCTTCATCCGCGACCGGACGTGGGGGCGGCTGAGCGCCGGAACGAAGAGGCGATGGCAGGAGGCGGGTGCGGCATCCCCACCCGCGACGCCGGAACACGCGATGTCGGTCCGGACTGTGGTCTGACGACAACTCGGCGGGGAGCTGTCCCCGCCGGGTGTTGGAGGAAGTGGACAGGGCAGTTCGCCTCTGGTTGTGGCAGACCTACCATGGAACTATTCCCACTTCCCTCTGAGAGGAACGCTCATGGTCGACGCCGCCGTCCGTCCGAAGACGACTCGCACCTCCACCGACACCGCGGATGCGAACCTGCACATCGATGTCGCCCGCATCAACGACGCCCTGATGGGCACCTGGGGTGACGTGCGTCGCCAGGCCCGCGAGATGATCAAGGACTCCGCGTTCTGGCGCAAGGACGAGCTGGGCAAGGACGAGCACCGTGAACGCGTGCTGAGCCAGCTGCACCTCCTGGTCGAGAACAAGGCCGTGCACCGCGCGTTCCCCAAGTCGCTCGGCGGCGAGGAGAACAACGGCGCGAACATCGCGGGCTTCGAGGAGCTCGTGGTGGCCGACCCCAGTCTGCAGATCAAGTCGGGCGTGCAGTGGGGGCTCTTCGGCTCGGCGATCCTGCAGCTGGGCGCCGAGGAGCATCACGCGAAGTGGCTTCCCGGCGTGATGGACCTCTCCATCCCCGGCGCCTTCGCGATGACCGAGATCGGCCACGGCTCCGACGTCGCGGCCGTCGGCACGACCGCGACGTACGACCCGCAGACGGAGGAGTTCGTCATCAACACCCCGTTCCGCGGGGCGACGAAGGAGTACCTCGGGAACGCGGCCCTGCACGGGATCGCGGCGACCGTGTTCGCGCAGCTGATCACCAACGGCGTCAACCACGGCGTGCACTGCTTCTATGTGCCGCTGCGCGGGGAGGACGGTGTCGACCTCCCCGGCATCGGCCGCGAGGACGACGGTCTCAAGGGTGGACTCAACGGCATCGACAACGGACGCCTCTCCTTCGACCACGTGCGTATCCCGCGCACCAACCTGCTCAACCGCTACGGCGACGTGTCGGCGGACGGCACGTACTCCAGCGCGATCGACAGCCCCGGCCGCCGCTTCTTCACGATGCTCGGCACCCTGGTGCAGGGGCGCGTGTCGCTCGACGGCGCGGCATCCTGGGCCTCGGCGCTGGGGCTGCACATCGCGATCACCTACGCCACCCAGCGCCGTCAGTTCGACGGTGCGGACGGGCAGGAGGTCGTGCTCATGGACTACGGCAAGCACCAGCGCCGTCTGCTCCCGCGGCTGGCGACCACGTACGCACAGATCTTCGCGCACGACGAGTTCCTGCAGAAGTTCGACGGGGTCTTCTCCGGTCGCACCGACACCCCGGCCGACAGGGAAGACCTCGAGACCCTGGCCGCAGCCCTCAAGCCGCTGTCGACGTGGCACGCGCTCGACACGCTGCAGGAGGCCCGCGAGGCCACCGGCGGTGCCGGCTTCATGTTCGAGAACCGTCTGGTCGGACTCCGCGCCGACCTCGACATCTACGTGACCTTCGAGGGCGACAACAACGTGCTGCTGCAGCTGGTCGGCAAGCGTCTGCTCACCGACTACGCCAAGCAGTTCCAGGGCAAGGACGCCGCGGCGCTCGCGAAGTTCGCCGTCGGCATGACTGCGGGCAAGCTGTTCCACGGCGCCGGTCTCCGCCAGCTCGGTCAGGCCGTCTCCGACTTCGGGCAGGTGAGCCGTTCGGTCGAGCGGGGGCTGCGCGAGGAGCAGCAGCACGACCTCCTCGCCGGACGCGTGCAGCAGATGGTGGCCGACATCGCCTCCCGCCTGCGCCCCGGTGCGAAGGACAAGGCCCTCGGCGCCCGCCTGTTCAACGAGAACCAGGCCGAGCTCATCGAGGCCGCCCGTGCACACGGAGAGCTGCTGCAGTGGGAGGCGTTCACCGACGCCGTGCACCAGATCGAAGACGCCGACACCAAGAAGGTCCTCACCTGGCTGCGCGACCTGTTCGGCCTGCAGCTCATCGAGAAGCACCTCGCCTGGCACCTGATTCACGGGCGTCTGTCGATGCAGCGCGCCGCGGCGGTCTCGAGCTACATCGACCGCCTGTGCGCTCGCCTGCGTCCGTACGCGCTCGACCTCGTGAACGCGTTCGGCTACGAGCCCGAGCACGTGCGTGCGCCCATCGCGAGCGGTCTGGAGAAGCAGCGTCAGGACGAGGCCCGCGCGTACTACGCCGACCTCGCCGCGACCGGCCAGGCTCCGATCCAGGAGAAGGCGCTGAAGAAGAAGCAGCGCTGACCCTCCCGCGGTTCGCTGTTCAGGAATCCCGCCCCCGTCTTTCAGATCGGGGCGGGATTTCTGCGTCCGGCGCCGGTTTCTCCTGAGTCCTGGACGCTGTCAGGGCGGCGAGGTATCAGAGCGACGTGAGATCCACTCCGCGCTCGGCGGCGAGGGCCTGGAGCTTCTGGGCGGCGTCGGTCTCGACGCACACGCACGCCTGCAATCCCGCCTCGTCTTCGTCGCGCAGGAGGTAGTAGCTGTCGGTATCGGTCAGCTGTGCGCCGCCGGCGCCGAAGAACAGCCACCGCACGCGCACCAGCACGAGTCGATCGGAGAGATCACGCCGTTCCAGGAGGTCGAAGCCGACGGACGCCAGCCCGAGCCGATGATAGATCGGATATGCCTGCCGCAGGCTTTCGACCATGGCATCGCGGGAGTCCAGCACGCCGGAGGAGCGGTCGTTCACGATCATGCCCGGCGTCGACCACAGACCCGCCGCGGTCTCGGCATCGAACGCGGTCAGACTGTCCGCATAGCGGGTGAGGTACTCGGAGATCGTGTCGTCGGAGGTCGTCATGGCGCGAGCCTAGGGAACGGCGCCCTGAACACGAGGGGGCTTGACGACGGGCGAGAAGCCCTCTCACGCGCCGGGTGCCGGGGGATACGGCGCGGATGGGGGATACGGCGCGGTTGGCGCAACCACGGCGGGAGTCGTCGCGGCCTGCGCGCGCACTCGTGCGAGCACGGCCGTGAAGCCGAGGTAGAGGATCGCCGCGGCGGTTCCGCCCCCGACGAGGATGAGCGTGGACAGTGGGCGACTCCCTTCCATCGGCAGGACCGAGAGCGCCGGGAGGAGCACGCGGGGTGCGAACACCAGCGCGCTCACGACGAGGAGTGCGAGCGCCGGCAGCACCAGCGCGAAGCGGGACCACCGGGTGATGAAGACGCCGGCGATGATCGCCAGCGTTCCGATCAGGATGGCTGCGGCGGCTTCGGGGACGAAATCGAATCGGTACTGCTGGAGCGCCACGATCCTGGTGCGGCCGACGCCCCAGGACAGCAGCAGCACCCCGGCCAGGAGCAGCACGGGGGCGACGACCAGTCCACCGACGGAGAGACCGACGCCCGGGGCCTCGGGGCGGCGTCGCACCATCGCGAGGACGAGACCCATCGTGCCGAGCACCGGGAGCAGGATCAGAGGGAGTCCGTATGCCAGACCATCGAGCCACTCGACGGGAAGGACGCCCGCACCGAGGCGGTATGCCTCCAGCAGCAGCGACGGGAACAGGGAGATGACGAGCGGAACGATGGCGAGCACCCCGACGGCGATCAGGCCGGCGGAACTCCAGATGCCGGTCATCGTGACGAGCAAAAGGAGCAGGATGCCGACGGCCTGGAGCAGGATCGGTATCGCGAACCTGCCGAGGTCGATGCCCGCCAGCGCGTACTGACCGTAGGCGAACACCCAACTGCTCCCGCCTGTCGCGATCAGTCCCGCTCCGAACGGCGCGACGACGACGGCGATGATGACGGTGATCAGCCGTGCGGACGTACTCGATCGATGCATCGTGACTTCCCCCTCCGGAGCCCTGCGCCTCACACTACCGGCGTGCCTTTCCCGGGTGGAGGGATTCCCCGAGGCGATGCGTAGTGTGGACCGGGTCACCACGAGAAGGAGTCCGAGATGTCTGCCGTGAACGCCTATGCCGCACCCCGGGAAGCGGCCCCGTTGGAGAAGACCGTCATCGAGCGGCGCGAGCTCGGCCCGCTCGACGTGCTGATCGACATCGCCTTCGCGGGGATCTGCCATTCCGACATCCACACCGTGCGCGGCGACTGGGGCCCGCAGCAGTACCCGTTGGCTCCCGGCCACGAGATCACCGGCACGGTCGCCGCAGTCGGCGAGGCCGTCACCCGGCATGCGGTGGGCGACCGCGTCGGCGTCGGATGCCTGGTGAACTCGTGCGGCGAGTGCCGCAACTGTCTGCGCGGCGAGGAGCAGTTCTGCACCGAAGGCGCCGTGCTCACCTACGGCAGCACGGATCGCGACGGCACCGTCACGCAGGGCGGCTACTCCGAGCAGGTCGTGGTCACCGAAGCATTCGTCTTGAAGATCCCCGACGCGCTGGCTCTGGATGTCGCAGCTCCCCTGCTGTGCGCCGGCATCACGACCTACTCGCCGCTGCGGCACTGGAACGTCGGACCGGGCACCCGTGTGGCCGTCGTCGGTCTCGGCGGCCTCGGGCACATGGGCGTGCAGATCGCGCACGCACTCGGCGCCGAGGTGACCGTGCTCTCGCAGACTCTGAGCAAGAAGGACGACGGTCTGCGGCTCGGCGCCGACCACTATCGCGCCACGAGCGACCGCGAGACCTTCCGCGAACTGCGCTCGTCGTTCGACGTGATCCTCAACACCGTGAGCGCCGTGATCGACCTGCGCTCGTACCTGAGCCTGCTCGACGTCGGTGGGGCCATGGTGTGTGTGGGTGCTCCCGGCGAGCCCCTCGAGGTCGGCGTGATGTCGCTGATCGGTGGCCGGCGTTCGCTCGCCGGCAGCAACATCGGCGGCATCCGCGAGACCCAGGAGATGCTCGACTTCTGTGCCGAGCACGGCATCGCGGCCGAGATTGAGGTGATCTCCGCCGCCGACATCAACACCGCGTACGAGCGCGTGCTGGCATCGGACGTGCGGTACCGGTTCGTGATCGACGCCGCCACCTTCGGCTGAGCTCGGTGTGGAGTGCCGGCCCCCGACCTACCGGCGGCGCGTCGGCGGCAGGTCGATCGGGCCGGTGACCGAGAGCTCGTCCTCCCAGACCTCGATTCCCCGGATCCCGGGAAGCCGCGCTTTGGTGAAGACCGGGTCCAGTCCCTCGCGTCGCTGCTGCGTGTAGTCCGTGAGCAGCTTGAAGGCCACGCCGGAGAGCAGAGCGATCGCCACGAGATTCACGATCGCCATGAAGCCCATCGCCCCGTCGGCGAAGTTCCAGACGACGTCGGCCGACACGATCGAACCGACGAAGACTGCGGCGATGGCGAAGAGACGGTACCCGAGCAGGACAGCGGGCTTTGAAGTGATGAACTCGATGTTGGTCTGGCCGTAATAGTAGTTGCCGAGGATCGAGCTGAACGCGAGCAGGAAGATGATCACGATCAGGATGATGTTCGACCAGCTGCCGAGTGCACTGACCACCGCTCCCTGGGTCAACCCGATGCCGCGTTCGGCGTTGGCGAGATCGGGGACCGAGACGAGGATGATGAACGCGGTGATCGAGCAGACGAGGAACGTGTCGAAGTAGACGCCCAGGGTCTGGACGAGCCCCTGCTTGACCGGATGCGTCACCGCAGCGCTCGCACCGGCGTTGGGTGCCGAACCGAGCCCTGCCTCGTTGGAGAACATGCCCCGCTTGACCCCGGTGAGGATGATGTAGCCGAGCGCGGCGCCCACGATCTCGTTCGGCCCGAACGCCTGCGTGAAGATCATGGCGAAGACCTCGGGGAGGCGCTCGATGTGAATCGCCACGATGACGAGCCCGAGGAGCAGGTACAGCAGTGCCATGACCGGGACCAGGGTCTGGGTGACGGACGCGATGCGGCGCACACCTCCGAAGATCACCAGGCCCATGAGGACGGCGAGCGCCGCGCCGATGGCCCACGGCAACCATGCGGGGGCCCCGCCGCCCAGGCTCCCCGCGATGGTCGCCTGGATGGTGTTGGCCTGCAGCGAGCTGAACGCGATCGGGAAGCACACGATGAGGATGAGGGCGAACAGCACCCCCATCCAACGCGCGCCGAGTCCGCGCTGCATGTAGTACGCCGGCCCGCCGAGGAATCCGTCCTTGTCCCGCGTCTTGTACAGCTGCGCGAGCGAGGACTCGATGAACGAGGACGCCCCGCCGATGAACGCCATCAGCCACATCCAGAAGATCGCACCGGGTCCGCCGATCGCGATCGCCGTGCCGACACCGGCGATGTTGCCGACGCCGACGCGCGAGGCCGCGGAGATGGTGAACGCCTGGAACGCCGAGACGGATTGCGGCTCGCCGCTCTCGGTGCGCGGGGTGCGATCCGTCAATGTGCGAAACATCTCCGGGATCAAACGGAACTGCACGACGCCGGAGCGGATCGTGAAGTACAGGCCGAGGAGGACGACCAGGGGGAGGACGATCCACGTCCACAGGTTGTCGCCCCACGTCAGCAGCCACTCGTTCACAGGATTCATGCGCACAGTCTGGTGGAACTGATCCGATGACACCAGCTTTCGCGCGCACAGCATTCCGGTGGGAGGCGTCCGCCTCCGGACCCGCGCTCGGTGTCGGCCGTCGCGGATAGCCTGAGCGCATGACTTCTCTTCTCACGGGCCCCGATGCCCGCGACCGCTGCGCCTGGGTGGGCGACGACGACGAGTACCGTCGCTATCACGACGAGGAGTGGGGCACGCCGTTGCACGGCGACAGGGCGCTGTTCGAGAAGATGGCGCTCGAGGGGTTCCAGGCCGGCCTCTCGTGGATCACGGTCCTGCGCAAGCGGCCGCGGTTCAGAGAGGTGTTCGCGGGATTCGAGCCCGAGGTCGTCTCGGAGTTCGACGAGTCCGACGTCGAGCGTCTGATGGCTGACGTCGGCATCATCCGCAACCGCGCGAAGATCGAGGCGACCATCGGCAACGCCCGCATCGTGCGCGGTATGGCCGAGGGGGAGTTCGACGAGCTGATGTGGTCGTTCGCTCCGGCAGCGTCCGGCGCTCGTCCCGCGTCCTTCGCCGACGTCCCCGCCGTCACGCCGGAATCGACGGCGCTGAGCAAGGAACTGCGTCGTCGAGGGTTCCGGTTCGTGGGGCCCACCACCATGTATGCGCTGATGCAGTCGGGCGGGATGGTCGACGATCACATCGCGGGGTGCTGGCGGGCCTGAACGGCCGGCCGCCGAAGAGACGTCATCGGGATCGTCGAGGCCCTCGATATAATCGGTGACCGGGGGGATCTTCTGGCGCCGTGTGCCGGAGGAGTGCAGGGCACGGTCTCCCCGCCGACCGTGAGGAGCATGAGTGGCAACGCGCATGGCAGCGACACCGCCGACGCTGGCCGGTTACAGCTATGTGCGCCCGCTCGGTTCCGGTGGCTTCGCCGACGTGTTCCTCTACGAACAGGACATGCCGCGTCGGGTGGCCGCCGTCAAGGTGCTGCTGGCGGATGCCGTGAATCCCGAGGTGCTGCGCACGTTCAACGTCGAGGCCGATATCTCCGCCCGGCTGAGCGCGCACCCCTCGATCGTCACGATCTACCAGGCATCGATCTCGGCAGACGGCCGCCCGTACTTCGCGATGGAGTACTGCCCCGACACGATGAGTGCTCGCTACAAGAAGGCGCGGCTTCCTCTGGCGGAGGTTCTCGACATCGGTGTGCGCATGGCGGGCGCGCTCGAGACCGTGCATCGTGCAGGGCTGCTCCACCGCGACATCAAGCCGTCGAACGTGCTCGTCAATTCGCTCGGCGCCCCGGTGCTCGCTGACTTCGGGATCGCCGCCGCCGTGCTCGACGAAGGCGATGGCGAGACCATCGCGATGTCCGTGCCGTGGAGCTCTCCCGAGGTGCTGCAGGAACGCGTGTCGGGGTCGGTGCCGAGTGAGATCTGGAGCCTCGGGGCGACGCTGTACACCCTGCTCGCGGGACGCAGTCCCTTCGAGCGACCCGATCGGGGCTCGAACTCCCGCGACCAGCTCACCGAGCGGATCATCAAGGCCCGTTACACGGCGGTGCCGGTCGAGGGGATCCCCCCGATCATCGACGAGATCTTCGCGGCGGCCATGCACCGGGATCCTGCCAAGCGCCCGGCCACCATGGCGGAGTTCGCCGAGCGCCTGCGCTGGGCGCAGTACGAACTCGGCATCTCCCCGACCGCATTCGAGGCGGCCTCCGCGGAGTGGGCCGCAGCCGCCCCGGTGAGCTTCTCCGATTCCACCGTCCGCGGACCCGTGATCACGACGGTCGCCCCGGATTCGCGGCGGGCGGTGCGCGCCGCTCGCCCGCAGGTCGCATCGCGGGAGCGCGACGATCTTCCCTCTCATCCACGCCGTCGTGGGCGCTCGCCGCTGCTGATCGGTGTCATCGGCGCGCTCATCGGCGCGGCCGTCATCGCGGGTGCGGGCACCGCCGTCCTGTTCCTCACGGGGGTCCTCTGATGGCGATCGGCGACCGCGAGCGGGCGGAGACGAAGCCGCGTTCGCGGGGCCGGCTGATCGCGGCGATCTCCGCAGTCGCGACACTCGGGGTGGTCGTCACGCTCGCAGTCACGGCGCAGGGCTACCAGTCGCAGGAGGTCCCGCGCCTCGAATCGTCGGTGTGGGTCATGCGCGACAGCGGTCAGTACGCGCGGGTGAACACCGAGCTCGCCGAGATCGACACGGTCCGCAACGTCGATGACCCCGAAGCGGTCTGGCAGAGCGGCTCGACCGCGGTGCTCTACGCGCAGGGCAACAGGCAGCGGTGGGACGTCGACCCCGCCAGCCCCGCCGATCTGCTCTCCGACTCCTCCGAGGAGGGGACGCCGCTCGCGTCGCAGCCGACTCCCGCCGGTACCCGGGAAATCCTCTCCGCCGGCCCGTACGTGGCATATCGGACCGACACCGGACAGGTCTCGGTGTCCACGCTCGAGCCGGGGGCGGGCACCGCCCTCGTCGATCCGTTCGCGGAGGTCGAGGTCGAAGAGGGAGAGGACCCGCCGACCTATACGGCGGATGCGATCGGTCTGTCACCCGAAGGCCTGCTGGTGCTGTACTCCGCGGACGAGGCGGCCGTGCGGCGCTTCGACATCGACGAGCACCGCTTCCTCGGCGACTCGACCTCCGTGCCCGATGCGCCCGAGGCCGGCGAAGGGCTGGCGCTCACCGTCATCGGCGATCGCTGGGCCATGCTGCGCTCGGGCTCCGCCGAACTGTGGCTCTCCGGCAGGGACGAGCCGGTCGAGCTCGACGTGGCGGAGGACGCGAGGCTGCAGGGCGGTGCCGCATCGGGCGACGCGCTGATGGTCGCGGACTCCGACGGCCTCGTCTCCGTGGGGCTCGCTTCGGGCGAGGCCGAGCGGGTGGCCGAGGCGACGGGCGTCCCGGCGGCACCGGTCACGGTCCGCGGAAAGACCTACGCGGCGTGGCTCGACACGGGCGGCGGCACCCTGTGGACGGACGGCGAGACGGTGCCCCTGCGCGTGCCGGATGAGACTCTCGACTCCGCCACGATCGAACCCGTCTTCCAGGAGAACGGCGATCGCGCGGTTCTCACCGAGACCGGAACCGGCCTCATCTGGAACGCGCCGGACGGCGTGCTGATCCCCCTCGAGCAGTGGAAGATCGAAGACGACACGGAGCAGCAGGAGGGCACGATCATCGTCGAGGATGTGGCGGAGCAGCTCCCGCCCGTCGCGGTCGACGATGCGTTCGGCGTCCGTGCCGGCGAGCAGGTCATCCTTCCCGTGCTGCTGAACGACCACGATCCGAACAAGAAGGACGTCCTGACGATCGATCCCGATTCGGTGTCGGGCGGACTCGCCGACCCCGCCTTCGGAGAGCTGACTCTCGTCGCCAACGGGCAGTCGCTGGTCGTGAACGTGAAGGCCGGGTCAGGTCAGACCAGCTTCACCTACGCCGTGACCGACGGCGCCGCCGTGTCCCCGCCGGCGACCGTGACGCTGACGGTCGTCGACCCCGGTGTGAACTCGGCACCGGTGTGGTGCGGGGTCGACGCCTGCAAGCAGGAATGGCCGACGCCGCAGCTCCTCGCCGGAGGGAGCACGGTCGTCTCCGCGCTCTCCGGATGGGTCGATCCCGAAGGAGACGCCTTCGTCCTCAGCGATGCCTACGAGACCGACGCCTCCGCACCGGTGATGGTGGTGCCGATGGCCGACGGCCGCGTGGCCATCCGGCACACCGACCCGAACGCCGCGGATGCGGTGGTCTCGGTCACCGTCGTCGTGCAGGACGTGCACGGTGCGACCGCGGAGAAGACCCTCGACGTCCAGGTCACCGGAAGCCCGGCGCTTCAGGCGTCGCCGGTCGCGCTGACCGCCCGCGTCGGGGAACGTCAGTCCATCCGGATCTCGGATCACCTCTCCGGAGGATCGGGATCGTATCGACTGGTCGATGCCGTGCAGACGGCCGCCACGGCCCAGGGTCTGGAGGTGACGCCGAACGCCGCTGCGGGCACGGTCGAGCTGACGGTCGCCGAACCCGGTCAGTACGTGGTGACGTACACCGCGCAGGATGTCTCGACCCAGGCCGAGCAGTCGGCGGTCATCCGCATCACCGCGGTCGACGGATCTTCGGGGCTCGCGATGGCGCCGCTCACCGCGTTCGTGCGCGAGGGCGAGGACACGACGGTCGACATCCTCGGAGCGGTGCAGAACACCAGCGGCCGGGTCCTGATGCTGTCGGGCGCCGAGAGCTCGACGCCGCAGCTCAACGTGCGCGTCGTCGGCAACGAGAGCATCCGGGTCAACGGAACGACGGAGAGCGGTGAGCCGGGCGTCATCGGCAAGGCCACCGTGACCGTCGCGGACGGATCGGGTGCGGCCGTGGAGGGGACCGTCACGGTCTTCTTGGCTCCGCCGTCGAGCGTCACACGGCCGATCGTCTTCCCGGATGCAGTGACGGTGCGAGCCGGCTCGCTCACCCGCATCAACGTCGCGGCGAACGACGTCGCTCCCCGGGGCGAGCCGCTCGTCGTGCTCCCGGAGGTGACCGGCTCGGGCGAACCCGACGAGCTGGTCTTCGCCGACCGCAACGCCCTGCGGTACCTGGCCCCGTCGACCCCTGGCACCTACCGGCTCACGTACTCCGTCTCGTTGGAGCGCAACCCGTCGCTGTCCGACAACGGCATCGTGACGGTCACGGTGCTCCCGCCCGGCACCAACCGCGCTCCCACGCCGACGACCCTCACCGGCCGTGTCCTGAGCGGGCAGACGGTGTCCATCCGTGTGCCAGCGACAGGGATGGACAGCGACGGCGACGCGGTGGTGCTCGCCGGGGTCGAGCAGCCGGAGAAGGGCGCAGGAACCGCGACGATCTCGGCGAGCGGCGAGGCCATCGTCTACCGGGCGCCTGCCGCCGGCGTATCGGGCGGTCAGGTCTCGTTCCGCTATACCGTGCGCGACCCGCAGGGCGAAGAGGGAAGCGGTGTCGTCCGGATCGGCGTGCTCGATGCGGATGTCGAAGATGCCGCGCCAGTGACGTTCAGCGACTACGTCCGTGTCGAAGCGGGCTCCCGAACCCCCATCGTGCTGGATCCGCGCTCGAATGATCTCGACCCCGCGCAGAGCGAGCTCGAGATCACGGAGCTGGTCCCCAACGCACCCCCGGTCAAGGGGAATCCGCTGTATGAGCGACTGAACGCGCTGATCGACTCCGACACCTCGCTGAAGGACGGTCGGGTGGTGCTGCGCGCCGGAGAGACGGCGGGCACCAATTCGTACTTCTACACCGTGAAGTCGAAGCGGACCGGGAGCACGGCCCAGGGCCTCATCGTCGTCACGGTGACGGATGGCGCCGTGACCGACCAGCCGAGTGTGGCCGACACCGTCCTCACCGCACGGGACCGCGACGATCTCGCCGATCGCGGGATCGACGTCGTCACCGACCGCGTGAGCTGGCCTTCGGGCGACGCCTCGTCGCTCAAACTGAGTCTGTGGGGAGAGCAGCCGGGCTACACGGTGCAGGGCAACCGCATCGCGGGGACGGCCCCGGAAGACGGCGCGCTGGTGCCGTTCCAGCTCACCGGGAAGTCGGGAGGGCGCGACGTCGTCGCCTACGGCTTCCTCCGCATCCCCGCATTCGATGACATGCAGGTGCAGCTCAAACCGGGATCCACCCCGGTCGTGGTGGATGAGGACGCGTCCGCCTCCTTCCCCGTGAGCGAGTACGTCGACCTGTCGTCTTCGGATGCCGTGGAGGTCGGGACGGGGCAGTTCACCGCCCAGCGTGCCGCTGCATCCTGCGCCGCGGAGGGCTCGGGCAGCGGCGTGTACCGTGCCGGGCGTGAGGCGCCGTGGTCGGACACCTGCCTGGTGCCGGTGCGGCTGAAAGGCCAGGAGCGCTGGTCGTACATCGACGTGCCCATCAGCATCCGTCCCGCCGAGCCGCAGCTGCTGCTCTCCTCGATCGCGCACACGATCGCTCCCGGGGCGACGGAGAGCATCGACCTCTACGCCAACATGGCCGCCTGGGAGGGCGGTCGTGAGGGCAATGTCGGGTCGCTCGAGTATCGGATCGTGTTCTCCGGATCCGCGTTCATCGTCACTCAGAACGGGTCGAAGCTGACGGTCGAGGCTCGGGCCGATGCGCGGCCGGGCAACGCCGAGAACATCAGCGTCACGGTGGCGCAGTATGGCCAGCCGTCCGCATCCGTGCGCCTGGTCGTGGGTGCGGCTCCGCCGGATGCGCCCCGCGGAGCGACCTTCACGAAGCAGTGCATCGTCACGAGTCCGAACTGCTCGATCGACGTCGTCGACGTCGCGGGCGAGTACGACCCCTTCGCCGGCAAGCCGGGGTCGGGTCTGCGGCTGGTCTCGCTCGGAGCAGGCGCGCGTTGCGACGTCGCCTCGATCTCGGCGTCGGGCAGCAGGGCCATCACGGCGAGCTGGCCGGGCGGCGGGCAGGCTCCCGGAGGACAGTGCGTCATCCCCTTCGTCGTGTCGGATGCGCAGGGCCGCACCGGAACGGGAACCCTCACTCTCGACCTCCAGGGATTCCCGCAGGCACCGGCGAGCGTCACGACCGTCGGGTTCACTCGCACGACCGTCGTGCTCGAGGTTCCGCTCGGCGAGGCAGGTCGGGCGCATCCCGCCGTCTCGGGCGTGACGATCCTCCAGGACGGATCTCCCGCGAACGCGTCCTGCAGTCCGGCGGGCGGCGTGTACCGGTGCACCGTGAACGGTCTGGTCAACGGCGCACCCCATGCGTTCACCGCCGCCGCGGTGAACGCCGTCGGCACGTCGGCGTCGACGTCACCGCACACCAGTTGGGCCTACGCGGCTCCGGTGGTCTCGAACGCGACGGCGTCGCCGGTGTATCGACCCGGCACGTCGGACCGCGGACGCGGAGCCGTCGCGCTGTCGATCGACGCCACCGACGACGCGCTGTCCTTCCGAATCGAGGAGACGGGGGAGGTCATCAACCGGAACGGCGCGACGACGTCCGCGGACATCGTGCTGACCCCCGGCGCGCAGACCATCACGATCGTCCCCATCAGCCAGTTCCAGCCGCCCACCGGCGGCGGGAACGAGGGCGGCGGCTTCCGCACATCGGTCACGGCCGCGGGCACCGTGTACTTCGAACCCGGCTCGACGCACGCGGAGGCGGTCTCGAACACCTCGGTGAACGTCTCCGGCATCGCCGCACAGGCCAACGGGAGCGCATTGGGGATCGATGTCGTCTATGTGGCATGGCGCTCGGGCAACGTGAGCTGCAGCGCCGACGGGAACGGCCGTCTCTCCATCTCGGGGGCGGAGGTGCAGTCCTCCTCGCCCTCCATGCAGGGCCTCCAGCAGTACCAGGTGTACTACGTCAAGGCATGCGCATCGAACGGCTACGGCGTCGCGGAGTCGTCGACGACGTCGGAGTTCACGTTCAAGTTCGTCAACGGACCCGGTGGCGACACGACCTACAAGGTGGCGACTTCGCCCACGCGCGACGGCAACCGGTACGACTACGGACTGGCGTCGGCTCCGCGCATCGACGTCGAAGACGGATTCGTCCCGGAGTACGAGATGTACGGTCAGAGGCGCTCCGACTTCACCCTGAACCCCGACGCGTCGCCCGGCCAGGTGCGGGCGCGCGCCTGCCATGCCACGCAGGCCGGATCGTGTTCTGATCCGGTGAACATCACGGCGACGACGGCTCCCACCATCGTCAACGCGGTGTTCCGACCCTGCATGCCGGCGCGCGAAGCAGATGTCGTGACGGTGTCGGGTGCCGCTCGCGGGGCGTACACCCTCGAGTCGACCGCGGTGGTGGACACCCCCGGTGCCATCGACGTGAAGCTCACCTGGAACGGTGCCTATGCCACCCTGTCCCCGATCACCCATCGCGTCACGGGTGTGTGTCCCTGACGCGGGTCGCACGTCGAGCGCGCCCATGACCAATACTCTTGCCTTATGCCAGCCACCTCAGCCGCACCTGTGACCATCGCTCCCGAACAGGCATCCTGGTTCGCGGAGACGTTCTCGATCCTCACCGGCAACATCGAGCAGGCGATCCTCGGCAAGCGGCATGTGGTCGAGCTGGTGCTCGCCGCTGCCGTCAGCGGGGGGCACGTGCTCCTGGAGGACTTCCCCGGGACCGGCAAGACGGCGCTCGCCCGCGCGGTCGGCCAGACGGTGAACGGAACGAGCACGCGCATCCAGTTCACCCCTGACCTTCTTCCCGGCGACGTGACGGGGATCACCGTCTACGACCAGAAGGAAGGTGCCTTCGAGTTCCACGCGGGTCCCGTGTTCGCGAACATCGTGCTCGCGGACGAGATCAACCGCGCGAGCCCGAAGACCCAGTCCGCGCTGCTCGAGGTCATGGAAGAGGGCACCGTCACCGTCGACGGCGTGACCCGACCCGTCGGCGCGCCGTTCCTCGTGATGGCGACGCAGAACCCCATCGAGCAGGGCGGCACCTACCGTCTGCCCGAGGCGCAGCTCGACCGGTTCATGATCAAGACGTCGATCGGCTACCCCGACGAGGCGGCGACCATGCGCATCCTGCAGGGTGCGGGTCGACCGAAGCAGGTGCTCGACGGCATCGTGGGCACCGACACCATCCTCACGATGGGCGAGATGTCGCGCGGCGTGTACGTGAACCCGCTCGTCTCCGACTACATCATGCGCATCGTCGATGCGACCCGTCGCGCGTCCGAGGTGCGTCTCGGCGCCAGCGTCCGAGGTGCGCTCGCGCTCTCCCGCCTGGTCATGACGTGGGCCGCCAAGAACGGTCGCACGTTCGCGACGCCCGACGACGTGCGCGAGCTCGCCGTGGTGGCGCTCGCGCACCGTCTCGTGCTCGAGCCCGAAGCCGAGTTCGACGGAGTGACGGCCGTTGCTGTCATCGGACAGATCCTTCTCGACGTCGAACCGCCGCGCGAGAACGGCACTGCGTGAGCTTCAGCACCGAATCCCGCGTCACCCGCACGGCGGCACGCACGAGCACGTCGACGCGCACGAGCACCGTCACACGGTACGACACGACGCGTCGCGGCCCCGTGCGCGGAGCGGTGTTCGGTGTGCGCCGCGCGGCCCGCAACACCGGTCGCGCGGCGAGAGCGGCCGTCGCGTGGGTGCGCGAGACGGTCACCGCGGCGGGGATGCTGGTGGCCGTCGCCCTCGTGCTCGGCGTCGCTGCGGGGTTGCTCTTCGGGTGGGTCGAGGCCTGGGCCGTTGCAGCGATCGCCCTGGTGCTGCTGCTCGCCTGCGTCCCCTTCATCCTGGGCGCCCATGACTACCGGATCGACCTCGCCCTCGACCGCGATCGCGTCGTCGCTGGGGCCGAGATCGGCGCCACCCTCGACGTGCGCAACAACGGCGTCCGCCTCTCCCTGCCCGGGATCGTCGACGTGCCGGTGGGGGAGGGGCTCGTCGAGGCGCACGTCCCTCTGCTGCGTCCGGGAGCCCACCACCGCGAACAGCTCACGATCGCCGCGCACCGCCGTGGCGTCATCGACGTCGGCCCGATGACGATCACCCGGGGCGACCCGATCGGCATCCTGCGGCGTGAGCTGCGCTGGCCGGATGTGCAACGCATTCACGTGCATCCGGTGACCGTGCGCCTCCCGAGCACCAGCGCCGGGCTGATCCGCGACCTCGAAGGCACGCCGAGCACGACGCTGGTCGATGCCGACCTCTCCTTCCACGCCGTGCGCGAGTATGTCGTCGGCGACTCCCAGCGGCACGTGCACTGGAAGTCCACCGCCAAGACGGGCAAGCTCATGGTGCGCCAGTACGAGGAGTCGCGGCACGCGCGCATCGCCATCATCCTCGACCTCGACGCCGAGTCCTACGAGAGCGACGACGAGTTCGAGAACACCGTCAGCGCCGCAGCGTCCCTCGCATTGCAGGGCGTGCGCGACGGTCGCGATGTGCTGTTCTCCGTGAGCAACGAGATCCCGGAGCAGAGCCGTGCCGAAGTGCTCTCGATCCGCACCCTGCCGACGGTCACGCCCAAGGCTCTGCTCGACGCCACATCGACGATCGATCCGGCGGATCGCGTCATGCGGCTCGAAGCCGTCGCCGCCCTCACCGCGCAGTCGTATCCCGACCTGTCGATCGGCTTCCTGCTCACCGGCTCGCGCATGCCGCTCGACAGGCTCCGCCATGCCGCGGTGAAGCTTCCGGCGGCCGTCGAAGCCGTCGCGGTGCGCAGCGAGCTCGGCGAGCAGCCGACCATGCGCACGGCGCGAGAGCTCGCGGTGATGACGCTCGGCGCCCTCGGAGACCTTCCGCAGATGCTCGCCCGGGGAGCCCTCCGGTGAGCGCCGCGGGACAGAAGCGCGGTATCGCGCGGTCGCGCCGCACCGTCGTCCCGTCGGCGCTGACGCTCTGGTCGCTGGGATACGTGGTGGTCGGCGTGCTGCTCGCGACCGCCGCTGCCTGGCCCGTGTACGAGTCGCCCCGCGCGCTGGTGGTCGGATTCGTCGGCGGCATCCTCGGCATCGGCGTCGCCGTGGCGGCCCGTGCTCTGCGCTGGGGCACGCTCATCGCCGTGCTCGCCGCCGTCGGCGTGTACCTGGTGGTCTCGGTACCCCTCGCCATCCCGTCGGCGCTCTCCTCCGTTCCGGCCTTCCTCGGCGGTCTTCGCGATGCCGTGCTCGGAGTCGTCGTCGGCTGGAAGCAGATGCTGACGCTGAACCCGCCGCTGGGCGAGTACCAGGCCGTCCTCATCCCGTTCCTGGTCGTGATGCTGTTCGGCTCGTTCCTCGCCGCCCTCCTCGTGCTCGAGTCCGGGCGACGCGCCACGATCGCCGTGCCCGTCGTGGCGGCGATGAGCGTCTTCGGCATCGCGTTCGGGATCAGTGGCACCTCATCTGCCGTCGCCGTGATGGGAGTGAGTCTTCCGGCCCCGCGCGAGTGGCTGATCGGTGTCGCGCTCTTCGTCTCCTCCGTGGCCTGGCTCGTCGGTCGCGCGCGGCTGCAGCGCGCGGAAGCCCTGCGTGCCGTGGCCGCGGCGAACATCTCCCGTCGTGCGACTCCGGCGTGGCTGACCGTGCGTCGCCATCTGCTCTCGGCCGCCCTCGCCGTGGTCGCGCTCATCGCCGGGTTCGCGATCGCTCCGGCGGCGGCGGGCTGGTCCGACCGCTCCGTGCTCCGCGACGAGATCGAGCCCATGATCGTCGTGCAGCAGCAACCCAGCCCGCTCAGCTCCTACCGCTCCTGGTTCGCCGGTGACCGGCTCGATGCGACCGTTCTGCAGCTCGAGGGCGACGCCGGTGCCCTCGACCGCGTCCGCCTGGTCACCCTCGATTCCTATGACGGCGAAGACTTCCACGTCGCCGCGGACGATCGTTTCAGTCGTCTGCCCCGCACCGCGCTTCCCGCGACCGGCCGGGTGACGCTCGGCGTGACGATCGGCGAGGCCTACCGTGGCATCTGGGTCCCGGCGCCGGCCGGTCTCGCCGAGGCGCCCGACTTCTCCGGCCCCCGTGCGGATGACCTCGCCGACGGGTTCCATGTGAACGCCGGGGGCGACACCGCGATCACCGTCGCCGAGGCGCCCGGGGGCGGGGAGGGGCTCGTGCCCGGCGATCGCTACACCGTGCTCCTGGATGCTCCGGGGAAGCCGACTGACGTGACCGCGCTCCAGGGCGGGGTATCGAACCTCGACGCGGATCTCTACCCGGCGCTCGTCGAGTGGGCCGAGATGCAGGAGCAACCCCGCACCGGCGCCGGATACCTCGAACTCATCGATCGCCTCCGCGACCGCGGGTACCTCAGCCACGCGCTGCTCGACGACGAGGCGGCCGCGGGCTGGATCGCGTCGCTCAAGGAGTCGGAGGGCTACGCGTTCGCTCCGAGCTACGCCGGTCACTCCGCCGCCCGCATCGAGGAGCTGTTCACCGAGCTGATCGAGCAGGAGCGGAGGGCCGGAGCGGATGCCGCGCCCGAGCTGCTCGTGTCGGCTGTCGGAGACGACGAGCAGTTCTCCGTGGCGGCCGCGCTCCTCGCCGAGCACTGGGGCCTCGACTCGCGTGTCGTGCTCGGCGCACGACTCGGCTCTGCGGAAGAGGTGCCGGGGATTCCGTCGTGCGCGCAGGTGTGCACCGGGGCCAACATGACCGCCTGGGTCGAAGTGCGCAGCTCGGGAGGCGAGTGGACTGCCCTCGACACGACGCCCCAGTACGCGATGCTGCCGAGCTCCATCACCGAGGGCGAGCAGCTTCCCGAGCACCCGACCGTGCCCGAGCAGCCGCGCTCCGAGGCTCTGGATCCTCCTCAGGCGCAGAGTGACTCGAACAACGACGCACCGCCGCTCGAGGAACCGCAGTCCGAGGTGCTGGCGATCCTGCTGCCGATCCTCTCCGCCGTCGGTCTCAGCCTCCTCGCACTGGTGCTGCTCGCACTCCCGTTCCTGGTGCTCCTGCTCGCCAAGCGGCAGCGCGCCCGCGTCCGTCGCACCGCCGAGGACCCCGAGGTGCGCCTCGCCGGGGCCTGGGAAGAACTCGCCGACGTGTACGCCGACCATGGTGTGGACATGGAGTCGCAGGGGACGCGTTCACAGCGCGCGCAGTCGACCGACCGACCGGCGGCCGCGCGGTTGGCCGTGCTCGTCGATCGAGCCGTCTTCGCCGAGCATCCGCCCACGAATGACGACGCGACCGCCGCGTGGAAGATCGTGGATGCCGAACGGACGGAACTCTCGCACACCGGAAAGTGGTGGCACCGGCTGATCATGCGCGTGCGACCGACATCGTTCATCGTCAGGGCGCGGACCGCAGGCGGCATCCGCTTTCCCGGTGCCGGGCCCGTGCTCGGTACGCTCGGACTGACCGGTTCGCTCGGCGACCGGAAGAAGGGGGACTCATGACCGCGCCCGCAGACAGCGGCCTCGCCACGGTGCTCGTCATCCTCGGCGGTCTCGGACTGCTCATCGGCATCGCCGTCTACGTCTGGTACGCATTCGCCCTGTCACGCCTGTTCCCGCGCATCGACGGTGAGGGGTGGAAGGGGTGGGTCCCCGTTCTCAACGAGGCAGAGATCCTGGCGCGAGGGGGCATCCCGGCCTGGTCGGTGGTGTTCTACTTCATCCCCCTGGTGCAGCTCTACGGTCTCTACCTGAAGATCGTCGCCACCCACCGCATCAACAAGCGCTTCGGTCGTGGTGCCGGCATGACCGTCCTCGCCATCCTGCTGCCGCCTGTCTGGGCGACGGTGCTCGCCTGGGGAGCGGCGCCGTATCCGGAGGGCGACCGTCTGGCAGCCCTCCAGCCCGGACCGCGCCGCAGTGCTCCTCCCGCTGCCGCGCCCGCGCGGGATGCCTCGGGCTACACGATCCCCTCGCTGGCGCCATCCGGCAGCAGCGCGGCGGACGCTCCGGCGCTCGTCTTCCCCGACTACGCACCACCGTCCCGCGCGGTCGGGACGGACGCCGCAGCGGCGGTGCCACCTGGCGCGACCACGCCGGCGCCGTCTGCCTGGGGAGCGCCGCCGCAGCCGCCCCAGCAGCAGTTCGTCTCGCCGCCACCGGTCGCGGATCCTCCCGTTCGATCGTTCGCGCCCCCGCCCGTGCAGCCGCCCGCACCGCAGCCGCCCGCACCGCAGCCGCCCGCACCGCAGCCGCCCGCACCGCAGCCGCCCGCACCGCAGCCGTCGGTCGCGTTCGAGCAGGTCGCCCCGATCGCGCAGCCGGACTCTGCACCGCTCCCGTCCGCGCCGGAGGAGGCGCATCCGCCGACGGGGATCATGGCCGCCATGGGTGGCGTCCCTGCGGAGCCTCGCCTCCCGCAGCCTGCCGCTCCAGAAGCGCGGCCCGCTGCTTCCGAAGCTCCGGTTTCTGCTCCCGAAGTACAGGCCCCGCAGCCCCCGGCACCCCCGCTGTTCATCGAGGTCCCCTCCGCTCATCCGTCGACGTCGGTGTTCGAGCCGGTCCCGCGACCTGCGCCGCCTGCCGACGTCGAGCCGGTCGCTCCCGAGGTATCTGCTCCCGAAGCGCCTGCTCCCGAGCTTTCTGCTCCCGAAGCGCCTGTCGAGCCGCCGCAGCGCGTCGTGCGCTCGGTGCCGCCGTCGTTCCGGGAGGGGGGAATCCACGATGCCGAGCCGCAGGCGCCGACGATCCGCCCGGCTCCCGACGTGTCCGTCGCCCCCTCGCCCGTCGCCCCTTCGCCCGCAGCCGAACCCGTGGCGTCGATGCTCGCTCCCGAGCAGCCGATCACCCCGGTCGCCGCTGTCGCCCCCGCAGCGCCCGCTGCACCGTTCGCGCCGGCCGCACCGTCCGCGCCCGCGGCGCCGTTCGTACCGGTGGCGCCGCCTGCCGCTGCACCCGGCGGGCTCACCCCCGAGGTCGACGAGACGGTCGTCACGCCGCGTCCGACGGATGACGATCTCGACGCCACGGTCGTCGTCGCCCGCAAGCGCGGCGTGCGACGCGTGCTGGTGCTGGATGACGGCCGGCGGTTCTCGCTCTCGGGCGCGAGCGTCGTGATCGGGCGCAACCCGGTCGGCGACCCCGGCGAGCAGCGTCTGGCGATCTCCGACACCACCCGCACGCTGTCCAAGACGCATGCCCGTCTGGTCGTGCAGGAGGACGAGTGGCGTCTGACCGATCTGCACGCCACGAACGGCGTCGTGGTCGTCGCCGACGATGGCGCGGAGATGCTCCTCGACCCCGGGGAGAGCGTCATCGGCACGGGGCGCTTCATCCTGGGCGAGGTCGGCATGCACGTCGTCGCGGAGCGCGATTCGTGATGATCTCCTCCGTGGTCCTCAACGTCGCGTCGCTGACCGACACCGGACTCAAGCGCACAGCGAACGAGGACTCGGTGCTGGACGCATCGCCGGTTTTCCTCGTGGCCGACGGCATGGGTGGGCACGAGGCGGGCGACAGAGCGAGCGCGGCCGTCGTCGCGGCGTTCGAGCCGCTGCGGGGACGGGCCGTGGAGATCGACGACGTCCGTGATGCGCTGAGCCGTGCGGCGGCTGTCGTCGAAGACATCGCGGCCGAGCACAAACGCGGAGCCGGCAGCACAGTGACGGGCGTCGCTCTCCTGGAGCATGAGGGTACGCCGCATTGGCTCGTCTTCAACGTGGGCGACTCCCGGGTCTATCGGCATCACGGCAACGAGCTGACCCAGGTCACGATCGACCACTCCCTCGGGCAGGAGCTCGTCGACGCGGGTGAGCTGCGCGCGGAGGACCTCGCGTCGTTCTCGCAGCGCAACGTGATCACGCGTGCTATCGGCGCGCCCGACAGCACCGCGGACAGCTGGCTGCTGCCTGTCGTCGACGGCGAGCGTCTGCTGCTCTGCTCCGACGGCCTGAGCGGAGAGGTCAGCGACGAGGCCATCCGAGCGACGCTGACGATGAACGGACGACCCGAGACCGCAGCCACGGCGCTGGTGCGTCGGGCCCTGCAGGCCGGCGGCCGCGACAACGTCTCGGTGATCGTGATCGACGTCGTCTCCGGCGGCGCCCGCACGCGCCCCGACGACAGCACGGGCGGTCGTATCGCCGCATCCGCGCTCACCGATTCGATGCTCGAGGGCACGACGATCCCGGTGCGGGCACGATGAGCGACGAGACCGCGGGGGAGGGCGACGAGACTGTCGTCCTGAGCCGTCGAGACCGGCGTCGCGCCGGTGCGGTCTCCGATGCCGCCGAGGGGCAGCCGCCGGCAGACGCAGACGCAGACGAGGCCACCATCGTGGTGAATCGCGCGAAGACCGAGCCGCCGGCCGTGGCCGATGCCGAGCCCGAGGTTGTCGACGCGCCCGTGGAAGAGGTCGAAGCGGACCTGCTCGACGAGGCCACTGTCGTGGTCGACCGATCGGCAGCACCGAAGACCGACGCTCCCGACGAAGCCACCGTCGTCGTCTCCCGACCGGCGCGTCGCCTGCGGCGGAAACGCGTCGATGTGGCGGGCCCCGAGGAAGCCGAGCAGGAGAAGACCACGGCCACCCGGCGCGTCGAGTCGTTCGCGGCCCCTACCGACGGCCCGGCTCCCGCGATCTACAAGCCGCGCCCGGCTCCGCTCACTCCCGCCGCTCCGCCGGTCGTGGTCGGTGCGGCCGCACCCACCCGCGTCGAGGACCCGGGGCTTCCGTCCGTCGCGAAGCAGGGGCAGCGCTGGAGTCTGCTCACCCTCGGCGCCGCTGCCGGTGCGTGCGTCGTATCGGTGGCCGGTCTCGTGGCACTCGGGTTCGTCGTCTTCGGTTAGAGGCGCGGTGAACGGGTCGGATGTCTTCGGCCGATAAGCCTTCGTCAGAGCGCGGCCGTCGCGTAGGGTGGACGGGAATGGCCTTGAGGGGGGAACGTCCATGAGCGACGATGCAGAGCGGTTCTATGAGCTGCGCGATGAAGTCGACCGCGAAGCGAAGATGTACGCGGAAGCGGCCGACGGCGCCTTGCCTGATTCCTTCAGCGATGAGTCGGGTCTGATCACGGCTCGACTCGATGAGCGAGGTCTGCTGTCCTTCGACATCGCGGATCGGTGGCGCGACGGGATCGAGCCTTCGGCGCTCGGAGACCGTATCGTCGCGGCGTTCCAGGCGCTCAATGCGGCTCGGATCGAGGCGTGGGCGACGAACGTCGGCGACGCATCCGAGAAGGAGCATCGAGCTTCCCCGATTCCGTCGACGCAGGACTCGGTGGCCGGCAAGCTGCAGGAGGCGCTTCTGGCGCAGCCCGACAGCACCCCGGCGGTGGAGCAGGCGCTGGAGAACATGCTCGCTTTCCTCGACGACGTCTCCGCCAACCTCGACGAGACCTTCGCGGGAGCCCTCAGCCGGGGACGACAGACCGAGGAAGTCGCACCGCTCTCGCGCCACCTCACCGTCGAACTCGCCGCAGGTGGCCAGCTCGTCGCGGTCTCGTTGTCGCCCAACTGGGCAGCGAACTCATCGGGTGCGCAGATCTCCCGCGAGCTCAACGACACCCTGCGCGAAGCGTTCGACAAGACCGCGTCTGCGCGTGAGGCTGGTCCGCTGGACGGAAGCCCGCTCGAGAAGTACGGCCGCTACATCGACGATCCTGACGCCTTCGTGGCGTTCATCACGGGGAGGGAATGACATGGATCCGGAGATCGCACTCAGTTTCGAGGCGCTGACGAAAGATGCATCGATCTGGGACGAGGCCTCAGCCACGCTCCAGTCGAGCGCGAACGACCTCTCGGGGATCGAGGTGAACCGCGGAGCCTTCTCGTTCGCGGCGATCGACCTCGCCGACACGTATGCGGAGATGCACACGCGCGTGCAGCAGCTCCTCTCCGACGGCGCGAGTCGGACGAGCGAGGGTGCCGACGCGCTGCGCGCCGTGCGCGATGATTTCGAGCGGTACGAGGACATCACCCAATCTGAGCTCTATCGGATCTGGCAGCCGGCAGTCTGAGCGAAGGCGAGACAAGACAGATGAACCCCATCATTGACCGAGTCCTCGAGCTGCTCGAGAAGATTCAGCAGAAGCTCGACGAGATCGTGCGCCTCATCAACGCGGTGCTGCGCACCATCCCGGTCTATCTGAGTTGGATCGCGGACCGCGTGAAGGACGCGTGGGACACGACCATGCAGAAGATCAAGGAGATGTGGGACTGGCTGGCCGACAAGCTGAGCTACGTCGGTAATCCCTTCGTCCTCAACGGCGCCGCCGACGGATGGAAGAAGATGGGCGGGCAGGTGTCGCGTATCAACGACACGATCGTCGACGCGAATCTGTCCGTGGACGACCGGTGGGCAGGACGAGCGGCGGACCAGTACCAGCAGTCGCTGGAGCCGCAGCGGCGCGCCAACACGTCGATCATGTCCGACTATGCCGAGAACATCGGCAACGCCATGAGCGGCCTGGCCGTGGCCATCACCGTGTTCTGGGGTGCGGTCGCCGTCGCGATCATCACTCTTCTCAGTGCGCTGGCCGGTGCCGCCGTCGCCACGGGCACGATCATCGGTCTGCCCGCAGTGCCCGTGCTGGTGGGTCTCGGCATCGCGGGCTTCCTGGTCGCTGCGGGCGCCGGTGTCGCGATCCTCTACGTGTCGGCAGGTCAGGCGCGGACGACGATGACATCCACGTCGGCGGGCATCACCACCTGGCCGTCGATCGCAACCGCATGATGAGTGCAGCTGTGCCCGTGGCCCGGCCGCGGATCCCCGCGGTCGTCGCGCTCGTCGTCGGTGTGATCGCCGCGGTCGTGGCGATCATCTCCCTCATTAACGCTCCCGCTGACGGTGCTCTCCTCGGTGGCGGGCTGATCGCGGCGGTCGTCGCCGTCATCGCGTTCCTCTTCGCGGGCTACGGATTCCAACTCGCTCGATCCGCTTCGGCAGGACTTCCTGCTTCGGGCCCGCTGATGCTGCTCGCCTTCCTCGCGATGATCATCGGTGTGATCGGCAGCATGGGAGCGTTCGTTCTCAGCTCCGCGGTCGCCAGTCAGAACGGCGTCGCGGTGGCGATCATCGTGTTGCTGCTGGCGGTCGTCGTGACGATCGTCGGTTTCCGTCTCGTGCGGATCGCTCGCCAGGGCGGTCGGTCGAACTGACCGGAGCAGCCGCGGTCTGAGTGAAGGCGAGACAAGACAAATGAGCCCCAGTTCCCGGGCGCGACCGAGAATTCCCGCGATCATCTCGCTCGTGGTGGGTGTCCTCGTCTCGATCATGGCTGTCGCCTCCCTTGCCGGTGCACTCACCGATGGTGCTCTTCTCGGCGTGGGCTTGGTCGCGGCCGCCGTTGCTGCGGCTGCCTTCTTGCTCGCCCGGTGCGGGTTTCGGCTTGCCAATCCGGTGCCGGGGAAGGAAGTTCGCCTGGGCGTGGTGATGTGGCTGCTCGCGATCGTCTTCTTCGTCGGTGTGATCGGCAGCATGGCAGCGTTCGTGATCAGCTCCGCGATGACGAGCCAGGGCGGGGCCGGTACCGCTCTCATCCTCCTTCTGCTGTCGGGGGTTCTGACTGTCGCCGGCGCTCGGGTCTTGGGGATCGCGTCTGTCCGGCGCCGAGCGCTCGAAGGCAGCTGACGACTCCTCGGCGGGCCCTACTGATCGGTGAGGGCCTCGGCGGGTCCCTCCCGGGGTCGTGTCAGTCGAACTGACCGGCGGCGTCGCCCGGCTCCGGCCGTTCGAGGAGTCCACCAGAGCGCTCCGATGCCGCGGGATCCTCCGCGGGGACATCCTTGCGTCGCCGCAGCACGATGAGGATGCCGAGCACGCCGAGCAGGCTTGCCCCGCCGATCGCTGCGAACAGCGTGGCCTCGCGGGTGAGGGCGAACGGCGACGCACCGTGGTCGGGGTCGACGGTCGCCACGGGCGGGCGCACCGCGCTGTCGGCCGTGTCGAAGAAGGGGCTGACGGGCCCTCGGGTGGTGGCGTCGGGCAGGAGCTGGATGGCGGCGGAGGGCTGGATGAATCCCCACCCGTTCACGTCGTCGCGGTTGTCGGCATCTGCGCGGAGGGCGGTCGCGGTGAGGCGGTAGGCCCAGCCGGCGGGAGGGTCTTCCGGGTGCGCTTCGGCGACCAGCGCAGCGGCGGCGCTCACATATCCGGTCGCGAAGCTCGACGCCGGGGCGTCGGAGGCGAAGAGGCAGTCGCCGCCACCGGTCGCGGACGTGAGCACGTTGCTTCCAGGAGCCGTGACGCCGACCTGCGGGCCGTGGATCGAGGCGTCCGTGGCGAGGCCGTTGGCGTCAGCGGCGCTGACCCCGAGCACCTGCTCGTAGGCGGCGGGGTAGCGGGGTCCGTCTTCGGCTTCGGCGTCGGATGCTCTGTTGCCCCCGCTCGCCACGACCAGTGCTCCGACCGCCGCGGCGTGCTCCACGGCGGCGCGGAGGTCGTCGGAGTTCGATGCCTGTGACATAGAGACGTTGATGATGTCGGCGCCGTTGTCGGCAGCCCAGTGGATGCCGTTGGCGATGCGTTCCGACGTGGGACCGAAGCCCTTGTCGACGTCCTGTGGCAAATCGCTGCGGAAGACCCGCACCGACAGCAGGCGGGCGTCGGGGGCGAGGCCGACCACGCCGGACCCGGCGACCGGCTGGCCGGCGATCTGACCCGCGATGGCCGTTCCGTGTCCGGCGATGTCGCTCATCCCGTCACCGCGTTCGCCGTCGCCGACGAGGTCGATGCCACCGACGACCACTCCGGCGAGGTGAGGGTTGCCGGCATCGATCCCTGAATCGACCACCGCGACGACGACGCCCGCACCGGTGGCGAGGCGGTTCGCGTCTTCGGCGCCGAGCGCGGCGAGTGCGGCAGGAGCCTCGGGTGTGAACACGACGTTTCCGGGCTCGCAGGCACCGGTCGCCGCCGAGACGATGGAGGCGGGAGCGGAGGTCGATGCCAGCGCGGAGGCGGGGGTGCCGAACACGGCTGCGCCCAGAACGAGGGTCGCGAGGGCGGCGCGTCGACGCATCACTTCGTCCCGGATCCGGGCGATTCTCTCGCGGCCTCGGTGGTCAGGGCCGGTCCCGCGGCGAAGAACTCGATCCACGCGTTCGAGACACGTCCGATGTCGGCGGGGGAGTAGCCGAGCTGGGCGATGGCGTCGCTCGCGGCCTCCTCGGCATCCGGCTCGACGACCGCTCCGGGGATCGCGTACGCGGTGCCCGACTCGTCGACCAGCACAGCCATGCCGACAGCATCGTCTGACGCGCCGCGCACCTGTACGAGGGCGCCGCCGCCGACGGCGACGTCGACGCGGCTGCGCTCTTCCGGCAGCTCGGAGGTCGTCGCACCGAGCACCGTGCGGGCGTCGTCGCCGAGGACGGCGCAGGGGGTCTCGCCCGCCGCGAGCGTCGTCAGAGGCTGTGTCGGCCAGTCGTCGCCACCCGCGTTCGGAACGGTCGGCACGTTGGCGACCTCGGCGGGCGACACCTCTTCTTCGGCGCCGGCTTCCTCTCCGCTGCCGAGCAGATACAGCTGGTAGGCGAGCGGGCTGAGACGCGCGAGCTCCCCTGTGGCGAGGGCCACGTAGCGCTCGTCGGCCGGGCTGCCCTGCACGTGCACGATCGTGCCGGCTGTCAGGTCGGTGCCGGGAACGGAGGCGCCGACGGCGTTGAGACGGATCGGCTCGAGGTCTGCACCGGCGTCGAAGAGGTTCAGCCAGCGGCCGTCGACCTCATACACGTCGCTGGTGCCGAGACCCACTGCACGCAGCACGGCGTTCGCGTCGTCGGCGGGCACGGCGTGGCGGAGGCCGTCGGCGATCACGAACAGCTCGTCTCCGCGCTGCACCACGGTACCGGTGCCGTTCGAGACGTCGGCGATCGGGTCGTTCGACAGCGACACGGCCGTGCCGGCGGAGTCGTCGACGCACGCGGTCCACGACGAGTTGATGAGGGCACTCGGCGCGGGCAGATCGTCGGGGGCACCGAGGATGCCGATCGAGCTTCCGACGGGGATGCCGTCGAGTGCTGACTGGTCGGTGCGCACGACCTTGAACTCGCCGGCCGGGATCAACAGGTGGGCGCTGGCGGTGTTGATCACCGGATACAGGGTGCCCTCGACCGAGACGTAGCGCGCCCCGGTGTCGGTGGCGATGATCAGACGGTTGTTCTGCCAGTCGCCGGGAAGGCCGGGCTGCATGATCCCCCAGAACACTCCGACGAGGATGACGCCGACGGTGAGGGCGACGCCGGCGACCACGGCGCGCAGCGGCTTCGCCGGGTCGAGTTCCTTGCCTCCGGGTGCTCCGCCGGTGAAGGCGGAGAGGAGCCGTCGTCTGCTGAAGCCCTGGGCTTCGATGAGATCTTTCTTGGTCGCCATCGGTCAGACGAGCCCCGCCGTGATGACGCCGAGGGGGAGAAGCAGCGCGAGAGCGAGGATCTCGACCGTGTCGCCGAGACGCGTGAGCCGCAGGCGCGCCTTGGGCGTGAGCAGGGTGAGTCCGACGAGGATCACGGTCGCCACGACCAGGATGAGCAGCATCCAGGTGCGCACGTCCGGGAGGGCGAGGGCGACGGTCACGCCGGTCGCGGCCAGGCCGATCGCCCCGATGGCCATCAGCACGAGCACTCCGAGGCGGGCGTGGATCTGGCGAGACTGGAACATCATCCCGACGAAGGCGAGCACGCACAGCACGGCGCCGAAGACCCCGCTGGCCGCGACGAGCGGTGTCGCGATCAGTGCGGCGAGCCCCAGCGCGGCGCGGAGAGCGATCAGCGTGCGGGTGCCCGCGGCGGCGCGGCGCTTGACCTCGTCGGCGTCGATCGGCACGGGCGCGGCGAACATCTCGGCATCGCTCTGCGGCGAGATCACCCGGATGCGGGTGGAGCTGAGTGCGAGCCACGGGATGCCGTTCGCGAGCAGGGCTGTGGTCGCGAGCATGATGGCGTACGGCGCGAGCGGGTCGCCGAAGACGGCGGCAGCTGTGGCGGTGATGCCGATCGAGGCGCCGAGTGCGATGGGGACGAGGTGGATCTCCGGCTTGTCCTGCGTGACGGCGAGTCCGAGTCCGCCGACGATGACGAGGCCGAGTCCCATCGCGGCGAGGGGCCATCCCCAGATGCTCTGCGTCGGCACCGCGAGGTAGCCGGCCAGTCCGCCGTAGGCCGCGGCGGTGAGCCCGAGAGCGTGCCCGGCTTCGGGCTGGTGCAGGCGCATGAGGACGGCGGCGGCGACGCTGAGCACGACCGCACCGGAACCGGCGATGATCGCGGGGATCAGAGAAGTCGGGGGCGTGGCCACGAGGAGCAGCGCACAGAGGGAGAGGAACGTGAGGCTGACGAAGAGCGCCGTGCGCGAGCTGTCGGCGGGAGTCCATGAGCCATGCTGCTCGGCCGTGGCGTCGATGACGGCTTCGACGACGTCGTCATAGATGCGCGGCTCGTGCATCAGCCCGCCGCGCACCAGGGTCAGCAGCTCGCCGTCATGCACGCCCTGGGCGGCAGCACCACGAGCAGGGTCGAGTGCGGTGCCGTCGGCGCGCTGCAGTGCGTATCCGCCGTGGGTGAGAGTCGGGTCGAGCACGCCGAGACTGCGGGCGAATCCCGGGATGATCTCGACGAGCGGAACCTGCGACGGTACGCCGACATCGAGCCGTCGGTCGTCGCTGACGACGGAAAGCCGCAGCACGGTACCTGCCGCTGCGCTGCTCTGAGTCATGGAACGATGCCCCCTCCATGGTGTGCAGCCGGACCGGAGGAGATCCGGTGGCTGCGCATTCCGCCTTTCACCCTAGTTGAGGTGCACGACAGCACGTAGCCGCCGAGAGGATCGATTTCTCCATCGAAGTCACGAATCGCGACACGGATCCGCACGGGGGAGGACTGCGTCCCGCCTCGTTTCACTCGCGAGAGACCCACATCTCCGGCCGCAGGCGGTGACAGCATTCTGGCGATTCACCCCGATCTGGCTTAGCCTGCATGCTGAAACAGATTCGTGGGGGGTTGTTTCGAAGTCGTCCCGTTCTGGGATGCGCTCCCTGCACGTGTGTCCGCATGCGGACCGGAGGGAGTGTGCCATGGTCGCGGTGCCGGAGCGGCGGATCGGGATCGTGCGGGGCGTGGCATTTTCGTGGAGAGAGCAGTGATGGCGCGCGGGTCAAGTCGGTTCGCGGCGGCGCTGGGGGCCGTGGTGGTGGGCTTGGTGGCTGTTGTGCCGTCGGCCGCGGTCGCCGCGACGGCGGAGTCGGGTCTGTGGTGGTTTGATCGGGGCAACATTCAGGCGGCGCATGACGCGGGCTTCGATGGGGCCGGGGTGAAGGTCGCCATCATCGATTCCCAGATCAATCCGGATGTGGTCGGTTTGCGCGGCGCGAATCTTGAGGTTGTGGAGCCGTCCTACTGCCACGATCCGAGTGGGGAACCGTACACGGCGACGTCAACGGAATATCTCGCGTCGTCTCATGGAACGAATGTGGCGTCCATGCTCCTCGGAACCGGAGATTCCCCGGATGGAGGTGGGCCGATCAAAGGTGTGGCCCCGGGCGCGAAGGTGCTCTACTACAGCGGCAGCGGCATCCGTGATGGCGTCGTAGGGGGCATCTGGGGCGCCGACGAGGAGTGTCTGCTCGAGAACGGAGAAGTCCGTGACGACCAGGGGCGAACCGCGATGGCGCGCGCGATCTCGGATGCGGTTGACGCTGGCGCGGACATCATCTCGGTCTCCGCCGACGGAGCCACCGGCATCGAAAAGGATGTCGCGAAGGCATATGCAGCAGGGGTGATCGTGCTCGGGGCGATGCCGAACGATTCCGGTCTCTCGGGTTATCCCGCGGGTTTGAACGGTGCGCTCTCTGTGCAGGCGTTTGGTGAGGACGGGCACATCCAGAACGGTCCGTCAGGAACTCCGAACGTGAGCGACGATGTTGCCATCGCAGCCCCAGGGGTCGACGTGCTGCTGCAGGGGACGGAGAACTCCTGGGAGGAGCAGCGGCTCGGCTCCGGCACTTCGTTTGCGACGCCGATCGTGGCGGGCATGCTCGCTGTGGTTAAGCAGAAGTATCCGGATGCGACTGGTGCCCAGCTCATCCAGAGCTTGTTGCACAACACAGGTACCAAGGGTGAGCACGACCCGGAGTGGAACAACAGCACGGGTTATGGCGCGGCGTCTCTCACAGGGATGCTCGCGGTGGACCCGACGAAGTACCCGGATGTGAACCCTCTGTTCGATTCGGAGGATTCTCTTGCCATCCCGAATCAGAGCCAGGTGAACGAGGCCGCAGCGGCGCTCGACCGCGTAAAGCCGTCGCCCACATCGACATCGGACGTGGAGATGCCGCCTCGGAGTGTTTCGCCGCTCATGCCGTGGCTCATCGGCGGCGGGATCGTTCTCGTGCTGCTGGTCATCGGCGGCATCATCCTCGCGATCGTCCTGCCGCGGCGTTCACGACGGTGACGCAGCGGACGACGGCGGTCTTCCTCGTCACAGCGCTGATGGTCCTGACACTTGTAGGGTGCGCTCCCGGAGCTGCGACGGCACTCACCGTGACCTATGAGGTGGACGGCGAGGAGCGGACATCGACGCTCACCCCCGACCAGATCACCTGCGACGTGGGCAGTGTGCACGGGCTTGCGATCTCGAATGATCCGCAAGGGCGATTCTCGATTCGGCTCGACAGCGACCGCCGCGGATCGGTTGGCACCGCAAGCGATGAGGGGCTGGTGCTCTTCGAAGGCACCGAACTCGATCTCTCGGCATCAGGCACCGTGCTCACCGTCGGCACGTCGGAAGGTGAAGTCTCCCTGGTCGAGGGATGGGAGCCCGGTGACGATGTGAATGTCACGGCCGATGATGCCGAGCGGCATCCCGCGACACTGTCGGGATCGATCACCTGTGAAGGTGCCGTCACTGTGCCGACTACCGAACCCTGAGGGTTGCGGGCGGCTGCATCCGTCAACGAGAGTGGGGGTCCGCATCCGGCGACACCGCACACCCTACGGCGCTCATTCGGCCCGATTTCTCCATCGAAGGCACAAATATCGTCGCGGATCCGTCTTCGCTTGTGGTGATTCGTTGGGATCTGTTCTACCCTGGCTCCTGAAACAGATTCGTGGGGGGTTGTTTCGAAGTCGTCCCAGATCAGGGATGCGCTCCCCCGCACGTGTGTCCTAAGTGGACCGGAGGGAGTGAGTTATGGCTGATGTCATCTCCGCAGAAGAAGGGGCTCTGCGTCGCGGAGCCCAGGCGGTGCGGGAGACCAAGACCGGGATCGACCAGCAGACCAAGAAGGTCCGCAGTGAGATCGAGCAGCTGCGTGGATTCTGGACGGGTGCGGCTGCCGCATCGTTCACCACGCTGATGTCGCGTTGGGACGAGCAGGCTCGTCAGCTCAACGAGGTTCTCGTGACGCTCGAAGATGCCCTCGCAGGCACCGAGCGTGACCAGGCCGCGACCGAAGAAGCGCACCAGCAGACCATCTCGGGCCTCGGCTCGATGATGGGTTCCTGAGCGTAGACCACAGAGATTTCAAGGAGAACATGATGCAGTCAATGTCAGTTCGCCCGGAGCAGGTCAACGCTCTGGCAGCGCAGATCCGCAGCGGGTCGCAGGGTATTCGTTCCGAGCTCGACCGTCTCGAGTCCGAGGTCGGCAAGCTGCGGGCTTCCTGGGACGGTGCCGCACAGCAGGCATACGACCAGGCGCAGGCCAAGTGGAACCGTTCGCTGAGTGAGATGCAGCAGCTGCTCACGCAGATCGCGGGCAAGACCGAGGAGATCTCGGGCCAGTACGTGCAGACCGACAAGTCGGCTGCCGGGCGGTTCGGGGCCTGACCCGTGGCGCGGGTCCGTCGCAGAGATGCGTCGGACCCGCGCCGTCTGCTGTGCTTTTCGGCGAGTGACCGGACGGTACAGCAGATGTCACGGGATTCGCCGTTGTAAACAAGGAGGGGCGTCGATGGCTATCGCAGTCGACTTCGATGGAGTGTTCGCCGAGCTGAAGCGACTTCTACGCGAACTGCAGGAGTTCCCGAGTCCGGCTGAGGTGGGCGTAGCTGAGGGGGATGTGTCGGACACGACGCGCGAGTTTCACCGAGCGGTGTTGAGTGCCGCCTCTGCGATGCGCGTGGCCACGGAGAAGGCACTGGAGAAGCTGCAGAACACCCACGACACGATTCGGGCTGCTGTCCTCGAGATCGCGGAGCAGGACGCCGCGCTCGCTGACGAGACGAAGCTGATCGTGTCGCTTCTGGATTCGGCCGTCGAACAGGCGGGTACGCCCGCACGGACTGGTACCGCCACGGGCACGAGTGGCGGGTCCGCGAGCGGAGGTCGGGTCGACACCGATAGCTCCATTGACCAGCCCGAGGACGCCGACTTCTGATGAGGCGTGCGCATCGTGGATTCGCAGCAATCGTCGGGGTGGCAGGGCTCGCGGTCGCGGTCATGGTGCCGTCGGCCGCGGTTGCCGGCACCGCGGATTCGGGGCTGTGGTGGTTCGACCGGGCCCACATTCAAGCTGCGCATGATGCGGGTCTCGATGGTTCTGGGGTGAAGGTCGCGGTGATCGATAGTCAGATCAATCCCGACGTGGTCGGTCTCCGTGGGGCCGATGTGACGGTGCGCGAGCCGTCGTATTGTTTTGATCCTTCTGGCGCTCCGTATCCGACGGTGTCGACCGACTATGTTGCTGCGTCCCACGCCACGAACGTCGTGTCGATGATCGTGGGCACGGGGGAAGCACCGTCCGGGGGTGCCCCAGTGAAAGGGGTAGCGCCAGGGGTGGAACTGCTGTTCTACAATTCCGGCGGTGTGCTCGACGGGGTCGGCGGTGACGATGATGCGGAGTGCTTGCAGGAGGACGGCACCACGCTCGCAGAGGATGGTCGGTTCGGGCTCGATCACGCGATCTCGGATGCCGTGGCGGATGGCGCGGACATCATCTCCATCTCCATCGGCAGTCTGACAGACGTCGCGAAGGGCGTCGCCGAAGCACACGCCAGTGACGTGGTGGTGGTCGCCGGTATGCCGAACGAGGACGGCATCGCACTCTGGCCGGCCGCGTTGAACGGTGTGGTGGCTGTGCAGGCGTTCGGTGAGGACGGCAAGATCCAGAACGGCGTGAACGGGACGCCGAACGTGAGCGATGACGTCGTCATTGCCGCGCCCGGGTTGGATCTGCTGCTGCAGGGCACATCGGATTCGTGGGATGCGCAGGAACTGGGGTCGGGGACGTCATTCGCAACGCCGATTGTGGCGGGGATGCTGGCCGTGGTGAAGCAGAAGTATCCCGAGGCTACGGCAGGGCAACTGATCCAGAGCCTGATCCACAACACGGGCACAAAAGGCGAGCACGATCCGAAATGGAACTCCGGCACTGGGTACGGGGCGGCGTCTCTCACCGGGATGTTGGCTGTCGACCCGACCAAGTATCCCGATGTGAACCCGATCTTCGACGCCGACGACCCCAATGCCTCGCCGTCTCAGTTGATGGTGGATGAGGCAAAGGCGGCGCTCGGCGAGGGCGACTCGACGGCGAGCCCGACCACCGGGCCTGGTGCGGTAGAGCCGCCGTCCGAAGCTTCCGCGATGGTGCCGTGGCTCATCGGCGGCGGGATCGTTCTCGTGCTGCTGGTCATCGGCGGCATCATCCTCGCGATCGTGTTGACACGATCCTCACAACGAAAGACCACCGAACAAGGGGGCAACCATGGCGGGTAAGCAAGGCGGCGGATACGAGGCGGAGCTTAACCGCATCCGCACGTTGTCGGATTCGATCATCCCGAAGACGTCGGCGCTCATGAACGCATTGAGTTCACTTGATACGGCCCTCTCAAAGGTCCGCATTTCCGAATCGTGGACGGGCACCGCCGCCGAGCGCGCGACCGCGGACATCGACGAAATCCGTCTGAAATTCAGCGACATCCGCGATCTCGTCAGCGCTATCGACTCCTCCGTCGGAGCGGGAAACGAAGCGAGACGTACCGCGGCGTCAGCGGAGCTTCCCTCGGCGTCGGTCGACCCGTTCTGGGCAAACGCGGCGAAGGGGGCGTCGTTCGTGATCCATCCTGTGCTTGGGCCGCTTGCTGCCGACAGCGCGCTGGATGCTATCGGCGACTTTTTGGGTAATCAGCGTGAGGAAGCGGCACGGCAGATCGTGGAAAACGTCGAGAAGTCCCTCGTCGACCACACACGCGATCTCCGTGCAGCTTCCGACGAGCTCAGCAGCATCGGGTTCATCCGATCGGACGACGACAACATCGATGACGGGCCCATCGGCGGCCCGCAGGTTGACGCCCCGAGAATTAACTCGCCGGGAGTCGGCGGCGGTCCCTCCGGATCCGCTCCGGGGGTGGGCGGCTACCAGCCGCCCACCGGTGGCGTCGGTGAGTACCAGCCGCCGGTCCCGACGTCCCCCACGACACCGACTCTTCCCGGCGGACCGGGGACTGGGGGGTGGCATCCGGTGGATCCGGGCGGCGATGGCCCCGTTCTCCCGGGCGGCAAGGATCCTTCGGTCGACTCTCCCGGTGGCGGCGTGCTGCCCGGACTACCCGGTGGATCCGGTGGCGGCGCGGGAACCGGTGGTGGCTACCCCGTCGGCCCTGGTGGCGGACTGCTTCCCGGCGGTAGCGGCTCCGGAGGCGGAGGTCTCGGCGGCATCGTCGGTGGCGGCGCGGGTGCGGCAGCGATCGCTGCGAGCTCGAAGATCGCGGGCTTCGGCAGCATGGGCGGCCTCGGCGGCTCGGGTCTCGGCGCGGCATCCGGTGCGGGTCTGAAGGCGGGCGGCGGGTTGCTCGGCAACTCCGCACTCGGCGGCGCGGGCGGTGTCGGCGGTGCCGCGGGTACGGGCGGCGTCGGTGGTGCAGGCGGTGTCGGCGGTGCGGGTGCGGCAGGCACCGGTTCCTCGGGCGCAGCCGGTGCGGGCGGCCGTCCTGGCATGGGCATGATGGGCGGCGCCGGTGGCGCTGACGAGGAGGAGAAGGCCAAGCGGTCAGGCCTCGGTGGTCCCATCGCTCCGAAGCTCGAAGATGACGAAGAGGTCGGTCCCCGCGCCAAGGGCGCGAGGGCTGGATCTCGCGACGAGCCCACCACCTGACACATTGACGCGGTCGGGGGGCCGCGTGCGAAGGAAGCAGGGCTCATTCGAGCCGACCGGAGAGAGGAACGCAATGTCGGGGGACGATGACCTTCTGGCGTCGATGGAGGCATTGAACGCGAAGATCGATGCGCAGATCGCGCAGTCGCGTGTGCGGGCGGGTGAAGCTGCGCGCGTAGCCGCCGAGGCGACTCAGGTGACGGCGACGGTGACATCGCCGGACGGGCGGGTCACCGTGGTGGCGCAGCCGACCGGCGGAATCACCGCGGTGCGGCTCTCCAGCGCGGCGGCCGACGACGCCGCGGCGCTCGGAGCGGTGATCACGGCGACCATCGCCAAGGCGCAGCGTGCCGCGGCCGACATCGTGCTGGAATCGATGGCGCAGACGCTCGGCGCTGACTCCGGCCTGGTCGATGCGGTCCGACGCGACGTCGACGCCGCGTTCCCGGCGCCCGGCGACAGCTTTCTGGGCTACCGCTGATGTCGGCGCTCGAGGTCAACCCGTCGCGCCTCGCAGCGGCCGCGCGGTCGATCGGAGATGCCTCCGTGAACATCGACGCGGCGCTGGAGCAGCTCATGGCCGTCGCCGGTGTGCTGCGGGGCTCCTGGTCCGGTGACGCCCAGTCGGCGTTCGACTCCGCACACGGTCGCTTCGACCTGTCGATGCGGGAGCGCGCGGAGCTCGTCGACGCCATCGCGACGACACTCGCCGACCTCGGAACGTCGTATTCGGAAGCCGACCTCGCGGGCCAGCGCGCCCTCGGTGGCTGAGACCCTCGACCTGGCAGAGAGGACAGCCATGACAGCGGCAGCGAATCAGCAGATCATCATCGATCCGGAAGTTCTTCAGGCGCACGTGCGCGCGCTCGCGGATGCCGCAGACGTCCTGCGAGCCGCCGCGGCCAACGCCGGCAGCGGCGTGGGAGTCGAGGCGTTCGGCGCCATGTGCGGACCGATGCTCGGCCCCGCCGTGTCGGGCCTCGCGGACGCCTCGCGGTCGACGCTCGTGACCGCGAGTGCGCTGTCCGCCATGACCTCCGCGGCACTGCAGGCCACTGCCGGTCAGTTCAGCGAGATCGAGGAGACAGCGGTGACGACGTTCCGCGCCATCGAGGGGCTGGCCCTGTGACGGCGGTCGCCGCCGTCAGCGGTCAGGTGCGATCCGGCTCCTGGGCTGCCGGCGCTGCGGGATACACCTCCGCCCAGGCGGACTGCGCCAGCATCCCTGGCGTCGCGGGGCTTCTCATCCAGTACATCGCCCCGCTCCGGGAGTGGTTCGATGACCTGCTCGGCGACCCGGGCACCGTCGGCGCTTTCGCCTCACGCTGGGAGGACTCCGAACGTGCGCTCGGGTCTGTGCTGACTGTGCTGCGCGGAGCCGAGCGCACGCTCGTCGATTTCGATGGACGCATGATCCGAGCCCTGCGTGAGCGCTTCACCGACCTCATCTCCGTCGCCGAAGACGGTGTGCAGTGGACGGGCGCGACCGCAAGCGCCGTCCGCATGGTCTCGCAGATCATCGAGTCGACCCGGGTGCTGATCTGCGACTTCCTGGGACGCCTCAGCCGGTTCGCCGATGACCTCTTCGGATGGTCGCTGAACCCGATGTCGAAGCTGCAGGACATCGAGCGCTTCGCGAAGTCGGCCTCCGATTTCATCACGGTAGGCGGGGCGCTCGTGAAGAGCCTGATCAGCGCCGTCGTGTCACTCGCGCAGCTCTTGTACAAACTCGCACCGCTCATCGGCGACGCGCTTCAGCAGTTGCGTGGTGTGATCGCCGACATGATGCCGATCGTCGGGGTGCTGTTCGGCGGCCCGCTCGGAGTGCTCGGAGGGAACGTGCTGGACGACTTCCTCGATACGGATGTCGACATGCGGGAGATCGATCCGGATGACCTCTCCACGGAGGAGCAGCGAAACGCGTACATCGAAGCGCACAAGATCACTTCACTCGGTTCGCTGTCTGATCTCGTAAAGGTCAACTCGTGGACAGACGCGATGGGTGGACAGGACTCGACGGTCATCGATATCAAACAGGTTCTTGCTCCCGACGGATCGACCCACTGGGTGGTGTCTCTGCCATCGACGCAGCCCTGGGAGTTCGATGGACCTCATGGTGCGATGAACGACCGCGACAGCAACCTCGCACTCATGATGGACAACCCGATCTTCCGGGGACAGTATGAGCGTGCCGTCCTGCAGGCGATGAAGGAAGCGGGGATACCCGCGGGGGCGGAGGTCGTGCTCACCGGCTTCAGCCAGGGCGGCATCATGGCGGTCAACCTCGCCGCCGATCCGACCTTCCCCTACAAGCCGATCGGGGTGGTGACGAACGGCTCGCCCGTCGACAACTTCGCGGTGCCGCCGCACATCCCCGTGTACGCCTTCCAGCATGCATCGGACATTGTGCCGATGACCGACGGAAGCGCGATCGCGCTGCCGGGTCTGCCCGGCATCGCACCGATCGACGTCCCGAACTCGCCGATCACCGTCTTGCCGTCGAATATGCACCAGATCACGCTGCCCGATCCTCCCGGGAAGCACCTTTTCGATGCGCACGATAACGACTTCTACGCGCAGTCGGTTGATGCATGGGAGCAGCAGTATCGTTCCCAGAACGATGGCCAAGACCCGTGGAACCTGGCGGAACTCGGCGGACAGGTCATCGATCATCAGGTGTATTCGGGAGTGGAGCACTGATGCATCGGATCGCTCACCTGAAACGGCACGGTATCCGCCTCGGAGCGGGGTTGCTTGGCGTCGCACTGTTGATGTCGGTCACCGGATGCTCGTTGATCGCGGGCGACTTGGCGGAGGACGAGGTCGAGGAGATTCCCGCGGCGTTGCTGGCGTCCGACATCGGCGTCACCGAAGCCTTCGCGGTGAAAGCGACGAACGGACTCTCCTTCGACCTCTGGGTCGGCGTGGATCTCGACGATGCCGAGCTG
Organism: Microbacterium sp. NPDC058269; assembly: GCF_042881445.1. Lineage (NCBI taxonomy): Bacteria > Bacillati > Actinomycetota > Actinomycetes > Micrococcales > Microbacteriaceae > Microbacterium > Microbacterium sp. NPDC058269. The sequence continues at coordinate 378,629 of NZ_JBHVXT010000002.1, forward strand.
ACAGACGAGGAGCTTGCCTCGATTCTGCAGATCGTCGTGGACGAGAACGACCTTCCGACGGACAGCATCAGGTTCGGTGTCGATGATGTCGACGGTGTCGGCATAGATGTGGAATCGATGATGGAGCGCGTCGTCCCGGGAGTGGTCGAGGTCTCCTCATCGTCGATCGTGTGGATCACGATGGACGGGGCGCGCGAAATCATCGATGCCGTGGGGTCGGAGCAGTCGTGACGCGCAATCCTCTTTATGCGGACTCCGTCTCCGCATCGGAAGAGCAGTACCGATCGAGCAACGACGGTGAAGACCCGTGGAACCTGGCGGAACTCGGCGGACAGGTCATCGATCATCAGGTGTATTCGGGGGTGGAGCACTGATGCGCGGGCCCTCGCGCCCGCACATTCTGCGCCGCAACGTTGCCGCGGTGTTGCTCGGAGTCACGTTGATGGCGTCGCTCGCCGGCTGCTCATTCATCGCGGGTGATCTTGCTGACGATGAGGTGGAGGAGATCCCTGCGGCGCTGCTTGCATCCGACATCGGGATCGCGAAGGCGGGTGCGGATAAGGCGGTGTCCGGCTTCAACCACTACCTTGCGGTGAATGTATATCTCGATGATGACGAACTTACAGACGCTGAACTCGCGTCGATTCTGCAGATCATCGTGGATGAGAACGATCTGCCGATCGATGAACTCAAACTCGGGGTCGTAGACGTCAACGACGAGGACATCGACCTCGATTCGATGATGGAGCGCCTTGTTCCGGGTGTCGTCTCGGTGACCGTCGGTGATGATGTGCGCTTCACGATGGACGGTGCGCGAGAGATCATCGACGCCGTGAACACGGAGCAGTCGTGACGCCGGGAACATCGCGCAGCGTCGCCGCACGACGCATGTCCCGCACAGTGGATAGGGTGCAGGTGTGTCAGTCGAGATCGTAGAGCGGCGTCGTATCGTGCTCCAGAGCGAGGATCGTCGTATCGATCTCTCGCTCCCGCTCGACGAGACCCTCGAAGACGCGCTGATCCTGAGCGGGCTGTCGACGGCTGATCGCTTCGTCACCATCGGCCCCGGTGGGTTCGAGATTCCGGGCGACACCGAGTGCGAAGACCTCGTCGACGGCGGCCTCTACGCGCTCATCGACCGCACGGCCCTGGCCCCGCAGGCTCGTCCCGCAGGCACGACGACCGGCTCCACCCGTGCCGACCACGGCGCGCGATGGTGGATGCTGGCGGTCGCCGGACTGCTGCTCGTCGCCGTCTTCGCGCAGGGTGCGGGCGATCCGCTGCTCCGACTTCTGATCGCGCTCCTGGTGGCAGCCGGTGCGATCAGCGGCGCGGTGGCGTGGGCGCGTCGCGACTCTGCGGCAGGGGTGCGCGGCATCCTCGGCGTGCTCGCCCCGGTACTCCTCTCGTTCGCGGCCGGCGCGCTCCTGATCCCCGCCGACCTCGAAGCGAGTGCGCATCTCTCGGCCGCAGCCGGTTTCCTCGCGGCGGGGACCACTACCGCGATCATCGCCGTCACCGCCAAGGTGCGCCCCATGCGGGCTGCCGCCGGCACAGCGACCGTGCTGCTCGTCGCCCTTGCCGCCGTCTGGGGCCTCGCCCTGCTGATGCGCTGGGGCCAGGCGGAGGCTGCGGCGATCTCGCTCGGGCTCATCCCCCTGGGCCTGCGAGCGCTTCCGAGCAGCCTCGTCAACCTTCCCGAGGGCTACTTCATCGACTACAAGCACTTCATGACCAGCCGGTGGACCGTGCGCGGAGCGATCCCCGAGTCGGTCGGACTGCTGCGGCCGGAGCGCATCACCGCCGTCGTCGACGATTCGTCCGCGCGGCTCATCGCCGGGACCGCCGTGCTGAGCGTCGTCGCCGCCCTGATGGCGCCGATCGCCTTCCTGCGTCCATGGCCGGACGACCCCCTGGTGGTCTCCGGCGGCATCGCTCTCTTCTGCTGTCTGGGCCTCGCGCTCCTGCTCACGCCGCGGCATACGACATCGCGCATCCTGCGCTGGTTCCCGCGCGCCGCCGCCGCGGTCGTATTCCTGGTCGCCGGCATCCACGCCGCCACCGCGCTCGGTGCGGGCTTCCAGGTGCTCGGCGCCGCCGTGCTGTTCGGCGTGGGGCTCGTGGCCGTCGCCGTCGTCATCCCCGTCTCGCGCGGCGCGAGTTCGCTGATCTGGTCGAGGTTCGGCGACGCATTCGAATGGCTCGCGGTCGCACTCGCGCTGCCCTCCGCGCTGCTCTACGCGAATGCCCTCGCCCTCGTTCGTGGAATGATGGCCGGATGAGCGGGAACGGCGAACCACAGCCCTGGCCGGGCAGTGGCCCGATCCCTCCGATGCAACCCGGAGGCGGCCAGCCGGGCGAGATCCCGGCGCTGCCCCCTGCGCTGATCGCGGCGCCTCCCGGCGTCGACGGGGCCCCACTGCAGCAGGCGCAGAATCCGCCATCGCCGACCCGGATCGAATCCCGACGCACGACCGCGCGACAGCCCGCAGAGGGACTCGGGCCGGCGTTCGCCGGTGCTCCGGCGGGAACCGGGTTGCGCGTCGCCGCCTTCACGCTCGATGCCGCAGTGGTCGTGCTCGCCGCGGCCATCGTCCTCATGATCTCTCACAGCCCCCTGCTCGCCGGGCTCGCCGTCTTCGAGCTCGCGATCTTCTTCTGGGTCCTCGAAGCGCGAACCGGCATCACGCTCGGCAACGCGGTGCTGCGTCTCCGCACCGCTCGGGTCGACCGGCCCTTCTCGCCGGGTGTCGGCCGCCAGCTCGTGCGCGGCATCATCACCGGTGCCGGGTTCCTCGTCGCAGTGGGCAGCTGGGTCATCGTTGCGTCCGGTGCGTGGGACCGCAGCGGGCGGCGGCAGTCGTGGGCCGATCGTGTCGCCGGCACTGTCGTGGTCTCCGTGCCCGCCTCTGCCGCGGTCGAGGCGCAGCCGCAGCCACCTGCCGCCGACGCCGTCGAGTCGCTGGCCCCGCCGCAGGTCGTGCCGCTGGGCGCGCATTCCGCGGTGATCGACGAAGACTCCGAGCCCACCGACGCCCGCGCCGCATCCCACCGCACTGCGACGCCGGAGCCGACCGCACCGGGAACGGACAAGCCGCTGTTCACTGTCGCCCCGACGCCCGCGCCGCAGGCCGGCGGCGCCGATGCTGCGGCGACGGCATCCGAGACCGGAGCGTTGCTGCTGATCTTCGACACGGGACAGCGGGTGCAGCTGGCCCTCCCGCTCGCCGCGAACCTCGGCCGGGCACCTGTCGCCAGCGCCCACGATGACCGGCTCATCATCGTGACCGACCCCGATGCGTCGGTCTCGAAGACGCATCTGCGCATCGAGCACTCGCGCGGTCGCACCTGGGTCACCGACTTCGGTTCGACCAACGGCTCCGACATCCGCGCAGACGACGGTCAGACGACCGAGCTCGTCGCCGGGGAGCGCGTGCTCCTCGACGACGCCGACCGCGTGCGCATCGGAAACCGCAGCTTCACCATCAGCCTCCTGCTGGGCACCGACAGCAGCGCCGGAGAGAGAGCATGACAGGACCCCGTCTCGCCCCGCCCCGCGTCCCCTCCGGGAAGCTCCCCGTCCAGGCGCCGCCGGAGCTGCAGCCCAACGACGGCGGCATGGGAATCCTCGGCTCGCTGCTGCCCATGCTCGGCAGCGTGGGCGCGATCGTCATGGTCACCATGTCGAACCAGTCGGTCACGGGTCTGCTCACCGGTGGCATGTTCCTGCTCTCGTCGCTCGGATTCGTCGCCGTCAACGGCTGGCGTCAGCGTTCGCAGCGGCAGGCGGCGACGCTCGGCGCCCGCCGGGAATACCTGGCCTACCTGACCGAGCTGCGACAGACCGTCCGCGTCGCGGCCCGGCAGCAGAGGCGTGCCGCGAACTGGCACCTCCCCGCACCGGAGACCCTCCCGTACATCGCCGAGGAGCGCACGCGTGTGTGGGAGCGCGGTGTCAACGACCCCGACTTCCTCTCGGTGCGCGTCGGCATGAACGACCAGCAGCTGTGCATCACGCTCGAGGCCCCGGAGCTGCCGCCTCTCGCCCAGCTCGACCCGGTCGCGGCGTCCGCCGCCCACCGCTTCATGCTGACGCACGAGATCCAGAAGAACCTCTCGCTGGGCGTGACGCTGCGCGACTACGCCCGCATCGAGATCACCGGCGATGAAGACGAGACGCGAGCACTCGCGCGGGCGATGCTGCTGCACGTGGCCACCATGCACGACCCCGACGTCGTCCAGATCGTCATTGCCGCCGGCCCCGACGTCCTCCCGCAGTGGGAATGGGCGAAATGGCTGCCGCACACGCATTCGCGCACCGTCAGGGACGGGCTCGGCGCCGCGCGCATGATCGGTTCCCAGCTGTCGGAGCTCGAAGACATGCTGCCGGCCGAGGTGCGGGAGCGCTCGCGCTTCGTCCGTGACGGTTCCGGTGCCAAGGCACCGCACATCGTGATCGTCACCGACGGGGCGACCACCTCGTTCAACGACATGCTCGTCAGCGGTGAGGGCGTGCAGGGCGTGACCGTGATCGACCTCCCGGCGCGCTGGGGCGACCTCGACGATCCGAACGCGCTCCGCATCGCCTTCGAAGCGGGCGGCAAGGGTGCGCGTGCCGAGCTCGTGAGCCTGCAGGTTCCCGCCCGCCCCTTCGAGGCCGACGCGATCAGCATCGTCGAGGCCGAAGCCACAGCCCGGCGCCTGATCGCGCTGTACTCGGGTGGCACGACCATCACCAAGAAGAAGAGTGCGACCGATCAGGCCGAGCTCGTCGAGCTGCTCGGTCTTCCCGACGTGCGCGACCTCGACCTCGACGCGGCATGGTCGCCGCGCCTCGAACGGGATCGCCTGAGGGTGCCCATCGGTCAGACCGAGGACGGCAGCCCCCTCATCCTCGACATCAAGGAATCGGCCCAGCAGGGTATGGGGCCGCACGGTCTCATCATCGGTGCGACCGGATCGGGCAAGTCGGAGGTGCTCCGCACGCTCGTGCTGGCGCTCGCGATGACCCACTCTCCCGAGCAGCTCAACTTCGTGCTCGTCGACTTCAAGGGTGGGGCGACGTTCGCCGGCATGGCCGACATGCCCCACGTCTCGGCGATCATCACCAACCTCGGTGAGGAGATCTCTCTCGTCGACCGCATGCAGGATGCGCTGCAGGGTGAGATGGTGCGCCGTCAGGAGCTGCTCCGCGCGACCGGGCCCTTCGCCAACGTCGCCGACTACGAGAAGGCTCGTCGCGGCGGACGCACCGACCTCGCGCCCCTTCCCGCGCTGCTCATCGTCGCGGATGAGTTCTCGGAACTGCTGTCGGCCAAGCCCGAGTTCGTCGACACGTTCGTCAACATCGGTCGTCTCGGCCGTTCGCTCCAGGTGCACCTGCTGCTCTCGTCGCAGCGGCTGGAAGAGGGCAAGCTGCGCGGCCTCGACACGCACCTCTCGTACCGCATCGGTCTGCGTACCTTCTCGGCCGCGGAATCGCGCACCGTCCTCGGCGTCCCTGACGCGTATCACCTGCCCACGCAGCCGGGCGCCGGCATCCTGAAGTCCGACACCGAGACGATGACGCAGTTCCGCGCCGCGTACGTGTCGGGTCCGCCGCCCCGCCGCCGCCGTCGCGCCGCCTCGGGGTCGGGGCAGACCTCCGGGTCCACCGCGGTCGAGCTCTTCACGGCCGCACCCGTCTGGCGCGCTGAGGCACCGGTGGATGAGCCGGAGGTCGTCGTCGACGCCGAACCGGAGGAGAAGCGGAACACCTTCGAGATCGCCGTCGAGATGATGAGCGGACGCGGCCCGGCCGCACACCAGGTATGGCTGCCGCCGCTGGAGACGCCGGCCACGCTCGACCAGCTCTTCGGCGACCTGGTCGAAGACCCATCGCTGGGCCTGGTCTCCCCGCGTTGGCGTGGTGCCGGCGCGCTCACCGTGCCGCTCGGAATCGTCGACGTGCCCCTCGAGCAGCGTCGCGAGAACCTCGCCGTCTCGCTCGGTGGCGCAGCCGGACACATGGCGATCGTCGGTGCGCCTCTCAGCGGCAAGAGCACGCTCGCGCGCACCACCATGGTCGCCCTGGCGCTGACGCACACCCCGCAGGAGGTGCAGTTCTTCGTCATCGACTTCGGTGGCGGCAGCTTCACCGGTCTGCAGAAGTTCACGCATGTCAGCGGCGTTGCGACGCGGTCGGAGCCGGATGTGGTCCGGCGCACGGTCGCCGAGGTCACGAGCCTCCTCAACGCCCGCGAGGTGTACTTCCGTCAGAACGGCATCGATTCGATCGACGCGTACCGTCAGCGCCGCGCCCAGGGCCTCGCTGACGACGGCTACGGCGACATCTTCCTCATGGTCGACGGCTGGGGCACGCTTCGCGCCGAGTTCGAGATGCTCGAGCCGCAGATCCAGGCGATCGCCGCGCGCGGTCTGACCTACGGCGTGCACGTCGTGATCACCGCGGCGCGTTGGATGGAGATCCGCGCCAACATCAAGGACCTCATCGGCACGCGGATCGAGCTTCGGCTCGGCGACCCGACCGACTCCGAGGTCAACCGCAAGGCGGCGGAGAACGTCACGGCCATCCCCGGTCGCGGTCTGAACGACCGCGGCCTGCAGATGCTCACGGCGCTGCCACGGGTGGACGGCGTCGACGACGCCTCCTCGCTCGCCGACGGCATCGACGACCTGGTCGCCCGCGTCGCCGGCGCGTGGCACGGACCCGCCGGACCCAAGCTGCGCCTGCTGCCGTCCCGCATCAGTCACGCCGACTTGCGCGCCGTCGCAGCCGCGGGTTCACCCGACGGCTCCGAGCCGCGCGAGATCCTGCTCGGCATCGACGAGGCGAACCTCGCTCCCTTCTCGATCGACCCGGTCGCCGAGCCGTTGCTGTATCTGTACGGCGACGCTGACTCCGGCAAGTCCTCGATGCTGCGCGGCGTCGTGCATGAGATCACCCGACTGTACGGGCCGACCGAGGCGAAGATCTTCGTGGTCGACTACCGCCGCGCGCTGCTGGGAGAGATCCCGCAGGAGTACCTGGGCGCCTACCTCACGTCGCACGAGATGACCGAGGGAGGGATGAGCGAGCTGGCGCAGTTCTTCCAGAGCCGCATCCCCGGTGCCGATGTCACACCCGATCAGCTGCGCAGCCGGTCGTGGTGGAAGGGCGCGGAAGGGTTCGTCCTCATCGACGACTACGACCTCGTGTCGACGTCGCAGGGCAACCCCGTCGCCGTGCTCGCACCGCTCCTCGCCCAGGCAGCCGACCTCGGTCTCCACGTGATCCTCACCCGCCGCACGGGTGGGGCGAGCCGTGCCGCGTACGACCCGATCATCCAGCGCATGACCGACCTCGGCGCCACCGGCATCCTGCTCTCGGGCAACCCGGAGGAGGGCCAGCTCATCGGCAAGGTCAAGGCCGTCCCGGCCATCCCCGGCCGCGCGCAGATCGTCAGCCGTGACCGCGGCCTGGTCGCCGCGCAGCTGCTGTGGGTCCCGCCGAGCTACGAGTGACAACCGAGGAGAGACCGAGATGACCTTCGAACCCACGCCGGCCGCACCGCCGATGGTCCCGCCCGTGTTGTACCTGCCCCTGAGCGTGAGGTCCACGCCCGAGGAGCAGCTCGTCGAGATCCGGGAGCTGAAGGACGGGCGGCGCGCGCTACTCGCCTACACCGCTCTCGACCGGCTGCTGGAGCTCGCCGGCGAGCGGCAGCCCTGGGCCCTGGTGCGCACCGAAGACCTCGGTCAGATCAAGGAGGCGCAGCCATACGACGTCGTGATCTTCGACCTCGATGTGCCGGCGTCCTATCGCCGCAACGGAGCCATCGCATGAGCCGAATCGCGATGGACCCGGAGGTCATGGCCGTCCACGCGGAGATGCACGAGGAGGCGGTCGAGCTCATCGAGACGAAGCTCTCCGGCATCCCGACGGCCGTCGACGGTGGACTCGCATCCGACGCGGTCGCCGCGATCATGCAACGCGTGGGGGAGGGTGTCGACGCCCTCTACCGGATCAACGGCACCCTCGGAGAGATCGTCCGCGCCATCGCCGACGACGCGGAGACGAACGAGCAGGACGTGATCGACCAGCTCGACCCGGTGGCGGCCATCGTCGAGGACCTCTGATGACGATCGATACGACCACGTACGGCGACGCCGACCAGGTGCAGGCGGCGGCGGACTGGCTCGACCCCGACCTGAAGGACGCCGCCGAAGCCTCGTCGAACGTGACGACCTTCATTCCGACCGGGGTGCGCGGGCACTGGTACGGGGAGTCGGCCGACGACTACGTCACGATCCTCTCGCGCACCACCGACGCCGCGAAGGAGATGGCGGGGCTGGCACGAGACTCCGCCGAGAAGCTCCGGTCATACGCCGGGCAGCTGCGGCGGATGAGGGAGGACTTCGCGAAGCACCGGGACAACGCCAGGGCCGCGGGGCTCCCGGTCAACGGCATGATCATCGGCCGTCCGGTGTCCCTGATCCCGGTGTGCCCCACGTCGCGGGACGACCCCTACTGGGACGAGTGGCAGGAGCACCTCGACCGCATCGAGCTCTACAACGAGATCGCCGCCGATGTCGGCTCCTGGTGGGGCGAGCTCGAGGTCTGGATCAGTGAGAACCTCGACGGGTTCCTCGGGAGCATGCCGAGCCATTCCACGGCGGACAAGATCCTCGCCGGTCTCGGGAAAGCGGGTGGGGAGCTGCCGAAGGTCTATCTCGAGGGGCAGAAGCTCGCCTGGGAGGGAACGGCGGCTGACCTGGTCACCCACGCGGGACAACTGCGTGAAGGCGCATCGGACTTCGTTCGTGAACTGCGCTCGGGCAACCCCGCTGTGAAGGCGGCCGCCGAGGCGGCCAATCCGAGCGGTATGCGCTGGGCGGCGGATGAAGCCGAAGACCTGGCGCGGGGCTTCGCCCGAGCGAGCAGAGCCCTTCCGCTCGTGGGATGGGGCATCGACGCCTGGAGCTTCGGGTCCGCGATGTCGTCCGGGGACGACCCATCGGCCACGGGCATCCAGATACTCGCCGGTGCCGGAGCCGCCGCAGGAGTCGGGGCGCTCGCAGCGGCCGGGGTCATCACCGCCCCGGTGTGGGGTACGGCGCTGCTGGCCACCGGTGCCGCGTTCGCGGTCGGCGCCGGTGCGGTTTGGGCGTATGAGAGCTGGGTACCGCAGGATGTTCGGGAGGCGATCGACGCCGGGCTGGCGAACGGCTGGGACGCGACCGCCGACTTCGCCGAGGACGCGTGGGAGAACACCAGCGATTTCGTCGGCGACGTCGGACACAATGTCGGCAAGGCGTGGAAGGGTCTGTTCGGGTGACACAGCAGGAGAAGACGAACTCGGAGACTATCTGGGTCCGCGGTCATACTGGCTGGCAAGGTCAGCAACGAGCGACGACGGGGCTGGTCATCTTTGCGGCCGTGTTCAGCCTCTTCGCGCTCCTGTTCAGCATGATCCTGTTCGCCGCCCCGGCGCCAGCGTTGAAGCTGGTGGGTGCCGGGGTTCTCGCCGCGGTCGCTGTGGGAATTTGGCTGCTGGTGACCCACATCCGAGTACCTCGCACGCGGATCGTTCGGGTCTCGGTAGCCGGTCCTGAGGTCGTCTTCGCCGGTGTCCGTGCGATCATCCGGCCACTGCGCGCCTTCGCTCCCGTCGGAGGGATCCTCCTCGCGAGCGGGGTATGGAGTGTCTTCACGTCGTCCCCGGACACGGTCACGATGCGCACGCTTCTGGGCATTCTCCTGATCGGCCTGATCATGATGATCGCCGGCACATGGTTCTGGTTTCGCGCCCCTGCGGCACATCGTCTGATACTCCGGCCCGAGGGGCTCGACCTGCGGATCCCGCGTAACAATGCGACCCTGAGATGGGATGACGTTACCGGTGCTTCCCTCGAACGCAACCGTGTCTTCCTGCGGACGGCGAGCGTGCGGCCCTCATCCTGGGCGGTCACGGACCTCGCCAGCGACCCGGTCCTCCTAGCCGAGCTCGTCACGTTCTACGCGAACCGTCCCGAGGCCCGTGCGGAGATCGGTGCGGGCACACTCGCCCGTCTGCGGTCCGGGGAGTTCTAGGGACGCGGGCGGCCTGGGCGGAGGAGGGAACCGGAAGCTGCCGGGAGTTCAGCGGGCGGCCGCGGCGTCAGCGAGGTGCCGCGCATCGTGATTGAGAACCTTCACGATGATGCCGTGCTTGCGCAGCTCGGTGACCGTGCGCGCGCCTTCGTCGGCATCGAGCCCGAGCGCCTTGATGTTCACGACGACGACGACGTCGCCGGTCTGCAGCGTCGAGATCAAGCGTGCGAGGCGGTCGTTCCAGCTCTCGAGGATGTCGGGGGCCGGGTGGCGGAAGCCTTCGATCGGCACGCCGAAGCGGGTGAGGTCCTCACGCTGCTCGACGACAGAGGGCAGCCCTTCACGGGCGACGACCAGGCCGACCAGGCGGGACCCGTCCGGTCGGGCGGTCCAGAAGTTGCGGTTCTGCTGCAGCTCGGTGAAGCACTTCGGGCATGCCGCGGCGTCGTGCGGCAGGTGCAGCGGGCTCGTCAGAGCCTCGTCGACGGCAGCCGTCTTCGTGGGATCAATCGTCTCGCTCATCGCGCACCTCCGGCATCCATTCTGCCCTGTTGCTGTGCCTCGCGGTGACCGGGTTCACAAGAGCCCGAGTGCACGCACCGCCTCGCGCTCCTCGACGAGCTCCGACACGGAGGCATCGACGCGGGAGCGCGCCCAGTCGCTCAACTCGAGTCCATCGACGATCTGCCACGCACCGTCGACGGAACGCACCGGGAACGAGGAGATGAGACCCTCCGGAACGTCGTACTCGCCGTGCGAGACGACGCCGGCCGACGTCCAGTCTTCCGTGCCCTGCACCCAGTCGCGCACGTGGTCGATCGTCGCGCTCGCGGCGGATGCCACGGACGACGATCCGCGTACCTCGATGATCTCCGCCCCGCGCTTCGCGACGCGCGGGATGAACGTCTGCTCGAGCCACGTCGGCACGTCGCCGACGATCTGCTCGAGCGCCTCCGTGACGGGCCGGCCGCCGACCGTCGCGTGCGAGATGTCGGGGAACTGCGTGGCCGAGTGATTGCCCCAGATGGGCACGCGGCGCACGGTGTGGACCGGGGTTCCGAGCGTCAGTGCGAGCTGGGCTCGCGCGCGGTTCTCGTCGAGCCTCGTCAGGGCGGTGAAGCGCTCGGCCGGCACCCCGTCGGCCGAGGCCGCGGCGATCAGCGCATTCGTGTTGGCGGGGTTTCCGACCACCGTGACGCGCACGCCGGATGCCGCGTTCGCCGCGATGGCGGCGCCCTGCGGTCCGAAGATCCCGGCGTTGGCCGCGAGCAGGTCGGCCCGCTCCATTCCGGGTCCTCGTGGGCGGGCGCCGACGAGCAGGGCGAGGTCGGCGCCGTCGAAGCCCACCGCGGCGTCATCCGTCACCTCGACGTGCTCGAGCAGACCGAACGCACCATCCTGCAGCTCGAGTGCTGCGCCCTCCGCGGCACCGAGTCCCTGCGGGATCTCCAGCAGCCGCAGCCGCACGTTCTCATCCGGTCCGAGCAGGTCGCCGGCCGCGATTCGGAACAGCAGTGCATAGCCGATCTGTCCGCCCGCGCCGGTGATGGTGATCGTGGTCGTCATGCCCCGAGCCTACGTCCGTTCGACATGCTTCTGCTCGGAGTACCCTCGACGCATGACCTTCAATCCCGATGCCGACATCTCGGGCAACACCACGCGTCGACGCGGCCGCAACGGAGCTATCGCGGGCGGCGTCGGTGTGGGCGTGCTCGGCATCATCGCGCTCATCGCCGGACCTCTGCTCGGCATCGACCTGACTGGCCTGCTGGGTGGCGGGGCACCGAGCGGGGGCAGCGAGCCCGCCGGCGGATCGGCCATCGAGAACTGCGACACCGGTGCGCAGGCGAACGCCGATGTCGACTGCCGCATGGCGGGCGCGCAGGTCGCGCTCGACGCGTTCTGGGCCGACAACGTCGAGGGCTACCGCAAGCCGGGTTTCATCGTGGTCGACGGGTCGACGAGCACCGCCTGCGGGACGGCATCCAATGCTGTCGGGCCGTTCTTCTGCCCGGGTGACGAGACGGTCTACATCGACCCCACGTTCTTCCAGCTCATGCAGCAGCAGTTCGGCGCATCCGCCGGCGACCTCGCACAGCTGTACATCGTCGGCCATGAGTGGGGCCACCATATCCAATGGATCACCGGCGTCATGGACGATTACCCGAACAACGGGACGGGGCCTGGCAGCAACGGCGTGCGCACCGAGCTGCAGGCCGACTGCTACGCCGGTGCCTGGATCGGACGGATCTCGGAGCAGAAGGACAAGGAGGGCGTCCCCTATCTGCAGCCGACCACCGAGGCGCAGCGGGTCGACGCGCTGAACGCCGCCTTCGTCGTGGGCGATGACCACATCCAGGAGCAGTCCGGGTTCTCGAATCCGGAGAGCTGGACGCACGGTTCCAGCGAACAGCGACAGCGCTGGTTCGCCGAGGGCTACCAGAACGGACTGAGCGTCTGCGGGCAGGTGCTGACCCTTCCCGCCGCGCAACTGGATCCGTGATCCGGGGCGGGTGGAAGAACGTCCGCTACCGTTGACGAAGTAGTCAGCACGACCGGCCGGGGGACCGAAGATGAAGAACAAGGATGCACTGTATCCACCGATCGAACCGTACGAGACCGGGGAACTGCTCGTCGGCGACGGTCACCGCGTCTACTGGGAGGTCAGCGGAAACCCCGACGGCAAACCAGTGGTCTTCTTGCACGGCGGCCCCGGAAGTGGGACGTCACCGTGGCAGCGGCAGTTCTTCGACCCGAAGCGATACCGCATCGTGCTGCTCGATCAGCGCGGCTGCGGACGCAGCACCCCGCACGCCAGCGCTCCGAATGCCGACTTCCGCCACATCACGACGGCCCATCTGATCGCCGACATCGAGCTGCTGCGCAAGAACCTGGGCATCGAGAAGTGGCAGGTCTTCGGCGGATCGTGGGGGAGTGCTCTCGCCCTCGCCTACGCGCAGGCGCACCCGGATGCGGTGACCGAGCTGGTGCTCCGGGGGATCTTCACCTTGCGTCGCGTCGAGCTCGAGTGGTTCTACGAGGGTGGCGCTGCCGCACTGTTCCCCGACCTCTGGGAGAGCTTCATCGCGCCCATCCCGGTGCTGGAGCGGTCGCACATGATCGAGGCATATCACCGCCGGTTGTTCGACCCCGACCCCGCCGTGCATGTGCCGGCAGCGGTCGCCTGGTCGACGTGGGAGGCCGCGACCGTCACACTCACTCCGAACGTCGCGCAGATCGAGGCGATGTCCGATCCGGAGAAGGCCACGGCGTTCGCCCGCATCGAGAACCACTTCTTCATCAACCGCGGCTGGTGGGAAGAGGGACAGCTGATCGCCGGTGTCGACGTCATCCGCCAAATCCCGACGGTCATCGTTCAGGGTCGACATGACATCGCCACGCCCATGATGACGGCATGGGACCTGCACCGCGCGTGGCCGGAGGCGGAGTTCGTCGTGGTCGACGACGCCGGCCATGCGGCCACGGAGCCCGGCACGCAGAAGGCGCTCAGAGCTGCGACCGACAGGTTCGCCCGCTGAAGCCTCTTCCGCGCAGCCCTCAGGCCCGCAGAGCCTTGGCCAGCGTCTTCACGAGACCGGTGATGCTGCCGTCCACCCGGTAGCGGGTCAACCCCTCGCTCACGGCCGCACCGGTGCGCGCGGAGACGAACCACGGCGGCTTCGGCAGGATCGTCACGCGCCCGCCGCCGTTCGCGATCGGCAGCGACCGTGGGAACGGGCGGAAGGGGCCGCGGAGCACCGAGCGCTCCACACCGTCGAGCAGCAGCGCGTTGTGCACGACACCGATGCCGCTGCCCACGTCGTCGATGGTTCCACCGGGGAACGCGCCCCACGTGAGAGTCGGGGTGATGAATCCGAACGCCGTCCAGCTGTTGATCGCGATGGATCCGTAGTGGAGCGCCGCGATCGCCCGCTCGAAGTCGGCCCCGAGCGACTTCTCGGTCGCCGGGTCGATCAGCAGGTTCGCGCCGAGGGTGCCCTGGAGCCGGTCGTTCGCGTGGGCCACGGCGGCGTCGAGGAACTCCTGGCCGGTACCCGGCACGGTGACGACGCCCAGCACCGGTGCGAAGTACTCGGTGGTCTCCAGCGCGGTCGGGTCGTCGTCGGTGTCGATCTCGACGAGCAGCCGGTCGCCGAGCACCAGTGCGTCGGGGTAGGCGTCGGTCGCGAGTTCCATCCGCGAGGGGGATCCCGGGTACCAGATCGGGCGTTCCGGCGCGTTGGCGTACGCGCGTCGCAGGGCGGCGCGGAAAGCGTCGGCCTGGTCCCAGTCCGACGACATGATCACGACCTGGCCGGCGATGCAGTTGTGGCCGCAGTTCTGCAGACGCATGGTCGCGATGTGCTCGGCCTGGTAGGTGAGGTCGGCGTCGGTCCAGGCTCCGGGCACGACGATGATGGGGGAGACGCCGCCGAGTTCGGCCGTGATCGGCTTCTTCAACTGCGGACGGTTCTCGCGCCGACGCCTCTTCGTCGCCGCAGCGCCATCGCCCTTCGACGGGCCCCAGACGATCGTGTCGAACGTGGCAGCGGATCCGGTGATGTGCACGTGCACGAGTCCCGGGTGTCCGGTGAGGTAGGCGCCGACCGCGGGCCCGCCGCGGACGATGCGCAGGAAGCCGGGCTCGATGAGCGGTGCGAGTGCGCGCTTGTACACCGGCACCAGGGCATCCTGCGTGGGGTTCACCTTGAGCAGCGCGGTGCGGTTGTGGGCGAGTAGTTCGTAGAGCACGTCGAGCACCGGGATGGATGTCACGTTCCCCGCGCCGAGCACGAGCCCGACTCCGCCCGACTCGGTGGGTGTGCGCTGCGCGAGGCCGGCAGACGCACGCGCGGCGCCTGGGGTGATGCCCGGTTCCAGCCAGACCTCGCCCGAGAAGCCCGACAGCAGGAACTTGTCGATTCCGGTGAGCGGGAAGGCGTGCACACGGGTGCGCCCACCCGGTGCGCGGTCGATCGCGATGCCCTCGAGGGGATTGGTGCCGTCCGCCAGACGGGAGAGCGTCTCGATGTAGGCGTCGAGCGCGCCGAGCACGCTGTACGGTCCGCTGAGCCATTCCTCGCCGCGCAGCGGATGCCGGGCGTCGAGGCCCTTCGATGCGGCAGCCGTGTTCGCCCAGTCCTCTGCCGTCGCGGCCACGCTCGTGCGCACCGCGCGCAGCAGCGTCACGCGCTGGGCGACGGTGAGGGCCGACCAGGTGCGCGCTCCGGTCTGGAGGGCGTCGATCGCCGAGTCGAGCCGTTCACGCTCGCCTTCACCCAGCTCCGGGGTCTCGGCTTTCGGCGCACGCTTCGCGGTCGCATCGGAGGTGGCGGTTGTGCTCGCAGAAGTCATCGACGTCTCCTTCGGACGGGATCCCAGCTTAGGCGTCGGAGTTCGCGACGGCATCGATGTCCGCGCGGCGCAGGCGGTAGCGGCGGAGCGTCAGCAGACTGGCGGCCATGAGAACGGCGGGCAGGACGCTGAAGCTGAGGACGATGCCCGTGACCGCCGCCTGCGGCTGTTCGACCGTGGTGCCGGCGACCGTCGAGACATAGCCGGTCGCCGCGAGGGTCAGTGATACGGCGGTCGCGCCGAGTGCGAATCCGACCGTCTCGCCCGCGGTCCAGATGCCGGTGAAGGTGCCGGCCTGACCCGATCCGCTGGTGCGCTCGTCGTGGGAGATCACATCGGGGAGCATGGCCATCGGCAGCGACTGGAGTCCTGCATAGGCGACGCCGGCGACCGCGACGGATGCGTAGATCCATGCCCCCGGCGCCCACACGGCGAAGACGAGCGATGCTGCGGCAGCCGTGAACAGGACGCTGGCCATCGCGAACGCCCGCTCTTTGCCGACCCGTCTCGCGATGACGGTCCACCCCGGGGTCGCGAGCAGAGCCGGACCCACCAGGGCGACGAAGACGAAGGTCACTGCGTCCTCGGATCGCAGCACCCAGGTCGCCACGTACTGTGCGCCGGCGAGCATGGTTCCCGTCGCGAGCGCCTGCAGCACGAAGGTGCCCAGCAACGCGCGGAAGGGCTGGCTGCGTCCGAGTGCGCGGAAGCCCGACATGTACTGATTACGCCAGGTCGACGCCGCTACGACCGTGGCAGGGGATGCCGCCGCTGTGCGCTTCGCCGCGACATCCGCCGTCCGGGAGGCGATCAGCATCCCGACGCCGATCACGAGGCCGGAGGCGATGCCCATCAGGAGGTATCCCCTGACGGGGTCGTCTCCGGCATTGCGCAGCGCGGGACCGCCGGCGCCGAACAGCAGGATCGCCGCGGTGAGCACGACCACCCGCCACCCGAGAAGGCGCGTGCGCTCGTCGTAGCTGCCGGTCAGCTCAGCCGGAAGAGCGACATACGGCACCTGGAAAAGACTGAATGCCGTCGCGGTCGCCAGGAAAGCCAGCAGCACGCTGATGGCTCCGGCTACCGGGCCCCAGGCCGGCGGCACGGCGAAGGTGAGGGCGAAGAACAGAGGAAGCGCGAGTGCGCCGGTCACCATGAAGCCACGACGCGAGCCGGTGCGGGCAAGCTGGCGGTCGGAGGCGGCCCCGATCAGGGGGTCGATCAGCACGTCCCAGATCTTCGCCGCCGTCACGATCAGTCCCGCGGCGAGAGCGGCGACACCGAGGTTGTCGGTGAGGAAGTACGTCAGTACGAGCCCGGGCAACGTGGCATAGCCGCCGGTCCCGAGCGAGCCGATCGCGTACAGCACGATCGTGCGCGGAGAAAGACGGACGGATGCTCGTTCGGGCCGAGCCTCGGTGCTCATCGCGCCAGTGTAGCGGCGCGATGTCGTCGGATCAGATCAGCGAGAGCTCGCGCAGCTTCGACTCGACGTCGGCGTTCGACGGCTCGACGTGATGCGAGGCGTCGGGGTACACGACCACGGGGATGTTGGTGCGCCCCGAGATCTCCTTCGCGACGTCTGCCGCGGCCGGCTCCGCGACGAGGTCGACGTACGTGTACTCGACCCCGAGGGCGTCGAGCTGCTTCTTGGTGCGGATGCAGTCGCGGCACCAGTCGGCGCCGAACATCGTGATGGTGTCGGAGGCAGGAGAAGTCATGCATCCAGCCTACGGCCGCGCGGATGAGGTGGCGCTGAGTGTGGACTGGGTGCTCAGCGCCCGGTGTCCGCCTCCTCGGGAAGCTGCTCGACCGGGATGACGACGACGTCCTGCATCTTCCAGTCGATGTCGGCGATCCCCTCGGCGGCCGCGCTGAGGTCGGTCACCTTCACCTTGCGGCGGTGCGGCACGACGAACGCCTCGATGTGGAACACCTGCCCCTGGTCGCGCATTCGCACCGCAGCCTGCGCGACCCAGGGACGGCTCCGCAGATATGACACGATGTCGGCGGCTAGGGGGTGCGGCTCCTTGCTGTCGTAGGTGCGTGCGCGCTGATCCATGAGATCGACCACGGCCGTCCGGGTGTTGCGGAAGCCGTCCCAGATGATGCCCAGCGAGATGAAGAGAGCGGCCGCTCCGTCGAGCCACCACAGGCCGACACCCACGCCGAGCACGCCGACGATCGAGGCGACCGTCGTCTGCCAGTCGGCCTTCGCCATGTCGGCGTCGGCGTACAACAGCTTGTTGTGCAACACAGGCGCGAGCTTCGACTTCGCCGGTCCGTAGAAGAACACGGGTCCCACGATGACGACCGCCATCACGGCGACCATGAGCCAGCCGAGCCAGAGGGTCTGGCCGAACAGCTGCACGGTGCCGATCGTGGGATGCTCGGCGGCGATCAGCCCGGTGACGGCCTCGATGGCGAGGTTCAGACCGACGGCGAGCAGCGCGACACCTGCGACGAGATGCCCGATTCCCATCGCCCTGTGCAGACCGTACGGGTGCTTCCTGGTGGGGCGACGACGCACGAAGAGGAGTGCCGCGAGGAAGGCGAACTGCGGGATGAGGGAGAGCATGTCCTCGATCCACGCCGTCCGCATGGCCTGGGACTCACCGACCACCAGGGCGATCACGGCGATCGTGATCGACGTGTAGACGATCGTGAAGATCTCCCAGCGCACCGCGCTCCGGATCGCCCGCTGCTGCTCCGGGGGCAGGCTCGTGCGGCCGAACTGCCCGGTCTCGGTCATCCGCCGACCTCCTCGTCGAGGAAGCGTTCGAGAGAGGAGAGGAACGCGTTCTCGCCGAGAGGCACCAGCATCACGATCTCCCGGCCGTCGGCGCCTTCGATGCCACGGTAGCCGCGGGTGACGCCGGCCTTGTCCACCCAGGGGGTCTCGCTCGTGATGCCGCCGGCAACGAGGTCGAGGTCGCCGTCTTCGAGCATCGATACGAGAGTCTCCTCCGAGGCGACGGTCCAGTCGGTCTCGGCATGGATGCGGGAGGCGAACCCGTCGACGAGGTCGACGATGCTCCCGGTCGGCTCGCCGTCTTCGATCCGGACGAGGTCGCCGTCCGGTGCCGTGCCGACGCGGAGCTCGCCTCCGGAGACCGTTTCGAGAGTTCCGTCCGGGTCTGCGGGCACCGCGAGCCCGCAACCGCTCAAAGAGAGCACCAGGAGCAGCGCAGCGGTGATCGATGCCGTCCGGCGGCGGGGGCGGGCGCGGAGTGACGATGTCCTTCTCACCCCTGCAGGATGCTTCTTCGTCGTCGGCGCGGAACAGGCCGTTGACGTGGTGCGGGCGAGAGGGCTAGGGCCGTCGGAGCGGTCGGGCCGATGCCCGGAATCGATCCCATCTCTTGTAAGTAAGGGTGCCCTTACTTAGACTGGGGGCATGAGCGGCGCATGCGAGCACCTGGAAGATCCCGACTGGGACGACATCGAGGGTGCCGTGCTCATCGCCGGTGACGCGGCCGATGCCGGGTTCATCGCGAGCATCGCCGCGCGGCTTCCGTGGGACGCGCAGGGTGTCGTCATCCTCGAGGCTGCGGCGCGCATCCAGTTCCGACACATCGACGTCCCCGATGGGGTGTCGGTGCGCTGGCTGGTGCGCGGCGACGGCACCAGGGCGCACACACGTGGCGAACGGCTCGCGAACGCCGTGCACGCCTGGTGCGTCGAGTGGGCCTGCAGCGAACCGCCGTCGCAGTGGACGGTGTGGCTCGGGCCGCACACTCCTCCGCACGTGGCGCGCATGGCGCGCAGCCTCCTCGGCGTGGCCAATTGACCCGTGCGACGGCAGAAGGGTGAACCGCCCGCTCGACGGCGGGCTGCTCAGGCCCTCAGCGCACTGAGGCGACAGCGGGAGCGTTCGCGCCCGCGGTGATCGCGTCGAGTGCGCGGCGCAACGACGAGCTCGAGGTGTGCGCCGTGTACGGGAAGTACACGACCTCGACCCCGACCTCGGCGAACTCTCGCTCCAAGCGCAGACCCTTGTCGGTGCCACGCCAGTCGTCGCCCTTGAAGAAGTGCGTGAACTGCACGTCGCGCCATGAGTCCATCTTCGACGGCGTCGTCTCGACGTAGACGTCGTCGACGAACGAGATGTGCTTCACGATCTCCGCACGTTCCGCCGTCGGGATGACGGGCTCGATGCCCTTCACCTGACGCAGCATCTCGTCGCTGACGACGCCTGCGATCAGAATGTCGCAGTGCTGCTTGGCGTGACGAAGTAGATTCAGATGCCCGACGTGAAACAGGTCGAAAGCACCAACGGCATAGCCGATACGCGTCCCCATGATCTCCCCAGATCAGTAATTCCCCAGTAAGCGGATCCCCACCCGCTTCGCGACTCCCACAGCCGCGGTTCGAAAGTCTAGCAGGTTCGGGTTTCCCTCCGCATAGGAACCCGTGGAACGATGGAGGCCGCACGCGATGCGCGTGGGGGGACAGGGGGCGGACGTGGGGACACCGGTCACGGTCATCGTGCCGACGTTCAACGAGCGCGACAATGTCGCCGAGCTCGTCGCGCGCACCGCGGTGGCGCTCGAGGGCTGGGATGCCGAGATCCTGTTCGTCGACGACAGCTCCGACGACACCGCGGCCGAGGTCGACCGTGTGGCGGGCGACGCGCCGATCCCCGTGCGCGTGATCCATCGCTCCGAGAACACCGGAGGGCTGGGCGGCGCCGTCGTCGTCGGGCTCGAGGCCGCGGCCGCCGACGTCTGCATCGTGATGGACGGCGATCTCCAGCATCCCCCCGAACTCCTCCCCGTCCTGCTCGCCCGGTACGCGCAGGGGGATGCCGACGTCGTCGCCGCTTCCCGCTACATCGGCGGGGGTGACACGAGTGGTCTCGGTACGGCGGTGCGCTTCGGCGTCTCCCGTGTCGCGACGTGGTTGACCAGGGCGATGTTCCCGATCCGTCTCGCTCGCAGCACCGACCCGATGACGGGCTTCTTCCTCGTCGACCGAGGTCGTCTCGACCTCTCGACGCTCCAACCGCGGGGCTTCAAGATCCTGCTCGAGATCCTCGCCCGCAACGACCTGCGCATCGCCGAGGTGCCGATGGAGTTCGCCGAGCGCCGTCACGGCACGTCGAAGGCGAGTCTGCGTCAGGGGGCGATGTTCCTCGAGCACCTCGCACGACTGCGTTTCGGCAAGATGTCGCTGTTCGCCTTGATCGGCGTGATCGGCGCCGCAGCCAACCTCGGGATCATGTGGGCGCTGACCTCCGCGGGAGTGCCGTACATCTGGGCGGCGATCATCGGTGCCGAGGTCACGATCATCGGCAACTTCGTGCTGCAGGAGCGCTTCGTTTTCGCCGACATGCGGACGGACGCCCGCGGCCTCGGCATCCGCTTCGCCAGCTCCTTCGCCTTCAACAATGTCGAGGCGGCGCTGCGGATCCCGGTGATGGCTCTGATGGTGGAGTCGTGGCACATCTCGAGCGTCGTCGCGACGGGCCTCTCGCTCATCGTGGCGTTCTTCGCCCGGTTCCTGTTCCACTCGCTTGTGGTGTACGCGCCCCAGCGGCGGCGCAAGGGTGAGACGGTGGGCGCCGAGCCGCCGACCGACACGGCGGCGCAGCGCGTGATCAGGGCCATCGACGTCGAGGTGATGAAGCCGGGCGAGCTCTAGGCGCGTGCCGGGGTTTCGCTTCCCCGTGTCTCCCGGCGACTCTTCTCTTGCCAGGATGCACCGGCGAGGTCCATAGTGGGCTCGTGGAATCCGAGGGCGGTCCCTCCCTGTCTCTCACCTGGGCGCATCGTGCCGAACAGTCGGCGCGCACCTGGGAGCAGAGTCACGCCAGGGGAGAGGTGCCC
The DNA here is from genome assembly GCF_042881445.1 of Microbacterium sp. NPDC058269. Lineage (NCBI taxonomy): Bacteria > Bacillati > Actinomycetota > Actinomycetes > Micrococcales > Microbacteriaceae > Microbacterium > Microbacterium sp. NPDC058269. Next base: position 399,884 of record NZ_JBHVXT010000002.1, read on the forward strand.
AGCATCTGGCCGTACGGCCTCGACGCCCTGCGCGACCATGCCGCCGTCGAGCTGGTCGATCTCGCCCCGCCGGGCCGCGTCGCTCGGGCTCGCGCACGATTCTCCATGGGACCGCGACCCGTGGACGGACTCGCGCTCACCTGGGATGAGAACACGGCGTACCGGATGCAGACGACCCACCCGAGGGCCCGGTTCGCCACCGGTGTGATCTGGCTCACGGACATGGCCGAGACCGGGGCCGCACCGACACGGATGGTCAGCATGCTGAAACGGGCAGAGGCTGCGTGGGTGCTCAGCGAGGCGCAGGTCGAGCCCCTGCGTACGATGCTGGGGCGCGGATCGACGCGGGTCTTCGCCGTGCCGTTCGGCATCGACAGCGAGTTCTTCGCCCCACGGCCTTTCCCGACACAGCCGCGCATCGTCAGCGTGGGCAACGACAGGGATCGCGATCCGGCCACCCTTTTCGCGGCGCTCGCACGTGTGCTCGCCATCCGCCCGGACACCGAGGTGGTGGTGCAGACCCGGTCGGACCTCGACCCGCCCGAGGGGGTGCAGGTCGTCCGGCACATCCCGCACGCCGAACTGCGCGACCTCTACGCGACGGCGACCGTGGTCGTCATACCGACCAGGCCGAACCTTCATGCCTCCGGGATGACCGTCGCACTCGAGGCGCTTGCGACGGCGCGTCCGGTCGTCGTCACCGACACCCCGGGGATGCATCAGTACGTGAGCGAGGGGCGCACCGGCCACCTCGTTCTTCCGGAGGATCCCGCTGAGCTCGCCCTCGCGCTGCTCCGGCTGCTCGACGACCCGGCATACGCCGCCGACCTCGGGCGGAACGGCCGGAACGAGGTGGAGCGGCACTTCACGACGCAGATCATGGTCGCGTCGCTGGTGCGCGGGCTGCTGCCCACGGCCTGACCGCGCGCTTCCGGCGGGAAGGGGCTCTAGCGCTGCTTCGTGCGGTGACGCTTGACCCGCACAGCGGCACGGAATGCGTCGGCGTGGGCTCGGCCGGCGTCGGCCCAGTCGCGTCGGGAGAGATCCGGCGCGCCTGTGAGCGTGGTCGCAGCACGCCAGGCCTCCACGACCGTCGGTGCGTCGAGGTCGCCGTCGTACATGAGCACCCACTCCTGGCCGACCTCGCGTCCGAGGGCCTCGTTCGCCTCGTTGCGGGGGACGAGCACCGGGCGGTCCATCGACAGGGCGGCGAGGACGCTGCCCGAGTTGTGCATGAAGCGGTAGGCCAGCACGATGAGGTCGGACGAGGTCGCGAGCTGGACGAGCTCGGCATCGCTGAGGAAGTCCAGGTGCAGTCCCACTCCGGGAAGGTCTGCCGTCCGAGCCCGGAGATCGTCCCCGAGCTCGGGGGTGGACGGGCGTCCGCCGATCCGCAGGCTCAGCGCCGGCTCGACCGTGACGGCCTCCGCGTAGGCGTCGATGAATCCCTCCAGCCCCTTGTATCGACGGATCCCGCCGAACGATCCCAGCTGGCCGCGCACCCGCTCGGCGGAGGGGAATTTCGCGTACCAGCCGCGGTAGTCGCCGTGCAGGATCAGGCTGTGGGGCGTGCCGGGTGCGAGTGGAGTCGTCTCGTTGATGACGATCCGGTAGTCGGTGTGGCGATCGATGAAGCGCAGCAGCCACAGCCGCGGTGCGTTGTCGTCGGGGAGCTCGATGTTGTGCACCGTGCGCACCACGGCGATCCGACGGGACAGGCGGTGCCGGAACACGAGCGCCGCGGTGAGGAGGAACTTGCCCGTGGACTTCCACCAGGTCGAGCCGTGCAGCTTCGCCTCCGGCCAGTGCCAGTGGAAGGCGTCGTACCGTCCGAAGAGCGCCGTCCCCCAGGAGAAGCGCAGGCGCGTGAGGCCCTCCGTGGAGCCCAGTGCCTCGTCGAGCATCTTGTTGTAGGGGTTCGTCGTCGGACGCGGAGCGCCCAGCGACTGCATCACGCGGATGGTCGATCCGGGATCGGTCATGGTGGTGTCATCCTCCGATGGGCGACGGTACTCGTCGTAGCGGCGGCCGAGGGCGGCGGCGATCGTGCCGCGGCCGCGGTGCACGAGGCGGGTCCCTCTGGCGTGGTGGGTGATGTTCGAGGTCAGCGCTCCGAAGGCCCTCCGCAGGCCGCCGACGACGATCCGGGCGATGCCGCCCACCAGGGCCTGAACGCGCAGGATGCCGCGACGGATCTTCCCGTCGCTCAGCTGCAGCTGGATGCGTGTGCCGGCGTTCGCCGAGCTGAACGCGCGCTGCGCCGCCCAGGACCGGCTCAGGCGCGAGGCCACGACGAGGTCTTCGGTCTCGGACTCGTTGCACCACACGATCAGGCCACCGTGACGGGCGAGCTGCCGCGAGAAGAGCGTGTCTTCCCCGCCACCGAGCCCGAGGGACGGGTCGAAGCGCAGGCCGAGTCGGCGGATGGAACGGAGATCGAGCAGCAGGTTGCCTGCCGCGGCCACCTGCAGCACGGTGCCCGTCTGCCGGGGCGGTCGTCGGAACGTGCCCGAGGCGAGCAGCCACGGGTCGACGTCTTCGTCGAAGACCGAGATCACGCGCCCCATCACGGCGTCGGCGCCGTGCGCGCGCCAGATCTCGATCAGGGAGGAGAGCCACGCCTCCCGGGGGATCTCGTCGTCGTCGATGAACGCGAGGAGATCACGATCGGCGCATTCATCGAGGATGCGGTTGCGGGCGGCGACGATTCCCGGTGCGGGTTCGACGACGTAGCGGACCGGGAGATCCGCACCTTCGGCCACCTCTCGGGCCGAACCTGCGGGATCGTTGTCGACGACCAGCACGTCCACGGTGATGCCGAGGTCGACGCACTCGGCGATGCGTGCCGGGAGAGTGCGGAGCAGGGCCTCCAGAAGCTCCGGCCTCCGGTACGTGGGTACGCCGATCGTCACGGTGATCATGTCGTTCGATTCCGGTCCCCTGGTCATCCGCCCCATCCCCATGGCAGTAGCGCGCCTCGACTCCGACGCCGGCTCATCGTATCGTGAACCCCTGATACCGGTCTCCGGAGCCTGCTCTCGCGTATAGTCGTTGTCCTGGGAGTCGACGTCGGTCGCGACTCTGGGGAATTCGACCGGCGACCCGAGGCGATCCGTGATCCGGATCCGGGGGGAGGATCGCGTGTCAATCGAGCACGGACGGCTTGCCGTGGTCGTGGTCAACTACGCCTCGGCCCGACTTCTGCAGCGCAACCTGGTGATGGTCGAGCGCGAGGCGCGAGCGATCGACCAGGACGCTTCCGTCGTCGTCGTCGACAACTGGTCGAACGCCGATGAACGGCGTGCTGCCAGAGAAGTCGCTGACGCGCACGAGTGGCTGCTGATCGAGCCGGAATCGAACTCGGGCTTCGGCGGAGGCGTCAACATCGGAGTGACGCGCGCGCTCGTCGAGGGGGCGACCGACGTGCTCGTCATCAACCCGGATGCGCACATCGATCGCGACTCGCTGCGCCGACTCGCCAGTGCCGCGGAAGCCTCGCGCACGACGCTCGCATCGCCGGTCATCACGGACTCCGACGGCAGAACCTGGTTCGCCGGTATCGACCTCCTGCTCGACGACGGCACGATGCGCGCTCGCCGCAAGCGCGTGGCCGGTGATGGGCAGCCGTTCGAACCGTGGCTGAGCGGGGCGTGCCTGTGGATCACGCGCGAGGTCTGGGAGCTCAGCGGCGGCTTCGACGACGACTACTTCCTGTACTGGGAAGACGTCGACTTCTCGCGTCGCGTCGTGTCTGCCGGGGGTTCCCTGGCTCTCGTCGAGGAAGCCAGGGCCGTGCACGACGAGGGGGGAACGCAGCGCGCGGAACCCGAGACCTCCCGTGCCAAGTCCGAGGGCTACTACTACTACAACATCCGGAACCGGATGCTGTACGCCGTCCGGCATCTCGACGACGCGGCCGTGCAGCGCTGGCGTCGGTCCATCCCGCGCACGGCCAGGGAGATCATCCTCCGAGGCGGTCGTCGACAGCTGATCCAGTCGGCCGCACCGATCCGGGCCTACCTCCGCGGTGTACGCGAGGCCCGTCGGATCGCGCGGAGCCACGCAACGGTCCAGAAGGGCAGGAAATGGTCGTAGACGCCTATCATCGTCTCGCGCGTGCGCAGAAGGGGCATGCTCGAGGGGCGCCCGCGTACTCCGTGTACGTCAACCGTCGCATCGGGCGGGTGCTCGCCGCCGTCGCGTATCGGATCGGACTCACCCCGAACCAGGTGTCGATCATCAGTGCGGTGCATTCCTTCGTCGCGATCGGACTCATCGCGTTCGGTCCGGTGAACGTGCCCATGGGCCTTCTGATCGCGCTCCTGCTGGTGCTCGGCTACGCCTGGGACTCCGCCGACGGTCAGGTCGCACGTCTGCGCGGCGGGGGAAGCCCCCAGGGGGAGTGGCTCGATCACTTCATCGACACGCTCAAGATCGCCTCGCTGCATCTGGCCGTCCTGATCGGGCTCTACCGGGTTCTTCCCGAGACGCCTCTGCTTCTGCTGATCCCGATCGTTTTCAGCATCGTCGCCACGACCACCTTCTCCGGCATGCTCCTCAACGACCTGCTCAAGGGCAAGCACGCGGTGGCATCGACGCACGAGCGCGGTGGGGGGACCCTGCTGCGCTCGCTCATCCTGCTCCCGACCGACTTCGGCCTCGTGTGTCTCGTGTTCGTCCTGTGGGGATGGACTCCGGCGTTCCTCGTCGGCTATGGCGCCCTGTGCGTCGCCGCCGTGCTGTTCCTCGCGCTCGCCGCGGTCAAGTGGTTCCGCGAGATCGGAAGGCTCGGTGCCGCCGCATGACCGACGAGAAGATCCTGGTCGTGTGCGCCGCCAACGTCTGCCGATCGCCGTTGGCCGAACTGGCGCTGAGGCGCGGGCTCGGGGCGGACTCCCCGCTCTCCGTCAGCAGCGCCGGAGTCCGGGCGAACGCAGGCGACCCGATCTGCTCCATGGTGGCCTCGCTGCATGATGACGAGGAATGGCAGTCCCAGGCGCGGGCGCACCGGGCGCGACCGGTGACGGTCGAGCAGATCGAGCAGGCGAGCATCGTGCTCACGGCGTCGCGCGACATCCGAGGCGAGCTGGTGCGACTGGCACCCCGCTCCCGAGACTGGATGTTCACGATCAAGGAAGCCGCCCACCTCGGCGAAGGCTTCTCCTCGTCCGCGCCCGACCGGGTGGCCGAATATGTCGCGCATCTCGACCGTGCACGCTCTCGTGCTGTTCCACTGACCCCGCCCGGAGGAGTCGGCACCCGCCTGCGGCACCTCTTCGGAGGGCGCACGAGCGTCGACCCGACGAGCATCGCCGATCGCCACGGAAGCCGCGGGCACCTGGAGACGGTTGCGGAGGTCGAGGCCTCTGTCGCGACCATCGTCGCTCAGCTCGGAAGACATCGGCGCCATTCGTCCTGAGTGAACACTTGCGATATTCCGGTACTCGCACTACGATTAGCCGACGCCGCGTTCTACGCGGTTGAAGGGGACCCGAAGCCGAGGGGGCTTTGGGAACGGGGAATCTGGGTTCTGGGGAGCTGCAGTGTTCAAAGTTTCATCATGCCGTTCTGGGGACGGCTCTTCGCGCTCACTACGCGCGATACTCGTCGCGCCGTTGGTGGCGCTCGCGCTCGTGACGGCCGGCTGCACCGCTGCGCCTGGCGCGTCTGAGACACCGGCTCCTGAGGGCACCAGCACGACGGACTGGACGCCGCCCGCTGACACGGAGACCGAAGGCCCCACCGAGGGCCCGGCGCTCACCGAAGAGAGCGGGGCGCTCGACGCTCCGATCACCCTCTCCACCGACATGGTCGTCACGATCGACAAGATCTCGACCACCACGATCAAGCCCGAGACACCCGGCGAGTACGCCGGTTCCGCGGTCGTCGTCACGCTCTCCGTGGCCAATGACTCGAAGCGCGCGCAGAGTGTCGATTCCGCGGTCGTCAGCCTCGTCACGGACGACGGCGACATCGGAGTATCCACGACGGCCGGTCCGAACGAGCCCCTCCAGGGCGAGCTCGCCGCCGGCGCGGAGACAACGGGGACCTACGTCTTCATGCTCGACCCGACGCAGGGCCGCTCGGTGAAGATCAGCGTCAACTACGCCGCAGGAGAGCCGGTGGCGACGTTCGCCGGCCAGCTCTCCTGACGCGCACGTTCTCTCGCATCACTTTCGGTCTTTCATTGCACTAACTCATTTTCGAAGAAGAAAACTGGCGGCTGGGGAGTCACTATGGGGAACACATCGACCACGAGGCGGGCGCTGAGCGCGCTTGCGTCTGTCGTGACGGCGGCATTGCTCGTCGCCGGCATGACGACATTGGGTGCGCAGGCGGCGTCGGCAGACGTCCCGTCGACGCCACCGCCCCTGTTGCAGCGCGACGACAACGTCGTCACGTCGGATCCGATACCGACGGTGCAGATCGACAACGGCTACGTCTGGGCGCAGGCGACCATCGGGTCGACCGTGTACGCGGTGGGCAAGTTCGACAACGCCCGTGCGCCCCTGGCCGTCCCCGGCACGAGCCTGACCGCGCGTTCCAACGTGCTCGCCTATGACATCAACACGGGCCAGCTGCTCTCGTTCGCCCCGCAGGTGAACGGCGTCATCAAGGCCGTCGCGGCCTCGCCCGATGGAAGCCGCATCTACATCGGCGGCTCGTTCAACTCGGTCAATGGTCAGGCGCGCTGGAACTTCGCGGCCCTCGATGCCGTGACCGGCCAGCTCGTCCCCGGGTTCTCCCCGTCGATCGGCGGCAGCGGCGTCTACGCCCTCGCCACTTCGGGATCGAGTGTCTACGTGGGTGGTCTGTTCACCCAGGGCAACGGCACCGCCCGCAAGAACCTCGCCGGCTTCAACGCCGCCAACGGCGCCCTGCTGAGCTGGGCGCCGCAGACCGACCTCCAGGTCGACGCGATGGTCATGGACCCCGCGGGTCAGAACGTCATCGCCGCCGGCCGCTTCTCGCAGGTGAACGGCGACCTGACCATGCGCGGCACCGTCGCGCTGGACAAGACGACCGGTGCCGTGGACTCGTCCTGGGCGCTGCCGCAGACCGTCAAGAACGGCTCGAACACGGGTGCCAACTCGGGCAAGGCCGGTATCTTCGGCCTCGCCGCCGACGCCACCGCCGTCTACGGCACCGGCTGGGTCTACGCCGACGCCGCCACGGGAAACCTCGAAGGCACATTCGCGGCGGAAGCCGGGAGCGGACAGGTCCGCTGGATCGCGGACTGCCTCGGCGACCACTACGGCGTGTATTCGACCGGCAAGGTCGTCTACACGACGAGTCACACGCACGCCTGCGGCACGATGAACCTGCACCCGGAGCAGAGCCCGCGCACGCACCGCTACTCCGAGGCGTACACCGCCGATGCTCGCGGATCGCTCGGCAACCAGCCCGCGGCCGGCGGCACCTACAAGAACTGGGCGGGCACCCCCGCGCCGTCGCCTTATGCCTGGACACCCGACTGGGCCGTCGGTGTCACGACCGGTATGGGCCAGGCCGGACTCTCCATCACCGGTGCCGGCAACATGATCTCGATCGGCGGCGAGTTCCGATCCGTGAACAACGGCCGCTTCGAAGGACTCGTACGCTTCTCGACGAACCCTCCCGGCGGAGCCAAGGACGGACCCCGTCTCTCCGCGGCCAACTGGACCGGGACGGCGCAGTCGTTCATTCCCGGCCGCGTCCGGGTCTCGATCCCGGCCAACTGGGACCGCGACGACCTGACGCTCACCTATGAGCTGCGTCGTACCGGCACGGCCACGCCGATCGCGACGACCGCGGCCAACGGAACCTGGTGGAACCGTCCGGCGGTCATCCTCGAAGACAAGACGGCGCCTCCGGGATCACAGCAGGAGTACACCGTCGTCGCGAAGGACGGCAACGGCAACACCGTCAGCAGCCAGGCGATGAGCGTGACCGTGACGGCAGGTGCCGTGTCGAGCTACGTCAACGCGGTCTCCGCCGACTCTCCGCAGCTCTACTACCCGCTGGGCACGGCGGCGCAGGACTGGGCGGGCGCGAACACTCCCGTGTTCGGCACGGGTGTGACGTCATCGGCGTCCGGTGTCGAGAACACCGCGACCGGAGCGTCGACCTTCACCGGAACCTCCACGGGACGTGTCTCGACGACCGACAAGGTCGCTGCCCCGGCGGAGTTCTCCACCGAGCTCTGGTTCAAGACGAACACCACGAGCGGTGGCAAGCTGATCGGATACGGATCTGCCGCCTCCGGTGACTCCACGAGCTACGACCGTCATCTCTACATGACGAACAACGGGCGCCTCGTCTTCGGTACCTACAACGGCGGCACCCAGACGATCCAGAACACCACCGCTCTCAACAACAACGCCTGGCATCACGCGGTGGCGACCCAGAGTGCAGACGGCATGAAGCTCTATGTCGACGGCGTGCTCGTCTCGTCTGCTGCCGGTGCGACGACCGCTGAGAACTACGTCGGGTACTGGCGCATCGGCGGCGACAACATCACCAGCTGGCCCTCGGCACCGAGTTCCAAGTACTTCAAGGGATCTCTCGACGAGGTCGCCGTCTACCCCTACGCGCTGAGCGCTGCTCAGGTGCAGACGCACTACGGCATCGGCAAGGGCTTCCAGCCGCCGACCGCCGCGTTCACCGCGACGCCGACCGATCTCGCTGTGGCGTTCGACGCCAGTGCGTCCGCGCCGACCGGCTCGGCCACGATCGCCGGCTACAAGTGGGACTTCGGCGACGACTCGGCGACCGCCTCGGGCAAGACCGTCTCGCACACGTACACGGCTGCCGGCACCTACACGGCCAAGCTCACGGTCACCGACAGCAACGGGCTGGCGACCACGACAGAGAACCCCGTCGTGGTCCAGGCGGCGAACGCGCTGCCGACGGCATCCTTCCAGGTGACCGGCACCGGGCTCTCGGTCTCGGCCGACGCCTCCGCCTCCACCGACTCCGACGGCACGATCGCGTCGTACGACTGGAACTGGGGCGACGGATCGACCTCGACAGGACAGGTCGCCAGTCACGTGTACGCCTCGGCGGGCACGCGCACGGTCACGCTGACCGTCACCGACAACCGCGGTGGCACGGCGACGACCACGCGAGAGGCCGTCACGACGCACGCGAACCCGGTCGCGACCTTCACGTCGACGGCGTCAGGCATGAACGTCGAGGTCTCGGCTGCCGGGTCGAGCGCGTCCGACGGCGCGACCCTGGCCTACTCCTGGAACTGGGGAGATGGCACACCGGCGGGTACCGGTGCGACCGCTGGTCACACCTACACCCAGCCGGGCGCGCATGACATCACCCTCACGGTGACCGACAGCCTCGGCGGATCGGCGACGGTCACGAAGTCCGTGACCGTCCAGGCGCAGGTGTTCGCGGCGTCCGACTCGTTCGGTCGAGTCGTCTCGAGCGGCTGGGGCGCGGCTGATGTCGGCGGCACCTGGGCGCCCATGAGCGGTTCGGCCGCTGTCACCTCCGTTGCAGACGGAGTCGGCAAGGTGAACCTCACGCCGGGCGAGACCCGCGAGATGCTGCTGCAGGGCACATCGCTCCTCGACACGTCGGCACGGATCACGTATTCGCTGGCCTCGGGGCCGTCGACGGGCGTCGCCTACGAGGGACTGGGTGCACGTCGCTCCGGTTCCAACGGCTACCGGGCACTCGCATGGCACCGAGCGGACGGAACCACGTGGCTCGTGATCCACCGCAACGGAACGGCCATCGCCAGCACCGCCGTCGCCGGTCTCACGTGGACCGCGGGAAGCACGTTCAACCTGGCCATGGAGACCACCGGCTCCGGAACCACGACGATCCGCGCGAAGGTGTGGGCAGCCGGCGCCGCCGAGCCCGCCAACTGGCAGCTCTCCACGACGGATGCGACGCCGGCCCTCCAGGTCGCCGGAGCACCGACGGTGTTCTCGTACCGTGCAGGCAGCGCGACGGGAACCAACCTCGTGAGCTTCGACGACTACACGCTCAAGAACCTCGGCGTGGTGGCGCCGCAGCCGGAGCCCGAGCCCGAGCCGCAGCCCACGAACGTGGCGCCGACCGCAGCGTTCACGGCGACCGCGACGGGACTGACCGTCAACGTCAACGGCGGGGCATCGACCGACTCGGACGGCACGATCGCCTCCTACGCCTGGAACTTCGGAGACGGCTCCACGGGCACCGGAGCGACGAGCTCTCGCGCCTACACCGCTGCAGGCACCTACACGGTGACCCTCACGGTGACCGACGACAAGGGGGCGACCAACACCGCCACGCAGCAGGTCACGGTCACGGCCCCGCCGGTCGACCCGCAGCCTGAGCCCAACCCCGCCGCGCTTGCGAGCGACGAGTTCGACCGTACGGCGGGCCCTGGGTGGGGTACCGCGGTCGCGGGCGGCGCCTGGAGCATCGCCGGGGGATCGCAGGCGGCGGCGACCGTCGCCGACGGTCAGGGCAAGCTGAGCCTGGTCGCCGGAGACACCCGCCACGCCACGCTCAACACGACGTCGATCGGCGACGCGATCCTCGAGACGCAGTTCCGGGTCGATCAGGCTCCCGCCGCGGGCGGCGCCTACATCGGGGTCATCGCGAGGCAGACGGCCGCAGGGAAGTACTTCGCCCGTGCATGGCTCCGTCCCGACGGAACCGTGTGGCTCGTGGTTCACCGTGAGGGGACGGTGCTGCTGACGCAGGCCGTGCCCGGACTCGTCTGGGCGGCGAACACGTCGTACAGCCTGAAGGTCTCCGTCACCGGATCCGCCTCGACGGCCATCTCGGCGAAGATCTGGGCGACCGGTACCACCGAGCCGGCGAACTGGCAGCTCAATGCGACGGACGCGACTCCGTTGGCTGCGGGTTCCGTCGGTCTCAGCGGCAACCGGTCGGGTAGCTCGACGGCGCCCCTGAACGTCTCGTTCGATTCGTTCCGCGTCACCGCGCCCCAGTAAGATCCTGACGCATGGCCACTGCTGTTCCGATCGCGCTCCTCGCCGTCGGAGGAATCGCAGCAGTGGCCATCGTCGTGTTCGTCTTCCGGTTGCTGCCGCGCACCGCATTCGTGGCCTGGGCGTGCGTGCTCTTCTTCGTGCCGCTCTGGGTCGGTGTGAACGTGGGCTTCTACTGGGCGGCGATCACGTTGCTCACCGCCTTGATGATCATCGTCAACTGGTCGGTCGTGCCTCTGCGTGCGGCGGACGCCTGGGTCGTGGCGTTCGTCATCGTCATCGTCGGACTGTACGGCTTCGGCACGGTGGATCTCCCGTCGCTCGTCGCGGCGTTGCTCGAGTGGGTGATCCCGTACCTCTGGGGTCGCGTCGTGCTCGCACGGATCGCCCCGGAATGGGTCACATCGACGATCGCCGTCGTCGCGATCGTCGCAGCGGTCCTCGGCATCGTCGAGTTCTTCACCTCGTTCAACCCCTTCGTGCTGATCCCGGGATCCGGCGTCATCTACGACACCTGGAGCCCTCTCCAAGAGCGTGGCGGGGTCCTGAGGGTCGAGGGGGCCTTCGGGCATTCGATCGCTCTGGGAGCGGCACTCGCGATGTCGTCGGCGTTCATCGTGGCGACGAAGTGGCGGCTGGTCCCGAAGATCGGCGGCATCGTGCTCGTCGCCGTGGCGACCGTCTTGACGTTCAGTCGCGCCGGACAGCTCACCCTCGTGCTCACCCTGGTGCTGTCCACGTTCCTGATCGTCGGGGTGTCCACACGGTTCCGGGTGGCAGTCGTCACCGCCGGTGTCATCGGCACCGTCATCGCGATCCCGATCATCGACTCCGTCTTCGGGGCCGCGGGTGACGAGGCCGGAGGCAGCGCGGACTATCGGACCGACCTCCTCGTGCTCCTCCAGCAGGTGCAGCTGTTCGGCAACCCGGGGGATTGGCACTCGCTGGTCTCGGGAGACTATTACCTCGGCTATTTCGCGCGCTCGGTCGACAACGCCCTCGTGCTGACGCTGCTGCGGTACGGCTACATTCCGACCCTGCTGATCATGGCGGCCATCGTCTGCGCGGCGATCCTGACGGTGCGACGCTCGACCAGGAGCCCGGCGTCGATCGCGGTCGTGGGGCAGCTGCCCAGCCTCGTGGTGGTCGCGCTGATCACGCAGTACAGCATGTTCCTCTGGTTCTGCGTGGGGCTCGCGATCACGTGGGCCCGTGACGCCGATGCGCTCCGCGGGGCACGTGAGGGGCCTGCGGAGACGGCACGGGGATCACTCGACCCGCTGCGCCTGCAGCTCGGCGCCGAGCGGCGCTCTGCACAGTCATGAAGTCACGGAATCGAACACTCCTCTAGAATCGAAGTCTCAGGGGGGAATGGGGAGTCATGGGCGAGAGCCGGGTCAGTCTGCGCGTCATCGCCAGCTCGTTGCGCAAGTTCTGGTGGATGATCGTGCTCTGCGGCGTCGTCGGAGCCGCAGGATCCTACGGATACGCCTCCCTGCAGACTCCGCTCTTCCAGGCGACGACCTCGCTGTACTTCGCTCTGAACCAGGGCACCAGCGCCTCGGACCTCAATCAGGGCTCGGTCTACACCCAGAGCCAGATGCTCTCGTTCGCTCAGCTCGCGACGAGTTCGCGGGTGCTCGACCCCGTCATCGAGGAGCTCGGTCTCGACACGACTCCGCGGGCTCTCGCACGTGATATCGAGGTCACGATCCCGCAGAGCACCGTGACGCTGCGGATCACGGGAATCACCGACGACGCCGAGGCGGCTGCCGAGCTGGCCGATGCCGTGGCCGATCAGCTCATCATCGTCGTCAAGGACGTCGCGCCCAAGGACCCTCAGGGCGAATCCACGATCACGGCCCAGGTCATCGACGACGCGGTCGTGCCGGAGTTCCAGTTCACACCGAGCAAGCCGCGCGATGCTCTTCTCGGGGGCTTCCTCGGTGGAGTTCTCGGGCTTGCCGTCGCGGTGCTGATCGGCGTGCTCGACACGCGTATGCGCAACGAGGAGACGCTGACGGAGGCGGGCGGCGATCCCGTGCTCGGCGTCGTCTCCAAGTCGCCGCTGCTGGCTATGCGGGGCATCGCGGTCGCGCAGGAGCCGCTCGGCCACACGTCGGAGGAGTTCCGTCGTATCCGTTCGGCGCTCGCCTACGCGAACGTCTCCTCGCGGGTGAAGGTGCTGCTCGTGACGTCCGGCATGCCCGCAGAGGGCAAGTCGACGGTGTCCGTCAATCTGGCCATGACCCTCGCGGGTCTTCGCAACTCCGTGCTGCTGATCGACGCCGACATGCGGCGTCCGCGCGCCCACGAGCATGCCGGTATCGACGGGTCGATCGGTCTGACGAGCGTGCTGCTCGACGAGGTCGAGTTCGAGGTCGCCAAGCACAGCGTCGCAGACAGCACACTCGACATCCTGCCCGCAGGCACCATCCCCCCGAATCCTGCTGAACTGCTCACGTCGGCACGCATGGCGCAGCTGCTCGACTTCGCCGCGGCGGAATACGACTACGTCGTGATCGACTCGCCCCCGATCCTCAGCGTGGCCGACGCCAACCTCTTCGCCACCCAGACCGACGGCGTGATCCTCGTGGTCGACGCGACCAAGACCCGTCGCGCCGCACTCGCCAAGAGCATCAAGTCGCTCGAGTCCGGTGGTGCGCGCATCCTCGGCACGGTCCTGAACCGTGCCCGACCGGATCGACACCGCAGCGAGTATTACAGCGACTGACACGACCCCCGCGATACGGAGCGCCATGCCGGATGACGGAGTATATCGGTGAGATGCGTGGTCCGTTTGTCTTTGCCCGGATAGCCAGGTACTCTTCATGAGTTGCGAGGGGGACTCGCTCTTTGCTGCCGGGGTCTAAACTGCGGCGGAGATGCGGGGTGATCATGAATCTGCCCCAGAAGACGGTGACATCGTGTCCACTCCGTTCCTCGACCTCGCATCGCGCGAACCTGCGAATCCGGCCAGGCGGCGACCTCGAAAGGTCCTCGCAGGCGCACTGACCGCTGCCCTTGCACTTACTGCTGCGTTGACGGCCGCTCCTGCGTCGGCGCTGGCCGACGATGCGGTGCTCCTCTCGCAGCCCGCCGCGTCGACGGGCGATCCGGTCATCGTCGACGACATGGACCGTACGGTCGGCTCGGGATGGGGGTCCTCCCCCGAGGGGGCGTGGCGGGTCGTGGAAGGAACGGCGAGCGTCACGGGCGACCAGGCCTTGCTCGCCAGCCGCAAGCCCGGGATCACTGCCAGAGCGACCGTCGACGCAGCCGCGGCGGCAGATGTGGACAGCCGCTTCTCGTTGACGGTCCCCGAGCTCCCCGTCGGAGGGCCGCTGTACCTCTCCCAGGCGGTGCGGGTGACCGGTGCCGACTCCTACGGCGTGCGCGTGCGCGTGCATCCCGACGGCTCGGCTTATGTGTCGGTCGTCCGGCTCTCCGACCTCATGCGCGTGCAGCACCTCAGCGAGCGCCGGCTTCCTCTCACTGTAACGAGCGGCACCACGTTGACGGTGGCGCTCAGCGTCACCGGTACGAGTCCGGTCGCGCTGGGCGCCAAGGCGTGGGAATCGAGTGCTGGGGAGCCTGCCGACTGGCAGGTCACATACTCCGACGACTCCGACGGCCGCATCCAGGCCGCGGGCGGGTACGCTTTCGCGCTCTACACCTCCTCCGGCGCTCAAACCGCTGTACCGGTCGGTATCGATGACGTCTCCGTCACCACTCCCGTCACCACGCCGGAGCCTTCCACGGAACCCACTCCGGCTCCGGAGCCCACCCCGACGACTGAGCCCACCCCGACTCCGGAGCCCACCCCGGCTCCGGAGCCCACCCCGACGACTGAGCCCACCCCGACTCCGGAGCCGTCACCGTCACCGTCTCCCTCACCCGAGCCGACGCCGACGCCCGAGCCGACGCCGACGCCGACGCCGACGCCGACGCCAGAGCCGACGCCGACGCCAGAGCCGACGCCGACGCCAGAGCCGACGCCGGTGCCCGAGCCCGAGCCGGTACCCCCGGTCACGCCGGAGGGTGTGCGGGGCGACCCCGGTGCCAAGGCCCCGGGAACGCTCGTCTACGACGCTCCGGCGACGGCCGTCTACGTCGCTCCGGCAGGATTCGACGGAGCCTCTGGAACCAAGAGCTCGCCGGTCAAGACGATCGCTGCCGCGCTTCGCGTCGTTCCGAACGGAGGGACGATCATCCTCCGCGGGGGCTCTTATCACGAGGAGGTCATCGTGCCCGCACAGAAGCGGGTCACGATCCAGCCGGCGCCGAACGAGTCGGTCTGGCTCGACGGTGCGAAGTCGGTCACCGGCTGGAAGGCCTCGGGAGGCACGTGGATCGTCGACGGCTGGAACACGGCTCTCGACGCGAGCCCGACCTACACGAAGGGTGCGCCGGACAATACTCAGGCGGACTGGCGCTTCGTCGACCCAGCCCACCCCATGGCCGCCCACCCCGATCAGGTCTGGGTCGCCGGGGTGCAGCTGCGTGAGGTGGCTTCCGCCTCCCAGGTTGCGGAAGGCACCTTCTTCGTCGATGACTCCGCAAAGCGTCTGGTGATCGGCACGAACCCGACGGGCAAGTCGGTCGAGGCGAGCGTGCTCACGCAGGCGCTCTCGATCCGCTCGGCGGGTACGGAGGTGCGGGGGATCGGAGTGCGCCGATATGCCACCAGCGTTCCGCAGATGGGCACGGTGATCGCCGCTGCCCCCAACGTCTCCCTCACAGATGTCACGATCCGCGACAACTCGACGACCGGCTTCTACTCGTGGTCGCCGGGAACGACGCTGACGCGCGTGTCGCTGATCGGCAACGGCCTGCTCGGCGGAGGCGCATCGCAGGCGGACGGTCTCCGGGTGACCCAGATGCTCTCCGTCGGCAACAACATGGAGCACTTCAACGACGCACCGGTCTCCGGCGCGTTCAAGGTCACCCGTACCCGAGGAGTGACCGTGACGGACAGTGCGTTCACGGGGAATGACGGCCGCGGACCGTGGTTCGACGAATCCGTCCTCGACATCGCATTCACCGGGAACGATGTTATCGGCAACACCGGTCACGGAGTCATGGTCGAACTGTCGGAACGGGCGGTCGTCGCCGATAACGTCATCGCCCGCAACGGCGAGTTCGGGCTGTGGGTGCTCAACTCCGGCAACGTCAAGATCTGGAACAACACGCTGGTCGGCAACGGGAACCGGAACGTCAGCATCGGGATGGATTCCCGCCGTGCATCCGACCCGAACACGCCGGGGCATGACCCGCGGACACGGTTCGCGCCGGAGGCATCCTGGATCACACGGAACATCGTGATGTCGAACAACATCGTGGCCGAGAGCGCCGGCAACTGCCTCGTCTGCGTACAGGACTTCTCGCTGCAGTACACAGGATCCCAGATGGTGTCGAGCGTGAACGGAAACCTCTACCACCGCACGGCACCGGGAACCCCCCGATGGTTCTCCGCCTGGTCGAAGGGATCGGTCTCGCGGGACCCCGCTGTGACCGACACGCTCGCCGCATTCACGGCGGCCACGGGCCAGGATCGACGGTCGCAGTTCGTCGAGGGCTCGCCGGTGGTCGACGGAGGCTTCGCGCTGCTGCCGGCGTTCGCAGCCGGCCAGGGCTCTGTGGCGGTTCCGGTGCCGTCTGATGTCGCATCAGTATCACGACTCCCCGGCAGCAGCACGGCGCTGGGAGCCCTGCCCCGGTGACGATGTAAGTATGGGCTCTCTTCTTGCTGTCGGCGCGCGTGCGCTGACGATGGTCATCGCGCTGGTCTGTGGCGTTCTCACGACCCGGATGATCATCGGCGGTGCCGGCGTCGACAGCTTCGCCCTGTACACGCTGCTGACCACCATCCCCTCGCTGCTGACCTTCACCGACCTCGGCAGCGGGGCGGTCCTGGTCAACGCCGTCGCGACCAGCGAGAACGTGCGCACGGACGAGAAGCTGCGCTACCAGCTCACTTCGGTCGGCCGGGTGCTGCTCATGTTCGCGGCCACGGCGATGGCCATCAACACCGTTCTCGTGCTCACGGGAGCGTGGGAGCTGGTGTTCGGCGAAGCGGGAGGACGCCCGGGCGCCTCGCTCGCCGCCTTCTACTGCGTCACGATCTTCTGTCTGGGCATCCCTCTCGGGGTGTGGGCGCGGATCATGCTGGGGCAGCGCCGCAATCACGTCGTGATCCTTCTCCAGGGACTGATCTCGCCGCTGACGATGACCGGTGTCTGGCTGATGCTCACGTTCGGCGGCGAGAACCTTCATTCCTTCGTGGCCATCGCCTCCTTCTCGGCGTCGTTCCTCGTATCGGTGCTCGGAATCCTCATCACGGCGCGCGCGACGTCGCCTCTGATCCCCGCGGCTGCGGGCATGGTCCTGCGCCCTCGGCGTTTTCCGGGGGTCCGGGTGATGGACGTCGGCTGGCCGATGCTCGCCCAGATGGTGACCTATCCGATCGCGGTCGGCTCTCAGCGATACGTGATCGCGCAGCTCGGCGGCCCCACCGACGTCGCCGAGTACGGAGTGGCGGGGCAGGTCTTCTTCGCCCTGAACGGACTCGTGATGGCGGGCGGACTCGCGCTCTGGCCGCACTTCGCGAAGAGCCGCCACGACGGTGACCTCCGGCGGGGGCCGTTCCTCCTGTCGGTGCTGTTCGCCGTCGCCATCGGGCTCGCGACCGTGATGGTCTGGCTCGTCGGCCCGTGGCTGTTCGGGTTCATCACCCAGGGCGAGTTGACGGTGCGGCCGAGCACGATCTTCGCTTTCGGTCTGATGATCATGATGACGGCGGCGGTGTACCCCCTGGGCATGTTCATCATGGACAAGCCGGGCATCCGGTTCCAGGTGATCCCCACGCTCAGCATGGCGGCCGTCGGCATCACACTCTCCTTCGTGCTGACCCCCGTGCTGGGGATCGCCGGACCGCTGATCGGCGTCGCCTTCGCACTGGTCGTCTGCCAGCTGATCCCGTTCTCGATCTACATCGTCCGGAACAAGAAGCGGCTGACGGTGGGAGACCTCGAGCCGGTCTAGCGGTCGGTTTCGCCGCAGTGCTGCCGGCGCGGCTGACGGCGCGGCTGACGGCGCGGCTGACGGCGCGGCTGACGGCGCGGCTGACGGCGCGGCTGAGGGAGGCCTCAGCCCAGCACGTGCGCCGTGATGCTCGAGCGGTACACAGCGGGAGCGTGACGGCGGAGGGCCTCGGCGCGGCTGTCCGCGACGGTCGAGACCATCTCATCCCACCGGGTGTCGATGTCGGTCAGCGCGGATGCGATCGCGTCGGGGTCGCCCGCAGTGACGAGCTTCGCCGTGCCGTATCCGCCCGCAGCCTCTCGAAGGCCGCTGCTGTCGCTCGCGATCACGGGGCGCAGGGCGAGGACTCCTTCGACAGCGGTGTTCCCGAAAGGCTCGTCGACTCGCGACGGGACGAGAAGCACATCGGCCTTCTCCAGGAACGGCCAGATGTCGGTGTGGAATCCGGCGAAGTCGACCGATACTCCGGCTTCTGCCGCCTGAGCACGTAGGTCTCGTTCGAACCACTCGTAGCCTTCGAAGACCGCACCGAGGAGCGTCACGTCGACGGTCCGCCCGGCGGAGTGCAGCCGGGAAGCGGCCTCGATCACGAGGTCGGGCCCCTTACGAGGGGAGAGGCGTCCGACGTACAGCACGCGGAGCGGGCCCTCGGTGCGCGGACGGGGGGACACCGGATGCGGGGGAGAGGCGACGCCGTTGTAGACCACATGCGAGCGTCGGGCGAGGGCGGGCAGCGCGGCTCGGATCGTGTCCAGGCTGAAGCGGCTGTTCACCAGAGTGCGATGAGAGGCCAGGTGGGGGGAGTAGAGGATGCCGTTGACAAGCTTGCTTCCCGAGGCCTCGGCTTCATGCACATGGCTCACGGAACGGGTGCCCCGCAGTCGCGCGACCAGCGGCCATTCCGGGATGATGATCGTCGATACGTAGACGACATCGGGGCGCACGCGTCCGATCAGCCGCCAGGCGGCACCGAGGCCGCGGAACGTGTCGCGGAAGAGCTTGGGCAGCCCTCGTGGGGTCAGCAGGACCTTGCGCAGCACGAGCATCGGGACGATGACCACCTCGGCGCCGGCGGTGCGGAGCTCGTTCACGAGGAGTCCGGAACTCGGAAGGGCCACGACGACGCGTGCCCCGGACTCGACGAGGCCGATCGCGCTCTCCAGCAGCATGCGGTCGGAGCCGAACAGCTCGGCGCCCGGATGCACGAGAAGGACGGTGCGCTGCTGCGCGCCGGTGCTCATGACGCCCCCGATTCGGCCGGAGCGGGGGACCAGTCCGCCGACCGCCGACTCGCTCGCCGCGCCGAGGGATGGATGGTCGCACGCTCGGAGATCCGCTGCGCGAGCGCCTCGTACTCGTCTGCGACGTCGTCCCAGCGGAATCGGGTGCGGGCGATCTCCCGCACCGCCGTGCCGCGGGCGGCAGTCGAGGTCGGGTCGGCCTCGGCCGCCATCACGTGCTCGGCGACGTCGGCGGCGTCGGAGAAGAACCATCCGTTGCCGTCGAGCACCTCGCGGTTGAAAGGGACGTCGAAACCGATCACGGCGGTCGCCGCCCCCATGGCGCGAAGGAGCGAAGGGTTGGT
Organism: Microbacterium sp. NPDC058269; assembly: GCF_042881445.1. Lineage (NCBI taxonomy): Bacteria > Bacillati > Actinomycetota > Actinomycetes > Micrococcales > Microbacteriaceae > Microbacterium > Microbacterium sp. NPDC058269. The sequence continues at coordinate 419,453 of NZ_JBHVXT010000002.1, forward strand.
CCCACCGACGGAGTGCCCGTGCACGTACGTGAGCGCATTCGCATAGAGCGCATCGAGCAGCTCCTGGTCGTACACGCCCCCGACGAGCCGGATCCGGTCGTCGCCGTCGGCCACGCGCTGGATCTCCTGGGTGTATCCCGCGCTGTACGGCGCCGAGCCGACGACGACGAGCGGTAGTCTCGCGTCGCTGTCGCGATACCCCTCGACGATCTCGAGCACGTGGTTCTCAGGCTCGAAGCGGGCCACGACGAGGTGGTATCCCTCGGTGGTCAGGTCCATCTCGGTGACGCCACGCTGCGGGAGCTGGTCGAGGATGGGGGCGCCGTAACGGATGAGCTCGGTCGGAACATCGAACTGGTGCCGGTAGTAGTCGGCGATTCCCGGCGCATCCGCGATCAGAGCATCAGCGGTGCGGACCCCGAACTGCTCTGCCCAGCGGTAGTAGGCCTTGCCCCGTGGACCCCACTTAGAGCGTCGCCATTCGAGCCCGTCCATGTGCAGGGCGACCGGTGCGCGGCGCAGTCGGAGCAGGGGAAGGAATGGAGAGTTGGCGGCATTGAAGACGAAGGTCGCATCGGGCCGCCGGCGGAACATGAGGTGAAGGGCTGACAGGCCGGTGTGGCTCAGCGTCTCGATCTGCTTCACCGGAACTGCGGGAAGGTGCACGACCCTCATCCCGAGGTACTCCTTCTCGCGCCTCTCAGAACCGCGGGTGTACACGACGACGTCGTGTCCTCGGTCCGCGAGCCGTCGCCCGACCTCTTCGATGGCGGTTTCGAATCCGCCGTATGCCGCGGGCACCCCTCTGGTCCCCACCATCGCGATGGTGAGGCGGTTCGAATTGCTCATTCGATCAGTATGCCCCGCTGGGCTGCACCATGACCTTGGCGGTACGCCACATGATCTGCAGGTCGTTCATCACGGACCAGTTCTCGACGTACCGCAGGTCGAGGCGGACGCTCTCGTCCCAGGACAGGTCGCTGCGCCCGGAGACCTGCCACAGCCCGGTGATCCCGGGCTTGATGTAGAGGCGGCGGAAGACGGTGCCGTCGTAAGCAGTGACCTCGCTGGGCAGCGGTGGGCGAGGCCCGACGACGCTCATGTCGCCGATGAGAACGTTCCAGAACTGCGGCAGCTCATCGAGCGAGAGCTTGCGCAGCACCTTGCCGACCCGGGTGACACGCGGGTCGTCTTTCATCTTGAAGAGGAGACCGGCGCCCTCGTTCTGTTCCTTGAGCGCGGCGAGCTGCTGCTCGGCATCCGTCTTCATCGAGCGGAACTTGACCATCTTGAAGCGGCGGCCGTCGCGGCCCACCCGCTCCTGGAAGAAGAAGACAGGACCAGGCGAGTCCAGCTTGATGAGCAGGGCGAGCAGGGGAGCCAGCAGTCCGATCGGGATCAGCGCCAGCGTGGCCACCGCGACGTCCAGTGCGCGCTTCAGCAGATGCTGGCCGCCTTCGTAGGTCGGGATCTGCACCTGGATCAGCGGCAGGCCCTCGACCGGGGCGAAGGAGATGCGCGGGCCCGCGACATCGGTGAGCCGGCTCGAGAGCACGAGCTCGGCGGCGGTCCCTTCGAGCTGCCAGCTGAGCTGCTTCACGAACTCGGGCTCGCCTTCGGGGCGGCTCGCCACGATGATCGTGTCGGCGCCGACTTCGGCGGCGACCGACGACACGGAGTTCACGTTCCCCAGAACCGGGAACCGCGTGTCGTCGATCACGATGTCGCGCGCGTTGCCGTCGAGCAGCGTCGCGCCGACCACCTGGTACCCGGATGCGCCGATCGGGTGCAGCGTCCGGACCACATACTCCACGTCGTCCCTGTTGCCGACGACGAGGGTTCGGGAGGCGAACCTCCCTTGGGATCGCTGCGTCTGCAGCCAGTGGCGCCACAGCCACCTGGTCACCAGAAGCGTCAGTACACCGACGGGCAGCCCCAGCAGCAGCGTCAGTTGCATCGACTTCCATGCGAGCAGGACCGCCACGATGGCGATGATCCCGAAGGCGAGTCCGGTGGCGTGCACGACGCCGCGGTACTCGGTGGCGCTGGCGCGGAACAACGCGGCGTCCCGCGTGTGCATCGCGCTGAGCATGAGGTACCACAGCGCGGCGAGCGGGATGCCGTCGCGCAGGACCTCAGCCATGGAGACGCCGGTGGCCAGCTGGATCGCTGCCGTCAGACCGAGCGCGAACAGGATGACAGCCGCATCCGTGGTCCGCAGCCGCATCCGATAGCGACGCTCCCACTGACGGCGTCGTTCCAGAGTCGCCGAAGCGCGCGGTGTGACCACCGTGCGCGTGACCGACTTGGCGGCTCGTGGAGCCGCGACCGGCACGAAGCCCGTACGAGCGATGCTCAGAGCATCCTCGACGGAAGTCATGCCGAGGCCCCTTGAGCCGTGAATGTACGCAAAAATCCCCAGTGCGACATGTGATTCCCCAGTTTCCCCAGACCATGAACCCCACGTTCACGGCATTCGCCTGCGTCCCGACCCCTCGGGTCCTGCTGAAACCCCCCGTGATTCCCACATCACGGAGTGCGTTCTCACCGTCCCACACGGTGATCGCTGACAGCAGGCACTGCAGACTTGAACAACTGTAGCGGAAGATCGTCGCTACCGGAAGGTAAGTCCGTTGATTGGATGAACGAGGTCGACGAGATGCGTCCGTGAGCGGGCTATCCTGTCGCGGTGACCGCGAACACCGAGACTGCACGCTTCCAGCTTCGAACGATGCTGCCGCGTGACCCCGCTCAACCGCACCGCACCGCGAGCCCGCTCGAGCTCTTCTTCGATCTCGTCTTCGTCGTGGCGGTGAGCATCGCCTCCGCGCAGCTGCACCATGCCCTCAGCGAGGGTCATTTCCTGCACGGCATCACCTCCTACGCGATGCTGTTCTTCGCGATCTGGTGGGCCTGGATGAACTTCACCTGGTTCGCTACGTCGTTCGACACCGATGACTGGCTGTATCGCGTCACGACGTTCGTGCAGATGGGTGGTGTCCTCGTCTTCGCCGCAGGCATCCCCATGGCGTTCAACGAAGGCGATTTCACCGTCCCCGTCCTCGGGTACGTCGTCATGCGTGTGGCGATGGTCGCACAATGGCTGCGGGCGTCGCGGTCGGCGGGCCCGCTGCGGTCCGCGACGCGTCGGTACGCCTTCGGGATCGCGGCCGTCCAGGTGCTGTGGATCCTGTTCCTCCTGATCCCGGCGGGGCCGCTGCAGATCGCCGCGTTCGTGCTCTTCGCGCTGATCGAGATCGGCGTCCCGGTGTTCGCCGAGTACCGCAGGCAGACTCCGTGGCATCCGCACCACATCACCGAGCGCTACGGGCTGTTCACGCTCATCGTGCTCGGAGAGAGCCTGCTCGCCTCGGCCAACGCGATCATCGATGCGCTGGACAAGGTCGAGAGTCTCGGGCCGTTGATCGCCATCTCGGTGCTCACGCTCCTCGTCACGGCGTCGCTGTGGTGGATCTACTTCTGGCCGCCGCATCACCGTGCCATCACGAGTTTCGGGCGCTCACTTCGGTACGGCTACGCGCACTACTTCGTCTTCGCGGCGGCCGCCGCTTTCTCCGCAGGAATCGAGGTGGAGCTCGACGTCCTGACCGGAAAGAGCCACCTGTCGAGCATCGAGGCATCGTTCACGGTCACGATTCCGATCGCGATCTTCCTCCTCGGCATCTGGTGGATCGCGATCCGGGGGAACGCGGATCGCGTCGTGAACACGGTCGTCCCACTGGGCGCGGTGCTGGTGCTGCTCGATCCGGTCCTGCCGATTCCGGTCACGCTCACCGCCCTGATCCTCGTCGGCATCGTGGTGGTGCTGGTGCTTCGTCCACCGGTGGACTCCGCGCGCATGGACTCCGCACGCATAGACAAGGCATAACGGGAACAGGGACTCCTGATCGGAAGCTCCGCGACCCTGGGGGACACACGCCAGGCATCCGTCGAGGAGGAGGCAGTTCATGAGCATCCCGGAACCCACTCAGACCCCCGATGGTCCTGCCTACGAGGGCCGTCTGCTCGATCGAGCGGACGAGGAGGTCGTCGATCAGGGAGCGGCCTTCGACATCCGGACGCTGCTGAGCCGGCGCGGGATCCTCGGTCTCGCAGGGGTAGGCCTCGGGGCTGTCGTGCTCGCGGCCTGCGCGCCCGCGGCCTCGGGGGGATCGACCAGCACCCCGACTCCCGCATCGTCGTCGGATGCCTCTCTCGCCGATGGGATTAGCATCGGCGAGATACCTGATGAGACGGCGGGGCCGTACCCGGCGGACGGGTCGAACGGCCCCGATGTGCTCGAGGATGCGGGGATCGTCCGTCAGGACATCCGCTCCTCGATCGATGGCGGGGCGACGGCGGACGGCGTACCGCTCACGTTCGAGCTGCAGGTGGTCGATCTCGCGAACGGGGGAATGCCTTTCGACGGAGTCGCAGTGTACGCGTGGCATTGCACGGCGCAGGGGGAGTACTCGATGTACTCCTCCGGCCTGGAGGACGTCACCTATCTGCGTGGCGTGCAGGTGGCGGATGCCGACGGCAGGGTCTCGTTCACCTCGGTCTTCCCCGGGTGCTATTCGGGTCGCTGGCCGCACATCCACTTCGAGGTGTATCCGGACGTCAGCTCGATCACCGACTCGACCGCAGCCGTCGCCACGTCGCAACTGGCGCTTCCGGAAGCGGCATGCACGTCCGTCTATGCCGAGTCGGTCTACGACGGATCCGCGAGGAATCTCTCGCAGATCACGCTGGCGAGCGACAACGTCTTCGGCGATGACTCCGGCGCACAGCAGGTGGCCGCCGTCACCGGCACCGTGCGTGACGGGTATGCGGCCACCCTCGTCGTCGGTGTCGACACCGCGACCGCCCCAGCTGCGAGCGGGGGTGAGGGCGGTGGTGGCCAGCCGCCGTCGCGCTGAGCCGAAACGGTGGTTCGAGAGCCGGAGGAACGGTGTGCTACAGTTATGGTGCAGCGTGTGTGCATCGCCCCTCTCGGCCGCCACGTCGCCACTGATCAGGGCCATTACGGACCGCGCACATCGATGCGTGCGGAATCCGCCCTCGGTCTCACATCTTGCGGAGCGCCCACGCGTGTCCGCCACACAGCAATGAGCATGACCATGAGCACCACCACCTTTCCTCCGTCCGATCCGTTGACCTGGAAGCAGGCTGACACTGATGTGCACGTCGCGACGCGCGGCGGCGAGTTCGCCGGTTTCGTCGAGTTCGACGGCAGCGCGCATCTCGTGCGCGACAACCACGGCACCGAGCTGGGCGTCTTCGACGCGCTCGACGACGCCTTCCGCGCGCTCGAAGACGCGAACAACCCCACCCGGCGTGGACCCGTCTTCCCGCCGATGCTGCCGCGGGCCTGGCGCCGCCGGAACCGCCGCGCCCGCGCCTGAAATCGGCGGATTACGCACACCGAACGTGCTCCGTCAAGGGGTGCGGATGTATTCCCGAAGGCGCATAGAGCTAGGGCTACTGTGAGGTAAGCGTTGGGCAGCTGCCTTGGGCTTCCACAGCTCAAGGGCTCCGATCGTCAGGAGAAGATCATCTCCATCACACAGATCGAACCGACCGCGGCAACGCTGGGTCCGATTCGTCAGACGTACTCCGGCAACGCGGATTTCCCGCCCATGGCCAAGGCATACAAGCAGGTGTCGCAGGTGGTCAAGGAGACCGGCCTGCTCCAGCGGACCCAGTGGTTCTACATTTTCGTGGCTGCCGGCATCGCGGTCGCTCTCGGTGGACTCATCACCGGTTTCATCCTGCTCGGCGACAGCTGGTTCCAGCTGCTCATCGCGGCGGGCCTCGGCATCGTCCTGACGCAGATCGCCTTCCTCGGACATGAGGCGGCGCACCGTCAGATCCTCACCACGGGGCCGGCGAACTTCAAGCTCGCCCGCATCGTGATCGCCAGCATCGGCATGAGCTACTCGTGGTGGGACTCGAAGCACACCAAGCACCACGGAAACCCGAACCAGGTCGGCAAGGACCCCGACATCGAGGTCGACACGATCTCGTTCCTCGAAGAAGACGCCGCGAAGGCGAAGGGCCTGATCAAGCTGATCACCCGCAAGCAGGGGTGGCTCTTCTTCCCGCTGCTGACGCTCGAGGGCCTGAACCTCCACTTCCTCGGACTGAAGTACCTCACCACGACGAAGAACGTCAAGGGACGCTGGACCGAGCTGAGCATCATCGCGCTGCGGTTCGCCCTCATCCTCGTACCCGTGTTCATGATGCTTCCGCTCGGGATGGCCTTCGCCTTCATGGGCGTGCAGTTCGCAGTGTTCGGCGTCTACATGGGAGCCGCGTTCGCACCGAACCACAAGGGCATGCCGATCATCGAGCCCGGCGCGCGCCTCGACTTCTTCACCAAGCAGGTGCGTACCTCCCGCAACATCAGCGGTGGATGGTGGACGACCTGGCTCATGGGCGGTCTCAACTACCAGGTGGAGCACCACCTCTTCCCGAGCATGCCGCGACCGCACCTGGCGAAGGCACGAGAGATCGTGCGCGACTACTGTGCGGCGAACGACGTGCCGTACACGGAGACCAGCCTCGGCCGCTCGTACATGATCGTGATCGAGTACCTGAACCGCGTCGGACTCTCCGCAGGCGCCGACCCCTTCGACTGCCCCGCAGTGGCGCAGTTCGGTCGGCCGTAGTCCCAGACATCACCGGGCCCGATCAGTCCGGGAACCACAGAGGCGCGAGCAGGAATTCCTGCTCGCGCCTCTGTCGTTCGTGCGTCTACTTGGACGACTTCTTCTTGGTCTCCACCACGTCGATCGTGATCTTCTCGAGGGGACGGTCGTCGTCGAGTTCGTCTTCGAGCACCTCGTCGCCGAGGAAGGTCTCCTCTGTCGCCTCATCGACGACGACGGCCTTCGCGGGGGCGGGGGTGACCTGGGCGTCGACTCCCGTGATCTCCGTCGGCAGCGAGTCGTCGGAGAAGATGCCGTCGGGGCGGATCAGCTCGCGCACCTCGGCCATGAAGCTCGACAGCTGCTGCTGCTGCCACCGCAGCTGACGGGTGCGGTCCTCTGCGTCGTGCAGTACCGCCGTGGTGTGACCGGTGACCGAATCGACGATCTTCTGCGCCTTCGCGCGAGCGCGCTCGAGGGTCTCGCGCGCACGCACCTGGGCTTCGGCTTCGATCGCCTGCGCCTGCGAACGGGTGAGGCGCTCGTAGTCCTCGGCGCGAGCGGAGATGCGCTGGGCGTGCTCGAGCGATGCGGTGACCTGCTCGTTCGCGTCGTTGGTGATCCGCTCGGCGTGTGCAACGGCCTGGTTGTGCAGCACCAGGAACTCCTGCTGCGCGTCATCCTGGCGGCGGGTGAGCGTCTCCTCGAACTCCAGCACGCGGGCGTTCATGTCGCGGACGTCGCGCTCGGCGTCAGCACGCAGCTGGGTGGTCTCGCGAGTGACGAGGGAACGCAGAGCGGCGGCGCCCTTCTCGGCCTCGGTGCGGATCGCCGTGGCCTCCTGTGCGGCCTGGTTCACCTTCTCCGCCGCATGTGCGGCCTCGCGCTCGATTCGCGCCTCGTGCGCCGTGTACTCGGTGTCCATCTTCAGACGCACCTGGTCGGCGTCGCGCTGCGCCTGGGCGGTGATCCGCTCGGCGTCAGCCTCTGCCTCGGCACGCTGCGCGGTCACTTCCTCACGCGCAGATGTCATCAGACGGTCAGCCTGAACGGCCGCGTTCTGGATGAGCACGTTCGCCTGCTCCTCGGCGACCCGCAGGATCGCCTCGAACTGCTGGCGCGACGGAGCCTCTTCGCCGTCGGGCTGCGGTGCGTCGACGAGCTCGGAGGTGAGGGTCGCCACCTGCTGCTCGGCGTCGGAGGCCTTGGCGGTCGCGGCGGTCAGCTCGCTCTCGAGCGCTTCGCGGGCCTTGCGCTCCTCTTCCCGCACCGCCTCGACGGCTTCCTCTTCGCGGGCCTGGGCCTCGGCGACGTCGGCGGCTGCCTGCTTGAGCTGGTTGCGAAGGGTCGAGAGTGCGGCGTCGACCTCGCCCTTGTCATAGCCGCGGAAGCCGATGGTGAACGCACCCTGCTGGTCGCGGGGCGTGGTCTCGATCAGCTGGTCGAAGAAGTCCGGCGAGCGCTCGCCGTCGCGGTCGGCGGTTCCAGGGGATTCGCTCATGGGTTCTTGCCTTTCTGGCGTGGCCACACCGGGAGCGGCGGCTCCATCCCGACAAACGGGACGGTGTGGACCGGAGGAGGTCGTCAGGGCGCACGCCACCACCATGACCCGGCGGAGGCCCGGCGGGCAGGGCGCGCCCTCCAGCCTAGTTGCGTCTGCTGGATGTTGCGCCCTCGTCTTCGGACCATTGCGGAGTCGGAGTGCGATGTGCCGCGGATCAGGCGTCCTGCACCCAGCGTGCGTTCCTGTCGTCGATGGGCTCGCCGCGCACGTGTCCGACGGGCTTGCCATCGGCGACCGTGACCTCGCGGTCTTCTGCCGCCGAGGAGACGCGCGCGCGCAGGTCCGTCCAAAGCTGTACCGTCTGCGGAAAGCCGAGATACTCGCGAAAGGTCTCGACCTGCATCCTGGTGCCCTCGGTGACGGGGTGGAGCCGGACGACCGTGTCGTCGGGCTCGACGAACCGGATGCCGTAGGCGCCATCGCTGCGGATGACGTACTCCCGCTGCTTCCCGGCGATCGCCGACGCCACGATCTCGCGAACGCGAGATTCTGCCGCGTGGATGACCAGAGTGGTGCCGAGCTCGCCGAGGGCTGCGTCGAGCTGCTTGTCGGCGAACCTCTTGCCCGCCCTGTCGCCTGCCTCGGAGGCCCGGCGCCCCAGGCGGCTCTTCAGGATCGGGCCGCCGATGATCAACGCGAGGATCGGCAGACCGAGCAGGAGATAGGGGAGAGCATCCACGGGCACAGCGTATCCGGATCCTCGTCAGAGCCTCCCCTGGCGGGCGCGACGTCAGACGGGGGTGATCAGGTGGTCGAGGACCAGCTCGCCTGATGCGTTGAGGGCCTGCATCATCTCGGCGATCAGGCGCGGATCGATCGTCGGCTGCTCGGCCGCGTCATAGCCGAACTGCAGCGGGATCGCCGGGTGGATCCAGACGGTGGCGCGCTTGTCGACTCCGTCGTTGACGGGCCGCCACGTCATCATGAAGCTCTCCTGGCGGCGCAGCTTCGTCGAGATGACGATCTTCAGATGCGCCAGCGTCGCGTCCTCGATGAAGATCGGATCCGAAGTCCCGTCGTAGCGGAGTCTGCCCATGAGAGCACGCTACACCGGCGGGGCCTGCCTCTTCTTCGGCCGGTGCGCAACCCCCTCTGCGAGCGGAGGTCCCCTCGATAGCGTCGCAGCATGACGACAGCCGAGTGACAACGAGCGGAGGGCAGGGTGCAGACGATGGTGCGTACGCGGATGGCGCTCAACGAATCGGAGTTCATCCTGGCGCAGGGCCAGGACATCGCCGAACTCAGACGCCGGATGGAAGGAGCGATGCGCGCCGGCGGCGGATTCGTCGAGTTCGTCGTGGTGGGAAATCGTTCGGTGAGCGTCCTGATGACGCCCACGACTCAGGTGGTGATATCCGTCGAGACGGTGGAGTTCGACGCGCGCGACACCGGCGACAGCGCGGTGCCGTACGGCGGGGAGTACGACCTGCTGTGATCGCAGGCCAGGGGCTCCCCAGCCGGATTTGCGGGAGCCCCGGCCGCGCTCGGTCGTGTAGCGCAGGGCACTGCTACGGTGACGACGGTGGGCATCGCGCTCCTGGGGCCGTCGAACAAGAGGAACTTCGAGATGAAGGGTCCGTCCCGTCTGCGTCGTGGTCGCATCGGGGTCGCCGTCGTGATCGCGCTCGCGGTCGGAGCCTTTGCGCCTTCGCTGTCGGCGAGCGGTCCTGCGACGGCGGCCACCGATGGACAGATGGTGTATCCGGCGTCGGGCAACATCCAGTCGAAGGTCGGCGACGGCTGCCGCGGCAACTACCGTGCGCACGAAGGCATCGATATCTCGGCAGCGGGCGGCACGCCGATCCTCGCGGCGTACAGCGGCGTGATCAAGTCGCGCACCGTGAACAGCGGCTACGGCAACTACACGGATGTCGAGCATCCGGGCGGCTACGTCACGCGCTACGCGCACATGGCCTCGCCCGGGACCTTTGCGCCGGGCACCCGTGTGGAGCGCGGGCAGCAGATCGGAATCGTGGGCAACACAGGGAACTCCCCGGCCTACCACCTGCACTTCGAGGTCCGTCTCAACGGAGCGGTCTACACCGCCGTCAACGACGGGTTCGTGTGCCTCTCGAACGTGGCGCGCGGGGGCACCATCCCGTTGTACTTTCCCGGCCTCCGCACGGAAGCAGGCCCTCCGATCCCGCCCGCTGACTACACGGGAGACGGCAAGTCGGATCTCCTGGTGGTCGCGGGGAACGGCGACCTGCGTCTTCGCGCGGGGACGGGCGCCGGCGGCTTTCACCCGGCGACGACCGTAGCCAGCGGCTGGGCCGCGGACCGGAGGCACGTCACCCGCACGGACTTCAACGGCGACGGCAAGGGAGATGTTCTCGCGGCGCGCACGGACGGCACTCTCGAGTTCTATGCGGGGAACGGCGCCGGCGGGTTCGCCGCCCCGGTGAACATCGGCACCGGGTGGTATGACCTGCGACATGTCACTTCCGGTGCCGACTACACCGGGGATGGGAAGCACGATGTCCTGGGCGTCTCGGACGCCGGCGTTCTGGTCATCTACCGGGGAGACGGTGCGGGAGGGTTCGCCACGTCGCACATCACCCTCGGCGGCGGATGGCAGAGGTTTCAGTTCGTGATCGGCGGCGATTTCAACAATGACGGGCGCGGCGACATCATCGGGATGAGCGACACCGGAACGCTCTACTTCTTCCCTGGGGTGACGAACGGATTCGCTGATTCCGCCGTCGTCGTCGGAAGCGGATGGGTGGAGTTCAGCGCGGTGACCGGAGGGGCCGACTACGACGGCGACGGGAAGGCCGACCTGCTCGCACGTACGGCGGCGGGTACGCTCTTCCTTTACTCCGGCAACGGAGACGGCGGATTCCCTACGCGCAAGCTGGTCAGCGCCGACTGGGCGGACCATCTCGCCATCGAGTAGCGCACGCCGCATCCTCCACGGGGCAGCGTCGGCGCGGCGTATCGTTGGCTCATGGCCGACCCCACGTTCGAGGAGATCGCGGCCGGGCTGTACTCCGGGCCTCCCGGGGCGTTCGTTTCGTCGCGGAAGGCCCGTGCCGGCGAAGTCGATGCGGAAGTCGCTGCTCGGATACTCGCTCTGCGGAAGCCGTCGATCGCGGCCTGGGTGGTGAACGTGTTCGCGCAGGAGCGGGCCGGACGGCTCGGGGCGGCGCTGGATCTGGCGCGAGAGCTCCGCGAGGCGCAGGAGGATCTGGATGCGCCGGCGCTGGCGAAGCTCGGCCGTGAGCGTCGTGTCCTGACGAGGAAGCTCGCCCAGGCCGCAGGGGAGTTGGCCGCCTCCAGGGGAGAGCGTGTCACACCTTCGACGCTCGAAGCGGTGGAGGGCAGCATCTCCGCTGCGTTCTTCGACCCGGCGGCCGCCGCAGCCGTCGCTTCCGGACGACTGGTACGGACCATCGATCCCTCGGCGACGATGAGCGATATCCGCGACGCCGTGGCGGGGGATGTGCCCGAGCTCGAACCCGTCGCACAGCCTCCGGTGGATGAGCTGCAGGCGCGGCGGGCTCGCCGGGATGCCGAACGCGCCGTCGCCACGGCGGAGAAGGCCCAGGCATCGGTCGAACGCGAACTCACGACGCGCGACAAGGCGCTGCGGGAGTTGCGCGCCAGGAAAGGCGAACTCGCCGAGCGCACGGCGGAACTCGAGAACGAACTCGCGCGGGTCCGCGCAGAACTGAGCCGAGCGGAGCACGATCTTCCGGAAGCGGAGCAGAGTCGGGAGGACGCGGCGGCACGGGCGGAGGCGGCCGCCGATGCTCTGGACCTGGCTCGGAAGGCCAAGGACGCGCTCTAGCCGACGGTTCGCCGGGGAAAGGCAAAACCCCCGCCATGTAGAAGCTAGGCGAGGGTTTCTGGAGTGATTGTAACGATCACTCGTGTGGCTCCGACCGGCATCGATCCGGTGACCTTTCGATTTTCAGTCGAACGGAAGTTGCCATATGGACTTGAAAACAAGCCGAACGGTCTGATACCGTTCCTATACGGCGTCACACGATGCCGCACGGGAGCGCACAATGGTTGCACTCTTGGGTTGCACCACCTTGGCCGGAAGGGAGCAGCGATGAGCCGATACAGGCACATCCGCAGAAGACCGATGCACGTAGGGCTGATCAATCAACAGATGTGGAGCGCTCATGGAAGAAGAAGATGCCCGCGGTGGTGACACCGCATGAGGGCCAAGGGTGAAGGCTCGCTGTTCAAGGACAGTCAGGGGCGGTGGGTGGCGGTGATCGAGCTGCCTCAACGGGGCGGCAATCGGCAGCGCAAGTTCATCCGATCGGTCGACAAGGCGAAGGTCATAGCCAAGCGCAATCAGGTGCGCGATGAACTCGACCAGTACGGTGAGCTCGCCGCGGATTCCACGAGTGTCAAGCAGTGGTTCGCGTACTGGCTCAATGAGGTTGTCGTGAAGGAAGTCCGCCCATCGACGTTCACCGGCTATCGATCTGTCGTCACCCAGCACATCATCCCCGGGCTCGGCGAACGGACGAAGCTGACGAAGATCACCGCCCGCCACGTTCGCGCGGTACACGATCACGTTCTCGATGCGGATCTCTCATCGACGTATGCGCTGAACGCGCACCGCGTCATGTCGGCATCATTCGAGACGGCGATGAAGGAAGGTCGCCTTCGCCACAACCCGGCGAAGCTGGTGAATGCTCCCAGGAAGGCTGCTCGCACCCTCGACGTTCTCGACCTCGACGAATCGATCCAGCTGCTCGCGGCTGTAGCGACGATGCCGGACGGCGCTCGCTGGGCGACTTCATTGCTAACGGGTGCACGCCGAGGTGAAGTGATTGGACTCGAGCTCGACCGAGTCACGGACTTCATCGATCTCTCATGGCAGCTGCAGCGGATCCGCCGTGCACCCGATGGGAAGCCGATCGTCCCGTCGGACTACGAGTACCGCCATCTGACGGGTGGGCTCTATCTGACGCGCCCCAAGTCCAAAGCTGGTTGGCGCGTAATCCCGCTCGTCGAGCCGCTGCAGAGCATCCTCGCACGACATATCGCGGAGTCGCCTCCGAACCCGTGGGGGCTGCTCTTCACGAATAGCAACGGGCGGCCTCGTGATCCCGACCAGGACACGAAGTCGTGGAACAGCGTCCTCGACAAGTCTTTCGGCGAAGATCGCCACGTCCGCCTGCATGATCTTCGACACTCCGCCGTCGATCTCCTCTACCTCGCCGGCGTACCTGAGGACATCATCCAGGAGATCGTCGGGCACTCGACTCGCACGATGACACGTGCGTACAAGGCCCGAGGCAACATGGATAGGCTGCGCGGCGCCATGACTCAGATGTCAGAGCTCCTCAGCTCGCCTCGGCCAACAGGTACGCCCGAAATAGGCGCGTAGTAACCCCGAGTTCCGCGGTGATGCGACCCTCGTCGGGGCACCAGCGATACAGGTCGGCCAGTTCGTCCGGACAGATCAAGTTCCGGGCAGCGAACTGGTCGGCCTGTTTTTCATGTTTCGGGCGGTCGTCTTCGTGTCCGAACTCGGCGTGTGCCACTCCGTGCGCGAGCGCCGACCTCTGATGCACTGCGCGGATGCGAGAGTTGACGATGAGGGTGTTGTATTCGGGGAGCCAGAGTTCGTGGCCGGTGCGGATCGGCCGGACCACAATCTCGATGCCGAGAGCGTCGGCGTGTTCCCATGGGTCGTATGCGCGTCCCCTAGGGAAGCTCCTGCTCATCCTGGTCAAGCTCTTCGTCATTGATCGCTGCCTTCTTCTGGATCGCTTCCAGTTCATCGTCGGTCATCTCAGCCGGCTTCTTCATCGGTAGTGCTGTGACGTTATCGGGACGCTCCGACATCTGCGCTAGTCGTTTCGTCACGCGGTCCAGTAGGTCGTCGGCTTCGATCCCGATGAAGTCTGCGATCTGGATGAACTGAGTGATCGTGATGTTCCGTTTGCCCGCGAAGATCCGTTGGATCGTGGTGAGGGATTGGTCGATCGCTTCGGCGATATCGGCCTGCGACTTTCCCGCTTCCCGCGCGGCGCCCTTGAGCACGCTTCCGGTCGCGATGTTCACGGGGGAGGTTTCGTCAGCCATGAGTCCATTGTGACGCTATATGTGTCCACTTGGCAAAACTTTCCGCCCGCACGGGGTTGCATGCGCCCGTGCGGGCATGTAGTCTGTCCATATGGACGCAAACAGAAGAGCTGCACAGGTGGTCGCCAACATGCGCAACGCCGTCAACACCTCTGGTGTTCCTATCCCCAAGCTGGCCCAAGCTGCCGACATTCCCAGTGACGTGCTCGATGCGCGTCTCAGTGGTCGTGACGAACTCACGATCGCTGACCTGGTTAATGTCGGCGGCTTTCTGCGTTTGCAGCCGAACAGCTTCTTGAAAGGAGCAACCTCATGACGGCGATTGCCGAACTCGACAAGCTGTCGTACTCGATCGAGAACTTCGCCAAGGCGACGGACCTCGGCGTCACCACGATCCGGGAAGCGATCAAGTCGGGCGACCTCATCGCGAGATACCCGAACTCAAAGCCGATCATCGCCCGTGAAGACGGACTTCTCTGGCTGCGCTCGCTCGCTGTCGAGAAGCCCGGGTACTCGAGGAGAGCGTCATGACCGACCTCGAGAGATTCAACTTCCAGGAGCTCCCGTTCCGTGTCGCAATGATCGACGGCGAACCCTGGTTCGTCGCGGTTGACGTCTGCAACGCGCTCGACATCGACAACGCGACTCAGGCACTCACCCGACTGGACGAGGACGAACGCACCCTCATTTCAAATGAGGGTCGCCAGGTCAACGCAGTCAACGAAGCCGGCCTCTACTCGATCATCCTTGGCAGCCGCAAGCCAGAAGCGAGGGCATTCAAGCGCTGGGTGACGCACGAGGTGCTCCCCACGATCCGCAAGACCGGTTCCTACCAGGCGCCGACCGGAACGGACCTCCTCGCCCTCGCGGTGATCGAAGCACAGCAGATGCTGGAAGCGTCGACCCGTCAGGTCGCCGAGCTCACGCCCCGCGCTGAGGCATGGGATGAACTCGCATCCGCGACTGGTGACTACGAGGTCGCGGATGCGGCGAAGATGCTCGCCCGCGCCGGCGTCGAAACCGGTCGTCAGCGACTGTTCGGCCAGCTGAGCGGTTTGGGCTGGATCTACCGTGCCCCGTCCGGGAAGTGGAAGGCCCGCCAGTCTGCGGTGGATGCCGGGTATCTGACGGAGAAGCCGCAGTCTCACCACCACCCGCGCACAGGTGAACTCGTGCTCGACCCACCTCAGGTGCGCGTCACCGTTCGGGGTCTCGAGCGGCTCCGGGTTCGTCTCGGCCGCGTCGTCGCGTTGGAGGTGGCGTCATGAGCGGCTTGACGATCCGAGAACGTATCCGCGAGCACGCAGAGGATCAGCCGGATGGGTTCAAAATGATCGCTGATTCGTTCGGGATCGTTAGCGATGTGGTCGAGGAACTACATGCTCGACAGTCGGTTCCCAATGTCGCTGCTGATTCTCTTCAGGGTCACACTGGGGGCATTGTCGACGTGTTCGGCAAGCTTGTCGATCGCCTTCCAGATGCGCTCAGCGTCGCTGAGGTCTGCCTGGTTCTTGATCGCCTCGATGTCGCTCTTCGCGGTCATGAGATGAACTCCTGTTCGGTTGAGGACGGTGCTGGTAACGCCGTCTTGCGAACAACCGTACAGGCGTCGGTCGCTTCCGATGCGGCTGACACCCGTGCGGGAGTGGCGTCCACTCCTGTTCCCGCTCCCGCACGGGACGTTGCCGAGGAGGTGGCGTCGTGAACGACACCCTGCCTCTCTGGGCTTGGCTCCCTGCTCTCCTCTGGTGGGCGTGGGCCGGTCTGGTCATCGTCCGTGAGGTTCGAGCCGCGAACCGGGAGTACAAGGCGTCGCGCGCGAAGGATCCGGTTGTGGTGACTGGTTCTGG
Organism: Microbacterium sp. NPDC058269; assembly: GCF_042881445.1. Taxonomy (NCBI): domain Bacteria; kingdom Bacillati; phylum Actinomycetota; class Actinomycetes; order Micrococcales; family Microbacteriaceae; genus Microbacterium; species Microbacterium sp. NPDC058269. The sequence goes on from NZ_JBHVXT010000002.1 coordinate 435,571, forward strand.
CGTCCGTCGCGACAGTCGTCCGTACGCATGCAAGAGCGCGGAGGTGCGCTGATGGCTCAGTTCGCTTCCGTCCTGTACCCGCAAACCAACCCGACCAACCAGATCCTGTTGGCCTTCCGCGCCGACCGGAACTACTACCCGAGTGTGGGAGCGGCAGCGCGCGACTGGCTGAGGGCTTGGGCAGGACTCGTAGCACATGATTCCACCTTCCGAAGCGCGACTCTCGCGCAGAAGCACCACGCGCTCCAAGTCGTGAGGCGTTTGGCGTCTTTCTCCGGCTGATCCCCGTCATCTGATCCGGCCCTACTCCCGTCGCTGGGGGTAGCGCTACTCGGCGTACCCGAAAACAGGTGCGCGCTGACAACTCAATACACACAACCGGTGAAGATATGCCGGCCCCACGCCAACGGGGTCGGACACCCCCAGATGGGGGCTACGGGATCAGGGAGAACCCACGACAAGACGTGTGGGGGACCGGTGACCTGTGGTGCACGAGGACGAATGGACCGTAGGGCAGGCAGCCCAGGCCCCTCAGGAACGCAACCGGGTGGAGTCGAAGGAAACAACATCGACAGTTCGCCGCCATAGCAACACGGGCGGAACCAAGACGCAGGGTGATGCGTCACGTTGGCCGGGGTTTGGTCGCCCGGAACCATGCCACAGGGTTAGTGGCCGTCCCCGAGCCTGAAATCGGTCGGCCTGGCGAAGAACCAGGCGGGGACACTCCCAACAAAGAAAGAAGGTGCCCCATGGCAAACCTCGAAGTCCGCATCCGACATGTCGATGAAGCGGACGCACTGCCGTTCGCCGAGATCCCGTTCCGGCGCGAAGCGATCGACGGTGTGCTCAACCTCATCTATTCGACCGGCGGCAACCTGTTCGGGCTGAGTCTGTCTGACGAAGTTGACCTGTCCATGCAGTTCGCGGAAGACGGAGAGAAAGGCTATCTCGAAGTGATCGTCGAGCAGCCCACCACCGAGTAGTGGGTTCGCCCTGTGGCCGCTTGAGGCGGCGCCGACGTCGTGGTCGGGCAGGGCGCGCGGGGATCGGTTCTGAGTGATCGTGCGGGCGGGAACTCGCACGTAACTCCCGAGAGACCCCCAGGGGCTGGTGCATCACACACCAGCCCCTTTCTCTTCCCACCTGGGGGTGGGAACCGGCATGTGGGATGCCGAACCGTTGAGGCCCGGACGTGGGGAATCGTCCGGGCCTCACCTGCACCTAGGGGGAGCGATGAACCGAAGACCAAACCCGGCCATCCCGGCCAACGCCCGCTGCTCCGACTGCCTCGGTTGGGGCGGCCACATCATCCGCCCCGGCGCCGATGACAGGGAAGAGGCGCAGGAATGCCTGAGCTGTCAGAGCAGCGGGCGACAGGCCACCAATAACGAGATTCGGAGACACGATGCCTGACCTCACCTACGCCCACGCCCTGCGCGACCTCCGATCGCTCAACGTTGGCAGCGCAGTCCTCGACGGCGACGGCGACGAGTGGCACCTCACGTCGACTGGGTGGTCTTGCCTCACGGTCGACGGTGCCAACACGAAGGACATGGACGCGTCATCGCTCGCGATTCTGACGCCGATCACCGTGATCCGCAGAACCACAGCAGATGTCGAGATTCGGAGACACGACGATGCCTGATGTGAAGCTGACGATCCCGGACGCATGGGTGACCGAGTGGAACGTGCTGTTCGTGGTTCCCTCGGCGTACGGCGACCTGCAGAAGGCTGCGGACCACGCGAACGCGGTGCTCGCCGAGTGGGACTACCCCGTCGTGCTCACCCCTCACGAGTTCCAGCCCAAGAGCATCCGCCGGTGGGTCGACCCTGCCGTGATCGCCGAGGAGCAGTGGCCGGATTCGGGCTACTCGACGGAGCCGGTCGAGGGCTGGGTGAAGGTCTATCGCATCGACCTTGATGACCTGCCGTCGACGCCACCCCGTCCGCCCTGGATCGACCCGCGCGCATGCTTCGGGCACTGCGACCCCGAGGGGTGGCACGTGCCGTGCGCAGATGCAGATGCAGATGTCGAGATTCGGAGACAGAACAATGGCTGAGGCATCTTGGCGCGCGATCGCGGTGGCGTTGGCGTCGCGTATGGAGAACCACGACTTCTGCGAGGACCACGACGTGATCGACGAGGGCGTGGAAGAAGGGTGCCCGTTCTGCTTGGACCGGGCGACGATGCGCACGTACCGCGACAAGGCCGGCACCGTACGGCGTCGAGCTGCCGGTCGAGCGATCGCGATCCACGAGATTCGGAGCGGGGCATGACTGGCATGTGGTCTAGGTGGGCTGCGAGGAGACGCCTCGTAGGTCTCGGGTTCCTCACCGGTGCGGCGGTCGCGATTGCGGTCGCCGTTCTGCTTTTCACCCTCGGACACGGGTTCTGGTCCGGTGCGCTGGTTGTCACCGCCACCGCCTGCCTTGTCCATGCCGGGTTCGAGTTCCACGACGCCGCCAAGTACGCGCGGCTCGCGAAGTGACCCACTGCCCGAAGTGCGCTGACCCAACACCGGGACAGCCACCACACAACCCCTCGCCGGCGTGCGTGTATCAGCCGGACGAACGACCTCACTGCGCATGTCAGCAGTGTTTCTAGGAGCGCAATGGACGAGAGCAAACCCTGCAGAAGATGCCACATCGAGAAGCCGCTCACCGACTTCTATCAACGGTCCAAATCTCGGACGATTCCGGGGAACTCCCGTGAGAGCTGGTGCAAGGCGTGCACTCAAGAGGTGGCGATCCAGTGGCGGATCGACAATCCCGAGAAGTTCAGGCGGACAGCTCGCACGCGGATGCTTCGAAAGAACTACGGAATCACTCACGAAGAGTACGACCGCATGCTCGACGAGCAAGACGGGCGCTGCGGCGGATGCGGCAAGACGACAGACGAGAACGATGGGCGCCTGTTCGCCGTGGATCACGATCACGCCACCGGTAGCGTGCGTGGACTCCTCTGCAGCCCATGCAACCTCGCGCTCGGGAACGCCCGAGACAGTGCAACCACCTTGCGGTCTCTGATCGCGTACTTGGAGCGGCACCTCCAGTCAGCTAGTGCAGCACTTCGGATAGGAGCACAGAACCATGACCACTGACCGTTGGAGAGTCCGCCGCGGATCCTACGGGTCGTGGCGCGTGTACCGGGGTGAGGTGATGATCGCCGTGTTCAACGACCGGATCCGCGCGTTCAACTACGCCCGCGAGCAGGCCGTCTACGAGAACCTCAGCATCGTCAGTCTCGAGATCTGCTCATGAGCCGCAACGAGTGGTTCCGCTGGTTCGCATGGCATCCCGTGTGGACGTATGACCGCGGATGGCGCTGGTTGCGGTTCGTGTGGCGTCGGCATGTGCCGCCGATCCTTGGCGTTCCCGGCGCGGTCTGGTCGTTCGATCACCGCGTTTCGAAGGGCGGAGACTCGTGACCCCGTGCTCGCTCTGCCATGACCACGGAGAAGTGGTCGTCACCCACCACCCGACCGTGTGGATGGACTGCCCCCACACCTACTGGAAGGACCAGACATGACCAGCTTCACATCAAGCAGCGGGATAATCCGCGTCGAACACGAAGGTTCCCCCGAGGAGCGCGTCGATATCTACAGCGCGCGAAGCGGCGAAAACATGCTTGAAGGTATGCCTTGGCTCGGTCACGAAGAGGTGCGCGCACTCCGCGAGTTCTTCCAGCATGAGCGTGACGAAGAACTCGGACGGTGGCGATGGCCTGAGAACCCCGACTACGTCGTCTACTCGAACCCGGACGAAGCGTTCGAGCGCATGTTCGGCCCGAACCTCGACCTTGTGATCCTCCGTGATTCCGACGGCATGACCAAAGGCTATGTCCGCGAGGAAGACCAGGGCGGACCCCCGATGGATCATCGCATCGGCCACATGCTCGCGGCTCGGGCCTACTTCGAAGCTCACCCGGAGCGGAAACCGTGGGAAGCGGCCGCAGCCGGAGAGCTGTGGGCGTTCAACACTGATCCCGGAACGCGAGAAACCCTCTGGGAGCGCGACACCTCTGAGAGCCGCTGGCACCTTCCTGGACAGGCGAAAGCTGTACTCGGCGTTCACTTCACAATCGTGACCGGTCGCAAGATCTGGCCGGAGGACGCATCGTGACGGACTACAACGGCTTGGTCTACGGACTCGACGAGGCGGTCTATTTCCGTCAGCCGGGCCTGAGCTCGACTGGAGCGAAGAAGATCCTCCAATCGCCCGCGCATCTGCAGCACTACCTCACCCAGCCCGAAGCGCCCAAGGATGCGTTCGACGCTGGAAGCGCAGTGCACTCGAAGGTGCTCGGCGTGGGTGCGCAGATCGCGGTCTACCCGGACGGGACCGGACCGGAACGGTTCGAGTACGACGGCAAGGAGCTCGACAACGTTCTCGACAAGACGGGCGGTCTCCGCACCGCGGCGTCGAAGGCGTTCGAGTCCGAGAAGCGCGCTGAAGGGTTGATCCCTGTGAAGCGGGTGACAGCCCGTGTGGTGGACATCATGGCCGAATCGGTGCTGTCGAATCCGACCGTGAAGGCGTTGCTCGCATCGGGTGACCCTGAGGTGTCGATGTTCGCAACTGACCCCGACACAGGGGTGGCGCTGAGGGGCCGGCTGGACTGGCTGGGACCGCGGATCGTGGACCTGAAGACCACGGCGGGGGATGCGTCCGAATCGGAGTTCGCGATCCATGCGTTCCGGTTCGGATATGACATCCAGCAAGCCATGTACGAGCACACGTACAACCTCATCACCGGCGACAATCTTCCGTACCTGTTCGCCGTGGTCGAGGCGCACGCGCCCTATCTCACCGCCGTGCACGTCCTCGGAGCCGACGAACTCCTCATGGCCCGCAGACGGGCACGTGAGGCCCGTGAACGGTACGCCCGTGCGATCGAGACGGGGGAGTGGCCCGGGTACAAGACCCGCTCCGGTGGGCCTATCGGCATCCTCCAGGCACCCGTCTGGAACGTGAACGCCTACATCGACGAGTTCGAAGGAGCGACAGCATGAGCGAGATTGCGGAGCTGCGGGACTTGCAGCGCGAGTACACCGAGAACCGGAACCACTGCTACGTGCTGATCCGCAAGCAGGGCAACGACCTGAACAACTGCATACCGAGTGCCTCCACGATTCGCGCGTGCCGGGAGCGAGAAGCCCAACTGCGGGCGGACGCGGACGGCTGGCAGAAGCGAATCGACGCGATCCAGAAGAAGCTCGACGAAGCGATTGGAATCGACGATGACTGACGGCATCGACATCCCCGAGGACACCAGGAGATCCCGTCTCCCGAAACCTCACGCACAGGTCATGGATGAAGAGTTCGTGACCGCAGCGGAACGGTTCGCCGCATTCCGAGAGCAGCACCCGAACGGGTATGTGGAGGCGACGATCGACCGGGTGATCGAACACCCAGACGGGAACGTCACCTACGTGATGAACGCCGCCGCCTACCTCGAACGGCCCAGCCTCGGTGTTCCGGCGCGACCCGATGCGACCGCGTGGGCGCAAGGGTCCACGAAGGATGACAACGCGATCATTGCCGGTTCACCCCTCGAATCCGCCGATACCATCGCCCGGTCCAGGGCACTCCGCAACCTCGGCATCCTCGACGGCGCCAAGCCGGCCAAGATCCGTGAACCGCGAACGGAGAGACAGATCGCCGCTGGCGTCATTGTCGCGCGAGCGAAGGCAGATATGTCGCAGAAGGAACTTGCTGCCGCGATGACCGATCGAGGGTTCAAGTGGTCGCAGGCCACCATCTCCCAGATCGAGAAGGGTGAACGCCCGCTGCGGCTCAGCGAAGCCGATCACCTGGCCGAGCTCATCGGGTTCCGGGCGTGAGTGCGATACCCGCGAAGATCCGTGCAGCAGTGCATGAGCGGGCGCAGGGCAGATGCGAGGGGTGCGGCAAGATCGCACCCCTCGAACTGCATCACCGGAAGTACCGGTCCCGTGGCGGCAAGCACACCCTGTCGAATCTCGTCGCACTGTGCGGGTGGGGGAACCACACCGGCTGTCACGGGCTCGCTCACGGACCCAACCCGCCTCAAGGGTGGTCGCTCCCATCTGGGCGTTGCGACCCCGCCGAAGAACTGTTCCTGCACTACTGGGGACTCATCTACCTGAAGGACTAACCATGAGAATCCTGACTGTTCGCCAGCCCTGGGCTTGGGCCATTATCCACGGCGGCAAGAACGTCGAGAACCGCGTGCGGAACATCGCGGGCGATTACCGCGGTCCCGTGCTCATCCACGCCGCGAAGGCGAACGACGTCGAGGCGTGGAGCGCGATGGGGCGGACGAACATCACCGCATATTCGCGAGCGCTGGACGTACGCGAGTCGCTGATTGGCGGCGCCATCATCGGCGTCGTCGACCTCGTGGACTCTCACCCGGTCGAGGCCTGCATCAAGCAGCAGCACGACGGCGACTGGCTCGTCTGCTCCGAGTGGGCTGAGCGCGCAGGGCATCACCTCGTGTTCGACAACCCGCGAGCACTCGACGAACCGATCCCATACAAGGGCGCTCTCGGCCTCCGCAAGACTGAATTCGCCGTCGTCAATGATTATCTCGTCGCGCCGTGGGGTCACGGCCCCGGATCGTGCACACCGTACGGCTGTGAACCGTGGTGCGCATTCGAACCGGTCGCACGGCTGGTGACGCCATGACTCCCGGTCATGTGTTCCCAGCCCGCTACGACGGCACCTGTGCCGCGGAGTGCGGATCTCGCATCCACCCTGGCGACGCCGTCCGATACGACGATGGCGACGAACTCAGGCACGACCAGTGCACCCCGAAGTGGTCCAAGTTCGACATCGGACCCCGTGAGGTTGTCTGCCCGGACTGCTTCTGCATCAGGCCATGCCGATGCCTCGACTGAAAGGAACTGCGATGAGCAGACCTGTTCTCGATCCCGCTTCGGGGTCACGCATGTTCTACTTCGACAAGGCAGACGACCGCGTGGTCTTCGGAGACATCCGCACAGAAGACCACGTCCTCGTCGACGGCCGCGCGCTCAGCGTGCACCCGGACATGGAGATGGACTTTCGCGCCCTGCCGTTCGGCGACGAGTCATTCCGGGTGGTCGTGTTCGATCCGCCGCATCTCGTCCGCGTTGGTGACAACGCATGGATGGGGAAGAAGTACGGGAAGCTCGATCCGCTCAACTGGCGGCATGACCTCGCGCTTGGATTCGCCGAGTGCTTCCGGGTGCTCACGCCCAATGGGGTTCTCATCTTCAAATGGAACGAGACGCAGATCCCCGTGAGCCAGATCCTGGCACTGACCCCTCACCGTCCGCTCGTCGGACACAGGAGCGGGAAGGCGGCCAAGACGCACTGGGTCACGTTCCTCAAGCCTGAACAGGAGGGGGTGATGGGGAATGCCCCGTGATCCGCGATCATTCATGACGTTCCCGATCGACATGCACCGTCACCCCAAGGTGATGAGGCTGCCTGTCGACGTGCGGTGGACGTTCTTCGAGATGAACGGTGAGGCATGCCTCGCCCGCAACGATGGCCGGTTCTCGTCAGCAGACGCTGAGTTCATGTGGCCCGTCGAACACCTCGACGCGCTCCTCAGCAGCCACCCATCCAGACCGCTCATCGTCCGCGACGGTGACTTCTACGTCATCCGTGATTTCGACGAGCACCAGCTCACGAACGCGGAACGGGCAAGGCTCGCAGAAGTGAGCAGGGCGAACGGCGCGAAGGGTGGGAGGCCCCGGAAGAGCGAAACCCAGCAGAAACCCAGCCAGGTTTTGAAAGAACCCAGGGGTAACCCAGCCGAACCCGGAGCAAAGCAGAGTCAGAGTCAGAGTCAGAGTCAGATGACTACTACTTACGTTTCAGAGAGTCAGTCACTAGATACACGTGCGAGCGAATCGACTGACGAGCAATCTGCTGAGCCGTACAAGAGCGTTCTCGCTTCGCAGCACGGCATCGACGTCGAGAAGGTTGGGCGGCATCTGGACGACAAGCTCGGACTGAGGCTCGAGCCGCCCGACGTGGTGAACGTATCCATGTGGATCCTGAACAAGATCGCACAACCGCCGCGAGCACCCACCCGGTACATCATCGGCTCGATCGACAAGTCGCCCGCCGAGGTGCAGCAGTACATCCACGAATCAGCGCTCATCTGACCGCTGACCTATTCACAAGGCCACCACCCCACACCGGGGTCGTGGCCTCTTCTCATTTCAGGAGGAAGCATGACCCCAACACCAGGACGACCAACCGACTGGGGACTCTCGGACGAATGGTTCACCGACTTCATCACTGACCTGCAGAGCTCGCCCACACGACGACGCAGGCTTCACCGGGAACGAATCGTCGCCCTCCCCGTGAAGGACACACTCGCTGTCGCCTTTCAGGAGAAGACCGAACAGCTGCGGCGATACCTCGCCGGCGAACGGGAGAAGGACATCGCATGAAGATCTGCGAGCACCGCGGATGCGTAGGAGCCTTCTTCGCCAAGGGGTTCTGCGAACTCCACTACCAGCGCTCGAGGAGCGGTACTGACATGGATGCGCCGCGGCGAGTGAAGAGAACTGCGGAGGATCGATTCTTCGAGAAAACCAAGGCTTCGGAGTCTGGCTGCATCGAGTGGACCGGTTCTACTGACACCAGTGGCTACGGATCGTTCTACGTCGCATGGAAGAACGGCAAGAGGATCTACGAGAAAGCGCACCGCTGGCTCTACAAGCGTGAGCGAGGTCCGATCCCAGATGGCATGCAACTCGACCACCTCTGTCGTAACAGACGCTGCGTAAACCCATCGCACCTCGAGGCCGTGACGTCCCGCGAGAACACGCTTCGTGGCGAAGGCCCGGCAGCGAAACATGCGGCAAAGACCGAGTGCCTAAACGGTCACCCGTTCAACGAAAGCAACACGTACATCAACCCGCGGATCCCCAGAGAGCGGTACTGCAGATCCTGCTCGCGAGATCGAGCTGCGAAGAAGCGCCAGCGGATCAAGTCTGAAAGGTCAGAAAATTGAATGCCGACATCATCACCAGCACCACCTGCCCGCACGGCACCGTCGCGGGATTCCAGGAGGGTTGCACGACTGGGCACTGCCCCGCCGACGTCTCATGCAAGACGGTCTTCACTCGGTTCAACGGCGACTACGCATTCAGGAGACAGATCAACGCAGGGATGACCCCCGCCGAGATCGTCGCCGCCGAGACGCCCGAACCGCCCGCACGCGCCCGCAAGCCCGCCCCGGCACCCAAGACCCCAACCCGGAAGCCGAAGGCGTCACAGCGCACGAGCGGATCCGCCCATGCCAACCACGTTCGTGAGCTCCACGGCAAGGGCATGTTGGACAAGGAGATCGCCGCGCAGATCGGAATCGGACGTCGAACCGTAACCAACATCCGTGACACCCTCGGCCTCACACCCCACCACGGCGTCGACCCCGACCATGTGCTCCGCCTCCACACGGACGGCCTCACGGACAGGCAGATCGCCGACCGCATCAACCAGACCCGGGTCAGGAAGATCAACCGCCGCACCATCTGGGGTGTACGCAAACGCCTCGGACTCAACCCCAACCCAGCCCCCGCAACCACGGGGGCTTCTTCATGAACGGGGCCAACGCGTCAACCGAGGCGTGGCTGCCGATTGCTGGTTTCGAGGGGATCTACGAGATAAGCGATCAGGGGAGCGTCAAACGCCTCAGAGGAACCAAGGGTGCCAGGAGCGACAGGATCCTCTCGCCGTATACGTCGGGCTTTGGTTACCTCACCGTTTCCCTGAGTCGCGAGAACGAGCGGACGCGGCGTACGGTGCACTCGCTAGTTGCCGAGGCTTTCATAGGACCGAGGCCGAAAGGTCTGCAGGTGCGACACCTCGACGGCGCCAAGAAGAACAACTGCAAGGAGAACCTGAAATACGGGACGCCTCTTGAGAACTCCGCCGACCTGGACCGGCATGGCGCGCGGCGCAGCCACTTCGGGGAGCGGACCCACTGTTCTCACGGTCACGCCTACACGGAGGCCAACACCCGGATCAAGGTCCGCTCATCTGGCGCGAAGGAAAGGGTCTGCCGGACGTGCGCCAGGGAGCGGTACGTGCCAGTCGCGAGGCGAGCACATTGATGAGCGGTAGATGGGTTCTGCGCCTGCCGCTCGCCAAACCACCCAGGGGGCTGTCGGCGAACTACCGGGGCCACTGGGCACCGAAAGCGAAGTCCACCGCAGAGGTGCGTGCACTGGTCGTCTCCCTCGCCCGCAATGCCGGCATCCCGACCATGGGGCGCATGCAGGTGGAACTGGTGTGGGTCGTCACCGACAACCGGAAGAGGGACGAGGACAACGCGTTTCCGCTCCTCAAGGTTGCTGCCGATGGTCTCGCATCCGACAGGGGAGTGTCCGCCCACCTCGTACCGGACGACAGCCCCGAATGGTGCGTGAAGATCGCACCCCGCATTGAGAAACGCGAAGACGACACAGCCCACTTCGATCTGATCGTCACCGACATCACCCACCGGCCCGAAAGGGTCGACGAACTCACGAAGGAAAGACTCAGATGAGCACCGAGCTGAACAAGCACATGCAGAAGCTCAAGGACATGGGCGTCACCATCAGTGTGACCCCGGCCGCGGGTGCGAGCGAAGGGTTCGAGGACCGCCCGTTCGGACTGATCGCCCAGGCGGCGAAAGACGCCGGCATCTACTACGAGCAGGGCGACGCGCCTCACCTGTCTCCGGCCGAGCGCGATCAGGTCACCCGGTTCGGCATCCACGAAGAAGACCAGGAGGACGAAAAGTGACCGAGCAGACCGGCAACAACAAGCCAAACGAGGCCGAGGGTTTGGCTTTCCCCCTCTCCGGCAACGAGAAGCTGATCAAGGAAGCCGAGCAACGGTACCCCGACATCGAGGCCAACCCGGAGACTTTCCCGACAGGGTGGAGCCGGGAGCAGGAACGAAACGCCTTCATCGCGGGGGTCGTGTTCGAGAAGGCTCTCACCCCTACCGACGACGAGCAGGAGGCGCTGTCCCAGATCATCAAGGACGTTTCAGCGAACACGCCGGGGGATCTCATTCCGCAGTTCCGGCGCGATCTCATCGTCTCCAAGATCCTCGCCGCTGACTTCCGTCGTACCGAGCTACAGGGCGAACCGTCCGACGCGCAGGTGGATGCCGCATCTCGCGAGATCGACTTGCGAGGGTTCCACATCCCACCCATGGCAGTGCGCGCCGCTCTGCGTGCTGCTGGGGGTGTGCGATGAACGCCGATTGGCCCGCACCGGACTACTGGTGCACGATCTGTGATCGCGGTGCCGAGGGATGCACTCACACGCCAGCCGATGTCGGTGTCGTCGGACAGGAAGGGGAGAAGCGATGAAGCTCAGCGAGTACGTCACGCAGGTGATCAACGACCCGAAGTACGGGCACGACATCGAATGGGTCAAGGGCAACCTGGCCCGCACGCACATCGAGGCGATCGAGGCTGCTAGTGATGCCGAGGTGCTCCGTGAGGCAGCGACCGAGCTCGAGTACGGCATCCGCCTCGATGCCTACCCGGACGCCGACGTCGTGCCGGTGGCGAGCGAGCAGCGTGCGAGGGCTCACGCGACCGTCGGCGGGGTGACGGCGATGCAGCGCACTATCCGGGCTGGCGAGTGGGTGCCGGTGAAGCAGGAAGGAGCCGAGCAGTGAAGCTGCGAACGATGAAGTCTCGACTCTGGGCATCCGGGGTCGCGGGATGGCTGTTCATGATGGCGACGTTCGGAACCGTGCAGCTTCTGACTGGAGGTGGATGGTGGGGATATCTCGTCTGGACTGGCCTCTTCGCGTGGCTCGTGCTCCTCGCCTACGTCATCCCGAAGTGGGACCGCTGGATCAAGAGGGGAGAGACCGATGGATCGTGAACTGTACGAGTGGGGGCTAGCTCAATCCTTGGCCTCGCCGCAGATCTCCGCAGACCGCATCCACTACGCACGTCTCGCTGTCAGGACAGCCCCAACGCCTGGCACTCGGCACTTCGCGAAGACCCAGTATCGCGCCGCGATACGCGCCTACGACCGTGACCACCGCAAGAAGCGCCCCCTGTCCAAGGATCTCGCCGTCATCGCCATCACACTGCCGCCAACGATCCTTCTCGGATCGCTCACCGCATGGCTGATGGGGTGGACGGCATGAGCGACATCCTCAGCCCCGACTGCAGGGACGGGAAGTGCGCCGCCTGTACGGGCGACGCCTGGAATAACACCACCGACCAACCATGCGCCTGTGAGTGCGCATGCCACGACACGAAGGAGGAGACGTGAACAAGGCCAAGCGACATGAGGGTCGACGGATCCGCAAGCGGCGGCGCCGCGAACGAGAGATCACCGCCGCTTTCGCGGCCATGAGCAACCCAGCGATCTGGTCGGAGATCGTCGACGGCATGGCCCGACTGGGTGCTGCGGCAGCGCAACTGGGAATCGAGAGCACGGAACTCGCAACCACTCTGGAGGAGACGTGAGGATCACCAACCGACTCCGAGCAATCCGCACCGCTGAGAAGCGGCACATCGACGACATACGCTACGGCGACGGCTACTCGATCAGCGCACGTGTCACCCGCCGACTGATGATCGGCCGCGGACCGTACGCAGCATGGCTATCAAGGAGAACCCGATGACCGAGCAGCAAGAGATCCAGGTTGGGCAGGTCTGGCAACGGATGAGTACCGGCCGAGAAGTCAAGGTGACAGGGGTCTACGACAGCTACCTGCGAATCGACGACGGGCGGGCAATCACCTACCCATGGATCAAGTCCTTCCGAAAGGGCTACAACTACGTGAAGAGCGAGGACTCATGACCGAACTACTCGACGCAGTGGATGACCTGACCCTCCCGAAACCCGTGAAGGTGCAGACCGACGACGGCTACACGTGGGCAACCGAGGATGCGCTCCTCGTGCAACTGCGCGAAGCCGTCTCGTCGTCCCTCAACTCCGGGTCAGGCGCCGGCGGGTCACCCTCCACACGTAACGTCCTCGACGGCGACGCACTCCAGAAGGCCGCGATCATCACCTCCCAGATCGGAGACTGGTGTCGCATGGCCGGCATGACCGGAGACCAGATCACCCGAGACGCCGTGACAGACCTCAGAGCCTGGCACGCCGCCTTCCTCGCCCGCGACGAACCCGAAGAGTTCTACCTCGGGCAACTCCGGGCATGGGCGGCACAGATCAGGGCCATGGTGAACCCGCCCAAGGTGATCGAGATCACCGCACCCTGCCCCGTCTGCGGACAGGGCGAGTATGTCAACGACATGGGGGAGCGGATCACCAACCCCCTCGCCCTCACCTACCGACCCGACAGCGACCACATGTGGAAGAACTCCAAGGTGCTCTGCCGCGCCTGCGACGCCGTCTGGATCGGCGGCGACGCCATGGAAGAACTCCGAGACGAACTCAACGACAAGGAGACAGCGTGATCGAGGAAGTGCCGAAGGCAGAGGCAGCCAAGATCACGGCGCGAAACGACACGCGAGAACGAACTACACGCATGTAGTTTCATCCTGTACGATGGGAGATGCCTTCCACCACTGTGTGAAAAACCAGCCTCAGACGCCTCTCGTCTGAGGCTTTCTTGTTCCTCCCGGCAGATCGTTGACCCAGCGTCGCGGTTAGCTCGGTCGCAGGACGCCGCAATGACACGCGGCACATAGAGCACCCCACGACGGGAGCTCACCAACTACACACGCCCGAGCCAGTACGGCTGCGGCGGGCACACATCAGTCATGCGAGGCGGTGCACTACCTCGCGCAAGTCCACAGGTGACCCGCAGACAACGGGGAGCGGCCGAACGCGATCGACGGCCTGTGGCGGTAACAGCGGCACCTAGCGAACACGCGAAGGGTTCCGCCGAGACGACTGGTTGACGTGCCGGCTCCCTCCCCGGTTGCGGGTTCGATTCCCGCTCGCCTCACAGACCTTTCCTTCGACTCCACCCCACTCCAACGGGGAACGCTGATCGGCGTACACGAATAGCCAATACGGCTATAGCCCACGGATATGCGGGGAGCGGGCATGAAGATCCTTCTCGCGTTCCTCGCCGGCGCGACGCTCATCATCTTCGGGCACATCCTCGGATGGCCCTGGCTCGGATGGTTCCTCAGCCGCATCGAAACCGCAGACCCCGCCGACTGGTCACCCAGAACGCGGACATGGATCAAGGGAGTGATACAACCGTGAGCGATGTAGCCGACGTGAACCGCATCCACCAACAGGAGCAGACCGGCCTGCAGCGTCGCCGCGAACTCACCGCCATGACCAAGCCCGAGCTCATCGACTACATCGTGAGCATCGAGGACGACCTCGCCGCCCTCGCAACACGCATCGACCACGCCTACGGGGACGAACCATGAGCGCCGAGCTTCTGCTTCTCTGCATCCTGGCTGGCATCACGCTTGGCGCCGCCGCGTGGGTACCGCTTGCGCTGATCCTCACGCGCACGCCCAAGGCAGGGCCGCCCATTCGCGTAACCCTGACCGCAGACCTCCACGCCTACCAAGAGGCGATGAGGAAGGCCGCATCATGAGCGGCTACGTCTGTGAGCTCTGCGGAATCGACCGCCACGCATACGCCGCGATGATGGCCTGCGAAGCCGAGTGCTACGCCGAGAACGTCGCAGCCCGGAAGAACCACGTCAGCCCCCGCATCATGCGCCCCATGCACGGGTGGGAAGACGACTGACATGGCGTGGTCAACCTCAGACCGCAAGCAACGCCTACCGCACGACTGGCCCCAGGTCAGGGCCGCAGTCAAGGCCAGAGCCAAGGGCAAGTGTCAGGCCACCATCCACGCACCCAAGTGCCGAGGATGGGGCAGCGACGCAGACCACATCATCCCGGGCGATGACCACAGCATGAGCAACCTTCAGTGGCTGAGCGGTGCGTGCCACTGGGCCAAGACCAACCGAGAGACCGCAGCCCGCAACCGCGAGCGCAAGACAGCACGGTACAAGCCGAGCGAACAACACCCAGGGAGACTGACATGAGCGTCAAGATCAAGCTGACCCGCAACGCAGGCGGCAACCAGGCAGGCGACACCATCACCGCCACACCCAAGGCCGCCGAACACCTCATCGACGCAGGATACGCAGAAGAGGTCAAGGGGCGCGCCAAGAAGGCCGAAGACACTCCCGACTGACCTTCGAACCTTCCAGCGAACGCAAGGGGTGGGGGGTACTCCCAACCGCCCCGAAAGAGTCGCTGGAGATAGCGACTCGGATTCTGCGTGCGCTTCGACCTCGTTTTTTCGGCGCCCCGTTGGGTGAGTTCCGAACGTTTGATCGCCCCTGGTGGGCGCTGATTCGCCCCAGGAGGGCATGATGACTCGCAAGAAGACGTTGGGTGTTCCCACTGGGCTGAACGATGCCGGCGAGGCGCTGTGGGCGAAGGTCACGGGGAAGTACACGCTCCGGGCTGACGAGCTCGTGACGCTCGAGGCGGCTTGTCGTGCAGCCGATCGGGTTGTGGCGATGGAGGAGGAGCGCGGCAACGCCGTGACGTCCTTCGGTTCGACCGGCCAGCTCGTGGTACACCCGTTGATCGCGGAGATCCGGGCGCATGAGGCGCAGATCTCGTCGCTCCTTGCGAAGTTGAAGCTCCCTGACGAGCAGGGCGGCGAGCAGGTGTCGCAGCAGCGTCAGGCTGCTCAGTCGCGGTGGGCTTCGGCTCATGGCGCAACTGCTTAGCGCCGCCCCGGCGTTCATCAAGAACCGGTCTGATGAGGCCGAGGAGATCAAGCGTTGGTATCGGTCTGAGTTGGCGGACACTCTGCCCCCTATCGGGTTGGAGTGGGAGCCGGTCAAGGTCGGCCCGACATGGCAGTACGAGGGCGGGTGGCTTCTTCCTGAGCGTTCGCTTGGGTGGGAGGCGTTGGCGTTCGCCGGCCAGTGGCTGACTCACCGCGGGAAGCCGTGGAAGTACACGATGGAGCAGGCACGGTTCGTGCTGTGGTTCCATGCGCTGAACGAGGACGGCACGCACGTGTCACACTCGGCTGTGCTGCAGCGACTGAAGGGCTGGGGTAAGGATCCGTTCGCGGCCGTCGAGTCGACGAACACACTGGTGGGTCCACTCGAGTTCGATCACTGGGCCAAGGACGGGCAGCCGGTCGGCCATCAGGTCACCGACGCGTGGGTGCAGATCGCGGCGGTGTCGCTGGATCAGACGAAGAACACGATGAAGATCTTCCCGGGGTTGATCCCTGCGGAGACGCGTCGTCACTTCGGCATCCAGATCGGGAAGCAGAACGTCTGGGCTCGCGGTGACTCCGCGCAGATCGAGGCTGTGACAGCTTCACCTCTCGCAATCGAGGGTGGGCGCCCGAAGCTCGTCATCCGTGCAGAAACGCAGAACTGGAACTCGTCCAACGGTGGCCATGACATGGCTGGCGCGATGGAGGGGAACGCGGCGAAGTCCGAGGTTGGCGCTCCAGCGCGCATCTTGGACATCTGCAACGCGTACCGGCCGGGCGAAGATTCGGTCGGCCAGCGGCAGCGCGAAGCATGGGCCGACACTCAGGGCGATGACGCGAAGGCCATGGACTACGGCCTGTTGTACGACTCGCTCGAGGCTCCGCCCGAGGCTCCTCTGACGGCTGATGCGGCCCCTTCGGTCGTGGAGGCCGTGCGTGGCGACTCGGTGTGGCTGGATGCTGGCGGTCGTATCCGCAAGTCGATCCTGAACCCGCTGAACTCGCCGTCCGAGTCTCGTCGCAAGTGGTACAACCAGGTCACCGCGGCTGAGGATGCGTGGACGGAGCCGAACGAGTTCGATCCGCTGAAGGACGAAGAGATTGTGGTGGAGCCCGGCGAGGAGATCGCCATGTTCCTCGACTGCTCCAAGTCCGATGATGCGACCGGTCTCGTCGGTGTTCGCATGTCTGACGGTCACGTATTCACGCTCGGGATGTGGCAGAAGCCGCCGGGGAAGCGTGGCGAGGGCTGGTTGGCGCCGCGGGAAGAAGTCGACGGCGTTGTGGATCACACGTTCGAGACGTACCGCGTTGTCGCGTTCTTCGGAGACCCGTCGCACACGCTCAACGACGAAACGTTGGACTCGTATTGGGATCTCTTGTTCGACGACTGGCATCGCCGATACCGGAACCGGTTGAAGGTGTGGGCGTATGGCACCAAGGGCGGCAAGGGTCATGCGGTGAAGTTCGACATGACCGACCGGACGAACTCGAAAGCGATCGCTGAGGCGGTCAGCTTCACTCTCCGTGAGATCCAGGACGGGCAGTTCACCCATGACGGTGACCCGCGTCTGCGCCGGCACGTCCTGAATGCACGCCGCTACCCAGTGGCGGGCTTCGTGTCGATCGCGAAGGATCGCGCGGACTCCAAGAACAAGATCGATCTCGCAGTGTGCATGGTTGGTGCGCGCATGGCCCGCCGTCGTGTGTTGAACAGCGGCAAGAAGCAAGGGGGGCGCGTGTGGTGATGAAGCGAAGTGATGTGCTCGAGCTCGCCAATGACGTCCTGATCCCGGGATGGCAGGAGCAGCGTCGACGTCTTGACCTGATCGACAAGTGGCACCGGTGGGAGCCGGACGCGTTGCGGGACAAGATCCCGAACTACGCGACCAGCGAGCACCGGAACCTTGCGAAGATCAGCGAGACCCCGTTCCTGTCCCTGGTCGTGACGACGGTGGCGCAGCAGCTTGTTGCTGAGGCGTTCCGTTCGGCACGATCGGTGGACACGGAGCGCATCTCGGAGCCGTGGTTGCGGAACCGGATGCACTCCCGGCAGCGGGCCGTCTACCGGGCGGCGCTCTCCTACGGATACGCGTACGTCACCGCCATGCCTGGCGACACTGGGGCAGTCCTCCAGGGCCGTTCTCCTCGTGACTTGTACGCGGTGTACGGGGATGTCGTCGAAGACGAGTACCCGATGTACTACCTGCTCGCGAAGGGCAGCCACAAGTACGTCGTGGACGAGGAAGCGGTCTACATCCTCGGCGACGACAACGGTCGCCTCGAGTTCATCGAGGTGCGCCGCCACAACGCGGGCGTCGCGCCGGCTGTTCGGTACTCGAATCAGATCGACCTCGAGGGGCGCACCCCCGGTGAGGTCGAGCCGTACGTGCAGGTCGCGGAGCGGATCAACAAGACCACCTACGACCGGATGCTGGTTCAGCATTTCAACTCGTGGAAGGTCCGCACCGCAACCGGCCTCGACATGCCGAACGATCCCGAGGAACGCGAACGGGTCAAGCTGCTTCTCCGTCAGGGCGACATCCTCACGGGCGAAGACGGCGTGACTTTTGGCACTCTCGACGAGACGTCGCCTGACGGGCTGATCAAGGCCACTGACGAGGATGTGAAGATCCTCGCGGTCGTCACGCAGACCCCCGTCCATGCCCTCACGGGCGACCTGGTGAACCTGTCGGCCGACGCGATCGCCGAGTCCCGTGCGATGGCTGACCTGAAGGTCAACGAACGCAAGGTCGGGTTCGGGGACTCGAACGAGCAGGTGCTTCGGCTGTCCGCTCATATCGAGGGACGGCGCGAGGATGCCGCCGACTTCTCGATCCGAACGGACTGGGCTGACCTGCAGTCACGCTCGATGAACCAGGCGGCGGATGCGCTCGGCAAGATGGCGACGATGCTGAAGATCCCGGTGGAGCTGCTGTGGGACCGCATCCCGACAGTCACACCGGAGATCGCGAAGGCGTGGCTCGCCTACAAGAAGGCGAACCCCTCCGCTGAGGAGCAGCTGGCGGCGGCTCTGAATGAGCAGTCCAATGGCGTCAACGGCTGAGGGTCGGGAACTCACCACCGCTCATCGAGACGCACAGATCCAGATCGGTGCGCGCGCAGAGATCGAAGCGCGCGCACTGTGGGACCGCCTCGACATCGACGATCTCGACGGGTCGAAGCCGTACTGGCTGGCATCCACGACGATCGCGGTGAACCGTCGTATGGCGGAATCGCAGAGGGTCGCGAGCGAGTACCTGACCGAGTATCGGCTGGCTGAGCTCGGGGCTGCAGGTGCTGTTGTTCTCGGTGCCCCCACGGAGACAGCGCGCGCTCTGAGTCTCGCTGGCCCCACAAGGGTCAAGCGTCTCATCGGTGCGGGCATGGACTCAGCGGACGCGTTCGAAGCGGCGCTCACGAAGTTCGGTGGCATGGTCCGCCGCCAGGCCATGATGGGCGGCCGCCTCACCATCGCGGCCACGGCGGGTCGCGACAGGCGCGCTGTCGGATGGCGCCGCGTCACAGATGGGAACCCGTGCGCGTTCTGCGCGATGCTCGCTTCCCGCGGTCCTGTCTACCGGGACGCTGCAGCGGCTGACGGAATCCAGTACCACTCGCACTGTGGGTGCACGGCAGAGCCGGCGTACTCGAACGCGTGGGAACCGACCGCGGACGAAGAGCGGTACATGGACGCGTACGGCGAAGCTCGCGCGCTCGTCGCAGGCGACGGCAAGGCGATCGACACGAAGAAGCTCCTCGCTGCGATGCGTCGACAGGGCGGCTTCCGCGATTCGCCCATCACATAGACCTCCCGAACCGTTCGGGATCACCTCGCTGCCCTGGTGGCAGCCCGACATGCCCCAGGAGGGCGAAATGAGTGACCAGAACCCCACTGAAGATCCGCAGGAGCCGGAACAGCCCCAGGAACCCGAACAGCCCAACGAGCCGGAAGACCCGGCCAACGAGCCTGAGGATCCTGGATTCGACCCCGACAAGGCTCGCGAGAAGATCCGCAAGATCAACTCCGAGAACAAGAACCTGCGACAGCGCGCCGCCGAAGCCGAGAAGAAGGCTGAGGGCGCGGACGAGACCGCGAAGAAGCTGACCGCCCTGGAGGCGGACAACATGCGCCTTCGAGTCGCCGTGAAGCACGGGCTCCCCGAGTCCCTCGTGAAGCGACTGACCGGCACCACCGAGGAGGAGATCCTTCAGGACGCCGAAGAGCTCATGGAGCTTTTCGGGTCCAAGAAGCCTCCGACGCAGCAGCCGAAGGAGAAGCTGCGCAGCCCCGGTGACCCGTCCGGCGATGCCGAGATCGACGTGGAGAAGGTCGTTCAGCGCGTCTTCGAGCACTAACCCGCCCCACCACCGTGGGTGCGTTCACACCATGAAGGAGGCCCACTGTGGCAATCACTCTGTTTTCCCCGCAGCAGGCGGCGCGTGCAACGCTCTCGTCCCTGCGCTACCTCACCAACCTGCCCCGCACCGTCCGTCAGGACTTCTCGAACGAGTTCGTCGCCGGTCGAGGTCAGACCGTCAACGTTCTCGGCCCGATCAGCGCCGGCGACGCCAAGGTCTACACCAAGGCGAACCGTGACGCTCGAGCGGCGATCCAGTTCAACGACATCACGCAGGCATGGTTCCCCGTGACGCTCGAGGACCAGGTGTACAACGCAGTTCGTCTCCCCGACGACTTCGCCACCTTCACCCTCGAGGACATGACCCGCCAGGTGCTGCGCCCGCAGGCCGAGTCGGTCGTGGACGCCCTCGCCGCCCCGCTGATCTCCGAGATGACCGCGATCGTCACCGACGCGTCGATCCCCGCGGTCGCCCCGGACGGCTCGAACATCCGCCAGGTGCTCATCAAGGCCCGTCAGGTGCTCAACGAGCGCAAGATCCCGGCCGCTGACCGCTGGTTCGCAGTCGGGTCCGACATCGAGGCAGCGATCCTCTCCGACACCCTCCTCCAGAAGGTGAACGAGTCCGGTTCGTCCGAGGTGCTTCGCAACGCAACGATCGGTCGCCTGTTCGGCTTCACGATCGTCGCCGACCCGACGCTCCCGAGCGACTTCGGCGTCGCGTACCACCGTGACGCGTTCGCGCACGTCACCCGCCCCTCCCGCCAGCCTGACGGTGCCGCATTCTCCGCGTCCGTCGCTCAGGACGGCTACGCGCTGCGCTGGATCCAGCACTACAACCCGCTGCAGCTCGAGGACCAGAGCGTCGTCGACACCTTCTTCGGTGCGACCACGCTCGACGCCAACCGCGCCGTGTCGGTCGCGCTCGCACCGTAAGGAGGACCACATGGCTGAGCCCGTCACTCTCGCGTCTGTCGAACAACTCGCAGATTGGATCGGGGAGAGCATCCCCGACAACTCTGCAGAGGAGCGACGGGCCGCCATGTGCCTCCGTGCCGCGTCCGCCCTGGTCCGAAAGGAATCAGGGCGGACGTGGCTCTCCGACACCGGGGAGCTCGTCGATCCGCTCCCTGAAGACGTCATCATGGTCACCCTGTACTGCGCCTCGCGGGTGTTCGACAACCGGGAGGCGCAGATCCGTGGGGGGATCGACGACTTCACCGAAGGGTGGAAGGTCGACGAGGCTGGCGCGTACCTCACGGCATCGGAGAAGCGCATGCTTGCCCCGTTCCGCGAGGCCGGATCCGGCGGACTCGCCGTCGTATCGACGACGCGCAGGGAAACGCCGGCCGTCTCGGGTTGGGTGCCCACCGATACACCCGACGTGTTCTTCCCCTGGTACTAGGAGGCATCATGCGAGGTGCACGGATGCTCATCCGAGGCCAGCACATGGCCGACTCTCGCATGTCCGAGACAGTGCTCGTCGGCAAGTTCCGAGACGGAATCGATCCCGAAACGAAGGACGCCACCCGAGTACTCGAGACCGAGCGGTACTCGGGAAAGGGGCGCATCCGCTGGGGGTCGCGCGAGGTGTCTAACTCCCAGGCGACAGGCTCCCCGGTAGCGATGCAGGAACCGTATCTGTCCGTCCCGTTCGGAACGGCACGGTTCTTCACCGACGACGAGGTGGAGTGCAACGCTTCGCTGGATCCTCTGTTGGTCGGTCGACGGTTCAAAATCGCAGGCGCCGCCGGTGGGGGACAGGTCACCGCGTATCGCTACCCGTTGGAGGAGTTGAGCTGATGGCTGACGATGCCTCCGAGATCGGCCGTCTCGAAGCCGACCTCCGCCGAGTGCCCGCAACGGCCAACCGACTCATTGAGAAGTCCATCAAGCGCACCAGCCTCCGCATGAAAGAAGACTGGAGGCAAGGCGCCGAGATCTCGGACGGCTACGCGGACACCTACGCCGCGGCCATCAGCTTCGACATCAAGTTCCCGCTCGGAGGGATCGAAAGCGAGATCGGCCCGGTCCTGGGAAGCACGCCCGGTGCCTCGGCTGGATTCCTCGACGACCCGAAGAGCACGGCAGGAATCGACGGCCCTGTTCACCACGCCGGCCGCGATGCCCTCGAAGCCAACGAACCCGAGTTCTACGAAGGACTCGAGCACGCAGCCTTCGAGGCGCTGGCCGAAGAGCTGGAGGAGTGATGCTCGCCCACTTCGTCGCATTCCGCGCCCTACTGCTCGCCGTGGCCGTCCTGGTGGGGAAGGTCTACGACAACGTTCGCCGCGTCGACGGCAACCCCGTCCGGGCGAACTACATCGTCCTCTTCCCTGACGCGCCCGCCGAGCTGGGTGACAACAGGTTCACGTCCCGTCAGAGGGCCGATTCCCGTTCGAAGTGGCGGTACGACGTACGGATCGTCGCGACGACCGCTGACGGACTCCTGGAGCTCGCCGACGCGGTGATGACGGTGATCGGGAAGATCCCGGTTGTGTCTGGGCGTCGGTGTGATCCAGTTTCGCTTGTTCCCGGGGTGGAAGAGGGGAAGGGCCGGTTCGATCCGGTCACCGACCTCCACTACCTCGACCTGTCGTTCGAATTCGTTTCAAGGAGGGCCACCTGATGGCTGAACGTGAAGTGCGAGTCAAGCTCGTCGCTGATGTGACGGACTACGAACCAGCGATGAAGCGTGCGGCGAAGCATGCGCGGAAGCTGCGCAAGGCGCTGCGAGACCTCGAGACCATCCAGATCAGCATCCGGGTGGTGCGTGACCGTGGCTGACTTCGTCCGCGTGCGCAGCGCTGTCCCTGGTGGACCACTGCATGAGGTGGACGTTCCCCTGTCGTGGGTTGAACGTCACCCAGACCGATATGAGGTCATCGATTCGGAGCCGGTTGCTACACAGCGACCGGCTTCTCACTTTCCCGGCACGTTGCCGGCGAAGAGTTCCGCACGTCCCAAGCGTGCGAAGTCTGTGAAGAAGCAGGCGACCAGTCCTGGTGAGGATTCGAACGCCCCCTCCGAGGGGCTTACCCCTGAGGAGAACTAATGGCAACCGAGGAAGTGCAGGAGTCTTTCGGCTACGACGGGATGGGTGTGGTGCTGTACTGCACCACGATCGCGAACCCGGCGGCGCCGACCGCTGCGGAGCTCGCGGCCGGAACCCCGATCACGTATGGGCTGTACGGCCCGACCGGGTACGCGCTGGAGACGACCATCAACGAGCGCACCTCGACGCGGTACACGCTCGAGCAGGAACTCTCGTCTGAGGGCACGAAGAAGTACAAGCTCACGCTTCTGTACGTGTACAACCGTGAGACGCCGACCGAGGTCGAGACGATCCTCGGCACCAAGGGTGTCGCCGGCTACATCGTCCACGCGCTCGGCTACGAGTCCGGTCACGTGTTCGCGGCGGGCGACAAGATCAACGACGTCGTGCCGATCCGCACGGCGACGTCGGTCGATGTGCCGGCGACCGCGAACACGGATGCGCACAAGCAGACCATGCCGTCGATCACGGGTCGTGTCGAGCAGGAAGTCGCTGTCGTCGCGGCATGATCCCCAACTCCGGGGGTGGGGTTTCCCTCACCAGGCTCCACCCCCGGTCATCTCTCTTCTGGTGAGGATGGTGAGGAGTAAGTCTGATGGATGTCGCAACTGAGCGCCCAGTGAAGGCGCAGCTGACCACGGCCCGACTGCTGCTGGCACAGTTCATCGCGCAGCTGGACGAGTACGGGGCCATGAACCGCGAAGCTCGTCGCACACCCCGCGGGCGTGATCTGTCCGCCCGCCTCGACGGGCTCAAGGAAGGCCGCGAGAAGTGGGCCAAGAAGGTCGACGAGCTCGAAGCACGCCTGGCAACGGAGGTCACCGAATGATCGACATCGACGCGGGTATCGCGAAGGCACGCGCACGTGCTGAGAAGCGTGAGACTGTCACCCAGCCGGTAATCTTCAACGACGCGCAGATCGGCGTCAAGATGACTGCGATGACCGACGATGAGTGGCGTGCGTACACGCTCATGCACCCGCCGCGCGCTTCTGTCCGCCTGGATATGAACGCGTCCACGAACCTCGACTCAGCCGTCCGTGAGTACGAGGGCGTCGTCCTGGTCGATGGCGACGAGTCCGACGATCTGCTCTCCAAGAACCAGGATGGCGAGACGGTCTACCGCTGGCCCGAGGTGTACGACTCCCTATCCCGTCAGGACCGCGAGAACCTCGCCTTCGCGCTGTGGATGATCCATGACTCCTGGTACCAGGAGGCGTTGAAGACGGCGGGAAAAGCACAGACGGGCTCGCCGCGGAACTAGCGCAGCTGGCCCTTGAGCTCGGCGTGACGGTGCGCGAGTTGCACGGTCACGCTACCGAGACGCGCACGTACAGCCCTGACGGGACTCTGCTGTCGGTCTCCTTTGCCGAGTCGCGGTTCACGCCCGCTGAGGTGGGGTCGCTGCTCGCTGCTCGGCGTGCAGCGAACGAGCCGCGCAGCCGCACCGGCTGGAAGCTCTCCGAGGCCACGGACAAGAAAAACATGGGCCGCTTCAAGCTGAGCGATCCCCTCACCGATTTCGCGCTGAAAGCGCAGGTCGAGGGCATGGAAGCCGCCGAGAAGAAGTACGGCGAACAGATGCTGAAGTACCTCAGCTTCCGAGTCGAACTGGGCGACTAGCTCTCACTGACGAGTTCCTTGTAGGAGCGTCCGACCGAGGCCGAAAGAGCCCACAGGACTGCCGCCGCGATCAGAAACACGAATCCGCCCATCGGGGCGAAGAAGAAGAAGACGACCGCGACAGGGATGCACAGCAGTGCGAGCGCGCCGAAGAGCACGTACACCGCGAAGGTGAACCGCGCGGCACCGAGTTTCTTGCTCATCCCCTGATGGTAGCGGCTCGTCACCAAGTTGTGGGGGTGTTCGCATGGCCGATCGCGTCGTCAAAGTCCGGCTACTTGCCGAGGTCGCCGATTTCAAGCGGGGAATGGAGGAGGCGGCGAGCGAGACCCGCAAGGTCGGCACTGCTTCAGAGCAACTCGCGCAGAAGCGCGAGGCCTTCAACCAGCTCGGAACGGTCGCTCTCGGTGTCGGCGCCGCGATGACGGCGATGACGGCCCTTTCCATCAAGGCCGCGATCGGCTGGGAATCCGCGTGGGCTGGCGTCACGAAGACTGTTGACGGCACCCCTGCACAGCTTTCGGCTGTGGAGGACGGGCTGCGTGGCCTCACTTCCGTGCTTCCGGCATCCCATGAGGAGATCGCCGCGGTCGCTGAGGCTGCGGGACAGCTCGGCATCCAGACGCCGAACGTTGTCGCGTTCACGCGCACGATGATCGACCTCGGCGAGACGACGAACCTCTCGGCGAACGAGGCGGCTACGTCTCTCGCGCGGTTCATGAACATTATGGGCACCGCTCAGGGTGACGTCGGCAAGCTCGGATCTGCGATCGTCGGCCTGGGCAACAACTACGCCACCACCGAGGCCGAGATCATGGAAATGGCCATGCGTCTCGCCGGTGCGGGCAAGCAGGTTGGCCTCACCGAAGGCCAGGTTCTCGGACTCTCTACCGCGCTCTCATCGGTGGGTATCGAGGCTGAGGCTGGCGGTTCGGCCATGTCCAAGGTCATGATCGACATCGCCGCCTCTGTCGAAGAGGGTGGCTCGCGCCTTGAGCTGTTCGCCAAGACGGCCGGCACGTCGGCAGACTCGTTCGCAGCGAAGTGGAAGTCCGACCCGGCTGCAGCCCTCTCCCTGTTTGTGAAGGGACTGTCGAACGCAGAGTCGCAGGGTTCATCCACTCTCGGAGTTCTGGCCGAGCTCGGAATCACAGAGGTTCGGATGCGTGACGCGCTCCTGCGCTCCGCCTCCGCGGCCGACATGTTCGCTGGCGCGATGGGCATGGGTAACAGCGAGTTCGAGAAGAACAACGCGCTGCTCACCGAGGCTGAAAAGCGCTATGCCACGGTTGAGTCTCAGATGGCGATCGCGGGCAACGCGGTCAACGATGCGGCTATTTCCTTCGGCTCGGTGTTCCTGCCTGCCGTCGCTGAAGCTGCGGGCGGGCTGAAACAGTTCGCGGGATTCCTCGCCGACATCCCCGAGCCCGTTCAGGGGATCATCGGTGTCCTGACTGGCGTGGTTGGCGTCACAGCTCTCGTTGGTGGCGCCGCGCTCGTCGCCATCCCGAAGGTGGTGGCGTTCAAGGTCGCCATGCAGTCACTTCCGAGTGTCACGAACGCTGTTCGCTCTGGTCTGGGTGGGATCTCGTCGTTCCTGGGCGGACCGTGGGGTGTTGCTCTGTTCGCGGCGACGGCGGCAGTCGCGCTGTTCAACAAGCAGATTGAAGATGGCGTGCCCGCCCAGGCGGACATCATGAACGCGATCAAGACCTCCGCCAGTGCAGCTGAAGGTCTCAACGCCGCGTTTGAGCGCGGGTCGCTCGAGACGTTCATGTCCGGCGACTATGCGGCAGAGCTGAAGGATCTTCCCGGACTGCTCGATCACGCGATCGACGCTCAGTCCAACTGGGCGGATGCGTTGTCCACTACCGTTTCGCAGCGTGGTGCGTATGACTCACTGAAGCGCTACGGCGGAGCGCTCGCGGAGATGGCGTCATCCGATCTTCCCAAGGCGCAGCTGGCATTCCGTGCCCTGCGAGATGAGAACGAGCTCACTGCTGCACAGACGCGCCAGCTCTTGAACGAGATGCCCGCGTATCGGGACGAGATTCTGAAGCTCGCTGCCGGTCAGGACATCGCCGCCGACAGCACCGAGTTCCTGCAGCTTGCTATGGGTGAGCTCCCGGGATCTTCGGCTGAGGCTGAGGCCGCTCTCGCGGAGATGAAGACCGAGGCTGCGGAGGCCGACGAGGCGCTGCAGGGGACCGCGGCCGCGCTGACCGATGTCGGGGATGCGGCGATGTCGATGGGAGACGCGAGCGATCGCGCCTTGTCGTCGATCAACTCGCTGGTCAAGGCTGCGGAGGAGGAAGGCGCGGCCCTCAACGGGACCAACGATGCCTCCATTCGGTTGCGTGATTCCATGCGCGAGGTGGAGCAGTCGCACCTCGATTCCGCAACGGCGATCATCAACAACGGTGGAACTCTCGCCGCAGCCACGGAGGAATGGGAGAAGGGTCGGCAGAAAGTCATCGACATGCGTGTCGCGAAGGGTGAAGACATCACCACGGCGACCGCGTGGGCTGACCAGAACCTTGGTTCTGCGGCCGAAGTGACCGCCGCCCTGGGCAATGTCCATCAGGCGTGGCTGAACCTTCCCGAGAACCGCGAGACGAAGTATCGGGTTGAGGCGGAACAGGCCGAGCAGAAGCTTGCTGAGGTCAAGGCCCGCCTCGACGCGATTCCCGGGTACAAGCGGATCACGCTCGAATCCTTCTCTGTCGGGAAGTTCGACGTCACGCCGAACGCCGCAGGCGGGTACTACGAGGGCGGCGTGAAGGCCTTTGCCGGTGGTGGGTTCGAGCCTGGCATCTACCCGTACACGCCGGGCGGGATCCACAAGTTCGCTGAAGAGGACGCAGAGGGCTACGTGTCCTTGGCGCCCGGCCGACGTAAGCAGTCAGAGGGCGTGTGGCAGACCATCGGTGACCGCATGGGGTTCACACAGTCTCGACCGCAGGCCGCGCCGCAGTTGCCGCCGATCTACATTCAGTCTCCGGTGACGGGTGAGTACCTGCTGGCGAAGACGGCGGAGATCGCGGATGGCGTTGTTCGAGCGAAGGCTCAGTCCGATTCGGTTGCTTATAGCGGGGGGCAGGTGTCGGCATGACGGTAGTTCTGACCCCCCGTAACACGATGGCGCCGGTTCCTCGCGTGGAGATCAGCTTCGATGCGGCTGATCTCCCCGCGGGGACCGATCGCGTCACGGTGTGGCGTGTGGCGAATGGGCGTGAGTTCAAGGTTCGTGACGGCATCGACCGTGTGGTCATCTCGTCCGTGAGCCTGGTCGATGTGGAACCCGATCTTCGCGGCCTGCTGATCTATCAGGCGGAGTGCTGGGCGGGTTCGACCTCGTTGGGTCGGGTGGCGCTGGGCTCCACGTCGATGACCTGGACGGGCGGAACGGTGATCCAACAGCCGTTGGATCCGTCTCTGGCTGTCGAAGTGCAGCTGAACTGGGGGACCGCGACAGACCTGACTCGCACGACTCCGGGTGGTCTGGTGTTCTCGTCGGGGGCAGTGGCTCCTGACTATGTGGGCTTCGGGCCACGGCGTTCTCTTCAGGGCGTCGTCCTGGTCTTCGAGGTCGGTGAGGCTGATCAGGAAACACTCCAGGCCACCCTGGGGACGTATAACACCCAGCAGCTGCCGATCTGGTTGATCCGTTCCACGGACGTCCGGTGGCCAACCGTGTTCTTCTGCCATGTGCCCGCGTTGACGGAGACCGATCGTTCCGGTTACGGCGGCGACATCATCGGATATTCGGCCACGGTCGACGAGGTGAACCCGCCTGCAGCAGCGCTCGTCATCTCCCTGTTGTCGTACGACGACCTCGATGTGTCCTACGCGTCGTATACGGCCATGGATGCCGCGTACGCCTCGTATGACATCCGTGACCGTGACTACTCCCTTGCGGGGGCTGCTGGCTGATTCTGGGGGTGCCGCGTGCGTGAAGTTGCTGAGCGGACCCGGGGGCTGATTCGTGGTGGAGGCTTCGATCGTGTGTGGGTCGCTGACCTCATGTACGACAACGAGCGACGCCTCGCCAATCTCGACGTCTCCGATGTTCAACTCGAGTGGAACGGGAACCGGTTCGTGTCGGGCTCGGGGTCGTGCGCGATCGTGTGGGCTGATGACCACGGGTCGTCCAAGATCCCGAAGCAAATCGGGGACTGGTTCGCCCCGTTCGGCGCAGAGCTGCAGATCGACTGTGTGATCGGGTCGGGCGTCTTCGCTGAACGGGTGCCGATGGGCCGGTTCATGATCGAATCAGTCCCCGAAGCAACCGAGTCGGAGATGCTCTGGCAAGAACGGATCATCCATCCCGGTGAGACGTTCCGCCTCGACTTGAAGGACGGGCTGCAGCGCATCATCCGGGACCGGTTCGCGTTCCCCACCGCTTCACGATCGACCTCCGTGTGGGATGAGATCCAAGCCGTTACCGGGCTCCCAGTGGTGCGGAACGTGCCGGATCAGACGATCGCGACGCCGGTCACTCACGACGAGGACAAGGACAAGGCGACGTCGAAGCTGTTTGACCGTCTCGGCGCATGGCCGATGCTGAGCCCTTCCGGTGTTCTCATGGCGCGGCCGAAGGCATGGCCAGACCCCGTTGACGAGCTCGGCGAGGGCGTCGTGTCGGCCCCGCGAACGCTGACGGCAGACAAGACCTACAACCAGGTTGTGGTCGAGGGGAAGAACCAGAGCGGTGAGCCGATCTACGGCGTCCGCTTCGTGGAAGAGGGGTTCCTGAGGGCGCGGAACACGGACGGGTCGAAGTCGCCGTTCGGTGTCGCGACCTACGGGTACTCGTCGGAGTACCTCACCGCACAGGATCAGGTTGACGCCTATGCGGACGAGCTCCTCCCGCGCGTCTCCCGTATCCGTGGTGTTGTCCGTGAGGTGACGGAACGGTTCAATCCGCTGCGCGAGGTGGGGGACGTTCTCCGCTTCAAGGACGGGTTGGTGCGCGTGCTCACCGTTGCCCACTCGGATGCGACTACGCGGATGACGGTGGAGGTGCCCGATGAATGACACCGAACGTCTCCTGCGTCTCATTGGGGAGAAATCAAAGGTCGGCCTGAGGATCGGGAAGTTCGTCGGCGTGACCAGTGGCCAGGCGATGATCGATATCGACGAGTCGCGATTCCCGGCCGCGTTCCTCACCGGCTACATCCCGACTGTGAACGAGCCTGTGCATGTCTGGTCCGTCGATGGACAGTGGTTCCTGCTCGGTCCGACGACGGGCAAGCCCCGTGTCGGCACGGTCCTGACGCTGTCCTCGCCGCGCGTGACGGTCGACACCTCGATCGGCAAGGTGGTCGCGATCATTGGGGGCGCGGCCCCCTCGTCTGGTGACCGCGTGCTGATCGATTGGACCGAGGACGGCCCTGTGACCGGGCTCAAGCTCGCGACAACTCCTGTGGCACCAACACCGCCGCCCGACCCGGGTGGAGGCGGCTCGACGATCAAAGAGGCCATCTTCCGCGCCATCGACGCAGGTTCTACCGACCGCGGTTCTGCGCGGTGGTGGCAAGCACAGCCGTGGGCGTCGAACACGACCTTCGGCGCAGCCTTCTACGGTTCGCAGATCAAGGACACGATCCCGGCAAGCGCGCAGCTCGTGTCGATGGAGATCTACATCAACCGCGTGCAGGACTCCGGCGATGCACCGCGTTTCACGCTCCACACGGATGGGTGGAAGGCGGGAATCCCTGGCATGTCGGCGTATGTGGCATGGGACCCTCCTAACGGGTGGAACGCCGTCCCCAACAACGGATGGTTCGGGTCGCTGATCGCAGGCGGGCCGTACTGGGGCATCGGCCTCAATCAAGGTGGGTTCAACAAGTTCAGCTCCCTCGCTCAAGACGGTCTGAGTTTCGCCCTTCGAATCAAGTGGCGCTGATCGCGGCGAAGTACTCGTCGGCAAGGTCCTGGCCGACGGGGATGCCCCGGCGATGCGCGTGAGCGAGAGCTCGCGCGCAGGCTAGGCATGACCGCTTGCCCTTTGCGAGAGCCGAAGTGACGAGGTTCGGCTCGGCGAGCGGGTGCCCGCGGCGGCATTCGGCTCGGAGAGTCTCGTAGTGAGGACCGATCCGTAGCTTGTCCGCCTCGTTAGCGGTGTGCGAGTCCCACCTCAGATTCTCCAGCTTGTTGTTCGTGGGGTCGCCGTCCCAGTGGCAGGCTTCCTGCCCAGCGGGACAGGGGCCGACGAATGCTTCGAGCACCAACCTGTGGACCTGTTTCATCGTCTGGACACCGTTACGCGATAGCGGAATGCACCTGCGCCCGTATCGGTCGGTGCCAAGGCTACGAACTCGCCCCTTCCTCAGCGCCAGGGAGCCACCCCGCACGGGAGATAGGCGGTCAAGAGACCGTACGCGCCCGAGGTCGCTGACCTCGTAGAGCCCTTCCCAACCAGGGATGGGCAACCAATTTTCGGTAGGCTGATTCATAGCCGTCAACTCCTTCTTGTCAAGGTGTTCGGTCAGGCCCTCGGGAGTGTTCCACCACTCTTTGAGGGCCGTTTCTATGCTATCGCCTGCCTCCGACAAAGCACACGGAGGTAGCCCCATGGGGAACACGCTCAACACGTACGGGAAGCCGGTCATTTCGCCGACTCCCACACAGACCGTCGTCGACATGCAGGCGATCGCTGACTTCGCGGACACCTTCGCGAATGTCCGGCGTGGCACAGCCGCGCAGAGGGGCGCGCTCACTGCGGGGCAGATCCGCGACGGGATGCTCTTCCTCGAGTCTGACACCGGGCGCGGATACCAGCGCCGCGGTGGTACATGGGCGCTCGTGATGGGTTCGCTGTCGGCGCGGATGAAGCGCTCGAACGTCGCGAAGTCGATCACCAACACGACCATCAACCAGGACCTGTCGGCGAACAACCTGTGGGTTGAGGACTGGCGCGACTCTTCCATCGCTGCGTACAACAACGGGTGGACGATCCCCGCGACGGGGGACTGGCAGGTCGAGATCGGTGGACAGTTCAGCGAAGCCGTTGACCTGTACATCAGCGTGAACAAGTCGTCGGTGGCGACCTTCGCGGACATCGCAGGGTACGCGCAGGGATTCAAGAGCGCCGCGAACGTCGCGCTCCCACAAGCCGTGAAGACACTGCGCCTGAACGCGGGTGACGTGATCCGCATGTTCGGCGCCTCACTGCCCGCGTCCGCCGCGTGGGACAACACCATCCCGAACCAGTCGTGGTTCGGGATCCGATACATCGGCCGATAGGGGGAGCGATGGAGACCACCTCCTTGAGCAACGGGCGCGGATGGCTTCGCGCTGACGCCGCCGCGTCTCTCGCGCGGGTCGACGTTGAGATCGGGCACCCGCTGCAGATTACGGAATCCGGTCGCACCTACGCCCAACAGAAAGCCCACTGGGATCACTACCAGAAGTACGGCAAGCCGATCGCGAACCGTCCCGGCACCAGCCTGCATGAGTCGGGGCTGGCGATCGATACCGACGAACGCCGCACTGAGGTGTTGAACCGGCATGGCTGGTTCCACACCGTCTATCGGTGGGTGAACGGTAAGTACACCCTCGTCGAGCCGTGGCACTACGAGTACTCGGCAGGGCGCGATCGGTACATCGGTCAGCCCGCAACCGGCGGCACCACCACTCCACCCCCTGCAACACCGACACCGTCCTGGGAGGACGACATGCCCACATTCATCACGTCCGATGGCGGTCAGTCACTGGAGATCGGCGGATACATCATCCCGCTCGCGAACGCCGAAGAAGTCGGATCCATCCAGATCACACCCGGCAAGCTCGTGTGCTCGAAGGTCGTCCACGCACGCATCAACGCCATCGTCGGAGGCCGCAAGAGCGAGGACGTCATCGTGAACGTCCTCGGTGGCGACGGAACACGCTACGTCTGGGCGGGCGGCATCCTCACCCCGATTGCGTACCAGCAGACGGTGGATCAGCTCATCGCCATGGGTGCCGGTGCCGTCGACTGGCCACTCGCTGAGGTCGAGCGCATCCTCGCCAAGCAGGGCTGATGCCGGAACTGGGAGCGATCGGCGGGTGGGTGGTCGCGATTCTCACGGCGGTCATTGCCGCGATCGTGTCCCTGTTCCCGAAGAAGGGATCGCTCGAACACCAGATGATCGACCAGCAGCAGGAGCGTATCGAGACGTTGGAATCACGCCTCGATGCGCTTGAACCTGCCCTGGTCTGGTACCAGCGCCGAGACGTCGCCTGGGAGCGACGCGAGGCCCAACTCATGAGCGGTGTCGAGCGAGGCGAGTACCCGCCATGGCCGACACGTACCGGAATTCTCGCGGAGGAGAAGCATGACTGACACCGACGCACTGCTGAAAGCGTCCGTGCGAGAGCGCCGGCGACTGTCCGCGCTGTTCACGGTCCTGTTGCTGGTCGTCGCCGGGACGCTCGGGACGGCATGGCTGCTCGAGCGTTCGCGCGGCGACTCATGGCGTGATCAGGCTCTGCACTGGCAAGACGAGTACGTGAGCCTGTACGACGAGTTCACCGTATCGACGGGGGAGGAGCCGCAGGCCCCTGACCCCTCCGACGTCGCCCAGGACGCCCCGGTCGCTGAACAGGGCGAGCCGGGCGCACCAGGACCAGTAGGGCCGACCGGTCGACCGGGCAAAGACGGCACTGATGGTGTCCCAGGCAAGGGCGTCGACGCGGACCAAATCGCCGCAGCGGTTGCCGCCTACTGTGCTGACGGCCGATGCGTTGGCCCTGCGGGCACAAACGGCACGAACGGCACCAACGGGACGAACGGCGCACCTGGTGCAGACTCCACTGTCCCCGGCCCAGCCGGCGGCCCCGGACCAGCAGGGCCGACGTGTCCAGACGGTTCCACCGCGACCACCGTGTGGCTTTCTGTCGCCGACTCCCAGTTCGGCACGTTCTCGCGCAGACAGGCGACCGTCTGTCTGCCTACCGCACCATCCGAAGGAGTAACCCCATGAGCAATCCCACCGAGACACCGAACGTCGTCGTGCAGAACCCCAACGTCCGCAAGGTCGCAGGCATCGTCCTCGGCGCCGTAGGCATCGCCCTCGGCACCGTCGTCGTCGTCGACGGTGCAGCGCCTGCGTTCGACCTCACCGAGTACACCGGCCCGATCACGGCCGGCTACCTGTACCTGTCGAGCCTCTTCGGCCTCGCGGTCACAGTGCCGAACGTGCCGACGCCGCGCGCGATGCTTCGCCGCGACCTTCGCTGAGGTCTCCCGATCCGACCCCCACCATGCTTCCCCCGGAGCATGGTGGGGGTCTTCTGTCGTTTCAGGCTGTGCGGACGGAGAGGAGCTGCCAGCCTTCGGGAACCTTCGCCTGTAGTGCGTCCATGTTCTCGGCTTGGACCTCCCGGAGCCCGTCGCGTCGCTGGAACTTCCCCTCGACGGATCGCATCGCCCCGGCCTTCTCCATGGTCGCCATCGCTGACACCAGATCCCACGAGCGCTCCGGAACGAAAAACCCCACCTAGCCATACGGCCGGGTGGGGGATTTCGTCGTCCTTACGGGTTAGGACGCGGGGGCACCGATGTAGCCCGCGAGGAACGAGAACGTGTCCCATGCCACACCGGGAACCTTGGAGAGCTCAGGCAGTGCCATGACGTCGGTCGCACCGAGGGAGCGAAGCGTGTCGACCTGCTGACGGAAGGTGTTGTACTGCTCCACGCTGGAGAAGTCGGTCTTACCTCCGTAGCGCAGGTGGACGATGGTGCCGTTGGGAACCTTGACGATTGCTTCCATGTTTTCCTCCGATTTCCCGGGGCCAGGTGTGGGCGTGCCGGGGTTGTTGTTGATGAATGTGATCGGGTCGATCGAGGTGTTGCCGTCGTGGCATCGCCCTGCGGTGGTCGCCATCTCGAGGTGGAGATGGGCGCCGAATGACAGGCCTGTGTTGCCGACGTTCCCGATCGGGGTTCCGAGGGTTACTCGGTCGCCGTTGTTCTTCGGGGACGGGTTTTGCATGTGTGCGTAGTGGGACCACATGCCGTCGTCGTGCTCGATGTAGACGCGGTTCCCGTAGTTGGTGTGGACACCCTTGCCGCGGATGTATCCGTCCGCGATCGCACGAATGGTTTTCCCCGCCGATCCGCCCGAGATGTTGTAGTCCACCCCAGCGTGTGGCGGGTAGCTACGCCACGACGCCCTGTTGCCCCATTCACCTTCCGCCGGCACGAACCAGCTTTCGGTGAACGGATGCCGATAAGCAAGACTCATCAGCCCTCCTTTGCTCGTCTTCGTCCTCAACACTGTAGCAAGAAATTCGAAGATACGTTCGAATATTAGAGGAACGGCGGGAGTGTATTGGTAGTACAAGAGAGCGAGCCGTGTGGCATCCTGGACTGCATGACTTCGTGGCACCCGATCTTCTGGACCGAAGAGCCCCAACCCGGCCTGTGGGTCATGAAAGCCCCCCACGAGGTGGAAGCGTTCGGACGGATCGAGCTGCGACGTGCGTCAGGTGTTGTCCGCTACAAGGTCACCCTGCGCGGCGAAACGATCGGCTGGGCAAACACGCTGTCCCACGCGTGCGAGCGCCTCTACGCAGCACACCGGAAGCAACAGGACGACGTGCACAGCGGACCGCCGAACGGGCGACGGTGACAGGGCGGTACCCTGTGCCGGAGACTTATCGCCAACCTGAGGGCGTTAGGAGGAGTTGACCTGACGGTTGGGCTACCATAGATTTTGCTATACGGAAACGAACTATCCACGTCGTTCCGTTGCTGTGGGGTTCCTGGAGACGCCGGGAACCAATTATGGGGTGATCACTGTGGCTTCTGAGTCGCTCGGTTCGGCGTACCGCTTGACCCACGAGGGTGTGGCGCAACTCGTCGCGATTAGTGACAGCGCATCCACTTCGGGGGCCTGCGTGCCTGCCTACAGCGCGCCCAGTACTGAGCGGTTGACTCGCCTGCAGTCGATGATCCGTCACGACTCATCCAAGAGTTGACCGTTGCAGAGGCGTCCATCCCGATCGATGTGGTGGCGCTTTCGAGCCTGAACGACGATCGGTACCAGGATCTCCGTGACGCCGTCATGCAGCGCCTCGGCGAGTTTGACTGCAGTCGCTCCACCCACCTCCAGAACTTCGCTCGAGGCGAGGTGCACAGGCGTGAAGCACACGGGCATAGCCGGACGTATGTAATGATCACGCCCGAAGGCTCCGAGGGTATCGACGTTGCGGCCTTCTTTACCGTGGGTATGGCGAGCCTAGATCTGACCAAGGCGAGCAGAAGCCAGAAGAACAAGCTCAGTGGCGAGTTTTCCATGGACCAGACGGGGGCATACTCGATCGCAGAGCTTGCGCGGTCGGACAGGTACTCCGCCGCCAGCCTTCCAGGACCCGTGATTCTGCGCCACGCGCTGAGCGTTATCGAGAGTGCCCGCAGTCTGGTTGCGGGACGCTTCGTCGTGGTCGACTCTCAACGGCCGGTCTTCGAGTCGCTTTACGCCCCGGCAGGCTTCAAGGAGCTGTCTGTCGCCCCCTCGCCACGAGGCATGGAAGACAAGCAGTTCTTGACGTCCTGCTGCGTTCTTCGCGACTGACGCCTAGGTATCTGTCTTCTGTCGCGCTCCGACACCCTTCCCTGGTCGCGCGGCGTTCCAGGCGTCGATCGTCTCAGCGGTCCACCCGCGCGTGGAGCCGATCACGGCGTCTGGTTCGGGGTGGATGTCGGAACCCGCGAGCAATCTAGGGCTCATGACCCACGCCCAGCTACTCGCCTTCGAGGCTCAACATCCACGCCACACGCCCACCAAGGCGGCACGGATCCGCCACGAGCTCGGGATCACAGAAGTCCGGTACTACGTGCTTCTCGCTAGGGCTGCACGATCCGCTGAGGGGATTGCGGCCGATCCTACGACCGCGCGCATGATCCGCGAACGCGCCAGCCGGCGTGCAACCGCTCGAGCGGCGAGGGTTGCGGCATGAGCGAAGAGATGCGCGTGCGCAAGGACGGGCGCCCGCTAGTCACGGAGCATCCCGTGCGCCCTGAAGAGTTCCTCGAGATCTACGACGGGCCTCTGCCAGAAGGAGCCATCCTCTGCGGGTATCGCAGCAGCGAGCCGCGTTACGAAGCGTGGATGGATGACATCTGAACGCGGCCATTGCGCTGCATGTCGACGCTGGAAGATGGTTGCACCTTCGGTTGCACCCCTCGGCCGATAGGATCGGGCGGGAAAGGCAAAACCCCCGCCATGTAGAAGCTAGGCGAGGGTTTCTGGAGTGATTGTAACGATCACTCGTGTGGCTCCGACGGGCGTCGATCCCGTGACCTCTCGATTTTCAGTCGAACGCTCTACCAACTGAGCTACAGAGCCGCGCGACCGGCGAACCTGTCGCGTCCTAGACGAAGAGCCCTCTCCGAAGAAAGAGCTCATCGCACGGAGCGACCCTGACGGGACTTGAACCCGCGACCTCCGCCGTGACAGGGCGGCACGCTAACCAACTGCGCTACAGGGCCATACTTGTTTTCAATTATATCGGAAGGTGTGACCCCAACGGGATTCGAACCCGTGCTACCGCCGTGAAAGGGCGGCGTCCTAGGCCGCTAAACGATGGGGCCGAGTCAGTCCCGGGGGACTTCCTTGCCGACGCTCAAGCATAAGGGATGTTTCGGGCAAATCGCGAATCGAGGGCGCGGCGCCGCACCCCGGGCGTGTTCCGGGGCCAGGATCGAGGTGTCGGGAGCGGGCCGAGACGCCGTGATGCCCCCTGGTGCGGATGTGAAGGTTGTTGTTAGTGTGGCAACTGTGAAACCGGCGGAAGGGGCCGTGTGAACGACAAGATCACACTGGATGCTGCAGTTGCTGCGGCGTCCGAGGACTGCGGCTGCGCGCCCAGCCCGACAGAACGCCGCGCGTTCGGCAAGACCGGCATCAGCCGTCGCGGTGCCCTCGGCATCGGCGCGCTCGGTGTCGTCGCGCTCAGCGCCTTCGGTATCACCAACGGTGTGTCCGCTGCCTACGCCGCCACGTACCCGAGTTGGGACGATGTGCAACGCGCGAAGAGCAATGAGGCGGCGAAGGCCGCTGAGGTCTCGCGCATCGAGGGGCTGATCCAGTCCCTCACCCAGAAGGTCGCCGAGACCCAGGCTGCGGCCAAGGTCGCGTCCGATGAGTTCTACGCTGCCCAGCAGGCATACTTCGCGGCGGCCACCGAAGCCGATTCCATGCAGGCGAAAGCCGACGAGCAGGCGGCCGTCGCCGACAGCTCGGCGCGCAAGGCGGGGCAGGTTGCCGCACAGCTCTACCGCAACGGCGGCGATGACACGTCGATGGAGCTGTTCTTCGCGGGCTCGGCGGACAATGCCGATGAGCTGCTCGCGCGCCTCGGCACGATGGACAAGCTCCTCGAGTACAACCAGTCCGTGTACGACAAGGCAGTCGCGGCACGCAACTCCGCGCAGTCCCTGAGCGATCAGGCCGTCGTCGCACGAAACGAGCGCGACCGGCTGCAGAAGATCGCCGAAGAGAAGATGGTCGCGGCCCAGCAGGCGGCAGACGCCGCTCAGGCCGCTTTGGACGAACAGTCTGCGAACCTCGCCACCATGCAGGCGCAGCTCGCGGCTCTCAAGGATGCGACGACCCAGACGGTCGCCGGCTACCAGGCGGGCGTCGAGGCCGAAGCGAAGGCCCGTCGCGAACGCGAGGCTGCAGAGCGCGCGGCTGCGGCCGCTGCTGCGGCTGCCGGCGGCGGCGGCGGCGGTGGTGGTGGTGGCGGCGGCGGCCAGGGCACCGGTGGCTGGGCTCGACCGCACGGCGGTGGAAAGAGCTCGGGCTATGGTCCCCGGTCCGTGCAGTGTGGCCCGAAGGGTTGCTCCTCGTCGTTCCACTACGGGACCGACTTCGCCAACGGCTGTGGGGCGGGAATCTACGCGGCGAACGCTGGCACGGTCGACTACGCCGGCGGCAACGGCGGTTACGGCAACTACATCCGGATCCAACACGGTGGCGGGATCGGAACCGGCTACGCGCACATCCGTGACGGCGGCATCCTCGTCCGATCGGGTCAGCGGGTGAACTCCGGCCAGTTGATCGCTTATGCGGGCAACACGGGACGGTCGTTCGGCTGCCATCTGCATTTCGAGGTGTACGTCAACGGCAGCGCGGTGAACCCTGTGGCCTTCCTCGGCGATCGCGGAGTGTCCGCCTGAGCATCGTCCGTCTCTGACATGAAGAAGACCCCCGGCCGCTGAGCGGAGCCGGGGGTCTTCTTCATGAGTGCGGAGGGATCAGTGACCCTGCTCGCCGAAACGGACGATCGCCTCGTCGAGGATGCGCTGCGCCTCAGCGGCATCGCCCCACTCGTCGACCTTGACCCACTTGTTGGGCTCGAGGTCCTTGTAGTGCTCGAAGAAGTGCGAGATCTCCTTCTTCGTGTACTCGGCGATGTCGTCGATGTCCTGGATGTGCGCCCAGCGCGGGTCCTTCGAGAGCACGGCGACGAGTTTGTCGTCGCCGCCGGCCTCGTCGCTCATCTTCAGCACGGCCACGGGACGCACCTCGACGACCACGCCGGGGTAGATGGCGTGGTCGAGCAGCACGAGCACGTCGAGCGGGTCGCCGTCCTCGCCGAGCGTGTTGTCGAAGTAGCCGTAGTCCGCCGGGTATCCGAAGGTCGTGTAGAGCACGCGGTCGAGGTGAACTCGCCCGGTCTCGTGATCGACCTCGTACTTCACGCGGCTGCCGCGCGGAATCTCGATGACGGCGTCGTGTGCGCCCATGCGTGTGCTCCTCAGGAAAAGTTCGGTTGGATGCCGCGGACTAGCCTACCTGCGGCGCCTGCGCGTCCGTGGGCGGTGATGGCTCAGGACCCCGCGTCGACCGTCGGAGCCCCCTCCTCGCCGGAGCGTCTGCGGAACAGACGGTTCAGCACTCGACTCATCGGATCGCTCAGAAGCAGGAGGAAGAGTCCGGTGTACCCGTTCGGAGAAGCGGCGACAGCGATCGCGAGAGCCACGGAGAACAGGATGATCGCAGCGAGATCGCCGATCGCCCCCAGACGGATCGTCTCGGTCGAGATCGTGCTGAGCTCGCGATGTCGAGCCAGGTAGAGCCAACCGGCCAGGGTGGTGACCTGCGTCATGATCAGTGTGCCGATGTAGACGACGGCCTGCAGGGCGTCGGTGTCCATCTGGCCGATCATCGCGGTAGGGACCGGCAACCAGACGATCGTGGCCATCCACGCGACGTTGATCCACAGGAGCGGCCCGGTGATCCACTCCACATCGCGGTACTGGCGGTGGTGCCCCATCCAGAACGTCGCGATGAGCAGGAAGCTCAGTCCGAAACTGAGCAGCTGGCCCGAATGCTCGTCGAGGAATTCGGCCGTGCTCATGTGACCGGACGCGGCCTCGGAGACCGACTCCATCAGCGGGAGGATGAGCAGCGTCATGGCGATCGCGACGACGGCGTCGACGAATGCCTTGAACCTCTCGGTGCGGAACGGCCGTGCGCGCGTGTTTTCGGTCACGGCGTCAGGATAGCTCCGCACGCCCGATCCTCACGGTCTCGGGGGCGCAGATCGGGCGCGCCCACCCCGGGGGAGTGCTCTAGCGTGGACGGGTGCCGTCACTTCCTCCCGCCATCGCCGAGATCCGCCTCGCCGTGCGCACCGCGCTCGCCGATTTCCCCGAGGGATCGACCGTGATCGTCGCTCTCTCCGGAGGAGCGGACTCGCTCGCGCTCGCTGCGGCCACCGCCTTCGAAGCACCCAAGCTCGGTCTTCGTGCGGCATCGTTGACGGTCGATCACGGTATGCAGGGTGATTCCGCGGAGGTCGCCTCCCGGGCAGCACGTGCGGCTGCCGAGCTGGGCCTCGACCCGTTGATCGTTCGGGTCGACGTGACGGGAGAGGGGGGACCTGAGGCCGCTGCCCGTGAGGCCCGCTACGGGGTGCTGCGCGATGCGGCCGCGGATGTCCACGCCGCCGCCGTGCTCCTGGGGCATACGCTCGACGACCAGGCGGAGACCGTGCTGCTCGGACTCGCGCGCGGATCCGGCGCTGCGAGCCTGCAGGGGATGGCGCCTGTGCGTGAAGACGACGACGGCGTGCGGTGGGCGCGTCCGCTCCTGGGCGTGCGTCGGGAGACGACGCGCGCCTTCTGCGTCGCATCCGCTCTGACGCCGTGGAACGATCCGCACAACCTCGATGACCGTTACGCGAGGGTCCGGGTGCGTGAGCGCGTGCTCCCCGTTCTCGAGGCCGAGCTCGGGCCGGGAATCGCGGAGGCTCTCGTCCGCACGGCCGAGCAGCTGCGGGAGGACGCCGCGGCATTCGACGAGATGATCCACGAGACGATCGAGGACATCGTCGAGCACGCGGAAGCCGGGATCTCCGTCAGTGTGGCGGCGCTCGCCGCGAACCCGGCGGCGCTGCGCAACAGGATCATCCGCCTCGTCGTCGACAGTGAGTTCGGCGTGAGCCTGACGAGGGCTCAGACGATCGAGGTCGCGCGCCTAGTGACCGACTGGAGCGGTCAGGGGCCCATCGACCTCCCAGGGTGTGCGGCTGTGCGCCAGGGCGGGCGCATCGTCTTCACCGCATCCGGTCGCTGAGCGCGGCCGTCTCGAACTCTTCGGGCCCCCGCTCGAGGACCGGATGCGATGGGTGACGTCCTACTTCTTGCCGCCGAAGAGGCCGCCGAGAATCCCGCCGAGGTCGATCCCGCCGCCGGAACCGCCGCTGTTGCCGCCGCCGAGGAGGCCGCCGATCACGTCGCCGATGCCGCCGGACGAGCCGCCGCTGCTGTTACCGCCGCCGAGGATGCCACCGATGATGTCGCCGATGCCGCCGGAGCCCTCGGCCTCGGAATCCGCCTTCGCGGGCTTGTCCTTGTTCGCGTTCGCGATGAGACCCATCACGATGGGGGCGAGGATCGGGAGGAGCTTGCCGAAGTCGATTCCGGGCGTCGCCTTCGAGTCCGTGAGCTCCTTCGTGACCTCTTTCTCCTTCGATCCGAGGATGTGCGCGACGATCTTGCCGCCGTCTGCCTGGTCGATCTCGTCGATCTTCGAGGCGCCGGCACTGCCCTCGTGCTTCTTCAGCGCGTTCTGGATCGCGGCGGACCCCTCATCCGTCCGCGCGTTCTTGGCGAGGCCGCCGAGCAGCACCGCGCCGCCCTGCTCGATCGCGACCTTGGCCTCGTCGCGTGAGACGCCCAGCTTCTCGGCGATGTCGTCGATCGGCACCTGCGTGAGGATGTCGTCAAGAGCCATGGTGAATCCTTCCGTCGGGGCGTCCGCCCGCATCACCGCTCACAGTAGTGCGGATGCTTCGCGAGGGGGAGATGCCCTCCCGATCGGCGGACCTGGGACCGAGCATCCGATCGCGTCGCCTAAAATCGATCCATGCGCGCCGCGGAGATCCAGGACGACCTTGCACAGATCCTCGTCACAGAGGAGGAGATCCTCGCCAAGCTCGACCAGCTCGCGGCGCAGGTCGCCGAGGACTACGAGGGC
Organism: Microbacterium sp. NPDC058269; assembly: GCF_042881445.1. NCBI lineage: Bacteria > Bacillati > Actinomycetota > Actinomycetes > Micrococcales > Microbacteriaceae > Microbacterium > Microbacterium sp. NPDC058269. The sequence continues at coordinate 477,784 of NZ_JBHVXT010000002.1, forward strand.
AAGGACCTCGTGCTCGTGGGGGTGCTCAAGGGAGCGGTCATGGTCATGGCCGACTTCGCACGGGCGCTGCCGTTCCACGCGCCGATGGACTGGATGGCCGTGTCGAGCTACGGCGCGAGCACGAAGTCGAGCGGCGTGGTGCAGATCCGCAAGGACCTCGACACCGACCTGAACGGCAAGCACGTGCTGATCGTGGAGGACATCATCGACTCCGGCCTGACCCTCAGCTGGCTGCTGGAGAACTTCGGATCCCGCGGAGCCGAGTCGATCGAGGTGCTGGCGCTCCTGCGCAAGCCCGAGGCCGCGAAGGTCGTCATCGACTGCAAGTACGTGGGCTTCGACATCCCCACCGATTTCGTCGTCGGATACGGCCTCGACTACGACGAGCGTTACCGCAACCTGCGCGATGTCGCGGTGCTCGCGCCGCACGTCTACAGCTGACGCCGTCGCCACGCTACGCCGTGGGTGAACGCACAGCGGCCCCCTAGGGCGCGCGCGATACGCTGATCCGATCATGGATGTGAAGAAGCTCACCCGGAATCCGCTGATCTACGTCGCGCTGATCGGCGTGCTCCTGTTCGGCGGTTTCCTGCTGATCTCGAATCTGGGCGCGCCCAAGCAGATCACGACGCAGGAGGGGCTCAAGCTCCTCTCCGGCACCACGGTCACCGAGGTCGTGAACACCGATGGCGATCAGCGCGTGGACATGACGCTCTCCAAGCCGTTCCAGGGCTCGGAGAACGTGCAGTTCTACTACGTCGACGCGCGCGCCGACGAGGTGGTCACCGCGATCAACGAGGCAGCTCCGAAGGACGGCTTCAACGACGCCGTCCCGCGTGCGACCTGGTTCGACGGCTTCCTCTCGCTCCTCCTTCCCCTCGTGCTGCTGGGTCTGCTGTTCTGGTGGCTCCTGTCGTCGATGCAGGGCGGTGGCGGCAAGGTCATGCAGTTCGGCAAGTCCAAGGCCAAGCTCGTCAACAAGGAGACCCCCACCGTCACCTTCGCCGACGTGGCCGGTGCCGACGAGGCCATCGAAGAGCTCCATGAGATCAAGGAGTTCCTCCAGGACCCCGCGAAGTTCCAGGCCATCGGAGCCCGCATCCCGAAGGGCGTGCTGCTGTACGGCCCTCCCGGAACCGGCAAGACGCTCCTCGCCCGCGCCGTCGCCGGCGAGGCCGGAGCCCCCTTCTACTCGATCTCCGGTTCCGACTTCGTCGAGATGTTCGTCGGCGTCGGTGCCTCGCGCGTGCGCGACCTCTTCGGCCAGGCCAAGGAGAACGCTCCGGCCATCATCTTCATCGATGAGATCGACGCCGTCGGTCGTCACCGTGGCGCCGGCATGGGCGGCGGCAACGACGAGCGCGAGCAGACCCTCAACCAGATGCTGGTGGAGATGGACGGCTTCGACCCGAACGCGAACGTCATCGTGATCGCGGCGACCAACCGCCCGGACATCCTCGACCCCGCACTGCTGCGCCCCGGTCGCTTCGACCGTCAGATCGGCGTCGACGCGCCCGACCTCAAGGGTCGTCAGAAGATCCTCGAGGTGCACAGCAAGGGCAAGCCCCTGGCGAAGAGCGTCGACCTCGAGGTCGTCGCCCGCAAGACCCCCGGATTCACGGGTGCCGACCTCGCGAACGTGCTCAACGAAGCCGCTCTGCTCACCGCGCGCTCGAACGCGCAACTGGTCGACAACCGTGCCCTCGATGAGGCCATCGACCGTGTGATCGCCGGCCCGCAGCGCCGCACCCGCGTGATGCGGGACAAGGAGAAGCTGATCACGGCGTACCACGAGGGCGGTCACGCGCTCGCCGCCGCTGCGATGAACTACACCGACCCCGTGACCAAGATCACGATCCTGCCGCGCGGCAAGGCCCTCGGCTACACGATGGTGCTGCCGCTGGACGACAAGTACTCCGTCACCCGCAACGAGCTCCAGGACCAGTTGACCTACGCGATGGGTGGCCGCGTCGCGGAGGAGATCGTGTTCCACGATCCGACCACCGGGGCCTCGAACGACATCGAGAAGGCCACCTCGATCGCCCGCAAGATGGTCATCGAGTACGGCATGACCGCCGAACTCGGTCCGGTCAAGCTGGGGACGGAAGGCGGCGAGCCCTTCGCCGGCCGCGACATGGGTCGAGGCCGTGAGTACTCCGAGACGATCGCCGAGCGGGTCGACACCCAGGTCCGCGCGCTCATCGAACAGGCCCACAACGAGGCGTACGAGGTCATCAGCGCGAACCGCGACATCCTCGACAAGCTCGCCCTCGCGCTGCTCGAGGAGGAGACCCTCGACCACAACCAGATCGCGGAGATCTTCACCGAGATCAAGAAGCTCCCCGAGCGCCCGCTGTGGCTTTCGAGCGAAAGACGCCCGGTGTCCGAGCGCCCTCCGATCGAGGTGCCGAAGAAGGACGTCTCGCTCGCGGCATCCGTCGAGGCTCCGGCCAGCGCGCCGCGCACGCAGCAGGGTTCGGCGGGAGCCGGGAACCCGCGGCCCGCGACGGCGTGACGTGACGGTAGACAGGCAGCGTGTCGAACGGCTCACGAGAGAGCTGCTCGAGGCGATCGGCGAGGACCCGGACCGACCGGGGCTGAAGCAGACCCCGTCGCGCATGGCAGAGCTGTATTCCGAGTTCTTCTCGGGCGTCGGTGAAGACCCGGCCGAGCCGCTCGCTCGCACCATCAGCGTCTCGCGCGGTCCCGCCCCCGACACCCTGCCCTCCGGTGCGGTGCTGCTGCGCGACATCCGCTTCCGTTCCGTCTGCGAGCATCACCTGCTGCCGTTCGCCGGGCATGCGCACATCGCCTACCTCCCCGGCGAGCAGGTCGTGGGGCTCGGAGCGCTCGTGCGCGTCGTCGAGATCCTCGCTGCGCGCCCCCAGGTGCAGGAGCGCCTCGGCGAGCAGATCGCCGACACCATCGCGGAGCACCTCGACACCCGGGGCGTGCTGGTCGTGCTCGATGCCTCCCACGGGTGCGTCACGATGCGCGGCGGCCGGCAGACCGAGGCATCGACCCTCACGATCGCGGCGCGCGGCGAGTACACGGACGCCGTCGCCAGGGCGGAGCTGATCACCCTGATCGGGGCGGCAGGCTCCGGGGTGACGCACGGATGACCGGCATCTGGGGCATCCTCAACATCACTCCCGATTCCTTCAGCGACGGCGGTCGCTATCTCGACATCGATCGGGCTGTCGCCCATGGAATGCGGCTGCGGACGGAAGGAGCAGCAGTCCTCGACGTGGGCGGAGAGTCGACCAGGCCGGGCGCCGACCGCGTCGGTGACGTGGTCGAGCAGCAGCGGGTGATCCCCGTGGTCGAGCAGCTGGCCGCGGCAGGAATCCCCGTCAGCATCGACACGCTCAGCGCCTCGACTGCTGCTGCTGCCGTGCGGGCAGGCGCCAGGGTCGTGAACGACGTCTCCGGAGGACTGGCCGACCCCGACATGCGGGCCGCGGTCGCGGAATCCGGAGCCGATTTCGTGATCGGGCACTGGCGCGGCTTCTCCGCTGACATGTACGCCAACGCCGAGTACCGCCGCGTCGCGCGCGAGGTCGCCGGCGAGCTGCAGGAGCGCATCGGGGAGGCCGCGGCGTCCGGAATCGCGCCGTCGCGTCTGATCATCGATCCGGGCATCGGATTCGCCAAGGCGGGCGCACAGAACTGGGACGTGCTGCGGGGGCTCGACGAGATCGTCGCCCTGGGCCCGCGGGTGCTCATAGGTACTTCGCGCAAACGGTTCCTCGCCGAGGCGCTGCGTCAGGAGACCGGTTCCGACGACGAGGTGTCGGAGTCTCGACGCGACCTGGCCACTGCCGTCACGAGTGCTCTCGCACTCAGGGCAGGCGTCTGGGCCGTGCGTGTGCACGACGTGGCGGCCACGCGTGACGCGCTCGCGATCGCGCGCGCCTGGGAGGGCTGAGGGCGTGACGGGGCGGCCCCGTACGCTAGAGGCATGGAGCCCCTCGACGAGATCGTCCTCACAGGTCTGACCGTGTTCGGTCATCACGGTGTCTTCGACCACGAGCGCCGGGACGGTCAGGAGTTCACGATCGACCTCCGTCTGGGGCTGTCGCTCGCGCGGGCCGCCGCCTCTGACGATGTGACGGACACGGTGCACTACGGCGAGCTGGCCGAGAAGGTGGCTGCCGTCGTGGCCGGGGAGCCGGTGAATCTGATCGAGACGCTCGCGGAACGCATCGCCGTGGTCGGTCTCGAGGACCGACGAGTGCAGGACGTCGTCGTGACCGTGCACAAGCCGCACGCCCCGATTCCCCTGAACTTCGCCGATGTGGCGGTCACCGTGCATCGCCGTCGGACGCCTGACGCGCTGGAGGACACGACCGTATGAGCCGCAACCTCGCGAACCCGCCCGAGATGCCCGGGCCACGCCCCGGGCGGCCGGAGACCACAGCAGTCGTCGCTCTGGGCGCGAACCTCGGGGATCGCCACGACACCATCAGGGCTGCCGCCGAGAGGATCGCCCGGCTGCCGTTGGTCAGCGACGTTCGACTCTCCCAGTTGTTCGAGACCGTCGCGCTTCGCCTCGACGGCCCCGACCCCGAGGCGCCGGGATACGTCAATGCCGTGGCACTGGTCACCACGCGCCTCGCCCCCGAGATCCTGCTCGGGATGCTGCACGCCATCGAGGACGAGAACGGTCGGGAACGCCGTGAGCGTTGGGGTGACCGCACCCTCGACCTCGACCTCATCGCGTACGGCGACGTCGTCTCCGATGAACCGCGTCTGCAGCTGCCGCACCCGCGTGCCGCCGAGCGTCTCTTCGTGCTCGACCCCTGGCTGGATGTCGACCACGACGCGGTGCTTCTCGGTCGGGGCAGGGTCGCCGACCTCGCTGCCGAGCTCCGGGCCCGGGGTGAGGGATGAGGCACACGTCTGCAGGCGTGCTCGTCGTCCTCGCGCTGCTCGCCGGCGGTGGAGGCTTCCTGCTCGAGCACCTGCTGACGGCGTCGGGGCGCGTCACGTTCACTCCCTCTCTCCTGCTGCCCGTGCTGCTGCTGCTGATCGCCGCCGCATCGCTCGGCGTCGCCTGGCCGGTGCGACGCAGCGTGCGCTCGGGCATCCGCATCGATCCGTTCCGTGCGCTCAGAGCGGCGACCCTCGCACGCGCCTCGAGCCTGCTCGGCGCCATCATGGCGGGGTTCGGAGCGGGGTTGCTCGTGTTCCTCCTGTCGCGTCCCGTCGTTCCGCAGGTAGGGTCGACTGTGGCCATGCTGGCCCTGATCGGAAGCGCGATCGTCCTCGTGATCGCCGCGCTCGTCGCCGAGCAGTTCTGCACCCTGCCGAAGGATCCTGATGACTCAGAACCCAGAGACCGCGCCACTGAACCCGGCGGAGGGCACTGACCTCGACGCCCTCGACCAGGGGACGTACACACAACTGCGCACGGCGCGCAACGAGGCCCGCCTCGAGCTCGACGGCACGTGGCACCAGATCTCACCGCGCTATGTCGTCTCGCAGATCGTGCAGAACGTGATCTTCATCGTGATCGTCGCCGTTGCCGCCATCGTGCTGAACGTCGTGCTGCACCAGCAGTGGGTGTGGATCCCCGCCGGGATCATCCTTCTCATCACCGTGTTCGCGCTCATCATCCTTCCGCGCCAGGCGCGAGCGATCGGCTACATGCTCCGCGCCGACGACATCGTCTTCCGCAAGGGGATCCTCTGGCAGCGCATGATCGCCGTGCCCTACGGTCGCATGCAGCTGGTCGACATCACGCAGGGCCCGCTCGATCGGGCGTTCGGCATCGCCCAGCTCAAGATGGTCACGGCTGCGGCCACGACCGGCGTGCAGATCCCCGGACTGACCCAGGACGCGGCCGAGGCGCTGCGCGACACCCTCATCCAGGTCGCCGAGACCCGCCGGACCGGCCTGTGAGCGAGCAGCAGCCGCCTCTCGCGCCGAGCGCTCAGGTCTCCGTCGGCGAGGACTCCACGACGCTCGCGAACGGCGAGTGGCACCGGATGCACCCGCTCACCCCGCTCTTCAAGGGCGGGCTGGCACTGATCATCATCGCGGGTATCGTCATCGCGAACATGCGGGACCGCCTCATCGCCTGGGCCGTGGCGTTGTTCACTCCCGAAGAGGCGCACTACGGCGACTACGCCGGCGCCGATCCTGTCGACTGGGTACTCTCGAACAATCTGATCCTGGTCGCGCTGCTCAGCGTGCTGGGGCTCGTGATCGTGCTGGTGATGATCTTCTGGTTCGTCTGGCGCTTCCAGCAGTTCCGGATCACCGGCGACCACGTCGAGGTCCGCAAGGGCATCATCTTCCGCTCCCACCGCCGCGCACCGCTCGACCGCGTTCAGGGCGTCAACCTCACCCGTCCGTTCCCCGCGCGCATCATCGGTCTGGCGAAGCTCGAGGTGGTCGGCGCCGGAAACGACGCGAATGTCGAGCTCGAGTACCTCGCGACTCCGCGCGCCGAGTCGGTGCGCGCCGACATCCTGCGTCTGGCGTCCGGGGCCCGTGCGGCGCGCGACGCCGCGCTGAACCCGGCGGCGGCAGTTGCGGCGCCGACATCCGCACGTGCGCAGCTGGTCGGTTCGATGAACGCCGGCGTCAACGGCCTCATCGCGGGCGTCGATCTCGCCGATGTCGTTCCCGAGAGCGTCGTCAAGATCCCGACCGGACGGCTGGTGGGGTCGCAGCTGATCTCAGGTCTGTTGTGGTTCGTGTTCTTCGGAGCGATCTTCGCGATCGCGATCGGCAGCGCGTTGATCGGCATGCTGGCCGATGGCATCACGGACGGCGGGGTCGTGATCCTCGGACTGGGCCTCGGCATGGGGGTACCCATGGTCATCGCCGTGGTCGGTATCACCTGGGCGCAGATCTCGAAGTCCCTTCGCTACTCGATCGCTCCGACTCCGGACGGGGTGCGCATCACCTACGGTCTGCTCACGACCGTGACCGAGACGCTCCCACCAGGACGCATCTTCGCGGTGGAGGTGTCGCAGTCCCTGCTGTGGCGTCCGTTCGGCTGGTGGACGATCAAGATCAACCGCATGAGCGGCAAGAGCGCGGCCCAGCAGTCTTCAGGAAGCGGGCAGCAGTTCAACGTCGTGCTGCCCGTCGGCAAGCGCGCCGACGTCGAACGCGTGCTCGCCCTGGTGCTTCCGGACGTGCCGGCGGAGAGCATCCCGTTCCTCTGGGACCAGGGAGTCGTCGGCCCCACGGACGGAGACACCTATCGCAGGATGCCGCGTCGCGCGTGGTGGCGGCGTCCGTTCTCCTGGAAGCGCCACGGCTACCTGGTCGCCGACTTCGGTCTGCTGTTGCGACGCGGGAACGTCTGGCGCAAGCTCGCGGTGTTCCCGCTGGCGCGTCTGCAGGGCGTATCACTCAGCCAGGGGCCGATCGATCGGAAGCAACGCGTCTCCGGCGCTCAGGTGCACACCGTTCCGGGTCCCATCACCGGATACCTGTCGGGTCTGGAACGCACCGACGCGCTGGCGCTGATCAACGATGTCAGCCGGGCCGCTGCGGAGGCGGCGTCCCGCGACACCACCCACCGATGGAGCGCGCACACGGCCGAGGTGCCGTCGCCAGCGCCTCCGGCCCCGCCGGCGTACACCGGACCGCCGCCGGTCTTCCCGGTCTCAGGGCAGATGGCTCCGGCTGCACCTCCCGTGCTTCCGCCTGCGCCTCCCGTGCTTCCGCCTGCTCCGCCGGCGAGCGCTCCGGTGCTGCCTCCTGCTCCGCCGGCGGCTCCTCCTGTGCCTCCGGTCATGCCCGCGGCGCCGCCTGTTGCTCCTGCGCCTGCGCCGTCGGATCAGGTCCCTGTGGCTCCTCCGGTGCCGCCGACCGTCCCTCCGGTGGCTCCGGACGCTCCGCCCGCACCGCCGCAGCTCCGTCGGAGACGGCGCGACGATGGCGCGTGACGGCCGCCTCGGCGTCGGCATCATCGGGGCAGGCCGGGTCGGGCCGGTCGTCGGTGCGGCGCTCGGCGGTGCAGGGCATGCCGTGATCGGGATCACCAGCGGATCCGATGACGAGCGTGCCTCCGCCGTGCTGCCGGATGTGCCGGTGCTCGATGCCCTGGAGGTGGTGCGTCGCGCCGAGCTGGTGATCATCGCCGTTCCCTCCGAGCAGCTGCCTTCCCTGGTCGCCGGCATCGCAGAGGTGGGCGGCTGGCAGATCGGTCAGCTCGTGCTCCACACCGATCCGGCGTACGGAATCGAGGTGCTGCGCCCGGCGGCCGAACGCGGCGCGATTCCCCTCGCCGTTCACCCGGCGATCACCTTCACCGGGACCTCGATCGATCTCCGACAGTTGCAGGCCGGGTTCGCCGCGGTGACCGCCCCGGCGGCCGTGCTCCCGATCGCGCAGGCGCTCGCCGTGGAGATGGGGTGCGAACCGGTCGTGATCGCCGAGGCGGATCGTCCGGCGTACTCGGATGCTATCGCGACGGCCACGGAGTTCTCGCGGTCGATCATCGGACAGTCGACCGCACGACTGCGAGAGATCGGTGTGGAGAACCCCGGTGGCTACCTCTCGGCGCTGGTGCAGTCGACCGTCGAGCGCGCTCTGCGCGAGGCCTCCGACGTGCCGCCGCTGATCTGAGGGGTTCTGTCGTCGGCCCGCGCTGCGCGCCCGGCTGCCGTGGGCTCAGCGCCCGCCGGAGAACCCTCCTCCTCCGCCGCCGCCGGAGAACCCGCCGCCGAACGACCCGCCGGCACTCGACGAGGAACCCGCGGAGGGGGCCGAGTAGGTCGCGGACGAGTGGGATGTCGCCACGAAGGTGGCGAGCTGAGCCCGAAGCGCGAACGATGCGGGATCGCCGATCCAGGACGCGCCCCGCTGTGCGTTCGCGTAGGCCTTCTCGAGCACGTCACCCCATTCGTCCTCCAGGCCGAACAGGATGGCGTAGGGGAGCAGTCTCTCGTATACGTGGATCACGTCGGCGGCGCCGTCTGCGCGACGCTCTGCCCCGCTGTACGACTGCAGCATGCGCAGGCGATCAGCGTCCGCGACGCGGATGAACTCCTTCACCCCCTGGAGGTACTCGTAGGTGCGAGCGCCTTCGGCGGTGAGAACCATGTGCTTCGAGAACGCATAGAGGCTGGAGAGCAGCACGAGGAAGGCGCCGAAGGAGATGACGACGAGCGCGGGGATCGCGGAGAGGCGTCCGCTGGCCGCGCTCCAGATCCCGAAAGCCAGGCCCGCGATCGCGATGCCGATCGCACACCACTGCAGGATCACGGCGCCCCGGCTGCGGACCTTCTCGGTCAGGCCGCGGCTCTGCGCCTCGTCCGTTCCGCGCTGCTGGAGCGCGGTCATACGAGCGGCGAAACCTTCGTCGGCGGTGGGGAGGTCGACCGTGTCGTCGTCGTCCGCGTCCATGAAGAGAGTTTCGAGGGCGTCGATGTCCAATTGGTCGGGGACGCGCGCTCCGGCACGACGCCGCAACCGCGGTTGTTCCTCTTCGGTTCCCTCTTCGATGCGCAACGTCCCGCGGACGGCGAGGTGCACGATCTCGGCGGGGATCACATCCTTGGCGCCGGGAACGATCGCGGCGGCGAGCAACGGCGGCAGCGAATCCGGCACGTCGTACTGGGCGACCACGATACCCGTGGCGGTCCGCCGTCTGCGCACGAAGGTCGACACGGCCACCCAGCTGCCGACGGAGAGTCCGAGTGCTCCGGCCGCCGCGACGATCGGGGTGATGTCGGCGGCCGGATCCGGCGTGCGGGCGAGGGGCTGCGTCACGGTGCCCGGGTCGAAGCCGATGGCGACGGTCACCCCGTCGCCGGCCGGGCGCGCTCCCGACTCGACGTGGAAGGTCGCCGAACCACCGTAGGCGGTGGGGCCGTCCAGCTGGCACTCGTCTCTCGAGCCGGAAGGTCCGGTGTAGCAGCGGGTGGCTCCGTCGAGCGCAGCGCTCATCGCGGGGTCGAACGTGACGTCGGCACGGAAGCGGTCGATGGGCTGCGTGCTGTCGAGGGGGAGCAGGTCCCAGTAGAACTCGTCGACCGGGGGAGCGGACGATCCGGCTGAGGGTTCCGTCGCGAGGACCACATCGCGCATCTCATACTCGATCACGTAGGTGGTGAGCCCCTGCACGAAGTCGTCGTCATTGCCCGTGAGCACGTAGAGGAGGCCGTCCTCCTCATCCGTCTCGTAGGCAACGTCCGCGCCGTTCTCATCGGTGACCGACAGGATCGTCGTCTCCGTGCTGGCGCCCTCATACGAGGTTGCGAGTCCGCGGACGATGCCGTGGTTCTGGTCGACGTCCGGGAAGCGTGCCACGAGGGTCTCGGTCACATGCATGCGGGCACGGCCCTCATCGTCGAGACCGATCTCGTATACGGCATCCCATGAGCTGTAGGAGAAGTCATCGACATCGGTCGTGGCTGCGGCCGGTGCGGACTCGTCGGACGCGGCGAGGGCGGCGACCGGGGTGTGGACGGCCACCATCGAGAAGAAGAGTGCAGCGAACGCGCGGAGGATCCGTGTGTGGGCCATTCTTCGAGGCTACCCAGCATGCGCCCGAGGGCGGCGCGCCGCCTCGGTAAACTGGGAGGGACTTCCAAGGAGCCCCCCACATGACTGACGCGTCCTCCGCGCCCGAATCGGCCTCGACCGACCCTTCTCTCGAAGAGGACGTCCACGAGCAGAAGGCCGTGCGTCTCGCCAAGCGCGAGCGTCTGATCGAGAGGCGTGCCGACGCGGGCGGCGGGGCATTCCCCGTCGGCGTGCCCGTGACGCACACGATTCCCGCGCTGCGTGCCGAGTACGGCGAGCTCGAAGCGGGGGCCGAGACCGGTGTCATCGTCGGGGTCGCGGGCCGTGTGGTGTTCAGCCGCAACACCGGCAAGCTCTGCTTCGCGACGCTGCAGGCAGGCGACGGATCGCGCATCCAGGCCATGATCTCTCTCGCCAACGTCGGCGAGGAGTCGCTGGCGGACTGGAAGGAGTACGTCGACCTGGGGGACCACGTCTTCGTGCACGGTGAGGTCATCTCCAGCCGCCGCGGCGAGCTGTCGATCATGGCCGACGACTGGACCATCGCGGCGAAGGCGATCCTGCCGCTCCCCAACGCGTACTCCGAGCTCAGCGAAGAGGGGCGTGTGCGCAGCCGTTACCTCGACCTGATCGTGCGGGAGCAGGCTCGAAACACTGTCCGCGCTCGCGCCGCTGTGAACGCGAGCCTGCGTTCGACGTTCACGAGTCACGACTACCTCGAGGTGGAAACCCCGATGCTGCAGGTGCAGCACGGCGGGGCCTCCGCTCGTCCGTTCATCACCCACTCGAATGCGTTCGACACCGAGCTGTACCTGCGCATCGCACCGGAGCTGTATCTCAAGCGGGCGGTCGTCGGCGGTATCGAGCGGGTCTACGAGATCAACCGCAACTTCCGCAACGAGGGTGCCGACTCCACGCACAGCCCCGAGTTCGCGATGCTCGAGGCCTACCAGGCATACGGCGACTACAACCAGATGGCCGCCCTCACCCAGGAGCTCGTGCAGAACGCGGCGATCGCTGTCGCCGGCTCCACCACTGTGACCTGGGCCGACGGCACCGAGTACGAGCTCGGCGGCGAGTGGGACCGCATCTCGATGTATGAGTCGCTGTCCGCCGCATCCGGTCGCACCGTGACGCCGCAGGACTCGGTCGACGACCTGATCGCGTTCGCCGAGGCGAATGATGTCGACCTGCCTCCGCAGGCCACCCACGGCAAGCTCGTCGAGGAGCTGTGGGAGCACTTCGTGAAGGGCGACCTCGTCCGTCCGACGTTCGTGATGGACTTCCCGGTCGACACGTCGCCGCTGGTCCGTGAGCACCGCTCGGTCGTGGGTGTCGTGGAGAAGTGGGATCTGTACATCCGCGGTTTCGAGCTGGCGACGGGATACTCCGAGCTCGTCGACCCCGTGATCCAGCGCGAGCGCTTTGTCGAGCAGGCCAAGCTCGCCGCGCGCGGCGATGTCGAGGCGATGCCTGTCGATGAGGAGTTCCTGCGGGCACTCGAGCACGGCATGCCGCCGTCCGGCGGAATGGGCATGGGCATCGACCGCCTGCTGATGGCCATCACCGGCCTGGGCATCCGCGAGACCATTCTCTTCCCCCTGGTCAAGTAGTCCGATCCGCCCGGCGCTCATTCCGCCGGGCGACGTCGGAACGCCCATTCCGGGAGCATCGCCCCGCCGATCATGGTCTCCAGGAGCGCGGCGAGGGAATAGCGAGGGTCGATCTCGCGCACCAGTTCGAGGTATCGGCCCGCGTGGCTGGCGCGTCCCAGAGCCCAGGACAACCACGCCGCGACGGTGAGCGGCGCGGGTCGCGCGTGCCGTGGGGCCCGTGCGGCGGCCTCGCGCACGGCGGAGAGAGCACATCGCAGGCGCTCGGTGTCAGGCGCGGGACCGCGACCGAGGAACACCTCGCCCACCTCGTCGGGGACCATGACTCCCGACTCGGCGAACGCGGTCTGAGCATCGAGCGTGCGGATGCCACCCGCCAGGTCGGTCGCCCACTGCGCGATGGCGACGTCGCGCAGCAGCGGACGTTCCAGGCACCACAGCAGCGCGGCCGTCGCGAACGGCGGGAGATCGTCGGGGGCCGCCAGCACCGACTCGAAGAAGGCCGGAACATCGTCGAGCAGGACGAGGGCGGCGATGAGCTGCGGATTCTGCCGAGCGGTCAGCCGACCTCTGCCTTTCCGATCGAGCAGCGCGGCGAGTTCGATCGATGCGCTCCCCACACGCTCCTTCTCGGCGAGGTCGACGTTCGGGAGGTCTGCTCCCACGTTCTGGTCCCCGGAGACATCAGCCATCGGCGGCAGATCGGGAGGAGTGCAGATCTCCGCCAGCGGTCCGAGCTCGGGCGCGTCGTCGATGTAGCTCGACCATCCGGACGGAGTCACGCAGAGAGCGTCGACCACGCGGAGCCCCGCATCCTCCGCACATCCCAGCAGCTCGTCCACGGCGACCGCATGGGGGAGGATCAGACCGTCTCGCGTGGGGTGCGACTCCTCGTCGGTGTACACGACGAGGGCGACGGCATCCGTCCCGGACACCCGGGCGACGAGTCCGACCGCCGCATCGGCATAGAGCTCGAGGTCGGTCTCCTCGTGGGGCAGGTCCAGACGCATCGCCCCGTCGGTGCGGGTGCCCCGGAACGGGAGGAGCACGATGCTCCGACGAGGAGTGAAGCCCGCGAGAGACGGCACGATGCCGAGGAAGGCGGCGGAATCGGTGGCACGGAGAACTGTTGTCATTCCGAGAGTGTCGTCGAGTGCGGGGCTCGTCCGGGACCGAAACGGACGCTGTGGACGCAGATTCTGAGAGACCCGGAATGTGCACGAACAGTGGCTCGCGTACCATGGGGTGATGGACAACTTCTGGCTCGCCGCGGCATGGTCGCTTCTGCCGACCGTCGGGGTGAGCGTCGTGTTCTTCCTCGTGGTCCGCGGCATCCTCCGTTTCGACCGGACCGAGCGCAAGGTGCACGCGCAGATCGAGGCCGAGGAGCGCGCCGCGCGGGGCCTTCCGCCGCGCGCCTGAGTCCGACCCATCGGCTACTGTGAAGCCAGCGCACCTGCTCAGGTGCGCACCGGCTGTGATGGTCACTGCGGTGGCAAGGGGGCACGATGACTGCGGAGTCCTGGGGATGGTGGATCGCCGCCTTCCTCCTGGTGCTCGACATCATCATCCGCGTCACGGCGATCATCGTCATCCCGCGCAACCGCCGCCCCACCGCCGCGATGGCATGGCTGCTGGCCGTCTTCTTCATCCCGTTCGTCGGCGTCTTCCTGTTCCTCGTGATCGGCAACCCGCGTCTGCCGCGGGCACGTCGGCGCAAGCAGGATCAGATCAACGAGTACATCGCCGAGACCAGTGAGCATCTGCACTTCGGCACGCTCCGCCCGAACGCTCCCGCCTGGTTCGGTCCGATCGTGCAGATGAACCAGAAGCTCGGCGCCCTGCCGCTCTCCGGCGACAACGGCGCCCACCTCATCGCCGACTACCAGGAGTCGCTCGACGAGATGGCAGAGGCCATCCGCACGGCGCAGGAGTATGTGCACGTCGAGTTCTACATCCTGCAGTCGGACACCTCGACCGACAACTTCTTCCGAGCGCTTGAAGAGGTCTGCGCGCGAGGCGTCGAGGTCCGCGTGCTGCTCGACCACTGGGCGAACCGCGGCAAGCCCCGCTACAAGCAGACCATCGCGCGGCTCAACGCGATGGGGGCCGACTGGCATCTGATGCTCCCGGTGCAGCCGCTCAAGGGCAAGATGCAGCGCCCCGATCTGCGCAATCACCGCAAGCTCCTCGTCGTCGATGGCAACATCGCCTTCCTCGGTTCGCAGAACATCACCGACTCGACCTACAACCTGCCGAAGAACATCAAGCGCGGTCTGCACTGGGTCGATCTGATGGTCCGCCTCGACGGCCCCGTGGTGCTGAGCGTCAACGCGATCTTCGTCGCCGACTGGTACAGCGAGACCGACACGGTGCTCGAGGGCATCGACATCGCCCACGCGAATATCGGCTCCGGCGATCTCGACTGCCAGGTCGTGCCGTCCGGACCGGGATTCGAAGTCGAGAACAATCTCCGCCTCTTCCTCGCGCTGCTCTACGCGGCCAAGAAGAAGATCATGATCGTCAGCCCGTACTTCGTCCCCGACGAGGCGCTACTGCTCGCCGTCACGGCAGCGGTCGACCGCGGTGTGCACGTCGAGCTGTTCGTGTCGGAAGAGGGCGACCAGGCGATGGTCTATCACGCCCAGCGCAGCTACTACGAAGTGCTGCTCAAAGCCGGGGTGCGCATCTGGATGTACCGGAAGCCCTACATCCTGCACACCAAGACGCTGACGATCGACGACGAGGTCGCGGTGGTCGGGTCGAGCAACATGGACATGCGCTCGTTCGGTCTGAACCTCGAGGTCTCGATGCTCGTGCGCGGCGAAGAGTTCGTCGCCGAGATGCGCGAGGTCGAAGACAAGTACCGGTCCCTCAGTCGTGAGCTGACTCTGGAGGAATGGATGCAGCAGCCGTTGCGTTCGACCGTGCTCGACAACCTCGCCCGCCTCACCTCCGCTCTGCAGTAGGTGATGCGGGCTATCCGCTCGAACTTCGCGGGGGCTACCCTGTGAGCATGACCTCCGCGCTTCGTCCCCTCGCCTCCGTCATCGGTGTCGCCGCCGCGGCCCTCCTCATCGTGGGGTGCACCGCCGGGCCCGGTGCGCAGTCGCCGACCAGCTCTCCTGCGCCGAGCGCGGGCGGCGTCGACGACCAGAACGACATCGAGGCTGCGCTGCTCGACGACGGGCGCATGTTCGCCGTCGTCACGGTCGGCTCATCCACGTGTGTGCCGCAGGTCGACCAGGTCACCGCCGAGGGACAGACCGTCACGGTCACCCTCGTCGACCCGGAGGGTGAGTCAGCGAAGCCCTGCACCAAGGATCTCGCTCCTCGGGCGAGCATCGGAGCCTTTCCCGAAGGAGTGGATCCCACCGCCGACATCACCCTGAACGTCACGTACGGCGAGATCACCGATGACGTGGACCTCGACGGTGACCCCGCCGCCACGGGTACGCCCGGAAGCGCGACCGAGTACCTGCCCTCCGCCGGCTGGTTCGACGACGGCGGTCTCGTTCTGCTCACCTGGGGATCCTCGTCCTGCGCGCCGGTCGTCGAGTCGCTCGAGGGATCGGGCAACGCCGGGACGGCGACGTTCGTGACCGACGCGGAGCAGGTGTGCACGATGGACATGGCGCCGCGTGCGACCCTGCTCTCCTTCGGCGACGACACGGTCGACGACGACGCGACCTTCGCTCTCACCCTCGTCGGCGGCGGCCTCGACGGCACGGTCGAGGTCCGCTGAGGCCGGGGAGCCCCGGCTGTCAGAGCATGTGCACCGGGTGGCCGGAGGGCAGCGCCAGCAGCAGAGCTCCCGGATCAGCCCAGCAGGTGATGCGCACGGCCTCGCCGAACTCGTCGCCGTCGAGCTCGATCGGGATCGGGTCGGGGGCTGCTGCCTCGGCGGCTGCGCCGTGGAAGTAGTGCACTGAGGCGTTCTTGCCGCGGTGCTCGAGCACGCGGCGCCCGGCACGGAAGCGGTGCAGCACGGAGTTGTCCCACCAGATCTTCCGCCAGACCCCGAACCATCCGAACATGCCGGTCGGCTGGATGACGGCGACATCGAGTGCGGCATCGGTGATCGACGCGTCGGGGATCAGGGCGATGCCGGCGGGGAGGGTGCCGCAGTTCGCGAAGAGCAGGCTGTACGCGCGGTGCGAGTGCAGGCGTCCCTCATCCACCTGATAGACCGCGCGGAACGGCTTCGCGCGCGGCAATGAGCGCGCGGCGCCGTCGACGTACGCGATCCACCCCACGGACTTCTTCAGGTCGGAGCGAGTGTTCGCGATCATGTCGGCATCGAGCCCCATACCCGCCAGTACCACGAAGGCGTGCTCGGCCTCCTGACCGTCCTGGCGGGTGAGGCGGGCCCACCCGATGTCGATCGGATGCCGGAAGTCGCCCAGCGCTGCACGGATCATCTCCGTCGGGTCGCCGAGGGGCAGTCCGAGATTGCGGGCGAGTAGGTTCCCGGTGCCGCTCGGCAGGATCGCCAACGGCACTCCACTGTTCGCGATCGCCTCGGACACCGCGCGCACCGTGCCGTCGCCGCCTGCGACCAGCACGACATCGACCCCGCGTTCGAGAGCCTGCGCCGTGGCATGCTGCCCGGCATCCTCGATCGTCGTCGGGTAGAAGGCCGGATGCTCCCACCCGGCTTCGCGTGAGAGGTCGCGCACCCGCGCTCGAAGATGCTTGCCGTCGACCTTGATGGGGTTGTAGACGAGCGCTGCCTGTCGCTGGACGGGTGCGCTGGATGCCATGGCGCTACTCTAATCCGCGAAGTGTCCGGGTCTCCTCATCCGGAAGGGCGACTCCGCCCTGGTGACGCCGCCGGCACGTCGGGGCGTTCACCGTAGACTTGGTGGATGATCGACCTCGCACTCCTCCGCGACAATCCGGAGATCGTCCGCCGTTCGCAGGCTGCTCGTGGGAACGACCAGAGCACCGTCGACGTCGCTCTCGATGCCGATCGATCGCGCAGGTCCGCGCTCTCCGCCTTCGAAGAGCTGCGCGCCGAGCAGAACGCCTTCGGCAAGCTCGTCGCCAAGGCGCCCAAAGACGAGAAGGCCGCCCTGGTCGCACAGGCGAAAGACCTCGCCGAGCGGGTCAAGCAGGCCCAGCACGCGGCGAACGAGGCTGCCGAAGCTGCGGCCGCCGCGCTCGCGCGGATCGAGAACGTCGTGATCGACGGCGTGCCTGCGGGCGGCGAAGCCGACTTCGTCGAGCTGCGCCGCGTCGGTGCCGTACCGGCATTCGACTTCGAACCGAAGGACCACCTCGAGCTCGGCGAGCTCCTCGGAGCGATCGACATGGAACGCGGCGCCAAGGTCTCGGGCGCGCGCTTCTACTTCCTGCGCGGCATCGGCGCACGCCTCGAGATCGCGCTGATGAACCTCGCGCTCGACAAGGCGCTGCAGAACGGGTTCGTTCCCCTGATCACCCCGACGCTCGTGCGCCCCGAGATCATGCAGGGCACCGGCTTCCTCGGAGAGCACGCCGACGAGGTCTACCACCTCGACAAGGACGACGACCTGTACCTGGTGGGCACCAGCGAGGTCGCGCTCGCCGGGTACCACAAAGATGAGATCGTCGACCTGGCCGACGGCGCCCTCCGCTACGCCGGCTGGTCGACCTGCTACAGGCGCGAAGCAGGCTCGCACGGCAAGGACACCCGCGGCATCATCCGGGTGCACCAGTTCAACAAGCTCGAGATGTTCGTCTACACGACCGCAGAAGAGGCCGAAGCCGAGCACCTGCGCCTGGTCGCCCTGCAGGAGGAGATGCTGACCTCGCTCGGCCTGGCGTACCGCGTCATCGACGTCGCCGCGGGAGATCTCGGCTCCAGTGCCGCCCGCAAGTACGACATCGAGGCCTGGGTGCCGACCCAGGGCGCGTTCCGCGAGCTCACCTCGACGTCGAACTGCACGACCTACCAGGCGCGCCGCCTCGACGTGCGGTTCCGTCCGGCCGTCGACGCGACGGATACGGCGACATCCGGCGCCGCGAAGACGCAGCATGTCGCCACGCTGAACGGCACGCTCGCCACGACTCGCTGGATCGTCGCCCTGCTCGAGACGCACCAGCAGGCCGACGGCTCCGTGCGCGTCCCCGAGGTCCTGCGCCCCTACCTCGGCGGCCTCGAAGTGATCGAGCCCCTCGCCGACGGGAGGTCCGCTCGATGACGGGCCCCTGGCTGGTCGGCCTCGACGTCGACGGGACGATCCTGCTGCAGGACGAGACGATGAGCCCCGGTGTTCCCGAAGCCATCGCCCGGATCCGTGACGGCGGGCATGTGGTCACCATCGCGACCGGACGCAGCTGGATGGCGACCCGGCGCTACGTCGAAGAGCTCGGGCTGACCGCGGACTACGTGGTGTGCTCCAACGGTGCCGTGACGATGCGCCGCGCGGGCGACGACTGGGAGCGCTGGAACGTGGAGACGTTCGACCCGACCCCGGTTCTCGGCCTGCTGCGCGAGCGTCTCCCCGACGCCAGGTACATGGTCGAGCTCGCCTCCGGGCAGCGGCTTTTCACCGAGCAGCTCGACGACTGGACGCTCGACGGCGGGCGACAGGTCGACTTCGAGGAACTCGGTGAGCTTCCCGTGTCGCGCATCGTGGTCGTCTCTCCCGGTCACGATGAAGACGACTTCCACCGTCTGGTGGCGGATGCCGGACTCAACGAGGTGTCGTACGCGATCGGCTGGACGGCGTGGCTCGACATCGCGCCCCAGGGCGTGGACAAGGGCACGGCCCTGGAGCAGGTGCGCACCGAGCTCGGGCTCGAGGAGGGACGCATCCTCGTCGCCGGCGACGGTCGCAACGACATCGGGATGTTCGGCTGGGCCCGCTCTCTCGGGGGTCGCGCCGTGGCGATGGGGCAGGCGCCCGACGTGGTGAAGGAGGCCGCCGGCGAGGTCACCGCCGATGTCGCCGATGGTGGCCTGGCACGAGCACTCGACACGCTTCCAGCCCCCGCCCAGGTCAGCGCAGGAGAATAGAACTCGGCTAGACTCACGCCTGGTCGACAGAAGCGTCTGTCGGGAGGGTTGTCCGAGCGGCCGATGGAGCTGGTCTTGAAAACCAGTGGGCAGAGATGTCTCGTGGGTTCGAATCCCACACCCTCCGCATTTGAGCACGGTGTGCCCCCGCACCGTCGCTGAATCCGAAAGGACCCGAGTGAGCCAGAACACCCGACGCCGTCACACGATCGCGCGCCACGGTCAGCTGGGCACTCCTGGTACCGTCGGCCAACTCTTGAAGTTCATCGCGATCGGTCTCGCCGTGGTCCTGGTGAGCGGCCTCGGCGTCGGCGCCTACGTCTTCTACGATCTCACCAGCACGGTCACGGCGAATGCGGTCGAGATCGAAGGACAGGAGCCCATCCCGCCGGACATCGGCGAGTACAAGGGCGGCTTCAACATGGTGCTCACGGGTGTCGACACCTGCGAAGAGAAGTACAAGGACCTCTTCGGGGCACGCTGCTCCGGTTCCGACGCCGAGGGCACGCTCAACGACGTGAACCTGCTCGTCCATGTCTCGCAGGAGCCGCGCCGCATCACGGTCGTCAGCTTCCCTCGCGACCTCATGGTTCCGATCCCGGCCTGCACCGACAAGAACGGCAACGCGACCTCCGCGATGAGCAAGCAGCCGCTCAACACGGCGTACACGGACGGCGGCCTGAACTGCGTCGTGAAGACCATCTCCGAACTCACCGACCAGGAGATCCAGTTCGCGGCCGGCGTCACCTTCGGCGGTGTGATCGAGATCACCAACGCGATCGGCGGCGTCGACGTCTGCCTCGCCAACCCGATCAGGGACCGTTACACGGGTCTCGACATGCCCGCGGGCACGCACACGGTCGAGGGACTGCAGGCACTCCAGTTCCTGCGCACGCGACATGGCGTCGGCGACGGCAGCGACCTGGGCCGCATCGGAAACCAGCAGCAGTACATGTCGAGCCTCGCCCGCAAGATGATCAGCGGCGAAGTGCTCGGCAACGTCCCCGTCATGCTGAAGCTCGCGAACACCGCGATCCAGAACCTCGAACCGAGCGAGTCCCTCACGAACCCGATGACGCTCGTGCAGATCGCCCTCGCGGTGAAGTCGGTACCGTTCGAGGACATCGTCTTCGTGCAGTACCCGAACGGCACCGACTCGGCGAACCCCAACAAGGTGGTCCCCAACTACACCGCTGCCTCGGCGCTGTGGGACGCGCTCGCTGCGAACGCCCAGTTGCAGATCACGCACGAGAACAACAAGAACGACGGCGTGGTCGTGCAGGAGCCGACGGCACCTGTCGAGCAGCCGGCGACCGATCCGGCGGCGACGCCGGATCCCGCGGCGACCCCCGACAACGTCGTGGCTCTCCCCGATTCGATCAAGGGCAACTCCGCCGCGCAGCAGACCTGCTCCAACGGCAACGTCCGCTGAGGTGAATCGTGCGGGCGCACTCGCCAACTGGAGGCATCTGGCGATGAGCTACGGAGACTTCACTCCGCAGATGCGGGCAGATACAGGGCGTCGATGAGAGCCCCCATGATGCCAGGCATATCGACGGTCGGATCGATCATCCACTGCAGCTGAAGCCCGTCGGAGGCTGCCTGGATCACGCGCGCGAGAGTGTCGGGGTCGAGGGTGGAACGCCGGTCGTCGGTGCCGAAGCTGTCGGCGATGGATTCGCGCAGGCGCGCGCTGCGGTCGAGGAAGTAGCCGTGGGCCGGATGCTCCGGATCGGCGGCATCCACCGAGAGGCGTGAGAACAGGGCGACGAGACCCGGGACCTCGGTGTTGTGGCGGATCACATCGATGAACGCGGTCCGGGCCTCGGCGTCGCTGAGTCCTGCGGGATCGAGGCCGTCGTGCTCATCGCGTTTGCGGAGCACCTCGGTGAAGAGCTCCTCCTTCGAGCCGAAGTAGTGCAGAAGGGCGGCGGGGGTGACGCCGACGACCTCGGCGATCTCCTTGAGCGAGGCGTTCTGATACCCCTTGCGCCCGATCACGTCGAGGGCGCTCTCGAGGATCTCTTCCCGTCGCGCCACACCTTTCGCATAAGAACCTCGTGTTGCCATGCCTCGACCCTAATCCTGAATGTCGTTTGAAATCTAATACTGAAGGGCATATGGTTTTCGCAAGGACATCGACGTCGCCCGCGAAAGGAACACCATGACCGAGAACTCGGCTTCCGACCTCACCCTCGAGGAGAAGGCGTCGCTCACCAGCGGTGCGGACTTCTGGACCACGAAGGCCATCGATCGCGTAGGCATCCCGTCGGTGATGATGACCGACGGTCCGCACGGTCTGCGCAAACAGTCGGGAGCCACCGACCACCTCGGTCTCGCCAGCAGCGTCCCCGCCACCTGCTTCCCGCCCGCGGTGGGCATCGGATCGTCGTGGGACCCGGAGATCATCGAGCGGGTGGGTGCCGCGATCGGCGTGGAAGCCGCGATCGAGAACGTCGCCGTCGTGCTCGGCCCCGGCATCAACATCAAGCGTTCGCCGCTGTGCGGCCGCAACTTCGAGTACTTCTCGGAAGACCCGATCGTCTCCGGCATCCTCGGCGCCGCCTCGGTCCGCGGCATCCAGTCGAAGGGCGTCGGCACCTCGCTCAAGCACTTCGCCGCGAACAACCAGGAGTTCGACCGCATGCGTGCGAGCTCCGACGTCGACCCCCGCCCGCTGCGTGAGATCTACCTGCGCGGGTTCGAGCGCGTCGTGAAGGACGCCTCGCCGTGGACCGTCATGTGCTCGTACAACAAGCTCAACGGCGTCTGGACCTCGGAGGACCCCTGGCTGCTCACCAGCGTGCTGCGCGACGACTGGGGCTTCGACGGCCTCGTCGTCTCCGACTGGGGCGCCGTGAACGACCGCGTCGTGGGTGTCGCCGCAGGTCTCGACCTGGAGATGCCGGCCTCGGGTGGACGCACGGATGCGCAGCTCGTCGCTGCCGTGCGGGCGGGAACGCTCGCGGAGAGCGTGCTCGACACGGCGGCGAACCGCGCCATCGACCTCGTGCGCAAGGCCGGTCAGCGTCCGACCGTGGCAGGTCCGCTCGATGTCGAGGCGCACCATGCACTCGCCCGGGAGGCGGCCGGCCGCTCGATCGTGCTGCTGAAGAACGAGGGTGCTCTGCTGCCGCTCGCCGCCGACCAGAAGGTCGCCGTGATCGGTGCGTTCGCGACCGAACCGCGGTTCCAGGGAGCCGGGTCTTCGCTGATCAACCCCACCCGCGTCGACAACGCGCTCGATGAACTGCGGGCAGTCAGTGGCGAGAACGTCTCCTACGCTGCGGGCTTCGCCGTCGACGGCGGCACCATCGCGACTTCCGGTCGGACCGCCGACGACCTGCGGGCAGAGGCCGTCGGCGTCGCAGGCGCGGCGGACGTGGCCGTGCTGTTCCTCGGCCTCCCCGCCGCGGAGGAGTCGGAGGGTTTCGACCGCGATCACATCGACCTCCCCGCCGAGCAGCTCGCCGTGCTCGATGCCGTGCTCGAGGTGAACCCTCGCGTGGTCGTCGTCCTGTCCAACGGCGGTGTAGTCGCCCTGCCCTTCGCCGACCGCGTGCCGGCGATCGTCG
This sequence comes from Microbacterium sp. NPDC058269, assembly GCF_042881445.1. NCBI lineage: Bacteria > Bacillati > Actinomycetota > Actinomycetes > Micrococcales > Microbacteriaceae > Microbacterium > Microbacterium sp. NPDC058269. The sequence goes on from NZ_JBHVXT010000002.1 coordinate 500,469, forward strand.
AGAGCTGGCTGCTCGGCCAGGCCGGCGGCAGCGCTGTGGCCGACGTGCTCTACGGCGCGGTGAACCCCTCGGGCAAGCTCACCGAGACCGTGCCGGTGCGGCTCGAGGACAACCCCTCCTTCGGCAACTTCCCCGGCGAGTTCGGACATGTGCGCTACGGCGAGGGCCTGCTGGTCGGCTACCGCTGGTACGACGCGAAGGATCTCGACGTGGCCTTCCCGTTCGGCCACGGACTCTCGTACACGACCTTCGAGTACGGCAGTGCGTCGGCAGAGGCCGGAGCGGACGGTGACATCGTCGTACGCGTCGACGTCACCAACTCCGGCGACCGCGATGGCCGCGAGGTCGTGCAGGTCTACGTCACCCCGACGACGTCGATCGTGCAGCGCGCCCCCCGCGAACTCAAGGCGTTCGCCTCGGTCGCGCTCGCCGCGGGGGAGACCCGCACGGTCGACCTCGTCGTGCGTCGTGAGGACCTCGCCTACTGGGACATCCGCGTCGACCGCTGGGTGGTCGAGGGCGGCGAGTACACGATCGATGTGGCCGCCTCCAGCCGTGACCTCCGCTCGACCGCGTCCGTCGACATCTCGGGCGACGAGGTGCACCAGGATCTCACGATGAACTCCTCCATCGGCGACCTGATCTCGCACCCGATCGCCGGCCCCATCGTGCAGCAGGCGCTCGGCGGCTTGATGGGCGGGCCGGGCGGCGATGCGGCTGCCGCGTCGATGATGCCGAACGACGAGGCGATGCAGAAGATGATGGCGTCCTTCCCGATCGGACGTCTCGCCGGGTTCCCCGGGCTCCCCGTCGACTTCGAGCAGATCGAGCAGCTGATCGCCGCGGCCAACGCGGGTGGTCCCGCCGCCGGCTGATCCGTCACGGATGCAGAGGCACGGCGCGCGTGTGCGCGCCGTGCCCGAGCTCCTCAGGGACCGGGCCGGGCAGGTCGAGTTCTGCCGTCGCGCCGACCGGGACCACGAGGTCGACGTGCAGCTCGTCCTCGTCGACGCGCCACGCGATCGAGGCGTCGCCGTAGGGTGTGCGCTGGGTCGCCGAGGCATGGGTGAGCCCGCCGCCGGGACGCGGGGCGAAGCGGATGCGACGATACCCCGGCTCCGCGGGTGCGAGCCCGGCGACGCTGCGGTGCAGCCAGTCGGCGACCGCTCCCAGTGCGTAGTGGTTGAACGAGGTCATGGTCCCGGGATTCACGGTGCCGTCGGGAAGCATCGCATCCCACCTCTCCCAGATCGTGGTCGCGCCCTGCACGACCTGGTACAGCCACGACGGGCAGCCCCGCTCGAGAAGAAGGTCGTAGGCGGCATCCGTGTGGCCGGTGAGGGTGAGCGCGTCGCAGACGAGCGGCGTGCCCACGAAGCCGGTCGCGATGCGGTTGTCGGCGGCATGCACGAGCGCGGCGAGGCGCGTCCCCGCGACCGCACGCTGCGTCTCGTCGGCGAGCAGGTCGAAGACGATGGCCAGGGCGTAAGCGGTCTGAGCGTCCGAGGTCATCGTGCCGTCGGGCTTCACATACGCACCCCGGAACGCGGCGGCGACCTCGGTGGCGAGCGTGTCGTAACGAGTCGCGTCGGCAGGGCGCCCGAGGACGCGAGCCATGTCGGCGACCGCTCTCGCCGACCGGGCGAAGTAGGCCGTGGCGACGAGGTACCGGTCGGTGCGGGCATCGGCGGGATCCTGCGGGGGAGCGGCGGGGTCGAGCCAGTCGCCGAGCTGGAACCCCTCGTTCCACAGGCGGTCGGGTCCGGCCAGCGATTCCACCTTGTCGACCCACCGACGTGCGCTCTCGAACTGCGTCGCCAGAACGCCCTCATCTCCGAAGCGCTGGTACAGGGTCCAGGGCAGCAGCGTGGCGACGTCGCCCCAGGCCGCGCCCGCGCGGATCGGGGACCACACCTTGTGCGAGGGGATCACCGGCACGAACCACGGCACCGTGCCATCGGGCAGCTGGTCGGCCTCGACGTCACGGAGCCACCCCGACAGCATCCCCGAGACGTCGAACAGCGTCGACGCGGTCGGGCCGAACACCTGCACGTCGCCCGTCCACCCCACGCGCTCGTCGCGCTGCGGGCAGTCGGTGGGGATGTCGACGAAGTTCCCTCGCATGCCCCAGACGACGTTGCGGTGCAGTTGCTCGACCAGGGGATCGGAGCACTCGAACCATCCGGTGCGCTCGAGGTCGGTGTGCAGCACACGCGCGACGAGAGCGCCGACGGCGGCATCCGCATCGAGGTCTCCCGGCCAGCCGGAGACCTCGGCGTATCGGAAGCCGTGGAACGTGAATCGCGGCTCCCACTCCTCGCCGTCCGGGCGTCCGGCGAGCGTGTAGGCGTCGCTCGAGCGGGCGCTGCGCAACGGGCGGGTGTAGATCTCGCCCTCCTGCAGGACCTCCGCGGTGCGCAGCGTGACCGTGGCTCCGCGGGGCCCCGTGACGCGGATGCGGACCCTTCCGACGAGGTTCTGCCCGAAGTCGAGGATGCGCGCGCAACTCGGCGAGGTGAGCACGGCGATCGGTGCGACCTCCTCCGTCACCCGCACGGGCGGGGCGGTCGGGGCGACGAGGGTGCGCGGGTCGCGCTCGCGCACGGCGACCGGCCACCATCCGGCGTCGTCGAACGCCGCGGTCGTCCAGCCGGAGTGCTCCTGGCGCGCGTCGTGGTCCTCACCGTCGTAGATGCCGGCTCTGAGGATGGGGGAGAGCGCGCCCTTCCACCTGCCATCGGTCGCGATGGTCTCGCGTCGTCCGTCGACGTAGGTGAGCTCGAGCTGACCGAGGAACGACAGATCGCTTCCGAACACGTTGCGGTGGCCGCCGCGCCAGCCCAGACGGCCGCGGTACCAGCCGTCGCCGAGCCAGGCCCCGAGTGCGTTCTCGCCGTCGACGAGCAGATCCGTCACGTCGTAGGTGTAGGAGCGCAGACGCTCACGGTAGACCGTCCACCCCGGCGAGAGCGTGTCGGAGCCGACGCGCGCGCCGTTGATCTCGGCTTCGTACAGGCCGTGCGCGGTGGCGTAGAGGCGGGCGCGGGCGATCTCGCCGTCGACCCGGAAGCTCCGACGAACCAGGGTGGCGCGGCGGGCGTCGCTCTCCGGATCCTCGTCGAGGTCGAGCCCGACCGGCCGCGCTGACCAGTCGTCGACGTCGAGGAGGCCCGCCTCGAGCCAGGTCTCCGGGCTCTCCGCCGACCAGCCGCCGTCGCGGCCCCGCACCGCCACGCGCACACCGACCCGCTCGCGCGAGTCGAGCGCACGGCTCGGCCACGGAACCAGCACCTGCGCGGCGGACGCCACCTCGACGGTCTCCTCGCCCTCCTCGCGCACCACGGTGACCGCATAGCGCTCCTGGTGCCAGCCGTCGGGGGCGTCCGTGGTGATCCAGCTCAGGCGGGGGCGGCTCTCACCGATGCCGAGCGGATCCCGGTGGTGCTCGATGCGCGGCGCGGAGACGGTCGTCATGCTCCTCATCCTCGTCGATGGGGGAGACGTCCGCGAGGATTCGGACGCGGACGTGCGGCCTCGGCCCTCGCTCCGCCTCCGGTCACCCGGCCGTCTCGGCACGCCGACGACGGGCATCGCTCGCGCGGGGAATCCCCTTCGAGAAGAACAGCGACAGGAGGCTGATGAGGATCAGCCCGAAGAACGCGATCCGCAGCGAGGACAGCTGCGAGTCGCGATACACCGTGGCGAGGGTGTCGGCGTCGGCGTCGCTCAGTCCGGCGTCTTCCGCGATGGCGGCCACGTCGGCCGCGGGGACGATCGTGACCCCGTGCTGGGTCTCGCTCGCCACCGTCGCCTTCGTGGTGTCGGGCAGGTCGCTCGCCGCGACCCCCGAGGCGAACGAGGTCGAGAGGGCGCCGATGAGGATCGAACCGATCAACGCCGTCCCCAGCGACGAGCCGAGGTTCTGGAACACGCCCTGCAGCCCGCCCACCTCGCTGGTCTCCTTCTCGGTCACGCTCGACATGTTCACATTCCCCAGCTGCGAGGCCAGCAGTCCGAGGGCAGCTCCGGCGAGGAAGATCCCGGTCGCGAAGAACCCGCTGCGCAGATCGCTGGTCGCCGATCCGAGCAGGATGAGGGCACTGACGACGAGGGTCACCTGCCCGATGCGAACGATCGTCCGCGGGGAGAGCGCGCGCGAGAGCCGGGTGCCGACGATCGAGAACAGCACGAGCGCGATCGAGAGGGGGAAGATCCGGATGCCGGTCTCCAGGGCGTCGAGTCCGAGGGTCATCTGCAGATACACCGGCACCATGAAGAAGAGTCCGGCCGTCACGGTGTACTGCGCTCCGAGCACGGAGAGGCCGCTGCGCAGCGACGTGATCGAGAACATGCCGACGTGGATCAGCGGCGAGCGCCCGAGGCGTTCGAGGAGGCGCTGGCGGGAGAAGAACAGCGCGAGAAGAACGACGCCGAGCACGATGAACCAGGCGGCGGGAGAGATGCCGAGAGGCGCGACGACGACACCCCCGATCGTGGGCGGGTTCAGCGGAAGCACCCACCCCCACGTCTTGCTCTGCAGCATCCCGAACACGACGGCCACCAGACCGACCGAGGAGAGTACGACGCTGAGGAGGTCGATGCGAACGCTCTGCCTCGGTGTCGGATCGGTGACGATCCGGGCGCACAGCACGACGCCGATCATGATGAGCACCTCGGCGGCGAACACGTAGCGCCAGTCGAAGTACGTCGTGACGAATCCGCCGATCAGGGGCCCCGCCGCCACCGCCGCACCGGAGACCGCGCCGATGATCGCGAACGCCGTGATGCGCTCGCGGCCGCGGTAGTTGTCAGCGACGAGGGCCGCGATCGCCGGGATGACGAGAACGGCGCCCAGCCCCTCGACGATCGACCAGCCGAGGAAGAGGAACTGCACGTTCGGGCTGACGGCCGTGATCAGCGAGCCCACCCCGTACACGCACGATCCGATCACGAATGCCCTGCGGCGCCCCCACACATCCCCCAGCTTCGCCCCCAGCAGCATGAACGCGGCCATCGTGAGGGTGTAGAAGGTGATGGCGCCCTGCATCGCGGCGACGGTGGTGTCGAGGTCGGACACCACCGTCGAGATCGATACGTTCATCACGGTACCGTCGAGCACCATCACGAACTGCGCAGAGCCGAGGACGGCGATGACACCCCAGCGCTTCACGACGACTCCGTCGACGGGGTGGTACTCATGGACGGCAGCCGCCCGGAGGTGAGAGCGTCGCGGAACGTCGCGAGGTCCTGATCGTTCTGGTCGGCGTAGGTGTCGGCGAAGGCGCAGATCGCCTCCTCGAAGGCTCGACCTCGACCGAGGTAGCCCGCGATCTCGAGACGATCTCCGCCTCTGGCGTGTGCGCGGGCGAGGGTCTCGCCGCAGATGCGCGCGTAGAGGGCCGCCCCGCGCGGGGTCATGGTGTCGGGATCGATCCCGCCCTTCCAATCGTGCAGCTGGCGCACGTAGAAGTCGCGGGTGATGCCGTCGGCGCCGGTCACGCGCTGCCAGCCGAGGAAGATGTCGCTGGCCGCCTGCATGAGCCGCTGCCCCCGCACGACCCGCTCTCCCTCGCTGTCCTGTCCTCCTGGTCCGAGGAACCGCTCGAGCACGGATGGCTGCGCGGTCTTCGCCTGAAGCAGCAGGGGATCGCTGTCGTCCCTGCCGCTGAGGAGGATGACCCAGGCGCGTGTGCCGACGCTGCCGATTCCGCCGACGCTCCTCGCCATGTGCCGGTAGCGGTACTCGGAGATCGGATGCCGGTCGCCCGGCAGAGTGTCCTGGTACGAGGCCAGGAGCTCGCGCATGATGGCGAGGTCGTCGAGCTGGGTGCCGACCTCCGGCACCAGGTCTTCGACCGGGGTGACCAGGGGCGGGTTCGCGATGATGCGCAGTCGGCCGTCGACGACGTGCACGAGTTTCGCGAACGATCGCATACGGTCGCGCTTACGGGCCTTCTTCACGGCGGCGTCCAGCCGCGCGACCGTCTCGTCGTCCGCGCGTCGCCGATCTCGCTCCGCGCGGATCCGTCGGCGGGCGCTGTCGGCATCGAAATGGTCGTACCAGGCGTCGAGGACGTGCGCGTCGGCGGCGCGTCGCATCGCCTTCCGGTATCCGACGACCGCGGCGCGCACACAGGCGCTGATCTCCTCCGTCGTGAAGCCGCGATGGCGTCCGGCCACCGCGAAGCTCGTCGCCAGACGCTTCAGGTCCCATTCGAACGGGCCGGGAAACGTCTCGTCGAAGTCGTTCATATCGAAGATGAGGCGGCGCTCCGGAGTACCGAACAGTCCGAAGTTCGACAGGTGCGCATCACCGCACAGCTGCACGGTGATATCGGTCCGCGGTGCGGTGGCGAGGTCGGAGGCCATCAGCAGGGCCGCACCGCGGAAGAAGGCGAACGGCGAGACCGACATCCGCTCATATCTCAACGGAACGATGTCGGGGTCCCTCCTGGTGGCCTGCTCGTCGAGCAACGCGACCGGATCGGCACGGCCCGCTCCGGGATGCCAGGGGCCCTGACGCGACCGAGGGGCCCGGGCACGGGCGTCACGTCCGCGACTTCGCCGGACGACGAACTCCGGTGCGACCGCATCCGGCGCGGCGAACTCGTCGCGCTCTTCGGCGATGTCGTTCTCCACCATGTCGCACCTCGCACCCGTCGGTCGACGGCGCGGGGCCGGGAGCCCCGAGGAGGAACCCCGGGCCGGGTGCGGGCGGCGTCGCACCGCTCATCGTCGCACCCCGCAGCACGATCACGGCGGGTGCATCACCCCTTTCGGGCGATGCCGGGGAGCGGGGGATCAGGCGTCGAGTGCACCAGCCCGCTTCGCGCTCGCACCCCGCATGATCCGCGCGACCGCCGTGATCAGGAACAGCTGTCCGGTGATCCCCTCGGCGATGGCGATCCCCTGCCCGACGGTGCCGACCGGAACCAGGTTGCCGTACCCGGTCGTGGTCAGCGCCGTGAAGGAGAAGAACAGCTGGTTTCCGAGGGTGTCGAGGCGCTCCTCGCCGAACATCGGAGTGGGGGAGATCTGCGAGATCAGGTTGTAGACGAAGGCGAAGAACATCCCGACCAGGATGTAGGCGGTGATCGCCGCCAGCAGCGCCTCCAGGTCGAGGCCGCGCCGATTGACCTGGTGCGCGATGATCGCCCACGGAGCGACGAGCAGCGCGACCATCGACGCGGCGGACAGCGGGATCGCCAGCACCGGGCCCTCGACGCCGAAGAGGGCAGCGACGACCGCGGCGGCACCGGCGACCGAGAGCACCACCCACGACACGCGCTGCACGAGGTGTCGGGCGCGGGTCACATAGAACACCATCGCGACCGTCGCCAGCATGGCGAGGAATGCCCAGGGGCTCGGGTCGGTGCTCGGCTGCGCCGCGCAGAAACCGTACGAGACGACGAGCAGGCCGAGGATGACGGCGTAGCCGCGGGCCTGGCCGTCGCGTCCGCGAGGCGAGGGGGCGTCGGCGTGCTCCGTGTTCACGGTGTCTGTCCGGGGCATGGTCGGTCCTCTTCCGTGCGGTGGACGCGGGGTGCCCACGATGTGCGGCAAGTATCCCAGCGTGAGTGCGCTTCCTCGTGCAGCCCGGGTGCGCGTCGGTCGGAAGGGGAGTCATGGGTGCCGGTTCGTCACCACTCGTCCGACCCGTTATGATGGCTAGGTGCATCCGTGCTTTCGGGTCGGATGCCTGGAGACGTCGCATAGTCCGGCCGAGTGCACCACCCTGCTAAGGTGGAGTCCCCTCACGGGGACCAGGGGTTCAAATCCCCTCGTCTCCGCAGAAAAACCCCCGCTCAGGCGGGGGTTTTCTGCGTATGGATGGGCTCCGGTCCGGCTGGATCCCATTGCGGCGGGAACTCAGGCCAACAGCCGCTCCACACGTGGCGCGACCTCGGTCGCGAGCAGGGTGAGCGACTCGAGGAAGTGCTCCTGGGGGAGGCCACCGATGTCCATCTGGAGGAAGTGGCGCATGTGCCCCATGTGCTGCTGCAGGTGCACGATACGGTTCGCGATCTCGTCGGGGTCGCCCACGTAGAAGGCACCGCCGGGCTGGGCCTGCGCCTCGAAGGCTCGCCGCTGAGGTGGCGCCCATCCGCGGAGTCGGCCCATCTCGACGTTCAGGTTGTGCCACCCGGGGTAGAAGCGCTCCATCGCCTCCTTCTTGGTGGGAGCGATCAGCCCGAGAGCGCCGACCGACACCTTCACGTCGTCGCCGGTGTGACCCGCCTGCGCGGCCGAGCGGCGGTAGAGGTCGGCGAGGGGCGCGAACCGGTGCGGCTCGCCGCCGATGATGCCGTACGCGATCGGCAGGCCCAGGCGTCCGGCGCGGACGGAGGATGACGCGTTCCCCCCGGTCGCGAGCCAGATCGGCAGCTTGCCGTGCACCGGGCGCGGGACGACGGCGAGATCGTCGAGCGTGGGACGTACGGTGCCGGCCCACGTGACCCCCTCCGTGGTGCTCTCGTTGATAGTCATCAGCAGATCGAGCTTCTGGGCGTAGAGGTCGTCGTAGTCGCGGAGGTCGTACCCGAACAGGGGGAACGTCTCGACGGACGACCCGCGCCCCGCGGTGATCTCGACACGACCGCCTCCGGAGACGGCGTCCGCGATCGCGAACTGCTGGAACACGCGCACCGGATCGTCGGTGCCGATGATGCTCGCACCGCTCCCGAGGACGATCCGCTTCGTCGCCGCGGCTGCAGCGGCGATGACCGTGCCGGGGGAGGAGGCCGGCATGCTGACGGTGTGGTGCTCGCCGATCGCGAAGTAATCGAGGCCGACCGCATCGGAGTGCACGATCGCCTCGTGCAGGTTCCGGATGGCTTCCGCGGTCGAGCGCGGGGTGCCGTCATCGTTCAGGGGGGTATCGCCGAAACTGTAGGCGCCGATCTGCATGGGAACTCCTTCGGGGTCTGGTCGAGGTGTCAAGCGCGAGTCGCGCCGGTGAGGGATGTGGTGTCGAGGTGTCGGGCGGCCTCGGCTCCGAGCGCATCGGCGTCGTGGTGTCCGCCGAAGATCGGGGTCCCCGGCTGGAACGCCGTTCCCGTGTGGAGTGCGCCCGTGACGACGGGGTCGAAGCCGAGTCGGTCGATCATCTCGGCGACGGTCTGCACAGCCTGTTCGTCGTCGCCGGCGATGCCGAGGGCGCGGCGCTCGGGGTGGCCTTCGGCTCGGGCGTCGACCTCGAGGAAGTGATAGCCGATGTGGTTCAGCGTCTTCACCACGCGAGCGCCGGCGAAGTGCTCCTGCACGATGGTGCTGCTTCCCTGCGGGCTGCCGGCGACGTCGTCGAGGTGCCCGTCGGTCGGTTCCCAGTGGTTCATCGTGTCGACGACGACCTTGCCGTCGAGGAGGGTCGGCGGGATGGAGCGGAACTTGTGCAACGGCACCGCGACGACGACGACTTCGCCGTGTGCGGCCGCGTCCGATGCCGACATGGCTTTCGCGCCGGGGGCCACGACTTCGACGAGCAACTCGATGTCTGCCGCAGCGCCGGAAGCCGCGATGGCGACGTCGTATCCGGCCGCGATCGCCGAGCGCGCGATCGCGGTCCCTACCCTGCCTGCTCCGAGTATGCCGATCCTGTCCACGGTGGCTGCCTTCCTGCTCGCGTCGACGCTCGTGCGTCTGAGTCCAGCTTCCGAGGATCGCCCTCCTCATGCGAACAGGCGGTAAGCTGCTTACGAAAGGTTAGGAGCCTCATGCGTGATGAGATCGTCCACATCGACGAGGAGGAGTGCCGTCGGTTCCAGGCATCGGCAGAACTCGCCGGGCGCAAGTGGAACGCGGCGATCCTGTTCGCCGGAGCCCGCGGCGCGCGTCGGTTCTCGGAGTACCACGCCCTCATCGACGGGATCTCCGACCGGCTGCTCTCGGCGCGACTCAAGGAACTCGAGCGAGAGGGCCTCGTCGTGCGCGACGTGCAGCCGACCACCCCGGTGACCATCAGCTACGCGCTCACCGAGTCGGGGCAACGCCTGATCTCCCTGCTGCATCCGCTGGTGAACTGGAGCCGGGCCCACGACGAGCGCACGGCGGCCGCGGCGGTCTCCCGCTAGCCGGAGTCGTCAGATCCCGACGAGGTGCGCGGCGTTCGCGCCGGCCCTCGGGTAGTCTCGCCCGCATGGCCACCGCAGCGACGCAGACCCACAAACGCGAGGCCTTCGGCTCGCGCAACGTGTTCATCCTCTCGGCGATCGGATCCGCGGTCGGCCTCGGGAACATCTGGCGGTTCCCCTACGTCGCCTATGAGGGCGGTGGCGGTGCGTTCCTGATCCCGTACCTGTGCGCTCTGCTCACGGCCGGCATCCCGCTGCTGTTCTTCGATTACGCGATCGGCCACCGGTACCGCGGCTCGGCGCCGCTGGCATTCCGTCGTATGCACCGCGCGGCGGAGCCCCTCGGCTGGTGGCAGGTGCTCATCTGCGTCGTCATCGCCGTCTACTACGCGGTGATCATCGCGTGGGCGGCCATGTACACGTGGTTCTCGGCCCAGCTCACCTGGGGCGCGGGCAACGAAGACGCCTTCTTCGCCGGTGACTTCCTCCAGTCCCAGGACGTCGCCGAGGTCGGCGTCTCGACCCAGTTCGTGCCGCAGGTGGGCATCCCGCTCGTCGTGGTCTGGCTGATCGTGATCGTGATCATGGCGCTGGGCGTCAAGCGGGGCATCGGCCGCGCGAACATGATCCTGATGCCGCTGCTCACGGTGATGTTCGCGATCCTGGTCGTGCAGTCTCTGTTCCTGCCCGGTGCGATGGACGGTCTCGACGCCTTCTTCGCCCCGAACTGGGAGGCGCTGGCAGACCCCGGGGTCTGGGCCTCGGCGTACGGACACATCTTCTTCTCGCTCTCGGTCGCCTTCGGCATCATGGTGACCTACTCCTCGTACCTCAAGCGCAAGACCGACCTCACGGGTTCGGGTCTCGTCGTCGCGTTCGCGAACTCGGGCTTCGAGATCCTCGCGGGTATCGGGGTCTTCGCGGCTCTCGGCTTCATGGCCCAGGCACAGGGCACCGAGGTCGCGGGGGTGGCGACGTCGGGCATCGGATTGGCCTTCGTGGCGTTCCCGACGATCGTCTCGCAGGCGACGGGCGGGTCGATCATCGGGGTGCTGTTCTTCGGAGCGCTGGTGTTCGCCGGTGTCACCTCGCTGATCTCGATCCTCGAAGTGATCGTTGCCGCCCTGCAGGACAAGCTGGGCTGGGCGCGCGTGCGCACGACGCTCACGGTCGCGATCCCGCTGGCGATCGTCTCGATGGCCCTGTTCTCGACGACCACAGCCTTGTCGGTGCTCGACACCGTCGACGCGTTCGTCAACTCCTTCGGCATCATGGCGGTCGCGCTGGTGGCGGTGATCATCGTGGCCTGGCTGCTGCACAAGCTGCCGGTGCTGGTGGAGCACCTGAACCGGCGTTCGAGCTTCCGGGTGGGGACCCTCTGGAAGGTGCTCGTGGGCGTCCTCGCACCGGTCGTGCTCGGGTATCTCTTCATCAGCGAGCTCATCGCGAAGACCTCCGAGCCCTACAGCGGCTACCCCGCCTGGTTCCTCGCGATCTTCGGCTGGGGGCTGGTCGTCGCCCTCGTCGTGCTGGCCCTGGTCCTGTCGGCGCTGCCGTGGAGCACGCGCTCCCACGCGAAAGATGACCCCGAGTACGACGAGTTCCTCTCTGAGGAGCACTATGAGCCGGATGCCGAGACCTCGACGTTCCCGGCGGTCGACACGACGAAGGGAGCGGGCGCATGACTCCGATCGCGATCGTCATGATGATCATCGCCATGGTCACGGTCTGGGGCGGCCTGATCGCGGGGATCGTGAACTTGGCCCGTCATCCCGAGGAATCGGAGTCCGAGCCCGCTCCTCCCATCGAACTCTGACCGCGCGCTGAAGGGCGAGCCGATCGCATCGGACCGCAGAAGTCGGGTCCGTGCACCAGGAAACGATGAGGCTGATGGGGAAAGGAGGACCCCATGATCGGCACGCTCAACGCCCTGGTCGACCTGGTCGAGGCCGCCGGCACCGACGAGGAGATCGACGTCGCCGCGTTCGCGCGTGAGCACGGCAGTACCGAGTACCACCTGCGCCGGATGTTCTCGGCGCTGGCGGGGATGCCGCTCTCGGAATACGTGCGTCGTCGCCGGATGACGCATGCCGGGACGGAGCTCGCGGCCGGCGCCTCGAGCCTGCTCGATGTGGCCGTGCGCCACGGCTACGGCTCGGTCGAGGCATTCGGTCGCGCGTTCCGAGCGGTGCACGGCATCGGCCCGGCCGATGCACGCCGTGAAGGGGGTCCTCTCCGTACACAACCCACGCTCCGGTTCCGCCTGAGCGTCGAAGGGAGCATCCCCATGGACGTCACCATCACCCACCAGCCCGCGCTCGTCCTCGTCGGCCATGCCGCAGAGGTCCCGCTGATCCACGAGGGTGTCAACCCGCACATCCAGGCGCACATCGCTGCGATCCCGCCCGAGGAGCATGCGCGCCTCAAAGCTCTCGCCGATGCCGAGCCGTCGGGGACCCTGGCCGTCACGGCCGATATCGAAGCGGACGCCCCGGAGGGCGCGCTGCTCACGTATCTGCACGGCGTGGCGCTGCAGCGCACCACGCCGATTCCAGACGATCTCGACGCGCTTCGGCTCGAAGGCGGCTCCTGGGCGGTCTTCGCCGCCCGTGGTCCCTTCCCTGAGACGCTGCAGAACCTGTGGGCGGCCACGGCGACGGAGTGGTTCCCGTCGAACCCCTGGAGGCTGCGGCCCGGCCCCTCGATCGTGCGCTACCTCGAGTTCACCGGTGACTTCGCATCGTGTGAGCTCTGGCTTCCGGTCGAGCGGGCCTGAAGCCGGACCGGGGCGGGCGGTGCGGGATGCACTGCCCGCCCCCGGCCCGAGGTGGGGTGTCCGACCCCTGTGCGACACTGGGCGCACGATCCAGGGAGGCACACGTCATGGCGGCGATCGACCCCAAGAAGACACTCGACGCCTATCGCGCGAAGCGGGGAGAGTTCCGCATCGTCGAGGTGCCGCCCCTGCAGTACCTCATGATCGACGGCGCGGGAGACCCGAACACCTCTCCCGCCTATCGGGACGCCGTGTCGGCACTGTTCCCTCTGGCCTACGCACTGAAGTTCGCGAGCCGGAACGACCTCGGCATCGACACCGTGGTGATGCCGCTCGAAGGGCTCTGGCATGCGCCCGACATGGAGTCGTTCACCTCGCGACGAGACAAGTCGGCCTGGATGTGGACGATGATGATCATGGTCGGCGACCACATCACCGAGGCGATGTTCGCGGCAGCGGCGGAATCCGTGGCGCAGAAAGCCGCGAAGAAGAAGGAACCGATCGCCGCACTGGATTCCGTACGGCTCGAGACGCTCGAGGAGGGCACGTGCGTGCAGACCCTGCACGTGGGGCCGTTCGACGACGAGGGCCCGGTGCTCGACGATCTGCACCACCGCTTCATCCCCGAGAACGGACTGCGGATGCGGGGACTCCATCACGAGATCTACCTGAGCGATCTGCGTCGCACCGATCCATCGAAGCTGCGCACCATCCTCCGGCAGCCGGTGGCGTCGAGCGCCTGAACGGTGGAGACCGGGAAATCAAGCCCCTCTGCGGCTTCCGGGGCGGCGGATACGCTTCAACGATGAGCACGGTCAAGCACGCGGCGCGCGTCGCCAAAGGGTCGTCCGCGTTTCGCCGGATCGCCCGTGTCGGTTTCGTCGTCCTCGGCCTGATCCACGTCATCATCGGTGCCATCGCGATCTCCATCGCCGCCGGTGCCTCGGGCGACGCGGACCAGGACGGCGCGATGGAGCAGATCCGTCAGAACCCGGTCGGAGGCTTGCTGCTCGTGCTCGTCGCCACCGGCCTGATCGCCCTGGCGGTGTGGCAGATCGCGAGCGCATTCCTCGCCGCCGACCCCGCAGAGACGAAGAAGTGGGGCCAGCGGGTCAAGCTCTTCGGCATCGCCCTCGCATACCTCGTGGTCGCGGGCATGGCGCTCATCTACGCGGTGGGCGGTAACGCCGACTCGGAGACGGCCTCGAAGACCCTGAGCGCAGTTCTGCTCTCGGCCCCGGGAGGAGTCGCTCTGCTCGTCGTCGTCGGCCTCTCCGTGGTCGGTGTGGGGGTGGGCTTCGTCGTGGGCGGTTTCACCCGCGGCTTCGAGAAGCTGCTCGATCTGCCGTCGGGGGCCGCGCGCGGAGGCATCGTGACGCTGGGCGTCATCGGCTACTTCGGCAAGGGCATCGCGGTGGCCGTGACCGGGGTGCTGTTCGTCGTCGCCGCGGTCACCCAGGATCCCGACAAAGGTGCGGGGCTCGATGCTGCTCTGCACAGCCTTCTCGACCTGCCCCTCGGCGGACTCGTCCTCGGCGTGGTCGGCGCGGGCTTCGCGGTCTACGGCGTCTTCTGCATCGCTCGGGCCCGCTTCGCGCGCATGTGACCACGGCGCACGTGACCACGTCTCCTACGGGGAGCTCAGGCGGTCGCGGGCTTCTCGCCCCACACCAGCAGGAATGCTCCGAGAGCGATCATCAGTCCGCCGCCGGTGGCCCCCATCGCCTCGATGCGTCGAGGGGAGCGGCCGAACCAGTCGCGGGCGGCGCTTGCGAGGAGCACCCATACCGCGTCACAGGTCACACCGATGGTGACGACGATCGCCCCGAGCAGGAAGAGCTGCGCGGGGACGGAGCCCGACTCCAGGTCGACGAACTGCGGCAGGATCGCGAGGAAGAACGCGATGGACTTCGGGTTGGTGATGCCGACGACGAAGCCCTCGGTCAGCAGCCGCCACCCCGAGCGCTTCGCCGGCGCCGTCGCCATCGTTCTCGCCGCGCCCTTCCGGTGCCGGATGGCCTGGATGCCGAGGAAGATCAGGTAGCCGGCACCGAGCACCTTGACGATCATGAACAACACGATCGACTGTGCGATCACGGTGCCGACGCCGAGCGCGACCGCCATGACGAGGACTATCGATCCGATGGCCGTGCCCAGGATGCTGAGGAACCCGCCCATCCGGCCGAGCGCCATGGCCCGCCCGATCGTGAACAGCACGGTCGGGCCGGGGATCGCGACCATCACGAACGCCGCGACGGCGAAGGTGAGCAGCGTCTCCTGGGCGATCATGGGACGAGCCTAGGGGTGCAGACGCCGGGCGGTCGAGATCTCGATCGCCCGGCGTCTCTCCGTCAGACCCTGCTCCGTCCGGAGCCGCTCGATCAGACCGTGCCCCAGAAGCGGTCCTCCGCCTCCTGGTCCTCGCTCATCAGCCACACCTCGACGATGCGGCCGTCGGCGACGCGGAAGACGTCGACGCCGTGCTGGTCGAGGTCTTCCTGACCCTCGCGCTGCGCACGGAAGCGCACGGTGGCCGAGACGAGGTCGCCGCTCTCGGTCGCCGATTCGGTCTCGAGGGCGAACGTGCCCCCGCTCAGCTGCATGAACCGGCCGAGGTGGGCGAGGATCGCGTCCGGTCCGACATGGTCTCCGGACACCTGGTTCGCTCCGGGCTGGTGCCAGACGGCGTGCGGGTGGAAGGTCGCGGCGAGCGCTTCCATGTCTCCGGCGGCCATGGCCGCACCGTACTGTCCTACGACGTCGATAGCCGACATGATGCTCCTTCTCGATGCTCGGTACTCTGGAGCATCCAGCGTCTCGGACGGGGCGCGGTTACTTCAACGTCACCGGGAAGGAGCGGCGCATGTCGAGCACATGGACGGTGTTCTCCGCCAGCTGCCCCTCTCGCGCGTCGCTCGCGCGCATCGCCAACAAGTGGACCGCGATGATCGTCGTCCTCCTGCACGAGCAGCCGTTGCGTTTCGGCGAACTGCACCACCGGATGGACGGGATCACGAAGAAGGTGCTCGTCGACACTCTCCGCGCACTCGAACGCGATGGGATGCTGGAGCGCGCGGTCAGCGACGACGGTCATTCCCGCTACCTGCTCACCCCGCTCGGGCGAACTCTGCACGAGCCGCTCCAGGCGCTGCAGGTCTGGGCGGAGTCGCATGTGGAAGACGTGCGCGACGCGCAGGACCGCTACGACGAGGTCGCCGACGCGAAGATGCTCGACGGACACTGACCTTCTGCGCCCACCCCGCGCCGACAGGTGGGAAACTGGAACGATGAGCGTTTCTCCCGGTGTCGACGTGATCGCCCCCTTGAACGAGGCCGAGGTGCGGCGCATCCGCGGGGACTTCCCGATCCTGGGTGCGCGGGTGCACGGGCATCCTCTCGTGTACCTGGACTCGGGGGCGACGTCGCAGCGTCCGACGGCGGTGCTCGATGCCGAACGCGACTTCGCCACCTCGATGAACTCCGCCGTGCACCGCGGGGCGCACACCCTCGCCGCCGAGGCGACCGAGCTGTTCGAAGACGCGCGCGCCGCCGTCGCCCGGTTCGTGGGCGCCGCCGACGACGAGATCGTCTGGACCTCGAACGCGACCGAGGCGATCAACCTCGTCGCGTACTCGCTGTCGAACGTATCGCTCGGGCGTGGGGGAGCAGCCGCCGAGCGCTTCCGGCTCCGTGAGGGTGACGAGATCGTCACCACCGAGATGGAGCACCACGCGAACCTCATCCCGTGGCAGGAGCTCGCGGCGCGCACCGGCGCGACGCTGAAGGTCATCCCCCTCGACGACGATGGTGCCCTGCGGCTCGACATCGCCGCCGAGCTGATCACCGCGCGCACGAAGATCGTCGCGTTCACGCACGTCTCGAACGTGCTCGGTGTGGTCAACCCCGTCGACCAGCTGGTCGCGCTCGCGCACGAGGCCGGTGCGCTGACCCTGCTCGACGCCTGCCAGTCGGCGCCGCATCTGCCCCTCGACGTGCGCGCCCTCGGGGTCGACTTCGCCGTGCTCTCCGGCCACAAGATGCTCGGCCCCACCGGCATCGGCGCCCTCTACGGGCGTCGCGAGGTGCTGGCGGCCATGCCGCCCTTCCTGACGGGCGGGTCGATGATCACGACGGTGACCACGACCGAGGCTGAATACCTTCCGCCGCCCCAGCGATTCGAGGCGGGTACGCAGCGCGTGTCGCAGGCGATCGCGCTCGCCGCAGCCGTGGGCTACCTGACCGAGGTGGGGATGCCGCGCATCGCCGCGCACGAGGCCTCCTTCGGTCGTCGTCTCGTGGACGGACTGAGCACGATCGACGGGGTGCGTGTGCTCGGCGCCGGTATCGACCTGCCCCGTGTCGGCCTGGCGAGCTTCGACGTCGAAGGCATCCACTCGCACGATGTGGGCCAGTTCCTCGACGACCTCGGTATCGCGGTGCGCGTGGGCCACCACTGCGCCCAGCCGCTGCACCGGCGCCTGGGCGTGACCTCGTCGACCAGGGCGAGCACCTATCTCTACACCACCGACGCCGAGGTGGACGCCGTGATCGAGGGCGTCGCCGGAGCGATCGACTTCTTCCGGAGGGGCGCATGAGCGACCTGCAGAACCTGTACCAGGAGCTGATCCTGGATCACTCGCGCACACCGCACGGTTATGGTCTGCGCGACGAGATCCCGGCCCAATCGCACCAGCTGAACCCGACCTGCGGTGATGAGATCACCCTGCAGGTGCACCGCGACGCCGACGGCAGCGTCGAGGCGATCGCCTGGGAGGGCCACGGCTGCGCGATCTCGCAGGCGTCGGCCTCGCTGCTGGCGGAACTCGCCGAAGGGCTCAGCGTCGAAGACCTCGAGGTGCGCATCGCAGCCTTCCGCGAGGCCATGCGCTCCCGCGGCAAGATCGAGCCCGACGAGGAGCTCCTCGGCGACGCCGCAGCTCTCGGCGGGGTGTCGAAGTACGTCGCGCGCGTGAAGTGCGCCATGCTCGCCTGGGTCGCCGCGGAAGACGCGCTCACCCGCAGCTGAGGTGCAGGATGGACGCATGTCCCTGCACCTGACACCTCTGCCCGCTGCGCACTTCGACGAGTGGAGGGCTGCCGCACGACAGCGCCTCATCGACGCGGACAGGGAGTCCGGTCGTCGCCTCGGCGCGGATGCCGTCGCCCACGTCGAGCACGTGTTCGACGAGCTGTTCCCCGAGGGGCATGCGACCTCGACAGCGCGGGTGGTGCGCATCGCCGATAACGCCGATGACGAACTCGGAACGCTCCTGCTGGTCCTGAGCGGGCAGAAGATGCTCCTCCTCGACCTCGACCTCGACCTCGCGGCGACGCTGACCGATGCCCAGCACGACGATCTGCTCGCGAATCTGCTGCACGTCGCGCGGGACATGGGTGCCACGCAGATCGGTGTGCACCTGTTCCCGCACGACACGGCTGGACGGGCGTTCGCCGAACGGGGCGGCTTCGAGATGGCCTCCATCCAGATGGTGCTCGAACCGCTTCCGCTGCGCGACGTCGCTCCGCACGTCGATGTGTCGCCGATGACCGCGGAGCGCTTCCCCCGTTTCGCCGCGGCGTCCGAGGAAGGGTTCGCGCACGACCTCGTCGAGTCGGGTCGCTACACGGCCGAGGAAGCCGTCGCCGAGTCGCATCGCCAGATGGTCGAGGAGCTTCCGGATGGCCTCGACACCGAGGGGCAGGAGTTCTTCACGGCCTCCGTCGACGGCACCGAGGTCGGCATCCTCTGGTTCGGCATGCGCCGGCGTGACGGGCGCCCGCAGGCGTTCATCCTCGACATCGAGGTGGCCGCGGATCAGCGCCGCAAGGGGTACGGACGGGAGCTGATGCACGCCGCCGAGCGAGAGGCCCGCAGGCTCGGAGCGGACTCGGTCGGCCTGCACGTCTTCGGCTTCAACACCGGGGCCGTCGATCTGTACGAGCAACTCGGCTACCGCCGCACCGAGGAGACCCTGCTGCGCGATGTCTGAGCCCGGTCACGGAGGGACTCGACGGGAATAGCCTCGCGCAGGAGGCGTTGGGCCGAACATGACTACTCTCGGAATCATCGGTGCAGGACACATCGGCAGCCAGGTCGCACGTGTGGCGATCGCGAACGGCTATGACGTGGTGATCGCGAATTCCCGTGGACCGGAGACGCTCGCCGACCTGGTCGCCGAGCTCGGCCCCAAGGCTCGCGCTGCCACCGCGCAGGACGCGGCCGCTGCCGCAGACGTCGCGGTCGTCACGGTGCCGCTCCGTGCGATCGACGAGCTTCCGGCCGAACAGCTCGCCGGCAAGATCGTCCTCGACACGAACAACTACTACTTCGAGCGGGACGGGCATATCGAGGCTCTCGACAAGGGGGAGACGACCACGTCGGAGCTGGTGCAGCGCGCACTCCCGTCCTCGAAGATCGCGAAGGCGTTCAACCACATCTTCGCGTCGGAGATCACCTCCGACGGGACACCTGCCGGCACCCCCGACCGCCGTGCGCTGGCCACCGCCGGCGATGATGCAGAGGCCGTCGCCTTCGTGACGCGCTTCTACGACGAGGCCGGCTTCGACACCGTCAACGTGGGTACGCTCAGCGAGTCCTGGAGGGTCGAGCGCGACCGTCCGGCGTACGTGGTCCGGCAGACCGCCGAGGAGCTGACGGCGAACCTCGCGATCGCGAACCGCCTGCCCTGAGCCCGGATGCGGGCGAGGGGGAGGACGCTCTCGCCCGCATGTCGGGGCTGCTTCCGATCAGAGCCTTGGGATACCAAAAGTTGAGGAACACCGGCGGGAGTGCGAGAATGCCCAGATGGCGGGGGCTATAGCAGCAGGCGGAGAACTCGAGTCGGTGAGGGTCACGCGCATCCTTCGTGACGACATCGTCCTCGGACGGCGCAAGCCGGGCGCCCGACTGGTCGAGCGCGACATCGCCGCAGAACTGAACGTGTCCCGGCTTCCCGTTCGCGAGGCCATCCGCACTCTCGTGGCTGAGGGGATCGTCGTCGCCCGTCCGCGGAGCTGGGCGGTCGTGCGGGAGTTCACCCCCCGCGACATCCAGGACTTCGCCGAGGTGCGCGAGGCCATCGAGACGCTGATCTTCGTCTTCGCCGCCGAGCGGCACGATGAGGCCGGTATCGCCCGCATCCGCGAGGTCTACGAGCGCGAGCTCGCGGCCGCCCGCGCGGAGGACTCCGAGGCGGCCAGGATCGCCGCGGCGGAGTTCCACGAGGTCGCCGTCGAGCTCGCGGCGAACGAGATGCTCGGTGAGCTCATCGCGGTCTTCCTCACCCGTCTGCGTTGGCTGTTCGGCCAGCACGACGATCTGCTCGCGATGGCGGATGAGCACCGCATCATCCTCGAGGCGATGACTGCGCGCGATATCGAAGCGCTGCGTCGGATCGTGCCGGCGCATCTCGCCAGCGGCCAGTCCGCCGCCGAGCGGCGCCTCGCCGAGAACAGCGATCTGACGGTCTGAGCTCCCCTGAGGGCGCCGCCCGTCGCATCCGGGGGACTGCAGAGGCGGCTCCGGTTGTATATTGGGGCGATCGGAGTCGGTCCGGAACTGTTGCGCTGTCCTGGGGAGCGAGATGCGGAATCTTGCTGTCGCGGTCGGATGCCTCTTGCTTCTCGGTGGGGTCGCGCTCGTCGCGATCGCCGATCAGGAGCGTCAGGAGTCGATCGCCGCGGTCAAAGCGGAGATCGTGCGGGTCGAGCGCGCGCTCGACGAGTCCCGCGGAGAGAACCGGGAGCTCGCCGAGAAGCTCACCGCACTCCGCTCCCAGCTCGCTGAGCAGGACGCGGAGATCGCCGACACGACGGGGTTCCTGCAGTGATCCGGCGCCTGCTGGCCGTCACTCTCGCGGCCTCGGTCCTGCTCGTCGCGGGGATGATCGGCAGAGCTGACGCTCTCGAGCAGGAGAGAACGGCCGCCGTCGCGCAGCTCGCCGCGTTGAACGAGCAACACCACGATGCCGGCCAGCGCACCGACTATCTCGACGGCGCCGTCGGTCGCGCCGAGCAGGACACTGCCGACCGTGCCGCGGTGCTCGCCCTGCGACCGGCCTTCCTCGCGGAGGTGCACGCCCTGACAGCGGTGCTCGAAGGGGCGCAGGGCCGGGTGGACACGGCCACGCATCGCGCCGCCGCACTGTCGGCGCAGCAGACGGTCGTCGCCGAGAAGGAGAACCCCGACACCGTCGCGGCGGCTACGGCGACGATCCACGCGCTCACCGAGAAGGTCGGCACCGAGGTCGCCTCATGGCAGGCGGCGCAGAGCGCCGGCCCCGGCGGACCGGCGTGGTCGTCGAGTGGCCCGGACGGCTACGCGCGGGTGCGGGCGGCCCTCGACCTCGTCGGGGGCGGGGGCGTCGGGCTCTACGAGTCCTCGTCGTGTGCGGGCGGGAACGCTCCGGCGTGCGCCAACAGCAACGGATACATCAAGTACCGCGCCGACGTCGCGAACTGGAGTGCCGGTCGGCTGAACTGGGCCATGGCGCACGAGCTCGCGCATATCTACCAGTTCCGGGTGTGGGGATCGCTCACATCGTCCGGGGCCTACGGAACGCTGTTCGGGGGTGACCCGGAGTTCCTCGCGAACTGCATGGCCGTGGTGCGGGGGTATCCCGGATCGGTCGGCTGCGACGGCGAGCAGCAAGCCTGGGCCTCGGGCATCTGGGTGGGCGCGGTCGGCTGAGCGGGAGCCGCGCTCCGTGCGGGTCAGGCCGTAGGCGTCGTCGTGTCGATCGCCGCGCGCAGCGGCCGACGCATCACGCGCCAGTACGAAGACGGGGCGATGCGGGTGAGGATATCGATCAGGCGGGCCTCGCGCCCGACCATGGTGCGCGCGGCCCGTCGTTCGGTCGCTCGGATGATGCGTGCTGCGGCATCGGCGGGCTCCGTGTGGTACATCGCCGCCTGTGCAGCGGCGGCGCGCGCGGCCACCGGCGGGTCGATCGCCGCGGCATATCGGCCGTGCAGGATGATCCCGGTGCGGACACCTGCGGGATACACGGCGCCGACGCTGACCGAGGTTCCCTCCAGCTCATGGCGCAGGGCCTCGGAGAAGGCGCGCACGGCGAACTTGCTCACCGCGTAGGGGATCCGTCCGGCGGGGGCGGCGAGGGCGTAGACGCTGGCGAGGTGCGTGATGTGCGCGGCTGGAGCTGCGCGGAGCGCGGGGAGGAGCGCCTTGGTGATCGAGACCGTGCCCCACAGGTTCACATCGGTGAGCCAGCGCATCTCCTCCATGGTGAGCTGGTCGATGTCGCCGAGCATCGAGGAGCCGGCACAGGTGATCAGGGCGTTGATCTGCGGGTGCGTGGCGCCGATCTCGGAGGCCGCAGCGAACACCGCCTCGTCGTCGCGGAGGTCGACGACGTGTGTCGTCACGCGCGCAGCGTGCAGTTCCGCGGCGATGGTCGCGAGCGCTGCGACGTCGTGGTCGATGAGCGCGAGGTGCGTTCCTCGAGCGGCGAGCTGGTGTGCGATCTCGGCGCCCATCCCATTCGCGGCGCCGGTGATCACGGTGGTGCTGCCGGTGAGATCGAGATGCTTCATTGCTCTCCTGCGAGGCGCGATCCGGGTGCGAACCCACGGATGTCGGATGGGTGGGGCAAGCTGATTCCGAACCATTCTGGCCGACACCGGGCCGCAGTGATACCGGTACGCTCAGAGGAAGGAGGTACCGGTGGGACGGACAGCGGATGCTATCGCCGAAGGCGTTGCGATCGCGACCGCTGCGGCGCGCCTCGCCGTGAAGAACCACATTCTCATCGGCACCATCGCCGAAGACGGCGTCTTCGACATGGACAAGTACATCGACGACGCGCGTGAGGCGCTTCGTGCCATGGCCGAGGAGTCGGAAGAGGCCGCGGCCACCGTCACCGCCCTCCGCAAGCGGGCGCGGGGCCGGCACTCCGACCCGGTGGGAACCCACGATTACCGCGACCGCGATGTGCGCAACCTCCGTCGTCGGGCCAAGCAGTCCACCGGTGTGGCCGTGCGCCTGCGCGAGATCATGCAGGACAGGGAGCGGCTCGCCGAGATCGTCGAGGAGGCGCGAGACGCGGCCTGGGCCGACGTGCGCCACAACCTCGACCGTCGACTGCGCGTCGAGGGCATGCGTCCCGACCAGGATCCTGACTACAACCGTATGCGGGAAGCGCGGATGCAGGCCCTTCGACTCGTCGATCTGCAGGCGCTCTCGTCGGAGCAGAGGGCCAAGGCCAAGCGGCGGAAGAAGCAGCAGAAGGCCGCGTCGGCGGACGGTTGAGGCCTCGTTTCGCTTTCGCGTCGGGACTGTTGTAGGCTGTTCTACGGCCCGCTGAGCGGGCTGGGCGCCCGTAGCTCAATGGATAGAGCATCTGACTACGGATCAGAAGGTTAGGGGTTCGAGTCCCTTCGGGCGCACACTGTGTTGAGACAGTAAAGGAACGGCTTCCACTTCGGTGGGGGCCGTTTCTGCATTAACGCAGGTGTGGTGCAGTGCGCTGACGTGCGGTGACGATGACGCGGCTTCGACATTCGGGATATCCCCCGGCATGTGTCGGGCTTCCCGCCTTACGGGTCGGACGAGCGCTCTCCTAGTGTTCGGGACGCGGGGATTCTCCCGTTCCTCCCTCGACGAGCGGACGCCACCATGACGCCATCCACGAACAGCAGCACTCACGCCCGATCGGTGAAGGTCGACGTCGCCTGGTTCTTCGTCATCGCGATCCTGCTGTGTTTCGCCTTCTCCGTGCCCATGGTGTTCCGGCTCGCCCCCGAAGGCGCGGAGAACCTGATCGTTCCGCTGTTGCAGCTGACTCCGCTGCTGGCCGCGGTCATCATGTGGCTCGTGCGCCGACCCGGCACCTTCCGCGAGACGTTCGCGACCGGATGGCGGGGTGTCGGCAAGTGGATCGGCATCGGCATCGGCATCATCGCCGCTGTCGCCGCGACCCAGACGGCGATCGCCCTGACCACGGGGATCTGGCCGCTCAACCCGGTCGGTGATATCGCCGGGGCCGCGGTCTGGATCATCCCGGTCTTCGTCATGCAGTCGATCTTCGCGATCGGAGAGGAGTTCGGCTGGCGGGGCTGGCTCGCGACCCGCGCCGCCTCATGGGGGTTCTGGCCGCTGGCGCTGGTCAGCGGCCTGGTCTGGATCGTGTGGCATCTGCCGGTTCTCGCCGTCATCGGCGACCGTCCGATCGGCGACATCGTCATCTACTTCGCCGGGATGCTGCCCTGGGCGCCGCTGCTGCTCGCCCTCCGATGGCGATCGGGAAGCGTCTGGCCCGCGGTTCTGACGCATGGAGCGATCAACAGCATCCGGGTGTACCTCCTGCAATCGGTCCCCGACGCGACCGACCATCTGCTGATCGAGGTCATCGGCTGGGTGCTCACGCTCGCGGCGGCGATCTGGTTGATGCGGGGCGGAGGAGCGCCGGCCTCGTCCGCGGCACCTCGGCGCCGCGGCCGGTCCGTCGCTCGGCGGTCATGAGGCGCGAGCAAGGCGAGCGTCCTAGAGCAGGCTCGTGATCGCGGGGTCGCGCTCGGCGACATCCGCTGCCGTCGAGACGATGACACGGCGCATCTCGGCCACGGCGACGGCCGGGGTGACGTCGGAGCGGTGCGCCAGGCTGATCGTGCGCGACATCGCCGGGTGGGCGAGGCGTGCCGATCGCAGCAGCGGACGGTCGAAGAGCACCATGGCGGGGACGACCGCGACGCCGACGCCGCGTTCCACGAAGCGGAGAACCGCATCCATCTCGGCCCCTTCGAGGGCGAGCGTCGGGGTGAGGTCGGCGCTCCGGAACGCCGCATCCATCGCGGCGCGCAGCTCGTAGCTCTCGTCGAAGGCGATCAGGGGCAGGGTCGCGAGGTGCGCCAGGCTGATCGACGCCCCGTGGGTGACGGGCGTGGCGGCCGCCGACGAGACGACCACCAGTTCCTCTGAGAGCAGCGGCATGTGCGTGAGGCTCACGCCGGCAGGGGTGGGGCCGTCGGATTGCGTGACCAGCGCGATGTCGACCGCTCCCACGGCGAGCTCCTCGACGAGTCGGCGGGAGCCGCTCTCGGTCAGGTGCAGATCGACGTTCGGGTGCGCGGCGTGGAACGAGCTGATCGCCTCCGCGACCAGGCTGATGCAGAGGGTGGGTGGTGCGCCGAGGCGCACGCGTCCGCGGCGGAGTCCTGCCAGTTCCCCCATCTCGTCGCGGATGGCGTCGGCCTCAGCGAGCATGCGCTGTGCGCGGGGGAGGAGCGTCTCGCCGGCAGCGGTGAGCGCGATGTGGCCACGTGCGCGGTGGAACAGTTCGGCGCCGAGTTCACGCTCGAGCGTCGAGATCTGCCGACTCAGCGAGGGCTGTGCCAGGTGCAGGGCCTCGGAGGCGCGGGTGAAGTGTCCGAGACGCGCGACCTCGACGAACCCGCGGAGCTGCTCGAGGTTCATGGCCATAGCCTACCCGCATGGTTTCCACTCGAACTATGCATTGGAGTAATTAGGATGGCCTAACTAGCGTGGATCGCATGGCTACGCGCGAACGACAGATATCCACCACGGTCCTCGTCATCGGCACGGGCGGGTCCGGGCTGCGGGCGGCGATCGAGATCGCCGAACATGGCGTCGACGTGCTCGCCGTCGGCAAACGCCCGCGGCAGGACGCGCACACCTCGCTCGCGGCCGGCGGCATCAACGCGGCGCTCGGCACCATGGACGCGGACGACAGCTGGCAGCAGCACGCGGCCGACACCATCAAGGAGAGCTACCTGCTCGCCAACCCGCACACGGTCGAGATCGTCACGCAGGGCGCCGAGCGCGGCATCCGCGACCTGGAGCGCTGGGGCATGGACTTCGCCCGCGAAGACGACGGCCGCATCTCGCAGCGCTTCTTCGGCGCCCACACTTTCCGCCGCACGGCGTTCGCCGGTGACTACACGGGCCTCGAGATCCAGCGCACCCTCGTGCGCAAGGCCGAGCAGCTCGACGTCCCGATCCTCGACCACGTCTACATCACGCGCCTGCTCGTGCGCGACAACGTGGTGTTCGGTGCCTACGGCTTCGACCAGGCCGACGGCACCCGCTACCTCATCCACGCGGATGCCGTGATCCTCGCCGCGGGCGGCCATAACCGTATCTGGCGCCGCACCTCGTCCCGCCGCGACGAGAACACGGGCGACTCCTTCCGGCTCGCGGTCGATGCCGGTGCCCGCCTGCGCGACCCCGAGCTCGTGCAGTTCCACCCATCAGGCATCATCGAGCCCGAGAGCGCGGCCGGCACCCTGATCTCCGAGGCCGCGCGCGGAGAGGGCGGCATCCTCCGCAACGCGCTCGGCGAGCGGTTCATGGCGAAGTACGACCCTGAGCGGATGGAGCTGTCGACCCGAGACCGCGTCGCGCTCGCCGCGTACACCGAGATCCAGGAAGGACGAGGCACCGAGAACGGCGGTGTCTGGCTCGACGTCTCGCACCTGCCGCGCGAGACGATCATGACCCGCCTGCCTCGGGTGTACCAGACGATGATGGAGCTGCAGATGCTCGACATCACGACCGATCCGATCGAGATCGCGCCCACCGCGCACTACTCGATGGGTGGCGTCTGGGTGCGACCCGAAGACCACCAGACCGATGTCGACGGCCTCTACGCGATCGGCGAGGCATCCAGCGGACTGCACGGTGCGAACAGGCTCGGCGGCAACTCGCTCATCGAGCTGCTGGTCTACGGTCGCATCGTGGGCCAAGCTGCCATGGAGCACGCTGCGGGGCTCGATGCGCAGCGCCGGTCCGCGACGGCGGTGGCTGAAGCGCGCGCCGAGATCGACGACCTGCTGGCAGCGGAAGGACGCGAGAACGTCCGTGCTCTGCAGCGCGCGATCCGCAACCTCATGACCGAGTACGCCGGCGTGGTGCGCTCGGAGGAGGGGCTGCTCGCCGGACTCGCCGACCTCGACATGATCGAGGGGCGCATGGAGGACATCGGCATCCACCCCGACATCGCCGGGTTCCAGGATCTCGCGCATGCGTTCGACCTCAAGGCGTCGGCGCTCGCTGCCCGGGCCACGCTCGAGGCCGCGTTGGAGCGTCGGGAGACGCGCGGATGCCACAACCGCAGCGACTTCCCCGACAGCGACCCCACGCTGCAGGTGAACCTGGTGTGGTCGCCGACCGATGGTGTGACCCGCGAGCCGATCCCCGCCATCTCGCCGGAGATCGCCGAGCTCATGCGCGAGGTCGACACCGCGGGCAAGCTCGTCGAGTAGTCGCGGCCCGGCTCATTCCGGTCGCACTTCCTGCCGCCCGATCGCCGATCAGGCGACAGGAAGTACGACCGGAACGCCGGTGATTGCAGGTCAGTCCGCCTGCGGCTCTTCCGTGTCGACCACGCCGATGCCGACCGCCTCGTGGTCGGGCTCGGGCTCGTCGCGCTTCGGGGCCTTGGGCTCCTCGCCGGGAGCCTTCTCGGTGCTCGGCTCCTCGAGTTCCTCGGTGCTCGGCACCTCGCTCGGGTCGGCGTCTTCGGGGGAGTCGGCCTTCGCCGGTGTCGTGACCTCGCCCTCGCTCGTGTCGGAGGCCGGTGTCGGAGTGGGAGTCTGCGCTTCGGCGGAGAGGTCGTCGGTGGGCTCGGGCTCGGGAGTGCTGTCGGTCATGATGGCCCCTTTCGTGATGTCGTCCGAACAGGATGCCTCGACCGCGAACCGGGCTGTAGGGGGTTGACGCGAAGGCGAGTTAACCATGGTGAACCGAAGCGGCGAATCCGGCGTAGCCTGGAGGGGTGACAGCGTACGTCTCGGCCTTCGACCTCTTCTCCATCGGAGTGGGGCCTTCGAGCTCCCACACGGTCGGACCGATGCGGGCGGCTCTCGACTTCGCGCGACGGCTCACTGCAACGGGCAGCCTGACGCAGGTGGCCCGCGTCGGCAGCAGTCTCTACGGCTCGCTCGGAGCGACCGGCATCGGGCACGGAACGCCGGATGCCGTCGTCGCCGGGCTCCGCGGACTCGCGCCGGAGACATGCGACCCGGCTGACGTGCGGTCGGCCTGGACAGATTTCCCCGTGGGCGGCATGTTGTCGATCGACGGCACCCACGACGTCCCGTTCGCGAAGGACGACATCGTCTTCGCGCCGCGCACCCGGCTTCCCGGCCATCCGAACGCCATGACCATCACCGCGTGGGATTCCGCGGGGCAGGTGGTCGCCGAGGAGACCTACTATTCGGTGGGCGGCGGGTTCATCCGCCGCGACGGCGAGGAGGCGAAGCTCTCCACCTCGGGGTTCCCGCACTCATATGCGGATGCCGCGTCGCTGCTCGCCCTGTGCGACGAGAACGGGCTCTCGATCGCCGAGGTCGCGCGCCTCAACGAGACCGCCCTGCGCAGCGAGGAAGACGTCGCCGCCGGGCTCGACGCGATCTGGGACGCTATGTCGGGGTGCGTCGATGCTGGTCTCCACGCCGAGGGGACGCTGCCCGGCTTCCTGAAGGTCAAGCGACGGGCCGGGGTGATCCGCGGCCAGCTCGAAGAGGTCGAGGCCGACGGTCATCGCGAGCTGCCGGGTGAGTGGCTGGGCGCCTTCGCTCTGGCCGTCAACGAGGAGAACGCGGCGGGCGGACGAGTGGTCACAGCGCCCACGAACGGTGCTGCCGGAATTCTCCCCGCCGTCGCCATGTACTGGTGGCGGTTCCTCGCCGACTCGGGGCTCGGGGCGGGCAATGCGGTCACGCCCTACGGTGAGCTGGTCGGCAGTGCGTTGCTGGGCTTCGAGCCGGACGTCAGGGCCGTGACCGACGGGAGCGACCTCGACGAGGAGCAGACGGCAGAGGCGAACCGTCGCCGGGGCATCCGCCGCTTCCTGCTGACGGCCACCGCTCTCGGGTCGCTGTTCAAAGCCAACGCGTCGATCTCCGGAGCCGAGGGCGGATGCCAGGCCGAGGTCGGATCCGCCTGCGCCATGGCAGCCGGAGGCCTCACCGCGGTGATGGGCGGCACGAACCGCCAGATCGAGAACGCTGCCGAGATTGCGATGGAGCACCACCTCGGTCTCACGTGCGACCCGATCGGCGGACTCGTGCAGATTCCGTGCATCGAGCGCAACGCGATCGCCGCCTCGACGGCCGTGACCGCGGCGCGGCTGGCGCTGCGCGGCGACGGCAGTCACTACGTCTCGCTGGATGCCGTCGTCGAGACGATGCGCCAGACCGGTGCGGACATGTCGACGAAGTACAAGGAGACCAGCGAGGGCGGCCTCGCGGTCAACGTCATCGAGTGCTGACGCCCCGGGCGCGGCCGACCTCTCGGTGCCGTGTCGGACCGCGCAGGTAGCCTCGTCCGTGCGCACATGACCGTGCGCGCGACGCGGGGAGGAAGCGGATGGACGCGTTCTGGGAGCCGACCTCACGCCGTCGACGGCAGCAGCCGGTGGTCGCGGTGCGCCCGAGCGACGATGCTCCCACACCCGGCGCAGGATGGCCGACGACCATCCCTGCCGTTGCCCAGGTGCTACGGGAGGGGATCGACCTCGACCCCGGGGTCACGTTCCTCGTCGGCGAGAACGGCAGCGGCAAATCCACCCTCGTCGAGGGGATCGCACTCGCGTACGGGCTCTCTCCCGAGGGCGGTTCCCGGCAGGCGCGGCACAGCACGCGTGCGACCGAGTCGCCGCTGTCGGACTGGATCCGGCTGCAGCACGGAGTCGGTGCCAACCGTTGGGGCTACTTCCTGCGCGCCGAGACCATGCACTCCTTCTACACATATCTCGAGGACAACCCGTCGACAAGCGGCCCCGACGTCCCGTTCCATGAGATGAGCCACGGCGAATCCTTCCTCGCGCTGCTGGAGAGCCGGTTCGACGAGCCCGGCTTCTACTGTCTCGATGAGCCCGAGGCGGCACTGTCGTTCAACTCGACGCTCGCCCTGATCGCGGTGCTCCGACGCATCGCCGACGAGGGCGGCCAGGTGCTGTGCGCGACGCACTCGCCGGTGCTCGCGGCCCTGCCCGGTGCGAAGATCCTCGAGGTGGGGGACTGGGGTGTGCGTCCGGCCGAGTGGGGCGACCTCGAGATCGTCAACCACTGGCGCTCGTTCCTCGAGCATCCGACGCGCTACCTGCGGCACCTGCTCGACTGAACCCGGGTCCGGGGGGCGACCGCGGTGCCGACAGACGTCATAGGCTGACGGGCATGACCGAGCAGAAGCCTCCACGGCGGCGCGGCCGCCCGCGGGGCGTCTCCGACTCGCGAGCGCGTATCATCGCCGCCGCGGTCGACGACTTCGGCGAGAAGGGGTACGACGGGGCGACGATCCGCTCCATCGCCGCTCGCGCCGGAGTGGACTCAGCGCTCGTGCACCACTACTTCGGCACCAAGGCCGACCTCTTCGCGGAAGCCGTCGGCATCCCGCTGCGACCGGACGTCGATGTGCCGGGGATCCTGGCGGGTCCGCGCGACCAGGTCGGCGAACGGCTGATCCGGTATGTGCTCGAAGCGTTCGAGCAGCCCGAGGTGCGCCGGCGCGGAGTCATGCTGCTCCGGACCGCGATCGGGAGTCGACTCACGACCCCGTTGCTGGCGGGGTTCCTGTCGCGCGAGCTCCTCTCCCGCGTGGCTCGAAGCCTCGATGTCGACGATGCCGATCTGCGGGCCTCCCTCGTCGCATCGCAGATCGCCGGCATGCTGATCGCGCGCTACGTGCTGCGCCTTCCCGCACTCGCCGCGGCTTCGGTCGACGAACTCGTGGACCGTGTCGGCCCGACCGTGCAGCGCTACCTCTTCGACTGAGATCCACCCGCACGTCGGTCCCGCCGCGGATCCCGTTGACGCGATCGATCCGCAGGCGGATAATTCATCACATGATGAATAACTCGGCGGTCGAGATCTCGCAACTACGCGTGCGACGCGGGGCTGTGCAGGTGTTCGACGGCATCGACCTCACGATTCCTCGGGGTCAGATCACGGGTCTGCTGGGACCTTCGGGGTGCGGCAAGACCACGCTCATGCGGTCGATCGTCGGCGTGCAGAAGATCGCCTCGGGTGACGTGACGGTGCTGGGGGAGCCGGGCGGTGCGCGTCAGCTGCGGCATCGCGTCGCATACGGCACGCAGGGGGCTTCCGTCTACGGCGATCTGAGTGTGCGCCAGAACCTCGCGTACTTCGCGTCGTTGTTGAAGGCACCGAAGGGTGACGTCGATCGGGTCATCGATGAGGTCGGTCTCGGCCCGCAGGCAGGGCAGCTCGTCGAGGCGCTGAGCGGTGGCCAGGCAACCCGGGTGTCCCTTGCGGTGGCGCTGATCGGCTCGCCCGAACTCGTCGTGCTGGATGAGCCGACGGTCGGACTCGACCCCGTGCTGCGGGCCGAGCTGTGGGCTCTCTTCCGTGGCCTCGCGGACCGAGGGGTGACGCTCATCGTGTCGAGCCACGTGATGGATGAGGCTGTGCGCTGCGATCGGCTGCTGCTGATGCGGGAGGGGCGGATCATCGCCGACACGACCCCGACCTCGCTCCTCGCCGACACCGGCACGACCGATGCCGAAGCCGCGTTCCTGGCCCTGATCGAGCGCGACCGCGCAGCCGGCGTCGGGGATACGAGGCGGGCACGCCGAGAAGCACGTGACCAGCACGCGGAGGCCGGAGAATGAACGGCCGTCGGATGCTCGCCACGGCGGGCCGCGTGCTCACCCAGCTCCGGCACGACCCCCGGTCGATCGCCCTGATGCTGATCGCGCCGAGCCTGCTCGTGGGTCTCTTCGCCTGGCTGTTCAGTGACCAAGACGGTGTGTTCGACCAGTTCGGGGGCGCGATCCTGGCCCTGTTCCCGTTCATCGTGATGTTCCTCATCACCTCGATCACCACGCTCCGGGAGCGTCGTTCGGGCACGCTGGAGCGGCTGATGACCACGCCCCTCGAGAAGGCCGACTTCATTCTGGGCTACGCGCTCGCGTTCGGACTGATGGCTCTGCTCCAGGCGGTGATCACGGTGTCGTTCGCGGTCGGGGTGTGCGGACTCGACGTCGAGGGCCCGCTCTGGCAGCTGGGACTCGTCGCTGTGGTCGACGCGCTGCTCGGAACGGCGCTCGGCCTGCTGGCGAGCGCATTCGCCCAGACCGAGTTCCAGGCGGTGCAGTTCATGCCGCTGCTGGTGTTCCCTCAGATCATCCTCGGCGGCCTGTTCATGCCCCGCGACCAGATGCCCGATGTGCTGCAGACCATCTCCGACTGGCTGCCGCTCAGCTACGCGATCGACACGATCAACGCGGTCGCGGCGGGTGATGAGGGCGGGGACGTGTTCGGTCCGCTGCTGATCGTCGTGGCCTTCGCGGTCGGCGCGCTGGTGCTCGCCGCCCTCACTCTGAAGCGGCGCACGCGCTGAGTCGTCGACCGGGTCGCTGCTCAGCGCGCGGCGCGGTTCTTGGTGTACTTGGTCGGCGCGGCGGCCCACGGGTCCTCGGGCCAGGGGTGTCGCGGGTAGCGCCCTCGCATCTCGGCGCGCACCTGAGCGTACGGACCGGACCAGAACGAGGCGAGGTCGTCGGTGACCGCGAGCGGACGCCCAGCGGGGGACAGCAGGTGGAACAGCACCGGCACCCGTTCACCGACCAGGCGAGGAGTCTCCGCCCAGCCGAAGCACTCCTGCAGCTTCACGGCGACGACGGGCCGCGCGTTCGGGTCGCCGTCGGGCTCGGGGTAGGCGATGCGGACGCGGGATCCGCTGGGCACCTCGAGGCGCTCGGGTGCGAGCTCATCGAGGCGCACCGCTTCGGGCCACGGCAGCAGACGGCGAAGAGCCGAGGTCAGGTCGAGTCGGCCTGCGGGGGTGCCGGAGGCCAAGGTGTCGAGCTCGGGCGCCAGCCACGCGTCGAGGGAGCCGACCAGCCCGGCATCCGACACATCGGGCCACGGGTCGCCGAGCTCGCGCCGCAGCAGCGCCAGCCGGCGGCGCAATGCTGCTGCGGTGTCAGACCAGGTGAACATGCCGAGCCCGTCGCGTCGGAGCGCTCGGCGCACAGCATCCCGTCCCTCCTGAGCCGATGCCCGCACCGGCACCGATGAGCGCAGGATCGCACCCATCCGGCGCTCGCGACGAGCCTGGACGCGGCCTCCGACGAACTCCGCCTCGACACGGTCGGTCGTCAGGTGGCTGGCGGCCTGGTCCATCTGCGCCTCGGTGAGCGCCGCCGCGGATCGGATGATCGCCCCGGAGCCGGCCGCCGCCCGCGCGGAGGCACGCGCGACGTCGGCGACCGCGAGCCATTCGACTGCCGCGAGCGGACCGCTCACCCCGGCGCGTGTCCCGGATGCCAGCAAGAACGTCGCTCCCGTGGCCGTGCGCTCGACGCGGTGGGCGATCCGCTCGGGGAAGGCCAGCGCGATCACGAGGCCGACTCCGTCGAGATCCGAGCGGACACCCGGTGTCGCGCGACCCATCCGCTCGAGGCGGTGCGCATCCTCGAGCCATCGGCGGGCATCGGGGGTTCGACCACCCCGCAGTGTGATGAGAGCCTGGGCGACATCGGCCTCGGGGATTCGCAGGTCGCCGCCCAGGAGCGCGACGACCTCGGCCGCGAGCCGAGTCCCCACCTCCGGGCTGCCGTCGCGCAGAGCCCTGGCCAGCCGCGGATCGGTCGGAATGCGCGCCAGAGCGCGGCCCTCGGCCGTGGCACGACCCTCGTCGTCGATCGCGCCGATACCGCGGAGCACGGTGGTCGCATCGGACAGGTTGTCGGCGGGCAGCGGGTCGATCATCCGCAGGCCGGTTCCCCGCGGGGCGCCCCAGCACGCGAGCAGCAGAGCGGCGTCGGCGAGGTCTGCCACCGCGATCTCCGGGACCGGACGGGCGGGAGCCGCCGCGTACGTGCGCTCGTCGACGCAGCGGATCACGGCACCAGGGCCCTGACGGGTGGCGCGCCCGGCACGTTGCACGCACGACGAACGGGACGCCGCGGCGGTGACCAGGCCCGTCATGCCGCGGGTGGCGTCGCGCTGCGGATACCGCGACAGGCAGCTGTCCACGACCAGTCGTACCCCCGGCACCGTGAGCGAGGACTCGGCGAGCGACGTCGTGACGATGATGCGTGGAAGGCCGTCCGGCGTGCGGCCGCGGATCACGGCGTCCTGCTCGGCCGGGGGGATCTGGCCGTGCAGCTCGCGCACATCGAACGCGTTGCTCGTGCTGCGGACGCGGCGGGCGATCTCCGACACCTCGCGGGCACCCGGTGCGAAGACCAGCACGTCGGCCGAAGGGTCTTCGCGCACCAGGTCTCTGGCTGCGGATGCGGTGACGTTTGCGATGTGGTCGAGGAATCCCCAGGTGACCCCGCGCTCATCGAGGCGTGCGACGGGGCTCGGAGCCCAGCGCTCAGAGAGGGGGAAGGCGGGGACGTCATGGTCGACGATCGGGGCGGGGGACCCCGCGGTGCCGATGACGGCGGCTAGGCGCTCCGCATCGAGGGTGGCGGACATGGCCACGACCACGAGGTCGTCCCGCAGCTCGCGCACCTCGGAGAGCAGGCCGATCAGGAGGTCAGTCTCGAGTGCGCGCTCGTGCACCTCGTCGATGATGACGGCATCGACGCCGTCGAGTCCCGGGTCGTCGAGCATCCGTCGCAGGAGCACTCCGGCCGTGACGAACTCGACCCGCGTCGTGGGTCCCGCGGAGCGCTCGCCGCGGACGGTGAAGCCCACGCGCGCGCCGAGGGGAGAACCGTCGAGGTGGGCGAGACGGCGGGCCGCTGCACGGGCGGCGACGCGGCGAGGCTGGGTGACGATCACGCGACCACTGCGCCGCGAGGCGAGGAGCGGCGGCACGAGGGTGGTCTTGCCCGTGCCCGGCGGCGCGGTCACGACCACCGATCCACTCGCATCGAGTGCGGCCGAGAGCTCGGCGATGGCGCCCGCGAACGAGAGGCCCGCACCGATGGTGGCGAGGTCGAAGGCGGCGGGCGTCATCCGTCCAGTCTGCCCGGTCGGCTCGGGGTTCGGGATGGTTCACAACTCCGGACGTCTGCGTCTGACGCAGTGCGGCCGGGCTTCCGCGGGCGTCGGCGGCGATGGATCTCCTGAATTGCGAGCGGGTGAAGCGGGTGCCGGGTCAACGAAACAGCGGATGCCGCGACCGAAGAGGTCGCGGCATCCGCTGTCGTGTGCCGGCTACTCCGCCTCGGCGACCGGCGGTGCGGGCGGCGGCGGGGTGTTCGGCGTCGAGACGCGCGGTGCGGGTGCGGCAGCCGTGGCCTCCGCGACTCCTGCACCGAAGCCGCGTCCGACGGCTTGTCCCTGGATGATGCCCGCGAGGTCGAGCCCCGTGGCCGAGTGGACGCTGTCGAACACCGAGCGCAGAGCCTTCGCGCTGTCGGCTCCGACGACGTTCGAGGCCCCGTCTTCGCCGGAGCTGCCGATGATCGACACGTTGCCGATCGCCGCGTAGCCCTTGGAGAACTCGGCCATGATCGACGGCAGCACCTCGAGCACACGCTGCGACAGGAACGCGTCCTGGTTCGAGGCGATGGCCTTGGCCTCGGCTTCGAGCGCTGCCGCACGTGCGTCACCCTCGGCACGGATGGCGTCGGCCTCGGCGCTGGCACGCAGTCGGCGGGCCTCCGCCTCGGCCTCGGCCTGGGCACGCAGGGCGTTCGCCTCACCGCTGGCCTTCGCGATCGCGGCAGCGGCCTCACCGTCGGCGCGAGCCTTGTCGGCCTGGGCCTGCTGCTCGGCGATGCGGGTGCGGGCCTCTGCCTGCTTGACCTGCTCGATCGCGGCGGCCTCGGCGGCGCGCTCGCGAGTGTAGAGCTCGGCCTGAGCCCGGGTCTCGGCCTCGTACCGCTGCGCGTCGGCGACGCGCTTGACATCGGCATCGAGCTGGGCCTGCTTGTTCTCGGCCTGCTGCTGCAGAACGGCCTGCTCGGCCTGTGCACGTGCCAGTGCCTCGGCCTGCTCCGCCTCGGCGCGGGCGCGACCGATGCCGGAGTCGGAGTTGGCCGTGTTCGTGTCGAGCGCGGTCTGCTCGATCAGGTTGGCTTCCTTGTTGGCGATGTTCTTCTGGTTGATCGCACGATCGGCGTTGGTCTGCGAGATCTCCGCCGACTGACGCTTCGCCTGGATCTCGGGGGCACCGAGCGACTGGATGTAGCCGACCTTGTCGGTGATGCCCTTGATCTGGAACGAGTCGAGGATCAGGCCCTGCTCCGCGAGCTCCTGCGACACGTCGGCGGCGATCTGGTCGGAGAACTTCTTGCGCTCGCGCATCAGCTCGACGACCGAGAGCGTCGCGACGATTCCGCGGAGCGCACCTTCGAGTTGCTCGGTGGTGAACTGCTCGATGGCCTTGTCCTGCGAGGCGAAGCGCTCGGCCGCTCGACGGACCAGGATCGGGTCGGAGCCGATCTTCACGATCGCGACACCGTCGACGTTGAGGGTCACGCTGTCGAGCGACTGGGCCTCGGCGTTGAGGGAGACCTGGCGCGAACGCAGCGAGATGATCTCGTGGCGCTGCGTGATCGGGTTGACGAGCGACTTGCCGTTCACGATGACGGTGACGGGCGACTCCGACATCTCGGACCTGCTCGATCCGTCCGTCGCGATGACCGCGGTCTGCACCTTCTGCTTGCGGCCCGAGATGACGAGGGCCTCGTCGGCGCGAGCGACCTTGATCCAGCTGCGTGCGAACAGCAGCAGGATGAGCAGCAGGACGACGGCGACGACGACCGCGATTCCGACGATGACGAGGATGCCGACGATTCCGGCGATCTCCATGGATGACCTCCCTGGTTCCCCCCGAGGGGGCGGTCTTCGAGCGCGCCGTGGTGCGCGCCTTCGCCCCCCACCCTGCCAGATACGGCGGGTGCGCGTTGAGCCGGCCGTCATACCGAGCGGGTCGCGGGAACACCGGGCGCCGCCGTGGCAGGTACAGGAACCGTGTCAGCGGGAGCGGAGCTTCTCTGCGAGGTCGCGCAGTGCCCGCAGCTCATCGTCGTCGAGGCGCGACATGCGGTCGGCGATCGAGCGTCCGTGCACGGTGGCGAGCGAGCGGAACGCCCGTGCCCCTTCGTCCGTCGCCCGGATCAGCGCGCCGCGTCCGTCGTCGGGGTCGGCGCACTTCGCCACGAGTCCTCGCGTGACCATGCGGTCCACGAGACGCGAAACGCTGGGCTGGCTGATGAGCATGTTCGCGGTGATGTCGCGCAGTCGTGCGGTCATGTCGGGGGAACGGGTGACGGTGAGCAGCACGTCGTACTCGGCCTGCGCGATATCGCTGTGCTCGAAGTCGCTCAGCATCTCGGTGAACAGCTCGTGCTGTGCGCGGAACAGGCTCTCCCAGGCCTCCAGGGCGAGCTTGCGATCGGTCATCCTCACAGAATAGTGCGAACAGTAAAGGGCCGGTCGGAGAGGCTCCCGACCGGCCCTTGTCCCTTGCACCAAGAGTGTCCTGCAATCACATGCGGTGAGTGCCACAGCAAACATTCACCGTGTGATCACTGTATAACGGCGAGATAACGAATGCAACGGTTTGATCACGGAACTTTCGTGGCGGACATCACGGCTTCCGGGCTGCCAGCAGCCACTCGACCGCTTCCTCCACCGCCATCTCGGTTCTCGTGCCGTCGGGGTTCCGCCGGGAGCCGAACAGCGCCCGATGGTCGTAGCGGCCGCAGTTCTTGCGGAGAAGCTCGTAGTAGTAGTCATCGAGATAGATCTCAAAGTCCTCAGCGAAGGAACCGGAGCGCGGCAGCCGGGGCGTCTTCAGCCACTGGACGATGTCGCGGATATCGTCGCGTCCGAGTGTGACGGTCGGGGGAGCCGGGGGCCGCGCATCCTCCGCGGTGGGGGTATCTGTCGCGGACGGTGAGCCACTACGGCACCGTCGCGTGCGTTCTCGCGGTCTATCCGCCCGATGCCACGGACGACGAGCTCCGTTTCGCCGAAGCCCACCGCTGGTACACGCCGCTGTCGCTCGGCGGCGGGGTCGTGGCGTGGGTGGTCCTCTGCGCGGCCGGTTTCTCCCCTTTGCTCGCTGCCGCGCTGCTGGTGGTCGCTCTGTTGCCGATCGGCGTCATGCTCTCGCGGGGTTCGCGCGATGTCCGCCGCCGCACGGTCACGGTCTCGGCGTGCAGATCGGGCCTCAGCGAAGACACCGCGCAGGAGCGTGCGCAGCAGCGACGTCTCGACAAGCTGGCGGAGACCCTGGGCGACGCGGCGCTCGCATGCCGCCGGGGAGTGATCGACCGCGACAGGTTCACCCGGATCCGAGCGGCCGCCTACGCGCAGGCCGCCGCCATCGCCGCCGCATCGGCTCGGTGACGACCGAAACGGGCTAGTCCCCGAGCGGGCCACCCCGATACTTGCGACAGGCACCACCTGTCTCTTCGACATCTTCCGCGACGGCGGCGGTGCGGGCGCGCGGTGCGACCTGGCTCAGCGCGAGAGCACCGGTGCACGCGAACACGATCAGGTCGCCGGGGGAGAGCACCTTCGGCAGCCGGGCGTGCAGCCGTGCGTCGTCCTCATCGATGCGGAGGACCATCTGCACCAGGTCTCGAGCCCGCGGAGTGCTCACCAGCTCGACGTGGGTGATCAGCGGGATGATCGCACGGAGATCGCAGTCGACGGTCGCGGACACCTCGCGATGCCAACCCTGGGGCTCCTCGCGCGCGGTGATCCGTGCCACCACCAACGTCATGTGCGCGTCCGCTTCGGGATGCGCGGCGGATGAGGCGACCGGCGCGATCAGTACGCACGGCGTGCCTCGCTCCTGTGCGAGACCGGTCAGCGAGCGTCCGCCGACCGAGATGTCGTGTGCACCGATCACGGTATCGGTCGGCCACAGCCTCCGCACGTCGCGTCGCGGGTCGTTCCACACGAAGGTCGTCGAATGCAGCACCGTGTGCAGCACGGTCATCGAGACACCTCCTCGGGGAGCGGCACGGCGCCTGCGGTGCGCGGGCGCACATCTCCCAGCGTCACCGCGCCGAGGCACGGGACGACCACGAGGTCGCCCTCTCGAAGGTCGGCAGGCAGCATGGCCACCGGATGCGGCCAGGCCACCTCGCCCTGCTCGCCGGGGATCAGCTCGATACTCGTCGCCCTCGCCGAGGAGGCCCGGCCGATGAGGCGGCATTCCTCCCAGGCCGCATCGACACCGTCGAAGCAGCAGTCTGTGAGGGCGATGCGCTTGTCCTCCTGGGTGTCGACGCGCAGAGTGATGCGGAGCAGCAGCACGGTCACGTCGGTGCCCGTGCTGGGTATCGGCAGGTCTCCGGTGAGCACGGCGGGGGAACCGCTGATCTCGAACAGGCGCATCAGCGAGATGCCCCCGACCACGACATCGGTGGTCGTGGGTTCCGAATGGGTCGGCCACCTCCAGCGGTCGAGGGGAGCGGGGATGCTCCGTCGAAGCGTGGGAAGGATCTCGGTGAGGGTCATGCCTCCGTCCTACGCCCCGGTGATCGTGCTGATGAAGGGGCCTCACAGAACCCATGCACCTCCGCTCCGATCGCTCACGAAGTCCCCACCTCGTCGACACGACGCCGGCCTGCCGACGCCGGCATGACAGGATCGGCAGAGATCCCACGGCTCAGGAGCGGAGCGGCACCCCGATCGCGAGCCGCTGGTCGGCGAGAGGGCAGCTGAACACGTCGCGCTCGCCGAGTCCGACCCGGTTGATGTAGCGCACGACGATCGCGTACGAGGTGAACAGGCCCACCTGCGTGTACTGCACCTCATGCTCCCGGCAGTACTCGGCGATGATCGGGGCCGCGCGACGAAGATGCGGCCGCGGCATCGACGGGAACAGATGGTGCTCGACCTGGTAGTTCAGCCCACCCATTGCGACGTCGAGGAAGCGTCCGCCGCGCACGTTCCTGCTCATCAGCACCTGCCGCCGGAGGAAGTCGAGGGTCAGATCCCTGGGGACGACCGGCATCCCCTTGTGATTCGGGGCGAAGGCGATGCCCATGTAGAACCCGAACAGTCCCAGTTGCACCGCGAGGAAGACGAACGCGATCCCGGGGGAGAGCACGATGAACACCAGCACCAGGTAGCCGATCATCCGCACGCTGAGGAACGTGATCTCGGCCCACCGGCGTTCGAGCCGGCCTCGCACGAACATGCGCCGCACGCTCGACGCGTGCAGGGAGAGGCCCTCGAGGAGCAGGATCGGGAAGAACAGCACTCCCTGATGTCCGCGCAGCCAGGTGAGGACCGGTCCCTGGTGTCTCGCGGCGGCCTCGGGGGAGACCGCGATGACGGGGAGCTCGATGTCGGGGTCGGAACCCAGCTTGTTCGGATTCGCATGGTGGCGCGTGTGCTTGTGCTGCCACCACCCGTAGCTCATGCCGACGAGGAGGTCGCCGAGGATGATGCTGATCCAGTCGTTCCACCGGCCGGACATGAAGATCTGACGGTGCGCGGCATCGTGACCGAGGAACGCGATCTGGGTGAACACGACCGCCAGGAGTGCGGCCGTGAACAGTTGCCACCAGGTGTCGCCGATCCACACGAACGCGAGCAGACATACGCCCACGACGATGGGGGCGGCGATGAGCTTCGTCCAGTAGTAGCCGTAGCGCCGGTGCAGCAGCCCTCGCTCGCGGACCTGTTGCGCCAACTCGGTGAAGGCGCTCGAACCCCGAGGCGCACTTCCGCGCGGACGGGTGTGGACGGTCGGACGGACGTCGTCCATGATGACCTCGTCTCCGGCGTCACCCGGAGGGGATGGGCGCCGTGCTCTCTTCGAGCCCGTCATCATCGATTCCCGGTCGTCGTCGGAGGCGGCCCTCGTACAAGACGGGTTCAGACGCGACGTTACGCCTCAAACCTGCGTGCGCTCACAGCCTTCGATGCGCTCCGGTGAAGCGGTTCTCGGCGCGCCCCGACCAGGCGGAGGCGACGCGCTGTTCGCGGCGGTGGGACCAGTCCTCGTCCCCCACGCGGACCAGCTTTGCGACACCGGATTCTCCCGGAGATTACGCCGGATGCGATACATTGCAGTGTAGGTAGAATTTCAGGCTCTACTGCGATTCCGTGCTCGAGTGGAGGACAAAGCGGTGGCACTCTCAGGCGGACCCCTCGAGCGCAGGTCGATGAGCGACGAGGCGTACAACCGGTTGCAGGATGCGATCATCAGCGGTGAGCTGCGTCCGGGTGAGCGTCTGCGCGATTACGAGCTCGCGGAACGCCTCGGCACGTCGAAGACTCCGATCCGCCACGCTCTCGACCGCCTGGCCGACCACGGCCTCGTCGAGATGCAGCGCAACCGCTACACCCGCGTCGCTCCGATCGATCTCGATCAGGTGCGCAACGCCGTCGACCTCTTCGGAGATATCTGGATCGGCTCGGTGCGTCACGTGATGCCCCTGATCCAGGACGATGACATCGCCTATCTCACCGAACTCTCCGATGAGATGTCCTCGTCGGTCATGGCTCGCGACGTGGCGGGATTCGGCATCGCGCTCCGCGCAGCCGCCACCGGGTTCGCGCGTATCGAGGGCAACGCGTCGCGGGCCGGCATCATCGAGCGTCTCGGGCCGCAGATCCGTCGGTTCAGCCAACATTCCCGGGATGCGTTCGACTGGGAGGTCGTCGGAGCGTTCGTCGCGTCTCTGCGGCAAGCGATCCTCGAGCGCGACGCCGTGAAGACCCGCGCCGTCCTCGTCACCTTCTTCGACGAGGTGCTCCCCGCCATCATCGATCGCGCGGAGGAGCAGGAGCTCACGCGCTCCGAACCGCAGGACTAGCGGACCGCTCCCGGCAGATCCACAGGAACCGCAAAGGGTGCTCTTCTAATCTGGGGACACCCAAGGGGAGTACTCCGACACGGTGGGGTCGTCATTACGGATGCACGTCGCATCCCGGGCCACCGGTTCTGTTTCGACGGGATGGAGAAGACTTTGGCGGTACTGTCGTACCCCGAGTCTGGAGTCCTCATTTGGATATCACCCCGCTGATCTGGGTCATCACGATCGCGATCACGATCGCCTTCTTCGTCTACGAGTTCTTCGCGCACGTGCGCACGCCGCACGAGCCGACGATCGCGGAGTCGGCGCGCTGGTCGATCTTCTACATCAGCCTCGCGCTGCTGTTCGGTGTCGGCATCGGCGTCTTCTCCGGGTGGACCTTCGGCGGCGAGTACTTCGCCGGGTACCTCACCGAGAAGGCCCTGTCGATCGACAACCTCTTCGTCTTCCTCATCGTGATGACCGGCTTCGCGGTGCCGAAGATCTATCAGCAGAAGGTGCTGATGATCGGCATCGTGATCGCGCTGATCCTGCGCGGCATCTTCATCGCCGTCGGCGCGACGCTCATCGAGAACTTCTCCTGGATCTTCTACCTGTTCGGCGCACTGCTGCTCGTGCTCGCGTACCGTCAGGCGTTCAGCAACCACGAGAGCAACCCCGCGAACGGGCGCTTCATGACGTTCGTTCGTCGGCACCTGCCCGTCAGTGACGAGTACAACGGCGACCGGCTCACGGTCGTGAAGAACGGCAAGCGCTTCGTCACCCCGATGCTCCTCACGATCATCGCGATCGGGTTCATCGACCTCGTCTTCGCCGTCGACTCGATCCCGGCGATC
This sequence comes from Microbacterium sp. NPDC058269, assembly GCF_042881445.1. Taxonomy (NCBI): domain Bacteria; kingdom Bacillati; phylum Actinomycetota; class Actinomycetes; order Micrococcales; family Microbacteriaceae; genus Microbacterium; species Microbacterium sp. NPDC058269. Next base: position 542,848 of record NZ_JBHVXT010000002.1, read on the forward strand.
TACGGCCTGACCGACCAGGCCTACATCGTCTTCACGGCGAATGCCTTCGCGCTCATGGGTCTGCGCCAGCTCTACTTCCTCATCGGCGGCCTGCTCGAGCGCCTCGTCTACCTGGCGCAGGGTCTCGCGGTCATCCTTGGATTCATCGGCGTCAAGCTCGTCCTGCACGCGCTGCACGTCAACGAGCTGCCCTTCATCAACGGCGGGCAGGGCGTCGAATGGGCACCCGAGATCCCGATCTGGTTCTCGCTGCTGTTCATCGGCGCGACCATCGCTGTGGCCACCGCCGCGAGCCTCATCAAGACACGGCGCGCACCGGCTGCCGTCACCTCTTCCACCGGCACCACCACCACCGACAACAAGGAGCACTCTTGAGCGCGCAGCGCTGTTCTGACTCTTCGGACTCTGACAGTACGAGCGCCCGGTTCGTCCCGGGCGCTCACCCCACCACAGACGAGGCGGCCCGCTGATGGGCGACCTGCTCTGGAACATCGCCCTCGTCTTCGCGTTCGTGCTGATCGGCGGTGTCTTCGCTGCCACGGAGATGGCGCTGGTCACGCTGCGCGAGAGTCAGATCAACGCGATCGGTCAACGAGGGCGGCGCGGCGCGAAGGTCGCCGCCCTCGCACGCAACCCCAACACCTTCCTCTCCGCCGTGCAGATCGGTGTGACCGTCGCGGGCTTCGCGTCGGCGGCATACGGTGCGACCTCCATCGCCCCGTCGCTGGCGCCGGTCCTCGAATCGTGGGGTCTGGCGCCTGCACTCGCCCTCACGGTCGCGACGCTCGTGCTGACGCTCATCATCGCGTACCTCTCGCTGGTGCTCGGCGAGCTTGTGCCCAAACGCCTGGCGATCCAGCGCAACGCGCAGTTCGCCTACGCGGTCGCGCCCGCTCTCAACGGCTTCGCGACGGTCATGCGCCCGGTGATCTGGCTGCTCTCGGTCTCGACGAACGCCCTCGTCCGCCTGCTCGGCGGCGATCCGCACAAGACGAGCGACGAGATGACCGACGAGGAGGTGCGCGACATCGTGGCCAGTCATCAGGGGCTGCCCGATGACGAACGGCGCATCCTCGACGACGTGCTGTCGCTCCGCGGACGCCAGGTCAGCGAGGTCATGCGACCCCGCCCCGAGGTGGTCGCCCTCGACGAAGCCGCGAGCGTCGGCGAGGTGATGGCACAGGTGCGCGATCTTCCGTTCTCGCGCTACCCCGTCTCGGAGACCTCGATCGACGACATCACGGGGTTCGTGCACGTGCGTGACCTGTTCGAGGCCGCATCCGACGATCCGACGCGTCCGCTGAGCGCGCTCATGCGCGATATCCCCTACATCCCCTCGACCGCGCGCGTGCTGCCGACTCTGACCCGCATGCGGGCGGAAGGGCATCACATCGCGGTGGTCGTCGACGAGTACGGCGGCACCGACGGCCTGGTCACCCTGGAAGACCTCGTCGAGGAAGTGGTCGGCGAGATCTTCGACGAGTACGACGCAGAGGTGTTCATCTCCGCGGACGACGGGATCGACGGGCGACTCAACCTGCAGGACTTCGAGGAGGCCACCGGGTTGGCCATGCCGCGGGGGTCGTCGGACACCATCGCCGGATTCGTGACCGAGCAGCTGGGGCGCCTCGCCGTCGTCGGCGACACCATCGAGGTGCCGGGAGCCACGATCCAGGTCGCGGAGCTGGATCGACGCCGCATCGCCCGCGTGCGGGTCATGACCGAATCCGTCGTCGAGTCGGAGGCCTGAGCCCGAGCCGCGGCGGTCAGGAGCGCGAACGTCAGGGGCTGGGCACCCGGGTGCCCAGCCCGCTGAGCCCCTCGGTGAGGATCTCGACCAGCAGGCGGGCGTAGCGCCCGTCGGGGTCGAGGTCGGGATCGAAGACCGTGATGGACGCGCCGACCGCGCGCGGCGCGAGCTCCCGCAGCAGTGCGGTGAGCTCAGCCGCCCCGATCCCGCCCGGATCGGGGCTGTCGACCGCCGGCATGACGGTGGGATCGAGCACATCGACGTCGAGCTGCAGCCAGTACGCGGGCCCGGCGACGAGAGCGGACTCCGCACCGACGTGAGGGGCGCCGCGCGAGATGACATCGGCGGCGGGCGTGAGCATGCCGAGGACGTGACGCACCTCTTCCTGGTCCTCGTCGTCGAAGCGGTGGCCGATGTGCGCGGTGCGCTCGGCGCGGAAGTAGGGGGCGAGCCCGTCGATGTCGGCGATCGCCGGCCAGTGCGTGCCGACTGCGGCGGCGAGTGCCTCTCCCGCCACGCTCGCGCAGTCGTCGCTGTTGCCCGGATGACGGAAATCGGTATGGCCATCGATGTGCACGAGGCCGACCCCGCCGCGTCGCGCGGTGGCGAGGCCCGCACCGAGGAGGATCGCGCAGTCGCCGCCGATCACCAGCGGAGCCTCACCCCTGTCGAGCGCCGTGCCGATGCGGGCGGCCAGGCGCTGCGAGTGGTCGATCGTCGCCTGCTCGTTCCGCACGCGCCCCGGAGGTCGCGTGGCGTCGTCGTCGACGTAGCGGCCGGCCAGGACCACACCGGAGTCGGTGGCGCCGAGTTCGGCGAAGCGTGCGAACAGGCCCGCTTCGCGCAGCGCTTCCGGAGCCTTCGCCGCACCGGGCACGCTGCCCGGCTCCGGCGGACGGAGACCGAGATTGGACGGTGCGGAGAGCAGCGTGATCATGATGGCATCCTGCCGCGGGGGTCGGACACTCCGACGCCATCACGTCGGGAAGCGCACTCCGGTGATGCTCTCCGCCGCCGCCCACAGCCCAGACCCGACGGCCGCGGAGCGCACTTCGTCCGAGGCGGCCACCCGCGCCGGCGCCCCTCGGAACTCGAGCAGCCCGCCCGGACCCCAGTACTCTCCGCTGATGACGTCCGCAGATGTGGCCGCATGGACGATCGGCAGCGCACCGCCGTCCTTGCCCTGTACGAGAGCACGGCTCGGCGCGGACAGGGCGCGGACGAACCCTGACACCTCGGCGAGACCGGGACGCGGCGGGGTGAGCGGATCGACCGCGTAGCCGGGGTGCGCGCAGACCGCCGCGCGGGAGGAACCGGACCAGCGTCGTGCCAGCTCGAAGGCGAAGGCCATCAAGGACGCCTTCGATCGCCCGTACTGCCGGAGCGAGGAGCCTGTCCAGGGGGCGTCGAGGGTCGCCGGGTCGAGGTGTGCGAAGCGGTGGGCGATCGAGCCGACGGCGACCACGCGGGCGTCCGGCGCGAGGACCGGTTCGAGCCGCGCCACCAGGGCGAAGTGGCCGAGGAAGTTCGTGCCCACCATGAGGTCGTGGCCGTCGCTCGTGCGCGCCGAGCGATCTGCCGCCTTCACCCCGGCATTGCAGATGACCGCATCCAGTCCCTCGCCCACCGCGGCGGCCGCTTCCGCCACGCTGTCGAGCGAGCCGAGATCGAGCGCCAGGACGCGCAGGTCGGCATCGGGTGCCTGGCTCCGGATCGCGGAGACCGCTGTCTCCGCGCGCGCAGGGGAGCGGCAGCCCAGCACGACGCGTGCACCACGCACAGCGAGCTGCTCGGCACACCAGTAGCCGATGCCCGCGTTCGCGCCGGTGACCAGCGCCGTGCGTCCACGCAGATCGAGCGGCGAGGTCGGGGGATCAGCATCCATCTCCCCAACCTAAGCGCAGCTCATGCGGGTGTCAGTGGTCAGTGGTCGTGGTCGTGGTCGTGGTGCTCGTCGTCCTCGTCTTCGAGGAGCATCCCGACCGCGGTCGCGCACGCGTCGCCCTTCCACGCCTCGATACCCTCGCGCACCGCGAAGGCGGCGATCACGAGTCCGGCGACGGCATCCGCCCACCACCAGCCGAGCAGCGAGTTCACGACCAGACCGATCAGCACGGCGGCGGAGAGATAGGTGCAGATGAGCGTCTGCTTCGAGTCCGCGACCGCCGTCGCCGACCCGAGCTCCTGGCCCGCGCGACGTTCGGCGAGCGAGAGGAAGGGCATGACGGCGACGCTGACCGCGGTCAGGATGATGCCGATCGTGCTGTGCTCCGGTCGCTCGGCCGTGACGAGCGCGGTCACGGACGTCGCCGTGACGTAGATCGCGAGGGCGAAGAACGCGACGGCGATCACACGCAGGGTCGGCTTCTCCCAGCGCTCCGGATCGCGTCGGGTGAACTGCCAGGCGACGGCGGCCGCGGACAGCACCTCGATCGTGGAGTCCAGCCCGAAGCCGATGAGTGCAGCGGACGACGCGACCGAGCCGGCGGCGATCGCGACGACCGCCTCGATCAGGTTGTAGCCGATCGTGATGCCGACGATGAGGCGGATGCGGCGGTGCAGCGTCGCGCGACGCGAGTCGGATGCGGTCGCGGTCATCAGCAGGTGCAGCCTTCGCCGGAGCAGCAGTCCGGTTCGACGATGAGGGTGACCCGCATGAGCATGTCGAGGGCGGGCGCGAGGTGGCGATCCGCGAGTCGGTAGCTGCTGCGGCGACCGTCCGGGATGCTCTCGACGAGTCCGCAGCCGCGGAGGCAGGCGAGGTGGTTCGACATCGTCTGGCGCGAGACGCCGAGCGCGTCGGCCAGGTCGGCGGGGTAGCGGGGTGCTTCTCGCAGAGCGAGCAGCACCCCGGCGCGGGTGGGGTCGGAGAGTGCATGCCCGAGGCGGGCGACTGCGGCCGTGTGGGTGAGCGAGGCGAGAGCGGTGGTCACGCTCTCAACTGTACATAAGAGGCTGAATTCAAGATACTCTGAATTCAGCCTCTTCGTGAGGGATCAGCGGATCGCGTACACCGCGCTTCCGACGATCACGGCGACGATGGTGGTCCAGCCGATGATGGCCAGAGCCTGCCAGAAGAGGATGCGCGCCTTGCCGATGCCGGAGGCCGCGAGCATCGTCGCGGTGAACTGCGTCGGCAGCAGGAGCGGTCCGAGCAGGCTGACCCCGGGAACGCCGTAGCGCTCGAACGCACGCTGGAACTTCTCACGACGTGCGGTGCCGCGACCCGCGTCGGCCGCATCGGCGGCCGGCTCCTCGATCGTGCCGCCGCCGGCGAGCGCCGCAGACTTGACGCGAGAACGGTTCACGACGGCCTGGCGTGCCCCGGAACTGACCAGCACCACCACCAGGACGCAGAGGAAGTTACCGACGATCGCAGCGACCGCGGCGACCACCGGGGAGATGCCGCCGATGATGCCGATGCTCACCGCGCCTTCGCCCTCGATGAACGGAATCGCCCCGGCGAGGGCGACGATGAGCGGCTGCACGAGTTCGGGGACCTGGGCGACCAGGTTCTGGAAGGTCTCGATGAGGTTCATGGGATGCTCCCGGTTGTCGGTGCGAACGGAGTCTCCGCCGCGATGACTCCAGTCCAGCCGAGCATCCCCGTCGGCGGCAGTGTCGGCCCGTCACCGCTTCCCGGGTGGATCGCCTGACGCATCCGTGACAACTGTCACGGCCCTATCGTGGGGAGCGTGAGCAGCCGCGCCGAGCCCCTCGCCCCCGTCGAACTGAGTCCGGGGGCGCGACAGCTGTCTCGCGGCATCACGGCGACGTGGTGGTACACCGTGACCGCCGTGATGTTCCTCCAGATCATGCTGGTCTTCGCGTGGACGGGCATCCTCGCCGCTCAGGGTCAGAGCGGTCCGCTGATCCTCGTGGTCGCCGTCGGCGGCCTGGTGTGGTGCGCATCGACGGCGTTGCTCCTGTTCGACTACCGCCACCGTGTCGACGCGGCGCCGGGATTCCGCTGGGGTCGCATCGCCGTCCCCCTCCTCGTCGCCGTCGCGTACGGCGCCGCCGCCGGGGCGCTCGCCGGAAGCTGGCAGCTCGCGGCGATGCCGATCGTCCAGTCGGTGGTGCTCCTGAACTGGCCGCGAGGTATCCGCATCCGCGTCGTCGTGGCGGGAACGCTGCTCCTGCTGGTGCTGGCCCTCGTCGACTCATCCGCCCACTCCTTCGGGGCGGTGCTCGCGTGGTGGGTGGCCGTCATCTACACCGCACTCTTCCCCGTGATGACCGTGAGCTCGCTGTGGTGGTGGGACGTGCTGGTAACCCTCGATCGGGCCCGTGCGTCCGAGGCGAAGCTCGCCGCGACACAGGAGCGTCTGCGCGTGGCCACCGACGTGCACGACCTGCAGGGACACCACCTCCAGGTCATCGCGTTGCAGTTGGAGCTGGCGGAACGTCTGCTGCCGTCCGATCCGGATGCGGGGATGGAGCAGCTGCGCGCCGCGCGAGTGAGCGTCGACGACGCGCGACAGGGAACCCGAGACCTCGCCACGCGATTCCGCTCCGTGCCGTTGGGGGACGAACTCGCCAACGCCCGCGACCTGTTGACCGCGGCCGGGCTCGAGGTGGACGCCGCGATCGATGCGGATGCCGACTCCGCACCGGCATCCGCCCTCGGCCCGGTCATCCGTGAGACGACGACCAACGTGCTGCGCCACGGCGGCGGGGCACGCGCACGCCTCGTGCTCACGCGCGTCGCGAACACGTGGCGATACGAGATCGCCAACGACGTCGTGCCCGGCGCGGCCGACGAGCATGACGGGTCCGGATTGGACGGCGTGCGGCGGCGCGTCGAAGAGGTCGACGGCACGCTCGAGGTGCGTCGGGACGCCGACGAGTTCGTCGTGGTCGTGACGGTCCCCGCACGGTCGGAGCAGACCCGATGATCCGGGTGCTGCTCGCCGACGACGAGGCGATGATCCGATCTGCGCTCGCCGCGTTGTTGCGGCTGGAGCCCGACATCGAGGTCATCGCGGAGTGCGCGGACGGCGAGCAAGCGGTCGCCGAGGCGCTGCGGCTGCAGCCCGACGTGTGTCTGCTGGACCTGGAGATGCCGGGCCTCGATGGCGTGCAGGTCGCGGAGAAGCTGAACAGGTCGATCGCGACGCGCTGCGTGGTCGTCACCCGTCATGCCCGTCCCGGGGTGCTGCGCCGTGCCTTGGCCTCGGGCGTCTCCGGTTTCCTGCCGAAGTCGCGCGGTGCCGACGAGGTCGCCGCCGTCATCCGCCGCGTCGCAGCGGGTGCCCGCTACGTCGACCCGGAGATCGCGGCCGACGCCCTGAGCGACGAGCGCTCCCCGCTCACCGATCGTGAGCTCGACGTGCTGCGGGCCGGTCGTCGCGGGGAGACGACGGGGCAGATCGCGCGGGCACTCTCCCTTGCCCCCGGGACCGTGCGCAATCACATCTCCGTCATCTTGGGAAAGCTCTCGGTCGGCACGCGTCAGCAGGCGGTGCTCATCGCCGAGGAGCGCGGCTGGATCTGACGGCCGATATGCTGGCAGGCATGGGAACAATATGCGCAGCGCCCATGATGGGGCGCATCTACGCGATCCGCGACCGCCGCGCCTGACGGCGCGCTCGCTCACCGCACGCATCTGCGCGCCGTCCACCGAGATGTCATCGCACCTCGGGACGGGCAGTCCTCACCGACGCCTCTTTGCGTCCTCCCTCCTCCGAGGTGCTCCGATTCTTCTTCTGGAGCGCACTCATGCCTCGTTCAACCCATGGCGGCCGTCACGAACTCGGCCAGAACTTCCTCACCCACCGTCCCACCCTCGCCCGCATCACCGCGCTCGTGCGACGAACCTCGGGCTCGATCCTCGAACTCGGTTGCGGTGACGGCGCCCTGACCCGCGCCCTTGCAGAGCTGGGGAGGCCACTCACCGCGATCGACGTCGACGAGCACCGCGTACACCGACTGCGACGGGCGCTTCCCGGCGTGCAGGTGGAGGTCGCCGATGCCACACGCCACCCGCTCGATGCCGAGGTCGTCGTCGGGAACATCCCCTTCCACGTCACGACCCCGATCATGCGGCGACTGCTGTCACGCGGGCGCTGGAACGACGCCGTGCTCCTGACGCAGTGGGAGGTGGCGCGCAAGCGGGCAGGTGTCGGAGGCGGCACCATGATGACCGCGCAGTCGGCCCCGTGGTTCGAGTTCTCCCTCGAGGGGAGGGTGCCCGCCTGGGGCTTCCGACCGCAGCCGAGCGTCGACGGCGGCCTGCTCGCGATCACCCGCCGCGGTTCTCCGCTCGTGCCTGTCTCCGATCGGCGGGCGTACGACGCGTTCGTCGGGGCGATGTTCACGGGGCGAGGAAGCAGCCTGCCCGCGGTCGTGGCGACAGCCGCGCGTATCCCGATGGCTCGGGCGCGGCTTGCGGTGGCGGACGTCGGAGCGGGGGAGCGGCGCCTTCCGCGCGATCTGCGTCCGGAGCACTGGGCCGCGCTCTGGCATCACGTCTCGCGGGGATGATGTGCCGAAGCCGTCGGGCTGTGCGTGCGCTCGACGGCCTCGGTCGTCACGGTCCTCAGCGTGCGAGCACCTCGCGCAGACGGGCCGCGAACTCCGCGGGATGATAGACGAATCCGGTGTGGTCGCCCGGGAAGCGGGTCGGCTCGATGCCGAGTCGCGCACCGAGCGTGGTCGTCGTGCGCTCGCAGAGCTGGTCGACCGACTCTTCGCCGATGCCGAGCGCGAGGTCGCCCCCGCGCGCTCGTAGCGTCCGGTCCGCCCCTTGCGCACAGTGGCGCCATACCCGTCGGCTGCGCGGACCGCGCCACGGCGCCCTGTCCGAGGTCGGAGGTACCCTCGACGCATGTCCGCCTTCGGAACCCTCGCGACCCCGGTCGGTGTCATCGGCGTCGTCAGCGACGGTACGGCGGTCACGCGCGTCGCGTGGCGTTCCACGCCCCCGGAGGGCAGCCTCGCCGCGTCCGAACCGGCCGCCGATCCGCTGCTCGCCGAGGCGCTCACGCAACTCGCCGCCTACTTCGATGGCACGCTGCATCGTTTCGACGTGCCGGTCGACCTCGGCGCCCAGACCCCGGCGACGCGGGCGGTGCTCACGGCGCTTCACGAGACGGTCGTGCATGGTGAGACGATCACCTATGGCGGGCTCGCCGCGCGCAGCGGCACCGAGGTTCCCGCTCGCGGGATCGGCTCGATCATGGGAGCGAATCCGGTGCCTTTGATCGTTCCCTGCCACCGGGTCGTCGCGGGCGATGGGCTCGGCGGGTACTCGGGCGGCGATGAGGGACACGGGCTCGAGACCAAGCGCTGGTTGCTGGAGCACGAAGGGGTCCTTCCGACCTCCCTGTTCTGAGTCGCTCGTTTCTGAGCGGGCGTCGCCGCCTCCGTCATCGCGTCATCGCGGAAGCGAACACCCTGCGAGAATGGACGGGCCGAGTCCCGAGCCGAGGAGCCAACGTGCAGTTCATCTCCACCCGCGGCGGCATGCAGCCGCAGTCGTTCAGCGAGACGCTGTTGGAGGGCCTCGCGCCCGACGGCGGACTGGCGGTGCCCGAGGTCATGCCGACCGTCGACGGCGAGACGCTCGAGCGCTGGCGTGCGCTGACCTACCCGCAGCTGGCGACCGAGGTGCTCGGTCTGTTCGCGACAGACATCCCGCGCGCAGACCTGGCGCGCATGACGGATGCGGCTTACGCCGACTTCCCCGACGGTGTGGTGCCGCTGCGGGCGATCGATGACGAGCTGACCCTGGTCGGGCTCTCCGAAGGCCCGACGCTCGCGTTCAAGGACATGGCCATGCAGTTCCTCGGCCAGGTGCTCGAGTACACGCTGGAGCGCAACGACGCGGTGCTCAACATCCTCGGCGCCACCTCGGGCGACACCGGTTCGGCGGCCGAGCACGCTCTGCGCGGCAAGGAGCGGGTCGCGGTGTTCATGCTCTCGCCGCAGGGGCGCATGAGTGCCTTCCAGCGCGCGCAGATGTTCTCGCTCGACGACGCGAACGTGCACAACATCGCGGTCGAGGGCGTCTTCGACGACTGCCAGAACCTCGTGAAGAAGCTCGCCGGCGACCTCGACTTCAAGCGCGCTCAGCACTTGGGAGCGGTGAACTCCATCAACCTCGCGCGCATCACGGCGCAGACCGTCTACTACTTCTGGGCCTGGTTGCGTGCGACCGACGCCGGCGGCTGGACCGAATTGTCGTTCACCGTGCCGTCGGGCAACTTCGGCAACATCCTGTCGGGGTTCTTCGCGAAGCAGATGGGGCTGCCGATTCGCCGCCTCGTGCTCGCCGCGAACGAGAACAACGTGCTCGACGAGTTCTTCCGCACCGGCGTCTACCGTCCGCGCAGCGCTGCTCAGACGCTCGCGACCTCGAGCCCCTCGATGGACATCTCCAAGGCGTCGAACCTGGAGCGCTTCATCTTCGAGTTGGTCGGCCGCGACCCCGCCCGCGTCGTGGGGGCGTGGGACGATCTCGAGGCGCAGGGACACTTCGACTTCTCCGCCGAGCAGGAGCGCTTCCTCGAAGAGTTCGGCATCGTCAGCGGCACCTCGACCCACGAGGACCGCCTCGCGACCATCCGTTCGGTGTACGAGACGACGGGCGAGGTCATCGACCCGCACACGGCCGACGGGGTCAAGGTCGCCCGCGAGTACGTCGAGCCCGGTGTGCCGATGCTCGTGCTCGAGACGGCCAAGCCCGAGAAGTTCGCCGAGACGATCCATGAGGCCATCGGCGTCGAGCTCGGCTATGCGCCGGAGCTGCAGGAGATGCTCGATGCGCCCCAGCACGTGACCGAGATGGGTGACGACGAGAACGCCCTTCGCGCCTTCATCGAGACGAACGCGCTGCACTGACCCTGCGGCAGCCGAGCTCCGCGCCCCGACCCGAGACCCACTCCCGCCGACATCGGCAGGGGTGGGTCTCGGCGTTGACCGTGAACGTGAGCGCCGCCTCCATCTTGTGCGACATGCACATTAGGTAAGGATGCTCGTGCGAATTGCACATACCGGTGCCTTGTTCTGCGTCGCTACTGTGGCGCACAACCCGTTCCTCCTCCCGAAGGATCCTCATGGCACGCACGGCGCACGCAGACGACTTCGCGCTCTCCCGAGTGACTCCCGAGGCCCGCAGACCCTGGTTCGGAATCGCCGTGCAGCGATTCGGTCAGGTCTCGGCCCTCTCGCAGTTCCTCCTCGGCGCAACCCTCGGTTACAGCATGACTTTCGGCGAGGCCGTCCTCGCCTTCCTCTTCGGCTCGCTCATCCTCGAGGTGATCATGTGCGTCGTCGGGTTCATCGGCCAGCGCGAGGGCCTCAACACCGCCCTCCTCGCACGCTGGACCGGCTTCGGCGAGATCGGAGCGTCCCTGGTCGGCCTCGCGATCGGCATCAGCCTGATCGGCTGGTTCGGCATCCAGTCGGCCATCTCGGCGCAGTCCCTCGACGCCCTCATGCCCGGCGCCCTGCCGGTCTGGGCCTGGAGCCTCATCTTCGGGCTCGCCGTCACCGCGATCGTGGCATTCGGCTTCGTCGGGATGCAGTGGCTCGCGAACATCACCGTTCCCCTGTTCCTCATCCTGGTCGGCTGGTCGGTCATCACCGAGCTGAGCCGTCACGACATCGGCGAGCTGCTCACGGGCCCCGCTCCCGGCCCCACCATGAGCGTCTGGGCCGGAACCGGCATCGTCGCGGGTGGCCTCATCGTCGGTGCGATCATCACGGGTGACATGACCCGCTTCAACCGCTCGCGTGCCGACGTCATCAAGCAGACCGTCCTCGGCGTCTCCCTCGGAGAGTTCGTGATCGGTCTCGCCGGCGTGCTGCTGGCCCATGCGGCCGCCACGGGCGACATCGTCGCGATCGTGACCTCGTCGGTCGGCTTCATCGGACTGTTCATCGTGCTCACCGGCACCCTGAAGATCAACGACTGGAACCTGTACTCCTCGACACTCGGGCTCGTGAACTTCATCTCCACCGCGTTCGGCAAGAACCTGCACCGCGTCACCACGACGATCGTGCTGGGCATCGTGGGTTCCATCCTCGCCGCGGTCGGCATCCTCGGACAGTTCACCGAGTTCCTGATCGTGCTGAGCGTCGCGTTCCCGCCGATCGCCGGCATCATGGTCGCCGAGTACTACGTGGTGCGCCGTTGGCGTCCCGACCTCGATGCGACCCGCGAAGCCGGTACCCTCCCCGCGACCGCTCCGCGCATCGTCCCGGCGACGATCGTCGTGTGGCTGGTCTCCGCGCTGGTCGGCTACTTCGTCACGTGGGGCATCCCGTCGCTGCTCAGCCTCTTCCTCTCGATGGCGCTGTACATCGTGGCGGGCAAGCTCGGCTGGGTGCGCGGTGTCGGCGTCGCAACCACGCGACAGGCGACCCCGGTCGAAGAAGCAGCAGCGGCCTGAGCCCCCCGAGACAGACATCCCCACAGGAAAGCGAGAATCATGCACATCGGCATCGACGTCGGCGGCACCAACACCGACGCAGTCCTCATGGACGGCACCCGCACGCTGGCGGGAGTGAAGCACTCGACCACCTCGGACGTCACCAGCGGCATCATCCAGGCGATCGAGGACCTGCGCGATGGGCACACGTTCGAGGGCGCCGACATCGATGCCGTCATGATCGGCACGACGCACTTCATCAACGCGCTCGTGCAGGCCAGCCGTCTGGCCCCGGTCGCGGCTCTGCGGCTCGGTCTCCCCGCGACGCGCGCGCTGCCGCCGCTGATCGATTGGCCCGAGGTGCTCGTCGAGGCCACGCAGGCCCGCAGCTATCTCGCCCACGGCGGCTACGAGTTCGATGGTCGGCCCATCTCGCCTCTCGACCCCGACGAGATCCGGGCGCACGCCGAGGACATGAAAGCGCACGGCATCCGCTCGGTCGCCATCTCCTCGGTGTTCAGCCCGGTCAACCATGACCTCGAGGTGCGGGCGGCGGAGATCGTCGCGGAGGTGCTGGGGGCGGATGCCGCCATCTCGCTGTCCCACGAGATCGGACGCATCGGGCTCCTGGAGCGCGAGAACGCCACCATCATCAACGCCGCCCTGCGGGAGCTCGCATCGGAGATCGTCGATGGACTCACCTCGGCCGTGCGCGCCCAGGGCATCGAGGCGCCGATCTTCCTCAGCCAGAATGACGGCACGCTCATGGACGAGGAGTACGTGCGCCGCTACCCGGTCGCGACCTTCGCTTCCGGTCCGACCAACTCGATGCGCGGGGCAGCGGCCACGAGCGGCCTCGACGACTGCGCGGTGATCGATGTGGGCGGCACCACGGCCGACATCGGGCTGCTGATCAACGGCTTCCCGCGTGAGACGGCGAACGAGGTGAAGGTCGCGGGCATCCGCACGAACTTCCGGATGCCCGATGTGCTCTCGCTCGGCATCGGCGGCGGCAGCATCGTCGACGAGGAGACAGCTGAAGTCGGACCGGCTTCGGTCGGCTACATGCTGACCACGGAGGCACTGGTCTTCGGCGGATCGACCCTGACCGCCACGGACATCGCGGTCGCGGCCGGACGTGCACAGGTGGGCGATCCGAGCAAGGTCGCACACCTCGACCCGGTGTTCGTCGCACGAGTGCTCGCCCGCATCGCCGAGCGCGTCTCCGAGGCCGTCGACCGCATGCGGACGTCGCCCGAGCCCATCGCGGTGGTCGCGGTCGGCGGTGGATCCATCCTGCTCCCCGACGAACTGCCGTTGTTCGGCACAGTGCATCGCCCCGAGAACTACGCGGTGGCGAACGCCATCGGCGCCTCGATCGCGCAGGTCGGCGGCGAGATCGACAAGGTCTACGCGATCGAACCCGGTCGTCGAGACGAGACGATCGCCGAGGTACGGGCAGAGGCAGTCGACAAGGCGATCGCGGCGGGCGCCAAGCCCTCGACCGTGTCGATCATCGACTTCGACGAGGTGCCCATCCCGTACCTTCCCGGCAACGCGACGCGCATCCGCGTGAAGGCCGTCGGCGACCTCGACATGGGAGCGTGACATGAGCTGGACCATCACTCCCGCCCACATCGACGGACTCGCCCGCGGCGCCGCCGTGCTCGGCACCGGCGGCGGTGGAGACCCGTACATCGGTGCGCTCCTCGCTCGTCAGGCGCTGACTGCCGGCGACGTCACCGTGGTGGGCCTGGACGAAGTGCCCGACGACGCGCTCGTGCTGTTCGTCGCGATGATGGGAGCACCGACCGTCATGGTCGAGAAGCTGCCGAGTCTTGCCGAGGTCGTCGAGCCGGTCAAGGCGCTCAGCGTGCACCTCGGCCGTCCGATCACGCACATCGCCTGCGCAGAGGTCGGTGGAGTCAACTCGACCATCCCGATCGCTGCGGCCGCAGCCCTCGGTCTTCCGCTGGTCGACGCCGACGGCATGGGACGTGCGTTCCCCGAGCTGCAGATGGTGCTCCCGACGTTGTACGGCGTGACCGCATCACCCCTCGCGTTCAGCGATGAGAAGGGCAACACCGGGGTACTGCAGACGGTCGACAACTCCTGGACCGAACGCATCGCCCGCGTGGCCTGCGTCGAGATGGGCTGTTCGGTCATGATCTCGGGATTCTCGATGTCGGGCACCGCTGCGCGGGAATCCCTCGTCTCGGGCTCGCTCTCTCGCTGTATCGAGATCGGTCAGCACATCGCCACCGCGCGCGACGAGAAGACCGACCCCGTCGACGCGGTCGTCGCCCTCCTGGGCGGGCGCGAACTCTTCGACGGCAAGGTCGTCGACGTGCACCGGGCCACCACGACCGGCTTCGCCCGCGGACGTGCGCGCATCGACGCAGACGCCGGTGCGACGCTGACTCTGCAGTTCCAGAACGAGCATCTGGTGGCCGAGGCCGACGGGGATGTCCTCGCCACCACTCCCGACCTGATCATGGTGCTCGACGGCGAGTCCGGCGAGCCGATCACGACCGAGGCGCTGCGCTACGGGCAGCGGGTGCGGGTGATCGCAGCCCCCGCCGATGAGCGCTGGCACTCGGAGGCGGCGCTCGCGATGGTCGGCCCCGGCTACTTCGGCTACGACATGCCTGCACATCGGTTCGATGGCAGCATCTCCGCCGGAGCCGTCCCGGCGGGAGCTGCGGCATGAGCTGGCAACTCACCGCCGCAGACCTCCCCGACCTCGCCCGCGGCGCGACCCTGCTCGGCACCGGGGGTGGAGGCGATCCGTACATCGGCAAGATGCTCGTCGAGCGCGTGCTGGGGGAGGGGAGCATCACGATCCTCGACCCGGACGAGCTCGCCGACGACCTGTTCGTGATCCCGACCGCGCAGATGGGCGCGCCCACCGTGATGATCGAGAAGATCCCCGCCGGCACGGAGCCCACCCTGGCCCTGCGGACCCTCGAGGAGCATCTCGGGCGGAAAGCTGATGCCACCATGCCGATCGAGTGCGGCGGCATCAACTCGATGATCCCGCTCATCGTCGCGGCCGAGACCGGGCTGCCGGTGGTCGATGCCGACGGTATGGGTCGGGCCTTCCCTGAACTGTCGATGGAGACCTTCGCTGTGTACGGCGTGCACGGGTCGCCCCTCGCGCTCGCGGGAGAGCGGGGGGAGAGGGTCGTGATCGACACGGGTGACGACGACCGGCAGATGGAGTGGCTCGCCCGCGGCATCACGATCCGTCTCGGTGGCGTCGGACACATCGCCGAGTACGCGATGACCGGAGCCGACGTGCGACGCACGGCCGTTCCGCGCACGATCTCCATGGCTCTCGCGCTCGGTCGCGCTATCCGGATCGCCCGCGAAGAGCACCGTTCCCCGTTCGAGGCGATCGCTCAGACGCTCTCGGCCACCCTTTACCCGCACCTGCGCGAGCTCTGCGTCGGCAAGGTCATCGACGTCGAGCGGCGCACGACCGAGGGCTTTGCGAAGGGGCGTGCGGTCATCGCGCCGCAGGGGGCGGACGAGGGCGACACGTTCGAGATCTCGTTCCAGAACGAGAACCTCATCGCACACCGCGGCGAGACGCTCGTGGCGATCGTGCCGGATCTGATCTGCGTGGTCGATCACGAGACGGCCGAGCCGATCACGACGGAGGGCCTCCGCTATGGGCAGCGTGTGCGGGTGCTCGGGATCTCCACCCCGGAGATGATGCGCACACCCGACGCGCTCGCCGCATTCGGTCCGTCCGCGTTCGGCCTCACGGCGGAGTTCGTTCCGCTCGAGACGCTGGCCGCGGGTGAGGACGTTTCTCCCTAGGCTGGAGCGCATGATGCTGCAGCGGGACGACCTCACGGCGCTCGCCCGCGGCTATGCCCTGCTCGGCTCCGGCGGCGGCGGGTCGACGACCATGCTCGAGCTGATGCTCGCCGGAGCCAGGGGGTGGCCGATCGAGGTCTCGCCGATCTCGGCGCTCGACCCGGCCACGCCCTGTCTCGGGGTCGCCTTCGTCGGCTCGACCATGCTCCTGGAGGAGCGGCTTCCGGGCACGGATCCCTTCGCCCGGCTCCTCAGCGCCGTCGAACGGTGGATCGGTCATCCGGTTCCCGCGGTCTGCTCCCTCGAGGGCGGCGGCATGAACGGCCTCGCGCCGCTGACGCTGTCCGGGACGCACGTCGTGGTCGACGCGGATTGCACCGGCCGCGCCGTGCCGGGGCTCGACCAGATGTCGCTGTTCGTGGATCGCGTCCCCGGCCTCGTGTTCGCGTGCGACACCGGTGCCGACGGGGTCGCACTCGTCGAGGCGCACCGGGCGATCGATGCCGAAAGGGTCGTGCGGTCGGCGATCATCCAGGCGGGCGGGGTCGGCTGCGCCGTGCTGGGCGGCTTCACCGTCGGCGACTTGAGAGAGCACGCGATCGGCGGGCACCTCGCCCACGCGCTCGAGCTCGGCAGGGCCTATCTCGGCGCCGCGACCGCTCCGCTTCCTCTGCTCGCCGATGCACTGGGGGCGGAGCTCCTCGCCGAGGGGCGCATCGTCTCCGTCTCCTCGTCGGCCCAAGACCCGCACGTGAACGCGGTGGAGATCAGCGGTCTCGCCGGGGCGGTTCACCGGGTGGTCAGCCGCTCCGAGACTCTGGCCGTGCTCACCGACGGCCGTCTGGTGGCGTCCGCCCCGACGATCATCGTGGTCGTCGATGCGATATCGCGAGAGATTCTCGAGGTGACCGAGCTCCGACTCGCGCGAAACGTCGCGGTCCTCGCCGTCCCGGCACCCGAATGGTGGAACGCCCGGCCCGACCGACGTTCAAAGGTGCTGCCCTCCGCCTACGGTCTCGATGATCTGGACGCGGCGTGAACGAGAAGCTGCAGTTGAGTGCGCTGCTCGCCCACGCCGAGAACGGCGGCCTCCGACGTGTCGCAGGGCCTGCCGGCATGGCCTGGGAAGCCGTGGCGGTGGGGGCCGGCGAGGCAGAGCTGACCGAGGGCGGCGCCGACCTGCTCGCGATCGTCACGGCGTCCGCCCCGACGTCGACCTGGCAGCAGGACGCGCTGCTGCGTCGGTTGCGCGACCGCGGGTACACGGGACTCGCCCTCTCGGGGGCCGCCTCGTTCGATGCGGGCGCGTTCCGCCTCGCGGACCGGATCGGTCTGTGCCTGCTGGACGTCGACCGTCCGATCCAGCTCGCGAAGGCCTGCTGGATGCTGCTCGAGGCGCGCGATGCGCTCACCCTCAGCCAGGTGCGCAAGGTGGCCCAGTCGTTCGAGTACGCCGCCGATGACCTGGCAGACCTTCTCGGTCACATCGCGGCGAACCTCGGCGTCGGTGCCGCTCTGATCGATTCGTCGGGAGTGCTGCAGGAGGCAGGCGCTCATCTCGACGAGCGGCTGCACGCCGCGATCGGGTTCGACTCATGGCTCGACCGGGCGAGCAGCGGAGATGCCGCAGCCGCGTCGGTGCGCGTGGACAGTCCGGGGCGCAGCGGTCTGCGGCTCGTGCTCTTCGGGCAGGGCCTCGGTGAGGCGCAGGTGCAGTCGCTCTCGGTCGCCGCCGAGGTCGCGATGCCCGCGGTCGCGGCGCGCATCCTGATCGACGAGGTGGCGGCGGTGAACGACGTCGCCGTCTCTTCCGGACTGCTGCGCGACTTCGTCGACCTGCATGGCGCGCCCGACGCCGATGTCGAGCGACGCATGGTCGAGCGCGGCTGGCGCACCGGCGGACACCACCTCGGGTTCCGGATGGTCGCGAGAGGACGACTCGATTCCTTCTCCCTGCTGCGCACGGTCAGCGCCGGACTCAGCGCCATCGACGGCGAGGCGCACGCGACGACCGCCGGTCGAGGGCTGAGCGGGTGGTTGACCTTCCCCGAGTCGCCTGACCCGGATCGGGTGGAGAGAGCCGTCGCCGCTCTGCGCGAACTTCACCTGGCCGCGCTGCGCGACTTCGCGGTCGCGACCGGTATCGGCTCGGTGCAGGGGGGACCGGAAGGCCTCGCCACCACCCTCGACGAGGCGGGGGATGCGGCGCGCATCGCGGCTTCACGCTCCGCGACAGGATGGTTCGTGCGCGTCGACAGCCTCGGTCTGGAGCAGCTTCTGCTGGCCTGGACCGGTAACGACACGTTCGTCCCGGCTGCGGAGTCGCTGCTCGCGCCGTTGCGCGACGGAGGGGGCGAGTTGCTCACCACCCTCTCCGCGTATCTCGACCACGAGTCGGGCATCGCCGCGACAGCCACGGCCCTGGGCGTGCACCGCAACACCGTGGCCGTGCGGATCCGCCGTGTGCAGGAACTCCTCGGGATCGACATGTCCGATCCGGAGGCGCGCCTCGCCCTGCATCTCGCGTGTCGCGCGGTGCGGGTGAGCTGACCCCGACGAGCCTCACTCCTCCGGGTCGCCGTGCAGCATCCACGGGATGCCGAACCGGTCGATGAGCATCCCGAAGAGGCCGCCCCACGGCGGGACATCGAGGGGCATCGTGATCGTCG
The DNA here is from genome assembly GCF_042881445.1 of Microbacterium sp. NPDC058269. Taxonomy (NCBI): domain Bacteria; kingdom Bacillati; phylum Actinomycetota; class Actinomycetes; order Micrococcales; family Microbacteriaceae; genus Microbacterium; species Microbacterium sp. NPDC058269. The sequence goes on from NZ_JBHVXT010000002.1 coordinate 561,468, forward strand.
CCCCGTCGGAGAGCCTGTCCCACACGGTCCGGGTGGTGGCCGCCGTGTTGCCGCTCAGCGAGACCGAGAACCCCTGCGGTTTCTCATACGGCATGCCGTCGGGGGAGTCGGACCCCATCAGCACGAGACCCTCCGGAGTGTCCAACTGCGCGTGCATGACGAGATCCTTCTGGCTCGGATCCTGCACCATGTCGGGGAACTCGCCGAAGGTGTTGATCACGAGGTCGCCGCCGAGGACGCTCTGATAGAACTCCATCGCCTCCCTGGCCTCGGTGCGGAAGGAGAGATACGGGTTGAGAGCAGGCATGAAGACTCCAGGAGTGTGCGAAAGGGTCACGACCGGTACCGCTGAGGCTCAGTCTGCGCCGGGGTCGTGGGGTCCGCAAGAGGGGGGGCGACGGAGGGCGACGAGGCGGGGCAGCGGGGTCAGGCCGGGAGCGCCCTGACTGCGGCCGTGAGCACCTGGGGGACGGTCGGGACACCGGCGGCACGGAAGACTTCGGCACCGGCTGAATCACGGACGATCACCGTCGGCGTGAACCCGATGTCGAGCTTGTCGGCGGCATCCGGATCCTGAGCGACGTCGATCTCGGTGACCGTCGCATCAGGGAGGAATCGCGCCGCCTCGGTGAGCACTGCCCGCGTACGCGCGCAGGCGCCGCAGAACGACGACGACACCAGGGTCAGTTCCATGCGCACCTCCTCCGACGCACCTCGCGCCACCACGGATGCAACCTTCATCCGCCTTGCCCTGTTCCCGCAGGACGGCGGGGCGTGGTCCGGTGACCGCACGCCGCACGCGCGGTCGGCGTCGCATCAGGACACCGCCCTCGGTCGAGGCCGAACGTGTGCTTCATGAGGGCGCCTACGTCGCGGTCGAGCGCGCGGCGAGCCATTCGGTGAAGGTCTGGCGTCCGAGATCGGCGTCAGGACCGGGGAGAGCATGCCCCGCTCTCATGCCGGCCATCTGCGGCCCCGGCACGTTGAGTCTCGGTATCCATCCGCGGAATCCCGTCCGCCGCGCGAACGCGCGCACCATGTCGGACAACTGCTCTTCCCGAGGGCCGGCGAGGTCACGCACGCGTCCCTGCGGATCGGCAATGGCGAGTGCTGCGAGACGCGCGCCCACTTCGCTCGCGGCCACGGGTTGTGTACGCGCGTTCGGGGCGACGTGTATCGGTCCCAGCTTCGCGCGTTCGAACATCTGCTCCGCGAACTCATGGAACTGCGTGGCCCGCAGGATCGTCCACGGCACGCGCGACGCCCCGACGACCTTCTCCTGGGCGATCTTGCCGGCGTAGTAGTCATAGGGAATGCGGTCGATCCCGACGATCGACAGCAGCACGATCTGTGTGACCCCCGCATTCGCCGCCGCTGAGACGAGGTTTCCGGTCGCAGCGGTGAAGAACTCGATGGCGGCGCTCGCCTTGAGAGTCTCGATGCTCGCGACGTCGATCACCGCGTCGGCACCGGCCAGGGCATAGTCCAGACCCTTTCCGGTCACCAGGTCGACTCCCTGCGATCGGCTGAGGACGACCGCGTCGTGCCCCGCTCGGCGCACCGCCTCGACGGTGTGCCGACCGACCGTCCCGGTTCCTCCTGCGACGGCGATCCTCATATGTGTTCTCCTTCGTCTCGGTACATCCTTCTCCTCTTCGGGGATGCCGTCGACCGCCTCGTGAGATGTCGGCTTACCCGCGGGCATGACGCCCACGCTGGGTACGATGGCGACTGTGACCACATCGACCGTGCGCCCTGACATCGCCGAGCGGCTTTCGCAGATGATCCGGATCCCGACGGTCTCGGCCGAGCTCGACGAACGCGGCCCGGCTCCGTTCGAGGAGTTCGTCGCGCTGATCGCCGAGCTCTACCCGCTGACGCACGAGAAGCTGCGCCTCGAACGGCACACCGACTTCGGGCTGCTGTTCCATTGGCGGGGGAGCGGCGGGGCGTCCGATGAACCCGTCGTCCTGATGGCGCACTACGACGTCGTCCCCGTCGACGAGAGCGACGCCTGGACCCACCCGCCCTTCGCCGGGGTGATCTCCGACGGCTCGGTCTACGGACGAGGTGCCCTCGACGACAAGGGCCCGCTGATCGTGATCCTCGAGGCGGTCGAGAATCTGCTCGCCGACGGCTTCGTCCCGTCCCGTGACGTGTACCTCTCGTTCGGAGGGAACGAGGAGACCTACGGACGCGCAGCCGAGGAGATCGCTCGGGTGCTGCGCGACCGCGGCGTCGTCCCGTGGCTCGTGGTCGATGAGGGCGGGGCCGTCGTCGACGCACCCCTGCCCTTCGTTCCTGGTCGAGCAGCGATGATCGGGGTCGGCGAGAAGGGTGTGATGACGCTGCGCCTGTCCGCGCGCGGCGACGGCGGGCACGCCTCCGCGCCGCCCTCGCTGACGGCGGTTCGACGCGTCGCCAGGGCCGTGGACCGACTCGGTCCCACCACGTTCCGTCCCCGCGCGTCGAAGGCGATCCAGCGGATGCTGTCGCAACTGGCCGCGCAGACTCCGGGACCTGCCCGGCACCTGCTGCGGCTCCTCGGATCGGCGCCGCTGCTGACCGCGCAGGTCTTCGCCGCGCTCGGCGGCGAACCGGCGGCCCTCGTGCGCACCACCGTCGCTCCGACCATGCAGTCCGGCGGCACCGCGGCGAACGTGCTGCCGTCGCAGGCATCCGCCACCGTCAACCTGCGCATCGCGCTCGGGGAGACGACGCAGCAGACCGTGTTCCGGGTGCGCCGCCGCATCCGCGATCCGCTCGTCGCCGTGGAGGTCGTCGAGGCGAGCGAGCCGTCGCCGGAGTCGCCGACCGACAACGCGCAGTTCGCCCTCCTCGCCGAGGCGCTCGACGTGGCATTCCCCGGCGTTCCCGCCGTGCCGTACGTGATGATGGCGGCCACCGACTCTCGGCACTTCCACCGCTTCTCTCCGGCCGTGTACCGCTTCGCGCCGTTGGACATGTCGAACGCGCAGCGCGCCTCGATCCACGGTGTGGATGAGAGCGTCGAGATCGCCGCCCTGGAGCGCGGAGAGCGATTCCATCGGGTGCTGCTCGAACGGCTAGGGTGATCTCACCCTCCCCTCGGACCGTGCCGGGGGACCCGACGCAGAAGCAGGAGACGCGATGACGCGCACCCGCACCTTGGGCACCCTCGCCGCGGTCGTCGGCTTCCTCGCCTTCGTGGAGTTCACGAGTGGCGTGCTGCAGGGGTACTACACCCCGATGCTCACCGACATCGCCCGTCACCTCGGGATCCACGACGCCGACGTGAACTGGCTCGAGGGCACGCAGCTGATGCTGTCGGCGCTCGTCGTCCCGGCGTTCGCGAAGCTCGGCGACATGGTCGGGCACAAGCGGATGCTGCTGATCTCGACCGCGGTCACCGCAGCGGCCGCCCTGGTGCTGCCCTTCACGGATTCGTTCCCCGTCTTCCTCGCGGCGTGGGCGCTGATGGGCTTCTACGTGGTCTGGCTTCCGCTGGAGATCGCGTTGATCTGGTCGCGCTCGCGTCGGATGGAGGGCCGTTCGTCGATCACCGCCAAGGCCGCCGGCCTCCTCGTCGCCGCCCTCGAAGGCGGAGCGATCATCGGCGCGCTCGTCGGCGGTGCCCTCATCGATGTCCTCCCGCTCACGGTCGTGCTGCTGATCCCGGCCGTCCTGATCGTGGTGTGCTTCTTCGTGATCCTGTTCGGCGTCGAGGAGTCGCCTGAGCCGACGGGTGGCATCTTCGACACGGTCGGCCTCGTGCTCATCTCCCTCGCCCTCGTCTGCTTCACCGGTGGTCTCAGCCTGCTCCGCCTCGAGGGCGGTCTGGTGAACCCGTGGTCCTGGGCGGTGGTGGTCCTCGGCGTCCTGCTGGTGATCCCGTTCGTGGTCTGGGAGCTCCGCTGCGATGACCCGCTGATCGATGTGCGCATGTTCCGCTCACCCGCGCTCGGCCCGGTGTTCCTCACCGCCGGACTCTTCGGAGTCAGTGTGCTCGGCGCGCAGGCCCCGCTGTCGACGTTCGCGCGTACCGATCCGGAGGTCTACGGCTACGGTCTCGGCACGAGCGGCTTCGCGACGTCGCTGATCATCGGCGTCTATCTGATCGCCATGATCGCGGGTGCACTGCTGTTCCCGACCATCGCTCGGAAGGCGACTCCGCGGGTGACGCTGATGGGGGCGTCCGTGCTGGTCGGCCTCGGCTTCCTCCTCTTCCTCCCGTTCCACGACACCTACGCGCAGGTCATCACGAACATGGTGGTCGTCGGCCTCGGGTCCGGAGCACTGGTCGCGGCGCTCCCCGCGGCAGCGGCATCCGCGGCTCCGGCCACGCAGACCGGCGTCGCGACGGGGCTGACCAATTCGGTCAAGACCGTGGGCGGCGCGATCGCCTCGTGCGTGTTCGGCATCGCGCTTCTGCACGGCGTCGCGTCGACTGCTGGTGCGAGCGAGGGCACTGCCGGATCGCTCGCCGGCTACTTCACGGTGTGGATCGTCTGCGGAGTGACCGCGCTGATCGCCGCCGTGATCCTCGTGTTCGTCCCGAAGACCGCGTTCACCGACCGTTCCGTCGAGACCGTGGCCGCCCCGGCGCTCTGATCCTCAGGCCCGCAGGCCGAGGGCGTGCACGATCTGCGGCCACGCGAGAGCGCCGAGTGCCGCGTCGGCGGAGGGCGAGCCTCCGCGCGCCATCGTCACACCTCCGACCGCCACCGACTCGCTGGGCAGGACCATGCGGTGTCCGGCGGCGGGATGAGTGACCACCGTCGCCTCCCGTCCGTGCACCCTGCGGCGCTCGGCGATCTCTGCGGCGAATCGGTCACTCGGCCACACGCGGTCATCGCCTCCGGCGACCAGGACGACGACTCCGGCGATGTCTTCCGCGTGGATCGCTGCCGCGGCGGCGCCTTCCGGGTCGCGGGCGAGGCTCGACTCGTACAGCGACCGGTACTCGGGCGGCTCGGTCGATGGCGACCAGGTGGGATCGAAGGTCACTGCGGGGAGGGGAGCACCTCGGTGGGTCCAGTGCGACGACCAGTTTTCGTCTGCGATCCCCGCCCAGACGACGGACGACGGAGCGACGGCGATCGTCGCGTCGACCGGGTGAAGTGACGCGGTCACCAGCGCCGCTTCCGCCCCGAACGACGTTCCGAAGATCGCGACGCGATCGGCCTCGAGTCGCAGCAGGTCCAGCTGATCGATGAACATCTCGATCGGCACCTCGTGCGGCGCCGGGCGCTGGCCGATGCCGCCGAACCAGCGGATGGCGCGGACTCGGGCTCCGTGCCGTGCCAGCAGCTCCGCGCGCTCGGTCTCGACGCGCCCGCTGGAGCCGGCGAGGAGCAGTACGGCAGTGCCGCAGGCGACTTCAGGGAAGGCGTCGGACGAGTCTGCCCGGTCGATCGAGGTTCTGCTGCGTCCCGGCACCGCCATCATTCCCGATCGAGCCCGAACGTGCGCTTCACAATGGCCTGCACGTCGCGGTCGAGACCGTCGATGCGGGTGTTCACCGCATCGAACCGGGTGTTCACCGCATCGAATCGTGCGTTCATCTCGTTCCGGAGGCCGCCGATCTGTCCGTTCATCTCGTTCCGGAGGCCGCCGATCTCGCTGCGGACGATACGGATGAACAGGGTCGAGACGACGGTGAGCGTACTGAACATCAGCACGGTGAACGACCCGATCATGGTCCAGATCTGCGCGTCATTCATGAATCCCACTCCGTCATCGTCGCATCGATTCGGCAAGCCTGCCAGAGCGCGGAGGGCGAAGATATCGGTTGCACGGACGATGGGGGCAACACGCTTTCGTGCGCGTCTGTGGAGGGCAGGTCGGCGTCGGCGGATGACGCGGCAGGTCGGGGCGTCCAGGAGACCGGGCGGTGGGAGCCCACCGCCCGGTCCTGCTCAGTCGCCCTTCACGTTGACGATCTGCCGCAGGGTGTGCCGGATCGACACGAGGCTCGCGGCATCCGCCATCACCTGGTCGATCGGCTTGTATGCCTGCGGGATCTCGTCGATGAAGGCGTCGGTGTCACGGAACTCGATGCCCGTCATCGCCTCCCGGAGCTGATCGTGCGTGAACGTCTTCCGCGCCGCCGACCGGGAGTACTCCCGTCCGGCGCCGTGTGGTGAGGAGTTCAGCGACTGCGGGTCGCCGAGCCCCTCGACCACGTACGAGGCTGTGCCCATCGAGCCGGGGATGAGCCCTGGCCTGCCGGCATCCGCCTGGATCGCACCCTTCCGTGACACCCACACCTGCGTGCCGTAGTGCTTCTCCGACTCGGTGAAGTTGTGGTGGCAGTTGATCCGCTCCTGCTCGTCGACGGGGCTGCCGAGGAACTCGGAGACCTGCCGCACGACACGATCCATCATCTCCTCCCGGTTCAACAGGGCGAAGTGCTGGGCCCACCGCAGCTCCCGGATGTATCGCGTGAACTCCGGTGTGCCCTCGACCAGGTACGCCAGGTCGGGGTCGGGGAGGTCGATCCACCACTGCTTGGCGAGCCGCTGCGCGACACCGATGTGGTGCCCGGCGATCTTGTTGCCGACCCCACGGGACCCTGAGTGCAGGAACAGCCAGACCCGGTCGAGCTCGTCGATCGACACCTCGATGAAGTGGTTGCCCGAGCCGAGCGTTCCCAGCTGGAGCCGCCAGTTCCCGGCATACTTCTCAGGGTCGAAACCGTTCTTCTCGGCGAGCTCCTCGAGCTCCGCGATGCGGGGCTCGGCGGTCGCGACGACCTTGTTGTTGTACCGGCCGGCCGACAGCGGGATGGCGCGCTCGATCTGCTCCCTCAGCTCGGCGAGGGCGCGACCTTCGAAGTCGCTCCTCGTGAACTGCGTGCGGACGGCGATCATGCCGCAGCCGATGTCGACGCCGACGGCTGCGGGGATGATCGCGCCGAGCGTCGGGATGACCGAGCCGACCGTCGCCCCCTTGCCGAGATGCGCATCCGGCATCAGCGCCAGGTGCGGGTGGATGAACGGCATGCGGGCCGTGGTGTGCGCCTGATCGAGTGTCTTCTCGTCGATCAGCGACGCCCACGACAGCAGCCGTGCGGAGAGCCTCTCCATGATTCCTTTCCTTGTGGTGGTGTTCAGCCACAGGTCAGGGGTCTCTCCAACGGAAAACGCCCCGGACCTGACGGTGCGGGGCGTTGCGAGAGCGGATGCTGTCACACGGCGCGCGCCGGAGGGTACGACTCGTAGCGGTCATTGCGCTTCTGCTGAAGCGGCAATACCGTTGCGATGGGAAGGTTCCGCTGGGCGGTCATCCGTCGACTCCTCGGCTGGCGTGCTGCGCCGATCGGCACAGCTTTGCAACCCTAGGAGGTGACACGCCCGGGAGTCAAGCCGTCTCGCGGGGCGGGTTGTACATGAACTCGACCCGGATGCCGTCGGCGTCCTCGACGAACGAGGCGTAGTAGCGCTCCGAGTAGCGCGGGTACTCCTTGGGCTCGCGGACGGGCGTCCACCCGGCGTCGACCGCGACGGCGTGCAGGTGCTCGACCTGTTCGCGCGTCGGCACCGCGAAGGCGATGTGCTGCCAGCCGATGCGGCCATGACGGTGCGGGGCGGAGTCCTCATCCCAGGTGTAGAGGATGATCTCGGTCTCGTCGCCGTTGTTCCACGAGATCGAATGGTCGTTCGCACCACCGCTCTGGTATCCGAGCGCGGTGAGGACGGGGTGGAACTGCGCCCGGCCGCGCTCGAGGTCGTCGACGGTGATGCCCAGGTGATCCAGAAGAGCCATGTGCCGAGTCTTCCAGCAACGGCCGACGTCGCACCAGGGCGCGTCGATGCTGGTCGAGAGTCCGATGTCTCATGGAACGATGGAGGCATGGCTCCTCAGGTCGTCGCTGTCCATTCCCACGCCTCGCACACCTTCAGCAAGCTGCCGCGTGAGTCGATCACGCTCCTCGAGGGGCTCGGTGTCGAAGGAGACGCGCACTGCGGCGCAACTGTGCAGCACCGCTCACGGGTAGCTGCAGACCCGTCACAGCCGAACCTGCGACAGGTGCACCTGATCCACGAAGAGCTGTTCGACGACCTGCGCGCGAGCGGGCACGGCGTCGAGCCCGGTCAACTCGGCGAGAACATCACGACTCGGGATGTCGACCTGCTGGCACTTCCCGTCGGCGCTCGACTGCGCTTCGGCGATGCGGTGGTGACGATCACGGGCCTGCGCAACCCGTGCCAGCAGATCAACGATTTTCAATCCGGCCTGCTCAAGCGATTGGTCAAGACCGATGATGAGGGCCGAGTCGTCCGACTGGCCGGGGTCATGGGTATCGTCTCCCGCGGCGGACCCGTGACCGCCGGAGACACGATCGAGGTCGAGCTGCCGCCGACACCGCACTTTCCCCTCACGCGCGTGTGATCGCGGCCCGGAGGCGCGGCACGTCTGCGCCCTGAGAGCTCGCCGTGCGCACCGACGAGCACACGCACACTAGTGCGGCGCGTGGTACTCGGCTTCGCCGCGCTTCCAGTAGCCCTTCACGACGGCCTTCGCGGTGTCGACGCCCCAGCGCTCGAGCAGTGCCCGGCCCGGCTTGACGATCGACTGCTCGGCGGCGATGAAGACGAACGGGTCGGGCCCGGTCGCGTCGTCGGAGGTCAGCGTCTCGAGGAAGGCGATGAGGGCGGAGCCGGAAGGCTCCTGGCCGCGGTGCAGCCACTCGACGTCGACCGGGGCATCGATGTCGATCTCGCGGCCCTGGTTGACGGTCTCCACCACGATGCGTGTCGGGGCGCCTGCGGGGATGAGCGCGGCGAAGCGGCGGATGGCCGGGATCGCGGTCTCATCGCCGACCAGCAGCCAGGACCCGGGTTCGCCGACCAACACGGCCGACCCGCGGGGTCCGCCGACGCCGATGGAGGATCCGAGCGGTGCAGTCGCCGCCCACGGAGCTGCGACGCCCTGGTCGCCATGCACCGCGAATTCGACGTCGAGCCAGTCCTCGCCCCACGCGAGCGGGGTGTACTCGCGGCTCGGGGACGCGCGCAGCTCCTCGACCGAGTTCGTGGGAGCCGCAGGGAAGAACAGGCGCATGTGGTCGTCGGAGCCGAGGGAATCGAATCCGGCGAGGTCCGAGCCGGTCAGCCGCACGCGCACGAAGTCCGGGGCCAGCCATTCGCGGGCACTCAGTGTGACGTTGCGGAAGCGCAGCTCGAGGCCGCGACGCTCGATCGAGAAACCGGATTTCGTATCGCTCATAAAGTAAGGCTAACCTAAATATGACGAGGTGAAGGTCATCCACCCGCTCGTCTTCCGGCGCCCACAGCGTGCGCATCGATCCCGCAGAACAGGAGTCTCTCCATGTCCGTGCCCAGAACCCTCACCGCCACGAGCGCCACTCTCGTCGGCCTCCTCGCCCTCGCCGGGTGCACCTCCGGCGGCTCGACCGAACCGGAGAAGACCGAACCCGCGGCAGCGACCGTCACCATCGAGGACAACACCGGCACGCACGAGATCGCGACGCCTCCCGCCTCTGTCGTGGCCCTCGACAACCGCACCTTCCAGACGCTCTCCGACTGGGGTGTCGAGCTCTCCGCCGGCGCCGTCGCGCTCATGCCGGAGACGGTGTCGTATGTGAAGGACGACGAGATCGTCGACATCGGACTGCACAGCGAGCCCGACCTCGAAGCGGTCGTCGCCGTGGAACCCGACCTGATCATCAGCGGCCAGCGGTTCACGCAGCACAACACGGCGATCGCCGACCTCGTCCCCGACGCCACGATCATCGACCTCGAGCCGCGTGAGGGCGAACCCTTCGACGACGAGCTCAAGCGTCAGGTCACGGTGCTCGGCGAGATCTTCGGCAAGCAGGACGAGGCACAGAAGCTCGTGGACGACTTCGATGCCGCCGTCGAGCGCGCGAAGGCCGCGTACGACGCCGCCGACACGGTCATGGCCGTGAACACCTCCGGTGGGGAGATCGGCTACCTCGCCCCGACCGTCGGCCGCTCGCTCGGCCCGATCTACGACATCCTCGGCCTCACCCCCGCGCTCGAGGTCGACGACGCGACCGACGACCACCAGGGCGACGAGATCTCCGTGGAGGCCATCGCCGCCTCGAACCCCGATTGGATCCTCGTGCTCGACCGCGACGCCGTGTTCGCCGCCGACACCCCCGACTACGTCCAGGCGGCCGAGATCCTCGAGAGCTCCGAGGCGCTCGCCGGCGTCACCGCCGTGAAGGACAAGCAGATCGTCTACATGCCCACCGACACGTACCTGAACGAGAGCATCCAGACGTACACGACGTTCCTCGATGACCTCGCCGACGCCCTCGAGAAGAGCGCGAAGAACTGAGGTACTGCGGCGGCATCCGGGTGATCCGGGTGCCGCCGCACCGTCATCATGGTCTCCACAGACATCGCCCCACCGCCCCGCCACGCCGGGCGGCTCTTCGACGTGAAGCTGCTCATCGGCGTGCTGGTCGTCGTCGTGCTGCTCGTGATCTCGCTCTTCACGGGTGTGTACGACGTCGCCGGCGCCGAAGACGGCGCCCAGATGTTCCAGATCACTCGCGTCCCCCGCACGATCGCCCTCGTCCTGGCCGGCGCCTCGATGGCGATGGCGGGTCTCGTGATGCAGCTGCTCACCCAGAACCGCTTCGTCGAGCCGACGACCACCGGTACCACCGAGTGGGCGGGGCTCGGGCTCCTGATGGTCATGATCCTCGTGCCGCAGCCCTCGCTCCCTCTCCGGATGGCCGGTGCGGTGTTCGCGGCCTTCATCGGCACGATGGTGTTCTTCGCGTTCCTCCGACGAGTGGCCCTCAGGTCCTCCCTCATCGTTCCGATCGTCGGCATCATGCTCGGGGCCGTGGTCGGCGCGCTCTCGACCTACCTCGCCCTGGCGACGAACTCGCTGCAGATCATCGGCGTCTGGTTCGCAGGCAGCTTCACCTCGGTGATGCGCGGCCAGTACGAGATGCTCTGGATCGTCGCCATCATCGGCGTGATCGTCTTCATCGTCGCCGATCGGCTCACCATCGCGGGACTCGGTGAAGAAGTCGCCACCAACGTCGGGGTGAACTACAACCGGATCATCCTGCTCGGCACGGTTCTGATCGCGGTCACCACCGGCGTGGTCACGGTGGTCGTCGGCAACCTCCCCTTCCTCGGGCTGATCGTGCCGAACATCGTCTCGATGGTGCGCGGCGACGACCTGCGCAGCAACCTTCCGTGGGTGTGTCTGCTCGGCATCGCGATCGTCACGGTGTGCGACATCATCGGGCGCACCATCATCATGCCGTTTGAGGTTCCGGTGTCGCTGATCCTCGGGGTCGTCGGCGCCGTGGTGTTCGTGCTCCTCCTGCTCAGGCAGCGTCGACGTGGCTAGCGGGGCGAGAGACGTGGCCGTGGGCGTTTCCACACGATCCGCGGGGGCGTTCACGACCCCGCGGGCGCGTCGGCGCTACGGGGTCGTGCTCGGCATCCTCATCGTCCTCGCCGCGGGCTCCGGCTTCGGCCTGCTGGCGTGGGCGAACCCGATGCCGGTCGGATCGACGGGGTTCTGGCGCATCGCCCAGCACCGTGCGACCGATGTCACGGTCATGGCACTCGTCGCGGTCGCGCAGGCCGTGGCGACGGTGAGCTTCCAGACCGTGACCAACAACCGCATCATCACGCCGTCCATCATGGGCTTCGAGTCGCTGTACCGGGTGGTGCAGACCTCGACCGTGTACCTGTTCGGTGTGGCCGGGATCGTGGCGATCCAGGGCGTCGGGCAGTTCGCCATCCAGGTCGCGATCATGGTCGGCCTCGCCGTCGCCCTCTACGGTTGGCTGCTGTCCGGGCGCTACGGCAACCTGCAGATCATGCTCCTGGTGGGCATCGTGATCGGGGGAGGCCTCGGAGCGATCTCCACGTTCATGCAGCGGCTCCTCACGCCCAGCGAGTTCGACGTGCTCGCTGCGCGTCTGTTCGGCAACGTGTCGAACGCCGACGCCTCCTACCTTCCGCTCGCGATCCCGCTGGTGGTCGCGGCGTCTGCGCTGCTCTGGCTCCGCTCGCGCCGACTCAACCTGATGGCTCTCGGGCCGGATGCCGCCCGCTCCCTCGGCGTCGATCACCGGCGCGAGCTGTTCGTCGTGCTGTTCCTGGTCGCTGTGCTGATGGCGACCTCGACGGCGCTGGTGGGGCCGATGACGTTCCTCGGCTTCCTGGTGGCGACCCTCGCATACCAGTTCGCCGACACCCACGATCATCGGCTGATCTTCCCCGTCGCGGTGCTCACGGCCTTCACCATCCTGGCCGGTGCCTACTTCGTGATGAAGAACATCTTCTACGCGCAGGGGATGGTGTCGATCCTGATCGAGCTCGTCGGCGGCACCGTGTTCCTCATCGTCATCCTCAGAAAGGGCAGACTGTGATCGCACTCGACGGCGTCCGCCGTGACTACAGCAGCGAGGTCGCGATCGGCCCCGTCGACCTCGAGATCCCCGCCGGCGGCATCACCGCCCTCATCGGTCCGAACGGGGCGGGCAAATCGACCCTGCTCACGATGATCGGGCGTCTGAGCGGGATGGACGCCGGTGCGATCGAGATCGCGGGGCTCGACGTCGCCTCCACGAAGTCCAAGGACCTGGCGAAGGTCGTCTCGATCCTGCGCCAGGAGAACCACTTCGTCACCCGGCTCACCGTGCGCCAGCTGGTCGGGTTCGGGCGCTTCCCCCACTCGAAGGGTCGGCTAAACAGGGCCGATGAGGAGATCATCAGCCGAGCGATCGACTTCCTCGACCTCGGCGCCCTGGAGAGCCGGTATCTCGACGAGCTCTCCGGAGGGCAGCGGCAGCGTGCCTACGTCGCCATGGTCCTGGCACAGGACACCGAGTTCGTGCTGCTCGACGAGCCGCTGAACAACCTCGACATGCGGCACGCCGTGCAGATGATGAAGCACCTGCGGCGAGCGGCGGAAGAGCTCGGGCGCACGATCGTCATCGTGCTGCACGACATCAACTTCGCCGGCCACTATGCCGACCACATCTGCGCCATGAAGGACGGCGCTGTCGTCGAGTTCGGATCGCCGGCCACGATCATGACGGACGATGTGCTCACGCGGGTGTTCGATACTCCCGTGCGCGTCGTCGACGGTCCGTCAGGGCCGCTCGCGGTCTACTACTGAGCCGTCGTGCCGCGCCTGCCTGCGGAGTGAGCGCGTCAGAGCTCGATGCCGTGGTCCTCGTCGTTGACGCCGGCGTTGTTGCCACGGCGCGATTCGTACCCGAGGAACCAGCCCAGCCACACGATCGCCGCGAGCAGTACCCCGAGCCAGACGTTCTGGAAGATGAGCCCGACCACGACGCCGACGATCAGCAGGCCGACGGTGACGAGGATGCGCAGCATGGAACGGGACATGGCACCAGCTTAGGTGGCGGCGTCAGCGGCGGCGATGGTCTTCGGGCGCGAGACGAGGACCCCGGCGAGGCTCCTGCACTCCACTGGCGTAGATGAGACGCACGACGCGCTGTCGCTGACCGGCCCAGGGCGCGAGCAGCTCGACCATCCCGTCGTCGTCGGTGCGCGTGCCCGTCAGGGCGTAGCCGACCTCGTGGGCGAGGTGATAGTCGCCGACGCTGACCGCATCCGGATCTCCGAGGGCGCGGATGCGCGTCTCCGCCGACGTCCAGACCCCCACGCCGGGAAGGCTCGTGAGCACGCGGTCTCGGTCGTCTCCCGAGGCGGCGGCTCGGACGGCTCGGGCGATGCGGTCTCCGCGCTCGGCCGCACGCACGATGGTGCGCGACTGGGGCGGCTCGACGCCGGCACGATGCCAGGCCCAGGAGGGGATGCGGAACCACTGCTCGGGGGAGGGGGCGGCGAACATCGGCCGCGGCGTCGGGCCGGGTGCGCGCGCGCCGAAGCGGGTGACGAGCCAGCGCCATGCGCCGAAAGCCTGCATGCCGGTCACCTTCTGCTCGATGATCGCGCACGCGAGCGCATCGAACACCTCGTCGGTACGCGTCAGACGCAGCCCCGGGTGGCGTCGTGCGGTGTCGGCGATGAGCGGGTGCAGCGTTGAATCGAAATCTCCGGGATCGTCGTGGGCACCACAGAGGGCGGGCACGAGATCGAGGGCCACGTCCGAGCCGGGGCCCCACGCCGTCGCCCGCACCTCTCCGCCCGCCATGCGCAGCGCCAGCGTCGTCGGTCCGAGGGGCGTGCGCATCGCGCGCCAGATGACGGACCCGTCGATGAGCATCGTGGGGTCGGTGCCGCCACGGCGGAGCATGCCGACCGTCCGGCGGAGATCGAGCTCATGCGGAGGGCGGTAGACGGTCTCCCGAGCAGTTTCCGCGGGAGCGGCGTCTGCCGCTGCGGAATGCGCTGTCAGGGTCATGCGCCCACCCTACGCGCCGGTTCTGACACGGACCCGGGGGTGCTGATGCCCGGTCATCCGTGTTCGCAATACAGGAAGTTCGGGCGCCGAGCACCTCGGGGAGGAACGACGAAGGCGTTTCGCGGGCGATGTTCCTGAGTTGTGAACCTCCGAGGTCGGAGAGTGCGCTCAGAAGCGGTCGGGCGAGGGGGTGCCGTGACCGTATCGGATGACGACGTCGGCGTGCCGGTCGAAGCGGTATCCGATGCCACGAACGGTGCGGACGATGTCTTCGTAGCGACCCAGCTTGGCGCGGAGGCGGCGCACGTGCACGTCGATGGTGCGCTCTCCCGGGGTCTCGTCGTCCTGGGCCTGCCAGAGGGCGGAGACCAGCTCACTGCGCTCGATCGTGCGGCCCTCGCGAAGAACGAGGTACTGCAGCAGTTCGAACTCCTTGTAGGTGAACGCGGCGGATTCGCCATCGATCAGCACGCGCTTGCGGGAGATGTCGACGGTGACGCCGCTCTCCTCGTCGGCGGTGTCCTCCTCGGCAGCGGCCTTGGTGCGCGCGATGGCTCCCGGCTCCTGGAGGGCGAGGCGGACCACGTCGAGGTCACGTCCTCCCGAGCCGTGTGGCGCGAGGGCGACCGTGGCGTGCGTCTCCGCACCCGGTGCGAGTTCGGCGAGAGTGCGGCGCAGTGCGTCGACGAGGAGGGGGAGGCTGACGCCTGCCTCGGCGGCCTTGATCTCGTCCAGCCCGACGTACAGGGCGAAGCCGCGGGGCGAGCGCACGGCGGGAAGGTCGGCGCCGGCGGCGGAGAGCGGTGCGGCGGCCTCAGTCTGCGTGCGGATCGCGGCGGTGGTGGCGGGACGCTCGAGAAGTGCGGTGTTCGACATGATGATGAAGTCCTCAGGACGTGAGCCCGGATCGAGCGGGGCTCTGATGCGTTGCATGAATGACCGGCGGAGCCGGGAGACGAGCAAGGGTGGATGCTCGGAGACACTGACCTCGCAGATGGCGAGGAGTTCAGGTCAGGCGGGGTGGCTGTTCGTTCAGCGACACATTCGGCAACACATGCCAACGCGACCGGGCATCATCATCCCGGCAGTCCTGTTCGCCTCCTGGGCGGACAAAGGGCTTGCGTTGGTGGTCATGGGGGGATTATGTCTGATCGTGACGCCCCATGTCAAAACGCCCGGGCGCTTCCGGCGGGCGTAACGTGGTTCGAATGACGATCTCGCACACTGTCGACGGCTTCATCCTGACCGACGAGAAGGACGCTTCGCGGTACACACTCATGCGTGACAGCAAGCTCGTGAGCGTGCTCGACTACCGCGACGACGGCCACACCATCGCCCTCACCCGGGCCTTCACGATCCCGACTTTCCGCGGGAACGGCTATGCGGGGAAGGTCGTCGAGGGCGCCGTGGCCGACATCGCCGAGCGCGGTGGTCGCCAGGTCGACGCCGTGTGCTGGTACGTGGCGGAATGGTTCTCCGCCCACCCGGAGCGTGCCGGTCTTCTGCGCACCCGCTGACTCTCCGGCCACATGACGAACTGTTACGCGCGCTCTTTGCGAGGATGACCTCATGAAACTCGCCGAAGCCCTCACCGCACGGGCAGATCTGCAGCGCCGCATCGAGCAGCTGCGGGCCCGCATCGTCGCGAACGCCCGGTACCAGGAGGGCGAGGAGCCGGCGGAGGACGCGGCCGCCCTGATCGTCGAGGCGGATGCCGCGCTGACACAGCTCCGCGACCTCATCCGCCGCATCAACGCGACCAACGCACGGCTCGACCTGGGGGCGGACGGCACCATGACCGATGCGCTCGCCGCCCGTGACGTGCTTCGTCTGCGGCACTCCGTCCTCACCGATGCAGCAGCCGCGGCCTCCGGGGCCAACGACCAGTTCCTGCGCCAGATGCGGTCGGAGCTGCGCCAGGTCTCCGCTCTCCCCGTCGCGCAGTTGCGCTCCCGTGCCGACGCCGTCGCGCAGGAGCTTCGTGAGCTCGACAACCGGATCCAGCAGGCGAACTGGTCGAACGACCTCGAGGAGGACAGCGGAAGTCGGTAGTCACGACGAAGCGGGCACAACCCTCAGCCGGCGGGGCAAGCCGGCACCTGTGGGGCGGAGGGCAGCCCGGATATCGCATCGCGCAGCCCCGCACGCTGTACAGGTGATGGTGCACGGAGCATCTCGCATCACCGCGTGCCGGTCGTCGTGACGAGGGAGGGTCAGGGGACCTTCCGCTTCCTCCTCGAACTCCTGGAATGAGAGCGCCTGCGATAAGATCGAACTCTGCTCAGCCCCGTTGGCTGAGGCGGTCAGGTGTCGAGAGGCACGCTGATCCGAGGCTCGAAACCTCCGGCATCCTCACCAGACACCGGAGGTTTTCCCATGTCTTCATCCCTGCGCGCCCATCCCCTCTCCCGGTGGTGGGCCCTCATCGTCATCTCGCTCACGCAACTGGTCGTCGTCCTCGACGGAACGATCGTGAACATCGCCCTTCCCCGTGCCCAAGCTGCCCTCGGGCTCTCGGACGGGCAGCGCCAGTGGGTCGTCACGGCCTACGCCCTGGCCTTCGGGGCGCTACTGCTGCTCGGGGGCCGGATCGCCGACTACGTGGGACGCAAGCGCGTCTTCATGATCGGCATGGTCGGATTCGGAGCGGCATCCCTGTACGGCGGGTTCGCACAGCAGGGGTGGGAACTGATCCTCGCTCGCGGGCTGCAGGGGGCCTTCGCGGCCCTCCTCGCGCCCGCCGCGCTCGCCCTTCTCACCGTCACGTTCCCCTCGGGGCGGGAGCGGAACACCGCCTTCGCCGTCTTCGGGACCGTGGCCGGCACCGGGGCAGCCGTCGGGTTGCTCCTCGGCGGTGTGCTCACCGAATTCGCGGACTGGCGCTGGTGTCTCCTGGTCAACCTCTTCTTCGTCGGCATCGGCGTGATCGGCGGCGCACTCTTCCTGACCGAGAGCAAGGCAGAGGGGGAGAACCGCTACGACGTCTGGGGCGCGATCTGCGTGACCCTCGGTCTCGGTGCGCTCGTCTACGGATTCAGCCGCGCCGAGAACGGGTGGGCCGATCCGCTGGCGATCGCATTCCTCGCCATCGGGGTCGTGCTCCTGGCCGTGTTCGTCTGGGTGGAGAGCCGGGTGGCGCAGCCGCTGCTCCCCCTGCGCGTCGTCGCGGACCGAGTGCGAGGCGGGGCGTTCCTGATCCAGGGAATCGCCGGGGCGATCATGATCGGGGCAACGATCTACCTGACCTTCCACTTGCAGTTCGTGCTGGGCATGGGCGCGCTGCAGGCCGGCCTCGCGAGCCTGCCGCTGCCGATCGCGACCATGGTTCTGGCTCCGATCGCGACCAAGCTGCTGTCGGTGATCGGCCCACGTCCGCAGCTGGTCGTCGGACCGCTGTTCGCCGCGGTCGGGCTGTTCCTGCTCTCCGGGATCACCCCGGACGGCGCCTACTTCGTGCAGATCGCTCCGGGACTGGTGCTCCTGGGCATCGGCATGGGGTTCGTCTTCATCCCGCTGCAGAACCTGGCGCTCTCGGGAGTCGCCCCGCATGACGCGGGAGTGGCGTCGGCGGTGGCGAATTCATCGATGCAGATCGGCGGCTCGATCGGCCTGTCGGTGTTCACCGCGGTGTACGCCGCCTCCGTCGGCGGTCGCTCGCAAGCCGATCTCGCACCGCAGCAGTTGACCGACGCCTACGGGTGGACCTTCATCACCGCGTCGATCCTCATGGTCGTGGCGTCCGTCATCGCCGCGACCATGGTGCGCGGCACGAAGGAGCAGCTGCTTCCGGCGCAGGACACGCCCGTTCTCGCGGCGCACTGACGTGGTGGCGCGGCATCCGTTCCGGGGCGAGGATCCCGCATCAGGAACGGATGCCACGGCACGCCTCGGACGGAATGTCGGAGGGGGTTCGTACCGTGTGAGTATGCGCATCCTGCACACCTCCGACTGGCACATCGGCCGGACGTTCCATGGCAACTCGACCATGGACGCCCTCGCCGAGGTGCTCGGAGCGCTCACCGCACAGGTTCGCGAGAACGCGGTCGACGCGGTCGTCGTCGCGGGAGACGTCTTCGACTCCGCCACGCCGTCCGGTGCCGCATACACCCTGCTGGGCGATGCGCTGGTGGCTCTGCACGAGACGGGCGCCCGCGTCATCGTGACGAGCGGTAACCACGATTCGGCCGCACGACTCGGTTTCCAGGCCCGGCTGCTCCGCGAGGGAATCCACGTGCTGACCGACCCGCTCGCGGTCGGAGTGCCCGTGACGATCGCCGATGCGCATGGCCCGGTCCACTTCTTCGGCATCCCCTATCTCGAGCCGGCGATCGTGCGTCAGCACTGGCCGGAGGGCGACAGCACCGGACGTCAGCTGCGCACGCAGGCGCAGACCATGGCGCACGCGATGGACCTGGTCCGCGCGGGCATGGAGCAGTACGAGGGGCGTTCGGTGGCGATCGCGCACTGCTTCGCCGCGGGCGTCGACGCGACGGCCGGACTCGAACGCGAGGTGCGCCAGGGGGGCCTCGACATGGTGCCGCTGAGCGTCTTCGACGGGCCCGACTATGTGGCGCTCGGGCACATCCACGGGCGTCAGCAGCTCAGCGACCGTGTCCGCTACGCGGGTGCGCCGCTGCACTACAGCTTCGGCGAGCAGGACAAGCCACGTGGGTCCTGGCTCGTCGACATCGATGCCGAAGGGCTCGCCGAGGTCGAATGGCTCGAACTGCCGGTGCCCCGTCGCCTCGTCACGCTCACCGGTCCGCTCGACGAGCTCCTGTCCGTCGAGCGGGTCGCCGAGCATGCGGGGGACTGGGTCTGCGCCGTCTATACGGATGCGGTGCCACAACGCGAGCCGATGCGGCGCCTTCGTGAGAGCTACCCCCACTGCGCCATGGTGCAGCACCAGCCCGAAGTGAAGGCGGAGGTCGACGAGCGCTCCTACGTGCAGCGTCTGCGCACCGCGATCACCGACGCCGATCGCATCGAGGCCTTCCTCGAGCACGTGCGGGCAGGGAACGGACCGACCGAGGCGGAGGGCGAGCTGATCCGTGCGGTGCTCGATGAGCGGGTGCGTGCCGAGGCGCTCGTCTAGATGCGTCTTCATCGCCTGGAGGTCGAGGGTTTCGGGCCCTTCCGCTCACGCCAGACCGTCGACTTCGACGCGTTCGCCGACGACGGCATCTTCCTGATCGCCGGACGGACGGGAGCGGGCAAGTCGAGCATCCTCGACGCCGTCTGCTTCGGTCTCTACGGCGGAGTACCACGGTACGACGGGGGTGAGAAACGGCTTCGCAGCGACCATTGCGAGCCCGACGATCCCTCCGAGGTGGTCGTCGAGTTCAGCACGCCCACCGGCCGATTCCGGGTCACCCGTTCACCCGAGTATCTGCGTCCGGCCAAGCGTGGTGGCGGCATGACCAAGCAGGCACCGGCCGTGGCCCTCGATGAATGGACGGACGCCGGCTGGATCGGCCGTGCCGCACGGGCCGTCGACGTCGCAGGCGAACTCGACGAGATCCTGCAGCTGAGTCGTGAGCAGTTCCTGCAGGTGATTCTGCTCGCGCAGAACCGGTTCTCCGAGTTCCTGCTCGCGGGCAGCCGCGATCGCCAGGCGCTGCTGCGGCGTCTGTTCGGCACCCAGCGATTCGAAGACGTGCAGGCACGATTCGACGAGCGTCGTCGGGCGGCGGAACAGGCGCTCGGCGCCCGGCTCGCGGCCGTCGAGGCCCGCGTCGACGAGGCCGAGCGTCTGGTGGTCACCGGCGGGCTGATCGGAGACGGCGACGAGATGCCGCCTGAGGCGCTGCACCTGCCGTCATCGATCGATGTGCGTCTCGACGCCCTCCGACGAGCCAAGGCCCGCGCCGACTATCGCGCGGAGCGCCGCGCATCCGAGCAGCTCGACGCGGAGAAGCGGTCGGCCGCAGCAGACGCGGAGCTCGCTGTGGCGCGCGAAGACCGACGGGCGCAGAGCGAACGCGACCGCGCCAGGGCAGCGCTCGAACGTCTCGACGCCGAGGCGCCCCTGATCGAGGAGGCTCGTGCGGAACTCTCCGCGGCTCGCGCCGCGGAGGTGCTGCGCTCCACGATCGCCGCGGCGGCACGTGCGGGCGCAGCACTCACCGTCGCCTCCCGGGAGGAGCAGAGTGCTCGCGCGGCGGCCGAGGCCCTCGACCTCCCGGTGGACGGCGACCTCGACGCCTGGACGGCCGAGCGCATCAGGGAGAGCGGAGCATGGCAGCGGGCACGAGAGCTCGAGGAGCGTGCGCCGGCGCTCGACGCGAAGGCACGATCCGCCGAAGAAGCCATCGTGGCCGTGGCTGCCCGCATCGAGGCCGCAGAGGAGAAGCGGGCCTCCCTGCCCGCGGAGATCACCGAACTGACGTCGTTGCGCGACGAGACCCGGCGTCTCGCCGACCGAGTGGACGACAGGCTGGCGTCGCAGGAGACGGCGGATCTCCGTCGTGCCGCGGCGCGCGAGGCGGAACGGCTGAAGGCCGCCGAGATGTCGCTCGACCTCGAGCTCACGCAGGCCACCGCACTGCATGCGGCTGCGCAGACATCGCTGGCGCAACTGCGTCAACGGCGCACCGACGGTATGGCCGGAGAACTCGCCTCGACACTCCGCGACGAGCACCCCTGCCCCGTCTGCGGCTCACTCGATCATCCGACACCGGCCACGCATTCGGATCCCGTCTCGCCCGAAGACATCGCCCTCGCGGAAGAAGCCCGTGACGCCGCGTCGCAGAAGGAGCGCGAGCTGGCGTCGAGCGCATCGACATTGCGTGCCGAGCTCGCCGCCGCCACTGCCCGCGCCGATGGTCGAGACGTCGAACGTGCCGAGAGTGAATACGCCGAGGCCTCCGCGGCGCTAGCGAGCAGTCGTGCAGCCGCGGAGGCGCTGAAGACGCTCGACTTCCAGCTCGACGAGCTCGTCATCCGCCTCGAGCGGCTCGACGCCGATCGAGACGTCGACGCGAGCGCTCTCACGGAGGCGCGGGAGCGGCACGCGCTCCTGCGGCAGCGGAGCGTGGAGGCGCATCAGCTCGTCACCGAGGCGCGGGGCGGATTCGACTCCGTCGCCGAACGGCTCTCCGACACAGAGGCGAAGATCACCGCGGCGCGCGCACTCATCCAGGCGATCGCGGAGCGCACACGCAGGGCCGAGGCGCTCGTCGAAGCGGAAGCCGAGCGCGACGAGGCGCTCGCAGACTCCGTGTTCGACGACGAGGCGGCCGTCGAAGACGCACTGCGTTCGATCACGACGCAGGAAGCCCTCGACGCGCGGATCGCGCAGCATGCCGTGCAGCGAGAGAAGGAGCGCGCTGTGCTGTTCGACCTCGAACTGCGCACGCTTCCCGAGGAGCCGATCGACCTCGCACCGCGCGAACAGGCATCTGCGGCCGCTCGGAGCGTCTGGACGGCGGCGGTCGATGAAGTGGCCAGAGCCGCCGGCACCGCAGAACGACTCGGCGGTCTGATCGACTCGGCCACAGCCGAGCAGGCTCGCACCGCCGACGATGCCGCGGAGTTCGAGGTGCTGCAGAATCTCGCCGACACGATCGCGGGCAGAGGCGCCAACACCCGCAAGATGACGCTCGAGACCTTCGTGCTCGCCGCGGAGCTCGAAGAGATCGTCGAGGCTGCCAACCGCCGGCTGCACGACATGTCGACGGGTCGCTACCAGCTCCAGCACTCCGATGCGCTCGCTGCCCGTGGTGCGGCATCCGGACTCGGCATCGTGGTCTTCGACGCCTTCACGGGGCAGACCCGACCGCCGCAGTCACTGTCGGGAGGGGAGACGTTCCTCACATCCCTCGCCCTCGCCCTGGGACTGGCCGAGGTGGTGACCGCCCGTGCGGGGGGAATACGCCTGGACACGCTTTTCATCGACGAGGGGTTCGGGTCCCTCGACGGCGACACGCTCGATGTCGCCATGCGCACGCTCGACGAACTGCGACAGGGCGGGCGCACTGTCGGGGTGATCAGTCACGTCGAAGCGATGCAGGAGCAGATCCCCGCACAGCTCACGGTGCGCGCACTGCCGAACGGGCCCAGCATCATCGAGGCCCGCTGACGCGATCCCGTGGTGGATGCGCGCCCGACCGGCTCAGACGCCGTATTCGCTGCGGATGAAATCGCGCAGCTGCACGCTGCATCGGGCGACCGCTTCACGCCAATCCGTCAGCGCGCCGTCCTCTGCCTGGTCGGAGACGGCACGGAACACGCGGATCGGGACATCGAACTGTCCGGCGACCCAGATGTAGGCGTAGGTCTCCATGTCGACCAGGGCCGCACCCGACGGGCGGATCACGGCGGTGACCTCGGCGTCCTCGACGAAGTGGTCACCCGTCGCGATCAGCACGCCGTCTCGTCCGGTCGAGACGCGTGCCGGCAGCGACACATGCTGGCCGGAGATGCCGTCGAGGTCGGTCACATCATGCTGGAACGCGGTGCCGACTTCGTGGACCGTCGCTGCGAGGTCGGGATCGATCGCGCCCGCCGTGCCGACGACCACGATCTCGTCGTAGACCGCGGCGTCGAGAGCGCGAGTCAGGGCGTACGTCGCCTGCAGCTTGCCGGGGCCGGTCACGAGTCGGTCGAAGCCGACGAGCTCCTCCGGGAAAGCGGACAGTTCGGATTCGAGGGCAGCGACGAGGAGTTTCACTGCCCCATTCTCTCAGGTCTTCACTGGCAGGAGCGTGCGAACGCCGCGGCGTCACCCGGGTGTAACACGGAAGGGCGATACTGATTCGAGGACAAAGACGGAGGATGGCATGTCGTTGCAGAAGCAGATCTCTGAAGACCTCGGCGTCCGGCCCGAGATCGACCCCGAGACCGAGGCCGAGCGTCGGGTCGGATTCCTCGTCGACTACCTCCGCACGACGGGGGCAAAGGGCTTCGTGCTCGGGATCTCCGGCGGGCAGGACTCCACGCTGGCCGGTCGCCTTGCGCAACTCGCGGTGGAGCGGGTGCGGGCGGAAGGAGGCGAGGCGAAGTTCCTCGCCGTGCGTCTGCCCTATCGGGTGCAGCACGATGCTGCGGATGCCGAGGCCGCACTCGAGTTCATCGCCCCGGACTCCTCGGTCGAGGTCAACATCCAGAACGGCGTCGACGGGGTCGAGGAAGACATCGAGTTCGCGGTCACGAGCGACATCAGCGACTTCAATCGCGGCAACATCAAGGCGCGCGTCCGCATGGTCACGCAGTACGCGCTGGCCGGGCATGACGGGATGCTGGTGATCGGCACCGACCACGCCGCCGAAGCCGTGACCGGTTTCTACACGAAGTTCGGCGATGGCGCGGCCGACATTCTTCCGCTGTCCGGGCTCAGCAAGCGGCAGGGGCGTTCGCTGCTGCAGTTCTTCGACGCTCCGGATCGCCTGGCGTTCAAGGTGCCGACCGCCGATCTTCTCGACGGGCAGCCGGGACGGGCCGACGAAGACGAGCTCGGTCTCACCTACGAGCAGATCGACGACTTCCTCGAGGGGCGCGACGTCGACCCCGAGGTCGCCGGGCGCATCGAGGCGCGGTACCTCGCAACGCAGCACAAGCGGCATCTTCCGGTGACTCCCGACGACACCTGGTGGCGCTGACCTCGCGCATTCGAGAGGCGCCCGCTTTCGCCCGTGTCGGATGCCGCGGATAGTGTCGAAGCATCCGACAGAACGGGAGCATCGTGCGGATCGACACTCAGGCGCAGCGCGTCATCTGGAGCGCGAGCGACCTCAAAGCGGCCGCCGAATGCGAGTTCGCATGGTGCCGGGCGATCGACGCGAAGCTGGGGCGCGTGCCCGCCGTCGAAGAACCGGAAGACGCGACGCTGAAGCGGGCGGCTGAACTCGGCGACGTGCACGAGCAGAACGTGCTCGCCCGCTACGTCGACGATCTCGGTGACGCGAACGTCCACCGTGTCGAGAAGGTCTCGTCGGTCGACGCCCAAGCGCTCGCTGCGGCTATCGACGAGACGGTGGCGGCGTTGCGCTCAGATGCGCAGGTCGTCTTCCAGGCCGCGTTCGCGACCGAGGAGTTCGTCGGCTTCGCTGACTTCCTCCGCAAGGACCGTGACGGCCGCTGGCGGGTGCAGGACTCGAAGCTCGCCCGCAAGGCGCGCGTCACCGCTCTCATGCAGCTCGCGGCATATGTCGACCAGCTCGACCGTCTCGGCATTCCGCGCTCCGACGAGGTCGATCTCATCCTCGGCGACAGCACGCTCAGCACGCATGCCGTCGACGACCTCCTTCCGCTTTTCCAGGTGCGACGCGCGCGGCTGCGTGCCCTCATCGCCGATCGGCAGATCGCGGACGGCGCGGCGGGCGCTCCGCTCGCCTGGGGCGATGACCGAGGCGATCTCCAGATCGTGGCGTGCGGTCGCTGCGCGACCTGCGAGGAGCAGGTGCTCGCGCACCGGGACCTCCTGATGGTCGCGCGGATGCGTCCGGTGCAGCGCGCGCGGCTCCGGGCGGCCGGCATCGAGACGATCGACGCGCTGGCCGACGCGGTCGAGGCTCCGTCGGGCATGAACGTCGACACGTTCGAGACCCTCCGCGCGCAGGCCCGTCTGCAGCTCCGTGCCGACGCCGAGGGCGTGCCGACCTTCGACGTGCACTACGCGCAGGCGATCCATACGCTCCCGCTCCCGAGCCATGGCGACATCTTCTTCGACTTCGAGGGCGATCCCCTCTACACCGAGCCCGCTCCTGACGGCGAGGCGCACTGGGGGATCGACTACCTCTTCGGGTGGGTCGACAACGCCGACCAGTATTCGGCGCTCTGGGCGCACAGCTTCGCCGATGAGAAGCGGGCGCTGGAGACCTTCCTCGACTTCGTGAACGCGCGCAGGGTCGCTCACCCTGGCATGCACATCTACCACTACGCGCCGTATGAGACTTCGCACCTCGTGGCCATGGCCGCGCGACACGGCGTGCGCGAGGGTGAGGTCGACCGGCTGTTGCGCGAGGGGGTGTTCGTCGACCTCTATCCGCTCGTGCTGCGGACCGTCCGGGTCGGATCCCGGTCGTACTCGATCAAGAAGCTCGAACCGCTCTACATGGGTGCAGACGTGCGCACCAGCGACGTGCAGAAGGGCGACGACTCGATCGTGCAGTACGTCGCGGCACGGGAGCTCGCGGCGGCGGGGCAGCAGTCCGAGGCGGAGGCGGTGCTCGCCGATCTCGCCGATTACAATCGCTACGACTGCGTGTCGACGCGCCGGTTGCGCAACTGGCTCATCGACATCGCCCGGCAGAAGGGCGTGACGCCCGCGCCGCCGGATGATGCGGACGAGGTCATCTACGAGCCGTCGTCGCGATCGGTCGCGCTTCTCGCCGATGCCGAGCGCGCCGTCGAGGCCGGTGGTGACGGGTTGGTGCACCGTCTCGCCGCGGCAGCGATCGACTACTTCCCTCGCGAGGCGAAGAGCTTCTGGGTGTCGCACTTCCAGCGACTGCGTGAGCCGGTGACGATGTGGGACGGCACGCGTGACGTGGTGAAGGTCGACCGCCCGTCGTCGGCCGTGCGTCGGGAGTGGAGCATCGGCGAGGGGCGACGGGTGATGTCCCGCGACATCGAGATCCGCGGCGAGGTGTCGCCCGGTACGACGCTCGGTCCGGGAGCGCAGCCGTTCGCGCTCTACGAGGTCCCCGCTCCGTTCGACACCGAGGTGCCCTCTCGCGCGGTTCACGTGCCGCATACGGTCACAGTGGCCGAAGTGCTCGACGACGGCTATCTCGTCACCGAGTCCGCGGTGCAGGGGCAGACCTGGGACGAGTTGCCCCTCGCGCTCACGCCGGCAGCGCCCCCTCGTGTGGTCTCGCTGCAAGGGGCCATCGATGAGTGGGCCGATGCCGTGCACCTGGCTGCCCCGGGTTTCCCGGAAGACGCGGCGACCGACATCTTGCGGCGCCTTCCCCCGCGAACCTCGTCGGGCAGCGCACTGCCGGAGGCCGGCGACGACACGATCGATGCGATCGTGCGTGGTGTGCTCGACCTCGATCGCAGCTACCTCGCCGTGCAGGGCCCTCCCGGGACGGGAAAGACCTATACGGGGTCGCGGGTGATCGCACGTCTGGTGAACGAGCACGGCTTCAAGATCGGCGTCGTCGCGCAGTCGCACGCGATCATCGAGACGCTCCTCGCGCGGGTCGTCGCCGACGGAGTCTCGCCGACGCAGGTGGGGAAAGCTCCGAAGGATCCCGATGCGGAGCCGCCGTACACGGTCATCCCGAAGAGCGGCATGGCGTCGTTCCTCGGGGGACACGCCGAAGAGGGAGCCGTCGTCGGCGGCACGGCCTGGGACTTCAGCAACACCCAGCGCGTCGATCGCGCCGGCCTCGACCTTCTCGTGATCGACGAGGCCGGACAGTTCTCGCTCGCCTCGACGATCGCGGTCGCTGCCGGGGCGAAGCGGCTCCTGCTCCTCGGCGATCCTCAGCAGCTCCCGCAGGTGAGCCAGGGCGCCCACCCCGAGCCGGTGGACACGTCCGCCCTGGGCTGGGTGATGGATGGCGATCCGGTCGTGCGGCCCGAGTACGGCTACTTCCTTGCTCGATCGTGGCGGATGCACCCGTTCGTCGCTGCGCCGGTGTCGAAGCTCGCCTACGCGGGACAACTCGCCTCGGCCCCCGGCACGGAACTCCGATCGCTCGACGGAATCGATCCGGGGCTGCACGTCGTGCCGCTGCGCCACCGCGGCAATGCGACCCAATCACCCGAGGAAGCCGCAGAGGTCGTGCGACTCGTCACTGATCTGGTCGGTCGGGTCTTCACCGACAACGATCCCGAAGCCTCGACGCGACCGCTCGCGCCGTCCGACATCATCGTCGTCACGCCCTACAACGCGCAGCGTCAGCTGGTCCTCGACGCGCTCGCCGATGCCGGTTTCGCCGATGTGCCGGTGGGCACCGTCGACAACTTCCAGGGCAAGGAGGCGGTTGTCTCCATCACCTCGCTCGCCGCGTCGAGTGGCCGGGATGCGCCACGAGGCCCGGAGTTCCTGCTGCTCCAGAATCGACTCAATGTGGCGATCTCCCGTGCGCAGGTCGTCGCGTACCTGATCCACTCGCCCGCCTTGCTCGACGATCTGCCGTACACGCCGGAGGGGGTCGCCCGTCTCAGTGCTTTCGCCCGCCTCGTCGGAGCTGCGGAATGAGCACCCACACGGTCGACGAGATCCTGCGCGCGGCGGCGGCATGGGTCTGGTTCCCTCGCGACAGCGAGCACGAACGCGAAGATCTGTTGCTCGTGCGAGATCCGGAGAGGTTCGGCGGAGGAGTGCGCGGTTCTCAGGTGGATTCGCGCCTCGACCCCGCAGGAGTGGTCGACCGTGCTCTGGAGAGGACGAGAGCGTGGGGCGCGCCGCGGTTCACGTTCTGGACGAGCTCAGCGGACCGGCCGGATCTCGAAGACGAGCTGCGGCGGCGCGGCGCGGAGCACATCGACACGGTGGCAGTGTTCGCACGCCCTCTCGACGACGCCGTGGTCGAGGTGCCAGACGGTGTGACGGTCGAGATGGTGCGCACGCTCAGCCAGGTGCGCGACGTCGACGCCATCAATGTGCCGGTGTGGCAGCAGCAACCACTCGATGCGGAAGGGCTGCAGGCCGAGTTCGCAGAAGTGGCCGCGGCGCTCGAGAGTCGCGAGGGTTTCCGGATCCTCGCGCGCATCGGCGGCCGTGCGGTCAGCACGGGAGGGTGCACGATCGACGACGGATTCGTCCGGCTGTGGGGTGCTTCCACACTGGTGGGAGACCGCGGTCGCGGGGCGTATCGCGCGGTCCTCGCGGAGCGACTCCGGCTGGGCGCCGCCTGGGGTGCGAAGACGGCACTCGTGAAAGGACGCATCGCGACATCGGCGCCGATCCTGGCACGCGCCGGCTTCCATCACTACGGGGACGAGCGCGCCTACCGCCTGACTCCGGACGCCTGACTTCGTCGCCTGACTTCGGACGCCTCACTCTGGCGCCTGACTCTGGCGAGTCGGACCTGGCGCCGGCCGGGCAGGTCTGACTCAGACCGTGCCGTAGAGCCGATCGCCGGCGTCGCCGAGTCCGGGCACGATGTAGCCCTTCTCATCGAGGCGCTCGTCGAGCGCACCGAGCACGAGGGTGACGTCGCGGTCGCCCGCCATCGCCTCGATCGCCGCGACGCCCTCAGGAGTCCCGAGCAGGCAGATCGCCGTGACGTCCCTAGCACCGCGGTCGAACAGGAACTGGATCGCCGCGGCGAGCGAGCCACCCGTCGCGAGCATCGGGTCGATCGCGAAGCATTGGCGGTCGCTCAGGTCGTCGGGCAGACGCTCGGCATAGGTCGTCGGTTCGAACGTCGTCTCGTCGCGGACCATACCGAGGAAGCCGACTTCAGCCGTCGGGAGCAGCTTCACGAGGCCTTCGAGCATGCCGAGACCGGCGCGCAGGATCGGCACCACGATCGGACGCGGCTCCGAGATCTTCACACCCATCGTGGTGGTCACCGGGGTCGTGATCTCGATCGGGCTGACCTTCACGTTGCGGGTCGCCTCATACGCGAGCAGCGTGACGAGCTCCTCCGTGAGCTGCCGGAAGACCGGCGACGGCGTGCGCACATCGCGCAGCACCGAGAGCTTGTGAGTGATGAGAGGGTGGTCGGCCACGTGAACGCGCATGGATACAGGGTAATGCGCCGCACGGTCGGGCACGACATCGGGACTCCGGCCGCGCTCGTCGGCTGTCGTAGGCTCGACGCATGACCGCTGCCGATGACCGTGCGATGCAGCGCGCCCTCGTGCTCGCAGCCGAGGCGGCGGCGGTGTCCGAGATCCCCGTCGGAGCGGTGGTCCTCGACCCGGAGGGGCGGATCATCGCCGAAGGACGCAACACCCGCGAAGAGACTCATGATCCGACCGGCCACGCCGAGATCGAGGCGCTGCGGCGGGCGGCGTCGTCCGTCGGCTCCTGGAACCTCGACGGGCACACACTCGTGGTCACCCTCGAACCCTGCATCATGTGCGCCGGAGCGATCCTGCAGTCCCGCGTCGGTCGCGTGGTGTTCGGCGCCTGGGACGACAAAGCGGGCGCGGCCGGCTCGATGTACGACGTGCTTCGTGACCGGCGGCTGCCCTACCGCGCCGAGGTGATCGGCGGTGTCGAGGCGGATGCGGCGACGGCACTGCTGCGCGGGTTCTTCGAACAGCGCCGCTGAGGGGCTTCCTGGCTCAGTCGGATGACTTCAGCACGAAGACGTCCGTCGAGGGTTCGGGGTCGATCGCCGGGCGGTACACGTCGGGTTCGATGTAGACGATCCGTGCCACCGGCACGGCCTCCCGGATGCGCGCCTCGATCGCGTTGATGTCGTCCGCCGCCTCGCGCAGCGGCTTGTCGGCGTTGAGGGCGATCTTCGCCGCCACCATCAGCTCGTCTGGGCCGAGGTAGAGGGTCTTCATGTGGATGATCTTCTCGATCTCGTCGCCCGCGTTGATCGCGTCCACGATGCGGTCGTGGTCGGCCTGAGTGGCTCCCTCGCCGACCAGGAGGCTCTTCGTCTCGACGCCCAGCACGATCGCGATCAGTACCAGGAGCACACCGATCATCACGGTGCCGAGTGCATCGAACATCGGGTTTCCGGTGATGAGGGTGAGGCCGACGCCGAGCAGCGCGAACGTGAGTCCGGTCAGTGCTCCCACGTCTTCGAGCAGCACGACCGGGAGCTCCGGAGCCTTGGAGCGGCGCACGAACGACACCCACGACTGGCCCTTCTCGCGCACGAGGTTGCTCTCGCGCACGGCGGTGCGCAGAGAGAACGATTCGAGTCCGATCGCGACGACGAGCACCACGAGCGGCAGCCACCACCACGTCTTGTCGAGCTCGTGCGGGTTCGTGAGCTTCTCGACGCCCTCGTAGATCGCGAAGAGGCCGCCGACCGAGAAGAGGATGATCGAGACGACGAAGGCGTACACGTAGCGCTCTCGGCCGTAGCCGAACGGGTGTGCGCGGTCGGCCTCGCGCCGGGCCTTGCGTCCGCCCAGCATCAGCAGCAGCTGGTTGCCGGAGTCGGCGACGGAGTGGATGGCCTCGGCGAGCATCGAGGCAGACCCGGAGAGGGCCCAGGCGATGAACTTCGCGAGGGCGATGCCCATGTTCGCCAGGAACGCCGCGACGATGGCCTTGTTGCCTCCGGATGCACTCATGGGACGAGTCTAGAACCGCCCGCCCGAGGATGTCGGAGTGCCCGCCGTAGGATGGCGACATGGCTGACTCGCTTCCTTCGCTCGCTTTCCTCGGTGCCGGCTCGATGGGTGGTGCGATCCTCCGCGGAGTGATCGCCTCGGGCATCCGGATCGACGGCGGGATCACCACGACGAACCGCACGGCGGAGAAGGCGGAGGCGTTCGCCGGCCTCGACGGTGTCACGAGCATCGCTCTCGCCGGGCGGCCGGAGGGCAACGCCGAGGCCGCCGCAGGAGCGCGGATCGTGCTGGTCGGCGTGAAGCCGGCGATGGTGCCCGACCTGCTCCGCGAGATCGCCCCGCACCTCGCCGCCGACACGATCGTGGTGAGCGTGGCTGCCGGAGTCACGCTGCAGACCTTCGCCGACGTGCTCGGCCCCGAGGCGCGTGTCATCCGCTCGATGCCCAACACCCCGTCGACCGTGCGCAAGGGCGTCACCGGTCTCGCCGCTGGTGCGGCTGTCTCGGATGAGGATCTGGCTCTCGTCCGTCGCCTCTTCGAGACCGTCGGGGTCGTCGTCGAGGTGCCGGAGTCGCAGATCGACGCGCTGTCCACGATCTCGGGCTCCGGACCCGCCTACGTCTATCTGCTGATCGAGGAGTTCACGAAGGCCGCCGTCGGCATGGGCTTCGACGATGCCGACGCGCGGCTGATGGTCGAGCAGACGTTCATCGGCGCGACGGCTCTGCTCGACGCCTCGGGCGAGGACCCTGCGGAACTGCGCCGCCGGGTCACGAGCCCGAAGGGAACGACCGAGCGGGCGGTGGCCGTCCTGCAGGGTGCACACCTCGACGCCGCCTTCGCCGATGCCGCGGCCGCTGCACTCGCGCGCGCCAGAGAGCTCGCCGCCGGAGCCTGAATCATGCAGCTGCGGATCGAGGGCGCGATCTGGTACTGGCGGGGTCCTGCGCCCTTCCATTTCGTCACGGTGCCGGCGGCCGAGAGCGAGTTGATCCACGAGATCGCATCCGTCGTCACATACGGGTGGGGAATGATCCCCGCATCGGTCACGGTCGGCGAGACCACGACGACCACCGCCCTCTGGCCGAAGGACGGCGGATACATCGTGCCGATCAAGAAAGCACTCCAGGACCGCGAGGGCCTCGGCGTGGACGACGTGATCGAGGTCGTCCTCGACATCGACGCCTGACGGGTTCCGGTCTCGCTCAGCTCTCGCTGGACACGTCGGCGAGCACCTCGGGCCAGCGTCGATCCAGGATCTTCCCGCCGAGCACGGTTCCGCCCCAGAGGGCCAGCCCGCCGAACGCGATTCCGCACGCGAGGCTGACCGCGCCGAGGACCGGGTTCCAGATCGCCGCGATGGCGAACCCGAGCGCAGGGGCGCCGAGCGCGAGCGTGATCGGCCCGATGATGATCATCGCGAGCAGCGACTGCACCCCGCCGGAGGAGCCGCGGCCGAAGGGATTCGCTTCCGGGGCGGGCGCGCGACCGGGGAGGAAGCTTCCCACCCAGGCTCCGGCACCGGCCGCGATCGCCGTCAGACCGAGCGCCGCGCCGAGGCTGCCGGGCAGCAGGTCGGGGCGTCCGGCGAGGAGGCAGGTCGCCACGCACAGCACGATCGTCACCGGCACCGCGATCAGCCCGAAGCCGAGCAGGCGTCCTGCGCGGTCGGCAGCACCGCTGACGCCGGTGAGGATGTGCATCGCGACCGCATCGTTGTCGTAGGCGATCGCCATCTGCACGATCGTTCCGGCGAGGAGCGCGTTGATCGCCGGGATCAGGGTGATGGCCGGGCCGAATCCGATCGACTCTTCCTGCAGGCCGTTCATGAGAGCGATGCCGATGAAGATCGCCGGGAGCAGCAGGAGCATCACGATGTTGACGAGCTGGCGCGGATCACGGCGGAAGTAGCGCAGAGATCGCGCGGCGATCGCGCCGCTCGAGGTCGCCGGCAGCATCCGATCGAGCAGACGACCGGAGCGCACTCGTCCACCGCCACTGCTCTGGATGGGCGAGACGAGACGCGTGGCCAGCAGCCGCTGTGATGCGACCCACAGGATGACGACCGTCGCGAGAGCGATCAGCAGGCGGAGCGCGGAGGTGAGGAGGTCGCCTTGGGCGGCCGACGCGGACACGCCGAACACGGCACCGAACGGCGTCCAGGCGGCGATGTCGGCGACGGTGGTGAACGCTGCGCCGACGTCGCCGACCTTGGTCAGCGCCCCGATCCCGAGGTTGAGGATGAGCCCGGAGGAAGCGGCCAGCAGCACGCCGAGCGTCAGCACCAGATCGCGGGTGCTGCGGCGCGCCAGCCACCCGGCGAGGAGGCCGCTCACGACCCTGGCGCCGAGCACGCAGGTGAGGATGGCGACGGGGATCATGATCAGAGCGGTGAGGAGTCCGGGCAGGCTCACCGACCAGCCGAGGAGCATCAGCAGCAGCGCGACCGTGGTGCCGATGCCCCCGATGGTGGTGGCCCCGGCGACGACGAAACCGGGCAGCAGCGCGGGCGCGGTCACGGGCAGCAGCGCGAAGCGCTCGGGAGCGAGGGAGTCGTCGGCGCTGACCAGGATGGAGCCGATCCACCATCCGAGGACGATCACCGAACCGGTGAGGACGATGGCGGTGACGGCGCCTTGGGGCGCGGCGAATCGCAGGGCGACGAGCCCGGCGGTGAGTCCGGCGAGGAGTCCGAGGGCGATCATCCCGGTGATGATCAGGGTGACGATCATCCAGGCGTTGCGGGACAGCTGATGCCGGAGCTGTCGCCAGCGCAGGCTTACGAGGAGCGCAACCATGCGAGCGTCTCCGTCCCGAGGTCGTGCGCCCCCACGAGCGTGAGGAACCGCTGCTGCAGCGAGAGACCGGAACGCACGTCGTCGAGCGGCCCATGCGCGAGCAGTCGTCCTTCGGCGACGATCGCGACCCGGTCGCACATCGATTCGACGAGTTCCATCACGTGACTGGACAGCACGACCGTGCCTCCGCCGTTGACGAACGAGCGCAGGATCTGGCGGATCGTCTCGCCGGACACCGGATCGACGGCCTCCAGCGGCTCGTCGAGGATGAGCAGTCGAGGCGCGTGGATCAGCGCACAGGCGAGCCCGATCTTCTTGCGCATGCCGGCGGAGTAGTCGACGACCAGGGTGTCCCGTGCGTCGGCGAGCCCCAGGGCCTCGAGGAGGTCACCGGTGCGTGAGACGACGTCCGCCTCCGCCATGCCGCGGAGCAGCCCGGTGTACCGCAGCAGCTCGGCCCCGGTGAGGCGATCGAGCATGCGGATGCCGTCGGGGAGCACGCCCATGCGGGCCTTGGCCTCGGCCGGGTTCTGCCACACGTCGGCACCGAGCACCCAGGCGGTGCCGGCATCCGGACGCAGGAGGCCCGTGGCCATGGCGAGCGTCGTGGTCTTGCCTGCGCCGTTCGGGCCGAGCAGGCCCAGCATCGATCCGGCCGGCACGTCGAGGGAGAGGCTGTCGACGGCGACCTTCTGTCCGAACTGCTTGCGAAGCCCGCGGAGGGCGAGGACGGGGGGAGCCGCTGCGGGGTCGGTCATAGCCCCATCCCACCATGGCGGCCGCGGCCCGCGCATCCGCCGCGAGGGGGAGCCGGGAAACGAACGCAGGTGGTGTCAGCGGTCGAGGCCGGCGAAGCGCTCGATGTCGCTGTTGGTGCCGGAGACGATGATGAGGTCGTGGTTCGTGACGATGGTGTTCGCCTCGGCGTAGCGGAACGGCTTACCCGGACTCTTCACACCCACGACGGTGACCTTGTACTTCGAGCGCACGCCCGACTCGTTCAGGCCGACACCGCGGATGAACTTCGGCGGGTACATCTTGGCGAGGACGAAGTCGTCGTCGAAGCGGATGAAGTCGAGCATCCGCCCGCTCACGAGGTGCGCCACGCGCTCACCGGCTTCGCGCTCCGGGTAGATCACGTGGTTGGCACCGACGCGGGCGAGGATCTTGCCGTGCGACTGCGAGACGGCTTTGGCCCAGATCTGCGGAACCTTCAGGTCGACGAGGTTCGCCGTGATGAGCACCGAGGCCTCGATCGAGGAACCGACGGCCACGACCGCGACCTGGAAGTCCTGCGCACCGATCTGCCGGAGGGCGTCGATGTTCTTCGCATCGGCCTGCACGGTGTGCGTGACCCGGTCGGACCACTTCTGCACGAGCTCGAGGTTGTCGTCGATCGCGAGCACCTCGCGGTCGAGGCGGTCGAGCTCTCCGGCACAGGCGGCGCCGAACCGGCCGAGGCCGATGACGAGGACGGGAGCGTCGCCCCGGAGGACTTCAACCAACGATCGGCCTTTCCACGGGCAGTGAGTAGTACTGCGTTCGCGATGTCGCGGCGACCGCCGCGGCGAGTGTCACTGTACCAACGCGGCCCATGAAGATGGTCGCGGCCATGACGTACGACGCCGAATCGGGTAGCTCCGCCGTGAGGCCGGTCGACAGCCCGACCGTGCCGAACGCCGAGATGACGTCGAACAGCACGTGACTGATGTCCGCCTTGGTGATCTGGGAGATCACGATCGTCGACAGCGCGACGATCGTCGCACCCCAGGCGACGACGCTGAGCGCGACGCGCTGCACGTCGCTCGGGATGCGGCGGCCGAACGCCTCGACGGACTGGCGGCCCTTGGCCTCGGACCAGACGGCGATGGCCAGCACGGCGAGGGTGGTCACTTTGATGCCGCCGGCCGTCGAGGCGGACCCGCCGCCGACGAACATCAGCAT
The DNA here is from genome assembly GCF_042881445.1 of Microbacterium sp. NPDC058269. NCBI lineage: Bacteria > Bacillati > Actinomycetota > Actinomycetes > Micrococcales > Microbacteriaceae > Microbacterium > Microbacterium sp. NPDC058269. The sequence continues at coordinate 596,718 of NZ_JBHVXT010000002.1, forward strand.
GCTGGCGGCGAGCAGGGACGAGCCGTTCAGATCGTCCATCTCGATCACGTTGAAGCCACCGGAACGGGTCATCGCTGAGAGGAAGAACGCCTGGAACGTGGTGTCGGCCGCATCCATCGACCCGAACGTCTTCGGGTTGTTGAACTCGAGGACGACGAAGACAGCGGCGCCGAGGATGAACAGGAGGATGGTGGTGACGAGCGTGAGCTTGGAGTGCAACGACCAGCGCTTCACATGCCAGACGTGCTTGGCGAGGGTGTAGATGACGGGGAAGCCGATGCTGCCGAGGAAGACGCCGACCATCAGGAGCGAGAGCACCAGATAGTCGTCGGAGAACACCGCGACACCGCCGTCGTTCGGCGCGAATCCTGTGTTCGTGAATGCCATCGCCGCGAAGTAGGGCGCCTCCCACAGCGCCGCGATCGGGTCGACCTTGGCCATCACGAGCGCGGGGTAGAGGAGTATCGCGAGCGAGGCCTCGATGATCAGCGCCGAGACGGCGACCGTCGTCAGCAGCTGGCCGACCTCGCCGAGCCGCACCGTCTGGCTCTCGTTGACCACGCCGCCGTGCGCGCGCATCGGGTTGGTATCGCCTGCGGCCATCAGCTTGGCGCGCAGGCCGAGGCGCTTCGAGATCAGCATGCCCATGAGCGACGCGAGCGTGAGGACGCCCAGGGCGCCGATGTTCACGCCGAGGAAGATCAGGACGTGCCCGAAGGGGGACCAGTAGTTGGCCATGTCGACGGTCGCCAGCCCGGTGACGCAGATGGTGGAGACGGCGGTGAACAGGGCGTCGCTCAGCGGCGTCACCGTCCCGCTCGCGGAGGCGATCGGGAGGGAGAGCAGCACAGTGAAGACGAGGATCAGGAGAGCGAAGATGACGATCGCGAAGCGCGACGGCGACGAGGTGACGAGGTGCTTGACCCAGCCGGCCGCGCTCTTGAGGCTCTGCCGTGGGGACGACGCCGAAACGATGCCCGACATCGCTGCCCCCTCTGGTTTCTCCTTCGGCCGCGTCGAGCGGCCGCACGGCGTCTGCCGCCGAGCCTTCGTCATGGTACTCCGTGCCGGGGACGACTACCCTGAACTCATGACGGACATCTTCGACGTGATCGCAGACGGTACGAGGCGAGACATCCTCCAGCTCCTGCTGCGGCGTACGACCGAAGGAGAGGCCGGCACGAGCGTCAGTCAGATCGTCGCCGATCTGGGGATCAGCCAGCCCACCGTGTCGAAGCATCTGAAGGTGCTGCGCGACGCCGAACTCGTCACCGTGCGCGAAGACGGCCAGCGCCGCTTCTACAGCCTCGCGGTCGAGCCGCTCGAGGTCGTGGACGACTGGCTGGTGCCGTTCCTGGTGGATGCCTTCGGTGACGGTGCCCCCGATGTCGCCTACCCGGGCCTCCCGCTTCCCGACAGCGCGGCCGCCCATGCGGCCGAGGTCGTCGGACGCGCAGCGGCGTCGGCGAAGCACGTCGTCGCGACCGCGCTCAAACGGCTCGGTGCGTGACGATCCGCGTCTCGCCGTTCCTCGCGTAGAAGCCTTGTAGCTATTTAGCAAAGCTGTTAAATTGTGGGCATGAACCTCCTCATGCGCACTCTCCGCGGCCGGATGCGACGCCGTCTGCTGCTGACCTATCGAGTCGATCCGGCGGTGGCGCGCGAGATCATCCCTGCCCCCTTCCGGCCGCAGCTCGTGGACGGAAGTGCCGTCGGCGGAGTGTGCCTGATCGCGCTGACGGAGTTGCGTCCCGGCTGGGTGCGCCCGCGGTGGGGGATCACGACGGAGAATGCCGCGCACCGGTTCGCGGTCGAGTGGGATGAGGGCGGGGCGACGCGAACGGGCGTGTATGTCATCGAACGGCACTCCTCCGGCGTCGTGCCCGTCATCGGAGGGGGCCGGTTCTTCCCCGGGATGCAGCGACGCGCGCGGTTCGAGACCGAGGAAACCGATGCACGGTTCCAGGTCCGGATGCTGGCGTCCGACGCGAGTGTCTCCGCAGACGTCGAGGTCGTCGAGGAATGGGAGAGCACGCTCTTCCCGACGGTGGACGACGCCTCGCGGTTCTACCGATCCGGCGCCGTCGGCTGGTCACCGCGGCGCGACGGCAGGGGAGCGGAGGCCGTGGAGCTGTCCTCGACGCGGTGGGCCGTGGACGCGGGCCGGGTGAACGAGATCAGGTCGTCGTTCTTCGACGGCCTTCCCCGAGGAGCCGCGCAGATCGACAGTGCTCTCGTGATGCGGGACGTTCCCGTCACCTGGCGGAGACCCGCAACGACTCGCCCCTGACGACAGGGGGGCTTGTCGTCAGGGGCGAGGTGCGGGTCCCCACACCCGGGGGGACTCGGCGGTGCCGGCGCGAGTCCGTGGTCCAGTGTCGTCGCCGCAGTTAGGCGAAAGCCGGAGAATGCCTGTGCCCCCGCTGGACCCCGCCCACGGGGAGCGCTCAGCGGCGGCCGGCCTTGCGGCGGAACAGCCAGGCGCCCCAGGCGACCGCGATGGCGAGGATGGCGAGGCACCAGCCGATCGCCCACCATGCCTCGCCCTCGACGGGTGCATTGGTGAGGAGTCCGCGGATGGTCTCGACGATGGGCGTGATCGGCTGATTCGCGGCCACCGGCTGCAGCCACTCCGGCATGCTCGTCACGGGGACGAAGGCACTGGAGAGGTAGGGAAGGAACAGCAGCACGAAGCCGTAGCCGTTCGCGCCCTCCGGGCTTCCGGCGGCGAGGCCGATCGCGGCGAACAGATACGTGATCGCGAGGATGTACAGCGCGATCAGACCGGCGAGCCCGATCCATTCCCACGGGTTCGCACTCGGGCGGAACCCGACGAGAACTCCCACGCCGATCACGATCGCGGTGGCGATGAGATTGCGGAGCACGCTGGCGACGACGTGCCCGGTCAGTACCGCTCCCGCTCGCAGAGGCATCGTGCGGAACCTGTCGATGATGCCGGTGCGCATGTCGTTCGCGACATACACGGCGGTGGAGGAAGCTCCGAACCCGGCGCAGGTGAGGATGATGCCCGGCACCACATAGTCGACGTAAGCGCCGGAGGGGTCGATCGCTCCGCCGAACACCCACGTGAACATGAGCATGAGCATCACGGGCAGCATGATCGCCATGAGCAGGGACTCACCGTCGCGCAGCGAATGGCGCAGACTGCGGCCGACGAAGACCGTCTCGGCGGTGATGCCCCGTAGTCGTGGGCGCGGAGAGGGGTGAGCCAGAGCGGGTGCCGCTGCGGGGCGCGCGGCGATGGCGATGTTCATGCGATCTCCTTCACGGGTCGGGTGTTGTCGGCCGGTGCGGTGACGGCGAGGAAGACATCGTCGAGAGTGGGGCGCCGCAGGCTCACGACGCCGTCCTCTCCGTCTTCATCGAGCAGGTCGAGCGCTCGCCGGAGGTCGGCGACCGTGCCGTCGGTGGGGATCTCCCTGTGGAGTTCGCCGCGGCTGTCGTGGAGCTCGACGGTGTCGCCGCCGACGCGCGCCTTCAACTCGGCGGGAGTCCCGAGAGCGGCGACCTTGCCGTCGTGCAGTACCGCGATGCGGTCGGCCAGCTGGTCGGCCTCCTCCAGATACTGAGTCGTGAGGAAGACGGTCGTCCCGGCGTTCGCCAGCATGCGGATGATGTCCCACAGTGCGCGGCGGCTGCGGGTGTCGAGGCCGGTGGTGGGTTCGTCCAGGAACAGCACCTCGGGGGTCACCACGAAGCTCAGGGCGAGATCGAGGCGGCGACGCATGCCGCCGGAGAACGTGCGCACCATGCGCGAAGCGGCATCCGTGAGATCGAACTGGGAGATCAAGTCGGCGGCGCGTCGCTTCGCGGCTGTCCGCCCGAGGCCGGCGAGACGGGCGAACATGACGACGTTCTCGGTGGCGGTGAGGGCGTCGTCTACAGCTGCTGCCTGACCGGTGAGACTGATCCTCCGCTGGACCTCGGTCGAATGCGTGACGACGTCCCAGCCGGCGACCGTGGCCGAGCCCGAGTCCGCGGCGGTGAGGGTGGTGAGGATGTTGATCGTGGTGGTCTTGCCGGCTCCGTTCGGCCCGAGCAGTGCGAAGACCTCACCGCGCTGGACTTCGAAGTCCAACCCGTCGACGACCGTCGTGTCCCGGAAGGCCTTGCGCACGCCCTGCACCTGGATGGCTTTCTCCATCAGATGCTCCTTTCTGTGTATGTAGGAAACTGTGTATGTTCAACGCAACTGTGTATGACGGTAACACACTGTTTAGCTTATAAACAGAAGTAGGATGGGCGCATGACAGAGACAGAGCCGCCGGAGCTCCCGCGCGGAATCGCGCTGGCATGGGGCGTCGCGGCGAACCCGCAGCGTGGGCCCAAGCGGGAGATGAGCGTCGAGAAGATCGTCGATGCGGCCGTCGAGCTGGCGGACGCTGAGGGGCTCGGCGCCGTGTCGATGGCTGCGGTCGCGGCGCGGCTCGGCTTCACCCCGATGTCGCTCTACCGATACGTGACGGCGAAGGATGACCTGCTGCTGCTGATGCAGGAGGAGGCGACAGGGCTCCCACCGCAAAGCCCCCTCGATGCCGACGGCTGGCGCGAGCGATTGCTCGCGCTGTACGAGGAACAGGTCATGCTCTACCTGCGTCACCCGTGGATGCTGTCGTTGCCCATCACCGGGTCACCGATCACCCCGAACAGCTCGGCCTGGATCGACGCGGGACTCGCCTCTCTCGAGGGCACCCCGCTGACGACGGAAGAGCGCATGGCCGTCGCGCTCGCGGTGACCGGGCATGCCCGCTGGTGCGGGGTCGTGCAGGCCGGCTACACCGAGCAGTCCCGTGGCAGCGGCCTCACACCCGACGAAGTGGCCGCGCAGGAAGCGGCCCTCTTCGATCGGGTGATCACGGCCGAGGAATATCCCGCGCTCCGCCGCGCGATCGAAGACGATGTGTTCACGTCCTCGGCCGACCCGTTCCGATTCGCCGTCGAGCGGACCCTCGACGGAGTCGCGGCTTACATCACCGGGCTCGATCGGGGAGAGGCGCACGCCGAGGCGACGGAGTGGATCGACATCGATCCGGTCGAGCTGTCCGGCGATCGCCGTCTCAGAGAGGCGCAGAAGGCGGTGAGGGAAGCGGAGAAGGCTCTCCGCGCGGCACACAAGATCGAGCGTCAGGCGCTCCGGGACGCCAAGGACAGGGTGGCGAAGGCGAGGAAGTCCGGCTGATCCGGTGGGGATGCGTCCGTGGCGCCCCACTGATCACACGAGTCACAGAGGTTTACACGCGTCCCAGCTACCACATAGAGTGTGCACATCGAGAAAGGGGTACGTGGGATGCCCGAGGTTCCTGACGTCCGATTCCTCACGGTTGCTGAGGTCGCCGAGCTGATGCGCGTGTCCAAGATGACCGTGTATCGGCTGGTTCATGCCGGGGAGTTGCCGGCCGTCCGCTTCGGCCGCAGCTATCGCGTCCCCGAGTCCGCTGTGGCCGATGCGCTGCAGCGACCGATCGCCGACGTCGGCTGACGTCGCCTGCTGTCTCGTGCTCAGCCGCCCGCGGGGCGAACGAAGCGTGTGACAGCCGACGCCTTCGGGTTTGCTAGACTGACCCGAGGCATTTTCCGTGCCCGTACCCGGGTGTCCGATTTCGGCGACACCCAGCCACTGACTTAGTGAGGTTTCCGTGGGTTCTGTCATCAAGAAGCGCCGCAAGCGCATGGCGAAGAAGAAGCACCGCAAGCTGCTTCGTAAGACTCGCCACCAGCGTCGCAACAAGAAGTAAGCGACCAGACACGAGCGCCTGTCTTCGGACGGGCGCTTTGTGTCTCCGGCCGCATCTCCGACCCGCTGAGAGGATGTCATGAAGTCGATCACCGTCACCGAGCTCGCCGAGCGCTCCGGTATCCCGCTCATCGATGTGCGGGAGGTGGACGAGTTCGCCGCAGGCCACGTACCCGGTGCCGTCAACATCCCGATGTCCGAGATCGGCAACCGCCTCGAAGAGCTTCCCGCCGAGGCGTTCGACGTCATCTGCCAGGCGGGTGGGCGATCGGCGCGTGTGGTCGAGGCTCTGGAATCGCGCGGCTACGACGCCACGAACGTCGAGGGCGGCACCGGTGAGTGGATCGCCCAGGGCCGCGCAGTCGAGGTGCCGTCGGCGTGACCACGCTGACCCTGATCGGCAAGCCCGACTGCCATCTGTGCGACGTCGCCTCCGACATCATCGATGCCGTCGTCGCTGAGCTACCCGACGCCGCAGCCGAGCAGATCGAGATCGTCGAGGCTTCGATCCAGGACGACCCCGCGCTGTACGAGCTGTGGTGGGAGAAGATTCCGGTCGTGCTGATCGACGGCGAGCTGCACGCGCATTGGCGGGTGTCGCCCGACCGGCTGCGAGAAGCGCTCGAGGGTGCTTTCCGTGATGACACGAAGACCGAAGTGAAGGAAGCCCTGTGACGATCCGCCATGTCGTGACCTGGAAGCTCGCCGCCGAAGACGCCGCGGAGCGCGGCGCCCAGGCCGTCGAGGTCGCTCGCCGCCTGAACGCGCTCGACGGGGTCGTCCCGCAGCTCCTCTCCATCTCCGCAGGCGCGAACACGGCGTATCCCGAGACGAACTGGGACGTGACGCTCGTCGCGGACTTCGCCTCGATCGCTGCGATCGAGGCGTACCAGGTGCACCCCGCGCATGCAGAGATCGCCGCGTACATCCGCTCGGTGGTCGCCTCCCGCGTCGCCGTCGATTTCGAGGTCTGAGACCGCGTCGCATCGGCCCCGAAACTCGGTTTCCACGTGTGACCGGGGTCTACTTGCAACACAAACGTAATGCGCCCGGACGCCGATGTCATTGGTCACGCGTCGAGCCGCATGTTTAGATGAACTCCTATCCGTCATCGGGCCTCTGCGCCCTCGACTCACAGGAGCCGACATGCCTCGTCGTAACCTCATCGCCGGTCTCGCCCTCGTGGCGACGGCCACCCTCGCGCTCGCCGGCTGCGCCACCGGATCATCCGACGCGGGAAGCAGTGACGCTCCCGCCGCCGACGACAAGTACGGTCTCGTCGAGGCCGGAACGCTCACGGTCTGCTCCGACGTGCCCTACCCGCCGTTCGAGGTCGAGGACCCGTCCAGCGAGACCGGTTACTCGGGCTTCGACATCGACCTGCTCAGCGCGATCGCCGAGAAGATCGACCTGAAGCTCTCCGTGCAGGACGTGGGCTTCGACGCCCTGCAGTCCGGCACCACCCTCGCCGCCGGCACGTGCGACATCGGCGCTTCCGCGATGACGATCACCGACGAGCGCAAGGCCAACCTCGACTTCTCCGACCCGTACGTCGACTCGCTGCAGTCGCTTCTCGTGCGTACCGACTCGGACATCAAGTCGATCGACGACCTCGACGGCAAGAACGTCGGTGTGCAGCAGGGAACGACCGGCGAGACCTACGCGGGCGAGAACGCTCCGGGCGCGCAGCTCGTGCAGTATCCCTCGGACGGCGAGCTGTGGCCGGCAATGCAGGCGGGTCAGATCGACGCGATCCTGCAGGACCAGCCCGTCAACTACGTGCACGAGCAGGACGACCCCGACTACAAGATCGTCGAGACGTACCCGACCGACGAGTCGTACGGCTTCGCCTTCGCCAAGGGGGAGAAGGACGAGCTGCGCGACGCCATCAACAAGGCGCTCAAGGAGCTCCAGGACGACGGCGGATACCAGAAGATCTACGACGAGTACCTCGCGGCCAAGTGACCGGCGGCGTCGGTAGAGCGGGAGGACCTCGACGATGGCGTTGAGGCGTACCACCAAGAGCAAGCTGTATCGGTACTCGGTCTATGTGGTGCTGATCGCGATCGCCGTCTGGGCGATCGTCAGCACCGACTGGGCGAAGATCGGACCGCTGTTCTTCAATCCTGAAGTCGCGGCGAAGATGTTCCCCGGGATCATCACGACCGCCCTGGTGAACACGCTGTGGTTCACGGCCGTGGCCTTCGCCGGCGGTCTGGTGCTCGGCGTCGTGCTGGCGCTGATGAAGCTGTCGACCGTCGCTCCGTTCCGGTGGATCGCGACGGTGTGGATCGAGTTGTTCCGCGGGCTTCCCGCGATCCTCACGATCTTCGGCATCGCCTTCATCCTCCCGATCGCGCTGGGTGTGCCCGGCACGAAGCTCGGCGGACCGGTCGTGCTCGGACTCATCGGACTCGTCCTCGTCGCCTCGGCGTACATGGCCGAGACGATCCGTGCCGGCATCCAGGCCGTTCCGAAGGGTCAGACCGAAGCGGCGCGCTCCCTGGGCATGTCGCCCATGAAGACGACGTTCTGGATCGTCGTGCCGCAGGGGTTCCGGATCATCATCCCGCCCCTGACCAACGAGTTCGTGCTGCTGCTGAAGGACACGTCGCTGCTCTTCGTGGCGGGTTCGTTCATCTGGTCGAAGGAGCTCACGACCTTCGCCCGCGACGCGAGCACGCAGAACGCGAACGGAACGCCGCTGATCATGGCGGCGATCCTGTACCTGATCGTGACGATCCCGCTCACGCGTTTCAGCGCGTGGCTGGAGCGACGGATGTCGAGGCAGCGATGATCACCGACCTGATTGATGTCCACGCCCCGGCGATCGATGTGCAGGGGCTCGTGAAGTCGTTCGGCGACAACGAGGTGCTCAAGGGCATCGACCTCACCGTCACCAAGGGCGAGGTCGTGTGCGTGATCGGACCCTCGGGTTCGGGGAAGTCGACGCTGCTGCGGTCGGTGAACCTGCTCGAGGAGCCGACCGGCGGCAAGGTGCTGATCGAGGGGATCGACATCACCGACCCCGACGTCGATATCGACCGCGTGCGTACCCGCATCGGCATGGTGTTCCAGAGCTTCAACCTCTTCCCGCACCTCGATGTGCTGGGTAACCTCACCATCGCCCAGCAGCGTGTGAAGAAGCGGTCGAAGAAGGAAGCCGAGCTGATCGCACACGCCATGCTCAAGCGCGTCGGGCTCTCCGAGAAGGCCGACGCCTACCCGGGGCACCTGTCGGGAGGACAGCAGCAGCGCGTGGCGATCGCCCGGGCGCTGTGCATGAACCCCGACATGATGCTCTTCGATGAGCCCACTTCGGCGCTCGACCCCGAACTGGTCGGCGAGGTGCTGCAGGTCATGCGCTCGCTGGCCGATGAGGGGATGACGATGCTCGTCGTCACGCACGAGATGGGCTTCGCGCGCGAAGTCGGATCCCGCCTCATCTTCATGGACGGTGGACACATCGTCGAGGAGGGCGACCCACGCGAGGTGCTCGGCAACCCGCAGCATCCGCGCACGAAGGACTTCCTCTCGCGCGTGCTCTGAGCCGAGATCGACGAGACCCCCTGTCGCAGACATCTGCGACAGGGGGTCTCGTCGTGAAGCGCGAGATGGAGGTCAGGCTTCGACGACCTCGGCATCTGCGGCGTTCCGACGGACGGAATCGATCCCGCTCAGCGCGGCAGACTTCGACGAGTAACCCTCGCTCACGGCGATGGTCTCGCCGTTGCCGGCCTTCAGACGGAACCGGTACTCGCCGGACTTGTCGGTGTACAGCTCGAACTTGCCTGCCATGAGGTGTCCTTTCTCTGCAGTGTTGGGGAGACCCTCCAACTCAGATTATCGTCTGCCCGATTAGTTCTCTGGCGGCTCCAAGTAGCCGCCAGGAGCTGGCCTTTGGATGCGCCGCGTCGTGCCGTCGTCGAACGAGCGCGGAGCGCTGCCAATGGCGTCGCAGCGCTCTTATCGATAGTGCCCCTCGTGGCGTCTCAGTTGGCTCGCTTGAGCGCCGCAAGCGCTACATCAAGGATCTGCGACGTCGGTACGCCGTCGTCTGTCCCGGTCTCACGTTCGGGTGGAGCGGAAAGGACCCGATGAGAGAAGACGCGGTACATGTCTGCTTGTACGTCGTCCGTGAGCGGCTCGATGAATGCCGGGAAGGACTTGAGCTGGACTTCCATGCTTTTCGCCCAGTTGAACATGCGACGATGCTGTCCGGCCTGGCGTCCAAGATATGCAGTCAAGGCGCCTACGCCGACAACCACGGTTGCATGAGAGGCAAAGCTGATCCATCTCCGTGAATCGGATATGTCAGTGGATAGCCCATCTATGGCGGCGAAGATGATTGCCACGGCAATGGCGATGGAGATCCCTACGATCGTCGCCCAGCGGAAGCGATTCGCTGTCTTCTTCTCTTCTTTTGCGTACTCGCCAAAGTACTCGGCGAGTACGTATGCACCTGTTGCACCTGCTGCCGTTTGGGCCTTGGTCACCGAGTCATAGAGTTCGCCCAACATGCGACGTTGGCGTTCACGAATGTCACCTTCGCCCAACAAGTAGTTCATATGATCGAGCAGGTCTCGCGCGGAGTTGACGATACGCGAGTAGCCCTGTTCGGTAGAGGGGCTCGGAGTTACCATTTCAAGCGCTCCGAGCGCGCTACCAGCGACATTGTGGGCCCAAGCCTGAAACACGCTCGCCGCATCGCGGGCATTCATGACTGCGAGCGCTTCGTCAGAGTCTTCGACGATCTCTTTCATCTGCTGGCGCACGCCCGCGTCAACGTTGGTATCGCTTTCGTAGTCCTCGATAAAGTTGAGGATCGAATGCGCCTGTTCGACCACTGTGCGTGTGGTGCCCTCGAGATCGAGCGCAGCGATGCGGCGCAATCGTGATGACATAGAGCACACGCTACTAGACCGGCGACCTTTGGCAGAACGTCTTTCCGACGGCGGGTTCGGGGGTGCTACTGCGGGATCGAACGCCGCAGTAGTACTGCGGCCCCGAAACGCGCGAAGCGAATCGGTGAGGTCAGGCTTCGACGACCTCGGCATCTGCGGCGTTCCGACGGACGGAATCGATCCCGCTCAGCGCGGCAGACTTCGACGAGTAACCCTCGCTCACGGCGATGGTCTCGCCGTTGCCGGCCTTCAGACGGAACCGGTACTCGCCGGACTTGTCGGTGTACAGCTCGAACTTGCCTGCCATGAGGCGTCCTTTCTCTCTCGGATGGAGGGAACCCCGCCCCTCGGGCCTCACGCTAGCGCCCAGGGTGGCCACGGGGGAAGAGCGATGACTCAGCCGCGCGGATGCACGGCGACGGGTTCGGGCGCGATCGCGATGCGTACCCGATCGCCGAATGTCGGGTGGGTCCCCGGGGCGTGCTGCACCCGCACGAGTTCGCCGGATTCGGTGCGCACGAGCGTGCGACGCATGCTGCCGAGGAAGGTGCTCTCCTCGACCAGGGCGTCTGCTGCGGCATCGGCCTCGGACGCGAAGTAGACGTTCTCCGGACGCAGGTACACGTCGACGGGGCCGTCCGCGGGCGACTGCAGCGGAAGGCGCTGCCCCCACACCATGACGTGATCGCCCGCGGCGACGCCCGACACGACGCTGGACAGACCCACGAACGCCGCGACACCGGCGGTGGACGGCGTCGTGTAGAGCTGTTCGGGCGAGCCGATCTGCTCGATGCGACCCGCGTTCATCACGGCGATCCGGTCGGAGACGGCCAGCGCCTCCTCCTGGTCGTGCGTGACGAAGACCGTGGTGATGCCGAGGCGCAGCTGGATGCGGCGGATCTCATCGCGCAGCTGCACCCGCACCTTCGCGTCGAGTGCGGAGAGTGGCTCATCGAGCAGCAGGACCTTGGGCTCGGTCACCAGCGCGCGCGCGAGCGCGACGCGCTGCTGCTGCCCGCCGGAGAGCTGGTGCGGGAAGCGGTCGGCGAAGTCGGCGAGGCCGACCAGAGCGAGGGCATCGACGGCGCGGCGCGCTGCCTCGGCCTTGCCGACTCCCCGCCGCCGCAGGCCGAAGGCCGTGTTCTCCGCCACCCGCAGGTGCGGGAAGAGCGAGTACGACTGGAAGACCATGCCGATGTCGCGCTTGTTCGTGGGTACCCGCGACACATCGCCGCCGCCCAGGAGCACCGCGCCCTCGTCGGCGCCCTCGAGCCCCGCGAGTACTCGCAGCAGGGTCGTCTTGCCGCATCCGGAGGGGCCGAGGAGCGAGACGAATTCTCCGGGCGCGATGTCGAGATCGACCCCGTGCAGCACCCGGTTGCCCGAGTAGCTCTTCACGATGCCCTGCAGCTCGACACGCGTGCCCTCACCGGCCTGAGCGAGCAGCAGGTTGTCCTTGGTGCGCGGCAGCGCGTGGTCGAGGGTCATGAGCGGGCCTTTCCGGTGCCGCGCGCGACGCGGCCGATGACGAGGAGCAGGAGGAAGACGAACACCAGCGCGAGCAGGGTGAAGATGGCCGGCGCGTAGGGATCCTGTTTGTTCACGACGACCATGGCGGTCTGGAACACCTGGCGATTCAGGAGCGAGGCGATCGTGAACTCGCCGAGCACCACGGCGATGGAGATCAGAGATGCCGCAAGAAGACCCTGGCGCAGATTCGGAGCGAGCACCTTCAGCACGACCGTGGGCCAGCTCGCGCCGAGCGACCGTGCCGCTTCGGACAGGGTGCGGAGGTCGGCCGCATCGATCGACGCCTGGATCGACCGGAACGCGAACGGCAGAACGGTGATCCCGTAGGCGAAGGCGAGAGTCCAGGTGCCGGTACCGAAGGCGCGACCGATCTGCAGGTAGATCGGCGCGAGGCCGACCACGAGCACGATGGCCGGGATCGAGATGGGCAGCAGCACCGCGAACTCGAAGGATGGCTTGAGCTTCGGGAAGCGCAGGTTCACCAGGATCATCGTCGGTGCGAGCAGCAGCAGCACGATGGCCACCGTGACGACCGCGAGGACCAGCGAGTTGCCCAGGCCCGTCCAGATCGGCTTGAGGGTGGCCGCGGCCGCGGGGTCGAACAGCGCGATCCAGTGGGCGAACGACAGTCCGCCGTCGGGATCGCGGAGTGTGAACAGGAACGTCGATACCAGTGGCACGGCGAAGAACGCGCCGACCAGGATGCCGATGATCCAGCGGGTTACGAGAGAGGGGCCGAGCCGGTTCACGACTGCCACCTCGCTGCGCGTCGCTGCACGAGGGAGTACAGCGCCATCACGATCCCGACGATCACGATCATGCCGAGCGCGAGGGCGCCGGCGAGGTTCTCGCGGCCGAGCACTGTCTCGCTCGTGAGAGCGGTGCGGATCTGGAGCGGCACGATCTGCGCACCCTGGCTGGCGAGGGCGGCGGCCGTGGCATACGAGGAGAAGGCGTTCGCGAACAGCAGCAGCAGGCTGGCGAGGAACGACGGGGCGAGCACAGGGATGCCGATGCGGAGCCAGAAGCTCGCACGGGTGCCGCCGAGAGTGAGGTTGGCCTCGGCCCACTGCGGCTTGAGCGCGGCGAGGGCGGGCATGAAGGTGATGACCATGAGCGGGATCTGGAAGTAGAAGTAGGGGAGGACGAGGCCGGGAAGCTCGTAGAGCCAGGTGCCGTTCTCGAAGATGTTGACGCCGAACGAGTCCTTCAGGAAGACCGTGACGACACCCTGGATGCCGATGGTCGCGATGAAGGCGAACGCGAGCATGACGCCGCCGAACTGCGCGAGCACCCCGGCCGCGGCGTCCACTGCCGAGCGTGTTCTGCCCTCGGGGTCCATGCCGAGCAGGGCGTAGCAGACGAGGGCGCCCACGAGCGCACCCACCACTGCGGTGAGCAGCGAGAGTCCCGCCGAGTTCGCGAACGTGTTCAGCACGACGGGGTCGACGAGAGCCGACATGTTCGTCCAGGTGAACGAGCCGTCCTTGGTGAAGAAACCGGAGCCGATCGACAGGATCGTCGGCACCGCCAGGAAGAGCACGACATACGCCGCGAACGGGACGAGCCCGAGCCAGGCGAGGGACGGAGCGGACCGCCGGGCCCTCGCATGCTGCGAGGACCCGGCGGGGGTGGCGGGGGCGGATGCCGCAGCATCCGCCCCCGTTGCGGTGAGGGTGGTCACTGGACCGCCGCGGCCCACTTCTCGCCGAGCAGCGTGCCGGCGTTCGTCGACTGCTCCTCGGTCGGGACCACGGTCTCTTCCGGAGCCTCGGGGAGCGCGGCGGCCAGGTCGGCGTCGATCGTGCCGGCGTCGGTCATGGCCTCCATGCGCACCGGACGAGCGCCGCCCTTCAGCCAGAGGTTCTGCACCTCGTCGCTGTAGAGGAACTCCTGCCACAGACGAGCAGCGGCCGGGTGCGGGGCGTCGGCGTTGATGGCCTGGTTGTAGTACCCGGCGTAACCGGTGCCGTCGAACACGACGACCTTCCAGTCCTTGTTGTCCGCCGTGTGCGAGGCGTTCAGGTAGTCCCAGTCGAACACGACGGGGGTCTCGCCGCTCGCGATGGTCGCGGTGGTCACGTCGACCTTGAGCAGGTTGCCGGCCTTCTGCAGCTCCGAGAAGAAGTCGATTCCGGGCTGGAAATCGTCGAGCGTGCCGTCGGACTGCACGGTCGCGAGCCCGACTGCGGCGAACGCGGCACCGGCCTGGGTCGGGTCGCCGTTGATCGCGACGGCGCCCTTGTAGTCGGCCGAGAGCAGGTCGGAGAGCTCGGCGGGAGCGTCGAACTTCGACGAGTCGTAGCCGATCGACATGTACCCGCCGTAGTCGCCGACGAAGAGACCGGTCGGCTCCTTCAGCTCATCGGGGATGTCGTCCCACGTCTGCACCTTGTAGGGAGCGAAGACATCGGTGTTCTGCAGGGCGACGGTGAGGCCGATGTCGAACACGTCGGGCGCGGTGTCGAGGCCCTCGTTCGTCTTGGCGGCCTGGATCTCCTCGGCGCTCGAGACGTCGGGGGAGGCTTCGTTGATGGTGATCTCGGGGTACTTCTCGGCGAACAGATCGAGGATCTCGCCGTAGTTGGCCCAGTCGCGGGGGAGCGCGATGACGTTGAGCGACCCCTCGGCCTTGGCTGCGGCCTCGAGATCGGCGAACGTGCCGAAGTCGGCGACGGAGCTCGCGGCGGAGGCGTCCACGTCGGAGCTGCCTCCGCCGGTGGCGTCAGCTGCGCCGGAGCAGGCCGTGAGTGCGAGCGCGGCCGTGGTGGCCAGGGCGATGCCGGCGCCGATGCGCGCGCGGCGGGTGAAGCGAGCCATGAGTGTCCTCTCGGTGTCCGGCGCTGTGAGCCGGTTTCGGGTTGCGAGAGGACACTATGAGGCGGAGGTTGCCGCCCGTCGCGGGTCTGGTGAACGGATGGTGGCGAGGCGGTGGCCGAACAGCGCCACGGGCCGCTCAGCTCTGCGGGACGCTGTACTTGAAGCCTCGGTGCGACCCGACGTAGCCCAGTCGCTCGTAGAAGCGGTGCGCGTCGGTGCGGGCGGAATCCGACGTGAGCTGCACCATGGTCGCGCCGACCGCGGGGGCTGCGGCTTCTCCGACCCAGCGCATCACGGCGGAGCCGATGCCCGACGAGCGCAGACTGCTCTGCACGCGCACGGCCTCGACCAGCAGCCGCCGCGCGCCGCGACGCGCCATCCCCGGGATGGAGGTGAGCTGCAGCGTGCCGACGATCACGCCGTCGAGCTCGACCACGAGCAGGTCGTTCGACGGCTCGGCCAGGATCTCGACGAGTCCTCGGCGGTAGGCCGGACGGTCGTCCTCGGACGCCACATCGCCGCGGGCCACGCTGATCGGGTCGTCGGCGAGCAGGGCGATCACCGCGTCCGTGTCGTCGACCGTCGCGCGGCGGAGGAGCGCGGTTCCGATGCGCGATTCGAGGGAGTGGGGCAGCGGGAGGGCGTCGAGCATGGCTCCAGTCTGCCAGCGCGCACTGTGGAGCCCGGCGCCGATGCGAGGACCGCGCCGACTCTCTGGAATCATGGCGAGGTGGATATCGGCGCCGTGCTCGGACTCGAGCAGCTCACCTGGGGGATGCTGCTGCTGATCGTCGTCGCCGCGTTCTGCGCCGGCTGGATCGACGCGGTCGTCGGTGGGGGAGGACTGCTGCAGCTCCCCGCACTCCTGCTGATCCCCGGCATCTCGCCGGTGCAGGCGCTCGCGACGAACAAGCTCGCCTCGGTCTTCGGCACCGCGACCAGCAGCGTCACCTACTACCGCCGCGCGAAACCCGACCTGCGCACCGCCCTGCCGATGGCGATCATCGCGCTGATCGGCTCGTTCGGGGGTGCGGCCGTCGCGACGGTGCTGCCGCCGGCCGCCTTCAAACCGATCATCGTGATCGCCCTGCTCGCCGTAGCGCTGTTCACCGCGTTCCGACCGCAGATGGGCGCGGCGACTCAGCTGCGGTTCCACGGGCACAAGCACCACATCTTGGCGGGCGCGGCGGGGCTCGGCATCGGCTTCTACGACGGGATGATCGGTCCGGGCACGGGGACCTTCCTCGTGATCACCCTCGTCGCGCTGCTCGGCTACGACTTCCTGCAGGCGAGCGCCAAGGCCAAGATCGTCAACCTCGCCACCAACGCGGGCGCCCTCATGCTGTTCATTCCGCATGGAGCCGTGCTGTGGGTGCTCGGCGGCATCCTCGCGGTCGCGAACGTCGCGGGCAGCTACCTCGGATCGCGCATGGCGATATCGCGCGGAACCACCTTCATCCGTGTCGTGTTCCTCGTGGTCGTGATCGCGCTGATCGCGAAGCTCGGCGTCGATGTGTGGAACGAGAACATCGTCCCGGCTTTCGCCGCACTCGGCTGAGCGACGAGAAGCGCCCGGGCCGCACGAGTCCGAGGACTGCGCGCGACCCGGGCGTGAGTCAGCGTGGCGGCGGGCGTCAGGCCTCGTCGTCCTCGGGCTCGTAGTCGACTCCGGCCTCGGCGCGCTGCGCGTCGGTGATCGGTGCCGGAGCGGAGGTCAGCGGGTCGAAGCCGTTGCCCGACTTCGGGAACGCGATGACTTCGCGGATCGACTCGGTCTTGGTCAGGTGCTGCAGCACACGGTCCATGCCGAGCGCGATCCCGCCGTGGGGCGGTGCGCCGAACTTGAACGCGTCGAGCAGGAAGCCGAACTGCTCGTCGGCCTGCTCGTCGCTGATGCCCATGACCTCGAACACGCGCTTCTGCACGTCTTCGCGGTGGATGCGGATGGAGCCGCCTCCGAGCTCGGAGCCGTTGCAGACGATGTCGTACGCGTAGGCGAGGGCCGAGCCGGGGTCGGTGTCGAACGTGTCCTGGAACTCCGGCTTCGGGCCGGTGAACGCGTGGTGCACGGCCGTCCAGGCGCCTGCGCCGACGGCGACGTCACCGGAGGCCACGGCGTCGGCTGCCGGCTCGAACATGGGAGCGTCGACGACCCAGGTGAAGGCGAACTCGTCGGGGTTCAGGTAGCCGAGACGGCGACCGATCTCGACGCGGGCGGCACCGAGCAGCGCGCGGCTCTCCTTGGTGGAACCGGCAGCGAAGAACACGCAGTCGCCCGGCTCAGCACCGACGAACGCTGCGAGTCCGGCCTGCTCCGCTTCGGAGAGGTTCTTCGCGGCGGGGCCGCCGAGCGTGCCGTCTTCGTTGAACAGGACGTAGGCGAGCCCACGGGCGCCGCGCTGCTTCGCCCAGTCCTGCCACGCATCGAGCTGCTTGCGCGGCTGCGAGGCGCCACCGGGCATGCGCACCGCGCCGACGTACTCGGCCTGGAACACCCGGAACGGGGTCTCCTGGAAGTACTCGGTCATCTCGACGAGCTCGAGGCCGAAGCGCAGGTCGGGCTTGTCGGAGCCGTACTTGGCCATCGCCTCGGCGTACGTCATGCGCGGCAGCGGCGTGGCCACCTCGACGCCGATCGTCGCCCACATCGCCACGATGAGCGACTCCATGAGGGTGATCACGTCTTCCTGGTCGACGAAGCTCATCTCGATGTCGAGCTGTGTGAACTCCGGCTGGCGGTCGGCACGGAAGTCTTCGTCGCGGTAGCAGCGCGCGATCTGGAAGTACTTCTCCACGCCCCCGACCATCAGCAGCTGCTTGAACAGCTGCGGCGACTGCGGCAGCGCGTACCAGCTGCCGGGGCTCAGGCGAGCGGGCACCAGGAAGTCGCGGGCGCCCTCCGGGGTCGAGCGGGTGAGCGTCGGCGTCTCGACCTCGGTGAAGTCGTCGGCGTGCAGCACGTCGCGGATCGCCTTGTAGACGTTCGAGCGCAGGCGCAGAGCGGATGCGGGGGCCGGACGACGCAGGTCGAGGTAGCGGTACTTGAGGCGAGCTTCCTCGCCCACGGTCTCGGTGTCGGCGAGCGCCGTGGAGACCTGGAAGGGGAGGGGAGCGGACTCGTTCAGCACCTCGACGTCGGTCGCGATGAGCTCGATCTCGCCGGTGGGGAGGTTCGGGTTCGCGTTGCCCTCGGGGCGCAGCGACACCTCGCCGGTCACCTTCAGCACGAATTCGTTGCGCAGCGGGTGCGCGATCTCCTCGTCGCGGATGACGACCTGGGCGATGCCGGAGGCGTCCCGCAGATCGATGAAAGCGACTCCTCCGTGGTCACGACGGCGATCGACCCAACCCGAGAGGGTGACGGTCTGACCGATGTGCTCGGCTCGCAGAGAGCCTGCCGAGTGGGTGCGAAGCACGGAGTATTCCTTCTGATCTGGGAAATGGGGAGCCCGCCCATTCTACGGGGGCGGTCGGGAGGTCATCGGCCCCGTCAGCGGCGCCCGGGCCGGCATATCAGTAGGATCGCCACGACACAGCTCTTACACAGAAAGGATGCATCGTGGACAACAACGGCATCGCCGATCTCTACGCATCGATCTTCTCCGGTACTACGGGCCTGATCGCGCTCGTCTTCTACATCCTCGTCGCCATCGGGCTGTGGAAGGTGTTCACGAAGGCCGGATACCCCGGCATCCTCGCGATCATCCCTATCGTGAACCTCGTCTTCCTGGTGAAGATCGCCGGTCTGTCCGGTTGGTTCGCGCTGCTGTACCTCATCCCGATCGCGAACCTGATCCTGGCGATCATCGTCGCGTTCAAGCTCGGTGAGCGCTTCAACAAGGGCGGTGTCTTCTCGTTCTTCCTGCTGTTCCTCTTCCCGTACATCGGGTACCTGATCCTCGGCTTCGGGGATTCGCGCTACAGCAAGGCGTGATATGACGGCGTCCCGGCTGCACCTCGTCCGACACGGCGAGGTGCACAATCCGGCCCGCGTGCTCTACGGTCGTCTTCCCGACTACCACCTGAGCGACGCGGGCCGGGGGATGGCCGCAGCAGCGGCCGACCACGTGGCTGCGCTCGACCGTCCCGTCTCCGCGCTCTACGCGTCTCCTCTCGAACGCGCGCAGGAGTCGGCCGAGCCGTTCGCCGAGCGCTTCGACCTCGTGCCGGAGATCGACATCCGCCTGATCGAGCCCACGAACGTGTTCGAGGGCACGCAGATGCGCCGCTCCCTGATGAACCCCCTGAAGTGGTGGCACCTGCGGCAGCCGTCGTTGCCCAGCTGGGGCGAGCCCTACTCGTCGATCGCGGAGCGGATGCTCGGTGTCATGGACGAGGCGTGGGATGGTGCGCCGGATGGCGACGTCGTGATGGTGTCGCACCAGGCACCGATCTGGATCACCCACCTTCGAGTGGCGGGCCTGCCGTTGCGGCACGATCCGCGCACCCGTCGCTGCGCCCTCTCGAGCGTCACCTCGTTCGAGCGCGTCGGCGACGTCTGGCGCGAGGTCGCGTACGCCGAGCCCGCCGCGACCGGCGGTGCCGTCGACGTCGGCGCAGTCTGACCCGCTCCTCGCCTTCGAATCGCGCAACTGGTCCCATCTCCACGATGGATGCGACCAGTCGCGCGATTCGAACGGCTGAGGTCAGTGCTCGGCGGCCAGGAGCGACTGGATGATGCCGACCGCGGCGAGCTGACCGGCGGCGGCGGCCAGCAGCACGGACGCCATCGGCCCGGGAAGGGTCGCGCGGTGGGCGAGGTCGCCCGCGGCGAAGATGCCCTGCACGGAGGTGCGCCCGAACTCGTCGATCTCGATGCAGCCGGACTCGAGCATTCCCAGCCCGAGCTGCGCGGCGAACGGCGATCGCTGACGCATCGATCCCGCCGCCACGAAGACGCCGGCGACCACGCGCTCACCGTCATCCGTGCGGATGCGGACCCCGTGGTCGACCTTCTCGACGGAGGAGACCGGGGCAGGACTCACCCGCACGCCCTTCGCCTCGAGCATCCGGATGTCGTCGTCGGCGAACAACTCCGCGACGGGGAGGACGGTGATCTCTCCGACGATCCGGCCCAACAGGCCGATGAGGTGCTCGGCCCGAGGAGCTGCGCCGATGATGGCGATCGGCTTGCCGGCATGCTCGTGTCCGTCGCAGAACGGGCAGCTGAACGCGAGGGTTCCCCACAGATCCTGCAGTCCGGGCACGTCGGGGAGGTCGTCGGAGACGCCCGTGGCGATGATGACCCGGCGCGCTTCGACCACCGACCCGTCGGCGATGCCCACCACGAACGCATCCTCGACACCCGAGACGCTCGTCGCTGCTGAGTCACGGATCTCCACATCGTCGTAGGCGGAAAGCTCCGCTCGGGCGGTCGCGCGGAACTCGGCCGGGGGAGCGCCGTCGGCACCGACCATGTTGTGCATGTGCAGGACGGTGCCGTTTCGGTATTCGCCGGAATCCAGGAGCAGCGTCGATCGATGCATCCGTCCGAGAGTCAGGGCGGCCTGCAGTCCTGCCGGTCCTGCACCGATCACGATGGCGTCGTACATGGGCGGTCCTTCCCTCTGGATGTTGCGTTCGACGCCAGTCTGTGACTTCATGTCAACATGAAGTCAAGCGCTGAGCATCCCTGGTCCGTCGGTGATGTCGCGGCCCGTTTCGAGCTGTCAATCGTCAGTCGACCCGACCCTTTTGCACCTTCAACCTGCACCGGTCGGAGCGACATGATCCAGCGTCACCCAATTGAACCGCGTGTTTCTGCGGTTTCGACTCTCTCTCGCGGAAAGTGCCATGCCTAGGTCGCAGCGCGCTACTCCCGCGGATCTGTCCCCCTCCTGGCCTAACTCTCCGTCGACCGAGCCGGAGGGTGAGGTCGCACGGCTCTTGGCGCTCCGGTTGGAGGCAGCGATCCCGTATCGAAGCGTACGGAAGGTCGCCGACATTGCGGGTGTCGATGAGGGGACGATCCGCAACATTGTGTCGGGCTCTCGGTGGCCGGACCTGCGCACCATTGTCCGGCTGGAGGAGGCGCTCGGCGTCGCGCTCTGGCCTGGACGCTCGGGTGAGGGCGGCCGACAGTGAAGGTCATGAGTATCGGCGATGTCGCTCAGGTGATGGGGTTACCCACCAACGTTCTCCGGCATTGGGAGACCGTGGGGCTGTTGTCGCCGGAGCGCGACAGCGGTGGCCGACGGAAGTACGACGAGGACCAGGTCGTGCGTATCGCTGTCATCCAGCGCAGCAAGGGTGCGGGGATGACCTTGGAGCAGATCGGTGTGATGCTCGACGATGGTGCCCGCGAGCGTCATCAGGTGTTGCAGAAGCACCTCGACGACATCGACCGACGCATGGAGGACATGCTCCGCTCTCGGGCGATGACTGAGCATGCGATGAACTGTCGGTCGCACGACATCGCGACCTGTCCCAACTTCCGCGCAGGTGTGGCAGACGTGATGGCTCGTTTCTGACCCCAGGCTTCATGCCGTCACAATCGGCCCCAGTGCCGAGTGTCGACGGACGAGGGCGAGCGCGTTCTCTTTAACCTCGGTGGTCCCGGCCCGAGTTGGGTGTGGGCGGAGAACGTGTCGAGGTGGCGGCGTCGGTGAGAGCTGTGGCCACCGTAGTCTGAGGACAACTAGTGGAGGGGCCAGGATGGAGCAAGGTCGAATTCGATGGTCGCACCTCGATGAGGCGACCTTCAACGAACTGGTCGAGACGCTGCTCGTCCGAGAGTTTTCGACCGATGGCCAGATCGCGATGGCGGTCGACGGCCGCGGCGGAGACGAAGGCATCGACATCGACGTCCGCGCCAAGCGTTCCGACCAACTGATTCGGATCTTCCAACTGAAGTACTTCCCTGAAGGTTTCTCGGGAGGGTTCGTGAACCGCCGGACTCAGATCAAGCGGTCGCTGCAGGAGGCGTTGAAGCACAACCCGCCGGCATGGACGCTCGTCGTCCCACGGAATGTCACTGTCAAAGAGAGACAAGCGGTGAGGGCGATGCGGAAAGGCCATGATGTCCGCGTCTCTTTCATGACACCCACCGAGATGAACGCGTTGCTGGCGAAGCATCGTGACATCGAGGAGCGGTTCACAGTCGACCGAGCAGTCGAACTCCTCAAAGCAGTCAACCGTGAAGAAGCTGCAATGATCCGCCCAGGAGACCTGCGCTCGGAGATCGACCGCATCTCGAATCGCGTTGAGGGTCGGAGCGAGTACTGGGGAACCGCTTTCGCGGTCGAGCCGGATGGTTCGTATCAGGAAACTTACTTTCCGAAGAGGCCCGATGCGTTCGAACGGGAGCCGCTCGGAGCGACGTTCACCTTGAGCTTCTCCGAGGAGGATGGGCCGCTGAAAACGCAGTGGGAGTCGGCAATGAAGTTCGGCACTATCGAGCGTCTAGTGCTGCCTACGCACACGGTGCAGTCGTTCGAGAAGACAGGACCCGCCTGGTTCAGTGAGGTCCTCGAACATGTTGAACTCGAGTTCGGGCCTGTCGGCGACGCCCACCAGCCGATTTCGGTTCGGATCGACGCTCGTGATGACGCGGGGCGGGTGAAGGCAACGCTACGCGGCAAGACGACTTCCTTCGCGCACGGATTCGGGGGATACACGTTCGACGCAGCCCTCGAGGGCGGAGTGAACCAGCGCTGGACGATGCCTTCCGACTCGGGAGAGGCGGGCAAGGTGGTGTTCGGGGCCGAGTTTGAGGGGGCGAGTGCTCGCGAAATCCGACGGGTGCTTCGCTTCAACGCGGCAATGACCGAGTCGAGCGTCCTCGGTGTCTACCTGAACGACTCCGGTCCGACACTGCTCACGGTCGCCGGGGATGAATGGGGATCACCCGACCCGCAGTTCGTCGCATTCATTGAGGACGTCTGTGCGCTGGAAGCACATTTCGACCTCGACCTTCTGCTGCCTCATCACATCGATAGCTCGGACCTGATTTGGGCACGAATCTTGCGCCTGCTTATCGAAGGCAAGGCGACCGCACATCCTCATAACGGCACTTTCGGAGGGACTCTTGACGGCGAAAACGATCCCACGCTCGATGTGCTGCTGACCGAAGGCAACGCCATCTGTGTCGACAGAAGTGGTTTCGAGATCGGGTTCTTCGGAGAGCGGCTCGTGCTCGACCACGTGCGCTACTACGCTCACCACGCGATGGTCGACGATGCTGCGGCTGTTCGTCGCGCAATCGATGCCGGAGCCGCTGCTGGGACACAGATCGCCATTCGCCCGGTCGATGACATCCCCTGGATCATCTATTCACCTGAGCATGCGACGAACGCAGGTCGTGCCGAGGTAGTTCCGCAACCTTGGGGCATCGACGGTGTGCGAGAGCATCCCGGATTCGGGCGCCTTCCTCGCCTCGAGAAGTGATGGCCGTCACGGTCGTCCCCAACACTCATCGAGGTGGGACCTGCGTGCGTTCCGTCTGCGCGCGAGGCGCGAGATAGCGTACGGCACCCTAACGACAGGTGAGAGTGCTCCCACCTCGAGGGATCACGCCGAACGTGACGATGCGTCGATCTGCCCAGAGTTACGGAATTTACTCCGCGAACTTGCTATGCTTCAGCGACGACCGACGGAGGCGTGGCCATGGAAGCGTTCGAGCACACAGATCGAATAGTGCTGGATGACCAGCGCGTCGCGGTGTGCGGAGACTGGCACGGCAACATCGGCTGGCTCAGAACGCTCGCGAAGGTCTTGCCCGCGCTCGCGCCCGATGTCACAACGATTCTGCAGCTCGGAGACTGGTGGATGGACCCGGCGGTCACAGATGAGGTCTTCGCCGGCACTAGCATCACCCAGATCTACGTCACATTGGGCAACCACGAGCCCTGGTCCGAGATCACGCCCTTGCTCGAGCGACAGCCAGGAGCGGCGGTGCGCGTTTCCGCAACGACCTGGCTGCTCCCGCGCCCCGCCAGACTGACCATCGGTGGACGCTCGGTCATCTCGCTTGGAGGCGCCGCATCCGTTGACCGGCTCTGGCGCATAAGCGGCGCTGGGTGGTGGCCGGACGAGGCCATCACAGATGACCATGTCGCGATGGCTGTCAACGGTGGGCCGGCGGACCTGATGCTGACCCATGAGTCACCGGCTCGCACGCCGGTGCGTGCGGTGCGGGAAGTGCTGCGCACGAACCCGATGGGGTTTCCAGATGAGACGCTGGCGGAGTCCAAGGAGTCACGGGCGCGGGTGGCAAAGGTCTGGGACGCGGTCCGACCTGAGCTCTTGATGCACGGCCACATGCACGTCGCCGGCGGCGGGGCGACGAAGGATGGGCGTCGCGTCGCGAGCTTCGGACGGGACACGATGCAGGGCAGCCTCGCATTCCTTGATCTGAGCACGTTGCGACTGGAAGTCCCTACAGTCCAGCAGATGAGGGCAGCGGCCTTTCCTGGTGAGTGATGGTGGGCGCATTCGTACGCGAGAGCAACGGCTCAACGGTGTCCTCGAGGCGTTCCACTCCTGCCACCTCGACGGATTGCAACCATCTCCGGACGCGATTCGCGACGGGTGGCACTACATCGAAGGTCGGCGCACCCTCGATGAGCTCATCCAGGACGTGATCCGTCGGCACACCAAGGGTGGATGACCCGCGGAGAAGCCCCCAACCGGTGGGCGTAAGCGCTGGGGCTAAGCACCGCGTTTCGCGTCGTCGATTCGTTCCGAGGCATCGATGCCCCTCGAGCCGGCCGCCTCGACAAGGCGTTGAGCGAAGCGGAGGTAGACGCCTGCATCCCCCCGCCGTGCCGGTGCGTTGGCAGCACTCTCAGGGCGAGATGCCTCACCGTCGGTGGTGCTTCGCCAGCCAATAGTGTGGTCGCATGGCAGACGACAACTCGAACTCGGTCGATTCGGTCGCCGGAGACTCGGCCGACTACTACGAACTCTTCAGCCGATTCCGTGAACGCGCTGACGCTGCGCCGGAGTTCGGCATCCTGGCGAAGGTGACGTCGATGATGCTCATCCGGAATGGGGGCGACCGGGCGAGGTTTCAGCCGCTCGGCGAGTTCGCAGGTACCGCTACTTTCACGACGGCTCAGATCACTCGCGACGACATCACGCTCCTCCGATCTGTGAAGACCGCCAACGTCGCGGTGACTGCACGGGTGCATGACGTTCTGTGGGAGTTCACCAAGGGGAAAGAGCGCATCGAGCATGTGCATCTCGCCATTGACGCGTACCTGGAGCTTGCATCCAGCGTCGACTGGCATAAGGCGGATGACCTCCTCCACAGAGCGTTGGAGCTGTCAACGCGATTCCAGGGCTCCGACGAAGGAGAACGGATAGCGCGTGTGCGCGATGTCGCGCGCACCTCGCTCGACGCGGGTGCATCGTCGCCGGGGGAACTTCTCGCCCTCTGCGAGCTGCTCAGAGTGGCCCGGCCATCATCCGATGACCGCGATGCTGTGGCGGCCAACATCAACATCGCGCGGCGAGATGCGGCCGCCGCGAGGGAATACGGCCTCGAACGCAATCTGATTCGAGAGTTGCTGCTGTGGGAGGAGGGCGATGACTCGAAGCAGGACCTCACAGCGGATGTCGCGGAGCTGTGGGTCGCCGAGGCTGATGCGCGACTCGAGGCGCCGGCCCGCAGCGCGTTTGTCGCGGCCTCTTTTCTCGAATCGGCAGTCCAGGTCTTGCGCTCAATCCCGCGGAAGCATCGGGAGCGTCTAAACGTCGAAACTCGTATCTCCGAGCTTCGCTCTCGAATCGCCGAACTCGGCGAAGAGGCCGTCGACGAGATGACGGAGTTCACGTCTACAGAATTGCCACTCGGCGAGTATGCGGAAGCTGCCCGCCGTATTGTGACCGGCGTGGGCGCAGGTGAGGCACTGCTCCGTCTCGCGCAAGTCGCCAGCCTGACGACCGAGGCCGCCGAACGCGAACTTGCTGAACAGATTCTCGATAGCACCCTCATGCTGATGCTTCCCACCACCAGCCTCACGCATGATGGGCGCGTCGCGGATAAGGCCACGGCTGAGGAAGCTGTCGAACGACAGATGGGTGAGCTTGCTCACACTCGACGTAGCATCGCTGTTCTGGGTCAGATTCTCCCAGCGTTGCGTGTTGCCCGTGCAGAGCACTCGTTGAGCAAGAGCGACTTCGTGCAGTTGGCGTTCGATTCTGCCATCGTTCCCTCCGGGCAGGAGCAACTGTTTGCCTCGGGATTGTTTGCCGGGTGGAATATGGATCTCGATGCTGCCGTGCATATCCTTGTCCCTCGGATGGAAGCCCTAGTGCGGCACCACCTGAAAGGCGCCGGGGTTCTCACCACCCATCTCGACCGCGACGGCATTGACGATGAGGTTGCCCTGCCGGCGTTGCTCGAGAAGCCCGAAGCCGCCGAAGTATTCGGCGCGGACCTCATCTACGAACTGCGCTCTGTCTTCGCCGGACGTTTCGGCGCGAACCTTCGACACAATGTTGCACACGGTCTCGTCGTGGACTCAATGCGTGGTTCGGTCGTGGGGCTGTACTCGTGGTGGCTGATGCTACGACTCGTGACCGTGCCATTCTGGAGCCGAGACAGCGACAGCGAATAGCCGCGTTAGCGCTGCGGCCGCGTGTGGATATTCTGACGAGATGACTGACACGCCCCCGCCACGGTCCTCGCGCGCGATTGACTGGCCAGCGGAATGGGCGCGGGACGAGAAGTTCTGGCGCGAAGTTGCAACCCGGACCATCGCCGGTGCGCTCGCGCTGAGCCTCCTCGGTGTTCCATCGCTGATCTACTTGATGCTCGCGGGGCAGCTGGATGCATCCGTCGGGATCCCGATCCTCATCGGCATCGCCATGGTGCTTGTTATTGGAATCATCTGGTGGGTCACCCGTTTGCTCGTTCAATCCCTTGAGAGGCGACGCCTA
Organism: Microbacterium sp. NPDC058269; assembly: GCF_042881445.1. Taxonomy (NCBI): domain Bacteria; kingdom Bacillati; phylum Actinomycetota; class Actinomycetes; order Micrococcales; family Microbacteriaceae; genus Microbacterium; species Microbacterium sp. NPDC058269. The sequence continues at coordinate 623,610 of NZ_JBHVXT010000002.1, forward strand.
AGCAGCATCGTGCGGGAAGAGCGTTCACAGGCCACGGGCGGTGCTGCGGTCAGCGCCGAGGGAATAGCCCGGCTCGTCGAACAGTTCCTGCGGCGGCGCCGGGAACGAGGCGATCCGTTCGGGGCTGAACTAGAGGAGGCTTTTACCCCCCGCCACGAACAAGCCTCGGAGCTCAGTCCTGAAGCACTCGAGAAGATGGAGCGGGTGGCAAGCCTAGCGAGATGGGCGACCCCGGTTGTAGGCGCCGTCGCTTCGATTGCCGCCGGCGTCGTGGGTTCGCTCTTCCTGCGGTAGGGGACGCCGATCCGAGGAAAACGGCCGCGGGAATCGAGCTGACTGCGTCTTCGGGATGCTCACGCGGGGAGGCCGTGGCGTTCGAGGAGATCGGCACGTTCGGAGCACGCCTTAGACCACGCGAGGGTCAGCCAGGATGAACGGGATGATCTTGTCCGAGACCAACTTGCGGATCTTGTACCGCTGCTTCGAGGTGATGGTGGTCTTGTCGCGCTTGCCGAACATCTTGAGCAGGAACTCATAGTCATTCGCCCCGTCCCCATGGTTGTAGCTGTCGGGGGTGAACGCGCCTTCCTCGAGGAGGAACTTCAACGCTGCACGTGAGAAGAACTCGGTCGTCATCTCCACGGTCTTGCCGGCGTTCGCTGCGGCCTGCACAAAGGCGAGCTTGTGGAGTACATCGACGCGACGGTTGAGGTCGGTGCGACCGAAGTGCTCCACGCACGAGCTGCCAATCGGGTAGAGCTCCGCCCCGTTGACCTCATTGGTGATGGTGTACATCCACAGCAGCCCGATCTGACCGCACACGCACACCCCATCGCTGGTCGGATGCTCCTCCACCGAGGTCACGTCCCACTCGAGAAGCGCCTTCTTCCAGGTGTCTGCGTCTGACGCCGCGATGACCGCGCTTCTCAGTACTTGAAAGTTCGCTGTTGTCCCCATGTTCGCCATCCCCAATCGGTCTGACTGTACAGCGAAGTCGGCGATGGGTGGGGGCTGCGACCACCTTGCGCGTCCGAGAGACCGGCACTCGTGTCTAGTCCTTTGATTCGAGGGGCCACCAATGGTTGGAGATGACTTTGGGGTCCAGGCTGATGCGTTGCACTGCTAGGCTGCGGGCCGTCTGTGTCGCCGGCACTGGCCACCGAAAGGCCTGCGATCTAGCGGACGTAGTCGGTGGCGCTGACCTGGTCTGCGGCATCGCGAGGGGTTGGTGCGTCCTCTCGCGCCTGGCTGTTGATCCCCCGACTCAGCGGGCGCAGTTGGCGCTACTGAGCGCCCGGCTGCAGGCCGAGCAAGCGCGTTGGGCGTTCAGTTCGGAGCCTCGATGGACGCGATGCGGTCGATGCGTGCCGGGGCGAGCACTTCGTTCAGGAGCAGCTTCACTGCGCCGCGAGCGCCGACCGTCTCGGGGTCGTCGACAGCGCTGATCTCCAGGTCCTGGGCGGTCAGAGGCATGCACTTCTGGAAGAGCTCGGCGCGAACGGCGGCAACGAACGGCGCGCTGGCTGAGAGCATCCCGGCGAGTTGGACGCGGCGCGGGTTGAAGAAGTTCACGACGACAGGCGAAGGAACCTCATCCCGGCTTCGACGGCGATCGACGTGGTCGCTGCCGATACCGGCGGTGATAGCCAGCTTCAGGTTGGGTGCCTTCTTGATGCGCTCCGGCGTGAGATATGCCGGCCAGAACGGCTGAGAGATGACAACGTCCGCGTCGGGAAGTTCACGCTCGAAGACCGAGTCAGGGCCTTCCTTGTCGCTGGTCACGACGAGAGTGTGCCCGGCATCTTCGAGGAAGCGGCGCAGGCCCAGCTCCCCGGAGACAGAGCCCACGAGCTCACCCGGGGTGAAGTCGAGACCTTTCGGGGAGGGGAGCGTCTGCCCGTTCGGGTAGCGCTCGATGACCGGGATGCTGTCTCGGGCATAGCGCGGCGGGTAGCCGCCGGTGGGGTCGGGGTACAGGACCAGCAAAATCTTCGCCATCGGAGTCTCCTCTAGGGCAACGAGTAGATACCCCTTCATGCTTCGCTGCGCGGCGATAGTCGTCCAAGACGCGTTGCCTGTGATCTCATCGGCGGGAACGATGAGTATGAAGTCTCTGCGCCGGCTGCCACCCGACGCGCCGACTAGCTCAGTCGAGTCCAGAATGTCTCAGCTCGCCTTGAGGCGGTTCGCGCTGGCGCTCTTAGGTCGTGCAACGTGCTCGCCACGGGCAGGTCCAAACCGCCGCCACGCCTTCACGCCGGTCGAGAGTCCGCTTGAGTCAGACGCTCCAGGCCCACGCGGTGTGACGAGCGTCGCGGAGCACCTCATCGAGTTGCCCGGCCAGCAGTTGTTCGATTGCGCTGGGCGCCTCCTCGCCGGTGTCGTCGTTGACTCGGGTGTTCAACCATTGCGCCCACGTCCATCGCCCCCGAGTGCCCTTGCTCAGCACTCGGAGGGTGGCACCGAGTCCCTCGACCAACTGCCCCTCGTGGACCTGGAACGCAGGGTAGAGCATGACGCCGTCATCGGTCTCGAGCTCGAGCACGTCGAGCGAATCGGCAGCCTCCTTCACGTCCGACTCCGTCCAACCGAGGGCACGAGCGAGAGAGCCGACCGTGTAACAGGGGCCGACGATCTTCGCCCACGGATTCGCTTCCTCGGTTTCGGTCATCGGCCCGCCGCCTCTCGGATCTGACGGAGCGCCGGCACCTCGATGCGCTGCGCCCTCGCTCCGCGCCATACTCGAAGACTACTCAGTGCGCAGGGCCTGTCGCCTAGTCGGTATAGCGGGAGTAATTCCCGAGTTCTGTGCCCTCCTCGGCGGCATGTTGCACCGCATTGCTCCATAGAGCGCATGTCGTAGTACGTCGCCAGTCGCTTGCTCGAACCCAAGCCGGCGCCCATTCTCCGGCCGTAAACAGTCTAGCAAGATTCGAAGCTATGTTCTATCCTCGAAGCATGAGACCCGCGACCGTTCATCCTCCTGCGACCATATGGATGGTCGACGATGTTCCAACGAGGATGATCTTCGCCGGATGCCGGTGGAGGGTCACCGATACACCGACTCGACTACGACACTCGGTGTGGAGCGCCCCCTCGAGCAGCAGGCGGGACTCTACGGATGGCGCTTCCAAGGCACCGACGAAGACGGCCAGTCGCTGGTGTTCGACGTCTTCCGCGCCGAAGACGGCTGGCACGTGCACCGAAGCTACGACTGACGCCGTCATCAGTGTTTCACGGGACGCCTCACTCGTGGCTCATCGGCGTATCCCGCTCTCTCCAGTTCAGCCGCGTCACATTCCTCCCGGCGACGGTAACTGACTCTGCCGGAGGCGGGGAACCCGTCAATGCGCCAAAGCCGGAAGCGCTGCTCGGGAAGTTCCTCCACAATCCACTCATGGTACGTCTCACCGTCGAACGGAACGTACGTCTCGAGGTACTCGTAGTCATTCCCCGCATCATCCTCAGCGATGAGCCGGGTGCGCTGCTGATGTTCGGCCATGGCGAGAAGGTTACCTCGACAGCGTGCGAGGCGGAAGGCACGCGCCTGCGTGGGTCAGACCCTTCGCCGAGTATGCCCTCGGGAACTGTGCTTGCCACGGCAACGGCGTCCTTCTTGTCTACCCCTGCCGCGGTGACAACCTGGACAGCGCGGTCGAGGGTGAGCGTGGCTCCCGCCAGAGTGTCCGTCCCTTTCAAGGTGGGGTTCCCTGAACGCACGTCAACGTCAAGTCCACCGTGCTGATACTCGCCGTCGCCGAGCCTGGCGGCAGGCATCGCGTCAGTCACGAGCGCCACGCGACACGCATGCCGGAGGCCTCGGCGCGGAGCTCGTCGGCACGAGTCTCGCGAACCCAGGACCCGGCTTTGAGATCGGGAGGGACGTTCTTCGAGGCATGGTCAGAGGTGGACGCGCCGCTCTCCACCTCAGGGTTTTCTCACGCATTCGCACGACATGACCAGCCGCAAGGGAGGGGCGGCCGTCGGTGCTGCGCCGGGTGTGGAATGCCGGGCTCAGGGTGAGGATGGAGTCGCGAAAGCGAGACGTTGGGGTGGGCGCGGCGTTTAAAAGGCGGGGAGCTACCGTTCAGAACCGGCTTGCTCCCCGCCTGCTACGCCACGTCAAACCCTTCAGCCCGCGTAGCTACGGAGCGTTAAGGGTCATCTGCCTCACCCATTGGGATCTCGCACGATTCCGTGACACCTCGCGCGAAGGTGGGTCAAGCATAGCGTCCCAGCCAGATTCGAAGGCAAAAGCAGAATCTACACATTCTCCGCAGCGCGACGGCGCACGTGCCCGGTCAGCCCAGGCGTGGTGAACGCGATTCGACCAGGTCCTGATCGAAGGATCACGCTCTTCCTCTCCAGCGAATCGCAAGCGGCGCTGAACTGCGCGGGCTCCAGGCCTGATTCGCCAAGGAGGCCATCGACCGGGTACTCGTCGTCGTCGCCAGTCGCAGCCATCGCGCGAAGTACTGCACGCTCCGCAGCATCTGCGCGATCCCAGCTGGAGCGGAAGTACCCTTGGTCGAGTTGTCTTTGAGCCTTCTCGAGAGCTTGGCGTGCGACCGTCAGGTCAATCGTCCGTGTCGGGGTTAGGTCCCACGACTCCTGCGCGAAAAGCTGCAAGAAGTACGGATACCCCTTCGCGGCGCTGGTCAGAAGGTCGAGAGCGTCGTCGTCGATTGTTAGACCGTGGGTGCTGAGCGGGTTACGTATCGCGGCGCGTGAGGCCTCTGCGTCCAATGCTCCGATGTGACGGTAGTCGAAGAGCCGCTCGGCGTAGCTTCGCGCGCCGGCAAGGCGTCCAGGGAGCGTCGGCAGGCCAGCGCCAACCACGTAGAAAGGAATGTCCTTCTGCCCCGCGCGGTTCTGCACGGTGATAAGTGCGGAGAGCAGTTCGTCATCGACGTCTTGCATCTCGTCGATGAACACTCCGACGGCTGAGTGGGACTCACGCAGCGCGTCCGCAAAGTCTTCGATGAGTTCTTCAAGGTCAACTTCAAGCACCCCGGACGACGCTCGCCCGGTGGAAGGCTCACGGGCAGTCTCGATGGAGATGACACCCAGGGACAGCGAGAAGCCGGTCAGGGTGCCGAGCGCGCGCTTGACTGCTTCTGTGTAGCTCTTGCCGTTCTTGAATTTCTCGGCGGCCTCGTGGAGCTTGCGTCCAAGGCGCTGACGGATGGCCGCAGGTCCGGCATCCGAGGTCTGCGCTTCGACATCGATGCAGAGCCAGCCCGCGCGTTCGGCTTGCTCTCTCATGGCGTTGAGCAGAACGGTCTTTCCGACACCGCGATAGCCGTGCAGCACGATGCTCGCTCCGCGGTTTCGTCCGCGTGACCGTGCCACCAAGAGGTCGAATGCGTCGACCACTTCGGCTCGGCCCGCGAGCAATGGCGGAGTTCGTCCCGATCCCGGCGTGAACGGGTTGAGTTCAGGGTGCATGGCCTCAGCGTACGGGCAGGGTGGGACAGTGGGGCTGGTGAAGTCAGCGAATGCGAATCACGGCACCAGAATTTCGGCAGCTCGGCTCGTCAGAGCGAGAACGTAGTCCAGCCGTCCGCCGCCGAGAATCGGCGAACCGTCGTATTGAGGCTGTCAAGCCATAGGCAGTCGACATCCGCTGGAAGTGCGAAGCTCCCGTCGGTGAGGTCCCAGAGGTGCGCGGAGCCGAGGCGTGCGCGCGTGCCAGTGGGCGTTGTGAACAGATACAGGTGTCGCGAGGAGGCTCCGAGGGCGCTCGACCCTTCGGCGAGCTTGCGCCTCTTGCGCGTTAGCGGCTCAGTGTGGAAGTACTCAGTGAAGTGGTCACTCACGCGACCGCGCGCCTGTCCGACTCGTGAATCCCATCCGCCGATCTCGACGCCGGGAGCTCCGTGGGTGTCAGCCCACGCGTAGATCAAGGGCGCGGCGCGGAGGTAGCCGGACTTATGTGTTGCCTCACGCTCCTTGAGCTCTCCGTTGATCTGTTGCGCCAGGCGGCGGCGCTGCTTCGTGGGAGGTACATCCCAGGCTTTGTGAAAGTGAAGAACCCAGGATGCGGTACCGGCGTAGACCGCGGCAATCTCCCGCCTCAAACGGAAGGCGTTGTCTGTGTCTCGTCTTAGGACAGGGTCAAAGGTGGAGGAGACCTCGACGACGGTCACGTCACCCGATGGTGAACGCAGGTAGATGTCCACTGCGCGCTGACGTCCGCTCGTGTCCCACAGGAATGGGTGGTGCCCCGTGAGTTGGTACAGCACTCGAGCGGCGCGTCGTTCATCTGGATCGTCCACGAACTCTCGCTCGATGCGATCCCACACACGAAGGTCGTTCGCGTCAGCGCGCGCCCCTTCGACATAGAAACGGGCCATAGGTGCACGCTACCGCGGCTGGTCGAAGCCGACGGCATTCAGCTGCACCGACAGCTGGACACGGCGGTCGCCGCCCCGCAGCCATGACTTCGTCGACGCGCGCTCACCTGACGGGCGTGGTCGCGCAATCGAGTGAGGCTTGTGCGTGTAGCAGATGCGTATTATATTCCGCGTATGACACGCCGATGTGTACGGAACTTTCTGGGCTTGAGTGAGCCTGGGCGATGCGCTGAGCGGGTTGGGGACGAGCTAGGTTCCCGGCGTCTACATGTCTGCGCTCCGCATCCACTCATCAAGGGGGGTGCCAATCAGCTTGCGCAGGCGACTTATGTCCTCGAGCGCCATGACTATGCGCCCGTTCAACATGCGTTGAAGGCGGTCGTAGGGCATCTCCAAGTGCGCTGCGAGGCCAGTGATGGTGCGGAACTCCGAGTGTGGAAGGTACTCCTCCACGATCCCGTACGCGATCTGGTGCTGCAGCTGCGACGCCTCCAGCTGGGCAATCTCCAGTGGAGTCCACGAGCTATCCGGCTCGCGCCAATCGGTGGGTTTGCGGCGGCCAAAATCGCGCGGAGGAATCACGAAGGATCTCGGCATGTAACGGGGATTGGACACGTCTAACAGAGTAGTGCCGCCCGTAGACAGGTACGGCGCATGCTCCCAACTTCAAGCGAAATACCGAAAACGGCGCGTACGCCCGTTAGTGTCATCGAACGTGAGCCGACAGGAGAAGACATGATCCAAACGACGACCACTGGCGCAGACACGTCTCGCATCTCGTGGTGGGACAAGAACGGACTGCAGACGACCCGAGCGAACAACGTGCAGCGCCTTAAGGACGCGACACCGAGCAAGCGCGCTCGCGAAGCCCCGAAGTACAAGGGGCAACTGAGCTTCCAAGGCCGCTACTGGTTCGAGGCACTGGGAAAGCTCGTCTGGCACGAATCAATGGCCGAGTACTCCTGGCTGATGATGCTCGACCACGAGCGTCCGGTGCGGGCCGTGCGGGAACAGCCGTTCATCATCACGTTCGCGGACGGCACCACGCACATCCCGGACTACCTCGCCACGGCAGACCATGGTGAGCGGAGCCTGCACGATATCCACCCCGAGGGGCTCATGACTGCACGAGACGTGCGAGTCTTCGCGGCGACTCAGCGGATGTGCGACGTCCTCGGATGGGGTTACGAAGTTCGGGATCAGATGCCGGACATCACGTTCTGGAACCTCGAGATGCTCGCACGCTACCGACACCCGATGTTCGCGCCGACCTCGAGCGTGAAGCAGCGCATTCTCAGGACTGCGACTCGCACGCCCCTCTTCGGCGATCTACGACTCGCGCTCGCCACGGACAAGCCCGGAGAACTGCTGCCCGCCCTCACGCATCTGATGTGGCGACGAGAGCTCCACATCGACCTCGAACGACCTTTCACCGACCACTCACTCGTCACCGTCGCGTGACCATCGCAGAGAAAGAGCACACGCCATGCCCAAACCGCCCATCATCATCCTCGGACAGATCGCTCAGCTCGAGCGCGGCCCATTCCGCATTGTCTCCTACGGCAAAGGATGCTTCCTGATCCGGAACGAGCGCACCTGTGACGAAGAACTCATCCACCATCTCGAACTCGCGCGACAGCTCGCACCAGGAACCTCGCTGAAGCGCGAGGAGGCACGGCCCGAGCCGCTCACCCGGACACTGGGCGCACTCAACGAGGACGCAATCCGTCTCGCACCTCACCTGCAGGAGATCCTCGATGGCACACCTGTAGCGGGGGAGGGACGTCGCGCCGAGTACGACGAGTCCGTGCCCATCACGAGACGGATGGCGCGCAAGCTGAAAGAGCTCGAAGAGGTCGGCCTGAAGATGTCGGAGGCAACGCTCAAACGACGTCTTCGCCGGTACCGCGAGATCGGCGTCGCCGGCCTGAGCGACCGGCGCAGTGTCAAGCCGGATGCACCGCTCTCCCGAATCGACGAGGGAATCGAAGAGATCGTCGTCGAGCTTCTTGACGGGTACAAGGGCCGTTCGAGCATCACGTACACGAGCATCCGAGCGGACCTGAAGAGAGTGCTCTACGAGAGGTATCCGCAGGCGGACGAGCGCCCTCAGCCGCCATCCCTCTCGACGGTCATCCGCATGGTGAAGCGTCTCGCTGGCGACCAGGATCCGACGCGAGCGGCAGCCAGGCGGGAGACCGACGCTCTCGTGCCCAAGCGGACATTCCGCCCCAGAGGAGCCGGCGCGCCCGGCGACGAGTGCCAGGTCGACACCACGGTCTTCGATGCATTCGTCCAGATGCCAGACGGAAAGATCGCGCGGCCCTACCTGACTGTCCTTCTCGACCGAAAGACACGCAGCATCCTTTCCCACGCGTTCACCGTCGGACCTCCCACCGGCTACGACCACGCCCTGCTTCTGGCGAACGCACTCGTGCCTCGAAGGACGCGCTCCTGGAACGACGCGTATGCGTCTCTGGGACTAGACGAGATGCCATGGGCGAAGCACCTCTCCGAAGAACAACGAGCGGCTTTCGACGCTCACCGGCCCTACATCTTCCCTCGACGCATCCTCATTGACAACGGTCAGGACTATCGTTCGCTCGTCTTCCGGGCTGCCTGTGAACGGTACGGCATCAGTCTCACTGAGTCGCCGCCGCAGAGCCCGACCAGCAAGGCCCACGTCGAGCGGAACTTCGGCACCATCAACAGCAAGTTCGCTCAGTTCCTCCCAGGCTACGTCGGCGGGAGTATCGCCATGCGCGGCGCGAAGGCTGCCAAGGACAAGGTCCTGCAGCTGCATGAAGTCGACGACTTGTTCGACCGTTGGACGGCCATCGTCTGGCAGAACCGGGAGCACGCAGGTCTTCGTGACCTCGACGACCCGACGCTTCTTCACACACCGAACTCAATGTTCATGGCGTCCATCGAGATCACCGGGCACTTCACGGTCGCCCTCCAAGAGGACGACTTCATCGCGCTGATGCCCTCCCAACGTCGAGTAGTTCAAACCGATGGCATCAGCTTCAACAGCCGCACCTACGACAGTCCTCATCTCTTCCCCTACCGACGACAGAAAGGCGGCGACGGCACACCCATGCAGGTCGATGTTCACTTCGACCCCACCGACCGCAACCAGGTGTGGGTGCGAGGAAAGGACGGCGCCTGGATCACCTGTGGGTGGACAGCGCTTCCCGGCATGTGGCGTCCGATGAACAGCGAGCTCATGCAGCGGACTGCGGACTTCTCGAAGGCGAGCATCACTTTCGATGACGAACAGGCGGATGATCTGGTCCTTCGTCTCCGCACAGACGTGCTGGCGGAGTCGGAGGCGCGCCGTCGGGCAGAACGCGAGGACCAGCGACGCGTTCGTCAGGCGCAGCAGCGCGCAGCTCGCAGGCTCGAACGCCAGGCCGCACGCGACGCCGAAGCAGACGATGACGGCTACGAGTTCGACGTCGCCTGAAACCAAGACCCTCGAGACCAAGAAAAGGAAACCCATGTCTACCTCCCAGAACCAGGCCGAGAAGGTCGGCGGCCACCTCGATACCCGGAGCACGCTGCAGCCCCTGCTGGAGAACCACAAGCCGGCCGTCGCAGAGAACGTGACCGTCGCCACGTACCACGGGTGGAGCGCCGAACGTCGGGCACGCTTCACTTTGCAGCGCACGGACCGCATCGCCGCGGGCATCGTCATAAAAACGCCATCTCTCGACGAGCTCGATAAGGAGGTGCGGCGCGCGGAGATCTTCGCCCGGCGAGATGTCGGCAGGGCCGGCGTGGTCGTCAACGGCCGCCCAGGAACCGGCAAGACCACCGCAGCCCTCCACGCCATGGCGGGAGCATTCCGCCGTCACGCACTCCGCTACCCGAACTGGAAACGCGATGAACACATCCCCGTCGTGTACATCGAGGTGCCGCCAGGATCCACGGCGCGTGGAGTCATGGGACGCTTCCTCCGATTCCTGGAAGTCCCCTTCATCGAGAAGATGACGCTGGAGGAGAGGACGCAGCTTGTTACCAAGCAGTTGCAGCGCGCGCACACGTCACTCGTTGTCATCGATGAGATGCAGAACCTCGCACGCGTGAGCAACGGAACGTTCGAGTCAGCCCAGGCCATCAAGAACCTGATGAACTCTCTGAAAGCCGTGCCGTTGTACGTCGGGTTCAACCTCGACAGGATCTTCTCGCACGATGACATCGGAGCGCAGTTCGCGTCGAGGTCGACGATGGTGTCGCTCGAGCGTATGCACTTCCGCACTTACGCCGGACGGAGGGACTGGAAAGCACTCGTCCGTGCCTTCGAGACGCAGTTCGGTCTGTTCAGCCACCCCACCGGGACGCTCGACCCGCATGCCGAGTACCTCTGGCGTCGGACCAGTGGGTCTATCGGAGCGCTCTCTCGGTTGCTGACAGTTGCTGCTCTTGAACTGGTCGAAGCTGCCCCCGCTGACCAGATCATCACCGTCTCCCACCTCGAGACCATCAAGCTCGATCTTGCGACAGAGCGGCTCTACGACATGATGGTCAACCCGCCGAAGAAGGCACGTCGTGCTGCCTGAGCTTCGTTCGCTGCCAGTGCGAGTACGGCCCGTACCGTTCGAAACCGTGGAGAGCTTCGGACAGCGCCTCGCGGCCGCAAACTCAATTCCCGAGCGGCGTTGGAGGTCAGGGCTGCGCGTTGCGCACGAAGCCGGCTCGCATCTGACTCTCGAACAGCTCCTGGAAGAACTCGGCGCGCTACGCAGCGGTCACTTCGCCGCGCAGCGCGCTGCCCTTCCGGCGCACGAGGACGACAGCAGATGCGGACAATGTGTCACCGGCCTCGACCAGCGCTTCGGTTGCACCCGATGCGCGAACGGTGCCCCAGCGCGGCAGATGAACCACGACGGCCCCCGGGTGTGTCCGAGACACCGACGTTGGGTGGGGCCCGGTGGGAGCCCTGATGAGCAGTTTCAGGTCGGGTCCGAAGTGCTGGCAGCTGACCGCCTGTACCGCAGGCTCCGGAGGGCCGGTGTCATCGACGCTCACCGCTTCGCTGAGATCCTTGGAGCTGTCGACGCGTGGGTCCAGGCTGAGAGGGATCGCCCCGCGGACCCGTCCGAGCGCTTCATCGTCGCCGTGCGGATCGCGCAGCGTGTTCTCGCTCCTCACGCACTGCACAAGGTGAAGGACCGAAGTGTCGTAGCGGCGGCGCGGTATCAGCGACTGTCCACCTCCATTGAAGAGATCGTCGGCGCCGCATCGTGCATCGTGTTGACGGATGCTGTGTGGTTGATGGTCCGAAACATCGGGCATGACGAATCATCGAGGCCGCATTGCTTCGCGGGGGAGAGCGCCGCCGAGCACGTCGATTACAACGACGACCTCGCGCAGCTGCGCACGTCGTTCTACCCGCGAGGTCGTCACCGACACCTCGTACAGTTCGTGAGCTCCGATCTGCCCCGAACACGGTTCGACCTGGCATGGACAAGCAATCAGCCCAACGAATATCTGTGCTTCCTCGGTCATCGCTTCACGGCGAACAGGAAGTCGCTCGTCGATGCTCGTCGGTCTGACGGATGCCGCTACTGCGCGCGCCGTGCGCCACTTCGGGGGTTCAACACGCTCGCAGACACTCATCCGCAGCTCATCTCTGAATGGCACCCGGTTCTCAACAAGGGGCTTCACCCTGAGGAACTCCTGTCGGGATCCGCTCGGCGCGTAGTTTGGCTGTGCTCGAAGGGGCATTCATATGCGCAAACTCCGGCGGCCCGCTCGAAAGGAGTGGGATGCGGTTACTGCGCCAATCACCTCGTCGACCCAGAGTCCAACGCGCTCTCCGTTACTCACCCCGAGTTGGCGACAGAGTGGCACCCAACGAAGAATGGGCGTCTAGCAGTAGACGACGTCGTTGCCGGGTCCGCAACCAAACGCTGGTGGAGGTGCGCCCAGATGGGCCACGACTACCTGATGGCGCCAGTTGTCCGCAGCCGCATCGGGGGCGGCTGCCCGTACTGCTCACGCAAGAAGGTCGATGCGTCCAACAACCTGGCCGCGACACATCCCCACGTCGCGGCTCTATGGCACCCCACCAAGAACACCTCAGTGCATCTGGAGAGAACCCTTTCAGGGACGGGCAGGCGCGTCTGGTTTCGATGTCCTCGGGGCCACGAGTGGGCTCAAGTCGTGAATCGGCAGGTGAGGCAGCCCGGATGTCAACGGTGCGATGGCAGGAGTGTCCCTGCGGGAACCAGTATGAGAGACACTCACCCTCAGTTGGCGGACGAGCTTGACGCAGACCTGAACGGTGGTATCACCGCAGACAACATCCATGCGGCGGCCACTCCGTATGTCTGGTGGTGTTGTTCTCGACAACACCGATGGCGTACGTCTCCGAAGCTCCGCTCGATGGGCCGCGGCGGGTGCCAGATCTGCTCCAACCGCCGAGTGGTGGCTGGTGACAACGACATGTCCACCACCCATCCTGAGCTGGCGAAAGAGTGGCACCCAACGAGAAACGGCACGCTGGCACCCGAGAAGGTTGTCGCAGGAACCGCGAAGCGGATCTGGTGGCGATGCGCTGACCACGGCCATGAGTGGCTCGCGTCGGGGAATGTTCGGATTCGCGGGCACCGCTGCCCGGCGTGCATGAGGGTGCGCGTGCCCGGAGTCAACGATCTCGCCTCCACGCATCCGCGTGTCGCGACGGACTGGGATCACTCAGCCAACGGGAGCACCACTCCTGCCGACGTGCAGGCGACCTCGCAGAAGCCCAGGTGGTGGCGATGCGCGCAGGGGCACCAGAGCCACGAAGGCCCGAGAACGCGAATCGCGCGAGGCGGGTGCAGAGACTGTCATGCCGACGCGGACTGACAACTATTGATGCCGGGCCGCGCACATCACGGTCATGAACTGTTCTCAGATGAATGCGCGGCCACCGGCCAAGAGCGGGGCGCGGAAGGACCGATCTCTTCTGCGCCCCGCCCGCGCCATCTCAACCCGCGGCCAGCCCCCTCGGATAGACTCGGTGCGCGGCTCGACCGCGCAGATCGGCGGTCGACAGGGGGTGAGGCGATGAACGCGGCGAAGACCGAGCTCGCTGCATCCACGCGGATGTTCTCCTCTACTGTCATCCGTGAACTTGGACAGACGGGCCAGTCAGGGTTGCTCTCTCGGCTTCTGGAACAGTCCGGCATTGCTCGAACGCTGCACTCGAGTTCGACAGTTGGCGATGCCTTCGACCAGGCCTTCAAGATCCTCCGCAGGCTAGGCAACCGCGACGAGTACGTGTACCGGTCAGCAATCACGCAGAAGATACTGCTCGGTCAGCACAACCTGCGCACAGCGTCCATGCTCGGTGAAGCGCGAGTTGGTATGTCGAAGGCCGACGTCGTCGTCTTCAACGGCACATCGACTGCATACGAGATCAAGTCCGAGCGCGACTCTTTGATCCGGTTGCGTACGCAGGTCACCGCATATGCGCAGGTCTTTGCGGCTGTGAACGTCGTGACCAGCCCCTCGCACGTCACCCAGGTGCTGCGACAAGTGCCGGAAGAGGTGGGCGTACTCGTCCTCACTGACCGATTTACGCTCAGAACGGAGCGGTCCGCAGCGGGAGACGCCTCCCGCACGGACCCTCTCGCCATTCTCGACTTCGTTCGCGTCGACGAGGCGTGCGCGATCCTCCGGGACCTCAACGTCGAGCCACCACGGGTTCCCAACACGCAGATGCGCGCAGCGCTGAGGGATCTGTTCGTCGAGCTAGATCCGGCCCGCGCCCACGACCGAATGGTGAGCACACTCAAGCAGTCTCGCTCCCGGAGTTCGGCCGAGGAGTACATCAAATCCCTCCCAATGTCCCTGCGTGCTGCCATGCTTACGCTGAAGATGAATGACGCGTCCGAGCGCAGGCTCCGCGACGCGACACGCTTGCCCATAGGTGCCGCACTCGCTTGGAGATAGCTCATGTACTACCCGTACTTCCGCGGAAAGCAGTTCGAACTACTCGCTCTGCGTGAGAGTGCGGACGTGATGGCCGAGGCTTCCTTCGTGCCCATCATCGAGCCAGTACGAGAATCTCTCAACGGGCTTGAGCGGGCGCTGCAAGCAATCAGCGACGCGGGCGGAGAGGCCATCGTCATCATCAACCCTCGACATGGTGACCACAAAGCCGACGGCGCGACCATTAGCGCGTTTCTCGACGCGAACTATAAAGATGACAGCGCCATCTCGGCCGGCATCCTGCTCGTTAACGGCACGAGTCTGGAGACGGCGAAGGCTCTCATCTCAAGACACGCGGATCACGCCCAGACTCTTGTACATGCGGGGTTCACAGCGCCCCGAGACCTCGCTGAGTACCTTCGTGACAACGACATCGCCGTGACGAACGTGTTCATCGAAGATCAAGCAAGCATGCTGTATCGGAGACACTTCGCCGCCGGGACGCGGGTACTGGTTCGAGATGGATTCGAGCAGCAGAAGAACGCGGACTACGAGCCCGTGGATGCGTTCTCCGATCTGCACATCACCTACACCGATCTCGACATGGATGGTTACGGTGACTTCCTGACCGTAGGAGATCGCTTCAGCGAAGGAGGCGGTCCTGCGTACGCGGTGGCCATCCACCTGACCTATATCGACCCCGATAACGACGATGCGATGTTTGTCTACCACTTCAAGTCGGACTCGAACGACACCCCCACAGATCCGGCGAACAAGTTCGCCGAGGCTCTGGCAAAGCTCATTGCTAAGCTCGACGCCCCTGAGTCGAAGCTCGTGGAGACGTCAGCTGTTGAGGAGTTCCGTCGCCTTCACGACGCCGGTCACTTCCCCGGGCTGGGATACATCAAGAAGCTGTCCATCAGGCATCACATCGAGACGCTCGCGGACTATCACCGCAACGCGGATGCCTGAGCGCCTCTGCTGCGCTGAGTGCTTCAGCGACGATTTCCTGCGCAACTTCATCGCCGACAAGCTCAGCCCTAGCGTGGGGGAGTGCGGATACTGTCACGTTGAAGGCGCCACACTGGTCCAGCCCCCGCTCCTCCGGGAGTCGTTCGAGAACCTGCTTGCGATTTACGAGTCCGACTCAGACGGTGATTCGCTGCCTGCGTTGCTGCGGCACGATTGGGGTCTGTTTACCGGACCAGTGATGGGCGAGGATCCAGCAGCCAAGGAGCTTCTGGCTGACATCCTCGACGATGGCGAGATTGTGAGGAAGCCGCATTCGGCTTCGGACAAGTACCAGGCGACGAGCCTGGCGCACTGGGACGATCTTCGTCACGAAATGATGCACGGCAATCGGTGGTTCCTGAATCAGAAGATCGACTATGACCGACTTCAAGCCCTGCTCGACTACCTCATTGTCGACCCGACGGAGCTGAGCCCGAGCTGGCATCGGGCTCGGATCGTGAGCGACGATCCGTTCACGCTCGACAAGATGGGCGCTCCGCCTTCCAAGAAGGCGGGACATGGACGAGCCAATCCGGCCGGAATCCCATACCTGTACCTCGGGTCTAGTCCGACCACCGCGGTGTCGGAAGTGCGGCCGCACACCGGAGAGGTCGCTTGCGTCGCCGAGTTCGAGATCCCGAGCATGAAAGCAGTCGATCTTCGCGCTCCGCGCGCGCGAATCTCACCTTTTGAACTCAACGACGACGAGGTCGGCCAGATGCACGCGGATCTGCCACTCCTCGAACGGCTTGGAGAAGAACTCACACGTCCGGTGCTTCCACAAGGCGCTCCATTCGAATACGTCCCGAGCCAGCATCTATGTGAGTTCATCAAAAGCTGCGGATTCGACGGCGTTGTGTATCGCAGCTCTGTCAGCGACGGTACTAACTTGGCGCTCTTCCATCCAGACCAAGCGACCGGCAAAAGCGTGAGCCAGTATGACGTCTCGAAGGTTGAGGTACACGTCCTCGCACAAGCGTGACGCTCGCGAGTCGGGGTGCCGTCCGGATCCTTCAGCCGGTACGAAGCGGCGGCCCACTCGTCGGTGTGGTCTGTCCAGTTAGAACGCATCTGGCGGGGGACTGAGGGACGTTTGCAGCGGCACTGCCAGAACAGATCAGTTGTGATGACGAGAAATTTTCGCGTAGCTCAGAGCGTTCCGCGTAATCTCGCGGGTCATCTACGGGATAACTGGTGCGCCGTGTACGACGATTGACACGAGCTGCCGACGAACGTGCTGCGGCATTGGGAGTCGGTGGGGCTGCTCACTCCTCCCCGGGACCCCGCGGGGCGGAGGCGCTATGGAGAGGACGAGGTCGTACGCATCGCCGTGATCCAACGCAGCAAGGCCGCGGGGATGACGCTCGAACAGATAGCCGTGCTGCTCGACGACGGGAGCGCCGGGCGGCACCAGGTGTTGCAGCAGCACCTGGACGATCTCGATCGACGCATGGAGGAGATGCGCCGATCCCGAGAGATGACCGAGCACGCGATGGGCTGCCGGGCCCACGACATCGCCACCTGCCCCCGGTTCCGGGCGGGCGTGGACGACATCCTGGCGCGCTTCTGAGGCTCGTCGGAGGAGGCCTCGTTTCCGGCTCGCGCATAGGAAGCTCTGCGTAAACTCGGAGTCGTGCCAAGCGATTCGACGCTCCGTCCGATCCGCAGCGGCCGCTCCTCCCGCACCCGGCGTTCGCGTCGTGCGGTCGGTGCCGCGCTCGCTGCGGTGCTCGCCATCGGTCTGAGCGCCTGCGCTCCCGATCCGGTCAGCGAATCGTTCCTGAACGGCGAGAACACCGGTTATGTCGCCGCCGACGGGGCGATCGTCGAGATCCCGGTCTCCGAGCGCGGCGAACCCGTCGTCTTCAGCGGGGTGACCGAGACGGGCGAGGAGTTCGACAGCAAGGACATCGCCGGACAGGTCGCCGTGATCAACTTCTGGTACGCCGGCTGCGCGCCGTGCCGTCTCGAGGCCGCCGATCTGGAAGGCGTCTGGCAGGACTTCAGCGATCAGGACGTCGCATTCATCGGCATCAACACCCGTGATCAGGCGGATACCGCCGTTGCGTTCGCCAACGAATACGGCATCACCTACCCGAGCCTGATCGACGTCGACACCGCCCAGGCCAAGCTCGCCTTCGCGACGGAGACGCCGATCGCCGCGACGCCGACCACGCTCGTGATCGACAAGCAGGGCCGCGTCGCCGCGCGCATCATCGGCCCGATCGACGGGAAGTCGATCCTCTCCACGCTCGTCAAGGACGCGTTGGCGGAGGACTCGTGAGCGGCCAGGGCACTTCATGAATCCCGAAGCGATCATCGGCTCCGGGGCCCTCTGGATCGCGATCCCGGTAGCGATGCTCGCGGGACTCGTCTCGTTCCTTTCCCCGTGCGTGCTGCCGCTCGTTCCCGGCTACCTCGGCTTCCTCGGCGGTGCCGTCGCGCCTCGGCCGACCGCTGCTGCCGGAGCACAGAGCCAGACGACGACCCAGACCACCGAGACCGCGACACGCGGCCGACTCGTGCTGGGCGTGCTGCTGTTCATCCTCGGCTTCAGCCTGGTCTTCGTCTCCATCACGGCCCTGGGCGGTGTGGCCAGCGTTTTCCTCCTGCAATGGGGCGAACTCATCACGCGCATCCTGGGCGTCGTCATCATCGTGATGGGCCTGGTGTTCCTCGGCCTATTCGGGTTCGCGCAGCGCGAGCTCCGCTTCCATGTGGACTCGAAAGCCGGCATCATCGGCGCCCCGCTGCTGGGCATCGCGCTCGGCATCGGGTGGGCGCCGTGCCTGGGCCCGACGCTCACGGCGATCTTCGCGCTGTCCTTCAACGCCGGCGACCCCGTGCGTGCGGGCTTCCTCGGGCTCGCCTACTCGCTCGGTCTCGGCATACCGTTCCTGCTCGTCGCCCTCGGCTTCGGGTGGGCGACGAAGGCGATCGGCTTCCTCCGCCGTCACATCCGCGTCGTCAACGTCATCGGTGGAATCCTGCTCATCGCCCTCGGCATCCTGATGGTCACCGGGCTCTGGACAGAGATCATGTCGCGCTTGACGGCGGTGATGGGCAGTGTCATCCTCCCGCTCTGACCGCTCCGAGAAGACCGAACCCTCCGCACAGAACCCCCGTCCTGAGAAGAACCCCCGCACTGAGAAGGCCATGACCAAGAACAAGGGTGCCGCGAACAGCGACTCCAGCGATCCGCTCCGCCCGTCTGACCACGTCGACGGCGACGACTCGATCACCCAGCCGCGGCTCGGCTTCGTCGGCTGGCTGCGCTGGGGCTGGCGTCAGCTGACCTCGATGCGCACCGCACTGATCCTGCTGCTCGTGCTCGCGATCGCCGCCATTCCCGGCTCGATCTTCCCGCAGCGGATGGCTGACCCCAACGGCGTCACGCAGTGGGAGCGCGACAACCCCGACCTCTTCCCGGTGCTCGACGGCCTGAAGCTGTTCGACGTGTACCTGTCGCCGTGGTTCTCGGCGATCTATCTGCTGCTGTTCGCCTCGCTCGTCGGGTGCGTGATCCCGCGCATCAAGCACCACGCCAAGGCGCTGCGCGCGCGCCCCCCGCGCACCCCCGCTCGACTGCAGCGACTCGAGGACTACCGTGCGGTCACCCGCGATCCGTCCGCCGACTCGGGCACCAAGACCGGTGACGCGGAAGCGGAGGCCGCCGCCTCGATCGACGTCGCGACGAAACAGCTCAAGGCCCTCGGCTACCGGGTGGAGCGCTACGACCGCGGACGCACGTTCTCCGTGTCGGCGGAGCGCGGCTACTGGCGCGAGACCGGCAACCTCCTCTTCCACATCGCTCTCGTGGGCGTGCTGGTCACGGTCGGCATCGGCGGCGGGTTCTCGTACACCGGGCAGCGTGTGCTGGTGGAGGGCGAGACCTTCGCCAACACGCTCCTCGACTACGACTCGATGAACCGCGGCCGGTTCGTGGGCGACGACGCGTTCTCTCCGTACTCGATGCGCCTCGACTCGTTCGACGTGACGTACCAGCCGTTCGGTGAGCCCGGTTCCGGGCAGGCAGGCGACTTCTCGGCCAACGTCACGGTTCAGCAGAGCGGCGAGGAGCGCACGGGCTCCGTCAAGGTCAACGAGCCGCTCGGGGTCGCCGACGACGACGTGTTCCTGCTCGGCAACGGTTACGCGCCGACCGTGACCGTGCGTGATCCCGCGGGCAACGTCGTGTTCACCAACAGCACGCCGTTCCTCCCGCAGGACAACAACATGACCTCCCTCGGTGTGCTCAAGGTGCCGGACGGACTCGCCGAGCAGGTCGGACTGGTCGGCTTCTTCTACCCGACGACCGGCGTTCTCGAGAGCGGGGCGTTCTTCTCCGCGTACGGCGACCTCACGAACCCGACACTCACGCTCGACGTGTACACCGGCGACCTCGGGATCAACGAGGGGGTGCCGCGTTCCGTCTACGTGCTCGACACCACGGGGATGACCAAGCTCACGGGCCGCACCACCGACGTCGAGTCGATCGAGCTGGCGCCGGGGCAGACCGCGCAGCTGCCGAACGGCCTCGGATCGGTGACCTTCGAGGACGAGTCCCCGGCGGGCGCGACGGATGCCTCCCAGTCGGTGAAGCGCTTCGCCTCGCTGCAGATCCACCGCGACGAGTCCGGTGTCTGGGTGCTCGGCTTCGCATTGCTGGCCCTCGGCGGTCTGATGATCGCACTGTTCGTTCCGCGTCGACGTGTGTGGGTCAAGGCCACGGCACACGACGGTGAGGTCGCACTCGAGTACGCCGCGCTCGCCCGCGGCGAAGACCCGACTCTCGCCGCCGCCGTGGAAGACCTCGTCGCCGGGCACGCCAGACTGCTCGACGCCGCCGGCGGAACGACGGCGCGCGCCACCGTCGACGACACCGCGACTGACGACACCGCGACTGATCACACCGCGGACGAGTCCGCCGAGCCGGAAGCCCCGGCAACCGACACCCCGAAAGTAGACTGACACCATGCTCGAGCTCAACGTGATCTCGCCGGTCCTGCTCTGGACCGCGATCGCGATCTATGCGGCAGCCTTCGTGGCCTACGCCTTCGATCTCGCGCGGCGCTCGCAGGCGACCGCCGACGCGCAGAACGCGCGCGAGTCGGTGCTCGTCGGAGCCGGTGGCGGAAGCATCACGGCATCCACCGGCGCCCCCGGTGCCGGTGCCGCTCCGCAGCGATTCGTGATGGCCCGGATCGGCACCTCGCTGACCGTGCTCGGGTTCCTCTTCCACCTCGCTGCCGCGATCACTCGTGGCATCGCGGCGGGACGCGTGCCGTGGGCGAACCTCTACGAGTTCGCGATGATGGGCACGCTGCTCATCATCGCGGTGTACCTCGTCGTGCTCACCCGCATCGACCTGCGATTCCTCGGGACTTTCATCACCGGCCTCGTCGTCGTGCTGCTCGGCCTCGGAGCGACGAACTTCTATGTCGACGTCTCGCCGCTGATGGACCCGCTCAAGAGCGTGTGGCTCGTCATCCACGTGTTCGTGGCGTCCCTCGCGACCGCGTTCTTCGCGCTGGCGTTCGCCCTCTCGGTGATCCAGCTCATGCAGTCGCGCCGCGAGCGTCTCCTCGGCGAGGGAGCGACGAAGACCGGGCCCGGCTTCCTCCGCACCTTCCCCAACGCGGTGCGCCTGGAGAGCCTGGCGTACATGTTCACGATCATCGGGTTCATCCTCTGGACCTTCACGCTCATCGCCGGGTCCATCTGGGCGTACTACGCCTGGAGCCGCTTCTGGGGCTTCGACGTCAAGGAGACCTGGACCTTCGTGATCTGGGTGATCTACGCCGGATACATCCACGCTCGTGCGACGCGCGGCTGGCGTGGCAACCCCTCGGCGTGGCTGGCGATCGTCGGATTCTCGGCCGTGATCTTCAACTTCACGATCGTGAACGTCTTCTTCAAGGGCCTGCATGCCTACTCCGGCCTGAGCTGAGTCTGCTTCCGGCTGCGAAAACGGAGACCTCCCGGCTTCGTCCCGGCGCGTCTGAACAAGACACGCAGGGCGAGGTGCGGGAGGTCTCCGTTTTGGTCGATGCAGGGGGCGGAGGCGGGGCCGAGGGTCAGCCGCCGAGAGGCAGGACCTCGGCCTGCTCGATGCCGTCTTCGTACCAGACCAGCTCGGCTTCGGTGATCGTCTCGGTGGACGCCGGCTCGAATGCGCGCAGCTCCGCCTCCGCGAATCGAGACCACTCCTCCAGGTCGAGACTCTTTCCGTAGAGCACCGACAGGTGGAAGGTCCAGTCCTCCAGCGGGAGTTCGCCGAGGCGGCGGAAGCCCGTGCCGTCCAGCGCCGTGGTCAGAGATGCGTACGCCGAGACGAGCGACGCGCTGCGGGCGAGGCGCACGATCAGGATCTGCCAGGGAGTGGGGAACTCGTCCACGGCTTCGGCGATCGCTTCGATCGGACGCTGCTGCGCAGCCCACACACGGATCAGTGCAGCGAGATCTTCTCGACGTTCCGGCTCGTAGAACCCCCGGAGAGTGATGTGCCCGGTGTGCGGATGCCGCGCCGGAGAGTCGAGGCGTGCGAGCGCGGCCTCCTGGGCCTCCCGATAGACCTCGGCGACCGCACCGGTGGGCCGGAGCACGAGGTACTGCTGTCCCTCCAGGCTCGCGAGTTGGTCGGGGGTGTCCATGAACGGTCGGTGCATGTCAGGAGCCTAGGACGCGTCGTGTGTGCGCCAAAACAGAGGCTGACACGCGAACGGCCCGGCGCGTCATGTGTCGACGCGCCGGGCCGGGCACGGATGGTCTCCGTTTTGGCAGGGAGGGGGTCAGGCCGTGGCGAGCACCGCCTTGGCCGAGGTCGTGCGTCGCAGCGTCACCGCGAGGGTCGTGGCCACGAGCGACAGCACGCCCCAGACGACCAGGGCCGCGACCGCCGAGCCACTGGCGGTGATCAAGCCCGCGAAGGCCGGAGCCGTCGGAAGGGCTTCCCCGATGCCGGCGAGCCAGTCCGGCACGGTCGAGATCAGCCCGGTCGCGACGGTGAGCACTCCGACGAGGGCGGAGATCCAGCGTCCGACGCCGCCGAACAGGGCGACGAGGGCCTGGTTCACTGCGGCGAACACCACACCGGCCAGTACGGCCGTACCCGCGAACGCCCACCAGGTGCCGGCGTCGTAGCTCGCCACGATCTGCACGATCAGCGACACCAGCAGTCCCTGACCCGCGCCGATCAGTGCCGCGGGAGCGAAAGCCGACAACGTCAGAGTCGCCGACGACCGCCGAGAGGTGAGGGTGCGGGCGGTGTGGGCGCGCATCACCACGAACGTCGCGAGTCCGCCGAACCAGAGCACCACTGCGGCGAGCAGCGGGATGGCGGTCGGGCCGAAGATCGTGTTCATCGACGAGTTCGACGACACCGGGTCGGCGATCACCGAGGCGAGCGACTTCGACTCGGTGTCACTGAACGAGGGAAGCGAATCGGATGCCGTGCGCAGCCCGCCCGCGAGGTCACCCGTGCCGGTTGCCAGGGTGTCGAGCCCCGTTGCGAGTTCGGTGGTCCCGTCGGCGAGAGCGGTCGCCCCGTCGGACAGCTGGGTCGCACCGGAGGCGAGGCCGCGGGCGCCCGTGGCAGACGCGCCGATGCCCTGGTCGGCGAGCTGGGTGAGGCCGCCCGAGAGCTGGGTGGCGCCTGCTCCTGCCTGAGTCATGCTGGACACCAGGGTGTCGAGCGTTCCAGGGATCGCGGCGACCCCGGGGGCAGCGCCCGTGAGGTAGCCGGAGGCCGTTCCGGCGGAGACGGCGAGTGTCTGCGAGGCCGTAAAGGCATCGGCGACGCTCTTGCAGAACTCCGGGCCAGAGACGTCAGGATCGCAGGATGCGGCCAGTGCACCGAGGCTTCCCGCGAGTGCCTTCGACCGGGTGGCTGCGTCCTGCGCCGAGGTAGTACCGGTCTGAACTGCGCCCATGGCGTCTTTCAGGCCACCAACGTTCTCGCCGAGCTTCGCCGCACCGGCCGTCAGCCCGGATCCGATCTGCGCCGCACCCGCGGCAGCCTCGCGGGTCTTGCCCGCGATCGTGTCGAGGCCCGATGCGAGCGACGACGCACCCGTCCCGAGCTCGCCCGCACCGGATGCCAGCTTCGTGGCGCCGTCAGGGATCGCGGCGGCTCCGGTCGCGGCATCACGCGCCCCGTTCGCGAGCTTGAGCGCGCCGTCCGCTGCATCACCGATCTGGTCACCGATCGTGGTGAAACCGACCAGGATGTTCTCGGTCGTCGCCTCGGAGAGCATCGTGCCCATGGTCGAGGCGGCGACGTCCGCGATCTGACCCGTGATGAGGTCGTCGGCGACGAGTCCGTCCTCCGGAGTGGTCACGGTGATGGTGGCCTGCTCGGCCTTGCCGCCGCCGTCGGAGATCGCGGTGCCGGCCGAGGTGGCTGCGGCGGAGAACTCTTCGGGGATCGTGATGACGGCCTGGTAGGAGCCGTCGGCGAGCCCGTCGGCGGCATCGTCCTTGTTCGAGATCACCCACGTGAGGTTCGAGTCGAGGTCGTCCGATCCCTCCACGAGGCCGGAGGCGAGCTGACGTCCGAGCGGGGTCATCTGGCCGTCGATGGTCACGGGCTCATCGAGGTTGACGATGGCCGCAGTCATGGAGTCCAGCCGCTCCGTCGGGTTCTGCAGCGCCGCGACCAGGATGCCGCCGACCGCCGCCGGCAGCAGCAGCACGCCGAGGATGGTCAGCCACGTGATGGGCTTGCGGGAGCGCGCGCGCTCGATGGGGAGGGTCATGCGGTCACCTCGGTGGATTCTGCGGCGCTCCGGCGAGGAGCACGCGCGTCGAGAGTCTGTGCGTCGGGCCATCCGGCCTCGGCGAGGGTGGTCCGCGCCGAGTCGGCATCGGAGGCGGTGGCGAAGACCGCGAGCGTGCGGGAGGCCGCGGCATCGCGCAGCATCGCCGTCGCCTGGTCGCGCTGGCCACCCGTCAGGCGGTCGATCCCGTCGATCACGACGATCTGCGACTTCCCGCGGAGTGCTTCGGCGAGATCGCCGAGTGCGGCATCCGCGTCGTCGACCAGCACGCAGCCGACGTGTGAGCGCACCCAGGCGGCGCGGCCAGGGAGCAGATGCCCCGCGACGCGGAGGCGCCCGTCCGTCGGGGTCAGGCGCCCGGCGACGGTGAGGGCCAGAGCCCGACGGGCGCGCAGGTCGCCACCTGTCGCGATGACGGCACCGCCCTCGGGGATCCGCATCGACAGCCCCTCGACCAGCGGTGCGTCGGCGCTGATCTCGAGGTCGTCGGCCGCGACGATCGAACCGTCTCCCGGCCAGGCGGCCAGGTGCCGTTCGCGCTCGACGGCTTCGCCCTCGACGTCGACGCGGGGGAGGATCTTCTCCAGCCAGCGCGGGAGCTCCCAGGCCCGCTCGCCCAGGATCGCCATGAGCGCGGGGATCAGCGTCATACGCACCAGGAAGGCGTCGAACGCGATACCGGCGGCGAGGCCGAGCGCGATCGGCTTGAGCGACGAATCACCTTCGGGGACGAATGCGACGAACACTGCGAACATGATGAGCCCAGCCGCCGTGACGACCTTCGCCGAGCCGGTGAAGCCGCTGCGGACGGCGCGGAGCGCAGCAGCCCGCCGGGTGGCACGGTTCGGGCTCGTCGCATCCTTGTCGTGCACGAAGTCCTCGCGCATGCGGGAGACGAGGAACACCTGGTAGTCCATGGCGAGGCCGAACAGCACGCCCATCAGGATGATCGGCATGAAGCTGATGATCGGCCCGACCTTGGCGACGTGCAGCAGGTCGGCGAACCAGCCCCACTCGAACACCGCGCCGACCACGCCGAAGGCGGCGACGATCGACAGCAGATACCCGACGGCGGCCGTGATCGGTACCCAGAGCGAGCGGAACACGATGGTCAGCAGGATCAGCGAGAGGCCGATCACGAAGATGCCGAACGGCAGCAGTGCGTTGCCGAGCTGGTCGGAGATGTCGATGCCGACGGCCGTGAAGCCGGTGACCTTGAGGTCGATACCGAACTCGTCGAGCCATTCGTCGTGGTGGCTGCGCAGCTCGCGCACGAGGTCGGCGGTCGCCGGGTCGTCCGGTGCGGTCTCGGGGATGATCTGCACGATGCCGGTATCGGCGGTCTCGTTCGGCGTCGCGAGGGCGACCTCCTTGACACCGGGGACCTTCGCGACCGCGTCGCCGAGATCTTCCATCAGGGTGAGCGGATCGGTGGAGGTGACGATCGTGCCGGTGAGGATCAGCGGACCGTTGAATCCGGGTCCGAACTGGTCGCCGACGAGATCGTAGTTCTGCCGGGCCTCGGAGTCCTTCGGGAGCACGCCGGCGTTCGGCAGGGCGAGGTCGAGGCTCAGCGCGGGCACGGCCACGATTCCGAGTCCGAGGACGACCGCGAGTGACACCAGCACCGGGTGCTTCATGACGCCGCCGACCCACCGGGCGCTGCCCTTCGCCGGGGCGGTGACGGGCTTCGGCTCATCCGACGCATCGGATGCCGCGCTCTTCCTCGCCCTCGACGCCTTGACCTTCTTCGGGCGGCCGACGACTCTGCCCTTCATGAAGCCGAGCAGAGCTGGAGTGAGGGTGATGGCGATCGCGACGGCGACGGCGACCGCGGCGGAGGCGGCGATGCCCATGGTCGTCAGGAACGGGATGCCGGCGAAGCCGAGGCCGATCAGTGCGATGAGCACCGTGACGCCGGCGAACACGACGGCGGATCCGGCTGTGCCGACAGCGCGCGAGGCGGATTCCTCCGGATCCACGCCGTCACGCACCTGGTCCTGATGTCGCGCCATGATGAACAGCGCGTAATCGATGCCGACGGCGAGCCCGAGCATGAGCGCCAGTAGCGGCGTGGTGGAGGAGACGGTGGCGAACGCGGTCGCGGTGAAGATGCCGGCCATCGAGATGCCGACGCCGAGGATCGCGGTGAGCAGGGGGAGCCCCGCCACGACGAACGAGCGGAACGTGACGATGAGCACGAGGAGCGCGATCAGAAGCCCGACTGCCTCGGTGAGGGTGACGCCGGGGATCGAGATCGCGAAGAGGTCACCGCCGAGCGAGGTCTGAGCGCCCGAGGGGAGCTCGGAGTCGAGGTCGCTCACGACCGACCGCAGCGCATCCTTCGTCGTGTCCGAGACATCGGTGGACTCGCCGTCGAACTGCACGCGCACGATGGCGGCGGTGTCGTCGTCGTTGATCATGCCCTTGACCATCTCGTCGTAGGGAGAGGTGGCGGCGAGCACGCCGTCGAGGTCGTCCAGGTCGCCGACCGCATCCTCGATGTGCTCGCGGTAGGAGTCATCCGTGATCTTGTCGCCGTCGGCGGCGACCACGATGAACTGCGCGTTCGTGCCGCTCACCTGCGGGAACGAGCGGGAGAGCTGCTCGAGTCCGGCCTGCGATTCGGTGCCGGGGATGGAGAAGGTGTTGTCGGTCCCCGCTCCGAGCACGAGTGCACCGGCGCCGGCGATGCCGAGTGCGAGCAGCCAGGACACGAGGACTCGCCACGGGTGCCGGAAGGACCAGCGTCCGAGCGAGGACAGGAGAGTGGACACGCGTTCCTCCGAGGGGTGCGGGGTGGATACACAGGTGTATCCAATACATAGATGTATCGTAAGGTGACCCGCCCGGCCAAGCCTGTGTGCGGGGTGTGAATCATGCGAGAGTGAAGGGTCAGGAGGTTTCGATGTCGACACCCGCAACCCGCAGTCGTGAGAACACGCGCGCCCGTCTGCTCGAGGCGGCGGCGCAGGTCTTCGCCGAGGTCGGGCTCGATGGAGCGTCGGTCGAGGCCGTCTGCGAGCGAGCCGGTTTCACCCGCGGCGCGTTCTACTCGAACTTCGAGTCCAAGGACGAGCTGTTCCTCATGCTCGCCGCCAGCGTCTCCGAGGTGCGCGTGAACGCGGTGCGCACCCGCGTCGAGGAACTGACGGCCGCCGGTGCTCTGGTCGAGGGGTGCGATCCGATCGACCTCGTTCAGCAGATCATGGAACTCGGCGGAGACGACCGTCTCGGCGTCATGCTGCTCAGCGAGATCCGCATCCGTGCCCTGCGTGATGCGAGGTTCGGCGAGGCATACCTCGCACAGGAGCGCGAGATGGTCTCGAGCATCGCCCAGATCGTCGATGACATCGTCACCGCCGGGTTGCTGCGTCTACGCCTGCCAGCGGAGACCGCGGCGCGCATGCTCATGATCATCTGGGAGGGTATGACCGTGCGAGGGGCGATGGCCGGCCAGGACGACGCGCAGCTGCGGCACTCCGGCGGCGAAGAACTCGGCCGTCTGGTGCAGCTGCTCATCGAGCCGTAGTCGGCGCCGTCTCACCGCGTGGCTTCGGTCCCCGTGCCTTCGATCCGTGACGTCTCGTCGCGAGAGAGAGCACGACGGCGGCGACCAGGAGCGCTGCCGTCACCAGGAACGTCACCCGCAGCGCATCGGTGAGCGCCCCCGGAGAAGCCGCTGCGATCTCCGTTGCGCCGGATGCCGCGGAGAAGAGCGCAGCGAGCACGGAGGCACCGGTGATGAGTCCGAGGTTGCGGGAGAGGCCGAGCAGTCCTGAGGTCACGCCACGACGCTCGGCCGGCGTCGCGCTCAGGACGCCGGTGTTGTTCGCGGCGAGGAACAGCTGGTACCCGGGCGCGAGCAGGACGGTACCGGCGATGTATCCGGGCAGCCCCCACCAGGCGGGAAGCAGCGCGAGCGCGAGAGCTCCGATGACCATGGCGGAGAGCCCCGAGGTGGTCATGAGTCGAGGGCCGAACCGGTCGACCGTGCGTCCGGCGATGACCCCCGTGCAGATCGAGGCGAGCGGACCGGCCGCCATGGTCGCACCGATCGCTGCCGGTGGGAGGTGCAGTGCTCCGGCGAGGAAGAACGGGCCGACCACGAGAGTGCTCATCATGACCGTGCCGACGATCAGGTTGAGGATGGCCCCGATCGAGACATCGCGGTTGCGGAGCAGTGCCGGGGGAAGCAGTGCGTGGGAAGCGCGGGCCTCCCGGAGGATGAACAGGGCGGCAGCCGCGACCGCGCCGCCGAGGAGTGCCGGCGTCGGCCACGACTCGTCGGCGCTGGGCATGGTCACGCCGAGCGTGTAGAGGCCGACCGCCGCCGTGAGCAGAAGCACGCCCCCGAGGTCGAATCCGCGTCGATCCGCACGTGCAGTGGGCGCATCGCCATCGGCCGTTCCGGTCATGATCGCGGCGAGCGCGCCGAGCGGCACCATGGCCGCGAAGATCGCCGGCCACCCGGCCACCGTGATCAGGAGGCCGCCGAGGGCGGGTCCGGAGGCCGTTCCCACCGCGGCTGTCGTCCCGAGCAGGCCCATGACCCGTCCGAGGTGTTCCGGCGGCACCATGTCGCGAGCGCGGGCCAGGGGGAGCGCCATCATCACGGCCGCGCCGACACCCTGCAGGGCGCGGGCGCCGATCAGCATCCACAGAGTCGGCGCGAGGGCGGACAGCGCGGCGGCGCCGGTGAAGACGGCGATGCCCATCCAGAGAACGCGTCGCCGCCCGATCAGATCTCCCAGATGCCCGACCGTGAGACTCGTCGCCGTCATCGTCAGCAAGTAGGCGAGCGCCACCCACTGCGTCTGTGCGAACGTGCCGCCCAGCTCTCGGGCGATCGTCGGAAGCGCCACGTTCGCGGCGCTGGTCCCGAGGGAGGCGACCAGCACGCTGAGGGCGAGCCCGGCTGTTCCTGATCGGAGGGGAGAAGTGGTGCGGGACTGCGTCATGCCTTCAGCTTCGAACTCATCGCACTCGAATGGCAACTCACGTTGCTGAAACCGGGATCTCTGTGATGTCATGAGGTCATGGATGAGAACGAGGCGATCGTCGATGCGACGCTGGAGCGGATCGGTCCTCGGCTGCAGGCGCTGCGCGCACGGCGAGGGGCGACGCTCGCCGAGGTCGCCTCCGTCACCGGCATCTCCAAGAGCACGCTCTCGCGCCTGGAGACGGGGCAGCGACGGCCGAGCCTGGAGCTCCTCCTGCCGCTCGCGCGCATGTACCGAGTGTCGCTCGACGACCTCGTCGGCGCGCCGGAGACCGGCGACCCGAGGGTGCGCCTGCGCCCGCGGCGTGTCAACGGGCGCACCGTGGTGGCGCTCACCCGCCAGCCGGGCGAGAGGCATGCGTGGAAGATCATCATCCCTCGCGATGCCTCGGAGCCCACGCTGACATCGCACGAGGGGTCGTCGTGGATGTACGTGCTCACCGGCCGCATCCGGCTCATCGTGGGTGACCGCGATGTGGCGCTCGAGGCGGGCGAGGTCGCGGAGTTCGACACGCGGACGCCGCATTGGTTCGGCGCCGACGGGAAGCACGACGCCGAGATCCTCACGATCTTCGGCACGGACGGTGACCACGGCGCGCGCAGCGCCGACCTCGCGACGCGCCATCTCGCGGAGGCGCTCGGAGCGCCTCCCGAGTGAGGGGTGACGGCGAGCCTTGATTTCGAGAGTTGACTCTCATAACCTGGTGAGGTGACCCTAACTTCTCCTGGCGGGCGGCCTGCGCCTCGAAAGCGGCCCGGGCGACCGCCGGCGGTGGACGCCGATGCGATCGCGACCGCTGTGATCGCGGTGGGCTTCCACGATCTGACCTTCGCGTCCGTCGCGGAGAGGCTCGGAGTCGGGCAGGCGACGCTCTACCGGCACGCGAGCAATCGCGACGAACTGGTGCGTCTCGGCCTCGACCGTGCGCTGCGCACCGCGGAATGGCCTGGTCTCGAGGGGGAGTGGCGTCCGCTGCTCGAACGCTGGGCGGTCGCCGCCTGGCGCGTGTGGGAGCAGCACCCGGGAGCGGTGCTGGAGCTGACCAGAGGTGTGGTGCCCTGGTCGATCGTGCTGCTTGCAGATCGTGTGGGTGCCGCTCTCGTCGAGCGCGGGTTCACCGCCCGAGCCGCCGTGCTCGCCGTCGACCTCGTGTTCGACCTCACCGCCGACAGCAGACGCGGCGTCGAGATCCTGGACGCCCCCATGGTCGCTCAGGACGGAAGAGTGCGCGAGGTTCTCGAGAAGCAGTGGCGGACACCGTCCGCAGCGCGCGCGGACAGTGTGGCGGCCCAGGTGCACGACGAGATGATCCTCGCCATCACGGCCGACCCCTTCGACTGGTTCCACGGAAAGCTGCGCATCGTCCTCGCGGGGATAGCGCAGGAGCTGGCAGGCGATGATGCCGACGCCGAGCGGATCCACGACGACGATCAGACGACCAGAGCGACAGGAACCCTCCGATGACCAGCCCCGACACCGCATCCGTCCCCACGGCCCAGACCGCACCGAGCTCGCAGGTGCCTCTGCTGCTGGGGGCGGTGTTCCTCGCCTACCTCGCGCAGATGACACTGAATCCGATCATCGCGCCGCTCTCCCGCGAGGTCGGACTCGCGGAGTGGCAGATCGGCGTCACGATCAGCGTCGCGGCGGTGATGATCGTGCTGACGAGCCAGTTCTGGGGGCGACGTTCGCAGTCGTGGGGACGCAAGCCGGTTCTGGTCTTCGCTTTCACTCTCGCCGTCGTGACCATGGCGCTTTTCGCCGTCACGGCCTTCTGGGGCATGAACGGCATGATCAGCGGAACCGTGCTCTTCCTCCTCTTCGTCCTGCTGCGCGGGATCGGCTTCGGGGCGGCGCTCGCCGCCGTTCCGCCGACCGCGCAGGCCTACATCGCCGATGTGACTCCTGACGAGAAGGCCAGGGTGAAGGGGATGGCCGGAGTCGGTGCCGTACAGGGGATCGCGATGATCGCGGGGTCCGTGGTCGGCGGCGTGCTCTCGGCGTTCGGACTCCTCACGCCGCTGATCGTGGTCCCGTTCCTGCTGTTGGCGGGGCTCGGCGTCGTGGCGTTCCTACTGCGCAGGGAGACGCGCATCGAGCTGATCGAGAAGCCCGCCAGGGTGCGCCCTTTCGACACCCGTGTCTGGCCGTTCCTGGTCGCCGGGTTCGGGATGTTCACCGCGCTGGGTTTCATCCAGGTCATCACGGGGTTCATCGTGCAGGACCGTCTGCACCTGGCTGCCGCGCAGACCGGTCTGGTCACCGGAGGGGCACTGCTCGCCGCGGGCGTGGGCATGGTTACGGCTCAGGCCGTGATCGTCCCGAGGAGCGGTTGGACACCGCCGACCCTGCTCCGCGTCGGCGGGCTCACCGCCCTCGTCGGCTTCGGTCTGCTCATCGTCGATCTCGGTGCCGTGGCGCTCTTCGCCGCGATCCTGATCATCGGACTGGGCCTCGGCACCGCGATGCCGGGGTACACCGCCGGTCCCACTCTCCTGGTCCGTCGCGACGAGCAGGGCGGACTCGCCGGTCTCATCGGCGCCACCACCGGGCTCACGTTCGTGGTCGCGCCGACTCTCGGCACCAGCCTCTACGGGGTGTGGCCGGCACTGCCGATCATCATCGGCGCCGTGATCATGGCGTTGGTCACGTTGTTCGTGTGGGTGCATCCGCGGTTCCGGCAGGTCGCCGCGCTCACGACAGAGGCGTGACCGGGTGGCGTGACCGGATGGCGTGACCGGCCTCAGTGCGCCGCGGTCGACAGCTCGTAGTGGCAGCGGGCGAGGCGGGCGAACCACCATTCGCGGCGCTCGTCCGAGGCGGCGAGACGGCTCAGCGCCTCGGCGTCCGGCATCACGCGGCCGACCGGGATCGACCCGTCGACCGGGCGCAGATCGGCCACGTCGTCGAGGAACAGCGAAGCCGTGCCGAGGCCGCAGTCGTAGTCCAGCGTCGGGAGCGCAGCAGCGAGCGCGGCGCCCTGGGATAGGCCGATCGCGGTGTCCAAGGCGCTCGACACCACGACGGGGAGCCCCGCGGCGGTGACGATCTGCAGGGCATGCGTGATGCCGCCGAGAGGCTGCGCCTTGATCACGAGCAGGTCTGCAGCGCCGGCGCGTGCCACTGCGAGCGGGTCGGAGGACTTGCGCACACTCTCGTCGGCGGCGACCGGGATGCCCATGTACTTCACGCGCCTGCGGAGATCCGCCAACTCCGGCACCGTCGCGCACGGCTGCTCCACGTACTCGAGGTCGCAATCGCCGAGAGCGTGCACCGCATGCTCGGCCTCGTCGACGTTCCATGCGCCGTTCGCGTCGACGCGGATGCGTCCCTCCGGTCCCATCACGTCGCGTACGGCGCGGACCCGAGCTACGTCGTCGGCGAGTGTCTGCCCCGGCTCGGCGACCTTGACCTTGGCCGTGCGGCATCCGGGGAATCGCGCCAGCAGCTCGGGCACGCGTGCCGCCTCGATCGCCGGAACCGTGGCGTTCACGCCGATCCGGTCACGCAGCGGTGTCGGCTGTTCGTGCCAGGCGAAGTCGATCGCGGCAGCGAGCCACGTCGCCGCCTCCGCATCCTCGTACTCCACGAACGGGGAGAACTCCGCCCACCCCTCGGGTCCCTCGAAGAGAAGAGCCTCCCGCACATCGACGCCGCGGAAGCGGCTGTGCATCGGAAGGGAGACGACCCTGGCCGAGTCGAGCAGGTCTGCGAGCGGCGGGATCATGTGCCCATTCTGTCCCCGTGGGGCCTCCGACCGCCGCAGGTCAGGCCAGGTGTTTCTGCAGCTCGCCCATCCGCTCGGTCGGGGCGAACCCGAGCAGCGTGTTCACGGCGAGCATGTGCGTGTTCGATTCCGCGTTGTAGGTGTAGACGGCTCGTGCCTGCGGAGCGCCGTGCTGCAGCATGCGGAGGTTGGCGATCTTCACGGCTGTGCCGAGGCGGTGACCACGGTCGGCGGCGCGCACGAGCGTTCCCCACTGGTACGCGTTGCCGTCGTCGCCGGACACCACGAGCTGGGTGTACGCGGCAGCTTCGCCGTCTGCCGTCAGCGCCACGGAGCCGAACGAGGTGCGGTTCTGCCGGGCGAGGAGCTCCTCCTGCTCGCGGATGCTGTCGACGTCGGGTTTCGCCGGTTCGATGTCCAAGTCGCCGCTGGGGGCCTCGGTGTCGACCGAGGCCTCGAGGATGGCCCAGCCTTCGACGACGTCATCCGGCACCGGACCGACCCAGCTCCGGATCGTGTAGCCCCGGATCGCTGTGGCGATGTCGGCATCGATCCGGTCGAGCATCGCAGGGTCGACCGGGAGCACGAGGCGGTTCTGCACATCGCCGAGCGCCAACGCATACCCGTGACGGCGGGCGAACTCGCGACCGGGTGAGCCCGTGCCGTCGGATCCGAGCTCGTACCGCCACGAGGTGTCGCCCTGAGCGATCGTGCGTCCGACCTTCGTGGCTTCCGCCTCGAGGAGGGCCAGCGCGGCGCTGCCGACCCCGCGCCGTCGATGTGCGGGCGGCACGTGGATGGCGAGCTGCGCGACGTGGGTGTTGTCCTTGAGGGGGAGTGCGAGGCCCGCCGCGCCGACGACCGTGCCGCCGTCACGCAGCAGGAGGGGCAGTCGTTCGAGAGCCTGCGACTGCTGCTGCATCGCACTGCGCGTCTCCTCGCGGGACCACACCGGAATGTCATCTCCGCGGTCGGCCCGCTCGGCGGCAGCGTACGCATTCCACCAGGCGTCCACCGCGGCGGCGTCGAAGGGGTCGATGCGCGTGATCTCGAGCGTCATGTCTCCACGGTACTTCCCGCTCTTCGCCCACTCCTTGGATCGCGCATAAATGTGTGATTGACAATGGTGTGTGACGCACAGTAATGTGATCGACATGAACGAGACGCTCGACACGCACCTGCAGGAACTGCGGCGCGGCACCGTGGTGCTCGCCTGTCTGCAGCTGCTGCGCTCGCCGGGCTATGGCTACTCGCTGCTCGAACAGCTCGAACAGCGCGGCTTCGCGACCGACGCGAACACCCTGTACCCGCTGCTGCGCCGGTTGGAGAAGCAGGAGTACCTCACGAGCGAGTGGAACACCGAAGAAGCGAGGCCGCGCAAGTTCTACCGCACCTCGGACTCCGGCATCCGCCTCGCCGACACCCTCACCGACGAATGGCGGTCGCTCACCACCGCGATCGCATCCCTCACTTCCGAGGAGAACTGACATGACCACCACCGCCACACTCACCGAGCGCTACATCGGCGCCACGATCCGCGGCCTTCACGCGGATGCCCAGGACGATGTCCGCGCCGAGCTCGAAGCCTCCATCGCCGATGCGATCGAGGCGCGGGTCGAGCAGGGAGAGGAGCCGGAAGCCGCGGAGCGTGCCGTCCTCACCGAGCTCGGCGACCCCGGAGTCCTGGCCGCCGGGTACGCGGATCGCCCGTTGTACCTGATCGGCCCGCGCTTCTATCTGACCTGGTGGCGGTTGCTCAAGCTGCTGCTCACGATCGTGCCGGTATGCGTCCTCGGGGCTGTCGCGCTGGGACAGACGATCTCCGCGGCGCCCGTGGGCGAGATCATCTCGACGTCGATCCTGGCGGCCGGCGGCGCGATCCTCCACATCTGCTTCTGGACCACGCTCGTCTTCGTCATCCTCGAGCGCACGAACAGCACGACGGCGATCGAGAAGTGGGACGTCGACCAGCTTCCCGAGCCGACCGAGAACGGTGCGGGACGGAATGAGCTGATCGCATCGCTCGTCTTCCTCGGGATCTCCGTCGGCGCCCTCTTCTGGGACCGATTCCGGGGGTTCGTCGTCGTGGACGGAACCGTCGTGCCGATCGTCGATCCCCAGCTGTGGCCCTGGGGGATCGGCATCCTGTTCCTGCTGATCGCCGCGGAGGCCGCGTTCGCCGTCGTGCTCTATCGCACCAGGCGATGGACGACGGGCCTGGCTGTGGCGAACACGATCCTCGCGCTGGCGTTTCTTGCCTGGGTCGTCGCTCTGCTGCTCGCGAACCAGCTCGTGAACCCGGACTTCCTCGCGCGGATCGCAGCCGCAGGCGGCGAGGGATTCGCCGCGGGGCAAGCGGAATCCGCCGACGAGGGCGGGCTCTTCCGCATCCTCGCCGTGCTGCTGGGATTCGGCTTCGCGATCGGTGTCGGCTGGGACATCGTCGACGGCTGGATCAAGACCGCGCGTGCACGTCGCGCCTGACCGCGAGAGGTCGAGGAAGCACCGTCCCCGTCGGGGCGGCGCTTCCTCCGTCGCCGGGGGACTGCGAGGAATAGGCTGGACACCGTGACCACGGCATTCGTCTCCGACCTCTTCGACCCGGCCGAATGGGTGCTCGCGCCCGGGGCTGAGGACTACACGGACATCACCGCGCACGTCTCGCGGGACGGAGGGGTCGCGCGCATCGCGTTCCACCGGCCGGAGGTGCGCAATGCCTTCCGTCCGCACACCGTGGACGAGCTCTACCGTGCGCTCGACATCGCCCGGCAGGATTCCCACATCGGTGCGGTGCTGCTCACCGGCAACGGGCCGAGTCCGAAGGACGGCGGCTGGGCGTTCTGCTCCGGTGGCGACCAGCGCATCCGCGGTCGTGACGGGTACAAGTACTCCGACGCGGAGACGGCGATCGTCGACGGTGCGAGCCGTGCGGCGGTCGGTCGCCTGCACATCCTCGAGGTGCAACGACTCATCCGCTTCATGCCCAAGGTCGTCATCGCGGTCGTCCCGGGGTGGGCTGCCGGCGGCGGACACTCCCTGCACGTGGTGTGCGACCTCACGATCGCCTCGGCGGAAGAGGCGCGGTTCAAGCAGACCGATGCCGACGTGGGCAGCTTCGACGCCGGGTACGGTTCGGCATACATGGCTCGCCAGACCGGGCAGAAGTTCGCCCGCGAGGTGTTCTTCCTCGCCGAGGAGTACTCTGCGCAGCGCGCCTACGAGATGGGGGCCGTGAACCGCGTCGTGCCGCACGCCGAGCTCGAGCGCGAGGCTCTGAAGATGGCCCGCACGGTGCTGACCAAATCGCCGACCGCGATCCGCATGCTGAAGTTTGCCTTCAACGCGGTCGACGACGGGCTGGTCGGCCAGCAGGTGTTCGCGGGTGAGGCCACCCGCCTCGCGTACGGCACCGATGAGGCCGTCGAGGGCCGCGACTCGTTCCTCGAGAAGCGCAACCCCGACTGGTCGTCCTTCCCCTGGCACTACTGAGTCGGAGACGCGCATGACCGCCCTGATCCCCACGGACGCCGAAGATCCGGTTCTGCTGCGGGAAGCCCTGCAGCGTGCGCTCGACGGTGGTCCCGCACTGGGACTCGGGATGGTGGCCGGCGCCCCGGAGAACGTGGCGGACGGCCTCGCCGCCGTGATCGCGACCTCGGGATCGAGCGGCATCCCGAAGCGGGTCGCTCTGAGCGGGGAAGCCCTGCGGGCGAGTGCCGAGGCCACGGCAGCCAGGATCGGCAGCGGACGCTGGCTGCTCGCGCTGCCCGCCGGCTACGTCGCGGGGCTCCAGGTGCTGGTGCGCTCGATCCTCGCGGGCACCGAGCCGGCGCGGATCGAGGGCCGCTTCGCACCGGACTCCTTCGCGGAGGCGACCCTTGAGATGTTGCGGCCCTCGTCGAACGCGGGGATCCCCGCCCTCTACACCTCCCTCGTGCCGGCCCAGGTCGCGACG
Organism: Microbacterium sp. NPDC058269; assembly: GCF_042881445.1. Lineage (NCBI taxonomy): Bacteria > Bacillati > Actinomycetota > Actinomycetes > Micrococcales > Microbacteriaceae > Microbacterium > Microbacterium sp. NPDC058269. The sequence goes on from NZ_JBHVXT010000002.1 coordinate 660,362, forward strand.
CTGCTCGATGCCTCGGACGACACCGCCGTGCGGGCGGCGCTGAGGGCGTATCGGGCGATCCTGGTGGGCGGCCAGTCGCTTCCCGAGCCGCTGCGTGAGCGGGCGGCAGACCTCGGGGTGCGTCTGGTGCGCACCTACGGCTCGACCGAGACCAGCGGCGGATGCGTCTACGACGGGGTTCCGCTCGACACGGTCGGGGTGCGCACGGTCGACGGCGAGCTGCGCATCGCGGGGCCCATGCTGGCGGAGGGCTATCTGGGTGACGCGTCGCTGACCGCGCGCACGTTCGTCCGAGACGAGCACGGCATCCGCTGGTACCGCACGGGTGACCTCGGTCTCGTCGAAGACGGCGTCGTCCGGGTGCACGGCCGCGCCGACAACGTGATCGTGTCGGGCGGGATCAACATCTCGCTCGACCGGGTGGAACGGATCGTCCGCCGGATCGCAGGGCTGCACGAGGCCGTCGTGGTCGGCGTGGAGGACGAGCGCTGGGGTGAGGCGTCCGTGATCGTCGCGGCTCGGGGCGAAGCGCTCCGGCGCAGCGAGTCCGAGCAGCTCGTGCACGCCCGCGATGCGGTCGAGGAAGAGCTCGGCAAGCACGCGCGGCCGGTGCGGCTGATCATGGTGGATGAGATCGAGGTGCTCTCCTCGGGCAAGCCCGACCGTGAGGCCATCCGCCGCATGGTCGCCGAACTGCACTGAGTACACGCTCTGCCAGACTGAACCGCATGGCCTCCTACACGCATGGACACCACGAATCCGTCCTCCGCTCGCACAACGTGCGCGACATCGCGAACTCAGCCGAGTACCTTCGCCCGCACCTCACCGCCGCCACCCGTCTCCTCGATGTGGGGGCGGGCCCCGGCAGTATCACGGTCGACTTCGCCGGCGTCGTCGCGCACGTCACGGCCACGGAGATCGACGAGAACGCACTGTCGCTCTCGCGAGGTCTCGCGGCCGACCGCGGTCTCGCGAATCTCGCGTTCTCGGTCGAGGACGTCCATGCACTGAGCTTCCCCGATGACTCCTTCGACGTCGTGCACGCGCACCAGGTGCTCCAGCACGTCGGCGACCCGGTGCAGGCGCTGCGCGAAATGCGCCGTGTCACGGTTCCCGGGGGGATCGTCGCCGCGCGCGACGCCGACTACGCGGGCTTCGTCTGGTTCCCGGTAGTGCCCGAGCTCGATCGCTGGCTCGCGCTGTACCGTGCAGCGGCGCAGGCCAACGGAGGGGAGCCGGATGCGGGGCGCCGGCTGCTGGCGTGGGCGCGTTCCGCGGGTTTCACCGATATCACGGCGACCGCATCGACGTGGTGCTATGCCTCTCCCGCCGAGCGTGCCTGGTGGGGCGGGATGTGGGCCGACCGCATCCTCGAGTCGGCGCTCGCGCGGCAACTCGTCGACAGCGACATGGCGACGCCGGCCGACCTGCAGGAGATCAGCGATGCCTGGAAGCGCTGGGCCGACGACGGTGACGGCTGGTACCTGGTGCCGCACGGCGAGATCATCGCCCGCGCCTGACGCTGTGGGGATACATCCCGCGACGGATGCCGGCGCCGGGGCCCTCGCGTAGCGTGGGGGAGTGATCCGCCCGCTGTCCCGCACCGCGCTGATCCTCGACATCGTCGGGGCGGCGCTGCTCTTCCTCGTCCTGGCGCCCGTGTCGATCGTCTTCTACGGCACCACAGACACGCCGATCGGGGGCGTCTCGATCGCGCTCGTGGTCTTCGCGAGCGTGCTGATGTGCGGTGGCGTCGCCATCGGTCGGCTCGCGCCGGGATGGGCGCTCGCCGCGGCATGGGCCGGAGCCGTGCTGCAGATGATGGCCGGGTTCGGCCCCCTGCCCGTCGACCTCGCCATCCTGCTCGTGCTCTACGCCACCTCCGCCTGGGGCACCCGCCGCGTGCTCTGGTGGGGGTTCGGGTCCGCGCTGTTCGGCGGGCTCGTCGCCGCCGTCTTCATGGTCATCGTGAACGGCGTGGCCTTCGGCACGGAGTCCGGGTGGGCCAAGGTCAGCATGGGCACGCTGCTCCTCGTCCTCTCCGTCTTGGCGCTCGGGTTCGCGTGGGTGTGCGGGCTGCTGTGGCGCGTGGTGCTGCGCGCTCGTCGCACCCGGTCGGCCCAGCTGGAGGCGGAGTCGCTCGCCGCGGAGGAGCAGGAGCGGGTGCGCATCGCGCGCGACATGCACGACGTGGTCGCGCACTCCCTGGCCGTCGTGATCGCGCAGGCAGACGGCGCCCGCTACGCCGCGTCGGTGAAGCCCGAGCTCGCGACCGAGGCGCTCGGAACCATCGCCCAGACCGCACGTGGGGCATTGAGCGACGTGCGGATGCTGCTCACGCAGCTGCGGCATCGACAGGGAGACGGCCCGCAGCCCACGCTCGCCGACCTCGAGGCGCTCTTCGCGCAGGTGCGGCAGGCCGGCATCGAGCCGCGGGTGACGGTCGACCCGATGCCGCCGGGCGAGCCGCCCGCCGCCATCCAGCTCGCGGTGTACCGCATCCTCCAGGAGGCACTCACGAACGCGATCCGCCACGGCGACGGCGCCGTCGACGTGCACCTCGCCTGGCTGCCGGATCGTGTCGACGTCGATGTGCGGAACACGGTCGGCCACGACGGGCCCGCCGCCCCCGGTGGGCACGGGGTCATGGGCATGCGCGAGCGTGCGCAGCTCGTCGGCGGTAGTCTGCAAGCCGAGCGCCGAGGGGCACAGTTCGTCGTCCACGCCACGCTCCCGATCGGAGTCTCCGAATGATCAGAGTCGTGCTCGTCGACGACCAGGCGCTCTTCCGCGCCGGCATCCGGATGCTCATCGCGTCCCAGCCCGACCTCGAGGTGGTCGGCGAGGCCGGCAACGGCAAGGAGGCGATCGACGTCGTCCGCTCCACCCGTCCTGATGTGGTGATGATGGACATCCGGATGCCCATCATGGACGGGCTCACCGCGACCGCCGAGATCCTGGCACGCCCGGAACCACCGCGCATCGTCATGCTCACGACGTTCGACCTCGATGAGGCGGCGGCGCGGGCCATCCGCCAGGGCGCGAGCGGCTTCCTGCTCAAGGACGCCGACCCGGAGTTCCTGCTCGCGGCGATCCGCACGGTGCACTCGGGCTCGAGCGTGATCGCCGCCTCGGCGACGCGCGACCTGTTCGAGCACTTCGCTGAGGCCCCCAAGCCCGTGCCGCCGCAGTACGCCGACCTCACCGACCGGGAGCGGGAGATCTTCGCGCTCGCCGCCCGGGGGCTCTCGAACGCCGAGATCGCCGGCAGGGAGTACCTGAGCGAGGCGACCGTGAAGACCCACATCAGCCGCATCCTCAGCAAACTCGCGCTGCGCGATCGCGTACAGCTGGTGGTCTTCGCCTTCGAGCACGGCCTCGCCTGAACCCGTCTCGCACATCATCCTCGCGATGTACGTGGATGAGCCCCACGGGCGATGACCTGCAGGCAGCCGCGGAAATAGCGTCGGAAGCATGGAGATCACGACCACCGACCTCGGGCTCGCGGCCCGCGTCCAGCATCTGAAGAAGACCTACGGCTCGGGCGAGAGCACCGTGCGCGCGCTCGACGACGTCAGCGTCGGCATCCGCCGCGGGCAGTTCACCGCGATCATGGGGCCATCCGGTTCCGGCAAGTCCACCCTCATGCACATCATGGCGGGTCTCGACAGCCCGACCGACGGACGCGCCTGGATCGGCGACACCGAGATCACGGGTCTCGGCGACCTCGACCTCACGATCCTTCGGCGTCGACGGGTCGGCTTCATCTTCCAGGCCTTCAACCTCGTGCCGACGCTCGATACGCTCGGCAACATCATGCTCCCCTTCGAGCTCGACGGTCGTCGGGCGAGCGCGATCGAGCGCGCGCGCATCGACGGACTGATCGAGACGCTCGGACTCGGTTCGCGTCTCTCCCACCGCCCGCACCAGCTGTCCGGCGGGCAGCAGCAGCGCGTGGCGATCGCCCGTGCTCTCGCCACCGCGCCGGATCTGGTGTTCGCCGATGAGCCCACGGGGAACCTCGATTCGAAGACCGGACGCGAGGTGCTGCGACTGCTCGCGACAGCGAGCCGCGAGCATGGCCAGTCGATCGCCATGGTCACGCACGACGCGATCGCCGCGAGCCATGCCGACCGCGTGCTCTACCTCGGCGACGGCCGCATCGTCGCCGACCACCCGCGCCAGACCGCCGAAGAGATCTCGGCCTACATGCTCGCCGCGGAGGTGGCGGCATGAGCGCCGTCGCCACGGTCGTGCCCGAGACTCGCTCGACCGGCCCTCGTCTGGCCTGGTTGCGTGACCGGGGCATGGGGGCGAGCATCCTGGTCGCTGCCCTCTCGGCGGCGTTCGGCGTGCTCCTCGTCGAGATCACCGCGTACATCGGCGCGGTTCTGCAGGCCGATCCCTTCATCGGAGACAGTGAGACCCTCGCGTTCGTCGTCGCGCTGCTGTCGGTGCTGCTGACAGTCGTCGCGATGTACGTCGCCGCCATCGTCACGGCGAACACCTTCTCGACGATCATCGCCGGACGCACCCGCCAGATCGCCCTCATGCGTCTGATCGGGGCGACCGCGCGCTCGCAGCGGGCCGAGGTCGGCAAGCAGGGGCTCGTCGTCGGGCTCCTCGGCGCCGCGGTCGGCATGCTCGCCGGCCTCCTGCTGTCGGTGATCGGGGTGCAGATCGGCGCGCAGCTGATCGACAACGCCCCTTCCGACTTCTCGCTCGCGCAGCCGTTCGTGGCACTGCCGGCGGTCGGCGTCGCCCTGACGACGTGGGCAGCGGCATGGGCGGGTTCCCGGCGTGTACTGGCGGTGACCCCGCTGCAGGCACTCGGCGGCTCGGTCGAGCGCACCCACGACGAGGTCTCCGGCAAGGCGGGGCGGCACATCGGCGCCTGGGTGCTGCTGATCGCCGGTGCCGTGCTGCTCGTCGGGGGCGTGCTGGTCGGACTCATGACACCGCTCGGTGTCATCGTCGCCTTCTTCGGAGGCGTGCTCTCGTTCACGGGTCTCGCCCTCGGATCCGTGCTCTTCATGCCGCCGGTGCTGCGCCTGGTGGGGCGGATGTTCGGTTCGAGCGCGACCGCGCGTCTCGCCGCCGAGAATGCGCATCGCTACCCGGAACGCTCATCGCGGATGGCGATCGGCGTGGTGATGGGCGTGACCCTGGTGACGATGTTCGCTGTCGCGCTCGAGTCGGCCAAGCGTCTGATGATGAGCCAGGTCACCGGGGAGGTCCCGGAGGAGTTCTTCGCCCCGATGGACGCCTTCGCGGCGGTGATGATGGTGCTGGTGGCTGTCTCGGCCGTGATCGCCGCCGTCGGCCTCGTGAACCTGCTCACGATCAGCGTCGTGCAGCGCCGTCGCGAACTGGGACTGCTGCGCTCGATCGGCCTGTCCAACCGTCAGGTGCGGAAGATGGTACTGCTCGAGGCCACGCACATCACGGTGGCTGCGACGTTGACGGGTCTCGTGCTGGGCGTCGTATACGGCTGGATCGCCGCGCAGTCGCTGCTCGGCTCGGTGCCGACGCTGCCGGACTTCACCCCGGCCGGGCTCGTGGCACCCCAGATCCCCTGGATCCCCGTCGCGATCATCATCGTCGCGACCGCGGTGCTCACGCTGGTGGCGGCGGCGACGCCCACGCGACTGGCGACCAGGGTGGCTCCGGTCGAGGCGCTCGCGGCGGACTGACGCCTCTAGGCTGGTCGAATGCCGTCGCCGTTCGATCAGTCCACGTACCAGGTCCGCCTCGACTGGGGCACTGCGGGTCTCTCCCGTCTCGCCTCCGTTGACGTGGTCGTGGTCGTCGATGTGCTGCGGTTCTCCTCCACGGTCATCGACGCCACGGCATCCGGCGCTGTGGTCGGGTTGGCGGACGCGGAGGGATGGTCGCGGAACGGTGCGGCCGTCGCCGCGGCCGCGTCATCCGACTCCACCGTGCTCGTGGGCGGCATCCGCAACGCGGCGGCCGTCGCACGGGCGGTGCAGACCATCCAGGAGCGGCGGCAGGCGCGTACCTCGGTCGCGGTGATCGCGGCGGGTGAGCTCGACGAGGCGGGGACGCTGCGGTTCGCGGTCGAGGACCAGCTCGGAGCCGGGGCGATCGTGGGGGCGCTCTCGGCTCGGGGAATCGATCACACGGCTCCCGACGCCGCAGTGGCCGCCGAGGGCTTCCACGCCCTCCGCGGTGCGGTGCGGCACATGATCGGCGCGAGTGGCTCCGGTCGTGAACTCGCCGGCGGCGTCGCCTCGACCGCCCGCATCGAAGCATCCGGCCTGGTGCCGACATCGGTGGCCGATGCTGCGGTGCTCGATGCGGTCGATGTCGTCCCGGTGCTGCGCGACGGGTCGTTCACCCGCTTCGACTGATACCCGCGCCCGTCACTCGGGAGGATTCCTCGCCGATGGGCGGATGCTCGGCGGAAGGCGCCCTCCCGGCTGGGAGATATCCGCCGGATGCCGCGGGGCAGGCGCTGCTGGCGCTACAGGCACGTAGGGTCGTGACATGAGGTACCTTCCCGCTGTCATCGTCGACGTCGTGCTCGTGCTGATCTTCGCCGCGATCGGTCGCGCGTCTCATGACGAGAACCCCGCCGGGTTCCTGCTCACGGCATGGCCCTTCCTGATCGCCCTGCTCGTCGGGCATCTTCTCGCCGGGTTGCTCCCCGGTCGGCCGCGCCGCCCCTGGTCTCTGCCGTGGGGCGCTGTGGTCTGGATCGTGACGGTCGCGGGTGGCATGCTCATCCGCGTGCTCAGCGGCGACACGGCGGAGGCCCCGTTCATCATCGTGGCGACGCTCGTGCTCGGCGTCTTCCTGGTCGGCTGGAGGGCGGTCGCGGCGCTCCTGCGGCGTCGGCGCCATTCCGTCGACGCGCTTGAGGGAACCGAGGCGGAGAGCCTCGACGATTCGAACGACTGAGTCGCGGTCAGCGGGGCATCTGCGCGGCGAGGCGCACGTTGGTCGAAATCTCGCGTCGGGTCCAGGCGAAGAGATGACGGGAGTCGAACGTACGCGAGCAGCGGGCGCACGAGGTGGGCCTCGTGGGGCGACGATGCCGGTACGTGACGTGTCCGGCGGGGCAGCTGCCCACCCAGGGCGCGAGCTCCACCGCCGTCTCGCCGTGATGGGTGGTGCCGCCGACGTAGCCGAGGTCTTGTGCGACCCGCTTCCACGCCGGGCCGTGCGCGGCCGCGTGACCGGCGAGAGCGTGCGCGACCTCGTGCAGCAGCACCTGGTGGATGTCGTCGTCTTCGAAGCGCGCGGCGAGATAGCGCGACACGGTGATGCGCTTCTTCGTGTAGTCGCATTGGCCGGCCCGACGCTTGGCATTGTCGAAGCCGAAAGACCAGCTGTCGTCGAGATGCAGTGTGATCAGTGCTTCGCCCCAGACGCGCACACGGTCAAGTTCCGCCATGCGATCAGGCTAAGCCATGCCACCGACATCGCGGCGGCTCCAGGGCTCAGCCCGCGATGAGCTGAGGCGGACGGCGCCGTTCGACGGCCTCGATCGCCAGGAGCGCGGTCTCGAGCTCGCTGTCCTCCGCGCCCGACTCGCGCCGCAGGAACAGGGACTGCTTGAAGCTCTCCCTGGCCGTCTCGTAGTCGCCGGCGTCGTAGGCGTTCTTGCCGTGGTGCTGATACGCGAAAGCGGCGATCGACAGCCAACGCTGCCCCTCCGCCTCGGTCGCGCAGGTCGAGAGCTCCTGCTCGGCAGCGGCGTGCGCACCCCGATACTGCAGGATCGTCGCGTGCAGCACGCGGGCGCGCAGAACGTCCTTGCGAGTGCCCGCCATGCGCGCCTGGCGCACCGTCTCGTCAGCCAGCGCGAGCGCCTCGTCGAGGCGGTCGAGCACCTTCAGCAGCCACACGCGCTCCAGCAGAGCGGGCAGACTGCGCTGCGAATCGATCTCCGCGAGACGTGTCTCGCACTCATCGAGATCGACCTTTTCGCGGAGGGTCTCCTGGTCGTATCCCCGGATGAAACTCATTGCTCTCCTTCCGCAGCGTCCCCCACCAGTCTGCCTTCCGGGCGCGGGGTCTTCGGGGCGGCGCGCCCTGGTCGCCACATCCCGTCCCCGACACGCCGTGGCTCCTGTGCGTCGGTCGCCGCCTCCCCGGATCCTGTGCCTCGAGGGACCTGTTTTCGGCTTAACGCAGGAAGAGCGAAGCGTCCGGCCGCGGGGAGGCCACGGCGTCGGAATCCGTGACGATCCGTGCTCCCTGGATGAAGGCGTCGACCTCTGCTCCCTGTGCGATCTTCGCCGGGTGGGGGCCTGCAGCCAGGATGCGCGGCAGCCATTCCGTCGGCAGCGGGGTGGCCGACGCCGCGACCACGAGGTTCCCGAACCGTCGGCCTTTGAGTACCTGGGTGTCGGCGAGGATGCCGATCTCGGGGAGCACGTCCGCGATCGTCGCAGCCTGACGGCGGGCGAACGCGAGGCCGGGGCCGTCGGCGACGTTGACGAGGAGCACGCCACCCGGGGCCAGCAGCTCTGCGAGCTCACGGTAGAACTCGACGCTCGTGAGGTGGGCGGGCGTCTGCGCACCGGAGTACACGTCGGAGACGACGAGGTCGCAACTCGCCCGCAGCGCGCTCGGGAGCTTCGCGACGCCCTCGCGGGCATCGCCGATCCTGATCCGGATCGCCGCCCCCTTCGGCAGAGGAAGGTGTTCCCGCACCAGCTGGGCGAGCGGGGCCTCGAGTTCGATGACCTGCTGCCGGGAGCCGGGTCGCGTCGCGTCGAGGTAGCGGGGGATCGTCAGCGCGCCGGCACCGAGATGCACGGCGGTCAGCGGGCCGGGAGCGAGCTGATCGATCACCGCGCCCATGCGCACGATGTATTCGAAGTGCAGGTGCGTGGGGTCGTCGAGGTCGACATGCGACTGCGGGGTGCCGTCGACGACGAGCTCGAAGCCGCTCGTGAACTCCGATGGCACGATGCTGGCGACGCCGCCGTGATCGAGTCGGGCCTGGGGGTGCTCGGTGTCGCGCGATCTCGTCCGGCCCATGGGCACGAGCCTACGCTCTGGCGGCCCGGCTCAGCGCTGCTTGCCGTTGGCGCAGGTCTCCTGCTCCGCCGTCTGTCCCGAGATGGCGGAGTCGAGCGTCGCGCGCGGCGCCGGAGCGTCCGTTGCCGGAGCGTCCGTGGACGGGGCGTCGGTGGCGGGAGCATCCGTCGCCGGAGTCTCGGCGTCGGTGCCGGGTGCGGGCTCCACGAGCTCGACGCCGCCGTTGTTGCTGACGTCGCCGGTGAGCTGCACGGGCTGACCCGCCTTCAACGCGTCCCAGATGCTGGCCGCGGCGTCACGGTTCGGGATGACGCGGTTCGTGTCGTCGGGGTCGGTGAACACGGGGTACTGGAGGAACACGAACTCGGAGAACGGCACGTCCTTGATCGACAGTGCCAGCTGCGCCAGGCGGATGGGGTTGCCCAGTTCGTCGCTCGGGTCGATGTTGTCGACGATCGTGTCGGCGAGCCCGAGCACCTTCCCCGGGTCGGAGAGCACCTCGTCGCTCATGATCTTCTTCACCAGCCGCGACATGTACTGCTGCTGGTTCGACACGCGCGCCATGTCGCTCTCGTCACCCACGCCGTGCCGGGTGCGGATGAACTGCAGCGCCTCGTAGCCGGAGACGGTGCGCAGGCCCGGCTCCCAGTCGATCGAGGTGTGCTCGTCGCGGATGCCTTCGCCGCCGATGCACACCTCGACCCCGCCGATGGCGTCGGTCACCTCCATCACCCCGTCGAAGTCGATCTTCGCGGCGAAGGGGATCTCGATGCCGGTGAGCTCGGTGACGCTCTTCGCCACGCACGACATCCCGGCGTTCTGATAGATCGAGTTGATCTGGGTCTTGCTCGTCTCCGAGGCGACCGATCCGTCTTCTCTGGTGCACTCGGGCGTCGGGATCATGAGGTCACGCGGAAGGGAGACGACCGTGACGTTGCGCGGTTCCGCCGACACGTGCACCAGCAGGTTCACATCGTTGAGGATCCCGCCGTCTGCCTCCGAGCAGCGCGCGGCGAGGAGCCCGGTCGACACCTCACCGCACTCATCGGTACCGATGATGAGCATGCTGAATTCGCCGGGGTAGGCGCTGATCGAGGGCGGCTCGACCTCAGGTGCACCCTCGAGCGTGACGGCGCCCTCGTTGAAGCGGTTGAAGTAGTCGGTCACGACGAAGGCGGCGACGGCGATCGCGGCGACCAGCACGACGCCCAGCGTGATTCCGGCGATCTTCAGGAATCCTCTGGCCGGCCCGGGGGAGGGGAGCGTCGCGTGGCGGGCGACCGTCGAACGGTCCTTGTCAGGGGTGCGGCGAACCATCCGGGGAGCCTACCCGGAGAAGCTGATGTTACGGCCGCATGACGATTGTGAGAGGAACTTGCAGGTAATTAGTTAGTCGTGGATACTTTTTCCTAACCCCCGGTGAGTACCCGATGCTTGCCAGGACTTTTCAAAGAGGAGATCCCCGCAATGCACAAGCGCATTCTCTCGGCCGTGGCGCTCGGCGCCGTGGCCACGCTCGCCCTCGCCGGCTGTGCCGGCGGCAGCGACACCGGCTCCACCGATGGCAAGGGCCAGGAGCTCACCGTCTGGATCATGAAGGGCACCAACCCCGACGCCTCCGCCTTCTACGACAAGGTGTCCGACGCCTTCGAGAAGGAGACCGGCGCGACGGTCAAGATCGAGGAGATCCAGTGGGCGGACGCCCACGACCGCTTCGTGACCTCCATCGCCGGTGGCACGACCCCCGACATCGCCGAGACCGGCACCACCTGGACTGCGGAGTTCGCCGACGCCGGCGCGCTCGAGCCGCTCGATGAGTACGTCGACGCCGAGAAGGGCCTCCGCGACGACCTCGTCGAGGGCCTCGAGGTCGCCGGCACCTACGACGGCGAGCTGTACGGCATGCCCTGGTACGCCGGCGTCCGCTCGCTCGTCTACCGTGCCGACGTGTTCGAGGAGCTCGGACTCGAGGCTCCGAAGACGTGGGACGACATCGTCGCCGCAGGTGACGCCATCAAGGCCGCCAAGCCCGACATGCTGCCGTTCCCGGTCCCCGGTGACGCCGAGTTCCAGGTCTACCCCTGGGTCTGGGGCGCCGGCGGCGAGATCGCCACGAAGGACGGCAAGACCTGGACCAGCGAGCTCGACAGCAAGGAGTCGCAGGCGGGCATCGAGTTCTACACGGGCCTTGCCACCGAGCACGGCTTCTCCTCCGCCGGTGCCACCACCTGGAAGGAGACCGACCTGCGTGACGCGTTCACGCAGGGCAACGTCGCCATGATGCTCTCGGGATCGTGGACGCCGAAGTCGCTCATCGAGGCCAACCCCGACCTCGAGGGCAAGATCGGCGCAGCCGTGATCCCCGGTGAAGACGGCGGCATCGCTCCGTCCGTGCTCGGCGGATCGCACCTCTCGGTCTTCAACACGACTAAGAACGCCGACCTGGCGTGGGAGTTCGTCAAGCTCATGAGCACCGGTGAGTTCGCCGAGCAGTGGTCGAACGAGACCGGCTACTTCCCGGGCGTCCAGTCCGCGATGGAAGAGGCCCTGGGCTCGACCGACCCGCTGGTCGCACCGTTCGCCGAGCAGATGGTCGACGGCGGGGCATCCGTCCCGGTCACCCCGAACTTCGGCGCCGTGCAGGCGAAGAAGACGACCAACTCCATGATCCAGGCCATCCTCAGCGGGCAGAAGGACGTCGCGACCGCGACGAAGGACGCCGCCGCCGAGATGACCGAACTGCTCAACCAGAAGTAAGGAAGCATTCCTTCCATGTCGATGGTGCAAGCGCCACTGCCGGCCACGAAGGCGGAGTCCACCTCCGCCTCCGTGGCCGGCGGCCGGAAGCGACGCGGTCTCTCGGTCGTCGCAGCCCGCCCCTGGCTCCTTCTCGCGCCCGGGCTGGCCATCCTCGCGGTGCTCATGCTCTGGCCGCTCATCCAGGTGTTCATCTACTCGCTGCAGGACTACGGTCTGCGCGAGATCAACACCGGGGAGAACAACTGGATCGGTCTCGACAACTACGTCGAGGCGCTCACCAACCCGACTCTCTGGACGGTGGTGCTGCCCAACACGGTCGGCTTCGCGGCCGTGGCCGTGTTCGTCACGGTCGCCGTCGGCACGCTCGTGGCGCTGCTGCTCGCGCGCCTGGGAACCACCTGGCGCGTCATCGTCTCCAGCTGCATCATGGTCGCGTGGGCGATGCCCGCCGTGACCGGCACGTACGTCTGGACCTTCATCTTCGATGCCGACCGCGGCATCTTCAACGCCGTGCTGCGTGACCTCGGTCTCATGGACGACCCGGTCAACTGGTTCACGAACCAGTGGTCGTTCTACGCCATCGTGCTCCTGAACGTGGTGCACCACGGCTTCCCGTTCGTCGCCATCACGGTGCTCGCCGGCCTGCTCGGCGTCTCGAAGGAGATGCTCGAGGCTGCAGCCCTCGACGGCGCCGGCGCCTGGCGTCGATTCTGGAAGATCATCTTCCCGACGCTCAAGCCCGTCTTCTCGGTCGTGATCATCCTGTCGACCATCTGGGACTTCAAGGTCTTCGCGCAGGTGTACCTGATGCCCGGCGGTGGGGGTGGCAACCGTCAGGTGCTCAACCTCGGCGTCTGGTCGTACGTGGAGTCCTTCGGCCAGAACCGCTACGGCTTCGGTGCGGCCCTCGCCGTGCTGCTCACGCTGGTGCTGATCGGCATCACGATCGTCTACATCCGCTCCCTCATGAAGGAGGACGAGCTGTGAACCCGCGTCCGAGGCTCCGCTCCCGCATCGGAATCGGAATCGCGGTCGCCGCGGTCCTGATCTTCACGCTGTTCCCCGTCTACTGGATGGTCTCCAGCGCCTTCGACGGCAAGGCCTCCAGCGGCGGGCAGTCGCTCCTGCCGCAGGAGTTCACCTGGGACAACTTCGCGTTCGTGCTCACCGACGGCGGATTCGGCACGTACCTGCGCAACTCGGCGATCGTGGCGCTGGTCACCGTTCTCGTGAGTGCCCTCGTGTGCCTGCTCGCCGCCGTCGCGGTCGCACGGTTCAAGTTCAAGTTCCGCACCACGATCCTGATGATGATCCTGATCGTGCAGATGGTGCCGCTCGAGGCGCTCGTCATCCCGCTGTTCCTGCAGGTCAAGAGCTTGGGCCTGCTCAACAGCATCCTCGGCCTGATGGTCGTCTACGTCGCGCTGTCGCTCGCCTTCGGCATCTGGATGCTGCGCGGCTTCGTGGCCGCCGTCCCGGTCGAGCTCGAAGAGGCCGCGTACATCGACGGCGCGAGCTGGTGGCGCATGTTCCGCTCGGTGCTGCTGCCGCTGGTCATGCCCGGCCTCGTCGCGACCAGCATCTTCAGCTTCATCACCGCGTGGAACGAGTTCATCTTCGCGATGACGATCCTGGGTGCCCAGACCGACCAGTACACGGTCTCGATCGGTCTGAAGTCGTTCTTCGGTCTGCACTCCAACGACTGGGGCAGCATCATGGCCGCATCGACCATCATCACCGTCCCGGTCATGATCTTCTTCGTGCTGGTGCAGCGCAAGCTCGCCTCGGGCATGGTGGCGGGAGCGGTGAAGGGATGACCGACGACCTCGAACGCCTCGCGAACGGCGTGCTGTGGCCGGGCTTCTTCGGCACCGAAGCGCCCGGCTGGCTGCGCGACGAGCTGCGTGACGGACTGGCCGGAGTCGTGTACTTCGGGCAGAACGTCGGCGAGGGGCTTCCGGCCCTGAGCGCCGAAATCCTCGACGCGAACCCCGACGCGTTGATCGGCATCGACGAGGAGGGCGGCAGCGTCACCCGTCTCGAGTCCGCCACGGGCTCGACGGTTCCGGGCGCCGCCCAGCTCGGTCTGCTCGACGACCTCGTCGCGTCCGAGAAGACCGGGGCGGAGCTGGCTCGTCGGGTGCGCGCGGTCGGCGCCAACGTGGTGCTGGGCCCGGTGGCCGACGTCAACACCGACCCCCGCAACCCGGTCATCGGCGTTCGTGCGTTCGGCGACGACGAGGCGCTCGTGTCGCGGCATGTGGTCGCCACGATCGACGGAATCCAGGACGGGGCGGTCGCCGCGTGCGTCAAGCATTTCCCCGGCCACGGCGACACCCACATGGACTCGCATCACTCGCTTCCCGAGATCACGCTCGACCTCGAGGAGTTCGAGCGGGTGCACCTGGAGCCCTTCCGTGCCGCGGTCGATGCCGGTGTGGATGCCGTGATGACCGCGCACATCGTGGTTCCGGCATGGGGTGAGCAGCCGGCGACCCTCAACCCGCGTGTGCTCGGCATGCTGCGCGACTGGGGCTACGACGGTGTCATCATCACCGACGCACTCGACATGGCCGCCATCCGCGAGACGGTCGGACTCGGCGGGGGAGCCGCCCTGGCCCTCGCTGCCGGGGCAGACCTCCTCTGCATCGGCAACCCGACGAATCCCGGCGATGCTGCTCTTCCCGATCAGGACGAGCAGGACTTCCGGGCTGCCCGTGACGGAATCGTCGCCGCTCTGCGTGACGGTTCGCTCTCGCGATCGCGCGTCGAGGAGGCCGCGGCGAGGGTCGCTGCCCTCGCGTCCAAGCTCCGTGCCGCCGCCGCCGAGCACCAGCAGGAGTCCGACGAGTTCGATGCGGCGGTTTTCGATGCGGCGGAGATCCTGCGCCGCGTGATGACGATCTCCGGAGGCACCCCCGAGGTGGCATCGGAGCTCGCCGTCATCGATGCGCGCCGCCGGTCGACACTCGCCGTCGACAGCGCCGGTTCGTACGTCGCGAGCGCCCTCGCGGGCGATGGTCTGCGTGTGCGCCTCGACGTGGCATCCGCTCCTGTCTCCGAACAGGACCGGGTGCTCGACGAGGTCTCGGCAGCGGCGGTGACAGCGTCGGCGACGACCGTGCTCCTGATCGACCGGCCCGACACGGATGCCGCTCAGCGCGCGCTCGTCGAACGTGCTGCCCTGCGGGATCCCCGTGCCGTGGTCGTCAACGTGGGGCTTCCCACGGCGGACCCGCTGCCGCTGCCGACCGTGGAGGTCGCTGCAGCCAGTAGGCTCGGTGCGCAGACGGCGCGTGACGCTCTCCTGGGGCGCTTCTCGGTGCAGCAGAGGATGACCAGCGCCGGCTGAGACAGGATCCCTCCATGGACGATGACGTTCTCGCTCGGGTGCGACGCTCGCTCCCCAAGGTGAGCGCTGCCGAGGCGCGGGTCGCGGAGACCATCCTGGGGGACCCGACGCTCGTCGTCGACCTGGCGATCAACGATCTCGCCCAGCTGTGCCGCACCTCGCTCTCGACGGTCGCCCGCTACGCCCAGGCGCTCGGATACAGCGGCTACCGCGAGCTCCGGGTCGCGGTCGCCCGGGCGGTCACCCTGGAACAGGCGCAGCAGGCGCGCTTCGGCCTGGACACCACGGCGATCGACCCCGACGACGGTCCGGTGGCCATCGCGGCCAAGCTCGCCGCGCAGGAGATCGACGCCATCGAGAAGACCGCGCTCGCCCTCGACGCCGTCGCCCTCGACCGGGTGGCCCGTGCGCTGGTCGATGCGCGGCACATCGACCTCTTCGGGCAGGCGGCGTCGTCCCTGACCGCGCAGGATCTGCAGTTGAAGCTGTCCCGCATCGGCTGCTCGGTGTCGCACTCGGCGGATCCGCATCTCGCGGTGACGACGGCCTCGCTGCGGACCGCGGACGATGTGGCGATCGCGTTCTCCCACGGCGGCGAGACCACGGAGACCCTGCGTGCGCTCGAAGTGGCGCGCGATGCCGGCGCCCTCGCCGTGGCGGTCACCAGTGCGCCGGACTCGCCGCTGGCCCTGGCGGCGGATGTCGTGCTGCTCACGCACGCCCACGAATCCCCGTTCCGGATGGCCGCGATGTCGAGCCGCATCGCTCAGCTCGCCCTCGTCGACGTGTTGTTCGTCCGTGTCGTGCAGCACCGCGGTGAGCCCGTCGCCGTCTCGCTGCAGCGGACCCATGACGCAGTGCCCGCACGCCGTCGCACCTGACGGTCCGACGTCCTCGTGCCGGACGAGCTTTCCGGGTGCCTCAGTCGACGTGGTCGCGGGTGCTGACCAGGGCGCGTGTGGCGATGCGGTGGCCTCGGGCGAGACTTCCCGTGAGTGACAGGCCGGTGAGGACCCCGGCGAGGAATCCGGCGGCGAAGGCGTCTCCTGCCCCGATGGTCTCCACCACCGGGGCGTCTATCGCGTCGCTCTCGGAGGTCTCTTCCCCGTCGAAGGCCACGGCTCCGGTCGAATCGGTGACTAGCAGGTATCGCGGCGCGGGGAACAGCGTGCGCAGTCGCGCGGGATCACTCGTTCCGAACACGGCCTCGGCATCAGGCCGGGTGCAGAACACGATGTCGGCGCGGGCGGCGAAGTCGGAGACGATCCTCCGGCCTTCCATCTCCCGTCCGCGCCAGAGTGCAGGGCGCCAGTTCAGGTCGAAGCTGAGCATGCGGCCGGTGCGTCGTTCCGCGAACAGCGCTTCCTGCGCGGCGAGCGCTGAGCGCGACAGCGCGGGCGTGATCCCCGAGGTGTGCACGAGCGCCGCCTCGGCGAGGAGAGCGGATGCCACCGGCGTCTTCAGGGTCTGCGGCGAGAGGGCGGCGGCCGCGGAGCCGGCACGGTAGTAGTGCATGGTGCCGTCGACCGCTCCGTCGTCTCGCGCCGAGAGCTCCTTCACGTAGAGGCCGGTGGGCGCATCGACGTCGACCTCGATCGCGGATTCGTCGACGCCGTGGGCCCGCAGCTCGGCGGTGAGGAAGCGTCCGAAGCCGTCGTCGCCCACGCGGGAGAGGACCGAGGTGCGGATGCCCGCCGAGGCCAGAGCGATCGCGGTGTTCCACTCGGCGCCGGCCAGGGAGCGGTGGAAGGTTCGGCAGTCCTCGAGGGGTCCTGCGGTGGCGGCGACGAGGGCGACCATGCCCTCGCCGAAGCAGACGGCGAGCGGGGCGGTGTCGGGCACGATCTGGACACTACCGGATCGGTGCCGGTCGCGCCGATATCGGATTGCAACCTGGATGCGTTTGGCATCTGGGGATCTGCTGGGTACCGTCGAGTCATCACCGTCCCCGAGGCGAAGAAGCCTCGGGACGCGCAACGAAGCGCCCGACAGGGAAGGTCACACAATGCACCAATCAGTCAAGCGTCGGCGAGGACTCATCGCCGTAACCGGAGCCACGATCGCCGCTCTCGCCCTCGCGGGCTGCGTCGCCAGCGAGCGCGGCGACGAAGGGTCCGAAGGCTCGGGCGACGTCGACGGGACGTTCGTCTTCGCCGCCTCCTCGGACCCGGCCAGCCTCGATCCCGCCTTCGCGCAGGACGGCGAGAGCTTCCGCGTCTCGCGTCAGATCTTCGAGGGTCTCGTCGGCACCGAACCCGGCACCGCCGACCCGGCGCCGCTCCTCGCCGAGTCATGGGAGTCGTCGGAGGACGGCATGTCCCACACCTTCGAACTCAAGAAGGACGTCACGTTCCAGGACGGCACGCCGTTCAACGCCGAGGCCGTCTGCGTCAACTTCGACCGCTGGTTCAACTGGACCGGCCTCGCCGCATCCGAGGCGTTCGGCTACTACTACAACAAGCTCTTCAAGGGGTACGCCTCCAACGCGGCCGACGCCGTGTACAAGTCGTGCACCCCTGACGGTGAGAACTCCGTCACGATCGAGCTGAACAAGCCGTTCGCCGGTTTCGTCGCCTCGCTCTCGCTCCCGTCGTTCGCGATGCAGAGCCCCTCGGCGATGCAGGAGTTCGGTGCAGACGAGGTCAGCGGTTCGGCCGAGGCCCCGCAGCTGTCCGAGTACGCGATGGGCCACCCGGTCGGAACCGGCCCCTACGCGTTCGACGAGTGGGCGCCGGGCGAGCAGGTCACGCTCAAGGCCTATGACGGCTACTGGGGAGAAGCCGGTCAGATCGACGAGATCATCTTCCGCACGATCGACGACCCGACCGCTCGCCGCCAGGCGCTCGAGTCCGGCTCGATCGACGGCTACGACCTCGTCGGACCGGCCGACACCAAGGCGCTCGAGGACGACGGCTTCACCATGGTGTCGCGCCCGCCGTTCACGATCCTCTACCTGGCGTTCAACCAGACGGTCCCGGAGCTGCAGGACCCGAAGGTCCGTGAGGCCCTGTCGTACGCGGTCGACAAGGACGCGCTGATCAGCCAGGTGCTGCCCGAGGGCACGCAGAAGGCGATCGAGTTCGTGCCCGAGGTCGTCAACGGCTACAACCCCGACGTCACGACCTACGACTACGACCCCGAGAAGGCCAAGTCGCTGTTGGCCGAGGCGGGCTACACCGAGGCGAACCCGTTGAAGCTCACCTTCAACTACCCGGTCAACGTCTCGCGTCCCTACATGCCGGACCCCGAGCAGATCTTCACGGTGCTGTCGTCGCAGCTCTCCGAGGTCGGCGTCGAGACCACCCCGGTGTCGGAGGAGTGGGTCGAGTACCTCGACCGCACCACCGGCACCTCGGATCACGGCATCCACCTGCTCGGCTGGACCGGTGACTACAACGACACCGACAACTTCGTCGGCGTCTTCTTCGGCCAGCAGAGCTCCGAGTGGGGCTTCGACAACCCCGAGCTGTTCCAGAAGCTGAACGAGGCGCGCGGCGTCTCCAAGCTCGAGGACCAGACGGCGCTGTACGAGGAGATCAACGAGATGGTCGCCCAGTTCATCCCGGGCGTCCCTCTCGCGCACCCGGCGCCGACCCTGGCGTTCGACCCGCGCGTGAAGAGCTACCCCGCCAGCCCGGTGAACGACGAGGTCTTCACGGACATCGTCCTCACCAAGTAGGCCTGACCACTTGATACGCCGCACCCCGGTCCCGCGCATTCGGCGGGACCGGGGGAACGGCGTACCTTCTGATCGACGGAGATCTTCGTGCTGCGCACCATCGGCAGGCGACTGCTGTTTCTCATCCCCACCCTGTTCGGGCTCAGCATCCTGCTGTTCGCCTGGGTCAGGGCCCTCCCCGGCGGCCCCGCGGTCGCCCTGCTCGGCGAGAAGGCCACGCCGGAAGCCGTCGCGAGAGTCAACGAGCTCTACGGCTTCGACAAGCCCCTCATCGAGCAGTACTTCATCTGGATCGGACGCCTCCTCCAGGGAGACTTCGGCACCTCGATCCAGACCAACCGTCCGGTGACGGAGGAGTTCCTCCGCCGGTTCCCCGCGACCTTGGAGCTGAGTGTCATGGCGCTCATCTTCGCCGTCGGTATCGGCATCCCGCTGGGATACTGGGCCGCCCGCCGCCATGGCAAGTTCACCGACCACGCCTCGGTGGTGCTGAGCCTGATCGGCATCACCATCCCGGTGTTCTTCCTCGCCTTCATCCTGAAGTACGTCTTCGCCGTGCAGCTGGGGTGGCTGCCGTCGGACGGACGACAGAATCCGCGAATAGACGCGACCCATCCCACCGGGTTCTACGTGTGGGACGGCATCATCACCGGCGAGTTCGATGCCGCGTGGGATGCGATCCTGCACCTGATCCTCCCGGCGCTCGCGCTCGGCACCATCCCGCTCGCGATCATCGTCCGCATCACCAGGGCCAGTGTCCTGGAGGTGCAGAACGCGGACTACGTGCGCACCGGTCGGGCGAAGGGCGTGGGCTCGCCGACGCTGCGCAACCGCTTCATCCTGCGCAACGCCATGCTCCCCGTCATCACGACGATCGGTCTGCAGACCGGGCTCCTGATCTCGGGGGCGGTGCTGACCGAGACGGTGTTCGCCTTCCCGGGCATCGGCTCGTTCCTGGCGAGGGCGATCTTCACCAGGGACTTCCCCGTCCTCCAAGGCTTCATCATCTTCATCGCGATCGCGTACGCGCTGATCAACCTGGCGGTCGATGTCTCCTACAGCTTCATCGATCCGAGAGTGAGGGTGCAGTGATGTCCCTCCCCATCGTCCGAAAGGAGGCGGTCGCATGACCATCGCGCTCCCGCCCGCCCAGGGCCCCTCAGCGGAGAGCGGCGGCAGCATCGACACCGTCGCCATCGCCCAGGCCGACCTGAAGAACGGCTCCGGCGGATTCTGGCGGGACGTGTTCCGTCGCCTCCGCCGTAATCCGACCGCATGGATCGGCGCGGCGATCGTCGTGGCGTTCCTGCTCGTCGCCGCGCTCGCGCCCCTGCTCGCTCCGTACCCGGAGACGGCGCTGCCCGGTGCGAAGTACATCACGCCGACCTACATCCCGGGACCGGGGGAGCTGCCGCAGTTCCCGCTGGGCCTCGATCGGTTCGGCGGCGATGTGCTCTCCAAGCTCATCTGGGGTGCGCAGGCATCGCTCATGATCGGTGTCATCTCGACCGCGATGGGCCTGGTCGGCGGCATGATCCTCGGACTGCTCGCCGGCACGTTCGGCGGATGGGTCGACACGCTCATCATGCGCATCGTCGACATCATCCTCTCGGTGCCGAACCTGCTGCTGGCGGTGTCGATCGCCGCCATCCTCGGGCAGACTCCCTTCGCGATCATGATCGCGATCGGGGCGTCGCAGGTGCCGATCTTCGCGCGACTGCTGCGTGCGTCGATGCTGCAGCAGCGCTCGAGCGACTACGTGCTCTCCGCGCAGACCCTCGGTCTCGGTCGCGGCAAGATCACCATGTCGCACGTGCTGCCGAACTCCATCGGGCCCGTGATCGTGCAGGGAACGCTGACGCTGGCCACCGCGGTCATCGATGCGGCGGCCCTGTCGTTCCTCGGTCTCGGCGGTGGACGCCCGGAGACGGCCGAGTGGGGGCGCATGCTCACCTACGCACAGGCCGAGCTCGCGATCGCACCCTGGCTCGCCTTCCTCCCCGGTATCTGCATCGCCGTCACGGCGCTCGGCTTCACCCTGCTGGGTGAGGCGCTGCGCGAGGCGATGGACCCCCGGACGAGGGCACGATGAACGCGCGGGACGACGGTGCCGTGAGCGCCGCGAAGGAGAAGCAGATGTCGACCGAGCCGTTGCTGTCGGTCCAGGGGCTGGCCGTGGACTTCGCCACCATGGACGGCGTCGTGCACGCGGTCGAGGGCGTCGACCTCGAGATCCGCCCCGGCGAGACCGTCGCCATCGTGGGGGAGTCCGGTTCGGGCAAGTCCACCACCGCGATGGCCATCATCGGGCTGCTCGCCGGTGGCGGCAAGATCGCCTCCGGCAGCATCCGCCTCGACGGGAAGGAGATCTCGCGCGCGCCGGAGCACGAGCTGCGCACGATCCGCGGTCGTGACATCGGTCTCGTGCCGCAGGACCCGATGTCGAACCTGAACCCGGTGGCGAAGATCGGCACACAGGTGGCGGAGACGCTGCTCGCGCACGGCCTCGCCACGCGGCAGAACGTGCAGGCGAAGGTGGTCGAGGCGCTGACCGCCGCCGGCCTGCCCGATCCGGCGCGTCGTGCGAAGCAGTATCCGCACGAGTTCTCGGGCGGCATGCGCCAGCGCGCGCTCATCGCGATCGGTCTGGCCTGCAAGCCGCGGCTGCTGATCGCCGACGAGCCCACCAGCGCCCTCGACGTCACGGTGCAGCAGACGATCCTCGACCAGATCGGACAGATGACGCGCGAGCTGGGAACGGCCGTGCTGCTCATCACGCACGACCTGGGGCTCGCGGCCGAGCGGGCGGAGCGGGTGATCGTGATGCACCGCGGCAAGGTCGTGGAGCAGGGCGATGCGCGCCAGATCCTGGAGGACCCGCAGCATCCGTACACGCAGTCGCTCGTGAAGGCGGCGCCGTCGGTGGCCGCGGCCCGCCTGCAGCCGGAGGCGTTCCGGGTGCAGGAGCGGGCGGCGGAGGTCGACGCCGTCGTGGAGGAGGCCCCGACCGACAACATCGTCGAGATGGAGAACCTCACCAAGGTGTACCCGGTGCGCGGTCGAGGCGAGGATTTCGTGGCGGTCGACGACGTGTCGTTGGTCATCCCGCGCGGTGAGACCGTGGCGATCGTGGGGGAGTCCGGCTCGGGCAAGACGACGACGGCACGTATGCTGCTCAAGGTCGTCGAGCCGACGAGCGGACTGATCCGCTACGAGGGCAAGGACATCGCGTCGCTGAGCAGGGCGGAGACGAAGGAGTTCCGGCAGCAGGTGCAGCCGATCTTCCAGGATCCGTATTCGAGCCTGAACCCGATGTTCACGATCGAGCGCCTGATCGCCGAGCCGCTGGAGTTCTACAAGCGGGGGAGCGGCGCCGATCGGCGAAAGCGCGTGCGGCAGCTGCTCGACGACGTGGCCCTGCCGCAGTCGATGCTGCGGCGCTACCCGTCCGAGCTCTCCGGCGGCCAGCGGCAGCGTGTCGCGATCGCCCGTGCCCTCGCTCTGTCGCCCGATCTGATCGTGTGCGACGAGCCGGTGTCGGCGCTGGACGTGCTGGTGCAGGACCAGATCCTGAAGCTGCTCGGCGACCTGCAGCGGGAGTACGGCCTGAGCTACCTGTTCATCTCGCACGACCTCGCGGTGGTGCGGCTGATCAGCGACTACGTGTGCGTCATGAAGGACGGCAAGCTCGTCGAAGCGGCCACCTCGGAGGAGATCTTCACGAATCCCCGAGACCCGTACACGCGCCGTCTGCTCGCCTCGATCCCCGGCAACGAGCTGGGCATCGCCTCCTGATCGCCTCCTGAGATCGCCGGGCCGGACATGATCCGGCCCGGCGACCGGGCGCTCATACCGCAGCTTCCCAGATTGGTCAAGGACTGCGCTTGCCATGTCGCACAATCGTGCGTATAGTTAGTAGTTGCGCTCGTTTCTCCCTGCCCTCATATGGTGGTCGGCATCTGTTGAGTTCCCGGGCGCACACTCCACCTGACGACAAAGGAATCGAGAAGCCCTGCGGGGCTCACGGAGGTTATTCCCTTGGCTGCTGCTCGCAACGCATCCACATCCACCACCACCAAGAACGGACGCGGAGCTTCCCGTCTTTCGTTCGCCAAGATCTCCGACACGCTGACGGTCCCTGACCTTCTCGCCCTGCAGACCGAGTCCTTCGGTTGGCTGGTCGGCAACGACGCCTGGAAGGCGCGCGTGGCCGAGGCCAAGAAGCAGGGTCGCACCGACGTCAACGAGAACAGCGGTCTGGGCGAGATCTTCGAGGAGATCTCTCCGATCGAGGACCTCGGCGAGACGATGCAGCTGTCGTTCACGAACCCGTACCTCGAGCCGGAGAAGTACTCGATCGAGGAGTGCAAGGAGCGTGGCAAGACCTACGCCGCTCCGCTGTACGTCGAGGCCGAGTTCATGAACCACCTCACGGGTGAGATCAAGACCCAGACGGTCTTCATGGGCGACTTCCCGCTGCAGACCGACAAGGGCACGTTCATCATCAACGGCTCCGAGCGCGTCGTCGTGTCGCAGCTCGTGCGCTCGCCCGGTGTCTACTTCGACAAGACCCCCGACAAGACGTCCGACAAGGACATCGTGTCGGCGCGCGTCATCCCGAGCCGTGGTGCATGGCTCGAGTTCGAGATCGACAAGCGCGACCAGGTCGGCGTGCGCGTCGACCGCAAGCGCAAGCAGTCGGTCACGGTCTTCCTCAAGGCGCTGGGCATGACCAGCGAGGAGATCCTCGCCGAGTTCGCCGGCTACACCTCGATCGAGGAGACGCTCGCGAAGGACACGATCGTCACGAAGGAAGATGCGCTCCGCGACATCTACCGCAAGCTCCGTCCGGGCGAGCAGGTTGCCGCTGAGGCCGCCCGCGCGCTGCTGGACAACTTCTACTTCAACCCGAAGCGCTACGACCTGGCCAAGGTCGGTCGTTACAAGATCAACCACAAGCTGGGCCTGGACCAGCCGCTGACCTCTTCGGTGCTGACCGTCGAAGACATCGTGGCCACGATCAAGTACCTCGTGCGTCTGCACGCCGGCACCGAGGAGACCTTCACGGGCATCCGCGGCGGCAAGAAGGCCGAGATCCGTCTCGCGACCGACGACATCGACAACTTCGGCAACCGTCGCATCCGCGCGGTCGGCGAACTGATCCAGAACCAGGTCCGCACCGGTCTGTCCCGCATGGAGCGCGTCGTCCGCGAGCGCATGACCACGCAGGACATCGAGGCGATCACCCCGCAGACCCTGATCAACGTGCGCCCCGTCGTCGCCGCGATCAAGGAGTTCTTCGGAACGTCGCAGCTGTCGCAGTTCATGGACCAGAACAACCCGCTCGCGGGTCTGACGAACAAGCGTCGTCTCTCCGCGCTCGGCCCGGGTGGTCTCTCCCGTGACCGCGCCGGCGTCGAGGTCCGTGACGTTCACCCCTCGCACTACGGCCGCATGTGCCCGATCGAGACGCCGGAAGGCCCGAACATCGGTCTGATCGGTGCTCTCGCGACCTTCGCGCGCATCAACTCGTTCGGTTTCATCGAGACCCCGTACCGCAAAGTCGAGGGTGGCGTCGTCACCGAGCACATCGACTACCTGACGGCTTCCGAAGAGGTCGACTTCAACATCGCGCAGGCCAACGCCCCGCTCGATGCCAAGGGTCGCTTCGTCGAGAGCCACGTCCTGGCCCGCCCCAAGGGCGGCAGCGGCGAGGTCGACATGTTCCTGCCGGAGGACATCGGCTACATCGACGTCTCCCCGCGCCAGATGGTGTCGGTCGCGACCTCGCTCGTGCCGTTCCTCGAGCACGACGACGCACAGCGCGCCCTCATGGGTGCCAACATGCAGCGTCAGGCTGTGCCGCTGCTGCGCAGCGACTCGCCGCTCGTCGGAACCGGTATGGAGGGCTACACGGCCATCGACGCCGGTGACGTGCTCACCGCCGACAAGGCCGGTGTCGTCTCCGAGGTCTCCGCAGACCGCGTCGTCGTCATGCTCGACGAGGGCGGGACGCAGGAGTACCACCTCCGCAAGTTCGACCGCTCCAACCAGGGCACGTCGTACAACCAGAAGGTCGTCGTCAACGCCGGTGAGCGCGTCGAGGTCGGAGAGGTCATCGCCGATGGCCCCGCCACCGAGAACGGCGAGCTTGCCCTCGGAAAGAACCTCCTCGTCGCCTTCATGACGTGGGAGGGCTACAACTTCGAGGACGCGATCATCCTGAGCCAGGACCTGGTGAAGGACGACACCCTCTCCTCGATCCACATCGAGGAGTACGAGGTCGATGCGCGCGACACCAAGCTCGGCAAGGAGGAGATCACCCGTGACCTCCCCAACGTCAGCCCGGAGCTGCTGAAGGACCTCGACGAGCGCGGCATCATCCGCATCGGTGCCGAGGTCCGCCCCGGCGACATCCTCGTCGGCAAGGTCACGCCGAAGGGTGAGACCGAGCTGTCGGCCGAGGAGCGCCTGCTCCGCGCGATCTTCAACGAGAAGAGCCGCGAGGTCCGCGACACGTCCCTGAAGGTGCCTCACGGCGAGCAGGGCACGATCATCGCGGTCAAGGAGTTCAACGCCGAGGACGGAGACGACGAGCTCGGCTCGGGCGTCAACCGCCGCGTCGTGGTCTACATCGCCCAGAAGCGCAAGATCACCGAGGGCGACAAGCTCGCCGGCCGTCACGGCAACAAGGGTGTCATCGCGAAGATCCTCCCGATCGAGGACATGCCGTTCATGGCGGACGGCACCCCGGTCGACATCGTCCTGAACCCGCTCGGCATCCCGGGTCGAATGAACTTCGGCCAGGTCCTCGAGACCCACCTCGGGTGGATCGCGAAGCAGGGCTGGAAGGTCGAGGGCACCCCGGAGTGGGCAACCCGTCTGCCGGAGCAGGCCTTCGAGGCGGCTCCCGGCACGAAGGTCGCCACCCCGGTGTTCGACGGTGCGAGCGAGGAGGAGATCGCCGGTCTCCTCGACGCGACCATCCCGACCCGCGACGGTGTCCGTCTGATCGACTCCACCGGAAAGGCCCAGATGTTCGACGGCCGCTCCGGCGAGCCGTTCCCGGCCCCGATCTCGGTCGGCTACATGTACATCCTGAAGCTGCACCACCTGGTCGACGACAAGATCCACGCACGTTCCACGGGTCCGTACTCGATGATCACCCAGCAGCCGCTCGGTGGTAAGGCGCAGTTCGGTGGACAGCGCTTCGGTGAGATGGAGGTGTGGGCCCTCGAGGCCTACGGCGCCGCATACGCGCTCCAGGAGCTCCTCACGATCAAGTCCGACGACATCCTCGGCCGCGTCAAGGTGTACGAGGCGATCGTCAAGGGCGAGAACATCCAGGAGCCCGGCATCCCCGAGTCCTTCAAGGTGCTCATGAAGGAGATGCAGTCGCTCTGCCTGAACGTCGAGGTCCTCTCGGCCGACGGCACGCTGGTGAACCTCCGCGACACCGACGATGAGGCGTTCCGCGCCGCAGAAGAGCTCGGTATCAACATCTCCAGCCGCTTCGAGGCCGCCTCGATCGACGAGATCTAATCCTTCGGAGGGCCCGGGACACATGTTCCGGGCCCACCGAAGCAGACTTCTCAAAAAGAATTTCCGACACAGGAGAACTAGTGCTCGAGTCCACAACTTTCGATGAGCTTCGCATCGGCCTGGCGACCGCAGACCACATCCGCGCGTGGTCCTACGGCGAGGTCAAGAAGCCCGAAACCATCAACTACCGCACCCTGAAGCCGGAGAAGGATGGTCTCTTCGGAGAGCAGATCTTCGGCCCGTCCCGCGACTGGGAGTGCGCCTGCGGCAAGTACAAGCGTGTCCGCTTCAAGGGCATCGTCTGCGAGCGCTGCGGCGTGGAGGTCACCAAGAGCTCCGTCCGTCGTGAGCGCATGGGGCACATCGAGCTCGCCGCTCCCGTGACCCACATCTGGTACTTCAAGGGCGTGCCCTCGCGTCTGGGCTACCTGCTCGACATGGCGCCGAAGGACCTCGAGAAGGTCATCTACTTCGCCGCCTACATGGTCATCTCGGTCGACGAGGATGCTCGTCACCGCGACCTGGGCACGCAGGAGAACAACATCCGTCTCGAGCTGAAGACGCTCGGCGACCGCCGCGATTCCAAGATCGCGGAGCGCCTGGCCAAGCTGGAGGAGGAGCTCGCCGCCCTCGAGGCGGAGGGCGCCAAGGCCGACGCCAAGAAGAAGGTGAAGGACGCCGCCGAGAAGGAGATGTCCCTCATCCGCAAGGGTGCCGACGAGCAGATCGCCAAGCTCGAGCGCGTGTGGGAAGACTTCCGCACCCTCGAGGTCGGTGCTCTCCGCCCGGAGGACGACGTCTTCCACGAGCTGCAGGACCGCTTCGGTCAGTACTTCGAGGCGTACATGGGCGCCGAGTCGATCCAGCGTCGCCTTGCGGCGTTCGACCTCGTCGCCGAGGCGGAGAACCTGCGTCTGCAGATCTCCGAGGGCAAGGGCCAGCGCAAGATCCGTGCGATCAAGCGCCTCAAGGTCGTCAGCTCGTTCCTCGAGACCGGCATGAGCCCGGCCGCGATGGTCCTCGACGTCGTCCCGGTGATCCCGCCGGAGCTGCGCCCGATGGTCCAGCTCGACGGTGGCCGCTTCGCCACCTCCGACCTGAACGACCTGTACCGCCGTGTGATCAACCGCAACAACCGTCTTCGTCGTCTGATCGACCTCGGTGCCCCCGAGATCATCGTCAACAACGAGAAGCGCATGCTGCAGGAGGCCGTCGACGCACTGTTCGACAACGGTCGCCGTGGTCGTCCCGTCACCGGTACCGGTAACCGCGCTCTGAAGTCCCTCAGCGACATGCTGAAGGGTAAGCAGGGTCGCTTCCGTCAGAACCTGCTCGGCAAGCGTGTCGACTACTCGGGTCGTTCGGTCATCATCGTCGGACCGCAGCTGAAGCTGCACCAGTGTGGTCTGCCCAAGCAGATGGCTCTGGAGCTCTTCAAGCCGTTCGTGATCAAGCGTCTGATCGACCTCGGTCACTCGCAGAACATCAAGGCGGCCAAGCGTGCCGTCGAGCGCACCCGTCCCGAGGTCTGGGACGTGCTCGAGGAGATCATCCGCGAGCGTCCCGTGCTGCTCAACCGTGCACCCACCCTGCACCGTCTGGGCATCCAGGCGTTCGAGCCCCAGCTCGTCGAGGGCAAGGCCATCCAGCTGCACCCGCTCGTCTGCGCGGCGTTCAACGCCGACTTCGACGGTGACCAGATGGCAGTCCACCTGCCGCTGTCGGTCGAGGCTCAGGCCGAGGCCCGCGTGCTGATGCTCGCGTCGAACAACATCCTGAAGCCGTCGGACGGCCGTCCGGTCACCCTGCCTTCGCAGGACATGATCATCGGTCTGCACCACCTGACCACGGTCAAGGCGGGCGCAGCCGGCGAGGGCCGTGCATTCGGTTCGGTGGGCGAGGCGATCCTGGCCAAGGACGAGGGCTCCCTCGACCTGCAGGCGAAGATCCGCATCCGCATCCCGGGTCTGACCTTCCTCGAGGGCGAAGCTCCCGAGGGCTACGAGCGTCACGGTCTCGTCGACGCCTCGCTGGGTCAGGCGATCTTCAACGACACGCTGCCCAAGGGCTACCCGTTCGTCCGCGAGCAGGCTGACAAGAACAAGCTGTCGCAGATCGTCAACAAGCTGGCCGAGGAGTACCCCAAGGTCGAGACGGCTGCGTCGCTGGACCGCATCAAGGACGCCGGCTTCTACTGGGCCACGCGCTCGGGTGTGACCGTCGCCCTGAGCGACATCCTGACCCCGCCGAACAAGGCGGAGATCGTCGCCGGCTACGAGAAGCAGGCCGCGAAGGTCCAGTCGCAGTACGAGAAGGGTCTGACGACCGACTCGGAGCGTCGCCAGGAGCTCATCAAGATCTGGACCGAGGCAACCGACGAGGTTCAGGCCGCCATGAAGGCGAACTTCCCCGAAGACAACACCATCAACCGCATGGTGTCGTCGGGTGCTCGTGGTAACTGGCTGCAGATCCGGAACATCGCCGGTATGCGTGGTCTGGTGAACAACCCCAAGGGTGAGATCATCCCGCGTCCGATCATCTCCTCGTACCGCGAGGGTCTGTCGGTTGCGGAGTACTTCATCGCGACGCACGGTACCCGTAAGGGTCTAGCCGACACCGCTCTGCGTACCGCCGACTCGGGTTACCTGACCCGTCGTCTGGTGGATGTCTCGCAGGACGTCATCATCCGCGAAGAGGACTGTGGCACGTCGAAGGGCCTCGAGCTCCCGATCGCCGCTCCGAACTCGCAGGGTGAGCTCGTGCGCGACGCGAACGTCGAGAACTCGGTGTTCGCTCGTACGCTGGCCTCCGACGTGGTCGACAGCAAGGGCGAGGTTCTCGCCTCGGCCGGCGACGACGTGGGTGACGTGCTGATCGACAAGCTCGTCGGACTCGGTGTCGAGAGCATCAAGGTGCGCTCGGTCCTGACCTGCGACTCCGCCGTCGGTGTCTG
Organism: Microbacterium sp. NPDC058269; assembly: GCF_042881445.1. Taxonomy (NCBI): domain Bacteria; kingdom Bacillati; phylum Actinomycetota; class Actinomycetes; order Micrococcales; family Microbacteriaceae; genus Microbacterium; species Microbacterium sp. NPDC058269. The sequence continues at coordinate 689,660 of NZ_JBHVXT010000002.1, forward strand.
CGCGCAGTGCTACGGCCGCTCGCTCGCGACCGGCAAGACCGTCGACATCGGCGAGGCCGTCGGCATCATCGCGGCCCAGTCGATCGGTGAGCCCGGTACCCAGCTGACGATGCGTACCTTCCACACGGGTGGTTCGGCATCGGCGGATGACATCACGCAGGGTCTTCCCCGTGTGCAGGAGCTCTTCGAGGCGCGTACCCCCAAGGGCGCGTCGCCGATCGCCGAGGCCGATGGCCGCATCGCGATCGACGAGACCGACAAGGGCAAGAAGGTCATCCTCACGCCCGACAGCGGCGACGAGCCCGTCATCTACCCGGTGCTGAAGCGCGCGACGCTTCTCGTCGAGGACGGGCAGCACGTCACGGTCGGTCAGCCGATCCTGGTGGGCACGCTCGACCCCAAGGAGATCATGCGTGTCATGGGTGCTCGCGAGGTGCAGCGTTACCTCGTCGGCGGCGTCCAGGGCGTGTACCGCTCGCAGGGTGTGCCGATCCACGACAAGCACATCGAGGTCATCGTCCGCCAGATGCTCCGCAAGGTCACGGTCGTCGATCACGCCGACACGACCCTGCTCCCGGGCGAGATGGTCGACCTCAAGCGCTACCAGTCGATCAACCGCGAGGCCGTGGCAGAGGGCAAGCGCCCCGCGTCGGGCCGTCCGGAGCTGATGGGTATCACGAAGGCGTCGCTCGCGACCGAGTCGTGGCTGTCGGCCGCCTCCTTCCAGGAGACGACCCGCGTGCTCACCGAGGCTGCGATGCAGGGTAAGCGCGACCCGCTGGTCGGTCTCAAGGAGAACGTCATCATCGGTAAGCTCATCCCCGCCGGAACCGGTCTCTCGAAGTACCGCGACGTCACGGTCGAGGCCACCGAGGAAGCCAAGAGCGAGCGCTACCCGAACCGGATCTTCGCATCCGACGGCGCGTACGCGGACGGCGACTTCGGCTACGTCGACTTCGACGCGTTCTCGACGGACGACATCACCCCCGGTACTTACAACTGAGGCGAGAGCCGCAGCGCTGAGTACTGAGTGACTGAGAAGGCCCCAGGGTTCGCCCTGGGGCCTTCTTCGTGCCCGGGTGTCGTCGCGCCCACCCGTCGAGTGCACGGGAAGCTGCCCACCGCACGGGATACGTGCGTCGCCAAGCCGTGCGCTCGTCGAGAAGTCGTGCAGTCGACAGAGGATCCCGTGGCGCGGAGGAGGGAGGGGTCAGTCGAAGATGTGCTCGACGATGCTCGAGGTGTAGCCGGCGGGGGCGAGGTTCGAGTAGCTCGTGTCGATCAGCACGTCCTCACGCCAGAACAGGGTGCGGCCGTCGGTCACGGGGTACTGCTCGTTGGGCCAGGTCTTCTCGCAGCGAGTGCCGCCGTCCGGGGTGAAGCAGGAGAAGCCCTCGTCGTTCGCGAGGGCGTTGAGCATGTCGAGTGCGGGTCCGCGGCTCATTCGGGAGATCGTCGTGGTGAGCCTGGTGGTGTCCGCGCGCGGGTCGGCCCAGTTGCAGGTGAGGGCGCCGTCCGTGCCGACGCCGGAAGGCCCGAAGGCAGCATCGTTGAGCGGGGTGTCTCCGAGTTCGGCGAGGACGGATTCCGACAGGATCGCGCGGCAGTCCGTCGGGAGCGCGACGGGTGCGGTGGTCGGGGTCGGGCTGGGCGATGGGGTGCTGGTCTCCTCTGCACCGGCCGCGTCGCTCTCCGTGGGGCTCGGCGAAGCACTTCCGCCGCCGTCTGCCTGCGGGGTGCACGCCGTCAGAGCGAGGAGGAGGACGACAGCCGCAGCAGCGCCGGTGAGTCGGGGTCTCATGGCGATACCGTACTGCTCTTCCACAGAGGGGTGGGAGAGGATCGCGGCGTTGCCGTGGGCTCTCCTGGGCCGCGATAGTGTCAGCGAGTGAGCAACCAGACTTCTTCCGCCGGTTCCGTGGTCGTGATCGGCGATGCCCTGATCGATGAGATCCGCGACGACTCCGGGGTGCGCGAGTTGGTCGGCGGTGCAGCGCTCAACGTCGCCGTCGGCCTGCGACGTCTGGGTGTGGCGACGACTCTGATCGCGATGGTGGGAGACGACGAGGCCGGCGCCCACATCCGCGAGTACCTGTCCGACCATGGAGTGCGCCTGATCCCGAGCGATGCCCCGCTCGGCTCGTCGCGGGCGATCGTGCAGCGGGCGGCGAACGGCGAACCGCAGTACGTCTTCAATGATGCCGCCCAGAAGCGCAGCATCCGATACTCCGACGAGGCACGCGAGGCGATCGCCGATGCCGGCCTCGTCGCGATCAGCTGCTTCCCCTTCGACGCGCCGGCAGAGGTCGACGCCCTGGTCGATGCCCTGGGTGATGCCCGCGTGGCGGTCGACCCCAACCCGCGCACCGGAATGCTCAGCGACCGTGAGGAGTTCGTCCGCGGGTTCGAGCGGCTCGCGACCTCGGCCAGCATCGTCAAGGTCGGAGCGGATGACGCGGCGATCCTCTACGACGGTGACCTCGACGCGCTGCGCGTGCGTCTGCGAGCCCTCGGTGCTGCTGCCGTCCTCGCGACCGCAGGAGCCGACGGCGCCACGATCGACGCGGATGCGGGCATCGTCTCCGCGCCCATCACTCAGCTGCCCGGCGCCGTGATCGACACCGTCGGCGCGGGGGACGCGACTCTCGCGGCCGTCTCCGAGGGGCTGGTCGCGGCGCCGCCGTCTGACCTGGGGGAGTGGCGTGCACTGCTGCGGCGAGCCATGGATATCGCCGCCGCGACCTGTCGCGCAGAGGGCGGTCTGCTGCGGACTCCCGAGTCGCTTCCGGACGCGGGACGCGGCGTGAACGGCAGCTGACGTTTCGATTTCTTGCACTCGCCTCCGGCAGGTATGCTTGTCTTTCGTGCCCCCGGTTGGCTGTCCAAGTCGGACGGGTGCGCTCTGGCGAGTTACCCAAGCGGCCAAAGGGATCTGACTGTAAATCAGACTGCTCAGCATTCGGGGGTTCGAATCCCTCACTCGCCACCACTTCCGCGGAGTACTGCGGAATCCGAAGGCCCACGCGATCACCGCGGGGGCCTTCTCTTCATTCCGCAGTCGCCCCCGTGAATAGGGTGGTCACATGTCCCAGACGATCCACGCCCGCACCGACCTCGGAAACAGACCATGAGCGCCCCCGCCGGATGGTACGTCGACGACAAAGGCGCGACACGCTGGTGGGACGGCGCCCGTTGGGGCGAGGACGCTCCGGCCCCCACGCGACCGTCGGAGTCCCCTGCAGCCCCGGCCGGAACGAGTGCGAACACGGTATGGGTGTGGCTGATCGTGCTTCTCCCGGTGCTGAGCACGATCGCCGCTCTCGGCTACCTTGCGGAGACGCAGCAGCGACTTCTCGATGTTCTCGCTCTCGTGCCGATGGGCAGCTCCTCGTCGCTCGACGTGGAGCGGTTCATCGTGGCGGAGCTCAACGCGTTCCTCACGCCGTGGTACCTGGTCCTCACACTGTCGGGCTGGGTGATCTACGGGCTCTCCGTGTGGTTCGCCGCCCTCGATGCGCGCGACCTCGCTGCGCGAGGGGTCATCCGCCCCTTCCCCTGGCCATGGGCGTTCCTGTCCTCGCTCGTCTACGTGATCGGCCGCCACGTCGTGGTCCGGCGACGGGGTGGGCGAGGTTCGGCACCGCTCATCGTGATGATCGCGATCCAGGTCGTCGCCGTCATCGCCGTGAGCGTCTGGGCGTCCGTCTTCGTGAGTCAGGTGTTCGCGACCGTCTTCTCGATGATCCCGGCCCGATGAGCTGACGGAGACAGCGCAAGGTGGCGATACCCGCGGATGCCGTGACACCGAGGCCCTCCGTCCGCCACACTGAGTCCCATGGGATCAGCGTTGACCACCATCGGACTGCCCGTCGCCTTGGGCATCATCATGCTGGGCCTCGGCCTCAGCCTCACCCTCGCCGACTTCGCGAGGGTGCTGAAGCAGCCGAAGGCGGTGATCATCGCGCTCCTCTGCCAGCTCGTCCTGCTGCCGGCGATCTGCTTCGGGCTCGTGCTCGCCTTCCAGCTCCCGCCGATCCTCGCGGTCGGCATGATGATGCTCGCCGCGTCTCCCGGCGGCACGACCGCCAACCTGTACAGCCACCTGTTCCGCGGCGACATCGCGCTCAACATCTCGCTCACCGCCGTCAACTCGGTCATCGCCGTGATCACGCTCCCGGTGATCACCAACTTCGCGATCGCCTACTTCCAGCCGTTCGACGACCGTCTGGGGCTGCAATGGTCGAAAGCCCTCGAGGTGTTCGCGATCGTGCTCCTGCCGGTGGCGCTCGGCATGATCGTGCGACGCTTCTGGCCGAGATTCGCGGCCGGCATGGACAAGCCGGTGCGGATCGCCTCCGTCGTGATCCTGATCGTCGTGATCGCGGGCGCCGTCGCCTCGAACTGGACCCTGCTGGTCGCGAACTTCACGCAGCTCGCTCTCATCACCGTGCTGTTCTGCCTGATCAGCCTCGCCATCGGCTTCCTCGTGCCGCGGATGCTCCGGGTGGGGAAGCGGCAGGCGATCGCGACGTCGTTCGAGATCGGCATCCACAACGCCACGTTGGCGATCGTCATCGCTCAGTCGGTGCTCGGCTCGGTCGAGCTGAGTCTTCCCGCGGCCGTGTACGGCGTGCTGATGTTCTTCATCGCGTTCGGCTTCGGCTTCCTGATCCGCGACCGGACTGCCGAGAACGTCGGGACTCCTGCGCCGTCGTCCACTGAGGGTTCCTAGACTGGAGCGATGCGACCGCTCACCGAAGCCGAAGTCCGGGCCTCGTTCGTCAATGCGGATGCCGACGAACTGCGCCTCATGGAGATGCCGCACGACTTCCTGCTCGTCGACTGGGACTACCTCGACTTCTTCGCCTGGCAGGATCCGGGTGCGAGCCGTCGAGGTTACGTGCTGATCCCTCATGACGACGGCGTCGTCGGCATCGTACTGCGTGCGGCGGAACCCGGCCGTGCGCGGTCGGGCATGTGCAACATCTGCCATACGATGCAGCCCGGCAACCAGGTCGCACTCCTCACCGCACGGCGGGCTGGTGAAGCGGGCACGCGGGGCGATTCGTTCGGCACCTACATGTGCGCCGACCTCTCCTGCCACGAGAATGTGCGCCTCGCCCACCCGCTCGCGCCCAACGAGGTGCGCACTCCGGGGCAGGTCGACTTCCGCCTCGACGGCACCCGTCGGCGGATGGAGAGCTTCGTCTCGCAGGTCTGGGAGCGGGTCTGATCGCGGTTACGCTGGTCCTACACGTCCTGCGCTCGAAGGAGAAGCCATGAGTGATGCCATCCTGTTCGCCGTCGAAGAGGGAATGGCCCGGCTGACGCTGAACCGTCCCGCTCGCCTCAACGCCTTCAACGCCGACCTGGCGCACGCCTGGAAGGACGCGACGGCCGAGGCGACATCGAGGGCCGACGTGAAGGCGATCCTCATCGATGCCGCCGGCCCCGCGTTCTGCGCCGGTGGCGACGTGATCGACATGGCGACGACGATGGGTGCCTCCGGCGCCGAGATCACCGCGCTGGCCGAGGTGATCAACGCCGGCATCCGCTCGCTCACGGAGTCTGCGGTGCCCGTCGTCGCGGCGGCTCACGGCACGACTGCGGGTGGGGGCCTGGGCATCCTGCTGTGCAGCGACTACGCCGTCGTCGGTTCGCGGTCGAAGCTCGGCAGCCTCTATGCGAACATCGGTCTGACCCCGGACCTCTCCGTCTCCGCTCAGCTCGCCCGCGCCGTCGGTCAGCGCCGCGCTCTGCAGCTCGTGCTGCAGGACCGACTGCTGTCGTCGACTGAGGCCGTGGAATGGGGGCTCGTCGCCGAGGCCGTCGAGGGTGCGGATGCCGTCTCGGAGGCCGAGAGCGTGCGGGCTCGCGGCGAGGAGATCGCGCGTTTCTGGCTGGCCGGGGCCGCCGACGCCTACGGTCAGGCGAAGCGGCTGGTGCGTTCGCAGCCGGAGCGCTCCTTCGTCGAACAGCTGAGCGAGGAGGCGCGTTCGATCGGTGCGGCGCTGGAGACCCCGGATGCGCAGGCCCGCGTCGCAGCGTTCGCCGCCGCATCGGCGAAGAAGGCCGGCTGACCTCTCCTCCCCAGACGCGGAGAGGGACGACAGCTTTCCCCCGAAAGGGGCGGCAGCCGTGGCAACCGTCGGCGCGCGTGGCAGGATGAAGGCATCGCCGCTCGACGAGAGGATCGCCATGTCCCAGCCGGACATCACCACGCATCAGACGCAGGGTGAGAAGAAGAACATGTCGCTGCTCATCAGGGGCTCGCTGTGGATCGCCATCGGGGCACTCATCGCCGCGGCCCTCGTGTGCGTCGTCTGGGTGCTCATCGGGGATCAAGACGGGCTGATCGGTCGAGCCTTCCTCACGATCCTGCTGCTGGCGGCGTTCGCTGGCATCGCGATCCTCGAAGCCGGACTCGCGCCGAATCGCCCCGACTGGCTCCAGCTCGCCAGCATGGTGAGCTGGATCGTCGCTCTCCTCGTCGGCGCCGTGAAGATCTGGCTGCCGGACGACGGCTTCTACTTCGGTGCGGAGCGCTTCTTCCAGCTGCTCCTCGTCGTGGGCATCCTCCAACTCGCCCTGCTGCACGTGCGCCTGTTCACGCCGGCCGCTCAGCGATACGTCACGACGTTCACACGCGTGATCTACATCGTCACGATCACGTTCCTCGTCGGCCTGGTCGGGATGCTCGTGTTCTTCCTCGCCTTCCCCGACACGTTCCACTACGGCGAACTGTATTGGCGCATCGTGGTCGCGCTCACGATCCTGGTGGCGGTCGGCACGACGCTGATCCCGCTGCTGAACGCCCTCTTCGCGCCGAAGAAGAAGACGCACGCCGACCGCGCTGTGGCATCGGCGCCGTCCTGGCCCACCTACGCAGACGGCGTCACACCGCTCCCGGCCCTGCCCGATGCGTCTCCCGACTGGAACGCCTACTACACCGGGTACCCGACCATCGCTCAGCCACAGCAGGCACTCGCCCCGGCGCCTGCGTCGATGTTCCCCGTCGCACCGCAGCCAGCTCCCTCTCAGTCCACCCTGCCGCAGCCGGGTGCTTCGCCGTTCACGCAGCCCTTCGCGCCGACGTCCGATGCTCAGGGAGAGCATCTGGTGCCGCCGGCACCGACCGTGCAGCCGACGGCTCCTCCGCAGGAGCCTTCGCAGGCCTTCCCGCCGCCTCCGCCCGCGCCGCAGCAGCCTGCTCAGTGACGCTCGAACTCGAACTCCTCGAACTCGCGACAGACATCGCGGAGGAGGCTGGGCAGCTCGCTCGTACACGTCGACAGGAGGGGGTCCGCCTGGCGGCCACCAAATCGTCGCTGGCCGACATCGTCACCGAAGCCGACCGAGAGGTCGAAGCACTCATCCGCTCACGCATACGCGCAGCGCGGGGCGACGACGGTTTCCTCGGCGAGGAGACCGGCGCCGAGGTCGGCAGCAGCGGGATCACCTGGGTCGTCGATCCGATCGACGGCACCGTCAACTACGCGTACGGCATCCCGGCGTACAACGTGAGCATCGCCGCCGTCCGTGGCGAGCCCGATCCCGAGACCTGGGAAGCGCTCGCCGGGGCTGTCGACGCGCCGGCGCTCGGCGAGAGGTTCACCGCGGCCCGCGGTCATGGTGCCTGGGCGAACGGGAACCGTCTCGCCGTGACCGACGAGACGCCGGCGGGAGCGCTGCTCGCCACGGGGTTCGGCTATGACCCCGCCACCCACGAGGGCGACATCGCGACTGTCGCGCGAGTGATGCCGATGGCTCGAGACCTTCGGCGCATGGGTGCTGCGGCGCTCGATCTCGCCTTCGTCGCTGCAGGGCGCCTCGACGGATACTTCGAGCGAGGGCTTCGTCCGTGGGACTTCGCGGCCGGTGCCCTCCTGGTCGAGGAAGCGGGCGGTGTCGTGTCGCGACTCGACACCGAATCTCCGCGTCCCCTGCTGATCGCGGGCGGATCGGAAGTGCATGCCCGGCTATGTGCGATCCTCGACGAGAAACCCTGAACGATTCATGGCATTCCCAGACTGATCACGCTAGGGTTTATGCGATCGTTACTTTCGTCACCCGAAGGCGAAAGTGGAAGTTTGCGCCCCCCGAGCTTGACGTACGACCGAGAGAAACGCTTTGCCCTTCGAGAATTCCCAGGCTGCCTCTGCGCTCACGCGCCGGTCCAGCCGACTCCGCACAGCGGCCTCTGAGGCCCCCGCGGCGGGAACGACGGCAGCCATCTCTGCTGCAGAGTCCACCGCCATCGCCCTCGCTGCCGTCGCTCCTCTTTCCCGACGTGCCGCCCGCCAGCGCCAGACTCCCGACGAACTCGCCGCCGAAGCGCTGGTCGAGCCTTTCATCGCCGCGAGCCCCGAGCCGATCATCGCTGATGTTCCCGCCGCGCCCGTTGCGGCGGAGAAGGTCGAAGAGCTCGTCGAGACGGCAGGGATTCGCGACGACGCCGTCGCGCCGGAGATTGCTGAGCCCGTCGAGCGATCCGCTGGCGACACCCCGCAGGACATGCCTGGCGCAGACGCAGACGCGTTCGAGCGTGCATCCCGCGCTTTCCGGGCGACCGGTTCGGTGCGTACTGTTCGTGTCGACGACCAGTCGCAGGCGGAGCAGAAGCCGACAGATGAGCCGGTATCGTCCGCGCACGTGGCGCCTCGTCGCCCCCGTAGCATCCGCAAGGCCGTCACGCTCGGTGCGACCGTCGGCGTGATGAGCCTCGCCGGTCTCCTCGCCGTGTCGATGACGCTCCCCGCCGAGGCCGTTGCCGGCGTGCAGGGCGCTTCCGCCGCATCGATGTCACTGGTCTCGTCCTCCGCTGCCGAGGCGAAGGGGGCATCTGACGGTGAGATCCAGGCTTTCGTCGCCCCGTCCGGTGTCGAGAGTGAAACGCTCACGCGCGCTGACGACTTCAGCACGGTCTCGCTCGCCGAGGTCGCTGCCGAACAGGGCATCAACTACTCGGGGGAGATCTTCACCAACGACCCCGACGCCGCGATCCAGTGGCCGTTCCTCGTCGGCGTGGGTATGAGCTACGGGTACGGCATGCGCAGCGGGCGCCTGCACGAAGGCATCGACTTCGTCCCCGGCAACGGTGCGCCGATCCAGGCCATCGCCGACGGCACTGTCCGCATCGCGACCGAGCAGGGCGGGGCCTACGGCGTCACCGTCTACATCGACCACGTCATCGACGGCCAGGTCATCACGAGCCACTACTCGCACATGCAGTACGGCTCGCTGAACGTCAAGGCCGGCGACACCGTGACGGTCGGCACCATCGTCGGCAAGACCGGCAACACGGGCCGTTCCTACGGCGCACACCTGCACTTCGAGCTCATCGTCAACGGATCGACCATCGACCCGATGCCGTGGCTCAAGGCGAACGCGGGCCGGACGTCGTACTGACCGGCTCGATTTCATGAGGACGCCACAGTGATGGTATTCTCGTACGGTTGCCCCGCGAGGGGCAGCACGCCCCGATAGCTCAGTGGCAGAGCACTTCCATGGTAAGGAAGGGGTCGTCAGTTCAATCCTGACTCGGGGCTCGCAAGCATTCTTCTCACGCGGACGGATGCCTCGCGGCAGGGTAGCTCAGCTGGTTAGAGCGCACGACTCATAATCGTGAGGTCGCGGGTTCAAGCCCCGCTCCTGCTACAGATGAAGACCCCGGTTCGCCGGGGTTTTTCTGTTTCAGTCAGCGTGAGTCACCGCATACCGGCATCGAGTCAACGCGCCGGTTGCAGACCGCCGATGGGCGAATCCATGTCGCCGTTGACGAACATGTATCCATCGATGATGTCGGCCGAGCGCCCTCGGCCCAGCCACGTGTCGACGCCGTCGCAGGTGTTCGTCGTCTGGGGGAGGAGCGCTTCCAGTTCTATCCTGCCCGCGGGGTCCTGAGTCCACCGGCCGCTCAGATCGTTGCACCCGTCGTTGCCCGTGACGGTCCCGTCTGCGGAGAACCACAGGAACGGGGTGCCGTCGACGCTCGCCTCCCACGCTCCGACGGGGTCGGGGAGCGGCGGTGTCGTCTCGGCCGGGATCTCGCCGTTCGCGATGCTGTCGTTGCGTTCGTGCATCGGCGCCAAGCCGACCTGGAACATGATGCTGGTCACGATCGCCGACAGCAGTACGAGGATGACGCCGATCAGCGGAGCCCAATGCGCGGGCTTCCCCCGAAGGTGGAACACCACGGCGGCGACGACCGCGGCGATGAGAGAGGCCCCGACGGCCCACGGGTACACGGCTCGGGCACCGACACTGATGTCCAGGTCGCAGTCTCCTTCGCAGCCGACGGCGCCGAACGACTCGAAGATCTGCGCGAAGTACGTCACGACGAGGATCAGCGGAATGAGGACCCAGAAGCTGACCGCGAGCGCCCACCGGCCTGATCGGTCCTGGTCCGAGGCGCCGAACCGGGAGCTCTCTGCGTGCATGCGCTGAATCTAACATTCGTCCACGGACGACAGGGACGTCGGCCGTCCCCGGCGGGGCCTGTTCGGGACAGCGGGGACCCAGGGCTTGACCATCTGGCGCTCCAGCTGCTGCCCGTTCCGATTCGTCGAGGGCTTTCATCGCCCCCCGCGGCACAGGCGCAGACCGAGGCGTGGTGGGTCAGGCCTCGCCCCGCTCCTCGGCGAAGGGCGTCTTCGTGCTGTCGACGCGGCCGCGGATGAAGAAGATCAGGACGAAGCCCGTGACGATGACGGCGATGTTCCCGAGGCCGGCCATCCCCGTGAGGGCGCCCTCGGCCGGATGTGCAGTCTGCAGAAAGATGCTTGGATCGGTGCTGGCGTGCAGCAGGATCGGGGCGATGATCGTCCCGGTGACGCGGAGCGCGAAGTACATGAGGATGCCGAACGCGAAGGTGTAGACGAGCTGGAACGCGGTCGCGAACAGCGACTGGCCGTTCAGGAGGTTTCCGGCGTGGAGGCCGGCGAAGATGGCGGCGGAGATCACCGCGACCACGATCTCGCGGTATCCGGCCTTGCGGGCCAGGTTCACGACGAGTCCGCGAGTGAGCACCTCTTCGGCGAACCCGATGAGGAGTCCGGCGAGCAGCCAGCCGGCCACGACGTCGAATCCGACGTCGCCGTAGTCGATCGTCGCGAAGCGCAGGATGTTGAACAGCAGCACGACCACGATCGCGATCCACATCCATCCCCGACCACGGATCGGCTGCGGGCCGAAGACCTCGCTCCACCATCCGACCGACGCGATGAATCCGACGAGGAGCAGCCCGCCGACGACGAGGGGCAGGACGTAGTACACGACGACAGCGGCGGCACTGGTCGGGTCGTCGAGCTGGAGCGCGAGCGGAGTGAACGCGAGAGAAAGCAGGTCGTAGAGCACGAAGTACACGGCCGCGAGGACGAGCGCGCGCCACCAGCCGCCCTTCTCCCAGAACCTCTTCCAGGGGGACATGGCCGCGGGGGTCGACATGGGGAGCTCCAGACCGCCGGCGGTTGGGGGCGGCCGACTATCCGTCAGTTTGGCGCACAGCGGCGGGCGGCGTCCATCCGGAAGACCCGGGGAGTGTCGCGGGAGTCATCGGCGGAGCCCCCTCGAACCGCGCACCGGTGGAAGATGCGGGATCGGAATCGGGCGAGTGGCGCGCGAGCTGTCCTGGAACCTCCGCACGGCCTCGAGGACGTCGTCGGGCGAGGAGTAGCGCAACGCGAGTGGAAGATCGCGGCGCCACAGCACCTCCACCTCGGTCGGGGCATCCTCGAAGATCGTGCAGACCACTCGGCGGTGGTCGTTCTCCGGGTACTGCAGATCGTGGATCGCCCAGTCGGTCGCACTGACCTCGACCAGGGTGAACCGCCTATCAGGATCGTGCTCCATCATTCTCCTAGCTGTCCCCACGCTGAAGAATGCCCGATCCGGGGCCGGAAGAGGAGCCCCTTGACAGACGGCGGCCCCTGCCCCAAGCGGGGCAGGGGCCGCACGTCTCACCGCGCGACGGGGGTGGAGCCGGTATCCGCCGGGCGGGGCTCCGCAGCCGGGGACCCGCTCGGAACGGCATCTGCGCGTCCCACGCCGCGCTGTTCCGCCTCCAGTCGTTCCGCCTCGTCGCCGCTGATGGCCTCGCCGCGCGCGACGAGTCCGGCCTGGTCCGACAGCGGGATCTGCTTGAGGAACAGCGAGAGCAGGAAGGCGAGGACGATGAACGGCACGAGATACCAGAACACGGGCGCCAGAGCATCCGCGTACGCGGTGACGATCCCCTCGCGCACCTCGTCCGGCAGCGAGCTCAGCGTCGACGGATCGATCGTCGACGCGGCTTCGGACGCGGCATCCGGTGAGGCGCCGGCACTCGCGAAGACGCCGAGCAGGTTCTCGGTCAACCGTGTCGTGAAGATCGTGCCGAAAACCGCGGTCCCCAGAGACGCACCGACTTCGCGGAAGTAGTTGTTCGTGCTGGTCGCGGTGCCGATCTCGCCGGCCGGGACCGCGTTCTGCACGACCAGGACGACGACCTGCATGATGAGGCCCAGCCCGGCGCCGAACACGAACAGGAACACGCAGATCAGCCAGATCGGGGTCGACGCCGACAGCGTGGTCATCGAGACCATCGCGATGCCCGTGATGATGGTGCCGAGGATCGGATAGATCTTGTACCTGCCGGTCTTCGAGATCGCGATACCGGAGAAGATCGACGTGCCCATGAGGCCGACCATCATCGGAATCATCAGCAGACCGGATTCCGCCGCAGACGTGCCGGACGACATCTGCAGGAACGTCGGCACGAACCCGATCGCCGCGAACATGCCGATTCCGAGCACCAGCCCGATCGCGGTGGCGTTCACGAAGATCGGGTTGCGGAACAGACTCAGCGGGATGATCGGGTCCTGCACACGCGACTCCGTGATCACGAATGCTGTCGCCGCGACGACCAGCCCGGCGCCCCACGCCCAGGTCGCGAGCGAGTCCCAGCCGAACTCCTTGTCTCCGCCGAAGTCGGTGAAGAAGATCAGGCAGGTGGTGGCGATGGAGAGGAAGATGACGCCGAAGATGTCGATCGGCTTCTCGGCCTTCTTGCTCGGCAGCTTCAGCGCGACCAGCGCGATGATGAACGCGGCGATCCCGACGGGGATGTTGATGTAGAACGCCCACTGCCACGTCAGGTGGTCGACGAAGTATCCGCCGAGGAGCGGGCCGGCGACGGCCGACAGCCCGAAGACGGCGCCGAGCGGTCCCATGTACTTGCCGCGCTCGTTGGCCGGCACGATATCGGCGATGATCGCCTGGGACAGGATCATCAGCCCGCCGCCGCCGAGGCCCTGCAGGGCGCGGAAGACGACGAACATCCAGAAGTCGGTGGCGAACGCGCAGCCGACCGAAGCCAGGGTGAACAGTGCGATCGCGACCAGGAACAGGTTGCGTCTGCCCAGCACGTCGCCGAACTTGCCGTAGATCGGCATGACGATGGTGGTCGCCAGCAGGTAGGCGGTGGTGATCCACACCTGGTGGTCGACGCCGCCGAGTTGTCCGACGATGGTCGGCATGGCGGTGGACACGATGGTCTGATCGAGGCTGGAGAGCAGCATGCCCGCGATGAGGGCGCTGAAGATGATCCAGATGCGGCGCTTCGTGAGCAGGAAGGGCGCATCCTTCGTGGCGGTGGCGGACATTCAGTGGTCTTTCTGTGACGGCGCGTAGAGGGAGCGGGCGAGGTCGAGGCGTCGGGTGATGAGGTCGGCGAACGGCTCGGTGGACTGGTGGTGCAGGAGCTGGTCCATGCTCAGGCGGACCAGTGCGCCGACGGTGTGCACGATGACGGCGGCCCGGAGCTCGGCATCCGGTGCGTCCTCGATGCGGCGGCCGACCAGGCTCATGTCGCGCCGTTCGTTCTTCGCGAGCTGCTCGAAGGCGGCCTTGAGCAGTCGCGGCTCCTGCTCGATCACCGCGAACATGGCAGGAGCGTCCTCGACCGGGTTGAAGAGATCGAAGCGGCGGATCGTCAACTGGATGAAGTCGTCGAGGAGGTCTCCGTGCTGGGTGGCGAACTCCTCTTCGAGTGCCTCCTGGCGGGAATCGATCGTTGCGAACCCGAAGACCGCGTTCTCTTTGCTCTCGAAGTAGTTGAAGAACGTGCGCCGGGACACTCCGACCTCACTGCACAACTCCTCGATCGTGAACCCGGCGAAGCCCAGTTCGGTGGTGAGGCGGCGGGCGGTGTCGGTGAGTGCGCGAGACGTCTCGCGCTTGCGCTGCTCACGCAAAGAATCTGCACTGTCGCTCATGGAGTGCAATATTGCACTCTTAACCTTGGAGTGCACTGAGAGCAGCTCGCTGTGCCTGCTCTGAAACTTCTTTCGACCAATCTGTGACATCTGTCGCCTGGCATACGTCCTAGTGGTGGCGTCGCCGACCGCGACCTGCGTCCGCAGCGCGGACGGTACACGGAAGAAGGAACTCACGATGACGAACACGACAGGTGGCGCTCAGCCCGAGATCCAGGTCGTCTCCCCGGTGCAGGGGGCTGCAGTGGGGACGACCACGATCGAGGATGCGGTGGTCGCGAAGATCGCCGGTATCGCCGCACGTGACGTCAGCGGAGTCCATGCGCTCGGCGGGGGCGCCGCGCGCATGGTGGGCGCTATTCGGGATGTGCTCAACACGACCGACCTCTCGCAGGGGATCAGTGTCGCGGTCGGTGAAGCACAGATCACGGTCGACGTGACGATCGTCGCCGAGTATCCGGTCTCGCTGCAGAAGGTTGCGGACGACGTTCGCGCGGCCATCCATCGGGACATGGTCGAGCTGGTCGGGGTCGGAGCTGTCGAAGTGAACGTCACCATCGACGACGTGCACGTGCCCTCGGATGACGAGGACACGGACGAGGCCCCCACCGCATAGGAACCTCGTCGAGGACTCGGCCCCGAGACTCGGGGTCGGTAAGGGAGAAGGAGAAGCCATGAGCGCTGAAGACAAGATCAAGGCCGCAGCGGAGAAGGTCGCCGGCAAGGCGAAGGAGACCGTCGGCAAGGTCGTCAACGACGACAAGCTCGTCGCCGAGGGCAAGGCGGAGCAGGCCAAGGGCAACGTCCGCGATGCCGCCGAGAACGTGAAGGATGCGTTCAAGAAGTGATGAGGCGGGGGAGAGGCCTGCGCGGCCTCTCCCCGATCTCTCACAGGTGCGTGAGAAATGATCCGATCCGGCGGGGCATCTGTTCCGAATCCCCCAGGGGATCGGATCGAGGGGTGGGGTAGATGGAAGACGAACGCTTTCGCACAGCACTGGAACATGCCGACGACGGCATCGTCGCCGGACGCGCGATGGACGGCGATGTCGAGGCTTTCGCAGTACTCGTGCGCAGGTACACGCCCATGATGCGCGCGTACACGCAGCGGATGCTGAACGCATCGGCCGACGTGGACGACATCGTGCAGGAGTCGTTCGTCACCGCGTGGCAGCGGTTCGGCGAACTCGACGATCCGGCCAAGGTGAAGAGCTGGCTGATGCGGATCGTCAGCCGGAAGGCGGTGGATCGCATCCGTGCGACCCGACCGGCGGTGGACATCGACTCGATCGACCGGCCTGCTCCGCTGCATGCCTCCCCGACCGCGGTCGTCGAGGCCCGTGCGGGTGTCGCGGCCCTCGGAGCCGCGCTTCGTGAGCTGCCGGATGCGCAGCGCGAATGCTGGGTGTTGCGCGAGATCGGCGGGTACTCCTACGAGGAGATCTCCGAGGAACTCGACATCCCCGTCTCGACCGCGCGCGGACTGCTGGCGCGGGCCCGAAAATACATGATCGTACGGATGGAGGAGTGGCGATGACCGATGAGAGAGAGACTCACGACGTCCGCCGGCTCGGCCTGGAACCGACCGATCTCGACGGGCACACGCTCGACGAGCTCACCGACTATCTCGATGCGGGACGACAGCCCGCCGATCGCTCGATCGACGAGTCGCCCGGCTGTCAGATGGCGCTGGATGCGTTGACGCGGCTGCAGGGGCTCGGTGCTGAGCTCATCGCCGCGGAAGCCGCCGCCGAACCTCCGGTCGACGAGAACTGGGTCGATCGCATCCTCAGCGGTATCGCGATGGATGCCCGCGCCGGACGGCGCATCCCCTTCGAATCCCCGGATCCGCGGGTGGATCTCGCGATCACCGAGGGAGCGGTGCGTGGCCTCATCCGTTCTGCGGAGAACGCCGTGCCCGGCCTCCTCATCGGGCGATGCCGACTCGACGGCGACGTGACGCAGCCGGGGACTCCGATCCGCGTCGAGATCGACGCGAGCGCGCTGCACGGACAGTCGATCCCGAAGGTCGCCGCTGAACTGCGAGACGAGGTGGATCGCAGTCTGCGCGCGCACACCGAGTTGAACGTCGTCGCGATCGACATCGCGATCCGAGACATCCGGGAGGTGTCGTCGTGGGCGGGGGAGAGCTGATGGAGGCGGAAGAGCGTGGCGAGCTCGCCGCGGCGATCGAGGCGACCCTGCGGTCGACTCCTGGCGTCCGCAGCGTCTATCGATCCGGGTCGCTGATCTCCCACCTGCTGCGTGCGGGGGCCGAGGCCATCGGCGTGCGCAAAGACGACGAGCCGATCGTCTCGGTGGCCGCCGCCGGTGACGGGGTGGCGGTGGAAGCGACGCTCGGCGTCGACGCGGGTGCGAGATCGGCGGACATCCTTCATGCCGGGCACGCGGCGGTCGACGCCCTGCTCGGTGCGCGAGGTGTGCGGCGCGAGAGCATCACCCTCACCGTCGCCCACGTTCAGGCCTCCGCGCACGTTGAGGCCGCCGAGCGCACGCAGCCGAGCGCGGCGTCCTGAGCCGGCATTGAACCACCGAGTGCCGCCGTCCGGGGGGATGGCGGCACTCGGTCTTTGCCGCAGGGGTCAGGCCGAGACGGCGCGCAGCCCCTCGACGAGCGGGGTCGTCGGGCGACCGATCAGTCGTGCCAGCGTGCCGTCGGTGTCGCCGAGCGCGCCGTCCTTGATGCCGGCGTCGAGGGCCGCGACGAATCCGGCCGTTCCCTCGTCGAGGCCGGCCTCGCCCAGGGCGGCGAGCTGGTCGTCGAAGCCGAGCGGCACGTAGGAGACCTCGCGTCCCGTCACTTCCGCGAAGGCCGCAGCGAGGTCGGAGTATGTCCAGGCGACGTCGCCGCCCAGCTCGTAGACCTCCCCGATGTGGCCGTCTTCGAGTGCCACCACGGCCGCAGCGTCGGCGAAGTCCTTGCGGCTTGCCGAGGCGACACGCCCCTCGCCGGTGCCTGCGGCGAGCACGCCCGTCTCGGCGGCGCGAGCGAGGTCGGCAGCGTAGTTCTCGGTGTACCAGTTGTTGCGGAGGATCACGGCGGGCAGGCCCGCGGCGACGATGAGCTCTTCCGTGGCCTTGTGCTCGGGCGCCAGGATCAGGTCGCTCGTCGTGGCCTTCGGAGCGCTCGTGTAGACGAACTTGGAGACGCCGGCGGCCTTGGCGGCCTCGACGACCGCCTGGTGCTGAGCGATGCGCTGGCCGACCTCGGAACCGGAGACCAGGACGACGGTGTCGACGCCCTCTACGGCAGCGGCGACCGATGCGTGGTCGGTGTAGTCGAGGTGTGCGACGCGCACGCCCAGATCGGCGGCCTTGGATGTGTCGCGGGCTCCGGCGACGATGGACTGCGGGTCGGCGCCACGCTCGAGCAGGCTGGCGATGATGAGGCGGCCGAGGTTGCCGGTCGCACCGGTGACGAGGATGGTCATGAGGGTCCTTTCGTAAGTGACATCTTCGACAACCCGCGGGTGGGTCTGCGGCATTCCGATCTGCGGGTACCCACTTTGAAGTAAGGTACCCACATGACGGTTAGTTTCGCGCAGATAAAGGAATCCACTCCATTCGTCTTCGATCAGAACTGCGGCACGCGCGTCGTCCTCGATCACATCATGAGCAAGTGGGGAGTGCTCGTGCTCTCCTGCCTGTCCGATGGGACCCACCGCTGGGGCGCGCTGCGGCGGGAGGTCGACGGCATCAGCGAGAAGATGCTCGCCTCCACCCTGCGCACGCTCGCCGACGACGGGTTGGTGCACCGGGAATCACTTCCGACAGTCCCTCCGCACGTGGAGTACAGCCTGACCCCGCTCGGGCGCGATCTGATGGAGCGGATGCTGCCCCTGATGGAGTGGGTGGCCGATCACGCCGACGGCATGCTCGAAAGGGCCTGATTCCACGGATTCCGTCGTCAAGGCACATTCTGGGCTTCGGATTCGGATGGTGGAAGAAACCCGTTGACGCGATAACCGTGGTGGCTCTACTGTTCTGACATGGCAGCAACGACGCCGATTCATCTGGAACGACCCGACGGCAAGGGTCTGGCTGCGGGAACTCTGGGACTCTGGGGCTCGACCGTCATCGGTCTCGCCTCGACGGCCCCCGTGTACTCGCTCGTCGCGACGCTCGGCTTCGTGGTGCTCGCCGTCGGTGCGCAGGCGCCGATCGCCTTCATCATCGCCTTCGTCCCGATGCTCCTGATCGCCTTCGCGTACCGCGAGCTCAACAACGCGGTGCCCGACTGCGGCACCACCTTCACCTGGGGGACCAAGGCGTTCGGGCCGTGGGTGGGCTGGATGGGTGGCTGGGGTGTCGCGGTCGCCGGCATGGTCGTGCTGGCCAACCTCGCACAGATCGCCTCGGTCTACTTCTGGTCGTTGATCGGCCAGGACCTCGAGAACGACGACTGGCGGGTCGTCGTCGTGGCCGTGCTCTTCATCGCGGCGATGACGTGGGTCAGCTGGCGCGGGGTCGAGATCGGCGAACGCATCCAGAACATCCTGCTGGGGATCCAGTATCTGGCGCTCGCGATCTTCGTCGTGACCGCGCTGTGGCAGTTCTTCGCCGGCACCGCACCCAACCCCACCCCCTTCGACTGGGAGTGGATGAACCCGTTCGCGTTCACCGACTGGTCGGGATTCACCGAGGCCATCCTGCTCGCGCTGTTCATCTACTGGGGCTGGGACACCTGCCTCGCCCTGAACGAGGAGACCAAGGACCCGAAGCGCATCCCGGGCCGCGCCGCGCTGCTGACGACCGTCATCCTGTTGTTCACCTACGTCGCCGTGACCATCGCCGCCATGATGTACGCCGGACTCGGCGAGGACGGCACGGGCCTGGGCAATGAGGCGAACGCCGACGACTTCTTCCTCGCGATCAAGGACGGCCTGCTCGGCCCGTTCGGCTGGGTGCTGGTGGTCTCGGTGATCATCTCGGCGATCTCGTCGACTCAGACCACGATCCTGCCCACCGCCCGCGGCACGCTCGCGATGGGTGTGTACCGCGCTCTGCCGGCCCGGTTCAAGGACGTGCACCCCACCTACAAGACGCCGTCGTTCTCGACCATCGTCATGGGCGTGGTCGCCTCGGTCTACTACGTCGGCATGACCCTGATCAGCGACAACATCCTGCAGGACTCGATCCTGTCGCTGGGGCTCGCGATCGCGTTCTACTACGCCATCACCGGTTTCGCGTGCGTCTGGTACTTCCGCAAGGATCTGACATCTTCTGCCCGCGAGTTCTTCTTCAAGGGCCTGTTCCCGTTGCTGGGCGGACTCATGTTGGCATGGGCGTTCATCCAGTCGGCGATCGACATGTGGGACGTCGACTACGGATACACGGTCCTGTTCGGCATCGGCGGCACGTTCGTGATCGGTGTCGGCTCGCTGGCGTTCGGCCTGGTGCTGATGTTCGTCTGGTACCTGTTCCCGCGGTCGAAGCGGTTCTTCCGCGGAGAGAGCCTGAACCGCGAGACCCAGGTGATGGTGCCGGACGAGCCCGCCGTGACGATCCGCTCGATCGACGGAGGCATCTGAGGATGCCGGTCGCCACAGCCGATCTCTACGACGAGCTCGAAGAGGGTATCCAGTCGCTCTCGCTGCAGCTGCGTTCGTTCGGAGGACGGTCTGCCTTCGACGGGCCGATCCGCACCGTCCGCTGCTTCGAGGACAACGCTCTCGTGAAGTCGGTGCTGGCGACACCCGGTGCGGGCGCCGTGCTCGTGGTCGACGGCGGGGGCTCGATGGAGACGGCCCTCATGGGAGATCTGATCGCGGCATCGGCGGTGGCGAACGGTTGGGCGGGCGTCGTGATCAACGGCGCCATCCGCGACCGCGTCGCGATCGATGCCCTCGACCTCGGGGTCAAGGCGCTGGGCACCAATCCGCGCAAGAGCGCGAAGCTCGGCGCCGGCGAGGTCGATGTCACGCTCGTGATCGGGGGAGTGGTGTTCCGACCCGGTGCGCACCTGTACAGCGATGAGGACGGGATCCTGGTCGAACGCTGAGGGTCGCCCGGTGACGCGGGGGCGCTTGTCCTAGGCTTGCTGCGTGCGCATCCGGCTCGACATCGCCTACGACGGCACCCACTTCCGCGGGTGGGCGAAGCAGCCGACTCTCCGCACGGTGCAGGGCACGCTGGAAGCGGCGCTCGCACGCATCGTCGGCTCCGACGTGCAGTTCGTGGTCGCCGGCCGCACCGACGCCGGTGTGCATGCGAGCGGCCAGGTCGCGCACGTCGACCTCAACGAGAAGCAGTGGGCGCGCATCGAGGCCCGGCAGGGACGCGCGCCGCTGGAGCCCGCCGAGACCATCGCCGGACGCATGCGGGGTGTGCTCGGTGCCTATTCGGATGTGACGGTCGCCCGGACGTCGATCGCCCCCGAGGGGTTCGACGCCCGATTCTCCGCCGTCTGGCGGCGCTACCGCTATCGTCTCGCCGACGGGCAGTCGGGATACGACCCGCTCCGCCGCCACGACACGACCATCGTCCGGGGGCGCCTCGACGAACGGGCGATGGACGCCGCGGCGCGAACGCTCATCGGACTGCACGACTTCGCGGCGTACTGCAAGCCTCGCGAGGAGGCGACCACGATCCGCACCCTGCTCGACTACCGCTGGGAGCGCGATGCCGACGGCGTGCTCGTCGCCGAGGTCAAGGCCGACGCGTTCTGCCACAGCATGGTGCGGGCACTCGTCGGCGCCTGCGTGGCCGTCGGCGAGGGGCGCCTCGACGTCGACGACCTCGTGGTGCTCCGCGACGCGCTCGCCCGCACCAGCGAATTCAAGGTGCTGGCGGCTCGCGGGCTGATACTCACCGAGGTCGGCTACCCCGCAGACGAGTTGCTCTCCTCCCGCGCCACGCAGACCCGCGCCCGTCGCGACGGAGCGAGCGGCTGAGATGACGGCGCCGACCGGCGGCCGGCCGAACGCGTTCGCGGAGGCTCTGCGGGCGGCGGTCTCCGAGCGCGGTATCACCCTCGCCCGCCTGCGTCAGCAGCTCGCCGACGACGGCAACGTCGTATCCATGGCCACGCTCAGCTACTGGCGTTCGGGGGATCGGCAGCCCGAGGGCGCCCAGTCCCTCGCGGTCATCCAGGGCATCGAAGACCGCCTCCGACTGCGCCGCGGTCATCTGAGTGCCCTGCTCGGGCCGTCCGCTCGGCTCGGTGCGGTCCCGCCTCCGAGGCTTCCCTTCGACGAGGAGCGCGAGAACCGGGAGACCGAGGAGACCCTGGTCGCGCTGCGGTCGTCTCCCCAGGAGAGCCTGCGGGATCTGTCCACCCAACTGACGGTGCAGGTCGGTGCGGACGGCGCCGTGGCGAGCATCGTCATGCGCTCGCTCGTCCAGGCCACCCATGGCGTGATCACTGAGCTCCCGCTCATCGATGTCGCCCCGGAGGAGACCGAGGTGCTGTCCGTGATCTCGGACGTCATCGGCGGTCGCGTGGATCGCGGATACCTGCATCCCGGGCATCTCATCTCCGGCGTCGTCATCGCCCTCGACGAGCCGATCACGGTCGGCGACACGACGCTCATCGAGTTCACCGAGTCGTTCCCGCCCGGGTACCCGGCTCGTCAGTCGGCGTGGCACGCGACCTCTCGTCCCGCTCGCGAGACGCTCATCTGGGTGCGGTTCCCTCCCGACGCGCCGCCGAGCTGGTGCGAGGAGTACGTCGAGACCGAAGACGACTACGCGTGCGTGATGCGGTCGGTGCGTGGCGGATCCGTGCACGTCGCGCGCCATGGATTCGGCCCCGGTGTGCTCGGCATCCGCTGGGGGTACGACGGCGATCCGGAGCCGGGGCACAGCGGGGACGAGTAGCGTGGAACGGTCATGAAGGTCATCTCGTACAACCTCCAGAAGCACCGGGCCGCGGGCGAACTCGCGTCGCTGGTGCGCGAGCACGACCCCGACATCCTGTGTCTGCAGGAGTGCGACGTGCCCGAGCTGCCGGCGCAGATCGGCGATCTCGTCCTCGCCGATGCGACGCAGGGCAATCGTCTCGGGCTCGCGCTGTTCTATCGCGCCAGCACGTTCCACCTGCAGGCGATCCGCATGCTCGGCCTCAAGAAGTCGCTGCACGACCGCATCGCGAAGCCGGCGCACGAGCGCGTGCTCGGCGCGCGGCTGCGCGACATCGACGACGGTCAGGACTTCATCGTCGCCTCGTTCCATGCCGCGCCGCTCACCGCGCTGAACTCGCTGCGACGCCACCAGATCCGAGCGGCGCTCACCGAGCTCGCGGCGCTCGGCGAGGGGCTGCCTCAGCTGATGGTCGGAGACTACAACTACCCGATCTTCAAGGAGAACCTCGGTCAGGCCGTGCGCGACCACGGGTACGCCCTGTCGCTCAGTGACGATCACACCTACACGCGCTATCGCGTCTTCCGGGGGCACTACGACTTCGCCACCTCGACCGGGTTCGAGATCGAGCGCATCACTACCCTGCCGCAGGGGGCGAGCGATCACCGGCCGATCCTCGTCACGGTCTCGCCCGACTGAGGTGCTGGTTTGGGCATACGGTCCGGCGTGGCGTATGATTTCTCTTTGGTGCCTTTCCCGTTCGCGGAAAAGGGGCATCGTCCGAACGTGAGCCCTCCACTGGCGTGTTCCTCCCCCTCGGGAAGAACCACCCCGGAGTGGGATTCACGAACTTCTCCGTTCGACACAAGAAAGCAGCACTATCGTGACGCGCACTTACACCCCCAAGGCTGGCGAAGTCCAGCGCGATTGGGTCGTCATCGACGCCACCGACGTCGTTCTCGGCCGTCTGGCTTCGCACGCCGCTACGCTCCTGCGTGGCAAGCACAAGCCGACCTTCGCCAACCACATCGACTCGGGTGACTTCGTCATCATCGTGAACGCAGAGAAGGTCGCGCTCACCGGTCAGAAGCTCCAGAAGAAGCTGGCTTACCGCCACTCCGGTTACCCGGGCGGCCTGAAGTCGGTCACCTACGCCGAGCTGCTCGAGAAGAACCCGGTCCGCGCTGTCGAGAAGGCCATCCGTGGCATGCTCCCCAAGAACAGCATCGGCCGCCAGCAGCTGTCCAAGCTCAAGGTGTACGTCGGTGCCGAGCACCCGCACGCCGCGCAGCAGCCGACGCCGTACACCCTCGACCAGGTCGCCCAGTAAGCGCCGTAAAGACTTAAGGACATACTCGTGGCTGACATCCAGGACACCACCGAAACCCCCCAGAACTTCTCGACGTCGACTCCCGAGACCGACGTGGTCGAGGCGGCTCCCCGCCCCGTCCTCAGCGTCCCGGGTGCCGCTGTCGGCCGTCGCAAGCAGGCGATCGCCCGCGTGCGCATCGTCCCCGGCTCGGGCACGATCACGGTCAACGGCCGCACGATCGAGGACTACTTCCCGAACAAGCTGCACCAGCAGCTGATCAACGACCCGTTCACCGTGCTGAACCTCGCCGGTGCATACGACGTCATCGCGCGCATCTCCGGCGGAGGCCCCTCGGGCCAGGCCGGTGCGCTTCGCCTCGGCATCGCCCGTTCGCTGAACGGCATCGACGAGGAGAACAACCGTCCGACCCTGAAGAAGGCCGGCTTCCTCTCGCGCGACGCTCGCGTCAAGGAGCGCAAGAAGGCTGGACTCAAGAAGGCCCGTAAGGCGCCTCAGTACTCGAAGCGTTAAGGTCAACTGCTCCGATGCCGATCTTTGGCACGGACGGTGTGCGAGGGCTCGCCAATGGCATCCTCACCGCCGACCTGGCGCTCACCCTGGCCCAGGCGACTGCTGTCGTCCTGGGCCAGGGCCGTACTGCGGAGGCTCGCAAGGCCGAAGGCAAGCGACTCACCGCAGTGGTCGCCCGGGACCCCAGGGTCTCCGGACACTTCATCGCCGCGGCCGTCGCCGCCGGTCTCGCCTCCTCTGGAGTCGACGTGCTCGAGGCGGGGGTCATCCCGACGCCCGCTCTCGCATTCCTCGTCGCCGACCGTGACGCCGATTTCGGTGTGATGATCTCGGCGTCCCACAACGCCGCGCCCGACAACGGGATCAAGATCTTCGCACGCGGGGGTCGAAAGCTCCCCGACGTGGTCGAGCTGCGCATCGAAGAGGCCATGGCCGGCGACAAGCTGCGCCCGACGGGTGCCGGCGTCGGTCGCATCGACCGGTTCTCCGACGCGGAGGACCGCTACGTCGTGCACCTTCTCGGATCGCTCCCGAATCGTCTGAACGGCATCCACGTGGTGCTCGACTGCGCCCATGGAGCGGCATCCGGTGTCTCACCGGAGACGTTCCGTGACGCCGGGGCGGAGGTCACCGTCATCGGCGCCGACCCCGACGGCTGGAACATCAACGACGGAGTCGGCTCGACCCACCTCGACAACCTCGCGGAGGCGGTCGTGCGTCTGGGAGCCGATATCGGAATCGCCCATGACGGTGACGCCGACCGCTGTCTCGCCGTGGACGCCGAGGGCAAGCACATCGACGGCGATCAGATCATGGCCATCCTCGCGCTGTCGATGAAGGAGCGCGGGCACCTCACCGATGACACGCTCGTCGCGACGGTGATGAGCAACCTCGGTCTGCACGTCGCGATGCGCGAGCACGGCATCACCGTCCGACAGACCGCTGTCGGAGACCGCTACGTGCTCGAGGACATGAACGAGGGCGGATATGCGCTCGGCGGCGAGCAGTCCGGTCACGTCATCATGAGCGAGTACGCCACCACGGGTGACGGCATCCTCACCGGCCTCCACCTGGTGGCCGAGATGGCGCGGCAGAACAAGTCGATCGCCGAGCTCGCCTCGGTGATGACCGTCTACCCGCAGGTTCTCATCAACGTGCGCGACGTCGACAAGGATCGCGTCTCCGACGACGAGGTCGTGCAGCAGGCCGTGCGCGATATCGAGACCGAGCTGGGCGATTCCGGACGGGTGCTGCTGCGCAAGTCCGGCACCGAGCCGCTCGTGCGCGTGATGGTGGAGGCTGCCGACGCGGAATCGGTGCACGCCTATGCCGGACGCCTCGCAGAGGTGGTCCAGGAGCGCCTGTCGCTCTGACCCGAACAGATTCCGAAACGGCCGACCGCTGAACTCAGCGGTCGGCCGTTTCGCGTTCGTCGGGCCGTTTCTCGACGCCGCGGTGGGCGCGCAGTGCCCGGGGAGTGGTGCCGTAGTCCTCCTCGAGTGCACGACGCAGGCTGATCGGCGAATGAAAACCCGACCGCTGCGAGATCTGCTCGATGCTCAGCACATCGAACCGGCTGTCGGTGAGGAGGGACTTGGCAAGGCGCGCTCGTCGGTGCCGGATCTCGCCCGCCACGCTGTTCCCGGCTTCGGCGAAGACCAACTGGAGCTGGCGCAGGGAAGACTGCACCTCGCGGGCGACCAGCGTAGGATTCAGCGCCGGGTCACCGCACTGCTGGGCGATCACGGCCACCGCCCGGTCGCGCAGCGCGGCATGCGGGGAACGCTGCCCGGATGCCGTGTCGACGCGGTCGAGCAGGATGGCCCCGCTCATCTCCACGATCAGGTGCTCCATCGCATATCGTTCGATCGCGGTGGCGTCGTCGTCGACGGCCAGGACCTGCTCGACGAAAGCCTGCATCGCCCGATCCAGGGGACGCCGCTCCGCGAGGATCCGAACCGTGTCCGGCAGTGCGGCGACGAATGATCCGAGCGCGGCGCGGGGAACATATGCGGCGGTGATGTGCCAGGAGCCCGCGCAGCGCACACTGTGCACGATTCCCGGCGGGGCGACGACGAGCCCGCTCGCGATCGGCATCCACGGACCGTTCCGCTCCTTCGCCGCGAGCCCGGCGGTTTCGACGAAGGCGAAGACGGCGTGGTCGGGATGGGCGGCGACGGTATCGATCGCCAGTTCGGTCGCCTCCCCCCGCATCGACAGCAGGATCACGGGTCCAGGCGTCCGCTCCGTCGCTCGGAGAGCCGTGCCCCGGTCGACGGCGCGCACGCCGTGCGAGGCCAGGTCTGCCGAGCCGATCGCCCTCACAACTCCTGGATTCACTCAGCACCCCCCGACGCCGATGACCATGGGGTGGCACCGACGATGAGTGCGGTGCGCACCGGGCTCCTGCCTTCCCCGCCTGCCTACTCGCGGGCGGGAAAGTGCTCGCTTCGTCAGAGGATACCGGCGCGGACCGGGACGGCAACAGTGCCTGTTCGTCCGGCGTCACCCGCCGCTCAGCGTCGGGAGTCGCTCCAGCTCAGCTGTTCGATGTAACGCAGCAGCACGCCCTCGCGCAGGGCCCACGGAGAAACCTCGAGCTCGTCCACCCCGAGAGCCGTCATCGCCGAGTGCAGCGAGACGGCGGCGGCCACGATCTGGAACGTCCGGTCCGGCGTGATGCCGGGCAGCTCCTGCCGTGCGGAGGCGGGAAGGCGTGCGAGGCGAGGGATCCACGACCCGAGCGAGGAGCGGGGGAGCAGCATCCGTTCGCTTCCTGACCACCCCGGCACCGGGTAGCCGACCAGCCGAGCCAGGGAGCGGATGGCCTTCGACGACCCGACCACGTGGTCGGGTCTGGGGAGGGCGACGAACCGCGGGAGCACGCCTGCCAGGGTCGCTGCCGCATGGGCGCGCAGCCGCTCCACATCGGCCTCACCCGGAGGATCGTTGGGCAGGAACTGCACGGTCATGCGCCCGGCCCCGAGGGGGACGGATGCCGCGGCGTCGGGCAGCTCCTCCGCGCCCGCAGCGATCTCGAGCGAACCGCCGCCGATGTCGAGGAGCAGGATCTGTCCGGCCGACCAGCCGAACCAGCGTCGCACCGCGAGGAAGGTCAACTCCGCCTCGGTCTCGCCGTCGAGCACCTGCAGGGGCTGGCCGAGGGCCGCTTCGACGCGGGCGATGACCTCGGCCCCGTTGCGCGCATCGCGCACGGCGCTCGTCGCCGTGGCCAGCAGCGCGTCGACGCGCTCGCTCTCCGCTACGCGCCGCGCCCGGACGACCGCGGCCTCGAGCGCCACGACGCCTTCCTCCGAGATCGAGCCGTCGGGGGCGAGGTAGCGCATGAGGCGCAGCACCGTCCTGTCGCTCGTCGTCGCGAGCGGCCGTCCACCGGGGCGGACGTCGGCCGCCAGCATGTGGACGGTGTTGGATCCGATGTCGAGGACTCCCAGGCGCACGGGAAGAGACTACTCGCCCCCGACCACGCCGATACGATGTACTCCGTGACCACCGCCGACCCCACGCTGCCGCTGTCGCCCTATCGGGAGATCGGACGCGCGGAATGGGCGCGGCTGGCCGCCGGGCTCGACCAGCCGCTCACCGAGACCGAGGTCGTCGAGCTGCGCGGTATCGGGGACCGCCTCTCGCTCACCGAGGTGCGCGAGGTGTATCTGCCGTTGAGTCGCCTGCTCAGCCTCTACGCCACCTCGACGAAGCGGCTGGGTGCCGCCACCTCGTCGTTCCTCCAGGAGGATGACACCACGACGCCGTTCGTCGTGGGCGTCGCCGGTTCCGTGGCGGTGGGGAAGTCGACCATCGCCCGTCTGCTGCGCGAGCTCATGAGCCGGTGGCCGGGAACGCCTCGGGTGGAGCTGGTCACCACGGACGGCTTCCTGTACCCCAACGCCGAGCTCGAGCGCCGCGGCATCATGGACCGTAAGGGCTTCCCCGAGTCATACGACCGTCGCGCGCTGATCGAGTTCCTCACCGAGGTCAAGAGCGGCGCCACCGAGGTGCGCGCTCCGTTCTACTCCCACATGCGCTACGACATCGTGCCGGACGCGAACGTCGTGGTGCGACGCCCTGACGTCGTCATCGTCGAGGGATTGAACGTGCTGCAGCCCCCGCCGGCTCCGAACGACGTCGCCGTGAGCGATCTGTTCGACTTCTCGATCTTCGTCGACGCCGACACCTCGCACATCGAGAAGTGGTACGTCGATCGCTTCCTCGCGCTCCGCCAAGCCGCGTTCAGCAACCCGTCGTCGTACTTCAACGTGTTCGCGCACCTCACCGACGAGGAGGCGATCACCACGGCCCTGGGCTACTGGAACGAGATCAACATGCCCAACCTCGTCGAGAACGTGATGCCCACGCGACACCGCGCACGACTGGTGCTGCGCAAGGGCGCCGACCACGACGTCGAGACGGTGCTGCTGCGCAAACTGTGACGGCGGGGAGGGACTGCCGCGCGCCCGTAGGAATGTACGGACGACTCGCAAAAAACTCGTCTTACTCTTGATCGCATGTGTGGAATCGTCGGATACGTGGGCCCGCGCCCCAGCCAGGACATCCTTCTCGCAGGCCTCGCCCGCCTGGAGTACCGCGGATACGACTCCGCGGGTGTCGCCGTCATCGATGGCGACGGCTCGCTCGGCATGCGCAAGAAGGCGGGAAAGCTCGCCATGCTGCGCGACTCGCTCGCCGACGCGCCGCTCCCCGACGGATCGACCGGCATCGGGCACACCCGTTGGGCGACGCACGGCGGACCGACCGACGGCAACGCGCACCCGCACCTCGCCGACGACGACAAGCTCGCCGTCATCCACAACGGCATCATCGAGAACTTCGCCGCACTGCGCGACGAGCTCCTCGCCGACGGCGTCGTGTTCCGCAGCGAGACCGACACCGAGGTCGCCGCAGCCCTGCTCGGACGGGAGTACGCCGGCAACGGCGGTGACCTTCAGCTCGCCTTCCGCAGCATCGTGAACCGTCTCGAGGGCGCGTTCACCCTGCTGGCGATGCACCAGGACCACCCCGGACTCGTGGTCGGCGCCCGTCGCAACTCCCCGCTCGTGATCGGACTCGGCGAGGGAGAGAACTTCCTCGGCTCCGACGTCGCCGCATTCGTCGAGCACACGCGCAAGGCGCTCGCGATCGGCCAGGACCAGATCGTCTCCATCACCCCGGACGCCGTCACCGTCATGGACTTCGCCGGCACGCCCGTCGAGCCCGAGCCGTTCGACGTGTCGTGGGATGCCGCCGCCGCCGAGAAGGGCGGATGGTCGAGCTTCATGGCCAAGGAGGTCGCGGAGCAGCCCGAGGCCGTCGCGAACACCATCCGGGGACGCATCCACGACGGTCAGGTCGTCATCCCCGAGCTCGACGGACTGGATGAGCTCTTCGTGGGCATCAACCGGGTCATCATCACCGCCTGCGGCACCGCGTCGTATGCGGCGCTCGTCGGCAAGTACGCGATCGAGCAGTGGGCACGCGTGGCCGTCGACGTCGAGCTCGCGCACGAGTTCCGCTACCGCGACCCGGTGATCGGCGCCGACACCCTCGTCGTCTCGATCAGCCAGTCCGGCGAGACCATGGACACGCTGATGGCCGTGAAGTACGCCCGCGAGCGCGGCGCACGCACGCTGTCGGTCTGCAACACGCAGGGCGCCACGATCCCCCGTGAGTCGGATGCCGTCGTCTACACCCATGCCGGACCCGAGGTCGCCGTGGCCTCGACCAAGGCGTTCTCGGCGCAGATCACCGCTCTGCTGCTGCTCGGCCTGCACATGGGCCGTGTGCGTGGCGCGGTCGCCGACGCGTCGGTCGACGTCGCGGAGCTCGCCGCGCTCCCGGAGAAGATCGCCAAGGTGCTCGAGAGCGAGCAGGAGCACGTCACCCAGCTCGCCGGCTGGATGGCCGACACGCGCTCGGTGCTCTTCCTGGGTCGCCACGTCGGCTACCCGATCGCGCTCGAGGGTGCGCTCAAGCTCAAGGAGATCTCCTACATCCACGCCGAGGGCTTCGCCGCCGGTGAGCTCAAGCACGGCCCCATCGCGCTGATCGAGCCGGGCCAGCCGGTGTTCGTGCTGGTTCCGTCGCCGCGCCACTCGGCACTCGTGCACTCCAAGGTCGTCTCGAACATCCAGGAGATCCGCGCGCGCGGGGCCCGGGTGATCGTGATCGCCGAGGAGGGCGACGCCGCCGTGCTGCCGTTCGCCGACGAGGTCATCCACATCCCGCTCGCCGGAGCGATGTTCGAGCCGCTGCTCGCGGTCGTGCCGCTGCAGATCTTCGCGATGGCCCTCGCGACGGCGAAGGGGCTCGACGTCGACCAGCCGCGCAACCTCGCGAAGTCCGTCACGGTCGAGTAACGCCGACTTCGCGCTCCCCGAATGGCTTCGTTTCCACCGGAAACGGAGCCATTTGGGCGATCTCAACCGGAAGCATGGTCGATAGGCTGAACGGGTGATCATCGGCACCGGCATCGACCTCGTGGACATCCCGCGATTCGAGCGGACGATGGAACGCACGCCACGATTGCGCGAACGACTGTTCGCTCCGTCGGAGCGCACCCTCCGCCTTCCTTCCCTCGCGGCTCGCTACGCCGCCAAGGAGGCGCTGATCAAGGCGCTCGGCGGTTCCGACGGTGTGCACTGGAGCGAGATCGAGATCGCCTCCGAGCCCTCGGGCCGCCCGCACTTCGTGCTCTCCGGCTCGACGGCCGCCGTCGTCGAAGAGCGGGGCATCCTCACCCTGCATCTGACCCTCACCCATGACGCCGGTCTCGCCGCAGCGTTCGTCGTCGCCGAAGGAGCACCGCTGTGACCGTCCCCTTCCGTGAAGCGACCATCGACCTCGACGCGATCGCCGACAACGTTCGGCACTTCCGACGCCTCACCGGCGTCGAGGTGATCGCGATCGTCAAGGCCAACGCCTACGGACACGGTGCGGCGACCGCTGCCGTCGCGGCGCTCGCCGCCGGTGCCACCCGCATCGGCGTCGCCGAGATCCCCGAAGCGCTCGAACTGCGCAGGCAGGGTGTGCACGCGCCGATCATGGCGTGGCTGCACGCACCGGGGGAGCGGTTCGAGCACGCCGCGGCGCAGGACATCGAGGTCGGGATCTCGTCGTTCGACCAGCTCGAGGCGGCCGGTGCCGCGGCTGCCGTCGATCGCCCGGTCGGGGTGCACCTCAAGTTCGAGACCGGGCTGTCACGCAATGGCATCGCGCCGGACGACTGGGGGCGCGTGCTCGCCGAGGCTGCGCGCCTCGAGCGCATCGGACGCCTGCGCATCGTCGGGCTGTTCAGCCACCTCTCCAACACCTCCGTGGAAGACGACAGGGCCGCGCTCGCGAGGTTCGAAGAGGGGGTCGCGGCGGCGGCGTCCTTCGGTATCCACCCTGAGATCCGGCACATCGCCGCCACCGCTGCGGCCATCGACCTGCCCGAGATGCGCCTCGACGCGGTGCGTATCGGCGTGGGGCTCTTCGGCCTCTCGCCGTTCGATGACCGCAGCTCTGCCGAACTCGGTCTGCGACCGGCGATGACCCTGCGCGGGGCGATCGCCGCGGTCCGAAGAGTGCCGGCCGGGACAGGGGTCTCCTACGGCTACGACCACCGGACGGACCGCGACACGACGCTGGTCCTCGTTCCTCTCGGATACGCCGACGGGGTGCCGCGGAACGCCTCGGGGAAGCTCCCGGTCTCGATCGGCGGGCGCCGGTTCGTGAACGTCGGACGGATCGCGATGGATCAGTTCGTCGTCGACGTCGGGGACACCCCGGTGTCGATCGGTGACGAGGTGGTTCTGTTCGGCGACCCCACCCTCGGTGTGCCGTCCGCCGCGGACTGGGCGGTCGCCGCAGACACCATCAACTACGAGATCGTCACCCGTATCGGTCCCCGCGTACCCCGGAGCGCCTCGTGAGCGTGGATCCCGCGTTCCTCGGTCGGCGGGAGATCGCGACCGCCGAGGAGATGGAGCAACTGGGCCTGCGTATCGGCGAGCAGCTGGAGGCCGGCGACCTGCTCGTCCTGACCGGACCTCTCGGAGCGGGGAAGACCACGTTCACCCGCGGACTCGCCGAAGGGCTGGGCGTGCGTGGGCCCGTGCAGAGCCCGACCTTCGTGATCGCCCGCACGCATCCTTCGCTGGTCGGCGGGGCGCCGCTCGTGCACGTCGATGCTTACCGGCTCGGTTCGGCCGCGGAGCTCGACGACCTGGATCTCGACCTGGAGCGTTCCGTGGTCGTGGTCGAGTGGGGTCGGGGCATGGCGGAGGAACTGGCGGACTCGTGGTGGGACATCGAGGTGGAGCGGCCCGTCGGATCGTCGGATGTGGACCCGTCCGAGCTCGATGCCGACGCACCGCGGATCGTGACGATCGTGCGCGAGCGCATCGTATGACCTCGGCGCCCGGTCGCGCCCTCGTCGCCGTGATCATCGAGGATGACCCCGACGTGCGCTCCCTCCTGGACGAGGTGTTCCTCGCCGCCGGCTTCGAGACGATCCTCACGGGATCCGGCTTGGACGGGCTCGCGGCCGTCGAACAGCACCACCCGGTGATCACGACCCTCGACATCAACCTCCCCGGCATCGACGGGTTCGAGGTCGCTCGACGCATCCGACGGATCAGCGACACCTTCATCATCATGCTCTCGGCGCTCTCCGACGAATCGGACGTGGTTCTGGGGCTCACCTCGGGCGCGGACGAATACTTGGTGAAGCCGTTCCGTCCCCGTGAGCTCCGCGCCCGCATCGAGGCGCTTCTGCGTCGTCCGCGTCTTCCTGATCCCCGCCTCCCTGATCCCCGTGTCACCGGTGCCAGGCTCACGGACTCCGGGCGGCCGGTGGGCGACACCGAGCAGGCGATGGATGGAGCGACGGTCCTGACCTGGCGCGGCCGCGTGCATCGGGATCTCAGCCTCGACCTCGACACGCGGATGGTCCTGATCGGACAGCGGCGCATCGACCTCACCCCGACCGAGTTCGATCTGCTCGCGATGCTGCTCGAGGCCGGGCTCCGCGTGTGCGGCAAGGCCGATCTCGCCCGCGGCTTGCGCGGGGCCCCCGAGGGGTCGAACGACTACGTGAGCGAGCCGGACAAACGGGCGATAGAAACGCACATCGCGAACCTGCGACGAAAGCTCGGCGACAGCACGACGCAGCCGCGGTACATCGAGACGGTGCGCGGCGTCGGCTATCGACTCACGCCGACCGATGGTCCGTGAAAGCCGAGGGGCGGGACCGTGGTTCCCCAGCCACGGTCCCGGCTGCCTGCGAATCCCCACTCGCGTGGCCCCAGCGTCTGCGTTGTTCCCCAGTCGCAGTGTCGGCCCCCACTCAGAATGCTAGGGGTGCGAGGTCGCCTGAAGAGCGGGCTGCACCGATCTTTGAGTAATCTTGCGGCAAAGCTGAGGTTCGACGGGGAGGGTGAGCGCTGATGGTCCGCACTGTGTCTATCTGGCGCTGGCAACTCGTCTTCACCGGCAGCATCGTGGCGATCGTCGTGATGATCACCGCGTTCAAACCGGAGACGTTCGCGAACCCTCTCGTCGTCGCCGGTGCCGGTCTGGTCATCGTCACCACGCTCCTCACCCTGGCCGTGCCGTGGCACCGCCTTCCGCGCACCGCGGCGACCGTCGTGCCGCTCCTGGACGCGCTCGCGGTGGGGCTCACGACCAACGCTCCCGACCTCCGGCTCGGTTTCCTCTGGGTCTTTCCCGTCGTCTGGCTGGCCAGCTACTTCACGATGCCATGGGTGCTCGGTGGCATCGCCTTCATCAGCGCCACCCTCGTGCTGTTCGCCGATCAGAGCGGCACGCCCGCCGACATCCTGCTGCGGCTGCTCACTCTCGTGATCACGCTGGGCTTCCTCGGGGTGACTGTCCGCATCGGCGCGCAGCGCTCCCGGGCGGCGCGTCGACTGCTGCAGCGCCGGTCCGAGCAGGTCAATCGCGCCGCCGAGCGGGCCGAGGCGAACCAGCGGCGCGTCACCCAGATCGTCGACGCGCTGAGCGTCGCCCTCGTGGTGGTCACGACGGGTGGTCGCATCCTCCAGATGAACGACGCCTACCGTGCGCTCTACGGCCGCGATCGCTTCGGCGCCG
Source organism: Microbacterium sp. NPDC058269 (assembly GCF_042881445.1). NCBI lineage: Bacteria > Bacillati > Actinomycetota > Actinomycetes > Micrococcales > Microbacteriaceae > Microbacterium > Microbacterium sp. NPDC058269. The sequence goes on from NZ_JBHVXT010000002.1 coordinate 723,689, forward strand.
CTCTGCCCTCGGCCTCCGTCGAGTACGACGCCCGTCGCGGAACGGCCCTTCCTCTGTCGCGCACCTCGCTCGCCAGGGCCGCCGCCGGCGAGCGGTTGGACGCCGAGAGGATGTGGCTGTTCGACGGCACGGGACAGTGGCGCGCCCTCGAGGTGAGCACCCAGACGATGGCGAGCGTGGGGGAGGGCGAGGACATCACCTTGGTCGTGATCGACGACGTGACGGCACTGCTCGAGGTAGACGAGGAGCGGCGCACCTTCAACGCCGTCGTCTCGCATGAGCTGCGCAACCCCCTCACCGCGATCATCGGCCACGTCGAGCTGCTGCGAGAGCGCGACGACCTCCCCGGGCGTGTGCCGGCGCAACTCGACATCATCGCGCACGCGGGCGAGCGCATGCAGGACCTGGTCGCGAGCATCCTGCAGCAGACGAGCCGGGCCGCGCAGGAGCCGTTCGCCCCTGTCGACCTGCGCGAGGTCGTCGAAGCGGCGGCTGCCTCGTACGCCCCGGTCATCTCCGGCAACAGACAGGAGATCGGGATCGGCGGGGCAGCGAACCTCGTGATCTCCGGCGACCCCTTCCGGCTGCGGCAGGTGCTCGACAACCTCCTCAGCAACGCCGCCAAGTACACCCCTGCCGGCGGGCGCATCGACGTCGCCGTCGACACGGCTGCCACCGGTCAGGCCGAGGTCACGATCGTCGACGACGGCTTCGGGATGGCCCCGGAGGATCTGTCGCGCATCTTCGAGCCCTATTTCCGCACGGAGAGTGCGGTGCGCGCCGGCATCAGCGGAACGGGGCTGGGCATGGGGATCGTGCGCGAGATCGTCGCGGCGCACGAGGGTAGCATCCACGTCTCCAGCGAGCTCGGGGTCGGCACCCGTGTGACACTCCGCTTTCCGCCGCGTTCCCCGGAGGAGGAACCGACGTGAACCCGCTCGTTCCCGTCAACGTCGACATCACGACGAGCATGGTGGCCGTCGTCACCGTGCTCACGGTCATGGTCATCGGACTCGGCACACTGGCCCGCCCGAGCAGGGCGACCGTGACCTGGGGAGCCGCCTTCGGGTTGGGCATGCTCGGGGCCTACCTCTGGCTCGCCGGCCAGCAGACCGAGGAGCCGATGCTGCGCGGGGCGGCGTCCGCGTTGCTGCTGTGCTTCGAGCCTCTGGTCTGGATCGGTCTGCGGATGCACCTCGGGCGGAGGGCGCGCTGGTGGCCGGTCGCCGTCTTCGTCCTGATCGCGCCCATCCTCCTGATGGTGACGGCGGGTAGCGACGGGTATCTGCCCGCGTTCCAGCTCGTCTTCCTCGGCAGTGCCGTCTTCGCGGGCATGGTGGCATACGAGCTGCTGCGCGACAGGCCGGCCGTCAGGGACATCGTGCTTCCGCTTGCGCTCGCGTCCTGCGGCTTCGTGGTGGTCGCGGTCGTGAGCGCCGTGTCTGCCCTCGTCTCCGGCGGCGCGGGCACCGAAGCCCAACTGAGCGCACTGCGCGGCATGAACGCCGTCGGAACCGTGGTGGTGAGCACCTGCGCGGCGTTCACCCTCGTGCTGATGGTGCGGTCCGAGCAGAAGAAGAACGATGCCGACGACATCGCCGAGCGGGCTCGCCGCCGACTCCGCAAGGCCGAGGAGCAGAACGATCTGCCGTGGTCGATCCTCGACATCCGCCTGGACGACCCCGCCGACCTTCGAGAGGCGTCGACGGGTTCTGCGTTCGCGCTCATCGTCGATCGCTTCCACCACGACATCCAGGAGGTACTGCCGGCATCGGCAGACGCCGACCGGGTCGCCGACGGCCGCGCGATCGTCGTCATCCGCGGCAGCGACGAGTCGGTTCGTCACCACCTGCGGGCGATCCTCACACGTATCTCGGTCATCGACAGAGAGACCGCGGTGACCGGGATCCGCTCGTCCGCCAGTATCGGCTGGGCGACCGTGTCCGTCGTGGGCTACGACTACGACGCGCTCGTCGCCGTGGCGGGCAGGGCGGCGGACAGGGCGCGGGCTGCCGGCGGTGACCAGTGGAAGCGCGCCACGGCGACGGACCTGATGCCGGTCTGATGCCGGGCGTGGGATGCCGGTCGGGTGGGCCTGCGGCTAGGCGGGGCGGGACTCGCGGCCACGGGCGAGCGCGGCGGCGATCGCTTCTTCGGCCGTGGCATCGGTCTCGGCAGCGGCCGACACGTTCTCGGCGACGACCGCTTCGATGATCTCGGTCCGCTGGATGCGCGTCTCGCGCGGCGCCTTCACACCGATCCGCACGCTGTCGCCTTTGATCTCGAGCAGCGTGATCTCGATGTCGCCGTCGATGCGCACGCTCTCACCGATCCGCCTCGTCAAAACCAGCATTCGTTCAGCCTAGTGCTGCCGGGACGACGCCGACCGACGGCGCGGGGATGTCGCGCACCACGCCGACCGTCTCGATCGTGAGGGCAGCGGCGGTCGCCTCGGTATACGAGAGCACGGGCAGGCCATCCGTCTGCGCCGAGACGAGGCGTCGCACGGCGGGCCGCAGCGACGGGGCGCACACCAGCACCGGCTCGCCGCCCTCCCGCACCGAGGAGACGGCCTGCTTCACGGAATCGACCACGGACTCCATGCGCTGCGGGTCGAACACGATCTGACTGCCCTCGTCGCCCGGACGCAGGCTCTCGAGCATCGCCTGCTCGAGCAGCGGGTTGATCATCACCACGCGCAGCGTGCCGGCATCGGCGAACCGGGCGGCGATCGCCGGGCCCAGAGCGGCTCGTGCGGCCTCGATCAGGCCCTCGGGGTCGGTGGAGGCTCTGGCGCGCAGTGCGAGCGCCTCGTAGATGCGGCTGAGATCGTTGATCGGCACCCGTTCTGCGAGGAGTCCCTGCAGCACACGCTGCACCTCGGCCAGGGACAGCAGGGCGGGCGTGAGCTCCTCGACCGCGGCGGGGGACGCCTGCTTGAGCGCGTCGGTGAGCTGGCGCACGTCCTCGCGGCTCAACAGGCGTGCGGCGTGGGCGTGGATGACGCTGGACAGATGCGTGATGATGACGCTCGCACGGTCGATCACGGTAGCGCCGGCGAACTCCGCACTGTGACGCATCTCCATGGGGATCCACTTGCCCTCGAGCCCGAAGACCGGGTCCAGGGTCGCCGTGCCGGGAAGGCTGTCCAGCCCCTGACCGAGAGCGAGCACCGATCCCATCGGTGCCGTACCGCGGCCGGTCTCGACCCCGGCGATGCGGATGACGTAGGTCGACTGCGGCAGCTCGATGCTGTCGCGGGTGCGCACCGGCGGAGCGATGAGGCCGAGGTCGAGGGCGATCCGACGGCGGAGGGCCTTGACGCGCGCGAGCAGGTCGTCTGGTCCTCCGGTGACGAGGTCGACGATGTCGGGGGCGAGCAGGATCTCGAGCGGATGCACGCGCATCTTCTCGATGAGCTCCTCCGGCTGGTCGGCAGGGAGGGTGGAGGGGCTCTGCGCGGCGGCGGCGGCCTCCTCGCGCTTCTGGGTGGCTTTGATGCGCTGCGCGATGAGCAGAAGCAGGGCTCCGATCGCGACGAACGGCAGCATGGGCATGTGCGGGATGAGCGACATGATGATCGCGGCGCATCCGGCGATGATCAGCGCGTTGCGGGACTGACCGAGCTGGGCCGATGCTGCGGTGCCCATCTCCGCCTCCGCCGTGGAGCGGGTGACGATCATGCCGGTGGAGACGGCCATCAGCAGGGCGGGGATCTGCGTGACGAGCCCGTCGCCGATCGTGAGGAGGCTGTACGTGCTCACGGATTCATCGATCGTCATGCCGTGCTGCACGATGCCGATCGCGATGCCGCCGACGATGTTGATGATGATGATGACGAGCCCGGCGATCGCGTCGCCCTTCACGAACTTGGACGCACCGTCCATCGCGCCGTAGAAATCGGCCTCGGCGGCCACTTCGGCCCGGCGTTCGCGGGCCTCGGCGTCGGTGATGAGTCCGGCGTTGAGATCGGCGTCGATCGCCATCTGCTTGCCGGGCATCGCGTCGAGGGTGAATCGTGCCCCGACCTCGGCGACGCGTTCGGCGCCCTTGGTGACCACGACGAACTGGATGACGACGAGGATCAGGAACACCACGGCGCCGATGATGAGAGAGCCGCCGACGGCGATCGCTCCGAACGCCTCGATCACCTGCCCCGCATACGCCTCGCCGAGCACCAGGCGGGTCGAGGCGACGTTCAGTCCCAGCCGGAACAGGGTGGCCACCAGCAGCAGCGATGGGAACACCGAGAAATCGAGCGGCTTCTTCACGAACATCGACGTGAGCAGGATCACCAGCGCGAACATGATGTTCAGGATGATGAGGATGTCGAGCAGGAACGGCGGCACCGGCACGACGAGGAGCATGATGATGCCCACGACGCCGATCGGCACCCCGAGCTTGGGAAGCAGCTGTCTCATGCGGTCCTCCGGTAGGGAAGGGAATGGATGCCACGGGCGGCCCCGCGTCGTCGCAGCGAGTCGACGAACACGAGCACGCGTGCCACGGCGTTGTACAGGTCTTCGGGGATCTCCTGGCCGAGCTCGCAGGCGGCGTGCAGGGCCCGGGCGAGGGTGATCTCGCGCACCAGCGGGACACCGGCGCGCACGGCCTCGTCGCGGATGCGCTCGGCGATCACACCGCTGCCCTTCGCGACGACCTTGGGGGCGGCGCGGCCGGGCTCGTACCGCAGGGCGATCGCGATGTGGGTCGGGTTGACCACGACGACGTCCGAGCCGGCGACGGCCGCGATCATGCGGTTGCGGCTGACGGCGAGCTGACGTGAGCGTCGCTGCTGACGGATGAGCGGGTCGCCTTCGGAGCTCTTGCTCTCGTCGCGGATCTCGCGCTTGGTCATGCGCGTGTGCTTGCGGTTGCGCCGCATCACCACGAACATGTCGATCGCGGCGAGGGCGAGGCCGACCCCGATCGCGGTCTGCAGCAGGGCGGTGGTGCCTTCGCTCGCGGTGCCGAGCAGGCGGGAGATCGAGTGCGCGCCGCTCGCGGTCAGCACGGGCATCAGGCTCGCGATCACGAACCACAGGGCGATGCCGATGGCGGCGGTCTTCATCAGGGCCTTGGCGCCCTCCCAGAGGGCCTGCATCCCGAACACCCGTCGGATCCCGGTGACGAGGTTGAACTGCTCGAAGCGTCCGGTGAGCGGTTTCAGATGCACGCCGCCCTGGATGACCGCGCCGATCAGGGTGATGATCGCGACCGCCGCCAGCATCACGGTGATCGTCGGGAGCACGGAGGCGAGGCCACGACCAAGGGCGGCGAGTGCCGCCTCCGGCGTCGGGGCATCGACGAGGGAGGTGAGCGTGAGCATCTGCTCGGTTCCGGCCGATGCCCCGAGGGCGATGGCGGCGGGCATGGTGACGGCGGCGGCGCCGATGCCCAGCCACGCGGTGAGGTCCTGGCTGCGCGACAGGCGCCCCTTCTTGCGTGCTTCGCTGAGGTGCTTGTCTGTCGCCTTCTCGCTGCGTTCTCCGGTGTCCGTACCGCTCACTCGTGCACCCCCTGCATCATGCGCAGGGCCTGTGCGGCGAGGGAATCGACGATGCCGGGGAGCACGGCGTACACCGCGCCGGCGAGCAGCAGTGTCAGCAGGATCTTCACCGGGAAGCCCATCGCGAACGCGTTCAGAGCCGGGGCGACTCGGGTGATGAGTCCCAGTCCGACGTCGGCGAGGAAGAGCACGAGCACGAGCGGTCCCGCGATCTGCACGGCCGCGAGCACCATCTGGGAGACTCCGTCGACGAGGAGCTCGGCCGGGCCCGCCGCCTGGAACATGCCGTCGACGGGCACGGCGTCGAAGCTGCGCGCGAGCCCGGCGAGGATCAGCTGATACCCGCCCGAGGCGAACAGCAGGGTCAGCGCGGTCAGGTGGAAGAGCCGGGTGAACTGGGCGCCGTTCACGAGCGAGTGCGGGTCGAACGCCTGCGCGAGCTGGAAACCGCCGAACACGTCGATCAGGCTGCCCGCGGCCTGCAGGGCCGAGAAGCACAGCAGCACCAGGAAGCCGAGCAGGGCGCCGGTGACCAGCTGCAGAACCAGGGCTCCGAAGAAGGGACCGGTGTCGAGGTTCTCGTAACCGGGAGCGACGGCGGAACCCACCGCGAGGGAGAGTCCGATCGCGAGCATCGCCTTCACCCGCGCCGGAATCGCCCCGTAGGAGAAAGGCGGGGCGATCATGATGAAGGCGGTGATGCGCACGGCGGCGAGCATCGTGGCCTCCAGCCAGGCGAAGTCGATCGGGATGTACACGCCGTCATCCGCTCAGCAGCGAGGGGATGCGGGCGAACATCTCGTTCGTGAACGCGATCATCTCCGCGATCATCCAGTTGCCGGCGATGAGCAGGGCGATGCCGACCGCGACGATCTTCGGCACGAACGACAGCGTCACCTCCTGCACCTGGGTGATGGATTGCAGCAGGGAGATGGCGAAACCCACCACGAGAGCGGTGACCAGCACGGGCGCCGCCAGCTTCGCCGCGATGATCAGCCCTTGCGTGCCGATGTCGATGACGGCCTCGGGACTCATCCGACCCCTCCGTAACTCTCCAGGAGTGCCCGGATGATGAGCCCCCACCCGTCCACGAGGATGAACAGCAGGATCTTGAACGGCAAGGAGATCATCACGGGCGGGAGCATCATCATGCCCATCGACATGAGCGCCGCGGCCACGACGAGGTCGATCACCAGGAACGGGATGAAGATCACGAAGCCGATGATGAACGCAGCCCGCAGCTCGGAGATCATGAACGCGGGGATGAGTGTGTACATCGGGACACTCGAGGGGTCTTCGGGGTTGGGTTGACCCGCCATGCGCGTCATCAGGGCGAGGTCCTCCTCGCGGGTGAAGCGGAGCATCCACTCCTGAAGCGGCAGCTGGCCGACGTCGATGGCCTGCGTGAAGGTGAGCGTGCCGTCGATGTAGGGCTGTACCGCCACCGTGTTGATCTCGGTCAGCACCGGCCACATGATGAACAGCGACAGGAAGAGCGACAGACCGGCCAGCACCTGGTTCGGAGGGATGGTCGGCAGCGAAAGGGCGTTCCTCGTCATCGCCAGCACCACGAAGATCTTCGTGAACGACGACATCATCAGAAGGAGTGCCGGGGCGACCGAGAGCAGCGTGATGCCCAGCAGGGTCAGGATCGAGCCGGAGGGGCCGCCGTCGACGCCGTTGATGTCGATCGTGATGCCCTCGCCCGGGTCGTCCGGGGTCACCTGTGCATGGGCGGCCGTGCCCGTGAGGAGGGTGATGATGACGACCAGCGCGAGCGCAGCGGCGAGGATCAGCGCGATTCGTCGCAGCGCTCGCCCGTCGACGACCCCACCGGGGACGCTCATCGCGTGCGCCGGATGGCCTCGGCGGTCTGCCGCCAGGTTTCGGGGGAGAGGATGGATCCGCGCAGCGGGTCGTTCCGGTGCCGCACCCGGCGCTGGGGTGCCGCCGTCGCGGGGGAGGCGGACGTCGATTCGGTCAGGGCGGTCGCCGCGAGGATGCGGTCGAACTCCTCGGCGTCCGACGCCGCCTCGGAGGTCGCCGACCACGTCGGACGACGTGTCTCGTCGGGCTGATCCAGAGGCTTGACCGGCAGGCGGTCGACGACGTTCACACCGTGCTCGGTGACGCCGAGCACATACCGGGCATCCTCTGTCTGGATCACCACGATCTGCGCCTTCGGTCCGACCCCCTGGCGTCCGAGCACCGTGATCGCCTCGCTGTCGCGTCGACGCGCCTGCGTGCGCGCGACACGACGCTGCAGGTACCACAGCACCCCGAGCACTGCGGCGAGCGAGAGCACGACCCGGAGGCCGAGCAGGAGGTCGTCCAGGGTCAGGCCTCGACGTTCTCGAGGATGCGGGTGATGCGCACCGCATAGTCCTGGTCGACGACGACGACCTCGCCGTGCGCGATGATACGTCCGTTGAGCTTGATGTCGGCGGGAGCGCCGGCGGAGCGGTCGAGTTCGACGATGCGTCCGGGTTCCAGATCGAGCACGTCGCGCACCGCCATCCTGGTGCGTCCGATCTCGACCGTGAGCTCCATCTCGACGCCCGCGATCCGGTGCAGCCGGCGCGAGGAGTGCGACGCGCCGGCGGGTGCACGGGTGACGACGACGGCGAGGCGGCCGATCGTGTGGTCGGCGTCGTCCTGCAGATCGAACAGCTGCACCGCCGGGTCGGCGAAGAGCGCGGAGGCGTCGCCGATCGTCGCCTCCCCGAGAGCACCGGAGCCCAGTGCGCTTGTCGAGGTCTCGAGTGCATCGCGCAGCCGATCGGCGAGCGGGGTGCCCCCGAGGCCGTCGACCAGGGTGTCGGGTTCGAACAGCTGAACGGCCAGCTGCGCGCTCGCCTCGCCGACGAACTGCACGATCAGGGCGTCGCCGGTGTCGCCGGAGACCTGCGAGGGGCGCGCGACGAGAGGAGAGGCGGTCGGCAGCGACGCGGCGAAGGCAGCGGCGACGGCGGACTCGTAGGTGGTGGTGCTGGTCACGCGGGCTCCTCGGCGAAAGCGGGATCGGGGATGGTGGTGGTGACGACGCAGGCCAGCCGTGCCCCTGCGCTGCCCACGGCCGCCGTGGCGACGGTCTGATCGCCGACGGCGAGGACCATCGGACGATCGGCGGAATGCGGGAACGCGATGACGTCGCCGACGGACAGATCCAGCACCTCACGCGGCAGCACGGCCCGCGGTGCGAGTCGCAGGGCGAGCTCGACCGGTGCCACCTCGACCTGACGGCGGATGAGGGCCGGGGCGGCGGAGCGCTCGTCGTCGGAGGGACGCACGGTGAAGCCGGCGAGCACGGAGGCCGGCAGCATCACGCTCGTCGGCACGGTGCGCCCGGCGAGGCGCATAGAGAAACGTGCGACGATGACGGGCTCGCCGGATGCCGCGACCTGGGCGAACTGCGAGCTGTACTGGATGCCGCTGAACGAGACCCCGGTCGGGAGCAGACCGTCGAGTGCTCCGGTGAGGTGGTCGATCGCGTCGACGATGAGCGAGCGGATCAGGGCCTGCTCGATCGGAGTGAAGGTGCGGTCCTCGGAGGCGGCGGATGCCCGTCCGCCCACCATCTGCACGATCCAGGCGGTCGCGGCCGAGGTCGGCAGCTGCACGATGAGGCGCTCTTCGGAGTCGGGGAGCGCGCACACGATCATCGTGGTCGTGGTCGGCAGCGACTGGGCGTATTCGCCGTACGTCATCATCCCGACGTGCTCGACCGCGATGGTGGCGCGCACGTGGATCTTGGCGGAGAGCTGCGCGGACCACTGGCGGGAGAACGTCTCGAACGCCAGCTCCAGGGCGCGGGTGTGCTCACGCGAGAGAGTCGCCGAACGGCCGAAGTCGTACACCTCGACTTCGGCGGTCTTCGTCGCCGTCCCTGCGCGCACTTCGGAGCGCACGCTGTCCTCGATCACCACGAACCGGACTATCGGGCGGTGATCGGCGTGCGTTAGGTGAGGGGGTGGGTCAGGAGGACGGCTTTCCCGCCTGTGCCTGGGGGATGAGCGCGCGCACCTCCTCGTTCGCATCGGAGAGGACGACGATGTCGACCCGTCTGTTCTGGGCCAGCGCCTCGGGAGCGTCACCCGCTGCGACCGGGCGAGTGTCGCCGAAGCCGACCGACTTCAGGTGCGCCGGAGGAAGCCCCGAGGCCTCGACGAGATGCCGCAGCACCTGGGTCGAGCGACCGGCGGACAGCTCCCAGTTGGTGGGGTACGGTGCGACCGATCCGCGGACGTCGGCGTGACCTTCGACCGAGATCTCGTTGGTGGCGGTGACCAGCACCGAGCCGAGCGCGTCGAGGACGAGGAGAGCTTTCGCGCTGAGGGTCGTGCTGTTCGTGTCGAAGAAGGTCTCGGCGCTCACGAGGCCGATCGTGAGGCCGCGCTCGTCGATCGTGAAGGTGACGTCGGCTTCGAGCCCGTTCTCGGCGAGCACCTGACGCAGGCGCTCACGCAGAGCCGACAGCTCGTCGAACTCGGTCTGCGCGGCGGCGAGGTCGATGTCGGCGAAGTCCTCGCCCTTCTCGTCGACCAGCTCAGGGGGCACGACCACACCCGTCGTGGCGTCGATCTCGTCCGACGGCTCCTGCCCGAAACCGGTGGCGAGGGAGGCGCTGAGCGCCTCGAACTTCTCCTGGTCGACCGTGGACATCGCGAACAGCACGATGAACATGCACATCAGCACCGTCACCATGTCCATGTACGACGCCATCCACCGCTCGTCCGGACCGCTGTGCTCCTCCTGCGGCACGCGGCGACGGGCACGGACGCTCATGACGCCTGCTCCGTCTCCTCGGCTGCTCGGGTGCGGGCGCGACGGCCAGAGCGGGCGGAGGAGCGCTCGGACACGAGGGCTCGCAGGCGCTCGCCGACGAACTGCGGCGGGGCGCCGGCCTGGATCGCGAGCATGCCCTCCATGAGCACGGTCATGCGTTCGAGCTCGAGCTCGCCGAGACGCTGGAGGCGTCCGCCGATGGGCAGCCAGATGAAGTTGGCCGAGAGCAGACCCCACAGCGTCGCGACGAATGCTGTCGCGATCATGGGACCGAGCGTGTCGGGCTTGTCGAGCTTCTCCAGCACGTGCGTGAGGGAGACGACGGTGCCGATGATGCCGACCGTGGGCGCGAAGCCGCCGAGCGTCATGTAGAAGCGTGAGGCGGTGCGGTTGCGGGCGGCGGTCGAGGTGAGCTCATCCTCCAGCAGCGTTCGCAGGTCTTCGGCGTCGGTGCCGTCGGCGATGCTCTGCAGTGCCTGGCGCAGGAACGGGTCCTTCTCGTCCTCGAGTCCCTGCTCGAGGGCGAGGAGCCCTTCGGCGCGCGCCTTCTCGGCGTAGCCGACCACCGTGTCGATCATGCTCGACGCGGTGCGGCGCTCGCCGCGGAAGGCGCGGGGGAGCGACTTGACCGCATGCAGCGCATCGCGCACGGTGCCGCTCGCGATGCCGACGGCGATGGTGGCTCCGAAGACCAGCACCATCGGGGCGGGGATCAGCAGCGATCCGATGGTCGCGCCTTCGAGGTTGATCATGGCGATCAGGGCGCCGAACGCGAGGACCAGTCCGAGGATGAGAGACGGATCCATCAGAGACCGACCTCGGAATCGGGGGCCGCGGAATCCGTTCCGGCAGCGTTGATCATGGCGGCGGCTGTGGCGAGCACTCCGGCGCGGAAGCGGGTGATCTGGGCGATCACGTCATCCATCGTCTCGGTGACGACGAAGGTCGCACCGTCGACCATGATGAGCGTCGTGTCCGGCGTCGCCTGGACACGTTCGATCAGGTCGGGGTTCACCGCGAACCGCGAACGGTTCAGGCGCGTGAGGACGATCATGGGCTCCATCCTGGAAAGATTCGTCCGTGTTCCGGGGAGCACGGACCCGACGGCCCGTCCTGGGCTGTCGGGGGTGACTGTCGGCTGTCGGTGGCCGTGCGTTAGCGGGCGCATCCTCGCAGGCCGGCCACGACGTGTCCACCACTACCGATCGCCACCGCCGGTCGGAAGACTCGAACCATGACGTTCATCGGTTTTCACACTTCGCACGGGCAGATCACCCCGAGAACAGGGCTCGCCAGGGGAGCACGGGCGGTGGCCTCGTGAAGGATCCGGCCGAGATCCCGACTTCTCGACCCATGGATGCGTGGCTCGACGCCCTCAGCCAGCCGCATGGCTCCCCCGGCGGCGGAGCGGCCTCCGGGGTGATGCTCGGCATCGCAACATCGCTGATGGGAATGGTGGCCGCGTACACCCCCGACGACCCGACCGCGTCGGACTGCGGCGATCGGCTGGCTCGAGAACGACGTGAGGCTCTGGAAGCGGTCGAAGCGGATGGCATCGTGTCGGCACGCTTCGGGGCCGCGCTGGCACTGCCCGCAGAAGACCCCGATCGCGATGAGCGCGTGCGCGAGGGTGCCGTCGATGCCGCCGAATCCGTGGCGAAGCTCGGCATGATCGGAGTCGCGCTGGTGTCCGACGCGAGAGTGCTGGCGGCGGCCGGGAACCCTCACCTCGCGGTAGATCTCGCGGTCGCGGTCGAAGCGCTCAGAGCCGGGCTGTCCGGTACCGCACTGAACCTTCGAGCGAACCTGCAGATCGCGCGCAGCCACGATGCTCCTCCGTCGAGGCTGGCGTCCCTGGAAGCAGGCGTCACGCGGCTCTCCGACGCGGGGAGGCGGCTTTCGCAGCTCGCGGAGGAGCTCTCGTCACGTGTGGACTGACGGGGCCTGAGGGCTCGGCGATCGGCCGAGGCGGTGTCTCCCACTGGTGTTGCCCGGAAGCGGTTCGAGCACTTCGTCTGGGAGTATCTAGGGGTGAGCCGACCGGTCGATGTCGATGAGCGCGTGGTGGCTGAGCTCGTCGAGGAGCAGTTCCCCCGCTGGGCGAACATGCCCGTTCGCGCGGTGGTGCGTCAAGGGTGGGATAACAGGACGTTTCGCCTGGGCGACGACTTGTCTGTTCGGCTTCCCCGTGCGGAGTCCTATGCGGCAGCGGTTCAGAAGGAGAGCAGAGCGCTCGATTTTCTTGACGGAAGGCTCCCCGTCTCTGTTCCCTCAGTCGTGGCGCTCGGGGAGCCCGGCCGGGGCTATCCGTTCCCGTGGTCCATCCGCCGTTGGCTGGCCGGCGACACAGTCGACGAATCAGCCGGGATCGATCGCGTGCAACTCGCCATCGATCTCGGGAGCCTCCTCCGCGCTCTCATGTCTCTCCCCACCGACGCGGGTACGGCGGCCGGAAGGCACTCGTTCTACCGAGGCTCACATCCGAGCGCGTACAGCGACGACGTTCACGCCGCGCTCGAGCAGCTGCACGGCAAAGTGGATGCGGAACACTGCCGGAGTGTATGGCTCACCGCGACCACCAGCGCCTGGGACCTCCCGCCCGTCTGGTTCCATGGCGACGTTGCTGTCGGCAATCTCCTCGTCAGCGAGGGACGCCTGTCGGCGATGATCGACTTCGGCACCTGCGGGGTCGGTGACCCTGCGTGCGACCTCGTCATGGCGTGGACGTACTTCGAGGGGGACGCACGTGACGCGTTCCGCGACGTCGTCGGCCTCGATATCGCTACGTGGCAGCGCGCTCGAGGATGGGCCCTGTGGAAGGCGCTGGTGACCCTCTCCGGCGGGTCAGGGCCGGGAGGTGACGACAGCTGGCGTGTGCTCGACGAGGTGCTGGCCAGCCCGCTCTAGGAGGTATGCGCGGTGAGGCGTGCGTCAGCGATCTGCGAGCAGTGCGTCTCGCACCTGACGACGCAGCACCTTGCCGATGAGCGAGCGGGGGAGGTCGTCGACGGCGGTGATGCGGCGCGGCACCTTGTAGGGGGTGAGCCGGGTGCGGCAGAAGTCGCGCAGCGTATCCACGTCGAGAGTCGCACCGTCGCGGAGCACCACGGCGGCGGCGACCTCTTCTCCGCCATGGGGTCGTGGAAGACCGACGACCGCTGCGGCGACGACATCGGGGTGCGCCACGAGCGTGTCTTCCACTTCGCTGGGCGACACGTTGAAGCCGCCGGTGATGATGAGTTCCTTGAGGCGGTCGACGATGCTCACGAAGCCGTCGGAGGAGACCTGGGCGATGTCGCCCGATCGGAGCCAGCCGTCGGGCAGCAGGGCGTCGGCCGTCTCGCCCGGACGCCCCCAGTACCCCTGGAAGACCTGCGGGCCGCGGATCAGGAGTTCGCCGGCCTCGCCGGGCGGTACGTCGACGGTCGGGTCTGCGGGATCGACGACGCGGATCTCCGTGCTCGGGAACGGCACGCCGACCGTGCCGGGACGACGCGTGGGACCCATCGGGTTGCCGAGCGCGACCGGTGAGCTCTCGGTCATGCCGTAGCCCTCGACGAGCAGGCCGCCGGTCGCCTCCTCCCAGCGCTTCACCGTGGCGACCGGAAGGCTCATGGCTCCGGAAATCGCGAAGCGGACCGCCGAGAGGTCGATCGTGCCGCGGGCGGCCGCGCGAGCCAGAGCGTCATAGATCGGCGGGACGGCGGGGAGGAAGGTGGGCGGGGCCGAACGTGTCGCCGCCGTGACCAGACCCAGGTCGAACGCGGGGAAGAGCACGAGCCTCGCCCCGATGCTCATCGCGAAGGTCAGGCACAGGGTCATTCCGTAGGCGTGGAACAACGGCAGCACGCCGTAGAACGTCTCCTCGCCGTCGACGAGGCCGGGCACCCATGCTCGTCCCTGCATCGCGTTGGCGCGGAGGTTCGAGTGGGTGAGGATCGCCCCCTTCGGGACACCCGTGGTGCCGCTGGTGTACTGCAGCAGGGCGGTGTCGTCCAGCGTCGGTCCCGGCACCCGCCGTGAGATCCGCCGGTGATCGGCAAGGCTCTTCCACGCGATGAGATGCCGAGCCTTCGGGGTGCCGGTCAGCTTTGCGCGCGACTCGCGTGCCTTGGGCACGGGCAGGCGAAGAGCGAGGCGCTTCGACAGCGGCATCGCCGCGGTGATGTCGACGCTCACGATGTGCTCGACCCTGACATCTGCCGGGAAGCCGGCGATCGTGTCGACGGCCTTGTCCCACACGATGGCGATGCGCGCCCCGTGATCCTCGAACTGGTGCCGCAGCTCGCGGGCGGTGTAGAGAGGGTTGTGCTCGACCACTATCGCGCCGAGTCGGAGGATCGCGTAGAACGCCACGACATGCTGCGGGCAGTTGGGCAGCACCAGCGCGACCCGGTCGCCGTGGCCGACGCCGAGGCGCCGCAGACCCTCGGCCGCACGCTCGACCTGCTCTCCGAGCTCGCGATACGTCGTGACCGCGCCGAAGAAGTCCAGCGCCGGGCGCCGACCGAACGCCTTCACGCTCGCTGCCAGCATCTCCGGCAGGGTCTGCGACGGTTCCTCGATCTCGGCGGGGACGCCCTCCGCGTAGGAGTCGAGCCAGGGTCGTGCGGCGAACGGAGATTCAGGCATGCTCCCATCCTGCCCGGGATCGTGATCCGCGGACACCGCACACGTCAGCCGATGAACAGGAGGACGACCGACAGGACGACAGCGGCCGCACCGACGCCGGCCAGGGTGATACCGAGTACCTGGAACGCATGCAGGAGGGGTCGTCGGGGTTCGAACCGCATCAGGCTCGGGTGTCGCGCGCTGATGAACGCGTCGGCTTCCTCCCGCCCGCGCCAGTGGGCGGACTCGTCCGCGCGGAGCGGGCGTTCCCAGAAGTCTCCGGCGGTGAACCAGCGGGCGCGCGCCCAGCCGTCCTCGTCTTCGATGATGACCACCTCGTGCGGCAGCCAGGCGCCGTCGTGCACCTTCACCAGGAACACGACGACGAGGAGGGGGAGTCCCACACCGAGTCCGATCCAGGACAGGATCTCGGCGATGGTGCCGACAGCGTCGATCGCGTTCATGCTCGGCTCCGTTCTTCCCCACACGACAGTACCGGTGGAGCAGGGCGGCCTAGGCTGACGACGTGAACGAAGACGAAGACACGCGGAACGTGCAGGCGGCGCTGGCGAGCATCACCGCGCACTGGCAGCCGCATCGGCTGACGAGCGTCAACGACTACGACGTCAAGGTCGTCAAGCTGCTCGGAGAGTTCGTCTGGCACACCCACCCTGACACCGACGAGCTGTTCATGGTGGTGCGCGGGCAGCTGACGATCCAGTTGCGCGATCGCGATGTCGTGCTCGGCCCGAACGATGTCTTCGTCGTCCCGAAGGGCGTCGAGCACTGCCCACGCGCCGACGAAGAGGTGGATGCGATCCTCTTCGAGCCGCAGGGCACCGTCAATACGGGCGACGCCGGCGGAGAGATGACGTCGGAGCTTCGCGAATTCGGATGACCGAGACGCTCACACCGCGCGGAGGGCGGCGGCCGCCGCGTCCATCGCGTCGCCGTTGAGGGCGAAATAGGCCCACTTGCCGCGCTGTTCGCGCGTCACGAGACCGGCCTCCGCGAGGAGCTTCATGTGGTGCGAGACCGTGCCCTGAGAGAGCCCGACGGGTTCCGTCAGGTCGCAGATGCATGCCTCGCCACCTGCTCCGGCGGCGATGAGGGACAGCAGCCTGACCCGCGTGGGGTCGCCCAGCGCCTTGAACACGCGTGCGACGCGTTCGGCGTCGTCGATGGTCATCGCCGGGGTGATGGGCGGGACGCAGCAACTGCGCGCTTCGATTGTCGTCGGCAGGGTCACGGATCTATTCTGACACGTATTGACAATCTTCGATAGGTAAGTGAGAGTCTTCGTATTGAAGAGTTTCGATTTGAGGAGATGTGATGTCCGAACTTCCTGTCGTCGTCATCGGAGCGGGCCCGCAGGGTCTCGCCGCCGCGGCGCACCTTGTCGAACGCGACGAGAACGTGATCGTCGTCGAGCGCGGGCAGGGTCCTGCCGCCGCGGTTTCCGAATGGGGGCACGTGCGCCTGTTCTCGGCATGGCCGGAGCTGACCGACTCTGCTGCACGCCGCCTCCTCGAGCCGACGGGATGGAGTGCACCCGCTTCCGGGTATCCAACCGGGGCGGAGTGGGTGAGCAGCTACCTGGCTCCACTCGCTGACCTGCTGGGTGACCGGGTCCGGTACGGGACGACCGTCACCGGAGTCGCGCGACAGGGGCGCGACAAGGTCGTCGACGGAGGGCGCAAGAGCCAGCCGTTCGTCGTGCACACCGTCGATGCCGACGGCAAGGACGCCCGACTCACCGCCCGCGCCGTGGTCGACGCCAGCGGTACTTGGGGGCTTCCGAACCCGGCGGGGGCCGATGGCTTCCCCGCGCTCGGTGAGAAGCGCGCAGCGTCTCGGATCTCTTATCGCATCCCCGATGATGTATCGGCATGCGCGGGGCAGCATCTCGTCGTCATCGGGTCGGGGCACTCCGCCGCCCATGCCGTGCTCCGGCTGAGCGAACTTGCTCGGCGAGACCCGGACACGAGAATCACCTGGTTGATGCGCCGCGGGGTGGCGACGCGCGCGTTCGGCGGCGGTGCCGCGGATGACCTCCCCGAGCGTGCTGCGCTCGGTGGGCGAGCGCGCAAGGTCATCGAGTCCGGACTTGTGGACGTCGTCGACGGCTTCCGCGTGTCCGAGTTCCGAGACGTGGAGGGCTCGCTCACGATCACGGCGGAGAACGGAAAGGAGGTTGCCGGAGTCTCTCGTGTATTCGCCTTGACCGGCTTCCGCCCCGACCTCAGCATCCTGTCCGAGCTGCGAGTGGCGGTGGATGCTTCGCTGGAAGCGGTGGCGGGGATAGCCGCTGAGATCGATCCGAACATCCACTCTTGCGGATCCATCGGTGCCACGGGAGCGCGCGAACTCACCCAGCCGGAAGAGAACTTCTTCATCATCGGCGCGAAGAGCTACGGCCGAGCTCCCACGTTCCTCGCCCTCACCGGCTTCGAGCAGGCGCGAAGCGTCGCCGCACATCTCGCCGGCGACGTGATCGCTGCCCGGAGCAACCAACTCGTCCTGCCGGACACCGGCGTCTGCGGTGGAGCGGGCGACTTCGACACGAGCGGCGGCGGAAGCTGCTGTGCGACCCCGCTTGTGCAGCTTCAGCCCATCCGTGCCGCCGTCGTCTGAGGGGAATTCATGTCGAATCAATTGATCGAGAAACACGTCACCGTCGAGGACCCCCGTGACGGTTCCCCGCTCGCGGTGACGATTCAGCTCGAGCTGGAGCTCTCCGATTGCGCGTGTGTGCACCGCACGCCCTCGCTGGGCAACCCTGTGGGGGCGGAGCCAACTAGCAGTCAGCCGTTGAGGGAGTCTGTTCGCCGCACACGGACAGGCTCCCTCTTGCGTGCCACTGTGGGGAAAGTCGGACCAGCTCTCGCACTTGCGAACAATATCGATGGGTGTCAATATAGATACATGTCGATTCAAGAGGTGGAACTGCTGATCATCGGATCGGGGCCGGCCGGGTACACCGCAGCCGTGTACGCCGCTCGCGCCGGCCTCGCGCCCGTGGTGCTCGCCGGTTCCGTGACCGCGGGCGGCGCGCTGATGACCACGACAGAGGTCGAGAACTTCCCCGGTTTCGTCGACGGCGTCCAGGGACCCGAACTGATGGAGTCGATGCGCGCGCAGGCGGAGCGCTTCGGCGCCCGCGTCGTCCTCGACGATGCGATTCGGGTCGACCTCGACGGACCGATCAAGACCGTCGACACCGGCGCCGGGGAGACCATCCTCGCCCGCGCCGTCATCCTCACGATGGGCTCCGCCTACCGCAAGCTCGGGCTGCCGGATGAGGAGCGACTCACCGGTCGTGGTGTGTCCTGGTGTGCGACGTGCGACGGCTTCTTCTTCCGTGAGCAGGAGATCGTCGTGGTGGGCGGCGGAGACTCCGCGATGGAGGAGGCCCTGTTCCTCACCCGCTTCGCATCGAAAGTCACGGTCGTACACCGCCGCGGCGAGTTCCGCGCCTCGAAGATCATGGCCCGGCGTGTGCTCGACCACCCCAAGATCGAAGTCGCCTGGAACAGCGAAGTCGCAGGCCTCGTGGGGGCCGAGAAGGTCGAAGCGGTCACCCTGCGCGACACCGTCACCGGCGATGAGCGCGAGTTGGCGGCCACCGGCGTCTTCGTCGCCATCGGTCACGACCCGCGCTCCGAGATCGTAGCCGGGCTCGTCGACACCGATGCCGATGGATACGTGCTCGTCGAGCACCCCTCCACCCGCACGAATGTGTCGGGAGTGTTCGCAGCCGGTGACCTCGTCGACCACACCTACCGCCAGGCCATCACCGCTGCCGGCACCGGATGCGCTGCCGCTCAGGATGCCCAGCATTACCTGGCTGCACGTGATGAGTCCGCACCAGTGGCGACGACCGAGGACGAGAAGGCCTTTGCATGAACACCGCAACCGTGCCCACCGCCACGGTGGCCACCCGCCGCCTGTCCACTCTCGACCGCTGGCTGCCGCTGTGGATCGGTCTGGCGATGGTCGGCGGCATCGTCGTCGGTCGCTTCATCCCCGGCGTTTCGGACCTTCTGGCCCGCCTCGAGGTCGGTGGGATCTCCATCCCCATCGCCCTGGGCCTGCTGGTGATGATGTATCCGGTGCTCGCGAAGGTCCGCTACGACAAGGTCGCCGCGGTCACCGGAGACAAGAAGCTCCTCGTCTCGTCGTTGGTGCTCAACTGGCTCGTCGGCCCCGCGCTGATGTTCGCCCTCGCCTGGGTGTTTCTGCCCGACCTGCCCGAGTACCGCACGGGCCTCATCATCGTCGGGCTCGCGCGTTGCATCGCGATGGTCGTCATCTGGAACGACCTCGCCTGCGGTGACCGCGAAGCCGCAGCGGTCCTCGTCGCCATCAACTCGGTCTTCCAGGTCGTCGCGTTCTCGCTCCTCGGCTGGTTCTACCTGACAGTCCTCCCCGGGTGGCTGGGGCTGGACTCGCAGGGGCTGGAGATCTCGGTCTGGCAGATCGCGTTGAACGTCCTGATCTTCCTCGGCATCCCGCTTGTCGCCGGCTTCGCCTCGCGCTTCATCGGCGAGCGCACGAAGGGGCGCGACTGGTACGAGGACAGCTTCCTGCCGAAGATCGGCCCGTGGGCGCTCTACGGTCTGCTCTTCACCATCGTGTTGCTGTTCGCCCTCCAGGGCGAACAGGTCACCAACCGCCCGTGGGACGTCGCCCGGATCGCGCTCCCACTGCTGGTCTACTTCGCGGTCATGTGGTTCGTCGGTCTGTTCACCGGAAAGGCGCTCGGGCTCGGGTACGCGCGTTCGTCGACGCTGGCGTTCACGGCGGCAGGGAACAACTTCGAGCTCGCCATCGCCGTCGCCATCGGCACCTTCGGGGCGACATCCGGTCAGGCCCTCGCCGGGGTCGTCGGCCCGCTGATCGAGGTCCCGGTCCTGGTCGGCCTCGTCTATGTCTCGCTCTGGTCCGCTCGCCGCTGGTTCCACACCGACCCGTACACCGCTGAGAGGATGCCGTCATGAACGTCACCGTCACGACCGACACCGACACCTGCAGCCCCGTCGCCACCCATGCCATCGGATTGGAGGCTGCCACCTCCGTAGCGGCCACGCTGAAGGCGCTGTCGGATCCGCTGCGGCTGCGGATGCTGTCGGCCATCGCCTCCGACCCGCGGGGAGAGTCCTGCGTGTGCGACCTCGCCGAGCTCGCCGACGTCTCCCAGCCGACCGTCTCTCACCACCTCAAGGTGCTCAAAGACGTCGATGTCCTCACCTCCGAGCGACGCGGGACGTGGGTCTGGTACCGGATCAACCCGCGTCGACGCAGCGCAGTGACCGCATTGCTGGATTCCTTCGCGCCGGCCTCCGTCGCGCCCGAGGACGTCGATGACGATGGTCAGCTGCGGCCGGACTTCGACGCGCGGGTCACCCGCCTCGCGGAGGAGCTCGCCGCGGAAGTTCCTGAGCTCGAGGCCGATGTCGTGCTCACGACGGTCCGCGAGTCGTACACCGCGCTCGCACGCAGCGCCCGGGTCACGTCGGCGCTCGTGCCTCTCACCGAACGCTTCGCCCGTCAGCGCCTCGCCGACCTGACCCGCGACCGCAGCGCATCCGTGCCCCAGGTGCTCTTCGTCTGCGTCGCCAACGCCGGCCGTTCGCAGCTTGCCGCTGCGCTCGTCAACAAGCTCGCAGCAGGCAAGGTCGTCGCGCGCTCGGCAGGATCCGCTCCCGCCGACGTCATCCACCCGCACGTCCGCTCGCTTCTCGCCGAGATCGAAGGCGACCGGGCCGCAGAGCGCTTCCCGAAGCCGCTCACCGATGACGCCGTCCGCGCGGCTGACGTCGTCATCACCATGGGCTGCGGCGACGTCTGCCCCATCATCCCCGGCGTCCGCTACGACGACTGGGCGGTGGGCGACCCCGCTCTCGCCTCTCGAGCGGGTGTGGACGCCATCCGCGACGACATCGCCGACCGTGTGCGCGCACTCGTCGACGACCTTCTTCCTTGACCGCCCTCCAACCGGGAGCAATCATGACCGACACGACCACCAAGCCCTCCGTCCTCTTCGTCTGCGTGCACAACGCGGGGCGTTCGCAGATGGCCGCAGGGTTTCTCCGCGACATCGCCGGCGACCGCATCGAGGTCCGCTCCGCCGGATCCATGCCCGCCGACCAGATCAACCCGACCGCCGTCGAGGCCATGAGCGAACTCGGGATCGACATCACCGCAGAGCAGCCGAAGGTGCTCACGACCGAGGCCGTGCAGGCATCGGACGTCGTCATCACGATGGGATGCGGTGACGCCTGCCCGTTCTTCCCCGGCAAGCGCTACGAGGACTGGAAGCTCGACGACCCGGCAGGCCAGGGGATCGACGCCGTGCGCCCGATCCGCGACGACATCAGGGCGCGTATCGAGCAGCTGGTGAGCGAACTGATCTGACGACAGGGAGCCGCGGCGGCTCGTGATCCTGAGACGAGTTCGGCGCTTCCGCTCCTCACCTCCGTAGGGTGAACCGGTGATTGCCCCGCCGACGCGCACGCATGAGGCTGACTCTCATGACTTGCCGCGGTGACGCGGACGCGACCTCAGGAGGCGACGATGGTGCACAACGAAGCGACGACGGCGATCAAGCGGCAGCAGGAGGCACTGAAGACGGCCCTGCCGTTCAGCGATGCGCGGGACTTCGAAGCCGCTGGCCGTGGGTTCCTCGGAACGCTCAGTCCCGCGGTCGTGCACGACGAGGACGGCAACGTCGTCTGGGACGCCGACAGCTACGACTTCATCACCGGTGACGCTCCCGACACCGTCAACCCGAGCCTGTGGCGTCAATCGACCCTCGTCGCCAAGCACGGCCTGTTCGAAGTGGTCGAGGGGGTCTACCAAGTGCGCGGGTTCGACCTGTCGAACGTGAGTTTCATCGAATCCGACAACGGCGTCATCGTGATCGATCCGCTCATCTCGAAGGAGACAGCAGAAGCCGCCCTCGGACTGTACCGGCAGCATCGCGGCGAGCGTCCGGTAGTCGCCGTCATCTTCACGCACAGCCACATCGACCACTTCGGTGGCATCTTCGGCATCGTGTCCAAGGATGACGTCGAGTCGGGCCGGGTGCAGATCATCGCCCCGGAAGGCACCGTCGCTGAAGCGGTGGCGGAGAACGTCTACGCGGGCACGGCGATGGGCCGCCGCGCCGGGTACATGTACGGCGCGGCGCTCGAGCGCAGCGCGAAGGGCGCGCTCGGGGCGGGGCTCGGCATGACGACGTCCACAGGTCACGCCGGCATCATCCCGCCGACCATCGAAGTCGCCCAGACCGGAGAGTCGCACACGGTTGACGGACTCGTCATCGAGTTCCAGATGGCACCGGGCACCGAGGCGCCGGCGGAGATGCACTTCCTCTTCCCGAAGTACCGGGCACTGTGCATGGCGGAGAACGCCACGCACACCCTGCACAACCTGCTGACCCTCCGTGGTGCTCTCGTGCGAGACCCGCATGTCTGGTCGCGGTACCTGACCGAGGCTATCGAGCGCTACGGCGACCAGGCCGATGTCGTCTTCACATCCCACCACTGGCCGACCTGGGGTAACGCCGAGATCCTCGAGTTCCTCGGCCTCCAGCGAGACCTCTACTCCTACCTGCACGACCAGACCCTGCGGATGACGAACCAGGGCATGACCGGGGCCGAGATCGCCGAGGAGATCCAGTTGCCCCCGATCCTGGAGAACTCCTGGCACGCGCGCGGCTACTACGGCAGCGTCAGCCATAACGTCAAGGCGATCTACCAGCGCTACATGGGCTGGTTCGACGGCAACCCCGCCCGCCTCTGGCCGCACCCGCCCAAAGCGCTCGGAGAGCGGTACGTCGCACTCGCCGGCGGCATCGACCGCATCGTCAGCGCCGCACAGGCCGCCTACGAAGACGGCGACTTCCGGTGGGCGGCGACGCTCCTCGACCATGCGATCTTCACCGAGCCGGAGAACACCGCCGTGCGCGAGCTCTACGCGGCGACGCTCGAGCAGCTCGCGTATGGGGCGGAGAACGGCACGTGGCGGAACTTCTACATGTCGGGCGCGACCGAGCTGCGCACGGGCAACTTCGGGACGCCGACCACCACGAATGCGCCCGAGATCATGGCGCAACTCACCGCGGAGCAACTGTTCGACTCGGTCGCCATCTCGGTCGACGGGCCCCGCGCCTGGGATCTCGATGTCGCGCTCGACTTCAGCCTGACGGATGAGGAACGCAACTTCCGGGTCACGCTCAGAAACGGGGTGCTCGTCTACGTCGAGAAGGCGGCGGATGCCTCTACCGCGCATGCATCGCTCTCGCTGACGAAGCCGCGCCTGCTCGCTCTCGTCGCCGGCGACACAGACAGCCCGGGCGTGGAGATGACCGGGGACAGCTCAGCTTTCGCCACTCTCACCTCCGTGCTCACGGCGGGAGATCCGGCGTTCGACATCGTCACGCCGTGAGCACTTTCGCGTGAAGCTCGTGTCCGTGGTCAGATCTTGATGGGGAACGTCAGCAACGTGACGATCCCGCAGATGGCGATGACGCCGGCCAGGCTGAGGAACACCCGGCGTCGCCACGGGGCCGCCTGGTGCTGAGAGATCGCGGCGAAGAACAAGACGAGCGCGAAGAGCACCGTCAACAGCGAGTAGTTGTCGCCACGCTGGTTGTCGGCGAGGGCTTCGTCGAACTTCGCGTCTGCCCGAGCGCCGAGTTCCTGGGCCTCCATGGTGCCGGGCGGCACGTACTCATCCATGGCGAGAGGGCCTCGTGACACGCGTCCCTCTGCGGTCCAGGCGTCGAACGCGACAGCGAACTCCTCGGTGAAGCGCTCTTGGATGAAGGGCACCAGTTCGTCCTGCCCGTTCTCCTCGGCCAACACCCATTCGGTGTAAAGCGTCAGATCGTATTGACGCGCGGCCTGGGCAGTCGACTCCGCGGAGGCCGCCTGAATGCGAGCGCTGGATGCCTGACTGAACGCGATCGACATCTCGCCGCCCCACTTCGACGCTTCGAAACCGCACCAAGCCGTGAGCACCGCCGTCACCGAAAGAAGGACCACGGTGAGGATGTCGAGGACACGAGACGTGCGCGGCGTTTTCGCGGAGGCTTCCGTGTGCATAGCCAATAGTGCGTCGCCGGGTCACGGCCGGTCGCGCATCGCTCACCTGCATCGGGTGAAGCCGGCGGTGAGTGGCGGCATCTTCGCAGCCACTCACCGGGTGAGCCTCCGGCTTCCGCCGACTCAGCGCTTGAGGTTGGTGAGCTCCTGCAGAACCTCGTCGCTGGTGGTGATGATGCGGGCGTTCGCCTGGAAGCCGCGCTGCGCGACGATCAGGTTGGTGAATTCCTGCGACAGGTCGACGTTCGACATCTCGAGCGCGCCGCTGATGATGCCGCCGAGGCCGTCGGTGCCCGCCTGTCCGAGCGTCGGCTCGCCGGAGTTGCCGCTCGGGCGGTACTGCGAGGAGCCGGCCTTCTCGAGCCCTCCCGGGTTGACGAAGCCCGCCAGCGCGACGCGGGCGAGCACCTCGGTGTCACCGTTGCTGAACGTGCCGACGAGGCTGCCGTCGTTCATCAGCGCGTAAGAGCTCAGGGTGCCGGCCGGCTTGCCGTTCTGCTCCTTGATCGCGACGTCGCTGACATCCGCGAACCCGGTGACCGCCGAGAGGTCGACCGTGACGCCACCGGAGACGATGGAGGAGGCTGCCGCCTGCTTGCCGTCGACGAACGTGAGGGCGGTGTTCGTGCCGCCAGGCTCGGTGACGTTCCATCCCGTGGTGGTGCGGGTGAAGGTGAGGCGGAGCGAGGTGGCCGTGCCCTCGGCGTCGTAGGTCTTGATGTCGCGCACCAGCTGCTCGCCGACGGCGGCGCCGGAAGGCAGGTTGCCGGTGACGCGGGCCGTGGTGGTCGCTGTGGCGGGGCTCAGAGCGCCGACCGGAAGCCGGATGTCGCCGATGCCCTGTCCGGGGACGATGACTCCGTTCTGTGCCGTCCAGCCCTGCACGAGAGCGCCGTCGGCCGAGACCAGCTTGCCGCTCGCGTCGAAGGAGAACCCCCCGTTGCGGGTGTAGAGGGTCTCGCCGCCCGAGCGCACGACGAAGAAACCGTCGCCCGCGATCATGAGGTTGGTCGGCACGCCGGTGGGCTGCGGGGCCCCGGAGGCGAAGTTCGTGCTGATGCCGGCGACCTGCACGCCGAGACCGACCTGGGCGGGGTTCTGACCGCCGACGGCCTGCTGCGGCATCATCGAGTTGCGCACGAGCTGCGAGAGCGAGTCCTGGAACTGCACGGCCGAGGCCTTGAAGCCGGTCGTGTTGACGTTGGCGATGTTGTTGCCGGTGACGTCGAGCATGGTCTGGTGCGAACGCAGACCCGAGATTCCGGCGAACAGAGAGCGGAGCATGGTGATGCCTTTCTGGAAAGGGGACTGGTCAGGACTGCGAGCGGGGAGCGAGGGCGACACCGGAGACGGCATCGAGGGGGATGGAGGCGTCTCCGATGGTGACGAGGGGGACGGCGCCGGCGTAGGAGACCGAGGTGACGATGCCCTTCTGGGTCACGCCCTTCTCATCCACGTACTGGGCCTCGTGGCCGATCAGCGCAGCGGCGGTCTGACGCATGCTCAGCGCGAAGCTCTCGGTCGTGGTCGCCGTGAGCGCGGTCAGCTGCTCCATCGAGGCCAGCTGAGTGGTCTGCGAGATCATCTCGTTGGTGTTCATCGGTGAGCTGGGGTCCTGGTTGGTCAGCTGCGTCACCAGGAGCTTCAGGAAGACCTCGGAGTCGAGGGTCTTCTTGCGCTCGGTCGGGGGCGTCGTGCTGCCCGTCTGCACGCCGGAGGGCGGGATGGTGCCGGAGATGGGGTCGACCGTGGTCATGGGTTCCTCTCGGATCAGGCGAAGATTTCGATGCCGCCGTGCGGCGAGACGAGGGGCACAGGCGATGTCGGGTCGGTGGGCGATGTCGGACCAGGGGGAACGGCGGCGTCGGGTGCGGTGCGACCGGTATACGTGTCTCGACCGGTCGGGTTTCCGGTTCCCGGCTGACCGCCGGTTCCGGTGCCGTTGCCCTGAGGGGCGTGCTGCGGGTTCGACGATGCGGGTCCGTCGTCCGAGGTCGACAGCAGGAGCGAGGCGTGCGGCGCCGCGGCGGCGAGGTCACGACGCAGGTCGACGAGGATCGCCCGGAGCGCCTCACGACCGAGGTCGTTCGGGGCGTGCAGCTCGATGTGGATGGCCCCGCCGGAGATGTGCGCGCGCACGGTCACGGGACCGAGGTTCTCGGGCGACACCGTCAGGGTGAGGCTGTGGTCGCCGTCCGGGGCCTGCGCGAGAGCGAGCACGGGAGCGGTGACCTGGGGGAGGAGCGCGGGCCGGGCGACGGGCACTGGAGCCGCCGCAGAGGCCACGGGGGCGGGCGGAGGCGTGCCGCCGACGGCCGCGGGCGGGACGGGTGCGTCGCCGGTCGAGGCTCCCGAGGCGGGGACCGCGGTGGGAACGGACGTCGAGACCACGGAGGCAGAGGGCACGACGGCGTCCGGCGAGACATCGGGGAGGGCGGCGTCCGTCTCCGGAGCCTTCACCCGAGACGTCGGGGTGGGGCCGGCCGGGGCTCCCGCGATACCGGAGGCGGCGACGGTCGAACTGCTGCCGGTGCCGACACGCGGGGTCGTCGAGGGAGTGGGGGTTCCGGTCGGCTCCGCCGTGCCGAGGGCGGTGCCGACCGCGGACGTCGGCGTGAGCACGGTGGCTTCCGGAGCGGGGGTGACCGCCCCGGCATCGGATGTGGCCGGGACGGTGGGAGAGGATGCCGCCGACGTCGCGACCGCGCGGGTGGGCACAGCTGCGGGGGGCGAGAGCTGAGCGTGCGCGGCGTCGACGGCGGCGGCCGATGCGGCAGGCCCGGCAAGGGATGTCGGCGAGCCGATCGAACCGGCGGTGGCACCTGAGTCCGTTGCACCGATCGCGGTGGCAGCCGCCGACTCCGCACTCTCCGCCGCAGGGGGGAGTTCGCCCGTGATGTCGCCGGCTCTGGTCTCCCCCTCGGAAGAGGTCGGCAGACTCGGCTCGGGTGCGGGGGGAATCGCCGGAGGAATGGGGGAGGAAGGGGTGGACGGCGTGGTCGTGACATCCGCCGGAGCGGCGTCCGTCGGAGAACCGTCCGTAGGCGAGCTGGCGGAGGGACCCTCGGTGTCTTCGGCGGAGCCACGTGCGGCATCCAGGATGACGTCGGCGAATGCGGCGGCCCCGGGCGTGACCTGCCGGGAATGCGACGTGGAACCTGCTGTGCGCTGGACGCGCGAATCGAGCAGGTCCCCGATGCCGAGTGACGTCATGCCTGGCCCTCCATGCTCGTGCTGCCGCGCGAACCGATCTCGTCGAGCTCCGCCTGCTCGGCGTGCAGCTCGGCCGCCCGCACCTGCAGAGCGTGCGCCTGGGCGAGCCGGTCGAGTCCGCGCATCGCCCTCCGCGCCTCGGCGTGCTCCGTCCGTGCCTCGTCGACCGTCTGCTCCTGCAGCTCCGAGAGCGTCGTGAGGTCGGCCAGCAGGGTCCGGCCCGCCACTCGGGCTGCGGCGAGGGCGGCGAGGGAGCGGACATCGACGGCCTCGCTCCCGACGCCGGACAGATGCGCGCGGAGCGACCGGTCGCGGGCCTCGGTGTGCTGGGCATCGATCACCGCGCGGGAGAGCCGCTGGGCGGCTGCGCGCTCCTGGATCTCGCGGACGCGCAGCAGGCCGGCCAGAGAGAAGGACCGTGTCATGAGACTCCTCCGAAGGCCGCGACGAGCTCGTCCAGACGGCGCCACGACTCACCGATCTCGCTCGTCTCGTCGAGCGACTGGGTGAGGAACGCGCTGATCGCCTTCTCGTGGGCGATCGCCGCGTCGATGCGGGCATCCGCTCCGGCCTGATAGGCGCCGATGTCGATGAGGTCGTTCGCGCGGCGACGGGCCGCGAGCACGGCGCGCAGTGCGGCCGCGTGCGCCCTGCGTTCGGGAGCGGTGACCTTGCCGGCCACTCGCGAGACGGAGCCGAGCACGTCGATCGCGGGATGGTGGCCCGACAGCGCGAGTGCGCGATCGAGCACGACGTGACCGTCGAGGATCGATCGGACCGTGTCGGCGATCGGCTCGTTGTGGTCGTCGCCGTCGACGAGCACGGTGTAGATGCCGGTGATCGAGCCGCGCGTGTCGGTGCCCGCCCGCTCGAGCAGGCCGGCGAGGAGCGAGAAGGTCGAGGGCGGATAGCCGCGTGTGGCAGGAGGTTCTCCGGCGGAGAGGCCGATCTCGCGCTGAGCCATCGCCACGCGGGTGAGCGAGTCCATCATGAGGATGGCGTGGGCGCCGTCGTCGCGGAAGGCCTCGGCGATCCGCGTGGCGGTGTATGCCGCACGGATGCGTGCCATGGCCGGCTGGTCCGAGGTCGAGACCACCACGACGGAGCGGGCGAGTCCTTCGGGTCCCAGGTCGTCTTCGATGAACTCGCGCACCTCGCGACCGCGCTCGCCGACGAGAGCGATCACGGTGACCTCGGCTTCGGTTCCGCGGGCGATCATCGACAGCAGGGACGACTTTCCCACTCCGGAGCCGGCGAACAGTCCCACGCGCTGACCGCGGCCGACGCTGACGAGTGTGTCGAGGGTCCGCACGCCGAGCGGAAGGGGCGAGTCGATCCGGTCGCGGCCCATGATCGAGGGCGGCGCATGGTCGAGGCTCACCGGGACGGCACCGGTCAGAGGCCCCTTCCCGTCGATCGGTCGGCCCAGCCCGTCGAGCACGCGTCCGAGCAGAGCGGCACCCGTCGGCACGCGCAGCGCGCCTCCGCGCGCCCGCACCGGAGCGCCGACCGTGAGACCCGTCACCGGGGCGAGCGGCATGCAGCGCAGCCCACCCTCACCGATGGCGACCACCTCGGCATCGACGCCGTCGAGCGTCACGACGTCGCCGACCGCGCCCTCGAGGCCGCGCACCTGCACGCTCAGGCCTCGCACCTGGGAGACCTCTCCGACGCGCTCGGGTCGCACCGCTTCGCGTACCGCCCCCCAGGCGCTCATGCGCCGGCCTCGGCGAGGGCGCGGCGGGCACGGGCGAGTGCGCTCGCGACGCGGGCGTCGATATGTCCGTGTGCCAGGCTCGCGACGGCGTCGCCTCGGTCGAGGGAGTCGTCGCCGATCAGCGCGATCCCGGCCGGTTCCGCTGCCGATCCCCGCAGCGTCCGCAGGTCGTCCGGGTGCAGTCGCACCTCGCGGATCTCGGCAGGGTCCGCGCCGGCGATCGCGCGCCGGGCGGCGGCGGCCGCGGAGGCGCCGGCGTCGGAGAGCTCGCCGACGATGATCAGTTCCGCCAACTCGATCGCGCAGCGCAGCACCTGGTCCTCCGCGGCAGCGGTCAGCTCGCGTTCGCGGTCGCCCAGCGAGCGTGCGGCGGCCTGCAGCGCGGTGACAGCGCTCTCGATCTCCCCGGCAGCGAGCGCCTCGCGCGCGCTCCGTGCGTCTTCCGCCGCGCGCTGCGCGGCTTCGGCCTCGGCGCGACCGGCCCGGAAGCCCTCCGCGTGCCCATCGGCATATCCGCGCATCCGCGCCCTGGCATGCTCCTCACCGCTCTCGCGTCCGTCGAGACGCGGGAACAGCACCGGTGAGAAGGCGTCAGTAGACATACTCGTCCTCATCGGCGCGCTGCACCGTGATGTCACCGGCCGCTTCGAGCGCGCGGATCGTGCGCACGATCTCGGCCCTGGCCTCTTCGACCTGCGACACACGGACGGGGCCGAGCGTGCGGGCCTCCTCGTCGAGGTTCTCCCTGTTCCGTTCGGACACATTGCGACGGATGAGGTCGGCGATCGGCTGGTGCGCGCCCTTCAGCGCCAGTGCCAGCGAGCGGATGTCCATGCCCCGCAGCACGCGCTGAGTGTCGCGGTCGTCGAGCTTGACGATGTCGGCGAAGGTGAACATGCGCGAGCGGATGTCTTCCGCGAGGGCGCTGTCCCTGTCTTCGATGCTCGCCAGCAGGGCCTTCTCGACCGTGGCCCCCGAGCGCGCGATGATCTCCACGAGAGGTTCCACCCCGCCGAGGACCTCGGGGGTGTCGCGTGCGGCGAAGGTACCGGTGCGTGCCTTGAGCGCATCCGCCACGATCGCGATCGCCTCCTGAGAGGCGGTGCCCATCGTCGCGATCCCGTGGGCGACATCGGTGCGCGTGGGATCGGGGAGCGCGGCCAGCACGGCGGCGGCGCGGTCGGTCGGCAGGTGTGCGAGCACGAGGGCGACCGTCTGCGGGAGCTCGCCGTCCAGCAGCGTCGCGAGCTGCGCGGGATCCGCAGACCCGAGGAACTCGAAGGAGGAGTTCATCGACGACGAGCCGACCCTGCCCAGTACGGCGGCCGCGCGCTCGGCGCCGAACGTCGCCTCCAGCAGACCCGCGGCGATGTCGCGGCCCCCACGAGCAGGGGGCAGGTGGCCGGACGCGATCCGGTGGAACTGTCCGAGGGCCTGCGCGGTGGTCGCCGCGTCGAGGTTCTGCAGGTCGATGATCTCGGCGGCGACGGCCTCGGCCTCGGCCTCGGAGAGGTGCTTCATCACCTCGATCGCCTGTGCGCGGTCGAGGTTCATCAGCACGACCGCCGCCGTCTGCCGATCGGTCAGTCTGGTCATACCTGCTGCCTGTCGTCGATGAGGGTCCGCAGCAGGTCTGCCGTGCGCTTCGGGTCCTGCCGGGTGAGGGAGTCGATCTCCGCGCGTCGGCGCTCGAGGCTCACCTGCGCGGGTTCGGGGTCGGGCTCCGGCTCCGGGTCGGGCGCCGTCTCGAGGAAGGCGAGCGGCGTGGTCGGCGACTGGTCGATCGCGGCGGTGGCGCCGGCGTCGAGGGCGGTGAGTGCGGGCGGGCGCTCGCCGAAGAGCTGGTCGAACTCGGTGTCGGCGCTGCTGCGTCGGCGCGCACGCATGATGAGGGCGGCGAGACCGGCGAGCAGGGGGATCGCGATCGCTGCGGCGATGATGATCGTGTTCAGCAGCCCAGCCTGACGCTCGGCGCCCTCGGCATCCTTCGCCGCCTGGAGCGCGGCCTGTGCCGCTTCGGAGGTCGTCTGGTTGAACGACACGAGCTCGACGGCGATCGAATCACCGCGATCGGTGTCGATCCCGGCCGCTGTCTCGACGAGGTCGCTCAGCTGCGCGGTGCTCAGATCGCCGCCCGCCCCCGCGTCGACCGCGACGGAGACCGACTGGCGAAGCAGCGAACCGGCGGGCGTGGAGGTGCTCTGCGTGCTCTTGTTGACCGCGTTGGTCTTCGACGTCTCGGTGGACTCGGAGGTTCCGTCGCCGTCGGCCGAAGGGACCGCGATGTTGTCGGGGCCGAGCACTCCGGCATTCGAGCTCGAGCCGTTCTGCGTGTCCGTCCTGGTCTGCTCGGTGAGCGGGGGAGCGCCCTCGGCCGGGGTATAGGTCTCCTCCACGCGCTCGTTGACGGAGTGGTCGATCTCGGCGACGACGGTCACCTTGGCGTTCCCGGGACCGACGACGGTGTCGAGCATCTGCTGCACGCTCGCGGTCACCCGTGCCTCGTAGTCGCTGGCCTGCTGATCGATACCGCCGCTGGTCCCGACGCCCGCGGCCGAGAGGGTCTGACCGCTCTGGTCCACGACGGCGACGTTCTCGGGCTTCATGCCGCTGACCGCCGCGGAGGTCAGGTGCACGATCGCCTCGACC
This sequence comes from Microbacterium sp. NPDC058269, assembly GCF_042881445.1. NCBI lineage: Bacteria > Bacillati > Actinomycetota > Actinomycetes > Micrococcales > Microbacteriaceae > Microbacterium > Microbacterium sp. NPDC058269. Next base: position 755,283 of record NZ_JBHVXT010000002.1, read on the forward strand.
TGCTTCGGCGAGAGCGTCGCGCTGCCGGAGGTCTCCACGAACACGGACGCGGTGGGATCGATGGTCTCCGACACGAAGACGCTCTCCTCGGGGATCGCGAGCTGCACCGATGCGGCGGTCACTCCCTTGATCGACGAGATCGTCGCGGCGAGCTCGCCCTCGATGGCCCGCTTGAAGGTCACCGACTGCTGGAACTCGCTCGTCGTGACACCCATCTTGTCCAGCAGCGAGTATCCGCCGGAGCTGGCGCCGGGAAGCCCTGCCGAGGCGGCGGCGAGCCGCTGGTCGTACACGTCCTTCTCGGGAACCAGCACGGTCGCTCCGCCGTCGGCCAGTTCGTAGGGCACAGACGACGACCGCAGCTGCTCGACCACGGCGTTCGCATCCGAGGCGCTCATCCCGGAGAACAGCGGCGTGTAGGTCGGGCGGCTGAGCCAGCTGGACAGCGCGACGATCCCCAGCGCGAGCACGGCGACGCCGATGATGGCGATCGTGCGCTGCGCGAGCGAGAAGCCCGCGATCACGCGCCCGATCCGCTGGAACACGTTGGTGACGGCCTGGGGCATCAGGCTTGCATCCGCATGATCTCGTTGAACGCGTCGACGCCCTTGTTGCGCACGGCGGCGACCAGTTCGAGGGTGACGGAGGCTCGCGAGGACGCGATCATCGCGGAGTGGATGTCATCGAGGTCGCCCGTGACCGCGGCGACCTTGAGCTTGTCCGACTCGGACTGCAGCGATCGCAGCTCGTCGATGGCACCGGTCACGCTGTTGGCGAAGGCGGTGTCGTCCGCGGCCTTCGCCGCTGCGGGGGTGGGCGGGGCGAGCGTGAACCCGGAGGAGATGGCTTCGATGCCGGGGAGTGAGGCCATCAGCTGCGTCCGATCTGCAGGGCGGATTCGTAGGAGTTGCGCGCGCGGTCGACGATGGCCGCGCTGGCCTGGTAGCCGCGCTGGGCGAGGATGAGCTGGCTCATCTGGTCGCCGAGGTCGATGTCGGGGTAGCGCACGTAGCCGTCCGCGTCCGCGAGAGGGTGGTCAGGCTGATGCACGAGGCGTCCCTGCGCGCTGCCCTGCGCGGTGCCGGCCACGTACACGCCGGGGGACTGGTCGCTCGTCTGAGCGAGGATGTACCTCGCTCGGAACGCCGCACCGTTGCTGGGAGCCGCGGTGTTGATGTTGGCGATGTTGTCGCTGATGGCGTCGAGCCACTTGCGGTGCACGGTCAGGCCGGTGCCGGCGATGCCGATCGCGTCGAAGGTCATGAGGTCCTCATCGCCGTGCGCATCGAGGTGAACGAGCCGTTCACGGCCTGCGTCGCGAACTGGTAGCGCAGCATGGTGTCGATGCTGGAAAGGGTCTCGGTGTCGAGGTTGACGTTGTTGCCGTTCAGACGCGTCGGCTCGAGCGAGGTGCCGACCGTCGCGCCGACCCGTCCGTCGCCCGCATCGATCGAGCGGGCGAGCGCCTCTTCGAACTGCACGCGCTTGGCGTGATAGTTCGGGGTGTTGATGTTGGCGATGTTGTCGGAGATCGCACGCTGGCGCTGAGCGAGGCCGTCGAGCGCACTCGTCAGTGCGTTGATGGTCACAGAATCGAACACGAACCGGCTCCCCGTGTGTGGCTGGTGTGGCCGATCCATGGCCGAGTCTTGCGAGCCATCCCTGCTCTCCCTGCTCTATCGGCAGGCTCGTCCGCGATGTTAGGGAGCGGTCTCACCCGTCGACGTCGAGGTAGGCGGGCTCTTCGGGGCGACGCGTGCTCGGGATGCGGCTCACGGCGCCGAGGTGCTGGCGGAGGCCTTCGAGATCCGCGCGGGTGCGCTCCATCGCCGAACGCTGGAGTTCGACGACGTGCCGGGCGCGATCGGCGAGTTCGACGGGGAGCGGCGTGGCCGGCGGGGACCATGGTGCGAGGTCGGCGTCCGCTGCGGTGCCGGGGGCGGCGGCGAGGACCCGTCCGGCGTCCTGCTCGAGCCGGTCGAGCATCGTGGTCCACTCGTCGAGGTTCATGACCGTGCCTCGGCGACCGTGCGGGCGGCCTCGTGCCAGGCATCCCGCAGCGGAGCGATGATCTCGTGGCAGGCGTGCGTGCGCTCGGGGTCACGGCCGATGTTGGCGCCGATGAGGGTCTGCGACAGGAACACGTACAGCGAGCGCAGGCCGGCGCTGCCGTTCCAGTCGTCGGTGAGCGATGACGACAGCTCCGAGACGATCGCCTGTGCGTGCTGCAGCTGGGCGTTCGCCTCCTCCCAGTCCTCGGCGTGTTGAGCCCGCTCTCCCCGCTCGATGTCGAGCAGCAGGCGGTCGTAGAGCATCGTCACGAGGCGCTCGGGCGGTGCCGAGAGCACCGCGTCGTCGCGGTAGCGCTGCTGTGCACGGAGGGCGGCGTTCATGCTCACTTCCCCGAGTTCGAGCTCGAGCCCGGAAGGGCGGCGATCTGCGAGGTCAGGTACGAGGACTGCGACTGCAGCTGCGACAGCATGACCTCGAGGCGGGCGTAGGTGCGCTCGAGGGTGGATTTGCGCTGGGCGAGGCGAACGTCCCAGCGCTCCATCTGCTCGCCGAGGCCCTTGACCTCGCTCTCCTGCCCGGTGATGCGCGTGGTGAGCAGACCTTCGTACTTGTCGGAGTAGACCGTCGAGGTCTCCTGTACGCGCGAGGCGATGTCGGAGAACAGTCCGGCGACCGCGTCCGGGTCCTTCGCGAGCGCCTCGGCGAACTTCTTCTCATCGAAGCTCAGCACGCCGTACATGTCGGTCGAGATGCCGATCGACGAGGGCGAGACCCCGTTCACCGGGTGCTGCACCGCGTCGGCGAGGGCCGTGCGGAGACCTCGGACCGCGCTGTCGCCGGTGAAGACGCCCAGGGTGGTCTTGTCTCCCTGCTTGGCGGCGACGGTCGCCTTCGAGCCGTTGTCGATGCGGGTCAGGATGTCTTTGACCGCGGCGATGAAGTCGGCCGAGGCCTTGGTGCGTGCGGCGGTGTCGACCGCGACGCCGATGGTGACGGGGGCGGTGGAGACGGCCGAGACGGTCACGTCGACACCGTCGAACAGGTCCGTGAAGGTGTTGCTCGACGAGGTCAGCACCTGCTCGGCGCTGGTACCGGCCCACAGTCGCACCTGGGCGTCGGCCCCGACGTCGATGACCGCGGCTCCCGCTTCGGTGGAGATGTCGGAGGCGGTGCCTGCCGCGACGGCGGCGGTGTCTCCGCGGTATGCGCGGAACTGCCCGGCTTCTCCGGAATCGGCTGCGCGCAGCTGGAGACGGTGCATCACGTTGCCGTCTGCGTCGCGCCCGGCGGGGACGGCCGCGGCGACGATGCCGAAGCCCGCTTCGTTGACCGCTCGTGCGACGTCCTGCATCGACGTGGAGTCGGCTGTGACCTGCAGACGCTCGCCCTTCGCGTTCTCGAGGGTGATCACGGGCGGGTCGGACGGCCAGCCCTTCGAGGCCGCGGAGACGATCGTGTGGTTCTTGGCGACCTTGTCGACGACGATGTCGGCGGAGAGGGGAGCAGCGCCTTCGCGGGTGGCGACGGTGACGGTGGGAGACGACGAGGTGGTGGTGAAGCGGGCCAGACCGTCGCGCGTCGCGGCCTTCTCCGCCGCCGTCGCGAGGTTCTGCACCGCGGTGTTCAGCGTGCGCAGCTGGGTGACGATGCCGTTCTTGTCATCCATCTTCGCCTTGAGCAGCGAACGGGGGATGGCCGCGACATCCATCAGCGCCTTGATGACCTCGGTGGTCTTCAGGCCGGAGACGAGGCCGTCGAGCGAGAGGGACATGATCGCCTTTACGGGTCGGGGGCGGACAGGGTCCGGGCGCCGGTGGGCGCCCGGACCCTATGACGTGGTTCAGCGCAGGAGCTGGAGCACGCCCTGGTTGGCCTGGTTGGCCTGGGCCAGCATCGCCGTACCTGCCTGGGACAGGATGTTCTTCGACGTGAACTTGACCATCTCGGACGCCATGTCGGTGTCGCGGATGCGGCTCTCGGCAGCGGCGAGGTTCTCCGCCGACACGTTGAGGCTGTTGATGGTCGACTCGAAGCGGTTCTGCAGCGCACCGTAGCCGGCACGTGCGGTCGAGACCGCCTGGATCTGCGTGTCGATGCCCGCGAGCGCGGTACCGTACGTCGCCGCGTCCGTCATGGTCGCCGCGAGCGTCTTGATGTCGGCACCGAGGGTGGCGAAGTCGGTCAGGGCGACCGAGATCTGGTCCTCGGCGGCGACGGAGCCCGCACCGACCTGGAACGTCAGCGTGTCGCCGCCCGAGAGCAGCTTGATGCCGTTGAAGTTCGTGCTGCCGGCGATCCGGGTGAGCTCATCACCGAGGGTGTTGATCTCCTTCTGGATCGCGTCGCGCGACTTCGCGTTGTTCGAGTCGTTCGCACCCTGAGCGGTCAGGTCGCGAACGCGCTGCAGGATCGAGTGGACCTCGGTCAGGGCGCCTTCCGCGGTCTGGATGACCGAGATGCCGTCCTGGGCGTTGCGGGCCGCGACGTTCAGGCCGTTGACCTGCGAACGCAGGCCCTCGGAGATCGCGAGGCCGGCAGCGTCGTCTGCCGCGCGGTTGATGCGGAAACCGCTCGACAGCTTCTCGAGCGACTTCGACAGGTCGTTCTGCGTGTTCGACAGGTTGCGGTAGGCGTTGAGTGCCGACACGTTCGTGCTGATCTGCATACCCATAAGGGTTCTCCTCCGTGAATGGTGTTGTGCGGGAGACCATCCGTGGTCTCCCACCCACACCTATCGGCGGAGGGATCGTGTCCGTTAGCCGTGAGCGGCGTCGTGGCTACGCGGGGGCTGCTTCGCGGAAGACGCCGGCGATGCGTGAGCCCGCGGCGTCGGCGATCCGTGTGAAGTAGGCATCGCGCGCACCGACCGAGACCCGCGTCGTGGTGGTCGGTGCCGCACCCTCGGCGAAGTACCGGTCCAGGGCATCGCGCAGGAGGCGGATGGCCTCCGACCGCTGCTGCGACACCGCGGAGTGCGTCACGCCCAGCTCCTCGGCGATCTCCTTCACCGGACGCTCGTCGAAGTAGACGGCCTGCACGATCCGTCGCATGCGCTCCGGAAGGGCGGCGACGGCCTGCTCGAGCACCTCGCGCCGTTCTCCGACCATCGCCGACTCCTCGGGGAGGGGGATGTCAGCGGCGAGGTCGCGCGCCGAGGGCTCGTCGAGGGTCGTCAGGATCCTGGCGGCATCGCCGAGCGCCTCGACCACGACGTCCTTCGCGACGCCCATGGCCGTGGCGACCTCGGCGGCCGTCGCCGTCCGGCCGAGTCCGGCGGTCAGGGTCTCGCGGACGGCGACGGTCTCCTTTATTCGTTTGCGGATGCCGCGGGACGCCCAGTCCATCGAGCGCATCTCGTCGGCGAACGCGCCGAGGATGCGACGACGGGCATAGGCGCCGAAGGGCACGCCGAGTTCGGGGTCGAACGCCTCGGCGGCGGTCACGAGCGCGAGCGCTCCGACGGCCGCGAGTTCGTCGCGGGGGATGTGGGTGGCACGGGCATGGGTCTCGGCGGCGAGGTATCCGACCAGAGGGAGGTTGCTCTCGATGAGCAGATTGCGCTGAGCGCGCGACGACATGGGGGATGATCCACCTCTCTGGATGCACTCCGGAAGTTCCGAGGAGATGAACAGATGCACCTATCACACTTCTTGTGATCTGTACATGGGGAGAACAGTCCACCGCCGTTCCACATAGTAACGTTAGGGAAGCGCTGGCCGATAGTGACGTTTGGCCGCGTCGACAGGCGGGGCGATCACTGGGGAAAAGGGGATCATGGGAGCCAACGAACTATCGATACAGCTGTGGCGCGAGCGTGAGCTTCTCGAGATGCTGCTCTTCAAGCTCGACGAACAGCAGCTGCTGCTCGCTGCCGGGCGGTCCCAGTGGATCCAGTTCGCCGCACGCGAGATCGATCAGGTGCTCGACAGGCTGCGTGGCGCGGGACTCGCCCGCACCGTCGAGGTCGCGGCCGTCGCCGAGGAGTGGGGAGCTCCCGAGGCGTCGACGATCCGCGAGTTGATCGAGCATGCGCCGGAGGGGGCATGGCAGGAGGTCTTCGCCGACCATCTGCGGGCGCTCACGAAGCTCGCCGCCGAGGTCGAGCAGATGCGTGACGCCAATGCGGAGCAGCTCAGCGGAGTGCTCCGCGCCACGCAGGAGACCATCGCCGCGCTCGGGCACGACACCGGCGAATACACGACCAAGGGTGACCGCGCACGCGACGACGCCGCGCGCATCATCGATACCGAGATGTGACCGAGAGGGGATCATGTCGACCTTCAGTGGACTGAACACGGCGGCCAGCGGACTGGCGGCCGCCCGGCGCGGCATGGACGTGGTCGGGCAGAACATCGCCAACCAGAAGACCGAGGGGTACACGCGGCAGCGTGTGACGACCTCGGCGGTCGCTGCGATCGCGCAGACTGGACGGTTCAGCGTCGGTGCCCTCCCCGGACACGGCGTCTCGATCGACGGCGTCGCGAGACTGGGCGACGCGCTGCTCGATGCCAGGGTGCGTGACGCTCTCGGCGCCTCGGGCTACTGGTCGACCAGGGCGGTGGCCGCGACCACGATCGAGGCATCGCTCGCCGAGCCCACCGCGAACGGACTCGCGGCGCGACTGTCGAAGTTCTGGTCCGGCTGGCAGGACCTCGCGAACACTCCGGATTCGGGGGCCGCGGCATCGAGCATCCTGGAATCGGCCAAGGAGCTCGCCTCGCACATCGCCGGCGGCTACCGGAACGTCGCCACGCAGTGGAGCAACGCGCGTGACTCCGCCGATCGCACGGTCTCGCAGGTGAACGCGACCGCCGACCAGATCGCGGTGCTCAACGACGAGATCCGTGATGCGCTCGCCTCCGGCCGCTCGGCGAACGAGCTGATGGACCAGCGGAGTGTCCTCGCACAGAACGTGGCCAGGATGTCCGGTGCGGCAGCGACGATCGAGAGCGATGGCACGATGACCGTCCGCCTCGGCGGCAACGCGCTGGTCTCCGGTTCCGACTCCCGCCACCTCGTGCTGGCGGGGCCCGCCTCGATCGATTCGGGTCAGCGCTTCAGCCTCTCCTGGGCATCGGCGCCCGATCTTCCCGTCTCGATCGACGGCGGCGAGCTCGGCGCCTCGCTCTCGGTTCTCGCACCGGCCGCTGAAGGCGGCATGCTCGCCGGACTCGCGGCGACCTATGACAAGGTGGCGACGGCCCTGGCCGACGCGATGAACACCCAGCACCGGGCGGGCGTCACCTCCACCGGCCAGGCCGGCGGAGACTTCTTCACCGTTCCTGTCACCGGCTCTGCCGCACTCGGACTGCAGGTCGCCGTGGGATCGGCGTCCGAGCTGGCACTCGCGGCACCGGGCTCCGGTGCTCTGGATGCGACGAACGCCGACCTGATCTCGCAGATCGGTCGTCGTGCCGGCTCTCCCGATGCGCTGTGGTCCGATCAGGTCACCCGGTTCGGGGTCGCGACGGCCGCCGATGTGCAGCGTGCGAAGCTCTCCGACTCCGCCGCGGTCGCCGCGGTCGGGGCGCAGCAGTCGGTCGCCGCCGTCGACGGCGACGAGGAGACGATCAGTCTGCTCACCTACCAGACCGCCTACCAGGCCGCAGCCCGCGTGATGACCGCGGTGGATGAGGCGCTCGACGTGCTCATCAACCGCACGGGCCTCGTGGGACGCTGAGCGAAGGAGCACCGTGATCTCTCGAGTGACGTCATCCGCCATGACGCAGACGGCGATGCGCCAGCTGCAGTCCAACCTCTCCGAACTGGCGCGTCTGCAGGAGCAGGCGACCTCCCAGCGTGCATTCGCCGCCCCGTCCGACGACCCGGCTGCCGCAGCCGCCGCTCTGGCGTTGCATGCCGAACAGCGCCGCACCGAGCAGTACGCGCGCAACATCGACGACGGGCTGGCCTGGGTCACTGCGGCCGATACCGCCATCACCGCGAGCACGGCTCTGCTGGGCCGGGTCCGCGACCTCACGGCACAGGGGGCGAACGACGGTGCCCTCGACGCGACGGCCAAGGAGGCGCTGGCCGTCGAACTCGAAGGCATCCGCAAGGAGCTCCTCTCCCAGGCCAACACCCGGCTGCTCGGCCGTTCCGTGTTCGCCGGCACGTCCGATACCGCGGCCTTCGCCGCGGACTACAGCCACAGCGGGGTGCCGGGAGCCGAGGTCACCCGCCGTGTGTCCGATGCGGCATCCGTCCGCGTCGACACCGATGGTGCGGCCGTCTTCGGTACCGGCGACGACTCGGTCTTCGCGCTCGTCGACAAGATCGTCGCCGACCTCCGCTCCGGCACGAACGTCGGTCCTCGTCTCGGCGAGATCGACGGTCGCCGCACGGCCATGCTCGCCGTACAGGGCTCGGTGGGTACGAGGCAGTCCCAGATCGAACGCGCCAAGGAGGCGGCAGTGCAGAATTCCGTGTCCCTCGAGTCGCGCAGGACGGCGGTGGAGGATGTCGATTCGATCGAAGTGCTCGTGCGTCTGCAGGCGCAGGAGCTCGTGTACCGCTCGGCGCTCGCCGTGAACGCGCGCGTGCTCCAGCCCTCGCTCATGGACTTCCTCCGATGACCGCCGCGCTGACCTTCCTCGCGCCGCCGCCAGGACTCGCACCCCACGTCGACTTCGCCCTCGCTCCTGTCGAAGGATCCGAGGGGCTGTTCTCGATGCGGGCCGTCGACGACGCCGCGCTGCGCCTCTACCTCGTGGACCCTCGTACGGTGCTGAGCGACTATGCGCCGACGATCACCGACGAGCAGGCGGACGGCCTCGCCCTCGGCTCACCCGACGACGCGCTGATCCTCGTGGTCGCGCATCCGTCGTCCGAGGGCGTGAGCGTGAACCTCCTCGCTCCCGTGATCGTCAACCAGACGACGGGTGCTGCCGCGCAGGTGATTCTCGAGGACCAGGACTACCCACTGCGCGCTCCGCTGGGCTGACCTCGCGGTCTTCGACTCCTGCGGACCGCTCTCCCCGCGGGACGGCGGCTAATCTGGAGTCGTGATCCTTGCCGTCGATACCTCCCTGGGCACGGCTGTCGCCCTCATCGATGCCGACGGGGCGCGTCGCGCCGAAGCCGGTGCCGTCGACCCGCTCGGCCACGCCGAGGTCATCGGCGACCTGCTCGTCGGTGTTCTGTGCGAGGCGGGCGACGCTCGCGTCGACGTCCTGCGCGAGGCGGACGATACGGACATCACCCATGTGGTCGCGGGCATGGGCCCCGGGCCGTTCACCGGGCTGCGCATCGGCATCGCCGCAGCGCGCGCCTTCGCGCTCGGTCGCGGCCTCCCGGTCATCCCCGTCCCGAGTCACTTCGCTGCGGCCCTCACTGTCCTCGAGACCGAGACCGAGACCGAGACCTTCGCGATCGTGACCGATGCCCGTCGACGCGAGGTCGCGATCACCGTGTTCGACGGCCTCGACGACGACGGCATCCCGGTCGTCGTCGCCGACACCGTGCTCGTGCGGGCCGCCGACGCCGATGCACACCTCGACGGCATCCGGCGCATCGACGTGTCGACGCTGTCCGCAACGGACCTGGCTCGGGTCGGGGCGCGCGCGCTCGCTGCCGAGCGCGTCCTCACCGGCGACGAGCCCCTCTACATGCGTCACCCCGATGTGACGCTCCCCGGCGCCCCGAAGAAGGTGGGGACGTGACCCTCCGCGACGCGACGGTCGAAGACCTCGACGCGATCATGGCCATCGAGAACCGGTCCTTCCCGACGGACGCCTGGAGCCCCGAGACCATGGCGGCCGAGCTGGCGAGCCCGCACGGCCGATACCTGGTCGACGAGCACGACGGCGCCCTGATCGGCTACGGCGGCGTGCGGGCCCTTCACGGCAGCGCCGACGCCGACATCCAGACCATCGCTCTGCTCGCCGAGCATCGCGGCCGGGGCCGTGGCAGGATCCTCCTGCGGGCACTGCTCGCGGCCGCCGCAGAGCGCGGCGCGCGCGAGGTGTTCCTCGAAGTCAGAGCCGACAACCCCGCCGCCGAGGGGCTCTACCTCGCCGAGGGGTTCGAAGAGATCGCCCGTCGCCCGCACTACTATCAGCCCGACGACGTCGACGCGATCGTGATGCGTCTGCAGCTGCGCCGCCACCCGGCGTCCGACACCACGACCGAGGAGGCGAAGGCATGAGCGAACCGCTGGTCCTCGGCATCGAGACGAGCTGCGACGAGACGGGCATCGGCATCGTGCGCGGACGCACCCTGCTCTCGAACACGATCGCGTCGAGCATGGATGAGCACGCCAGGTACGGCGGCGTCGTGCCCGAGGTCGCCGCGAGGGCGCACCTCGAGGCGCTCCAGCCCGCGATCGATGCGGCGCTCGCCGAGGCGGGGGTGCGGCTCGACGACCTCGACGCGGTCGCCGTCACGAGCGGCCCAGGACTCGCCGGTGCGCTGATGGTCGGCGTCGGTGCGGCGAAGGGTCTGGCCGTCTCGATCGACAAGCCCCTGTACGCGGTGAACCACCTGGTCGGGCACATCGCCGCCGACATCCTCACCGCCGACTCTGCTCCGCTCGAGTACCCCACCATCGCGCTGCTCGTCTCCGGCGGCCACACCTCGCTGCTGCATGTGCGCGACCTCACCACCGACGTCGAGCTGCTGGGCGAGACGATGGACGACGCGGCGGGAGAAGCGTTCGACAAGGTCGCCCGCCTCCTGTCGCTCCCATACCCCGGAGGCCCGGAGATCGACCGCGCAGCCGCCGACGGCGACCCGAACGCGATCCGATTCCCCCGCGGACTGTCTCGCGCATCGGACGTGGCGAAGCACCGCTACGACTTCTCGTTCTCCGGGTTGAAGACAGCCGTGGCCCGCTGGGTCGAGCGCTGCGAAGCGGAGGGGATCGACGTCCCCGTCGCCGACGTCGCCGCGAGCTTCCGCGAAGCCGTCGTCGACGTCCTGGTCACGAAGGCGCTCGCCGCCTGTGCCGACCTCGGTGTCCCGCGCCTGCTTCTCGGGGGAGGCGTGATCGCGAACCGCCGGCTGCGCGAGGTCGCTCTCGAGCGCGCCGAAGCGGCAGGTGTCACGGTGCGCATCCCGCCGTTGTCGCTGTGCACCGACAACGGCGCGATGATCGCGGCCCTCGCGTCCGAGCTGATCTCCTCCGGCCGTCGCCCGTCCACGTTGGCATTCGGGGCAGACTCGACCCTTCCCGTCACCGAGATCCAGATCGCGGAGGCGGTGGCGGCGTGAGCGACATCCCCGGCTCTCCTGAGGCGAAGCCCTCGGCGACACCGGCGGCGCGCATCGAGCGTCCCAGCGACGAGGTGGAGCACCCGGCAGGGACCGCCCGCCTTCCCGGCGCTCGCCGTGACGGATACACCCGGCTACCGACGGGTCCGGTGGGCATCGAGCCGGTCGTCGTGACCGGTCCGGACATCGATGCTCCCGACGAGACCGAGTGGGAGCCGTCGACGGGCTCCGTGTCGATCGATGACACCCGACTCGCGCCGTGGGCGCTGCTGGCCGCCATCGTGGCCCTCGGAGCGTCGTTCTTCGTGGGGTGGGGCATCCCGGTCGCGGTGGTGGCGGTCATCGCCGCGATCATGTCGCTGCGTCGTCCGGTCGAGAGCCGCGCGATCGCGCGCTGGGCGCTCGTGCTCGGACTCTGCGCGACGGTCTACAGCCTGGGCTGGCTGGTCTGGGCGGGCATGCAGTTCGAGAGACTCGGCTGACCGATGCTGAACGCGGCGGAGCTCGAGGAACTGCGCTCCCTGCAGGCACGGGCCTACGGCCGTGAGGCGTCGCTCACCGACGCCGCCGTCGTCCGACTGCGCGAGCTGGAAGACCGCCGTGGCATGCCTGCGCTGGAGCCCGCGGTGAAGGGTGCCGTCGATCCCGATTCGACGCCGATCACCGCACCCGCAGCCGCGGTGGAGGATGACGAGGTCGATGCCGGCGCTGCGGAGCCCTCTGTGCCCGGACCCGCGGATGTCGAGGGGATCTCCACGCGTTTATCGTCGCCTCTGCGGGCTCATCGGCGCCTTCTCACCGTCGCGGCCGTGGCTGTTCTCCTCGTCGGATTGGGGGTCGGCTGGCTCGCATTCGGCAGGACCGGGCTCGCGTCCGTCGAGCTGACCGCGGAGCAGCAGGACTGGCAGCGCGAGCTGGTCGCGAGCGGCGACTACGATGCGGGGTCCATCCGCGCGCTCGCGGTCGAGGAGGGCGCCGTCGTCTGGACGGCCACGAAGGAGGAGCGGGAACGCACCTGTCTGATCCTGCGCGCCGGGGAAGTCGTGGTGCCGAGCTGCGACCGTACCGACACGGTCGAAGAGGCCGGGATCTACGGGGTCATCACCGTGAGCGGCACCGCGGATACGCAGCGGCAGGTCGCCGCCCAGATGTTGTTCGCTCCTTCGGGCGACCCCGCCGTCGCCGTCGACGCGTATGACTACGACACGGGCCCCGGCGGCATCACGTATTCCAATCAGGAAGAGGCGCAGACGGCGGTGCGCCTCGCGGACGAGGGCTTCCAGGGCAACTCGCTCTGGGTGGTGGGCTATGACGGCGACGTGCCGGTGTGGACGGCGACCCAGCGCGAATCACAGAACCGGTGCCTCATCCACGGCGGGGCGACCGCGGACTCCCCGATGATCTGCGCTGATCCTGAGACGATGCAGGATCAGGCCTCGAGTCTGGTCCTGAACATCGTCGATGTCGACACCGGCGCCGTGACGCACCTGGAGCTCGCGTCGGGCCCGAGGCCGTCTTTCCTCGTCATCACACGCGAAGGAGGCGTGACCGGTGCCGGGGGAGAGTGAGGCCGGGGAGCTGCGCGCATTGCAGCAGCGGGCGTACGGTCGCGACGGGGCGTTGACCGAGGCGGAGTCGGAGCGACTCGCCGCGCTCGAAGCAGCGCGTCGCGCATCGCGCGTCGTCGCGGAGGCGGGGGAACCGCGGGAGCTTGTTCCCACCGAGCCCTCGCATCCGATCGGCGGACGGGCGGAGGACGCAGAGGCATCCGTGCTTCGGGCGCAGGACGCGGTGAAGACCCTGGACCAGCCGCAGAAGCAGCCGCAGCCGCCGCAGCAGCAGCCGCAGCAGCAGCCGCAGCAGCAGCCGCAGTCGCAGCCGTCCGATGAGCCGGAGACCCTCGCCGGCTCACTGCGGCAGCATGCGGCGAAGGTCGTCATCGTCGCGGCGATGCTGCTCCTCGCCGGCGTCGCTGCCGGGTGGGCACTGTTCTCGCCACGGGTCGAAGGGATTCCGCTCACAGCCGAGCAGCAGGAGCGTCGTGCCGCGCTCCAGGCCGACCCCGACGTGTTCGACCCTGGATCCGTCCGAGCTGTCGCGCAGAGCGACGTGGCTCTCGCCTGGTATGCGACTCAGGACGACGGGAAGAGCGGGTGCCTGGTCCTGGATGTCGGCTCCCAGTCGCATACGGCCTGTCTTCCGCAGGCGCAGATCAGCGGCGGACTCTCGGCATCGTTGCCCGTGCCGGCCGAAGCCGGAGGGGAGCAGGAGGAAGGCGCGAGGGAAGTCGTGAACGCCACCCTGGCCATCTCCACAACAGGCGAGCCGATGGTGGCCCTCCAACGATGGGGCATGGCTTCCTCGACCCTCGGGTGGTTCGAGGGCGCTGAGCGAGAACGTGCCGAGGCGCTGGTCGACGACGGGTACGAGCTGGGCCTTTCGCTCCTCGGTCGATTCCGCGGGGGTGATGTCTGGGTCGCCGACCGTATCACCGAAGAAGGCTCGACCGAGAGGTGCCTGATCGTCGATGCCGAAGGCGCGGTGTCGTGCTCACCCTTCGAGACGGCGCTGCGAGATGGACTCGGCGTACAGGTCGTCGATGCCGATCCGGACGGTGCCGTGTCGCAGGTGGTGCTGCTCGAACTGCGGTACACGTCGCAGCAGACGCCCTATCTGACCATCACCGAGGCGCCGTTCACCGAGGTGGGGCCGGGGGAGACCGTCCGGGTCGATGCCCCTCCTGGCGACCCCATCGTGGTCGAGCCGCCGGGTCGCGACGCGGAGCGTTGAACGAGGGTCAGTTCGCTGCGGGCACCCGGTCGGCCAGGATCGCGCGGCGCTGATCGCCGATGCGGGCGAGGATCAGCGTCGCCTCCTGGTCGCCGCGCAGCGTGAGCTTCTTGCGGAAAGCCGCGGGATCGATGTCGACTCCGCGTTTCTTGATCTCCAGGCGTCCGATGCCGTGCGCCTTGAGGGCGGCACTGATCGCCTTGGGACTCGCGGGCAGGGTCTCCCGCACCCGGAAGGACTGCACGAACGGGCTCGTCAGCGCGGTGTCCGAGGTCAGGTAGGCGATGTGCTCGTCGAGCATCCCCGCATCGAGGCTTCGGGCGACCTCGCCGATCAGACGTGCACGGATCACCGCGCCGTCCGGTTCGTGCAGGAAGGCACCGAGCTCGCGCACGGGTTCGTCGGGGGCGTCCGCCGGCGCGGTGAGTTCGTGCGAGCGCTCGTCGCGGATCACGAGCGCCGCGCGGCGGACTCCCGCTCGGGCGAGGGCTCCGCTCCAGACGACGAGTTCGACGACGCTGCCGTCGGCGCTCACCCACTGCGCCTCGGCGTCGGTGGGGAGCGCGTCGCGATCATGCGCCGGTCCGAGCTTGATGCCGGTCGGGTGGTGGGCGGCCACGTCGAACGCCCAGTCCAAGGAAGGGGAGTAGTCGTCGGACGAGACGCGTCGGGTCTCGCTGTGCCCCGAGGTGCGTCTGGCCGGGTCCATCCAGACGGCGCCACCGGCCTCCCGCGTCGAGAAGGCATCTTCCGCCGTGCCGTGACTCACCACGGCGCTGTCGCCGAACGGGGCCAGGTTGTAGGCCGCGAGGGCCGCGGTGACCTCGTCGGCGTCGACGGCGTGCACATCGAGCCCGGCTCCGGCGAAGGCGAGCGCGTCCCCGCCGATGCCGCAGCCGAGGTCGGCGACACGGGTGAAGCCGGCCTGGCGGATCCGCTGCGCGTGCCGGGCCGCGACCCCGAGTCTCGTGGCCTGCTCAAGCCCTGCTCGGGTGAAGAGCATGCGCGCGGCGAAGGGGCCGAACTTCGCCGCCGCCTTGGACCGCAGGTGGGCTTGTCCGACCACGGCGGAGACCAACTCGGGGGAGTGGTCGGCTGCGCGCAATCGTGAGACGGCGCGGGCGACGTCGGCCGTCGATTCGATGGGCCCGACCGCGTCGAGCAGCTCGAGACCGGCGGGGGTCAGCAGGGCGCGCAGCTCGGACATCTCCACGTGCTCAGCCTAATTGCCCGGGCGATGTGCCGAACCGCGGCGCGCACTGGCACTCGCATTGCGTGAGTGCCAGCCGAGCGCCTAGACTGGATTAGCACTCTCGGGTTGAGAGTGCGAACAAGTCTTTCGTGTCAGCGTCAAGAAAGAAGAGGTAGACCGTGTCGGTTTCCATCAAGCCGCTCGAGGACCGCATCGTCATCAAGCAGGTCGAGGCCGAGCAGACCACCGCGAGTGGCCTGGTCATCCCCGACACCGCCAAGGAGAAGCCCCAGGAGGGCGAGGTCGTGGCGGTCGGCCCCGGCCGCATCGACGACAACGGCAACCGTGTTCCGCTCGACGTCGCCGTCGGCGACCGCGTGCTCTACAGCAAGTACGGCGGCACCGAGGTGAAGTTCGGCGCAGACGAGTTCCTCGTCCTGTCGGCTCGCGACGTCCTGGCGGTCGTCGTCCGCTGATCTGCGGAACCTGATTCCCGCCCCTCATGAGGGGCAGGGCCAAGGTCCTCGAAGGGGGCCCGGATGCGCATTGCATCCGGGCCCCCTTCTGCGTACGCCACCGGGCATCCGTTTCCTGCCAAACTCCGCCGGAGAGGCCGGGCGATGGAGTTCGCGGCGGCAGCGCGGGCATAGGGTTGTGCGGTGCCCCCAGAGACGACCCGCGCCACGCAGACCGCCGGCGTCGCCTACGCGGGTGGGGCGTACCTCCTCTGGGGAGTGCTTCCGCTCTACTTCCTCCTCCTCGTGCCGACGGGGCCGTGGGAGGTCGTGGCCTGGCGGGTGCTGCTGTCGTTCGTGTTCTGCCTGCTGCTGCTCACGGTCACGCGCGGCTGGGTCGCGTTCGGCGTCATCCTCCGCCAGCCGAAGCTGCTGGGCTGGACGGCTCTGGCCGGACTTCTGATCTACGTCAACTGGCAGGTGTTCCTGATCGGAACCCTCAGCGGCAACGTCGTCGAGACGAGCCTGGGCTACTTCATCAACCCGATCACGACCGTGCTGCTGGGCGTCTTCGTTCTGAAGGAGCGCATCCGCAAGCTGCAGTGGGCAGCCATCGCCATCGCGGCGATCGCGGTCGTCGTGATCGTCGTCGCCTATCGGGCGTTCCCGTGGATCGCGTTGTCGTTGACGGCGTCCTTCGGGGTCTACGGCCTCATCAAGAAGAAGATCGGTCCCGCCGTCGACGCGGTGAGCGGTCTCACGCTGGAGTCGTTCTGGCTGATCCCCATCGCCGTGGTGCAGCTCATCATCGTCGCTCTGACACCCGGGGGCATCACGATGGGCATGAACGGGTGGACGCACGCGCTGCTGCTGGCCTTCGCCGGCGTCGCCACGGCCGTCCCGCTGCTCCTGTTCGCCGCAGGAACCCGACGCATCAACCTCACGGTGATCGGCATGATCCAGTTCATCACCCCCGTGATGCAGTTCCTCATCGGTGTGCTCGTGCTGCACGAGCCGATGCCCACCGAGCGCTGGGCGGGGTTCATCATCGTGTGGATCGCGATCGGTGTCTTCATCGTCGACCTCCTGCTCGCCGCACGTCGGGGCCGCAGGATTCCGCGGGTTGACCCGGCCTGATCCCGGGGATCATCAGGTGGGGAACCCGGTGTCGGATCGTTAACGCACCGAGACACTTGCGACCCCTGCGCGCGGGACTCACGCCCTAGTGTTAGAGCACCCGATTGTGGCCACAATCCACGTTCAGTTACGCAAGGGAGCATCATGAACGCATTGAAGGGCTCGCGCACAGCGAAGGTCTTCGCCGGGATCGCACTGATCAGTGCATCCGCCATCGTCATCGCCGGCTGCAGCAGCACCCCGAGCGCAGAGCCGAGCGGCGGCAGCGACAAGCCAGCCGCCGATCTGACGCTCAAGCTCGGCTCGCTGCTTCCGGCCACCGGAACGCTCGCGTTCCTCGGGGCGCCGATGGAAGCCGGTGTCCAGCTGGCCGTGAACGAGATCAACGACGCCAAGGCCGGCGTGACGATCGATCTCACCACCGCCGACGAGGGCGACCTCGACAACAAGGCGTACGAGACCTCGATCACGAACCTGCAGAACGCCGGGATCACGGCGATGATCGGTGCCGCGTCGTCGAGCGTCACCAAGCTCATCCTCGACGGCAACGCCGGTGCGGGCATCCTCACCGTCTCGCCGTCGAACACGTCGCCGGACTTCACGGGCATCAACCCGCTGTACTTCCGCACCGCCCCCAGCGACCTGCTGCAGGGCGAGGTGCTCGGCAACCAGATCGCCGAGGACGGCCACAAGACCCTCGGCATCATCTACCAGAACGATCCGTACGGCACCGGTCTCGCCGAGGCCATCACGGCGACGTTCGAGGGCACCGGCGGCGAGGTCGTCGAGTCGGTCTCGTACAACCAGGGTGACGGGCAGTTCAACGCGCAGGTCGCCTCGATCGCCGCCGCCAACCCGGATGCCGTGGCCGTCGTCTCGTACGAGCAGTTCGCGACCATCGCACCGCTGCTCGGCAACGCCGGCGTCGACACCGGTTCGCTGTACCTGGTCGACGGCAACCTGAAGGACTGGGGAACCGACATCTCGGTCAACCTCGAGGGCTCGAAGGGCACGCGCGCGGGTGCAGACCTGCCGCAGGACTTCCTCGACCAGCTCAACGAGGTCTGGACCGCCGAGGGCAACGACCCGATCGACGCGGTGACGTACTCCGCCGAGGCGTACGACGCCGTCATCCTCATCGCGCTGTCGGCACTCGCCGCCGGCTCGGTCGAGGGCGCCGACATGGCCGAGCAGATGCGCACGGTCTCCGGTGGCGACGGCGACGGCGAAGCGTGCAGCACGTTCGCGGAGTGCGCCGACATCATCAACGGCGGTGGCACGGCGGACTACGACGGTCTCTCCGGCAAGGTCACGTTCGACGAGAACAACGACCCGAAGGGTGCGGCCATCGGCGTCTACGAGTTCGGTGCCGACAACACCACGACCCGTCTGAAGTAATCACACGGAGAAGGCCCCGGATGCTTCGGCATCCGGGGCCTTCTTCATGCACGGTTCAGGCGGCGTCGGTGCCCAGTGTGCCGAGGTAGAGGCCGATGACCTTGGGGTCGTTCAGCAGCTCGCGCCCCGACCCCTCGTAGGCGTCCTTGCCCTGGTCGAGCACATAGCCGCGGTCGCAGATCTGGAGACAGCGCCGCGCATTCTGCTCGACCATGATCGTCGTCACCCCCGCCTTGTTGATGTCGGAGACGCGGATGAATGCATCGTCCTGACGCACGGGGGAGAGGCCGGCGGAGGGCTCGTCGAGCAGCAGCACCGACGGGTCCATCATCAGCGCGCGCGACATCGCGACCATCTGCCGCTCACCGCCCGAGAGGGAACCGGCCCGCTGCTTGAGGCGCTTGCCCAGCTCGCCGAAGATGCTGCTGACGAACTCCAGGCGCTCCGCGAAGATCTTCGGGTTCTGGTACAGCCCCATCTCCAGGTTCTCCTGGATCGTCAGCGACGGGAACACGTTGTTGGTCTGCGGCACGAAGGCGACCCCGCGGCGCACGAGCTTGTCGGCCTTGAGCCCGACGATGCTCTCGCCCTTCACGGTGACGTCGCCGGAGCGGATCTCGACCATGCCGAAGATCGCCTTGAGGAGCGTCGACTTGCCGGCGCCGTTCGGGCCGATGATGCCGATCAGCTCTCCCTTGCGGGCGATGAGGTTCGCACCGTTGAGGATGTTCACTCCGGGGAGATAGCCGGCATGGACGTCGGTCAGCTCGACGATCACGTCGTCGTTCTTGATCTCGTTCCGCTCGACGGGTGCGTCGGTCATGACTTCTCCTCCTCAACGTCTTCGGCCTCGACCTCGGCTTCGACCTCGGTCTCGATCTGCTCGCGGATCCTGGTCGCGTCTTCTTCGGAGATCACCGCGAGCCGGCCGGTGACAGCACCGAGGTCGACGTCCTGGTGCGCGCCGAGATAGGCGTCGACCACGGCGGGGTCTTCCATCACCTGGTCGGGCGGACCTTCGGCGACGACACGGCCCTCGGCCATCACGACCACCCAGTCGGCGATGTGGCGGACCATGTGCATGTCGTGCTCGACGAACAGCACCGTCATCCCCAGATCCTTCAGATCGAGGATGTGCTCGAGCAGCGACTGTGTGAGCGCCGGGTTGACCCCGGCCATCGGCTCGTCGAGCATGACGAGCGTCGGATCGCTCATGAGCGCGCGGGCCATCTCGAGCAGCTTGCGCTGACCGCCGGACAGCGATGCGGCGAAGTCCTGCTCCTTGGCGTCGAGCTTGAACCGCGTGAGCAGCTCGTGCGCACGCGCCTCGATCTCCTGATCCTGCTTGCGCCAGAGGAAGGGGAACAGTCCCGCCCAGAAGCCCTCGCCGCGCTGATCCTTCGCGCCGAGCTTCATGTTCTCGAGCACCGTGAGCAACGACAGCGACTTGGTCAGCTGGAACGTGCGCACCTGTCCCATCCGCGCGACCTTGAACGACGGGATGCCCGACAGGTTCGTGCCGTCGAACGACCAGGTGCCGCTGTTCGGCTTGTCGAAGCCGCAGAGCAGGTTGAACAGGGTCGTCTTGCCTGCTCCGTTCGGGCCGATGAGCGCGGTGATGGCTCCGCGCGGGATCTCGAGGTGGTCGACGTCGACCGCCGTGAGACCGCCGAAGCGCCGCTCGACCGCATCGACGATCAGGATGGGATCGACCTTCTTGACACCGGGCGCTGCGGGACCAGCGGCGAGACCGCCGGTCTTGGCACGTGGCGCACTCTTCGTGGGCGTGACCGCCGCGTCGTCATTACTTGACAAAGGTCATCTCCCTCTTGTTTCCGAGGATGCCCTGAGGCCGGAAAATGACGATCAGCATCAGCACGATGCCGATCACGATGTAGCGCACGACGTCGGCCTGCTGGCCCGACATCGGCAGCAACCCGGCGTTCGCCATCGCGGGAAGGAGCGCACCGAGGAAGGCGAACACCACCCAGAACAGCACCGCACCGAGCGTCGGCCCGAGGACCGTGGCCGCACCACCCAGCAGCAGGATCGTCCACAGGAAGAACGTCAGCGAGGTCGAGTAGCTTCCGGGGATGACGGCGGACGGCAGGACGAAGATGACTCCGCCGAGGGCGCCGATCACACCGCCGACCACGAGCGCCTGCATCTTGTAGGCGAAGACGTTCTTGCCCAGCGAGCGCACCGCGTCCTCATCCTCACGGATGCCCTTGAGCACGCGACCCCACGGGCTGCGCATGAGCGCCCAGACCACGAGCACTGCCACGGCGAGGCTGATCAGTCCGACGACGCGGACCCAGAGATCCGTCGCGTTGTATGTCCACGGCCCGAAGCCGTAGGTTCCCTCCGGGAAGGGATTGGAATCGCGGAAGCTCTGGTGGTACCCGGAGAGGCCGCCGGCGGAGTTCGTCCAGTCTTTGAAGAGCTCGGTCACGAACAGCAGGCGCACCACCTCGGCGGTGGCGATGGTCGCGATGGCGAGATAGTCGGCGCGCAGACGGAGGGTGGGGATGCCGAGCACGAGAGCGAACACCGCCCCGCCGAGCAGGCCGACCAGGAGTGCCGCCCACCAGGGGAAGCCGAACGTCAGGATCGATATCGCGTACCCGTAGGCGCCGATGGCCATGAACGCGGCCATACCGAAGTTGAGCAGTCCGGTGTATCCGAAGTGCACGGCGAGACCCGTTGCCGCGAGGGCGTAGGCGATGGTGGTCGGACTGAAGAGGTAGGAGGCGGTGTTGCCGAAAATGCTGCCGAAGTCCATGTGTCAGCCCAACCTTTCTTTTCGTCCGAGGATGCCTTGCGGTCGCACCAGCAGGATCAGGATCAGCGCGACCAGGGCCGTCGCGTACTTGAGGTCCGTCGGTACGCCGAACAAGGTCGAGACCTCGACGGCGAGTCCGACGATGATCGAGCCGATCAGGGCGCCGATCGCGGAGCCGAGACCGCCGAGCGTGATCGCGCAGAACATCAGCAGCAGCATCTGCATGCCCATGTCCCACTTCACCCCGGGGCGGAAGTACGCCCAGAGGATGCCGGAGATCGCCGCCAGTGCACCGGCGAGGATCCACACGGTGCGGATCACCTTGTCGACGTCGATGCCGGATGCGGCGGCGAGCTGCGGGTTGTCCGAGATCGCCCTCGTCGCCTTTCCGGTGCGGGTCCGGGTGAGGAAGAACGCGACAGCGAGGATCACGATGATGCTCGTCGCCATGCCGATGATGTCGATGTAAGACAGCGAGATAGGACCGAACCTGATCGGCTCGGGGCTCGCGCCCGGGAGCTGGTAGGTGTTGCCGCCGATGAAGTACTGCATGCCGTAGCGCAGCGCGAGCGATAGACCGATGCTCACGATCATCAGCTGCACGACGCCGAGTCCTCGTCGCCGCAGGGGCTTCCAGATCCCCGCATCGAGTGCCCAGCCGAGGGCTGCGCCACCGATCACGGCGGCGATGATGCCGAGCCAGAGCGGCAGCTGCCAGAACGTGGTGAAGATCAGCGCGATGACGGCACCCCAGGTGACCATCTCGCCGTGGGCGAAGTTGGAGAGGCGCGTCGTGCCGTAGATGAGCGCGGCACCCATCGAGGCCAGTCCGAGCAGGAGCCCGAAGTTCAGGCCTCCGACGAGCCGTGAGAAGAGCTGGTCGAGGAACGACACCGTGACCCGCTCGCCCGCGCCCAGGAAGAAGTTGACGATCTTGGTCCCGGTCAGACCGAACTCGAGCTCGAACGACGCCGTGGTACCCGAGACCGGCTGGATGCCCTCGGGGAGCTGGGTGGCGTCGACGATCACTCCGTCCGGAAGGGTGGATTCGTCCACGGTGAGGGTGTACGTCTCCTTCTCCGGCACGTAGAGGCGCCATTTTCCTTCGGCATCGGTCTCGGTGTCGGCTTCGAAGCCGTTCCCCTTGATCGACATCGCGACGCCCTCGACGGGCTGGTCGGCGTTGGTGACGACACCGGCGAAGTAGAAGTCCGTGATCTCCTGCCCGTCGTCCGTCGTCTCGGCCGAAGCCGGTGAGGGGGGCATGAACACGAACGCGGTGAGCGCCATGAGGATAGCGAGCAGCGCGACCACCCAGGGGCGCTTTCGCTGCACGGCGATTGTTGTGGGTCCCACGCAACCTCCACTTTGAGTGCTGTGTCTCTGCGGTCTCGGGTTCGACCGCAGGGATGGACGACGCATTTGAGCGTAATGGTCGATCGGCGAATCACCTACGGTCCGTGTCAACAGTCCGGTAACGGCGGGGCTCTGGGAATGTTCTCGGGCGTGTCTCGCTTAGAATCTTCATACGGGCCGCGGCCCCGCACCGGCCGACGTCGACCACCCCCTCGCACTCGGACATGCGCGACTCGCGCAGAAGGAGAATCCATGGAACAGCACGATCCCTTCGGCTTCGTCGGACTGACGTACGATGACGTGCTGCTCCTGCCGGGGCACACCGACGTGATCCCCAGTGAGGCCGACACGTCCTCGCGCATCACACGCCGCATCTCGGTCGCCACCCCGCTCCTGTCGAGCGCGATGGACACGGTCACCGAGTCGCGCATGGCGATCGCGATGGCGCGTGAGGGCGGCATCGGCATCCTGCACCGCAACCTCTCCATCGCCGACCAGGCCGCGCACGTCGACCGCGTGAAGCGCAGCGAGTCGGGCATGATCACCGACCCCATCACGACGACGCAGGACGCGACCGTCGAAGAGGTCGACAACCTCTGCGCGAAGTACCGCATCTCCGGTCTTCCCGTCGTCGACGACGAGGGCAAGCTCGTCGGCATCATCACGAACCGCGACATGCGGTTCGTCTCGGGCTTCGAGCGCCAGAGCACCTTCGTCAAGGACGTCATGACGCGGGAGAACCTCGTCACCGCTCCCGTGGGTGTCGCGGCGGGCGAGGTCATCGCGCTGTTCGCGAAGCACCGTGTCGAGAAGCTGCCGCTCATCGACAGTGACGGCAAGCTCGCCGGTCTCATCACCATCAAGGACTTCGACAAGAGCGAGAAGTATCCGCTCGCCACCAAGGACGACCAGGGTCGACTGCGCGTCGGTGCCGCGATCGGCTTCTTCGGCGACGCGTGGGAGCGCGCCGAGGCGCTGCGCGATGCCGGGGTCGACGTTCTCGTGGTCGACACCGCCAACGGCCAGTCGCAGGGCGTCATCGATCTCGTCCGCCGCCTGAAGGCCGACGCGTCGTTCGAGCACATCGACGTCATCGGCGGCAACGTCGCGACCCGCGAAGGCGCTCAGGCTCTGATCGATGCCGGAGTCGACGCGGTCAAGGTCGGCGTCGGTCCCGGCTCCATTTGCACCACGCGCGTCGTCGCGGGCGTGGGCGTGCCCCAGGTGACGGCGGTCTACGAGGCCTCCCTCGCCGCCCGCCCCGCAGGGGTTCCCGTGATCGCCGACGGCGGTCTGCAGTACTCGGGCGACATCGCCAAGGCGCTCGTCGCCGGTGCCGATGCCGTGATGCTCGGCTCGCTCCTGGCCGGAACCGACGAATCTCCGGGCGAGATCGTCTTCCAGTCGGGCAAGCAGTTCAAGCAGTACCGCGGCATGGGGTCGCTGGGCGCGATGCAGACCCGCGGCAAGCAGACCTCGTACTCCAAGGACCGCTACTTCCAGGCCGACGTCCCCAGCGACGACAAGCTGATCCCCGAGGGCATCGAGGGGCAGGTTCCCTACCGCGGACCGCTCGCCGCCGTGGCCTATCAGCTGGTCGGCGGGCTGCGTCAGTCGATGTTCTACGTCGGCGCCCGCACCATCGAAGAGCTCAAGACGCGCGGCAAGTTCGTGCGCATCACCTCGGCGGGGCTCAAGGAGTCGCACCCGCACGACGTGCAGATCGTGGTCGAGGCCCCGAACTACAAGAAGTAGTCGTCACAGACGACGAGAGGGACCGGATGCGACTCGCATCCGGTCCCTCTCGCTTTCTCGTCGAATGCGGGTCAGCCGCAGGTGTAGGTGACGCCGTTGACCTCCCAGACGCCACTGCCGAGTTCGGCGCACATTCCGATTACTCCGGCGATGACGGTCGCGAACAGGATGATCCCGATGATGCCGACGATCGTCAGGATCGCGCCGACGATGATGCCGGCGATCGCGAGTCCCTTCGGCTGCCCGGCCTTGCCGAGCTTCACGGCGGCGACGATGCTCAGGATGAGGCCGATCGGTGCGGCCAGGAAAGCGAGGACGAGTCCGACGATCGACAGGACGCGTCCCGGCGGGGTCGGCTCGGGTTGCGGATACGCGGGTGCTGCGGGAGCCGGGTAGCCGGCGGCGGGTGCCGCACCGGGAGTGGCATCCCAGGCCGGAGGTGCATCGGAGGTGCCGGCCGGAGGTGCGGCGGGAGCGGCGGGCGGTGGCGTCACCGGATTCGAAGAATCGGGGGCAGGCGGTTCGGGGAACGGGGGGTTCGTCATTTCTCTGTCCTGTCGACGGGTGTGGGAGGGGACGCAGAGGCGGCCCCGGTAGCCCCGAGCGTAGCGACCGCCCCACAGCCGCACCATCCCCACCCTGGCCCCCTTCCGTCTGTCCGCGGGGCGGCGTAGCGTGCCCGTATGTGCCGGAACATCGTCCCGTTGAACAACCTCGAGCCCGCCGCGACCGATGAGGAGTGCCACGATGCAGCGCTGCAGTTCGTGCGCAAGATCTCCGGAACCACGGCGCCGTCGCGAGCCAACCAGGCCGCCTTCGACAGCGCGGTCGGAGAGATCGCGCAGGTCGTCGGCCGTCTGTTGGGCGAACTCGTCACCGCGGCGCCGCCGAAGAATCGCGAGGACGAGGCGGCGAAGCGACGGGCACGATCCGCAGAGCGCTACGAGGCGATCCGGGTCTTCCAGGAGGAGAAACGCGCCGCGCGCGCGGGAGCCTAGGAGACGCGCCGTCGCGAGGTCGGCATCGTATGCCACAATCGACATACCCCGCTCGACTTTCCCTGCGGTCTCGGTGTTGAAGGGCACCGAGATCGTGTGGCCGATCCCCCTCGGTCAGGGAACCTCCCCAAGGAGAGCTGTACCCATGCCAGAGGATTCTCCTCGTGTGCTCGTCGTCGATGACGATCCTGATGTCGCCCTGCTCGTGAAGACCGTGCTCGAACGGCGGGCCGGGTGCATCGTCGATGTCGCCTCCGACGGGCAGATGGCGGTCGAGCGCGTCGCCGCTGTGCGCCCGGATGTCGTCGTGACAGACATCGAGATGCCCGGGCTCAACGGGCTCGAGCTGCTCGCCGAGCTGCGGAGGACGGTTCCCTCGGTCCCCGTCGTGGTGATGACCGCCCACGTCTCGGTCGAGTACGCGGTGTCGGCCCTGCGGGCGCAAGCGGATGAGTTCCTGACCAAGCCGCTCGACAACGGCAAGCTCGTGGAGGCGGTCACCCGTCTGGTCGAAGAGGGGCGCCGTCGCCGTGAAGAGGCGCGCAAGCCCGAGCGGGTGCTCGCGATCGGCGCACATCCCGATGACGTCGAGATCGGCGTCGGCGGGCTGCTCGCGGCGCACGCCAGGGCTCAGGACGAGATCACCATCCTCACGCTCTCCCGCGGGGCCAGAGGGGGAGACGCCGACAGTCGACAGAACGAGTCCCTGGAGGCGGCCGACATGCTGGGCGCCCGTCTGTTCCTGAAGGATCTCGTCGACACGGAGATCTCCGGCGGAGGCTCCACGGTCCGCATCATCGAAGAGGTCGTGCAGGAGATCCAGCCCACGATCGTCTACACCCATTCGAGCCATGACCGCCATCAAGACCACAGGGCCGTGAGCGAGGCGACCATCGTGGCGACGCGGCGCGTGGGCACGGTCGCCTGTTATCAGAGCCCGTCCTCCACGATCGACTTCCGCCCCACGAGGTTCGTGCGCATCGACCAGTACCTCGACGAGAAGCTGCGGTTGCTCGAGCGCTTCGGATCCCAGACGGCGAGCCGCGACTACCTGGCACCCGAGTTCGTCACCGCGACCGCCCGGTATTGGTCGAGGTTCGGCGGGGGTACCGCAGTCGAACCTCTGGAAGTGGTGCGCGAGACCGCCGAGTTCATCGGCGCCCACGAACTCACACGACGGGAGAGCTGATGACGAAGCGGGTGCTGGTGACCGGTGCCGGAGGCCCGGCAGGCGTGGCCGTGATCAGGTCGCTGCTCCGTCGCTCCGATCTGACCGTCTTCGCCGCCGATATGGACGGCTGGGCGAGCGGTATCTACCTGGTTCCACCGGCGCAGCGCCGTCTGGTGCCGCCCGGGAGGGACGACGACTTCGTACCGGCGATCGCCCGCATGGTGGAGGAAGACGACCTCGACCTGGTGATCTCGACCGTCGACGTCGAACTCATCGCCCTCGCGGGTCGACGCGACGAGCTGGCCCCCGCCGTTCTGGCCGCGCCGTCGGCAGACACCCTGAACACCGCGCTCGACAAGCTCGCCCTCGCAGAGCGGTGCGCGCCGACCGGGCACACCCCGCGCACGGTCCTCGCCGGACGTGACGCCGAGGCCGTCGACTGGGAGTTCCCGGTCTTCGCCAAGCCGCGTCAGGGAGCGGGGAGCCGCGGCGTGCGGCTCGTCCCCGATCGTGCAGCGCTCGAGGCGCTGCCGACCGACGAGGGGCTCATCGTGCAGGACTTCCTCCCGGGGGAGGAGTACTCGGTCGACGTGATCGCCGACGCGGCGGGCAACGTCGTCGCCGCTGTGCCCCGCACCCGCGCCAGGGTCGATTCCGGTGTGGCGATCGCCGGACGCACCCTCCGCGACCCGGAGCTCGAGGAGACGGCGGCATCGATCGCGCGGGCGATCGGACTGGTCGGCGTCGCGAACGTGCAGCTGCGTCGCGACCGCACAGGGCGGGCCGTGCTGCTCGAAGTCAATCCGCGCTTCCCGGGCGCCCTGCCCCTGACGATCGCGGCCGGCGTCGACATCCCGTCGCTCGTGGCCGATCTGTTCCTGGGGCGCGAGCTTCCGGTGCAGATCCCCTTCCGTGAGATCGCCTCGGTGCGCTTCCTCGAGGATGTGATCGTCGAGATCGAAGACGTGCTGGTCTCCGACCATGCGGGGCATCAGGAGGAACTGTGAGCCACGCGCTGCTTCGGGGCGACCACCACGTCCACTCGACGTTCTCGGACGATGCCGTCTCGACGCTCACGCAGAACGTCGCAGCGGCAGCGACGGCGGGTCTGACCACGCTGCGTCTGGTCGATCACGTGCGTCAGAGCACGACCTGGGTTCCGGAGTACCTCGCCGCCGTGCGGGCGCTCCAGGTGCCGGACGGGCTCACGGTGCTCACCGGCGTGGAGGCGAAGGTGCTCGATACGACGGGAACGCTCGACATCCCGACGCTGCCGGGTGGGATCGATCGCATCCTCATCGCCGACCATCAGTTCCCCGGTGCGGACGGCCCTCTCGGTCCTTCCACGGTGCGGGAGCGGATCGCCGCGGGCTGGGCGACCGACGACGTGCTCGATCAGTTCGTCGATGCGCTCATCGCCACGATGCGCCGGTATCCGGGGAACCAGCTCGCGCACTGCTTCTCGATCCTCCCGAAGATCGGTCTGTCCGAAGCCGACCTGGGTGCACAGCGGACGGATGCCTGGGCACGCACCGCCGCCGACACCGACACCCTCGTCGAGGTGAACGAGAAGTGGGGCTGTCCCGGAGTCGAAGCCCTGGTCGCGCTCCGTCACGCCGGTGGGGAGATCGTCGCCTCCACCGACAGCCATGAGGCGTCGGAGGTCGGGCGCTACACCCGGGTCGTCGCGCTGCTCGACGCGGTGGAGGCATCCTGATGACGGACCTCTCCGTGCTGGAGACCGTGCTGGTCATCGTTCTCCTGCTGTGCGTCCTGGTCGGCACTCTGCCGGTGATCAACACCGGCCTGCAGTTCCTCATGCTGCCGCTGCATGCGTTCCGCAACCACTACGGCAAAGCGGCGCCCTATCACCCGAACGTCGCCGTCATCATCCCGGCCTGGAACGAGGGCGCGGTGATCGGCCCCGCCATCGAGCGGCTGCTGCAGCTGGAGTATCCGGCCGAGCGTCTGCGGGTGTTCGTCGTCGACGACGCCTCCACCGACGACACCCCGGCGATCGTGACCGCGAAGGCGCAGTCCCACCCCGGCCGGGTCGTGCATCTGCGGCGCGAGAAGGGTGGCGAAGGCAAGGCGCACACCCTCAACCACGGCCTCGACGTGGTCCTCGCCGACTCCTGGACCGAAGCGGTTCTCATCATGGACGCGGACGTGATCTTCGCGCGTGACTCGCTGCGCAAGCTCACCCGGCACCTCGCCGACGAGAAGGTCGGCGCCGTGACGGCGTATATCGCCGAGGGCAGCCGCGACCGCAACTACCTCACGCGGTTCATCGCGATCGAGTACGTCATCGGTCAGCTCTCCGCCCGTCGGGTGCAGAACGTCGGCGGCGCGATCGCCTGCCTCGCCGGTGGTGCCCAACTGCACTCGCGGGCGAACCTCGAGGCCATCGGCGGGCGGATCCCCACGGGGACCCTCGCCGAAGACACCATGACGACCTTCGAGGGGCAGCTCAAGGGGCGTCGGATGGTCTTCGAGCCGCATGCCGTGGTGCTGGCCGAGGAACCGCGCACGATCGACAGTCTGTGGAAGCAGCGCCTGCGCTGGGCGCGGGGCAACGTGCAGCTGACATCGATCTACCGCAAGCTGTGGTTCCGGCCGAGCCGCGACCACAACCTGGGCAGCTTCGGGTTCGGGCTCGCCTGGTTCACGATCCTGTTGCTTCCGGCGTTCATGCTCCTGGCGGCGGCGGGCATGCTCGCGCTGCTCCTCCTGCACAGCGACATCGCCGAGTTCGTCTTCCGCTTCATGTGGATCGCCGCGGCCTGCATCTACCTCTTCTCGATGCTGTACTCGGTGCAGCTCGACCCACGGACCGGCCGGCATTCCTGGCGCGAGGCGATCATGTTCCCGGGGCTCGGCGCCCTGATCCTGATGGCGATCGCGCTGTTCCCCTGGGCCTTCGAATCGCTCCTGGCCACCTTCGGCCTCGGGCTGACGGATCAGTCCGGCTTCATCTGGGCCGTGGTCTTCTACCTGTGGGGACCGATCTCGATGCTCGGCATCTGGTTGGCGCGCGCCGTCGAGCCCCTTCCCGGCGGACGGTTCTTCGCCGGTCTGCTGCTCTACATCTGCGGCTACGGCTCCCTGCTGTGCGCCATCACCGTGGACTCCTACATCAAAGAGTGGCGTCGAGCCGATGCCTCCTGGATCAAGACCGAGAAGATCGGACGTGTCGACTCATGACCACACCCCCGTCGCACGATGTCGAAGTCGAGGAGATCGCCGCGGACGCCCGACGTGAGCGACGGTTGATCCCGCAGGCGCTTCTGGCCCTCGCGGTGGTCGTCGTCATCGTCGTCGTGCGAGAGCTGCTCCTTCGATGACCGGGAGGCCGCTGGCCCTCGTCGTCGAGGACGCTCCCGATCAGGCAGCGCTGCTGCGCCGCTATCTCGATCGTGAGGGATTCGACGTGTTCATCGCTCGCGACGCGGAATCGGCGATCGCGGCGTTCCCCGAGATCGATCCCGTCCTGGCGGTGCTCGACCTGCTCCTTCCCGGGATCTCGGGTCAGGAGTGCGCGCGACTCGTCCAGGAGCGCTTTCCGGACTGCTTCCTCGTGATCAGTTCGGTGCTCGACGCCGCCGACTATCCGCCGGCCGATGCGGCCCTGCCGAAGCCGATCACGGGTTCCGACCTGCATGCCATCGTCGGGAGAGTGCGGCGGTGAGGGCGACGCCGCTCGACCGCGCGGAGAACCGCTGGTACCAGGTCTTCGACAACCCGAGCCCGCTGCTCAAGCAGGCGCCCACGGTCATCGCGACCGTCGTCGCGGCGATCCTGACCTGGTGGGTCCCCGACCTTCCGATCACGAATCTCGCGCCCGCAGTGGCAGGAATCGTCGTCGTCCTCGCCGCCACGGTGGTCGCTGCCGTGTTCACCGCACGCGGTGTGCACGACGGCTGGGCCGTGCTGCTGATCCCCATCGTCGACATCGTCGGCCTCGGCCTGTTCCGTACCGGCACCGGCGGTGCCACCTCGCTGTTCTCGTCGCTCGTGCTCTTGCCCGTGGTCTGGCTGGCGGCGGCTCCCGGCATCCGCTGGGTGTTCGTGGTGGGCGGATTGACCTCGATCGCCTTGCTGATGCCGTACTTCACCGACCCGCCCGACACCTCCGTCGAGTGGTTGCGCGGCGTGGTGGGGCCGCTGGTGTTCTCGGCGGTGGCCGCGGTCATCAACCAGCTTTCGCGGCAGCAGCGTATGCGCGTCGAGCAGGCGGAGGAACTCGTCGCCGAGCGCACCAGGGCGTTGTCGGAGAACGTCGCGATGATCGTGCAGCTGCGCGACAAGGAGCGTCAGTACCGTGAGTTGCTCGACTCGTTCGAGAGCCTGTGGTCGTCGATCACGGCGCAGGCGGTGATCGCCACGGATCGGGGCGGCACCGTCACGGCCTGGAACCCCGGGGCTGTACGCCTTCTCGGCCTACCGGTCGACGAAGCGCTGCGCGACGTGCGCATCGACCGTTTCTTCTCGACCGCCGTGCTCTCGATGCTGGCCGCGGACAATGCGGAGCCGCCGGATCCGGCGGGCGGACTGCCCCCGGGATACGCCGATCTTGCTCCCGGGATCAAAGCACTGTTCGCCCAGGCCGACGCCGGGGCCACGGTCGACGGCGACGTCGAGGTGATCACGGCGGGAGGCACCACGGTCCCGGCTCGCGTGACCGTCAGCCCGCACAAGGACGGTGCCGGTGCGCAGCAGGGCTATCTGTTCGTCCTCACCGACGAGACAAGGGCCGTCGAGGTCGCCCGCATGAAGGACGAGTTCGTCGGCATGATCTCGCACGAGCTCCGTACGCCGCTCAGCGCGATCATCGGCTTCCTGGATCTGCTCCAGAACGATCCGGGGCAGCCTCTCACCGAAGACCAGCAGGAGTTCGTCGGCATCATCGAGCGCAATGCCCAGCGTCTGCTCAATCTCGTCGGCGATCTGCTCTTCACCGCGCAGGTCGAGTCCGGGCGGTTCCCGCTCGAGCGCGAGGAAGCCGATGTGGCAGAGCTCGTGCGCTCGGCAGTGGCGTCGGCCGGCCCCCATGCGCAGCGCGAGGGGATCGAGCTCGTGGCAGAGGTCGAGCCGGGAGCTGTTCCCGTCGTCATCGACGCGGGCAGGGTGGGGCAGGCCATCGACAATCTGCTCTCCAACGCCATCAAGTTCACCCCGCGAGGGGGCACGGTGACCGCGCGGGTGCGCGCGGTCGACGGCGGCGTCGAGTTCTCCATCGCCGATACCGGGGTCGGCATCCCCGAAGACGAGCAGGGGATGTTGTTCACCCGCTTCTTCCGTGCGTCGACGGCGACGCGCAACGCGGTTCCGGGGGTGGGGCTCGGTCTGACGATCACCCGTGCCATCGTCCTCGCGCACGGCGGGACGATGGATGTGACGAGCCAGGAGGGCGTGGGCACCGAGTTCCGCTTCCTTCTGCCGGCGGCACCCCGCACCGAAGTGCTGATGAGCCTGAGCCGCGCCGACTGAATCCCTCATCGCGATGCGCAGTGCGTGATCCTGGTGACCCGGGAGCAGGCAAAGGCTCTGGTCAGGTCGCAGCTCGACGGAAAGGATGCTCTCGAATCCCTCCTCGTGGAACGCCGGAGGTCGCGCAGACGGTGCGCGCATCCGGAGCTGATGGGGCAATCGCATCCGGTCTGCTGCTCAGCTATCGCCTGAGGGTGGAACTCGTCTCTCAGCGCCTGGGGCGAGTCCGAGCGCATCGAGCAACTGCGGCGCTGAAACCAGGCGGAGGTCTCGGCACCGTGACGCTCTGTGTCCGGGTGTGAAGTCGGATGACGGGCCGCCGGCAGCGCGACCTCACGCCTCACTACCGTCGGGCCATGACTCTTCTCCAGGACCAGCTCGCCGGCATCGCCGATGTCACCCCTGTCGAGCGCGCGCAGCGACTCACTGACGCCGGCGCCGCGTGGAACGAGAGGATCGCGACGGACGACGCGAACGCCCAGCTCACGTATCGGGTGAGCGGACGCGGCATCGGATCGGTCGCGACCGAGATCCGCGCGGGAAAGCACCGCTTCCTCGTCGACGAGCCGGGGGCGCTGGCTGGTGACGACGTCGCAGCCAGCCCGGTCGAGTACGCGCTGGGCGCCCTCGTCTCCTGCCAGGTGGTCGTCTACCGGCTCTACGCGCAGGCTCTCGGACTCACGATCGACGAGATCGAGATCACGGCGGAGGGCGACCTCGATGTGCGCAAGCTCTTCGGCATCGACGAGTCGGGGCGCGCCGGATTCCACGACGTGCGGGTATCCGTCGACATCACGGGCCCTGACACGGCTGAGCAGTACGAGAACCTGCGCGCGGTCGTCGACGCGCACTGCCCCGTGCTCGATCTGTTCGCCGCTCCCGTGCCGACGTCGAGCGCTCTCGTCTGAGCGCAGTCCGGAGCGTGGTCGCTCCGGACTGATAGCCTGGTCGGCTCGGCATGCGCGGGCGGAAGGACGGCCACGCACCGTGGGCTATATCGATGTATCCAGCGTCTCCCTGACGCTCCCAGACGGCAGACCGCTTCTCGATGAGGCGACGTTCAGAGTCGGCGCCGGCTCCACCAGTGCGCTGATCGGTCCGAATGGAGCGGGCAAGACCACCCTGCTCCGGATCATCCGCGGCGATCAGGCGGCCGATGACGGCGTCGTGACGATCGACGGCGGGCTCGGAGTGATGGACCAGTTCGTCGGTCACGGAGAGGCGGGCGAGACCGTGCATCAGCTGCTGGTGCGTGTCGCCCCGGCGCGCATCCGCACGGCGGCCGAGGCCCTCGAAGCGGCCGAGAACGCGCTGATCGAACGCGATGAGCACGACACGCAGATGGCGTACGCGTCGGCGATCGCCGAGTACGCGGATGCGGGCGGCTACGAGCACGAGACCGTCTGGGACCAGTGCACGGTCGCGGCGCTCGGCGTGCCGTACGAGCGCGCCAGGTATCGCGAGCTCACGACCCTCTCCGGTGGTGAGCAGAAGCGGCTGGCGCTCGAGGCTCTCCTGCGCGGCCCCGACGAGGTGCTGCTGCTCGACGAGCCGGACAACTACCTCGACGTGCCCACCAAGCGGTGGCTCGAGGAGCAGCTGCGTCAGACACCGAAGACCGTGCTGCTGGTGTCGCACGACCGCGAGCTGCTCGCACGCGCTGCTGATCGGCTCGTCACGCTCGAGCCCGGGGGCGCCGGCGCCACCGCCTGGGTGCACGGCGGCGGGTTCGGCACCTACCAACAGGCGAGAACCGACCGGATGGACCGGCTCGACGAGTTGCGCCGGCGCTGGGACGAACAACACGAGAAGCTGCGTACCCTGGTGGCGAACCTCAAGGTGAAGGCCTCGGCGAACGACGGCTTCGCCTCTCGGTATCAGGCGGCGCAGACCCGTCTGCGCAAGTTCGAGGAGGTGGGACCACCCGAGGAGCGTCCGCCCTCGCAGGACTTCGACATGCGTCTGCGGGGCGCACGTACCGGCAAGCGCGCCGTGGTCGCGCAGCGCCTGGAGCTGACCGGGCTCATGCGCCCGTTCGACGCCGAGGTCTGGTACGGCGACCGGGTGGCGGTGCTCGGCTCGAACGGATCGGGCAAGTCGCACTTCCTGAGGCTGCTCGCGCGCGGCGGCAGCGACCCCGACTCCACGCTCGGTCACGTCACCTCGACCGGGGAGCAGCTGAGCCCGGTGGAGCACACCGGCACGGCCGCGCTCGGTGCACGGGTGGTGCCCGGTCTGTTCGCGCAGACGCACGCGCATCCGGAGTTCGTCGGACGCACGCTGCTGGAGATCCTGCACCGCGGAGACGACCGTCGTGCCGGGATGCCGCGTGATGCCGCGAGCTCGGCGCTCGATCGCTACGGCCTCGTGCGCCAGGCCCAGCAGACGTTCGACTCGCTCTCGGGCGGACAGCAGGCGCGGTTCCAGGTGCTGCTGCTGGAGCTCTCCGGTGCGACGCTGCTGCTGCTGGACGAGCCGACGGACAACCTCGACCTGGAATCGGCCGAGGCGCTCGAGCAGGCGCTCGCGCGGTTCGCGGGCACGGTGCTGGCGGTCACGCACGACCGCTGGTTCGCCCGCTCGTTCGACCGGTTCCTGGTGTTCGGTTCGGACGGCGAGGTCTACGAGTCGGACGAGCCGGTGTGGGACGAGAAGCGGGTGGCGCGCACCCGCTGACGACCGGCGCCGTTCAGGGCAACCGGAAGGGCGCGGCGGCGCGCGCGGCGGGGTCGATCGCGAGGTCGGCGAGGACCCCGCCGACGCCCGGCGCGAACTTGAAACCGTGGCCGGAGAACCCGGCACCGACCACGATCCGACCGCGGCGATCGAGCACGAAGGTCCCGTCGTCGGTCGAGGTGTAGGTGCAGCTGATCGGTGCCGCCGACGTCGGGTCGAGGCCCGGCATCCACTCCCGCACGTAGTCCGAGAGCGCGCGCTGATGCGTCGGCAGGTGCGGGCGGGCATCGGGGTCTACCTCGTCGCCGACGCGGTGGAAGCCGACCTTCACACCTTCGCCGGGCGTGGGCATGCCGTACACGGTCGCGGGGTAGGCCGCAGGGTCGACGTAGTGGTTGAACGACGGCCACGGCGCATCCGTCGACGGCCGGAAGTGCGCCGGTGTCTCTTCGGTCACGGTGAGGCGCGGCAGCTCGAGGCGCGGGAGGAGCGTCCGCGTCCAGGCGCCGGCGGTCACGACGACCGTCTCGGCCCGCAGCAGGCCGCCGTCGGCGAGGCTGATCTCGACACCGTCCTGGTCCTCGTCGATGCGCGCGACCGGTGTGTTCCAGCGCACCTCGCCGCCTCCGACGACGATCCGCCGTTCCAGCTCCCGCAGTGTCTCCGCCGCGCGCACGACTCCGGCGTCGGAAGACCACAGCACGTCGCCGTCGAAGCGCATCCCCGGCCATCGGGCACCCGCCTCGGAGGGGGAGAGGACGGCATTCGGGATGCCGCGGCTGTCGAGGCCCGTGTGCACGGCGGCGATGTCGAGGCCGCCGTGGGTGACGAGCCCGTGCAGGCGCAGGAGAGGTTCGCCGTCGACGTCACCGAGGGCATCCCACCCGTGGCGGGCGCGTACCAGCAGATCGAGGTAGTGCTCCTCGTCGTAGGCGTTGTTGAAGTTGCGGGTCGCGCCGTGCGACGCGCCTTCGTGGTGGCCGCGGGCGAATCGTTCCACCACCATGGGGCGGAGGCCTCGACGCACGAGTTCCCAGGCCGTGGCCAACCCCATGACGCCGCCGCCCACGACGACGACGTCCACGTCCTCTGCCCTCATGCTGCCTCCCGGTCTCGGATCCAGTCTCCCAGCACGGGCCGCTCCGGCCGCCGGGTAGGCTGGTGGGGTGACCATGGAGATCGAGCTCGGCCGAGGAAAGCGTGCACGCCGCGCGTACACGTTCGATGACATCGCGGTGGTGCCTTCGCGGCGCACGCGCAACCCGGAGGACGTGTCGACCGCCTGGACGATCGATGCCTTCGGCTTCGAGATCCCGGTGCTCGGCGCACCGATGGACTCGGTCGTGAGCCCGCAGACGGCGATCATGCTCGGCCAGCTCGGCGGACTCGGAGTGCTCGACCTCGAAGGTCTCTGGACGCGCTATGAGAACCCCGAGCCGCTGCTGGCGGAGATCGCCGGTCTCGACGACGCCAAGGCCACGGTGCGGATGCAGGAGCTGTACTCCGAGCCCATCAAGCCCGAACTCATCACCAGCCGTCTCGCCGAGATCCGCGAGGCCGGGGTCACCGTCGCAGGCTCCCTGACCCCGCAGCGCACCCAGGAGTACTACGACACGGTCGCCGCTGCGGGTGTGGACCTGTTCGTGATCCGCGGCACCACGGTGTCGGCAGAGCACGTGTCGAGTGTGGCCGAACCCCTCAACCTCAAGAAGTTCATCTACGACCTCGACGTGCCCGTCATCGTGGGCGGTGCGGCGACGTACACCGCGGCCCTCCACCTGATGCGCACGGGCGCCGCCGGCGTGCTCGTCGGCTTCGGCGGGGGAGCGGCGTCGACGACCCGTGCAACCCTGGGCATCCACGCGCCGATGGCGACCGCGGTCTCCGACGTCGCCGCCGCGCGCCGCGACTACCTCGACGAGTCCGGCGGACGCTACGTGCACGTGATCGCCGATGGTGGCGTCGGCACCTCCGGCGACATCGTCAAAGCTCTCGCGATGGGTGCCGACGCGGTCATGCTCGGCGTCGCGCTCGCCCGCGCCACCGACGCGCCGGGTCGCGGCTTCCACTGGGGCCCCGAGGCGCATCACCCGAAGCTGCCGCGCGGCCACCGTGTGGAGGTCGGCGGCATCGGCACGCTCGAGGAGATCCTCTACGGCCCGGCGCCCGTGGCAGACGGCACCGCGAACCTCATCGGCGCGCTGCGCAAGTCGATGGCGACCACCGGGTACTCCGACCTCAAGGAGTTCCAGCGGGTCGAGGTCGTGCTCGCACCGTACGAGGCCTGAGGGTTCTGCGCGTCACCGTGACCACTCCTGCCCTGTTCCCCCCGACCCTCCGCGAGGTCATGCTCCGGGGACGCTGGATCGGGATGCTTCTGCTCTGCCTCCTCGTGGCGGGCGTGTTCGCCTGGCTCGGTCAGTGGCAGCTGGAGCGCGCGATCGAGACCGATCCGCCCGCCCCCGGTGCCACCGAGGAGGTGCAGCAGCTCACCGACGTGCTCGAGCCGGGAGCGTACCTTCCCGAGCCGCTCGTGGGGCAGCGCGTCGAGACCTCCGGCGCCTGGGTCCCCGAGGACTTCATCGTCGTGTCGAGCCGCTTCAACGACGACGTCGAAGGGTACTGGGTCACCGGGCAGCTGCGCGTCGATGAGCGCGTCTCCATCGCCGTGGCGATCGGCTGGGCGCCGGACAGGGAGTCCGCAGACGCGGCGGTGAAGGAGCTCGAGGCCGGGGCCGACGGCTCCGAGGTCGCCGTCACCGGGCGCATCATCTCGGATGAGGGTCCTCGGGTGCCGCCGCACTCCGATCCGCAGCGACTGGATCGGATGTCGCCTGCCGCGCTCCTGAGTCGCTGGCACGACGTCGAGGAGCTCGACGTCTACCGTCCGTACCTCGCCTCCACCACCGCGACGGCAGGGCTGGTCGACATCTCCTCGCCGGCGCCCGATGAGATGTCGCCGGTCAACTGGCTCAACGTCTTCTACGCCGTCGAGTGGGCGATCTTCGCCGGCTTCGCGTTCTACCTCTGGTACCGCTTGGCCAAGGACGCCTGGGAGCGCGAAGTCGAGGAGTTCGAGGATGCGGCGGGGGCCGACCCCGTCGTCTGAGCGCCCGCGCATCCGCGCGCTCGGGCCTGCGCAATTGTGCGCTGGCCGATCCGGTTAGAGACCTTCGTCAGGGGTCGCTCGGGCCATCCGGTGAGCGCTGGATGACGAATCGGAAAACTCCGTTGAGGATGTCGGGACCGCTCCGTATGCTCGCAACCATGTGAGCACGCTGGGAGTTTCCCCTGTGTGCCGTGACAGTCCTGAGAAGTGTCGCACCCGACCGAGGAGACAGCACCGATGATGTCCGCTCCAGACGATGAGGGCCGTGTGGCTCCCGTCTCGCACCGTAGAAGTCGGGGGCGCATCGGCGCTCTCGCCGTGACCTGCGTCGCCGCGCTGAGCCTCGGCTCGCTGGCCGCCGTTCCCGCCACCGCCGACACCACGGGTACGGGGGTGGTGATCAACGAGGCGTATCTCTCCGGCGGCAGCGCGGGAGCGGCGTTCAAGAACAAGTTCGTCGAGCTGTACAACCCCACGTCCGCCCCTGTCACCCTCGACGGCATGTCGCTGCAGTACCGTTCGGCGAACGGAACAGCGGCGTTCAATGGCGTGGCTCCGCTCACCGGTGTGATCCCCGCCGGCGGCTACTACCTGGTGCAGGGCAACAGCAACGGTGCGAACGGCGCCGAGCTGCCCGCACCGGACGCCGTCAGCACCCTGACCCCGAGTGGCACCAACGGCACGCTCGCGCTCGTCGAGGGCACCGCCGCCGTGAGCCTCACTCCTGGCTCGGTCGTGGGCGTCGACGGCGTCGTCGACCTGCTCGGCTACGGCTCCTCCAACACCTTCGAGGGCACGGCGGCCACCGCGCCCACGGGCAACACCGACGTCAAGTCGCTCAACCGCACCGGCGGCGTCGACACCGACGTCAACAGCGCCGACTTCACGCTCTCGCCCACGATCACGCCGCAGAACTCCGGCGACACCGACCCGGGCACAGGTCCCGGCACGGATCCGACGAAGGCCACCATCGCCGAGGTCCAGGGCTCGACCGACGTCTCCCCGCTGAACGGTCAGACCGTGCAGGTCGAGGGCGTCGTCACGGCCGACTACCGCACCGGCGGCTACAAGGGCATCGTCATCCAGACCCAGGGCTCCGGCGGCGCGACGGATGCGACGCCCGGTGCCTCCGACGGCGTGTTCGTCTTCCTGAACGCCCTGACCCCGACGCTCGCGATCGGTGACCTCGTCTCGGTGACGGGCTCCGTGAGCGAGTACTTCGGACAGACGCAGATCAATCCGGCCGCGGCCGCCGACGTCGAGGTCCTCACCGCCGGCGTCGGAGTGCCCGCCGTCACGCCGCTGCCCGCCACGGTGCAGGGTGCCGACCGTGAGCAGTACGAGAACATGTACGTTGCTCCGGAGGGGAACTACCGTCTCGCCTCGAGCCACCAGCTGTTCAACTTCGGCGCGCTCTGGCTCAACGCCGGTGACGCGCTCGCCGTGAAGAGCACAGAGACCACCCGTCCGGGCGACGCCGCTGCAGCGATCGCCGCAGCCAACCGCGCCAACCGCATCCTGCTCGACGACGGCTGGTCCATCCAGGTGTCCAACAGCGGGCACCCCGGCGAGCAGCCCTACTTCACCAAGGACACGGTGGTCCGCAACGGCGACACCGTCGACTTCGGCGACAACGGCTACGTGCTGCAGTGGGGCTTCAACGACTGGCGTCTGCAGCCGGTCGTGCCGATCGACGACTCTTCGTCCGCCGACCTCAAGGTCGGTTTCGAGGCGACGAACCCGCGCACCGAGAGTGCACCGACCGTGGGCGGCGACGTCCAGGTCGCGTCCTTCAACGTCTACAACTACTTCACGACGCTGAAGAGTGAGAACTCCAACGCCCGAGGTGCGGCGAACGCGGCGCAGTTCGCGATCCAGAAGTCCAAGATCGTCGCGGCGATCAACGGGCTGGATGCGGACATCGTGTCGCTCATGGAGATCGAGAACTCGGTGCAGCTGGGCAAGCCCATCGACACCGCCCTCAAAGACCTGGTCGCCGGGCTCAACGCCGACGCCGGCAGCGACGTGTGGGGGTACGTGCCCACGCCCGCCGCTCTGAACAACGCGGCGACGACCGACTTCATCACCAACGCGATCATCTACAAGAAGGATGCGGTCAAGCGGGTCGGCGACAGCGTCACCGTCACCGACGAGACCGTATGGGGCAACGCCCGCGAGCCGATCGCGCAGGCGTTCGACATCGACGGCCGCGTCGTGACGGTCGTCGCGAACCACCTGAAGTCGAAGTCGCCGCCCGAGGGTGCAGGAGCCGAACCGGCCGACGGCCAGGGCTTCTTCAACGCCGACCGCGTGAAGCAGGCGAACGCGATCCTCGCCTTCACCGAACAGCTCGAGGAAACCACCGGCAGCGGCGACATGCTGCTGATCGGCGACTTCAACGCCTACGGCAAGGAAGACCCGATCGACGTGTTCACCTCGAACGGGTGGAGCGATCTGGTCGCCGACAAGGCCTCCGGGCAGTACACGTACACGTTCGACGGCGAGCTCGGCTCGCTCGACCACGTGATCGCGTCGCCGTCGCTCGCCTCGTCGATCACCGGTGCAGGTGTGTGGGGAATCAACTCGCCGGAGTGGAGCGACCGCGGCTACGCGTTCGGCGCCACCGAGTCGGGAACGCCCTACCGTTCCAGCGACCACGACCCGATCATCGTCGGCGTCTCCTCGGAGATCCCGCCGGTGAGCATCGACGTCGTCACGGTCAACGACTTCCACGGTCGGATCGAGGCCGACGGCGCTGCCGCGGGGGCGGCGGTGCTGGCCGGTGCAGTCAAGCAGTTCCGTGAGGCGAACCCGAACACGATCTTCGCCGGAGCCGGTGACCTGATCGGCGCATCGACGTTCACCTCGTTCATCAACGACGACAACCCCACGATCGACGCACTCAACGCGGCCGGCCTCGACGTCAGCGCGGCGGGCAACCACGAGTTCGACCAGGGCTGGGAAGACCTGCGCGATCGTGTGCAGGAGCGCGCGGACTGGGAGTACATCTCCTCGAACGTGTTCGTCACCGAGACCGGCGAGCCCGCGCTCGCACCGGCATGGGTGAAGGAGCTCGACGGCGTGCGGGTCGGTTTCGTCGGTGCGGTCACCGAAGACCTCGACTCGCTCGTGTCGCCCGAGGGCATCAAGGACCTCGAGGTCCGCAGCATCGTCGACTCCGTGAACGCGGTGGCCGACGACCTGCGTGACGGCGACGAGTCCAACGGTGAGGCGGATGTCGTCATCCTGCTCGTGCACGAGGGGGCATCCAGCACCGCCGTGTCCAGCATCACCCCGGACTCGCCTCTCGGCGAGATCGTGTACGGGGTCGATGACGACGTGGACGCCATCGTCTCGGCGCACACCCACCTCGCCTACAACCACGTGATCGACGGCCGTCCGGTCGTGTCCGCGGGGCAGTACGGCGAGAACCTGGGCCTGATGAACATCCAGGTCGACCCGAAGACGAAGGACCTGATCTCGATCACGAATGAGATCAAGCCCCTCACCGCTGCGGGCAAGCCGCTGTACCCGGCTGTCCCCGAGGTGGCCGACATCGTCGCCAAGGCGAAGGCCGAGGCCGATGTGCTCGGCGCGATCAAGGTCGGAGACATCACGGCCGACTTCAACCGCGCACGTCAGACGAACGGATCGGAGAACCGCGGTGGCGAGTCCACCATCGGCAACTTCGTCGCCGACGTGCAGAAGTGGTCCACGGGCGCCGATGTGGCGATCATGAACCCGGGTGGAATCCGCGCGAACCTCACGTACGCCTCGGCCGGAGCATCCGACCCCGACGGCAACGTCACCTACCGCGAGGCGGCGACGGTCCAGCCGTTCGCCAACACGCTGGTGACGCTGACGCTCACGGGTGCGCAGCTGAAGGGCGTTCTCGAGGAGCAGTGGCAGCCGGCGGGCTCGGCGCGTCCGTTCCTGAAGCTCGGCGTCTCGGAGGGGCTGGTCTACACCTACGACCCCGCCGCGGCACAGGGTTCGCGGATCACGTCGATCACGCTCAACGGCACACCGCTCGACCCGGCGGCGAACTACACGGTCGCAGCCAACTCGTTCCTCGCCGCGGGTGGAGACAACTTCTTCACCTTCAAGGAGGGCACGGGCAAGCGCGACACCGGCAAGATCGACCTGCAGTCCATGGTCGACTGGTTCGACGCGAACAAGACCGCGAGCCCCGACTACGCTCAGCGTGCGGTCGGCGTGGCGGTCACCCCCGCGGATGCCGACGGCTACAGCGCCGGCGACCAGGTGACCGTGTCGCTCTCCTCGCTGGCGTTCAGCGCCGGTGAGCCCGCTCCGGGTGAGGTGTCGCTGTCGCTCGGCGGTACGCAGCTCGCGGCCGGCGCGGTCGACCCGGCCGTCGTCGACACCACCGACGAGGGCGGGCGTGCCAGCCTGACCTTCACGGTTCCGTCCGGGGTCTTCGGTGAGCAGGTGCTCACCGTGGCCGTCGCCGGTACCGGAACCACGGTGCAGGTGCCGTTCACGATCGCGGGCGAAGAGGAGTTCGCCGGATCGATCGCCCTCGGCTCGTCCAAGGTGACCGCGGGCAAGAGCCTCAAGGTCACCGGTGAGGGCTACGTGCCCGGCGAGACCGTGTCGATCGAGCTGCGTCCGAAGAAGGGCAAGCCGGTCCAGGTCGGCACCGTCCAGGTGGGTGCAGACGGCACGTTCAGCACTTCGGTCACCGTGCCGAAGAGCGCTCCCTCGGGCAAGTACACGGTCGCTGCGTCGCAGGCCGACGGGGACGCGGCCACCGCCACCGTCACCGTCAACCGCGCGGGCGGCATCATCGGTGCGATCCTCGACTGGCTCTGGGAGCTCCTCACGCGGTGGTTCTGATGCGGGAAGAGTAGTTCTGATCCGCTCGTCGTATGACACAGGCGAAGGCCGTCGGGAGCGATCCCGGCGGCCTTCGTCGTCTCCCGCCCCGGCTGGGGGCGAGTGCTAGATTTCCAGGATGCGAGACAAGGCCACCGTCCGTGAGCCGACCGGCGCCGGCTGGTACGAGGTCGCGCGGCAGACACAGCGGTGGTGGGACGGTCATCGCTGGGGCGAAGATGTCATGCGGCAGGGGCGGCGGACGACGGTGACGGCGGTGCGACGAGGGACGACCCGCATGCAATGGGCGACGGTCGTGGTCGGCATCGCCGCGTGGGTGATCTTCCTCGCGCTGTCGTTCAGCTTCGGCGTCAGCGCCGCCTTCGCGCTCGCGGTGCTGCCCCTCTTCGGCAGCGCGGCGATCCTCTTCGCGGCGATCGCCGGTTCGCGGCTGATCACCGCCCTTCCTCTCACCGCGGGCGAGGCGACGCCCCCGCAGCAGGCGCCATAGCCTCAGGCGCTCACCGCGACAGGAGCCCATACGAAGCCGTCGGGATCGACGGCCGCACCCAGCACGCCGTTGACCGTGATCCGGTGCGACCCGGAGCCGTCCGCCGGCACACCCGCATCCTTGGCGAGAGAAGCGTGGCGGTACAGGCCGAGTCCGATCGGGCTCGCTCCGGTGTCGAACTGCACATAGCTGCGCCCGAAGCTCTTGCCGACGGGGATGCCGCGATCTGCGTAAAAGGTCTT
The DNA here is from genome assembly GCF_042881445.1 of Microbacterium sp. NPDC058269. Lineage (NCBI taxonomy): Bacteria > Bacillati > Actinomycetota > Actinomycetes > Micrococcales > Microbacteriaceae > Microbacterium > Microbacterium sp. NPDC058269. The sequence continues at coordinate 798,404 of NZ_JBHVXT010000002.1, forward strand.
CGACGCGACCACGTCCTCCGCGCCGAGCAGCAGCACGATCTCGTCGACCGCGCGACTCGGGGGAGCGGTGTCCTTCTTCGCGGAGGTCGCGATCTTCCAGATGGCGCCGTCGGGAGCCTGGACCGTGCAGCCGACGCCCCAGAGCGACTTCGACACCGGCTTGATGACAGTGGCTCCGCCGGCGACGGCCGCGTCGATGAGGGCGCGCACGTTCGCCGGCTGCGAGACGACGAGGGAGAGGGTGTAGCCGCGGAAGCCGGAGGTCTCGGCATCCGCGGTGCGGAACTGCAGGCGGTCGCCGAGGTCGAAAGCCTGCGCGTAGAAGGAGCGGGCGGCGTCCACATCGGGGACGTCGAGGGTGAGGGAATCGATGGTGGTGTTCATGACGACGACGCTACGAGGGCGGCTTCGCGCCCGCTTCTCGATTCCTGACCGATGCCTCCGCGGCCGGATTCGACACGAATTCCCGGCGGCTAGACTGGACGCATGCCCGAACCGAAAGTCGCCAGCTTTCCGGCGATCCGCGGTGCGCTGAAGTTCTACCAGATCGCGTCGATCATCACCGGAGTCATGCTGCTCCTGCTGCTGACCGAGATGGTGCTGAAGTACACGCCGATCCACCTCGAGCTCTTCATGGGAGGCTCCGGAGGGCCGCTCTGGTTCGCCGGCGTGCTCGCCGGTCCCGACTGCCAGTGGTGGTCGCTCTTCGCCCCGATGACCAACTCCTGCGAGATGACCTCGCTCGGCGACGGGTTCAACCTGTCGCTGTTCATCCTCGTGGCGCACGGCTGGTTCTACGTCGTCTACCTCTTCGCGTGCTTCCGCATGTGGAGCCTGATGCGCTGGCGCTTCCCGCGCTTCATCCTGCTCGCACTCGGCGGCGTCGTGCCGCTGCTGTCGTTCTTCATGGAGGCGGTCGTCGCCCGTGAAGTCAAGACCTATCTCGCCACCAGAGAGGCCGCCGAGGCCTCCACCCCCGCCCCGGAAGGTGTCCGTTGACCGAACAGTCCGAGACCCAGCAGCGTCCCGCGCTCGTCGTCGACTTCGGCGCGCAGTACGCGCAGCTGATCGCCCGTCGAGTCCGCGAAGCGGGCGTGTACAGCGAGATCGTGCCCCACACGGCCACGGCCGAGGAGATCGCCGCCAAGAACCCGGTGGCCATCATCCTCTCCGGCGGTCCTTCGTCGGTGTACGAGGAGGGTGCGCCCAAGCTCGACCCTGCGGTCTTCGAGCTCGGCGTCCCGACTCTCGGCATCTGCTACGGCTTCCAGTACATGGCCCAGACACTGGGTGGCGAGGTCGCGAACACCGGGCTGCGCGAGTACGGCGCGACGGATGCCGTCATCAGCGGTGACGGCGGCACGCTGCTGGGTGGCCAGCCCGCTCAGCAGAACGTCTGGATGAGTCACGGAGACCAGGTGGCCAAGGCCCCCGACGGCTTCGAGGTGCTCGCGACGACGGAAGCGACCAAGGTCGCCGCGTTCGCGAACCCCGAGCGCGGCTTCTACGGGGTGCAGTGGCACCCCGAGGTCAAGCACTCCGACCACGGTCAGCAGGTCCTGGAGAACTTCCTGCACAAGGGCGCCGGACTCGCCTCGGACTGGAACAGCGGCAACGTGATCGCCGAGCAGATCGAGCGCATCCGCGAGCAGGTCGGTGACGCCCGCGTCATCTCCGCGCTCTCCGGTGGCGTGGATTCCGCGGTCTCCACCGCTCTCGTGCACAAGGCCATCGGCGACCAGCTCACGGCCGTCTTCGTCGACCACGGGCTCCTCCGCAAGGGCGAGCGCGAGCAGGTCGAGAAAGACTACGTCGAGTCCACCGGTGTGCGCCTCATCACGGTCGATGCAGCCGACACGTTCCTCGGTCACCTCCAGGGTGTGACCGACCCCGAGGAGAAGCGCAAGATCATCGGACGCGAGTTCATCCGCGCGTTCGAGAAGGTGCAGCTCGACCTCGTCGCCGAGGCGAAGGCCTCGGGCGGCGCACCCGTGAAGTTTCTCGTGCAGGGCACGCTCTACCCCGACGTCGTCGAGTCCGGCGGCGGTGCGGGCACCGCGAACATCAAGTCGCACCACAACGTGGGCGGCCTCCCCGACGACCTCGACTTCGAGCTGATCGAGCCGTTGCGCGCCCTCTTCAAGGACGAGGTGCGCGCGATCGGTCGCGAGCTCGGCATCCCCGAGACGATCGTCGGACGTCAGCCGTTTCCGGGGCCCGGTCTCGGCATCCGGATCATCGGTGAGGTCACCGCTGACCGTCTCGAGATTCTGCGTGAGGCCGACGCCATCGCGCGCGACGAACTGACGAAGGCGGGCCTCGACCAGGAGATCTGGCAGTGCCCCGTCGTGCTGCTCGCCGACGTGCGTTCGGTGGGCGTGCAGGGCGACGGCCGTACCTACGGTCACCCGATCGTGCTGCGTCCGGTGTCGAGTGAAGACGCCATGACCGCCGACTGGACGCGTCTGCCCTACGACGTGCTGTCGAAGATCTCGAACCGCATCACGAACGGCGTGCGCGACGTCAACCGCGTCGTGCTCGACGTCACGTCGAAGCCGCCGGGGACGATCGAGTGGGAGTAGGGAGCGCGATGCTCCCCGACGCGGCGCCGGTGCTTCCCGACGCCGAGTACCTGGTGCTGTCCAGCCGGCTGATCCCCGGCATGGACGGCGGCTACACGATCGCGACGCTCACGCGCGCGCGCCAGCTCGCTGCCGCCGGGGTGGGCGGCGGTGCGGGTCCGCAGCTGCTCACGTTCGACCCGGGGACCGCGGCCGACCACGCTGAGCACCGACGGACGTTCGCGGAGCAGGGTGCGCTCGTCGACCCTTCGCGCATGCGGAACCTGTTCGACGAGGCCGCGGATGCCGACGGGGGAGCAGCCGACTGGCTGCGTGCTGCCGCCGACGCCGCGGTCGGCCCTGATCCCGACATCGAGTACCGGGTGCTGACGGATGCCGAGGAGCGGCCGTTCGCAGCGCTGCCGGTCATCCCGGGCAATCCCGACTGGCACCTGACCGAGGAGCCCGTCCTCGTCTACGGCGCCTCGGGCGAGGTCGTCGGCGCGCTGCACGGGTTCCGCGGGCTCTACCTGGCGTGGCTCGAGAAGGTGACGGCGGCGTTCGGCGACCGTCAGATCATCGTGATCTGCGAGTCCCGACAGCTGGGCGAGCTCATCGCCGACTGGTCCGACCCGCGAGTACGCATCCTGCACACGATTCACACCATGCACGTGGAGGCGCCGTACACTCCGGACGCCCCGATGAACACGCTCTGGACGCGCTGGTTCCGCCTGGCCGATCGCTTCGACGCCGTGATCTGGCCGACCGCCACGCAGCGCGACGACGTCGTGGCGCGCTTCGGATCCGCGGCCTCCCACGTCCTGGTGCCGAATCCCATCGCCCCGGTCGAGCGTCGCGACGATCTGCGTGAGAACGGCCTGGTGGTCGTGCTCGGCCGCCTCGCTCCGGGCAAGCGCGTCGAACACGCGATTCGTGCCTTCCTGGCCGCAGACGTCGACGGCGCACGGATGGAGATCTGGGGCGGCGGGCCCGAAGAGGATCGGCTGCGCGCACTGATCGAGGAGCTCGACGCGGGCGACCGTGTGCTGCTCGCGGGCTATACCGATTCCCCGGGAACCGTGCTCGATCGGGCGTCGATGATCGTCACGGCGACCGCCTTCGAGGGGCAGCCGCTGTCGATCGTCGAGTCGCTGCTGCACGGGACTCCCGTCGTGTCGTACGACGCCCGCTACGGCATCCGTGACGTGCTGGCACAGGGCGGTGGCGTCCTGGTCCCGAGCGGTGACGTCGATGCGCTGGGAGAGGCGATCCACGCGCTGCTGACCGATCCCGATCGACTCGCGGCCCTGAGCGCCGAGGCCCCATCGGTCGCCGCGGCGTGGAGCCCCCAGCGCTCGCTCGACGCCCTCACCGCGGTGATCGCCGACGTCGCTGCGCGCCCTTCCCGTCGCGTCTGACTCTGCGAGAACTCTCTTCAGAAAGAAATTCCGGGATGATGTCGATCCGGGCCGTTCCCGTTCGACGTCATTGATGAGAGGGTCGAGAGACGGCCCTTCGAACAAGGAGAACATCATGAAGTTCATGCTCATCATGCGCGCGACCGACGAGGCCGTCGAGGCATACAAGGAGACCCCGTTCGAGCAGGTCATCGAGGCCATGGGCAAGTACAACGAGTCCATGATCAAGGCCGGCGTGCTCGTCGCGGGCGAGGGGCTGACCGACGCGTCCGAGGGTTTCGTCGTCGACTTCAGCACGGAGAAGCCGCTCATCACCGACGGCCCCTACGGTGAGACCAAGGAGCTGTTCAACGGCTTCTGGATCATCGAGGTGCCCACGCGGGAAGAGGCAGCGGAGTGGGCGAGTCGTGCACCTCTCGGACGCGGTTCGTACCTCGAGGTGCGGCGCGTGACCGGCGTCGAGGACTTCCCCGCCGACAACGAGTGGATCGAGAAGGAAGCGGGCTGGCGCGAGGAGCAGGCTCAGCGCGCCCAGCAGTGATCGAGAAGCAGTGATGGAGCTGCACTGATGGACGCCACGGCGGACGACGAGACGGCGCGTTCGGCACCCGACCCCGGGTCCGCGGAGCGCGCCGTCGCTGCCGTCTGGCGCATCGAGTCCGCACGCATCGTCGGGGCGCTCACGCGGATGGTCGGCGACTTCGGCCTCGCGGAAGACCTGGCCCAGGAAGCGCTGGTCGATGCACTGCAGCAGTGGCCCGCCGAGGGGGTTCCGCGCAACGCCGGGGCGTGGCTCACGGCGGTCGCGAAGCGCAAGGCCATCGACCGGTGGCGTCGGCAGGAGCGCCTTGACGAGAGGGCCGCACTGCTCGCGCACGACCTGGAGCGCGAGCAGCGCGACGGGGGAGACCCGCTGTGGGACCCGGACACGGTCGATGACGATGTCCTGCGTCTGATCTTCATCTCCTGCCACCCGGTGCTCTCCAAGGAAGCCCAGGTCGCTCTGACGCTACGGGTGGTGGGAGGGCTGTCGAGCGAGGAGATCGCCCGAGCCTTCCTGGTGCCGACCGCCACTGTGCAGCAGCGCATCGTGCGGGCGAAGAAGACGCTCGCCGCGGCGAACGCGCCCTTCGAGGTTCCTCCTCGCGAGGAGCGTGCGCAGCGCATCGGTGCCATCCTCGGTGTGCTGTACCTGATCTTCAACGAGGCCCATGCGACGAGCAGTGGCCCCGAATGGATGCGACCCGAGCTGAGCGACGAGGCCATCCGCCTTGGCCGTGTGCTCGCGGCGCTGATGCCGCGTGAGCCCGAGGTGCACGGCCTCCTGGCGTTGATGGAACTGACGGCGGCGCGGTTCGCCGCCCGTGTGGATCGCAACGGTGACCCCGTGCTCCTGGCCGATCAGGACCGCAGACGCTGGGACCGAGGACGCATCGCTCGCGGTCGTGCATCGCTGGCCACGGCGGACGTGCTCGGCCGTGGACGCGGCGCCTACTGCTTGCAGGCCGCGATCGCCGAGTGCCATGCGGTGGCGGCATCGATCGATGAGACCGACTGGGACCGGATCGTGCTGCTATACGAGGCACTCGGACGCATCTCTCCGTCACCGGTCGTGGAGCTCAACCGGGCAGCGGCCGTCGCGATGGCCACCGGACCCGCATCCGCCCTGCGCATCATCGATCAGCTGTCGTCCTCCGGGGCGTTGCGTGGCTACCACCTGCTGCCCGCGACGCGGGGCGAGCTGCTGCGGCGGCTCGGACGAGAGGAAGAGGCTCGGAGCGAGTTCGTCGTGGCCGCAGGTCTCGCCGGCAACGACCGTGAGCGGTCGTTGCTGGAGCGGAAGGCGCTCGGGGCAGAGAAATAGCCCGCCCCCAGCGGCAGCGCGAAGCTGCCGACGGGGACGGGCATCGGGGTGACGCGACGAGCGTCGGCGCCGTGTGGCGTCAGTCGTTGACCTTCTGGCCGCGACCGGCGATCAGCCCGTAGATCAGCAGCACGATGATGGAACCGGCGATGGCGAGGAGCCAGGTGCCCAGATCCCAGAACTCCGTGAGGGGGCGGTTGAGGATGAGGCTGCCGAGCCAACCGCCCAGCAGCGCTCCGACGACACCGAGGAGCAGCGTGATGAACCAGCCGCCACCCTGCTTGCCGGGAAGGATCAGCTTGGCGATGGCTCCGGCGATGAGGCCGAGAAGAAGAAAGCCGAGAAAACTCATGGTCAGCTCCTGTGGATCGGGAGCCCCGGGGTGCCGGGGCTTCTGACTTCTACAGTGCCGACATCGCGGCCCGAGTGCCAACCCCTTGCGCGCATGCCCCCGGATATGCGAAGAGGTCCGCCTCCCTGGGGAGACGGACCTCTAGGTGTGTTCGGATCAGGCTCGCGGTCAGTTGTTGCCGCGGGCGATCGCGATGATGCGCAGGATCTCGACGTAGAGCCAGACGACCGTGACCATGATGCCGAAAGCGCCGAGCCAGCCGTACTTGCGGGGAGCGCCGTTGCGGACGCCCTGCTGGATCTGATCGAAGTCGAGCACCAGCGAGTACGCCGCCATGATGACGACGAGGACGCCGATGATCAGACCGAGCGGGATGCCCATGATCTCGGCGCTGAACAGGCCGAACGCGTTGGTGTTGACGCCGGTCCACATGAGGACGAGGTTCAGCAGCGAGAAGACCAGGTAGCCGATCATGGCGATCATGAAGATCTTCGTCGCCTTCTTCGACGCGCGGATCTTGCCGCTCGCGAAGAGGGCAAGGGTCACACCGACCACCGAGACGGTCGCGAGCGTCGCCTGGAAGACGATGCCGGGCCAGCGGACCTCGAAGAACGCCGAGATGCCACCGATGAAGAGACCCTCGAACACCGCGTAGGCGAAGATGAGCGCCGGGCGGACCTTCTTGCGGGACGTGAAGGTGATGACCATCGCCAGCACGAAGCCGCCGAGGGCGCCGACGATCCACGGCAGCATGCTGACGGCAGCGGGGTTGTAGGGGTCGTAGCGCGGCACGTCCAGGCCACCGAGCGTCAGCACCCAGCCGATCGCGGCGGTGACGAGAAGGATGCCGAACAGGCCGGCGGTCTTCCAGACGGTGTCCTCGACGGACATGCGGTCGGTCTCGATGGCACCGGCTGGCGGGGCCGCGTACATGCCCTCGAGCTGCGCGTTGGCCGCGGCGTCCATCGCCCCGTGCTGGAGCGAGGCGTTCTGCGCGCCCTGGGCAGCCTGAGGTCCGCCCGGGTACGTCGCGACGTTGCGCGGGTCCTGCTGCTGGAAAGCAGGGTTGTTGAAAGCGAAGTTGCTCATTGGTGGGCCTCACTCCAAAGGGGGGTAGTAGGTCTCTTTCCTCCACGATACTCGCGAGGGCGCGCTGCCGGGGTGTTCTACGCTGAGAGCGTGCCCAGGAAATCACCCCTCGTCATCGGGCACCGCGGTGCGCCCGGCTACCGTCCGGAGCACAGCCGCTCCTCGTACGAGCTCGCTCTCGCCATGGGGGTGGATGCGGTCGAGCCCGACGTCGTGGCGACGAAGGACGGCGTTCTCATCGTGCGGCACGAGAACGAGATCTCCGGCACGACCGATGTGGCGGATCATCCGGAGTTCGCCGACCGCAAGACGACCAAGCGCGTCGACGGGCAGGCGCTGACCGGATGGTTCAGTGAGGACTTCACCTGGGCGGAGCTGTCGACCCTGCGCATCCGCGAGCGGCTGCCGGAGGTGCGGACCTCGAGCGCGAGCTTCGACGGTGCCCAGCAGATCCTGCGTCTGCGTGATGTGCTGGACATCGTGCGCGACGGATCGGCGGAGCACGGACGTGAGATCGGTGTGGTGCTCGAGGTCAAGCACGCCACGTACTTCGCGAGCATCGGCCTCGACCTCGCCCCGCTCATCGACCGCGAGCTGCGCGACGCCGGATGGGCCGAAGGCGAGCTGCCGCTGGTGATGGAGTGCTTCGAGTCGACGGTGCTCGGACAGCTACGCGCGCGCGGGGTCTCCGCCTCGTACATCTACCTGATCGAGGCGTCGGGGCGTCCGTACGACCTCCTCGTGGCTGAGGGCAAGCACGCCCTCACGTACAAGGAGACGGTCACGCCGAAGGGGCTCGACAACCTCGTCGGTCGCGTCGACGGCATCAGCGTGAGCAAGAAGATGCTGCTCGACCGGGGCAACACGATCGTGGCCGACGCGCATGCACGAGGCCTGCAGGTGTTCACGTGGACGTGCCGACCGGAGAACGCCTTCCTCGCGCCGGAGTTCCGCGGCTCGGGCGGACGCGGCGCCTACGGCGACTACGAGGCGGAATGGGGCGTCATCGCACGCCAGGGCATCGACGGCGTGTTCGTCGATCATCCCGATCTGGGCGTCGCCTTCTTCCGCAGCTGACCTGACCCTCCGCAGGTTCCGGACCCGTTCGCAGGACCCGGGAGCTCAGAGCGGGCCGAGCACGCTCTTCACATCGCCCTCGAGCACCAGTGCACGCAGGGGGTCGAGGATCTCGCGCTCCTCGAAGCGGAAATGCGACTCCATGATCGCGGCGATCCCGTCGAGGTGCCCGCCGATCGCCGCGGCGCCGTCACCGCGCTCGGCGGCACTGCGCAGCGAGGCGAGCAGGTGGGCGAGCATCGAGTGGTCCTGCATGAGCTTGTCGATGACTCCACCGAGCTCCGGCTGCTCCGCGCGCAGAGCGGGGAAGAGCTGACGGTCCTCGGCGCCGTGGTGGCCGTCGAGAGCTGCGCAGAAGCCGATGCAGTACAGCACGAGCTCCGACGTGGCATCCGGAGCGTCCTCTCCCGCGACGAGGGCTTCGCGGGTGGCGGAGAGGGCTGCACGCAGACGGGAATGCGCCGACCGGAGCTCGTGATCCCAGGCGATCAGGCGGGCGGCATCCATCGGCCCAGTGTAGGCGGAGGGGCGCTCAGAGGGTGCGGTCGAAGGCGCTCCTGCGTGTGGAGACGATCTCCTTGCCCAGCGGCATGAGCGAGACCGGGACCATCTTGAAGTCGGCGATGCCCATCGGGATGCCGATGATCGTGATGCACAGCAGGATGCCCGAGACGATGTGCCCGATCGCGAGCCACCAGCCGGCGAGGATCACCCACAGCACGTTGCCGAGGAACGACCCGACGCCCGCGGTGGGCTTGCTGATGACCTCGCGGCCGAACGGCCAGATCGCGTAGGCGGCGATGCGGAACGAGGCGATCGCCCAGGGGATCGTGACGATCGGGATGCACAGCAGGACGCCGGCCAGAACGTACCCGAGGAACAGGGCCCAGCCGGCCAGGATGACCCAGATGATGTTGAGGATCGTGCGCATGTGCTGATTGTGTCACCCCTGTTCGGCCGGGCCTGAGCATCCGCCCCGAGGTCCCGGAGGCGACGGACTCCGGATGCCAGACTGACCGCATGACCGGAATCGTGGTGCAAGACGTCAGCAGAGCGTTCGGGACGGTGCAGGCGGTGAGGGGTGCCACTCTTCGGGCCGAGCCCGGTCGCGTGACCGGCCTCGTGGGACCGAACGGTGCGGGCAAGACCACCCTGCTCCTGATGCTCGCCTCCCTCCTCGCGCCCGACGCCGGGTCGATCAGCATCGGGGGCGTCGATCCGTCCGTCGACCCGCTCGCGGCGAGACGTCTGCTCGGCTGGATGCCGGACGCGCTCGGCGCCTGGCCGTCGCTCACGGCCCGCGAGACCATCGTCACGACCGCACGCCTGTACGGCATCGAGAAGCCGGAGGCCGCGGTCCGTGCCGAACAGCTGCTCGCACTCGTCGGGTTGGCCGACCTCGCAGACTCTCCGGCCAAGGTGCTCTCCCGAGGTCAGAAGCAGAAGCTCGGACTCGCCCGCGCCCTCGTGCACGACCCTCAGGTGCTGCTCCTCGATGAGCCCGCCTCCGGTCTCGACCCTGAAGCGCGGGTGCAACTCCGCGTGCTGCTGCGCCGTTTCGCGGCCGAAGGGCGCACCGTGCTGATCTCGAGCCACATCCTCTCGGAACTCGAAGAGGTCGTCGACGATGCGGTGTTCCTCGTCGCCGGTGCCGTCGTCGATGCCGCTCCCGCGCGGAGGATGGTGCGCGCCTGGCGGGTGCGTCTCGCCGGTGCGACGGAGGAGCGGATGAAAGCCGACGCGTGGCAGGTGGCGTCGAATCTCGCAATCGCGCCCGAGTCCCTGGCACAGGATCGCGGGGCGGTGCTCGTCGGGTTCGACGGAGAGGATGCCGCAGCCCAGGCCCTGCGGCATCTCGTCGAGGCGGGCCTCCCGGTCGTGGAGTTCGCTCCCGCGCAGAACGAGCTGGAGCACACGTTCCTGAATCTGCAGCACGCGACACCACCCCAGCCACCCACCGGAACGGAGGCGGGCGCATGAGCCTCGCGAACATCGGCATCATCGCCCGACTCGAACTGACCCAGCGCCTGCGCAGCGTGGGCTGGTACGTGCTGCTCGGCGTCTTCGCACTGGTGCTGCTGGGCGTCACCGGGCTCTCGTTCGTCGTGTACTCCTGGGGCGACGCGATCGGCGCGGGCGTCTACTCGATCGTCGTCAACATCGTGCTGCTCCTGGTCGTGCTGGTGTCACCGACGCTCAGCGGCAACGCGATCAACGGAGATCGGGATGCCGCGACGCTCGCCGCCGTGCAGGTGACTGCCGCATCCACCGGTGACATCATGCTCGGCAAGCTCGTCGCGGCGGTCGCCACCGGCGGTGCCTTCCTGGTGGTCGCAGTGCCGTTCCTCGCCCTGTCGCTGCTGGGCGGGGGAGCGAACCCGGCCGTGCTGCTCGTCTCGCTGCTCGTGCTCGCGGCCGAGATCATCATCGTGGCCGCGATCGGCGTGGGCCTGAGCGGACTCATCGCCCGTCCGCTGTTCTCCGTCGCGACGACCTACCTGGTGGTCGCCGCGCTCGTGTTCGGAACGCTCATCGCGTTCGGGCTCGGCGGCATGGCGGTGCGGAGCGAGGCGACGGTCTATTCGCGGCCGTACGACGCCAACGGCAACCCTGACTGCGATCGCTGGGAGGTCAACAGCACCCAGGAGGTGCCGCGGTTCGACCTGGTCTGGTGGACGCTCGCCGCGAACCCGTTCATCGTGCTCGCCGATGCGACCCCGACCGAGTTCTCGCCGGAGGGGTACCCGGTCGACATGTTCGGCCAGATCAAGTACGGCCTGCGCAGCGCCCAGCAGTCTCCGCTCGAGCAGCGCTGGGACCCGTGCGATTGGGACGGCCAGACACCTACGGCAGAAGAGGTCATCGCCTCGTCGGTGCCCAGTTGGTTCGTGGGCCTCGGCGTACAGGTCGTCATCGCCGGCTCGCTGTTCGCCGGTGCCTGGGCACGTACCCGCACGCCGGCCCGACGCCTGCCCCCGGGCACGCGCATCGCCTGAGGCCGTCGCCCGGCTTGTTCCGGTCGCATCTCCCGCCGTGCCGGGCGCTCTCAGGCGGCAGGAAGTGAGACCGGATCGAACCGGATCGCGGTGCGGAGGTCGCCTCTCGGCAGATCGCCACCGTCCGTTCACCTGCTGTGCACCCGGGGGATCCTCTGCGGCCACGCAGGATCGGTGGTCTGGGCTGGTACCCGACTGAGTCCCTTCCGGACCGGCCCCGCGTCCAGCGGGGTCCTCCGGCCCAGCCCCAGGAGTCCTCCATGCCCCGTCTGCACAGTGCAGCGGCGGTCGCGGCGGTGTGCGCCGTGAGCGCCGCCACCCTGCTCGCCACTCCCGCCGCCGCGATCGGCGCCGACCCCGGCATCCGTTCTTCCGAGGTGATCTCGGCTGCTCCGAGTCTCGTGCTGAACGAGATCGTCTACGACGATGCTGCGACCGGCCTCGCCGACCAGGTCGAGATCTACAACGCCGGAACCGAGACGGTCGACCTCACCGGATGGACCATCGCCGATGAGAAGCGCGACAGCTTCGGCAAGGCTCCGGATGGCACCGCGCTCGCACCGGGGGAGTTCCTGGTGCTCGTGAAGGACGTCGACTTCGCCTTCGGACTCGGCAAGGGCGATGAAGTCGTGCTCTTCGACCCGAGCAGCACCGAAGTCGACTCCTACGCCTACGAGAACACCGCGCCGCTGTCGGTGTGGGCGCGCTGCCCTGACGGCACGGGGGCCTGGGCGCCGGCGACGACAGCGACGCCCGGCACCCCGAACGACTGCGCGGTCGCTCCCGTCGCCGGCTCCATCGTCATCAACGAGGTCGACTCGCAGCCCGCCGACTGGGTGGAGTTCTACAACCCCGGCACCGAGGCGCTCGACATCTCGGGCTACGAGATCCGCGACAACTCCGACGATCACCGCTGGCAGTTCCTCGCCGGTACCCAGATCGGTGCGGGGCAGTTCCTCCTCGTCGAAGAGGGCACGATCGGGCTGTCCGGAGGTGTCGAGGCCGCGTTCCGCGAACCGATCGGCATCGGCAGCGCCGACCGCATCCGGCTCTACGACGCCTCGGGCTCGATGATCGACGACACTCTGCCGTGGCAGGGGCACGCGGCGATCGACGGCGACTTCGCCGCAGCCACCCTGGCGCGCTGCCCCGACGGCGTCGGTGCGTTCGTGCTCGCGCACCCGACTCCCGGTGCCACGAACACGTGCGTCATGCCCGACATCGTGATCAACGAGATCGAGTCGAACGGCGACACCACCGACTGGGTCGAGGTCGTCAACACCGGCAGCACGGCGGTCGACCTCTCCGGCTGGACCGTGATGGACGGCGACCCGGTCGGTCACGCCGGTGAGACCACTCCGCTGCCCGCAGGCACGATCGTGCAGCCCGGCGGCTACTTCGTGTTCGATCAGCCCGCGAACTTCATCTTCGGTCTCGGCAACGGCGACACCGTCACGATCCGCGACGCGAACGGCAACACCGTCGACGAGCACGTGTACGCCGCGCATGCCGCGGGTGTGCTCGCGCGGTGCGCCGACGGTTCCGGTGATTTCGCCGACATCGCGGTTTCGACCCAGGGTTTGCGCAACGCCTGCGGCAACCCCGTGCGCATCAACGAGGTCGAATCCGACGGCGGATCGCCCGACGACTGGGTGGAGCTCGTGAACCCGACGAGCACGGTGCTCGACGTCTCGGGCATCGTGGTGAAGGACGACGACGACACCCACGCCTACGCGATCTCCGCGGGCACGACGATCGGCGCGGGGGAGTACCTCGTGATCGAGCGGGCACAGCTCGGGTTCGGCCTCGGTGCCGGCGACGCGGTGCGGGTCTTCGACGGCGACCTGCTCGTCGATGAGGCTTCCTGGGGCGACGGCCACGCGTCGACGACCTGGGGTCGTTGCCCCGACACCACCGGAGCCTTCGCGGTCACGGCGGAGTCCACGAAGGGCACGGCGAACGTGTGCGCCGGCGAGGTCGCCGTGGCGACGTGGCCCGGCTCCGCCGACGTACGCGTGGTCGACAGCATCCCGACGTTCCTCGAGGACAGCTCGGGACTCGACGTGCAGGAGACCGCCGACGGCGCGTTCCTCTGGGCGGTCGACAACGGCGAAGGGCGCATCTGGAAGCTCGAGGCGCACGCCGACGGCTCGATCGCGAAGGTCGCCGGCTGGGATGCGGGCAAGCGCGTCCGCTTTCAGAAGGACGCCGCGAGCCCGGGTGCTGCGGGCCCCGACACGGAGGGCATCACGGTCGACGGAGACGGCTTCGTGTACGTGGCGTCCGAGCGTGACAACAGCGCCAAGGGCGTGAACCAGAACGTGGTGCTGAAGGTCGACCCCGAGTCCGCGAACGGCGACCTCGTTGCTCAGCAGGAGTGGGATCTGACCGCGCTTCTTCCGGCCGTCGGCGCGAACCTCGGTGTGGAGGCCGTGCAGTGGGTGCCGGACGCCGCACTCGCCGGAAAGCTCTTCGACGACAACAAGGGCGCGGCGTACGACCCGAAGGAGTATGCCGGTCACGGCGACGGGCTGTTCTTCGTGGCGGTCGAGGACAACGGCCACGTCTACGCGTTCGCCCTCGGATCGGACGGTTCGGCGACGCTGGTGTCGGAGATCGCTCCCGGGCTCACCGGAGTCATGGCGCTCGACTACGACAGTGTGCGGAACACCCTGTGGGCCGTGTGCGACGACGGCTGCCAGGGTCGATCGGCCGAGATCACGCTGAACGGCACCGTGCAACCGGGCATCGCCCACTACGCCCGCCCTGCCGGCATGCCGGACATCAACAACGAGGGCTTCGCGACCGCGCCGGCCTCGCTGTCGATCGACGGTCAGCGTCCGGTGTGGTGGTTCGCCGACGGCTTCGCCTCCGAGGCACTGCGCACCGGCACGCTCCCCGGAGTCGGTGAGAACCCCGGCGGCGAGAACCCGCCGCTTCCGGGCACCGGTCTCATCGACGGCAACCGCAACGGTCTGACGGTGAACCCGTCGGTGGCCACCCGCGGACAGAAGGTCACCGTCACCCTCGATGCGGACAGCGCCGGCAAGGACGTGGCGGTGTGGATGTACTCCGACCCCACGCGGATCGCGACGGGCGCCCTGACGGCTGCCGGCGCAATCACGGTGACCATACCGGCGGATGCACCGCTCGGGGCGCATCGGATCGCGGCGTTCGACGCGAACGGCGCAGTCCTGGGCTGGGCCGACATCCGTATCGCCGCAGGCGGTGGCGCGGCCGCGGGCGGGCTCGCCGCGACCGGTGCCGAGCTTCCCGTGGCTGCGGTGGCGCTGGCGCTGGCGCTCCTGGCCGGTGGCGCCGTCGCCGTTCGACGCCGGAGGCACGCGGCCTGACCTCGGAGGGGCGCACGGGTCCACTCGTGCGTCCCTCGATCGCAGCGGGCATCTCACGGGGTCGCCGAGCGGGCATCATCGCCGCGTTCGGCTGCACCCCTGGCAGATGGTCGGGCTCAGCCTGGTGTTCATGGCGCTCACGTTCGTGGTCTTCGCGCTGTACGGAGTCTTCGCGGCCACCATGCGCGCCCAGGTGCTGGGGCGTCCGAAGGTCATGACGTGGCTGCGCCGCTCCTTCGCCGCGACGTACGTGCTCCTGGCCGGACGTCTCGCGCTGGAGACCCGGTAGCTCCCGCGGGACGCCGGGTCGTGAGCAGGCCTCCGGCCGGCATCATGCCGTGCCGCGGTGTCGGTGCCGACGCCTAGACTCATAAGGCCATGACCGAAGCTCCTCTCATCGTCCCCTCCACCGCCGGTCCTCGCTCGTCGGGAGCCCCGGGGCAAGACGATCTCCTCGCCGGCCTCAACCCTCAGCAGCTCGAGGCCGTCACCTATCGCGGCCCGGCGCTGCTCATCGTCGCGGGTGCCGGATCAGGCAAGACGAGCGTGCTCACCCGACGCATCGCCTCGCTGTTGCGCGCACGCGAGGCGTGGCCGAGTCAGATCCTCGCGATCACCTTCACGAACAAGGCCGCGGGCGAGATGCGCGAGCGCGTCGAGGGACTGATCGGCGACGCGGCGCGTGGCATGTGGATCTCCACGTTCCACTCCGCGTGCGTGCGCATCCTGCGCCGCGAGGCCGAGCAGTTCGGGTACACCAAGTCGTTCACCATCTACGATTCGGGCGATTCGCGCGCTCTTCTCAAGCGCCTGGTCAAGGAGCATGAGGCCGATGCCTACGGGCTCACGCCCGCGTCGGTGCAGTCGCGCATCTCCAAGCTGAAGAACGAGCTGTCCGACGCCGAGTCGTATGCGCGCCAGGCCAACATGAGCGACCCGGCCGAACGGGTCTTCGTGGAGGTCTTCGCCGACTACCAGCGACAGCTGCAGAAGGCCAACGCCTTCGACTTCGACGACCTCATCGGTCAGACGGTGTACCTGTTCCGGGCCTTCCCGCAGGTGGCTGACACATATCGCCGTCGTTTCCGCCACATCCTGGTCGACGAGTACCAGGACACCAACCACGCGCAGTACTCGCTGATCCACGAGCTCACGCGCCCCGTCTCTGGTGCTGCCGGGGCGGCGCCGGATCCGTATGCCTCCAACGGCATGATGATCTTCGAGCCCGATCCCGCGCCGACGGCGGATGCCGGTGAGCCCGGTGCATCGCTCACCGTGGTCGGCGACTCCGACCAGTCGATCTACGCGTTCCGCGGTGCCGACATCCGCAACATCAGCGAGTTCGAACGCGACTTCCCCGGCGCCAGGGTCGTTCTGCTCGAGCAGAACTACCGCTCGACGCAGAACATCCTGTCGGCAGCGAATGCGGTGATCGGCAACAACTTCGACCGCAAGGACAAGAAGCTCTGGAGCGACCGGGGCGAAGGCGATCTCATCATCGGCTTCACCGGCTACTCGCAGCACGACGAGGCGCAGTTCGTGGCCGACGAGGTCGAGTCGCTGCATCGAGCGGGCATGCCCTACTCCGAGATGGCGGTGTTCTACCGCACGAACTCGCAGTCCCGTGCGCTCGAGGAGATCTTCATCCGGTCGGCCGTGCCGTACAAGATCATGGGCGGCACGAAGTTCTACGACCGTGCCGAGATCAAAGACGCGCTCGCCTACCTCGTCGCGGTCGCGAACCCGGCCGACGAGATGTCGGTGCGACGAATCCTGAACAAGCCTCGACGCGGTATCGGGGATGTGACCGAGACAGCCATCGCGCGGTTCGCGGAGGAACACGGCATCAGTTTCCGCGATGCGCTGTCGATGCCGGGCCAGCTCGGCGTCGGGCCGAAGATCCAGGCGGCGATCGCCAAGCTCGACGCGGTGCTCACCGAAGCCACCGCGATCATGATCCCGGCCACCGGAGAGCTGCCCCCGCCCACGACCGTCGCCGACGGCCTGAGCGTCCTGCTGGGCAAGAGCGGCTACCTCGACGCGTTGCGCGCGAGCCGCGACCCGCAGGACGAGGCGCGCGTCGAGAACCTCGACGAGTTCGTGGCCGTCGCCCGCGACTTCGCCCGCAACAATCCCGAGGGCACGATCGTCGACTTCCTCACCGAAGTCGCCCTGGTGTCCGACGCCGACGACCTCGACGACGAGTCGGGGTCGGTCTCGCTCATGACCATGCACACGGCGAAGGGCCTCGAATACGACGCGGTGTTCGTCACGGGTGTGGAGGAAGACCTCATCCCGCATCGCATCTCGGCGGGCGAACCCGGGGGGCCGCAGGAGGAGCGTCGACTGTTCTACGTCGGCATCACCCGCGCTCGTAAGCGTCTGCACCTCTCCCTCGCCATGACGAGGGCGCAGTTCGGCGAGGTCACGGTCGCGATGCCCAGCCGCTTCCTGCAGGAGATCCCCGCGAGTCTGATCGATTGGCGGCAGTCCCCGGGAGACGTGAACTCGCGCGGAGGGATGCAGTCGCGCGCACTGAACGCGCGTCGCCAGGGCGGCTTCGGCGGCTCGGGCTCCGGCGATCGTTTCGCGGTGAAGTCGCTGCCGGGGCGCGACTCTTTGAAGCCGCTGTCGACGGCGATGGACAAGTTCCCCAACAGAGTCACGGCCAAGATGCGCGACAACGGCGACCTCGAACTCGCTGCCGGCGACCGCATCCGCCACGTCGACTTCGGCGAAGGGCGAGTCGACGCGGTGACGGGCGAGGGCGCGAAGCGCATCGCCCATGTGCGATTCGACTCGGCAGGGCAGAAGAAGCTCCTCATCAAGGTCGCACCGATCGAGAAGATCTGACATCTCCGCGGGTGTTCCCGCTTCGGCGAAACACCGGCCGGATTGCCGGTTAGGCTGGCTCATATGGCCCTCTTCTCCCGCCGCAAGAAGTCCGGTGACGATGCCGTCGCCTCCACCGCCGAGGCTGTCGAGACCGACGCCGCGCAGGCCGAGAACGCGCAGGCCGATACCGGCACCGACACCGACGAGAGCGCGACGACCGAGAACATGACGGACGAGCAGTCCGTCGCTGCGCCCTCCATCGGAATCTCGGTGCAGGCGTTCCGGGGCGTCGGCGCAGAAGCCGGTCCTGAAGTGGCGCTTCCCGCCGCAGAGGGGCTGCCTGCTTCCGACGCACAGCCCGTTGCAGCGGCACCCGCGGCGCCGCCGACGCCGCCGCGTCCGGCCGCTCAGCCCGAGACCCCCCAGGAACGGCGGCTGCCTCTCGCCTCTGCGCTGCCGCCGGAGCAGACCGAGACCGTCGCCGGCATGAAGGACAACGTCCTGCTGCGTGAGGCCCTCACGGAGATCGAGACGGGCGCGACCAACGACCAGCTCCTCGGCGTGATGCGTCAGGCGCTCCAGGGGCACCTGTACATCCGCGTGAACGGCGATGCGCGCGCACAGATCAGCGAGGGCAAGGCGCTCTCCGTCGCCGTCGTCCGTGACAGCGAAGACCGTCAGTTCATGCTGGCATTCAGCTCCGCGCGTGCGGTGCGCGACTCCGTGCAGCTCGAAGCAGATCCGTCGGCGACGTCGGCAGTGGCCCAGCCCGTCACCTCGGTGCTGCAGCAGGTCGTCTCCGGTGATTTCGCCGGCCTCATCGTCGACAACGCCTCGGCGCCGCACCGAGTGGTCTTCCCGACCGAGCTTCTCCAGAAGACGCTCGAACAGGCCGATGTCGACATGACGGTGAAGAGTATCCTCGCCGCACCGCGCGAACAGGATTCCGTCTTCAAGGTCGGCGAGGCCCTCGCGACCACGCGGATGTGGGTCGCCGTCAACGACGGCTCCGGCGGCGGACCTGTCGGCATCGCCGAGGCGCAGACGACCGACGGACGCCGGTTCCTGCAGCTCTTCTCGCACCCTCTCGAGGTCATCGCGCTCGGGCGCGGCGATCGTCCGCTCCCGTTCGCGCCCGAGCAGCTGGCGAAGGTGCTCACGAGCCATACCGACATCGCCGGCGTGATCGTCGACTCGGCCGGTCCCTCGATCGTCGTGGAGCGAAACGCCCTCACGCCGGTCCTCGTGCTCGCGGTCGACCTCGGCGACTGACCGGACTCCCTCCGAGTCGAACCCCGCGCGCCGTCGAAGCGCGCGGGGTTCCGTCTGTCCGGGCTGCGCTCTAGGGTCGGAGCATGGCCTCAGAACGCGTGACCCTGACCGTCGCCGACTCCGATGCTGAGCGCGAGGTCTCGCTGTCCAGCCCGAACCGCGTGGTGTGGCCCGATCTCGGCATCACCAAGGCCGAGCTGGCCGAGTACGTGCAGCTCGTCGCGGTGCCGTTCCTGGCCGCGAACGGCAACCGCCCGGTCTCGCTCGAACGGTTCCGCGACGGCATCGGTCCCACGGGTGGGGCACGAGCTGAGGGTTTCTTCTCGAAGAACCCGCCCAAGGGCACCCCCGATTACGTCGACGCGGTCACCGTCACCTACAACAGCGGTCGTCAGCATCCGCAGATCGTCCTGAACCGTGCGAGCGCGATCGTGTGGGCCGTGCAGATGAACACGATCGTGTTCCACCCCTGGGCCTCGCTCGCCACCGACCCCGACAACCCCATCGAGCTGCGCATCGACCTCGATCCGCAGCCGGGCACCGACTTCGCGGATGCTGTGACAGCCGCACACACCCTGCGAGAGGTGCTGCGCGAGGCGGGACTGGAGGCCTTCGCCAAGACCAGCGGCAACCGCGGACTCCACGTGTTCGCACCGATCGAACCGACCCACGAGTTCCTGGACGTGCGGCATGCCGTGATCGCCGCCGGGCGCGAGCTGGAACGACGGATGCCCGATCAGGTGACGACGAACTGGTGGAAGGAGGAGCGGGGCGAGCGCATCTTCGTCGACTTCAACCAGGCGAACCGCGACCGCACGATGGCCGGCGCCTACAGCCCTCGCGCGCTTCCCGGAGGGACCGTCTCGACGCCGGTGACCTGGGACGAGCTCGACGGGCTCGACCCGACGGCGTTCACGGTGCGCAGCATCCCGAAGCGTCTGGAAGAGGTTGGCGACCCGTGGGCGTCGATGCAGGACGATCCGGGACGCATCGACACGTTGCTGGAGTGGTGGGAGCGCGACAAGGGGAACGGACTCGGCGAGCTGCCCTTCCCTCCGGAGTTTCCGAAGATGCCTGGTGAGCCTCCGCGAGTGCAGCCGAGCAAGAAGGTCGCAGCGAACTGGGACGAAGACGGCACCCCGGCGGAGAAGGACTGACACCCCTCAGCTCAGGACATCTCAGCTCAGGACATCTCAGCTCAGGACATCGGCGAGGTCGTAGCCCGCGACGGTGTCCAGCTGTTCGTAGGTGCATGAGCGGGCGTCGCGATCGGGGCGCCAGCGCTCGAACTGCACGGTATGGCGGAACCGCGCGCCTTCGAGCTGGTCGTAGCGCAC
Source organism: Microbacterium sp. NPDC058269 (assembly GCF_042881445.1). NCBI lineage: Bacteria > Bacillati > Actinomycetota > Actinomycetes > Micrococcales > Microbacteriaceae > Microbacterium > Microbacterium sp. NPDC058269. Next base: position 818,558 of record NZ_JBHVXT010000002.1, read on the forward strand.
CTCGAGCACCCGCTCCGGGCGCAGCCGCACGAACGACACGTCCTTCGAGCCGCTGAAGCGTGAGCGCTCGCCCTCTGCCGTGACGGCGTCGCCCGATTCGTCGCGCTCCACCCACGGGGCGAGCTCCTCGACGAGCTCCTGTCGTCGCACATCACTCCACGCGGCCACTCCACCGACCTGGCGGAGGACCCCGTCGTCTCCGTAGAGTCCGACCAGGAGCGAACCGACTCCCGAGCCGGACTTGTGGATGCGATAGCCGAGAGCGACGACGTCGGCGGTGCGGGCATGCTTGATCTTGAACAGGGTGCGCTTGCCCGGGGCATAGGGCTGGTCGAGGGGCTTCGCGACGACGCCGTCGAGCCCTGCCCCTTCGAACTCGGCGAGCCAGCGCACTGCCGCGTCGCGATCGCGCGTCGTGCGAGTGAGGTGCAGCGGGTGCTCGACCGCCTCCATGAGGGTCTCGAGGCGTGCCCTCCTGGTCTCGAACGACTGGGTGAGCAGATCGTCGTCCCCGGCGGCGAGAAGGTCGAAGGCGATGAACATCGCCGGCGTCTCGACGGCGAGCTTCGCGACGCGTGAGGCGGCGGGGTGGATGCGCTGGCTCAGAGCCTCCCAGTCCAGGCGCTGCGATCCGTCCGGCCCGGTGGCGACGACGATCTCGCCGTCGAGCAGGCACGGTTCCGGCAGCAGCTGGGGAATCGCCTCGACCAACTCGGGGAAGTAACGGGTCAGGGGCTTCGCACCGCGCGACCCGATCTCCACCGTCTCGCCGTCCCAGGCGATGAGCCCGCGGAAGCCGTCCCACTTCGGCTCGTACAGGAGCCCTCCGGGGGCCTTCGCCGGATCGGGGACCGCCGGCACCGCCTTGGCGAGCATCGGCGCGGGGATGTCGTAGCGCATGGTCCCATCCTGGCCGCAGGGGATCCGCGACGGAAGGGGAGGTCGATCAGCCGAAGACGTCGGCGAGGGTCGCGGGTTCTCCCGCATCTCGCAGAGCCGTGCGGGCGGCGTGCCAACCGGCCATGCCGTTCACGGACGGGCCGGGCGGTGTCGAGGCGGAAGCCAGGTACACGCCGTGCATCGGCGTGCGCCAGGGGGAGGGGGAGAGGATGGGGCGCCGCAGCGCCTGACGCATGTCGAACACGCCGCCGGAGATGTCGCCCCCGATCTCCGTGGGGTTGATCGCCTCACGCGACGATGCCGGGACCGCGTGATGCGCGAGGACGAGGTCGCGGAAGCCCGGCGCGTACCGCTCGACCTGGGCGGTGATGAGCGCGGTCGGGTCGAGGTCCGACCCCGGGGGCACATGGATGTACGCCCAGAGCACGGCCTTGCCCTCGGGTGCCCGGGAGTCGTCGAGGACCGACGGTTGCACGGCGAGCACGTACGGTCGCTCGCTCACGTGCCCGGCGGCCACGGCGTTCTCGCTCGCCCAGACCTCGGCGCGGGTGCCTCCCAGGTGCACGGTGGGCGCCCTGGCGACGTCGGGGTTCGTCCACGGGATCGGCCCGTCGAGGGCGAAGTCGACCTTCGCGGCTCCCGGGCCGTAGCGGTACGAGCGGACGGCCCGTGCGTAGCCCGTGGGAACGTCGGGGTGCGTGAGCGCGAGCCGCGGGGAGGTGTTCAGCAGCAGCAGATCGCCCCGCCGAGGGTCGCCCCAGTCCAGCGTCCCGAGGTCGGTGACGGGAGTGCCCGCCTCGATCGTGCCCCCGTGCTGCTCGATGTCGGCGACCATGGCGTCGGCGATGCGCTGCGCACCTCCGCGAGGATAGGGCCAGCCGCCCGCGTGTCCGAGGGCGGCGAGCAGCAGCCCGGCGGCGGCGCCCGCGAGGGAGGGCTGCGGGGAGTTCGCGTGCGCGACGACCCCGGAGATCAGCGCCGCCGCCTCCTCGGTGCGGAAGGCGTGAGCGGCGAGAGGCGTGCCCTGATCGAGCATCCGGATCGCGAAGCGTGCGGCGGTCACCGGGTCGCGGGGGAGGCGCAACAGCTGATTGCCGGTGAAGTCGACGACGCCGTCGATGTGGCTGCTGAGCGGACGCAGGCGCGAGATCCAGGCGGATCCGTCGACTCCGAGGTCGGCCGCCGTGCGCTCGATGTCGCGCCAGGCGATCGCGGCGCGCCCGTCGTCGAGCGGGTGCGCGTAGGAGGCGTCGGGACGTATCCACTCGAGCCGCCGATCGAGGCCGAACGCCTGGAAGAACGGAGAGGAGAGGGCGGCCGGATGCACGGCGGAGCAGACGTCGTGCCGGAAACCCGGAAGCGTGGATTCGCTCGTGCGCACCCCGCCGCCGATCGTGTGGGCACCCTCCAGCACTCGCACCTGATAGCCGGCGCGTGCCAGCGTCACCGCGGCAGCCAGCCCGTTCGGACCGGATCCGATGATCGTCGCCTGAGCCATGAGGTCAGTTTGGCACGTATGCGAGCGGAAAACGGTCGGCCGTACCCCTCTGGACATGCGATCCTGGAACAAATGAAAGAAGCACAGGGGCCGACCCCCGCAGGCACCTCCCGTCCATACCGTTCCCTCTCGGAAGCGCTGCGCGCGCACCGCATCGATCCGACGAATCACGCGTTCATCAAAGCCATCGTCGACGGCATCGGCATCAGCTCGTTGATCGACCGCGGTCGCTACATCGAAGCGATCCGCCGTGGCGAGGGGGCGCCCCTTCATATCGGGCGCACCTACACCAACGGCTTCACCGAAGACGAGCGAGTCGTCGTCGGCGCAGTGGCCTTGCGTCTGCAGCCGAGCGAAGGGCGGGCACCGTACTTCTACGTCAGCCACCCGACCGAGCTCCTCCCGATCACTCCGCCGCGCGCTGCGAAGCGCACGACGACTCCGCGGGTGTCCGCGCCTCGCTCTGACAAGCCCAAGCCCGTCGAGGAGCGTGACTACGGAGTGTGCGACGTGTGCTTCATGGTGAAGACTCCGGCCGGCGGCTGCGGCTGCAACTGATCATGAGCGCTGATGCCGGATCAACGGCCGACCAGCCGTTGATCCGGCTCGCCGACCTCATGGGACCCGACGCGGTCGAGGTCGGCGCGGCAGTGGGCGCCTATCTGCAGCAGACCGAGTCCGAGAAGCATCTGCAGGAACACGGATCGGTCCTCGAACCCGACGTGCCGCTTCCCGACCGCTACCTTCTTGAGGTCGACGACCCGGCCGCGGCGTACGCCGAACATCGCGTGCGCGTGGCTCAGCTCGGCGATCGCATCGTCGGGGTCGTGGTGCTGTCGGTGCACGGTGGGGTGGCCGAGATCAAGCGGCTGTGGGCGGAACCCGAGGTGCGCGGACGCGGGGTGGGTTCGGCGCTGCTGGACGCCGCCCTCCGCGATGCGGCCGACCTGGACGCCGCGCAGGTGCGGCTGTCGGTGTGGGACTGGCGTGATGGTCCCGTGCGTCTGTATGAGTCGCGGGGATTCGAGCGCGTGCCCTCGTGGGACGATCGCGAGCGGCTCGTGTGCATGGTGCGCGCGGTCTGAGCGTCTGCTCCGAGCCGAGGGCATCGGCGTGCCCGCGCGTCATTCCGCGGGCTGGGACAGCCGGTATCGGCCGGGGGTTATCCCGACGAGCGGTGTGAACTGCTCGATGAACTGACTGGTTGTGGCCCACCCGCACGTGGCGGCCGTGTCGGTCACCGAGGTGACTAGCTGGGGAAGCGCCCACGCGTCAATTTTGGCACCCGCCGTCTGGAACGCCGAAGCAGTGATCCTGTCCCGTGCAACGATGCACACATGGATCAGTCACATGCAGTAACGCCACGACGCTCAAGAGTGTGGTGGTTTACGGGAGCGGTGACCGCCCTCGTCATCGCGGTTCTCTTCGTCGTAACGTGGGTGGGGAGAAGACCTTCTGGCTTCGTCTGGAGCTCAGAAGAGGTTGTTCCTTCGTGGTGGGTTCTTGCCATAGGCCTGGTCTTCGGCGCCGTGGTTTTCGCCGTTGCGGGCAGAGCTTTGCTCCGTGGCCCGACAGCTGGAACTCTCATTGCATTCGGCTGCGGAGTCGCCTGCTTTGCGTTCTGCGGAACACTCCTCTTTTTCTGAGGGAGCAGGCACGGGTCGGCACGCGATGAGCGCCGAGGGCGTGTCCCTCATATCGCGGGGCCCCTCGGTGTGGGACTGGCGTGATGGTCCCGTGCGTCTGTATGAGTCGCGGGGATTCGAGCGCGTGCCCTCGTGGGACGATCGCGAGCGGCTCGTGTGCATGGTGCGCGCGGTCTGAGCGTCTGCTCCGAGCCGAGGGCATCGGCGTCTCCGCGCGTCATTCCGCGGGCTGGGACAGCCGGTATCGGCCGGGGGTCATCCCGACGAGCGGTGTGAACTGCTCGATGAACTGACTGGTTGTGGCCCACCCGCACGTGGCGGCCGTGTCGGTCACCGAGGTGCCGTCGGCGAGCAGGACGAGCGCGCGGTGCACGCGCAGCTGCAGACGCCACTGCCGATATCCCATGCCGGTCTCCTGTTGGAACAGGCGACTCAGTGTCCGCTCGGCGGTGCCGGTGCGCACGCTGAGGTCACCGAGCGCCACGGGCTGGGCGAGGTCATCCTCGACGATGCGGGCCGCCCGACGCAGACGCGGATCGTGGGGCTCGGGCAGGTGCAGGGGCTGCTCCGGCGCGGTGACCGCCTCGTCGACGATCACTCGGCGCAGGTGGTCCAGTGCGGTGATGCTGCGTGTGGAGTCGGACGTCATCGCCAGCACGGCCTCACGTGCCAGCGGCGTCGCGACGAGCACGGCAGGGGTGGTCGGAAGCGACGAGGAGAGCTCGTCCGTCAGATGGACGATGCGCATGTCCGTGCGACCATGCGCGCGATGACGATGCTCGGCGCCCGCGGGCACCCAGGCCATGCGGGTCGACGGCGCGATCCAGGCGCCCTCGTCGGTGAGCAGCGACAGCACCCCCGATGCCGCGTGCACCAAATGCCCGAGCGGGTGGGCGTGACGCGGCGACGTCTCGGCGTGTGCGAAGCGGTAGGCGCCCTCCATCGGCAACGCGGCGAGGGAGTCGAAGTCGACCAGGTTCAGGTCGACCATTCGGGATGATTGGCGAGTATTCGACATCACGATGCAGTGTACGTGTTTCCTGACACCCCGGGCAGGTGCTGGACTCGAGGCATGAGCACGATGCACGAGCCGTTCGACACCGCCCCGACACCTCTGACCGCGCCGCCCACCCGCCGAGGTGGCGTCCTCACCGGGGTCTACGTGGGCATCGGTCTGCTGATGATCGCCCTGAACCTCCGCATGGGGGTCGCGTCCGTCGGGCCGGTGCTCCCCGCGATCGAGCACGACCTCGGTATCCCCGCCGCCGCGGCCGGGCTGCTGACGACGATCCCCGTGTTCGCCTTCGGCGCCTTCGCGTTCCTCACTCCGGCGCTGACGCGGTTGATCGGGCTGCATCGGCTGCTCGCACTCACGATGGTCGTGGTGGCGGTCGGCATCGCCGTCCGTCTCCTGCCCTCGCCGGTGGCGCTCTTCGGCGGGACGGTGCTGGTCGGTGCGGGTATCGCGGTGGCGAACGTCTGCATGCCTGCCGTGATCAAGCAGGACTTCGCACACCGCGTCGGGCTGATGATGGGGCTGTACTCCACGGCGCTGTTCCTCGGCGCCGCCGCGGCCGCGGCCTTCACCGTGCCGTTCATGACCGCCCTGGACGGGTCGTGGCACGGCGCCCTCGCGATCTGGGCGATTCCCGCCGTGCTCGCGCTCCTGGTGTGGCTTCCCCGGGCGATGCGGACGGTCGCCGACGCGCCGACGGTCGCCGGCGTGCCGCTCGACGCGATCGTGGAACCGCGGGATGAACCACGGATGTCGGCGCTGCGGCGGGACCCGGTCGCGTGGGCCGTCACCGGGTTCATGGGGTTGCAGAGCCTGAGCTACTACGCGGCCCTGACCTGGATTCCGACGATCCTGCACGACGCCGGGGTCTCGGTGTCCGATGCCGGGCTGCTGCTGTCGTACTCCAGCTTTCCCGGGATTGCGGCGGCGCTCCTCGTGCCGACGATGATGCGGCGTATGCGGCCGACGTGGCTCCCGGTCGTCCTGTCCGCGTTCCTCTGCGCGACAGGGCTGATCGGCCTTCTCGTCGCACCCGGCGGAGCCGCGCCCTGGCTGTGGATGACGCTGCTCGGTCTCGGGCAGGGGGCCGCCATCTCGCTGTCGCTGACGTACATCGTGCTCCGTGCGCCGGACGCGAGGCACACGGCGCACCTGTCGACGATGGCGCAGGGAGTCGGTTACCTGCTGGCCGGCTTCGGTCCGATCGGCCTCGGCATCCTGCACGCCGCGGTCGGCGGGTGGGTCGTCCCGGTCGTCGCGCTGGTCCTGCTCCTCGCGGTGCAGGCCATCGCCGGGGCGGCGGCGAGTCGAGAGCGCCACGTGAGTGCCCGACGCCGGTGAGTCGACCCCGAGGATCCTGTCTCAGGCGAACGCGCTCATCCCGGTGATGTCGCGGCCGAGCAGCAGCGCCTGCACGCTCTCGGTGCCCTCGTAGGTGTGGATGGCTTCGATGTCGGCCATGTGCTGCATCACACCGTTCTCGAGCAGGATGCCGTTGCCGCCGAGCAGGTCGCGGGCAGTCGAGGCGATCCGGCGCGCCGCGCGCGTGTTGTGGAACTTCGCGAGCGACGCCTGGGTCGGACGCAGCTCGCCCGCCGTCTCGAGGTCGGCCATGCGCCGGCAGTACAGCTGCATGGCGGTGAGGTCTTCGAGCATGTGGGTGAGCCGCTCCTGGACCATCTGGAACTTCGCGAGGGGCTTTCCGAACTGCACCCGCTGAGTCGCGTAGGCCAGCGCCGCCTCGTAGCAGGCGGTCGCGTGTCCGAGCGCCGACCACGCGACACCGGAACGGGTCGCGTACAGCACGATCGACGCGTCCTTGAAGCTCTTCGTCCCCGGCAGCACGGCCTCGAGCGGCACTCGCACGTCGTCGAGCACGATGTGGGCCTGGTGGATCGCGCGCAGCGAGGCCTTTCCGCGGATCACGCTGCCGGTGTAACCCGGGGTGTCCTGCTCCACGAGGAAGCAGCGCACGGCGCCGTGCTCATCGGCGCCCTCGTCGTCGACGCGTGCCCAGACGAACGTGATGCCGCCGGACGCACCGTTGCCGATCCACTTCTTCGTGCCGCGGATGACCCACTCGTCGCCGTCGCGGCGGGCCACGGTCTCCAGCGACACCGAGTCGGAGCCGTGATCGGGCTCGGTCAGGGCGAACGACCCGAGCACCGAGCCGTCTGCGAGCGCGGTGAGCCACTTCTCCTGCTGTGCGGGGGAGCCGAACAGGGCCAGGGTGCGCAGTGCGAGTCCGCCCTGCACCGCGAGGATCGTGCCCAGTGAGCCGTCCCCGCGGGAGATCTCCATGTTCACGAGGCCGGCGGCCAGCGGCGACAGGCTCGTGAGCGACGGGTGCTGGACGCCGTCGACGACGAGATCCATCTCACCCATCCGGCGCGCGGCCTGGAGCGGATACTCGGCGCGGTCCCAGGCATCCGCCATCTGCGGGGCGACCTCGTCGACGTAGGCCTTCGCTCGGTCCCAGGCCTCGCGGTCGGCGGCGGGGATGTCGGTGAAGACCGCGTAGTAGTCGCTGTCCTGACGTCCGGTGATGTCGTACGACGAGACGCGCTCGCCGGGGAAGGGGGAGGCTGCAGTGCTCATGGGGCTCCTTCGTGGCACCAAGTATCGTACTCCTCGATACTCGGTTCCACGACCCCGCAGCGGGTCGATCTCGTGCAGCTAGTCGAGCTGGGACTGCAGCCTGCGGCTGACCTCGGCGATCGGCATGGAGCGCGGGAACACCGCGACGACCATGTCGTCCGGGGCAGTGACGGCATCTCCGGCGACGCCGTAGCGGCGACGCACATCGGCCAGCGCCGTCTGGAGCGTCGCCAGCGGCACCTTCTTGCGGCCGCGCAGCAACTGACGCAGCACGTGGTTGTGCACCGCCGTCACGAGAGCGGCGAACCCGACGGCGTCCAGCGGGTCGACACCGGGGAGGGCGCTGCGCAGGTAGTCGTCGAACAGTCGCTCGTAGCGGAACACCGTGATGATCTCGCGCTCTCGCAGCACGGGGACCTGGCGCACGATCTGATAGCGGCGTCTGGCGAGCTCCGGGTCGTGGGCGAAGTGGGCGAAGACCGACTCCGAAGCCGCGCACACCGCGCCCCACGGGTCGTCGTGGCCTTCGTCGAGGAACTCTCTGAGCTGCTCCAGCAGCACCTCGTGATCGGCGAAGACCACGTCCTCCTTGCCGCCGAACTGGCGGAAGAACGTCGACCGGGAGACTCCGGCGGCCTTGGCGATCTGCTCCACCGACGTCTGGTCGAACCCCTGGGCGCTGAAGAGTTCGAGCGCCGCGGCGACGACGCCGGTGCGCAGTTCTGCGGATTCGTGCATGGCGAAAGCCTAGACCTCGCCGTGCGACGACGCCGATCCGCCGCCGTCATACTGAGGAGTGTGAGTGATGACAGGGCTGGCGCCGGGTGGTACGAGACGCGACGACGCGGCACTCTGCGCTGGTGGGACGGCACGCGATGGACCCCTCGCATCGAGGTGCGCGGTCGCGAGACGACCGTGGCCGAGGACAGCGCATCGGTGCGTAGGCAGCTGCTTGTGAGCGAGCTGGTTCTCGGGGCCGTCCTGGTCGGCGCGATCCTCATCGCGCTGTGGGGCTCTCTCCCGGTGGTCGTGGTGCGCCCCGTGATCGTCGCCACGGGCACCGCCCTGGTGGTCATGCCGTTCCTGATCACCCGGCAGCTCCGGCGGGTCGCCCTCCCCGCGCGCCGGGCCCGGGCCGGAGTGCCGGCTCGACGCTGAGCGGTCGAGGTGCCGAGACCGCAGGGGCGCCCAGCTCGGGGTAGTAGGCTGGGGGACTGGTCGATGTCTCGACATCGAGAGAATTACCAGACAGCAGCCCAGTGAAGGAACCACAGTGGATCTGTACGAGTACCAGGCACGAGACGTTTTCGAAAAGTACGGAGTGCCGGTTCTCGCCGGCATCGTCGCGGACACCCCTGAAGAGGTGAGGGCGGCTGCCGAGAAGATCGGCGGAGTGGTCGTCGTCAAGGCTCAGGTCAAGACCGGCGGCCGTGGAAAGGCGGGCGGCGTCAAGGTCGCCAAGACCCCCGACGAGGCGTACGAGGCAGCGAAGGCCATCCTCGGCCTCGACATCAAGGGCCACGTCGTCAAGCGCGTCATGGTCGCCCAGGGCGCACGCATCGCCGAGGAGTTCTACTTCTCCGTGCTGCTCGACCGCGCCAACCGCTCCTACCTGAGCCTCTGCTCGGTCGAGGGCGGCATGGAGATCGAAGAGCTCGCCGTCGAGCGCCCCGAGGCGCTCGCGCGCGTCGAGGTCAACCCGCTCACGGGCATCGACAAGGCGAAGGCCGTCGAGATCGCCCGCGCGGCGAACTTCCCCGAAGACCTCGTCGAGAAGGTCTCCGACGTCTTCGTCAAGCTCTTCGACGTCTACAAGGGCGAGGACGCGACGCTGGTCGAGGTCAACCCGCTGGTGTGCACCGAAGAGGGCGACATCATCGCGCTCGACGGCAAGGTCACCCTCGACGACAACGCCTCCGAGATCCGTCACCCCGAGCACGAGGCGCTCGAGGACAAGGACGCCGCCGACCCGCTCGAGGCCAAGGCCAAGGCATCCGGCCTCAACTACGTGAAGCTCGACGGCGAGGTCGGCATCATCGGCAACGGCGCAGGACTCGTCATGTCGACGCTCGACGTGGTCGCCTACGCGGGCGAGAACCACAACGGCGTGAAGCCGGCCAACTTCCTCGACATCGGCGGCGGCGCCTCGGCCGAGGTCATGGCCGCAGGCCTCGACGTCATCCTCGGCGACCCGCAGGTCAAGAGCGTGTTCGTCAACGTCTTCGGCGGCATCACGGCGTGCGACGCCGTCGCCAACGGCATCAAGGGCGCCCTCGAGACCCTGGGCGCCACGGCCTCCAAGCCGCTCGTCGTGCGCCTGGACGGCAACCGCGTCGACGAGGGTCGCGCGATCCTCGCCGAGTACGCACACCCGCTTGTGACCCTGGCCGCCACCATGGACGAGGGCGCCGACAAGGCCGCCGAGCTCGCCAACGCCTGAGACTGAAGGACGAGAAGAATGTCGATCTACCTCAACAAGGACTCCAAGGTCATCGTCCAGGGCATCACCGGCGGTGAGGGCACCAAGCACACCGCGCTGATGCTCAAGGCCGGCACCCAGGTCGTCGGTGGCGTCAACGCCCGCAAGGCCGGCACCACGGTCTCGCACACGGACAAGGACGGCAACGCCGTCGAGCTGCCCGTCTTCGCCTCTGTGGCCGAGGCCATGAAGGAGACCGGCGCCGACGTGTCGATCGCCTTCGTGCCCGGTGCATTCACGAAGGACGCGATGATCGAGGCCATCGACGCCGAGATCCCGCTGCTCGTGGTCATCACCGAGGGTGTCCCCGTCGGCGACTCGGCCGAGGCCTGGGCCTACGCCCAGAGCAAGGGCAACAAGACCCGCATCATCGGCCCGAACTGCCCCGGCATCATCACGCCGGGCGAGGCGCTCGTGGGCATCACGCCGGCGAACATCACGGGCAAGGGGCCGATCGGACTCGTGTCGAAGTCGGGCACCCTGACCTACCAGATGATGTTCGAGCTGCGCGACCTGGGCTTCTCCACCGCCATCGGCATCGGCGGCGACCCGGTCATCGGCACCACGCACATCGACGCGCTCGCCGCGTTCGAGGCCGACCCCGAGACCAAGGCAATCGTCATGATCGGCGAGATCGGCGGCGACGCCGAGGAGCGTGCGGCCGACTACATCAAGGCGAACGTCACGAAGCCGGTCGTCGGCTACGTGGCGGGCTTCACGGCTCCCGAGGGCAAGACCATGGGTCACGCCGGCGCGATCGTCTCCGGCTCGGCCGGTACCGCTCAGGCGAAGAAGGAGGCCCTCGAGGCCGCCGGCGTCAAGGTCGGCAAGACGCCGTCCGAGACGGCGGACCTGATGCGCGCGATCATCGAAGCGCTCTGATCTGAGCTACGCTTGATCTGAAGGCCCCGGACTCCACTCCGGGGCCTTCTTTCATGCCCGGGGCTGCGGAGCGTGCGCGTCAACTCCGCGAAGTCACGGAAGCCAGGACGCTGTCGAGCGCGCGGTGTGCGTGTCGACGTGCTGCGGGGTCGTCCTGTTGGGCGGCGAGCCAGAGGGCGAGCTCGTTCATCGCTCCGGAGAGCGCCGCCGTCAGCGGGTCGAGGAGCGCAGGGGCGATTCCGGCCTCGCGCAGGCCTGCCCGGAGTTCGTTCTCCGGGCCCTCTGCGTCCAGCCTGCGCCAGTGCTCCCAGCCGAGCGCGGCGGGCCCGTCGATCAGCAGGATGCGCGCGGCGGTCCGGTTCGTGATCGCGTCGAGGAAGGCGTGACTGCCGTCGCGGAGGGCGGCATCCGGGGTGCTGTCCGCGGTGGCGGCGACGATGGCATCCGCGATGTGCTGCTGCTGCGCGGAGGCGACTGCGGCGAACAGCTGCGGCTTCGAGACGTAGTGGTGGTACACGGCTCCGCGAGTCACGCCGGCAGCGCGGGCGATCTCATCGACGGAGGCCGTGGCGTACCCGTGCTCGGCGAAGTGCGCGGTGGCGGCTTCGAGGACGCGTCGGGCGGTCTCTGCGGCGTCAGCGGCGGATGCTCGGGGCATGTGCTTCCCTTACGTGCGATGTGTATGTATTCTATAGCCAAGAATACAAACATGCTGTATGTAAAGGAGTGACCATGGAGATCACGAGCTTCTATCCGGTGCTGATGGTCGAAGACGTCGCCGCCGCCGCAAGGTTCTATCGAGAGGAGCTCGGGTTCGAGACCACGTTCGAGGCCGACTGGTACGTGAGTCTGCGCTTCGATGGCGGCGAGCTCGCGATCCTCGACCGCACGCACGCGACGATCCCCGAGGGCTTCCGCGAGCCCGTGCGCGGCCTGCTTCTGAACGTGGAGGTACCGGATGCGGCCACCGAACATGCGCGGCTGGTGGGGGAGCGGGGTCTTCCCGAGCGCCTGCCCCTCCGCGACGAGGCATTCGGACAGCGCCACTTCATCGTCGAGGCGCCCGGCGGCGTGCTGATCGACGTGATCGAACCGATCGAGCCGTCACCGGAGTTCGCTGCTGCCTACGAGGCGCCCTCGACCACTTTCGAGTAGCGCAAATGGTCCCATTCCGACGTGGAATGGGACCATTTGCGCGATTCGAAGGCCTGGGGCAGAGGTCAGATCCCGACGCCGAAGAGGGCTTCGATCGGGCCTCGGGCGAAGAAGATCAGGAAGCCGGCTCCGACGACCCACAGCAGCGGGCTGATGGTCTTGGCCTTACGCGAGAACGCGTGGATGAGCACCCAGCTGACGAAACCCGCGCCGATGCCGTTCGCGATCGAGTAGGTCAGCGGCATGACCGAGACGGTGAGGAACACCGGCAGCAGCACGCGGAAGTCCGTGAAGTCGATGTAGCGGATCTGCGCCATCATCATCGCACCGACGATGATCAGCGCAGCCGCGGCGATCTCGGTCGGGACGATCGAGGTCAGCGGGGTCAGGAACATCGCGATGAGGAACACGATGCCGGTCACGACGTTCGCGAGACCCGTGCGCGCACCCTCGCCGATGCCGGCGCCCGACTCGATGAAGACCGTGCTCGAGGAGGACGAGGTCGCCCCGCCGGCGATCGCACCGACGCCCTCGACGACCAACGCCGACTTGATGCGGGGGAAGTCTCCGTTGTCGTCGGCGAGGTTCGCCTCCTTCGCCAGGCCCGTCATGGTGCCCATGGCGTCGAAGAAGTTCGTGAAGAGCAGCGTGAAGACGATCATCACGATGGCGACCAGGCTGACCTTGCTCAGATCGAAGCTGAAGTCGACCGCACCGATCAGGCTGAGGTCGGGGATGCCGACGGGCGAGCCGTCGAGCGCGGGAACCGTGAGCCCCCAGCCGCCCGGGTTGACCACGTTGCCCTCGTCGTCGAAGCCGCGGGCTCCGATATGCCAGATCGCCTCGACGATGACCGCGAGCACGGTGCCACCGATGAGGCCGATCAGCATGCCGCCCTTGATCTTGAGTGCCACCAGGATGCCGGTGAGGAGCAGGGTGATCACGAAGAGCAGGGTCGGCACGGTCGCGACGGAGCCGTTGACGCCGAGGCCGACCGGAGGAGAGGAGGCGCCCGTCGCGGTGACGAAGCCCGAGTTGACGAAGCCGATGAAGGCGATGAACAGGCCGATGCCGACCGTGATCGCGATCTTCAGCTGGAACGGCACCGCGTCGAAGATCGCTTTCCGGAGTCCGGTGGCGGCGAGCAGCACGATGACGACACCGTTGATCATCACGAGGGCCATGGCCTCGGGCCAGGTCACCTGACCGACGACCGAGAACGCGACGAAGGCGTTGATGCCGAGTCCGGCGGCGAAACCGAACGGCAGGCGCGTGACGAGTCCGAACAGGATCGTCATCACTCCGGCGGTCAACGCGGTGGCAGCGCCCACGGCGTTGAAGCTGAGCATGTCCCCGGCGACGTCGGGCTTGCCGGAGAGGATGATCGGGTTGAGGATCACGATGTAGGCCATCGTGACGAACGTCACCAGACCCCCTCGGATCTCGGTGCCGATCGTGGATCCGCGCTTGCTGATCTCGAAGAAGCGGTCCACGGAATTCTTGGGCTCGGTGGATGCCGGGGCGGGCGGGGCAGTTGTCATCGGGAAACCTCCGGAGAAACGCTATCGTGTCGCCGACCCCACGCGCGCCCCCAGGGCTTCGTCGGCAACTCGTCGTAGTCTCGAAACGCTATGCAACACCTCCTCGTCGCGCTCCTCGCCGCCTTCGACGCCGCCATCGCCGCGGCGGTCGGTCTCGTCGTGCTGCTCGCGCCGCTGACGCTGCTGTGGACGCTCGCGTTCGGCATCGCGGCCGACTGGGGCGCGCTCTGGCCGCTCACCGGCACGCTCTGGGAGTTCGGCCACGGAGTGCCGCTGGCGGTGACGATCCCGGACGAGCTCCTCGTCGCACTCGCGATCCCGCCCCAGGCGGCCTCCTTCGCGGTGTCGATCACGCCACTGGCGTTCCTTCTCTTCACCCTGCTGTTCGCCGCGCGCTCGGGAGCCAGAGCCGCGAGCGCGGGGACCTGGCTGCTCGGATCGCTGTCCGGCGCCGTGGTGTTCGCCGCCATCTCCGCCGGCGTCGCGCTGACGGCTCGGCTGGACGCCGTGCGGACGCCTCTCGTCCTCGCGATCCTCCTCCCTGCCGCGGTCTACCTCGTCGGCACGCTCTGCGGTGCTGTCCGCGTCGCGTGGGAAGAGGGCGACGGCGGCATCCTCGACCGTCTCCACGACCGCATCGACGCCCGCGAGGACTGGGCACCCGTCCCCGTCGCGATCGTGCGGGGAACGGCCTTCACTCTGGTCGGCGTCGTCGGCGCGGCCGCCCTGGCCCTCGCGGTGATGACGCTGTTCCGCGGAGGGGAGGTCGTCGCCCTGTTCCAGACCGCTCGCGTCGATGCGCTCGGTGCGACGGTGATGACGCTGGCGCAGCTGGTCTATCTGCCGACCCTGATCGTGTGGGCGGCGTCGTGGCTCGCCGGACCCGGCTTCGCCGTGGGCGTCGGTACCGCCGTGTCGCCCGCCGGCACGCAGCTGGGGGTCGTGCCCGGAATCCCGGTGTTCGGACTGCTGCCGGAGAACAGTTCGATGTGGATGCTGATCGTCGTGCTCGTCCCGATCGCCGCCGGAGCCTTCGCGGGGTGGGCGGTGCGTTCCCGTCTCGTCTGGGAGGGCACGCCGCTGGGCACGGCGCAGCGCACGGTCATCGCGGTCGGGATCGCCGGGCTCAGCGCGGGTGTCGCCGGTCTCGCCGCCGTGCTCGCCCACGGCTCGATGGGGCCGGGTCGGTTGGCGGATGTCGGCCCCGCCGCACTCCCCTTCATGCTCGCGCTCGGCCTGGAGGTTCTCGTCGGCGCCGCGATCCTACTGCTCTCCCCGCGTCACCGCGATGAGCTGGCCGAAGAGCGCACTGACCGCTGGATCGCCGAGATGACCGACTCCGGCCTCGCGCCGGCGGGCACCCCGGTGGCGGGAGCGGCATCGGGGATCCCCTTCTCCGAGACGCAGACCTTCGACGACACGGCGCCGCTGGATGATCTCCGCGGCTTCACACCGCCCAGGGGCGACAGCGACTGACCGCCTGGACGTGGGTGCGGATGCCGGGCGGAACAGGTCTTCGCGCCCCGGTAGACTGGGCGCGTGCTCACGGTCGCCGTTCTCATCTCGGGCACCGGCTCGAATCTTCGCGCCCTCCTCGAGGCCGCTCGTCATCCCGATTTCCCCGCCAGGGTGATCGTCGTCGGTGCCGACCGCGAAGCCGAGGGGCTGGCCCACGCCGAGGAGTTCGGCATCCCCAGCTTCACGGTGCCGTGGCACGAGCACGAGAGCCGCGAGGCGTGGGGTGATGAGCTCGCCCGCCAGCTCGCCGTCTGGAGCCCCGACCTCGTGGTCCTCAGCGGTCTCATGCGTCTGCTGCCGCCGTCGCTCGTCGCGGAGTACTCGCCGCGCCTCATCAACACGCACCCCGCATTCCTGCCGGAGTTCCCGGGGGCGCACGGCGTCCGCGATGCGCTCGCCTCCGGCGCGACCGAGACCGGCGCCAGTGTGATCGTCGTCGACGACGGTGTCGACACGGGCCCGATCCTGGCCCAGGAGCGCGTTCCGATCCTCGACGGCGACACCGAGCACAGTCTGCACGAGCGCATCAAGCCCGTCGAACGTCGACTGCTCATCGACGTCGTCCGCGGGATCGCCACCGGCGACCTCGCCCTCAGCACCTCTTCCTGACCCCCACCCGACGCCCCCGCACGAAGGAGCCCATCATGGCCGGCCCCCGCCACGACCCCACGCTCTACCGCGATCGCGACAGCGTGCCGATCCGGCGCGCGCTCGTCTCGGTGAGCGATAAGACCGACCTGCTCATCCTCGCTGCGGCTCTCGCCGACGCGGGTGTCGAGATCGTCTCCACGGGTTCGACGGCGTCGACCATCCGCGAGGCGGGCTTCCCCGTCACGGACGTGGCCGCCGTCACGGGGGTCGCCGAGATGCTCGACGGCCGCGTCAAGACGCTGCACCCCAAGATCCACGGCGGTCTGCTCGCCGACCTGCGTCTCGAGGACCACGAGCGTCAGCTCGCCGAGCTCGACATCACCCCGTTCGAGCTCGTCGTCGTGAACCTCTACCCGTTCGTCGAGACCGTGGCCTCGGGTGCCGTCGGTGACGACGTGGTCGAGCAGATCGACATCGGAGGACCCGCGATGGTGCGCGCCGCGGCGAAGAACCACGCCAACGTGGCGATCGTGGTCTCGCCGCAGTCGTACCCCGGCATCATCGCGGCGCTCGACCAGGGCGGCACCTCGGTGTCGCAGCGTCGCGAGCTCGCCGCCCGCGCATTCGCTCACACGGCGGCTTACGACACCGCCGTCGCGTCGTGGTTCGCCGAGGGCACGCTGCAGGACGACGGCGACCTCCCGACTCACCTCACGATCCAGGCCGAGCGCCTCGCGACCCTCCGGTACGGCGAGAACTCGCACCAGCGCGGCGCGATCTACACGCGCGCCGGTGGCCACGGCATCGCCCAGGCCACGCAGCTGCAGGGCAAGGAGATGTCGTACAACAACTACGTCGACGCCGATGCCGCACTGCGCGCGGCCTACGACATGGTCAAGCCCGCCGTCGCGATCATCAAGCACGCCAACCCGTGCGGCATCGCGACCACCGCCCCGAACGCCCTCGACCCGATCGCCAGCGCCCACCTGCGCGCGCACGAGTGCGACCCGGTCTCGGCCTACGGCGGCGTGATCGCGGCCAACGGCACGGTCACGCTCAAGATGGCTGAGAACCTCAAGGACATCTTCACCGAGGTCATCGTCGCCCCGTCGTTCGAGCCGGCCGCGCTCGAGGTCTTCAAGGCGAAGAAGAACCTGCGCCTGCTGCAGCTGCCCGAGGACTGGCAGCAGGAGCGCATGGACGTGCGCCTCGTCTCCGGCGGTCTGCTGCTGCAGGATGCCGACCGCTTTCCCGACGACATCGTCTCCGTCGCGAAGAACTGGGAGCTCGTCTCGGGCGAGCGCCCCAGTGACGAGGAGATGGAGAACCTCATCTTCGCGTGGAAGGCATGCCGCGCGGTCAAGTCGAATGCGATCGTGCTCGCGAAGGACAACGCCACGGTGGGTGTGGGTATGGGCCAGGTCAACCGCGTCGACTCGTGCCGCCTCGCGGTCGAGCGCGCAGGGGACCGTGCCGCCGGGTCGGTCGCGTCGTCCGATGCGTTCTTCCCCTTCGCTGACGGAGCCCAGGTGCTGATCGACGCCGGAGTCACGGCCATCGTGCAGCCGGGCGGTTCCGTGCGCGACGAGGAGGTCGTGGATGCCGCCCGCAAGGCCGGAGTCACGATGTTCTTCACCGGGGAGCGTCACTTCTTCCACTGAGCGCTCGCCGTCTCGGCCGAGCATGCCGGTTCGGCCCGTGGGTAACCTATATACTGGGCGCTCACTGGGGCGATGGGGCGACGGTATGGAAGCACAGACGCGTGTGACGTCAAGCGAAGGTACGGCGACGGTTCCGTGGCTGAGGCCGACGTCCTACTGGATGCCGGCCCACTTCGTGGATTCGGCATGGCTCACCCATGGGGCGTTCGCCGCCTGGCTGATCGACGTGCTGCGTCCGCGTGACGTCGCGGAGCTGGGTACCCACAACGGCTTCTCGTGCTTCGCTTTCGCCGAAGCGGCGAAGCGGTTGGGACACGCGGTCACGATCAACGCCCTGGACAGTTGGGAGGGCGACGATCACGCGGGCTTCTACGACGACTCCACGTATCAGGCGGTGCGATCGATCGCGGAGAGCGACTATGCGTCGAGTGTCCAACTGCACCGCGGCTACTTCTCCGACACGCGCGCGCGTTTCGCTGCGGCGTCCGTCGATCTCCTGCACATCGATGGACGCCACGGCTATGAGGACGTCCGCGAGGACTACGAGCAATGGCGGGATACGGTCCGTGACGGGGGAGCGATCCTCTTCCACGACATCGCCGAACGACGCGACGACTTCGGAGTCTGGCGCCTCTGGGAGGAGGTCGCCGAACCGGGGCGCGCATTCGCGTTCGAGCACGGGCACGGTCTCGGCGTGCTCGCCGTCGGCGACATCGTCCATGACCCGCTCCGCACGCTCTTCGAGGCGGATGATTCCGTTGCCGGCCGCATCCGCGCGGACTTCGAGCGCCTCGGCGGTCTGATCGCACAGGTGGCGCGCATCCCGCACCTCGAAGCGGAGGTCGAGTCCCTGCACGAGGTCGTGGAGACGCTGCAGACGGAGCGTTCGCGTCTCTCGGACGTGATCGTGGCACGGGATGATGCGCTCGCATCGCTACGGGGCAGCACGAGCTGGAAGATCACCGAGCCCTTGCGCTCGGTCGTCCGGATGACGCGGCGGGGCCGCTAACCGAAGCGCCGGTCCGTCTCTCGACAGTCATGTCCGATTTCCGCCAGTCGAGGTCGGTGGAGCGTGACACAGTGGAGGCATGAGCTTCCCCGTGACCGACTTCGACGAGCGCTACCGTGCGATCAGTGCGCGCGACACCCGCTTCGACGGACAGTTCGTGACGGCCGTGCGCTCGACCGGTATCTACTGCCGTCCGAGCTGCCCCGCGCGCACGCCCAAGCCGCAGAACGTGACGTTCTATCCCACGAGTGCCGCGGCGCACGAGGCGGGGTATCGCGCGTGCAAGCGGTGCCTGCCGGAGGCCGCTCCCGGCTCGCCCGCGTGGGACATCCGGGGCGACACCGCCGCCCGGGCGATGCGCCTGATCTCCGACGGCGTCGTGGAGCGCGAGGGCGTACCGGGATTGGCTGCGCGCCTGGGCTATTCCAGCAGGCACCTCACGCGGTTGCTGGCCACCGAACTCGGCGCCGGTCCGCTTGCGCTGGCCAGAGCGCACCGAGCTCACACGGCACGGATGCTGCTCGTCGGCACCGACATGCCGATCTCCGATGTCGCCTTCTCGGCCGGATTCGCCAGCATCCGTCAGTGCAACGACACGATCCGCGAGGTGTTCGGCCTCACACCGGGGGAGCTCAGGGCGCGTCGACGCCTCCCGGCATCCGCCGTGCCGGGGGCGATCGACCTCGTGCTGCCGTACCGGGGACCACTCGATGCGAGCGGCATCTTCGCCTGGATGGCCGCGCGCGCCGTTCCCGGTATCGAGGAGAGCACGGCGACCTCGTTCTCCCGACACCTGCGCATGTCGGGCGGCCCCGCCTGGTTCGAGGTGCGCCAAGACGAGGCGTCGCGCCTTCACCTGCGGGCACGCGTCGCCCGGCTGGGCGACCTGGCGCCGCTGGTCTCGACCGTGCGACGCATCTTCGACCTGGACGCCGACCCGTCGGCGATCGACGAGGCACTCTCGACACACGCTGAACTCGCCCCGCTCGTCGCGCGAACCCCCGGTATCCGGGTTCCGGGGTCGGCGGATCCGCACGAGATGCTCATCCGCGCCATGGTCGGCCAGCAGATCACCGTGGTCGCCGCCCGTACGGCCCTCACCGCACTCGCCGAAGCACTGGGAGAGCGCACCGAGAACGGCCTCCTCTTCCCGACCATGACGGCGATCGCCGAGCGCGGGGCAGAGGTGCTGCGGGGCCCGGCCGCCCGCATCCGTGCGATCACCGGCGCGGCGGCTGCCCTCGCCGACGGCTCCCTGCGCCTGACCGTAGGAGACGACGGCGTCGAGCAGCGCGCCGCTCTGCTCGCGATGCCCGGCATCGGCCCCTGGACCGCCGACTACGTGCGCATGCGCGTGCTCGGAGACCCCGACGTGCTGCTGCCCGGCGACGTCGCACTGCGCGCCGGTGCGGCGGCTGCGGGTCTGCCGGGGGATCCGCGTCCGCTCACCGACTGGGCGGAGCGCACAGCGCCCTGGCGCAGCTATCTGAGCGCGCACCTCTGGCGCGCCGCCCCCGTGCGCCCGGCCGGGCCTCGGCGGTCCTCGACCACGGAACGTCCCACCGATACGACGACGAAGGAGAGCTCATGACCGCCCTCATCCAGACCATCGAGACGCCGGACGGCGCCTTCACGATCCTCACCGACGACCGTCAGCGGGTGCTGTCCTCCGGATGGACCTCCGACGTCGACGCGATCCTCGACCGCCTGTCGGCCGCGAACCGCCCGGAACACCTCCGCGACGGCGAGACGGATGCCGCGGCCGCCGCACTCGCGTACTACGCAGGAGACCTGTCCGCCATCGACGATGTCGCCGTGAAGCAGACCGGAACCGCGCTCCAGCTCGCCGGCTGGTCTGCGCTTCGGACGATCGAGCCGGGCGCACCGCTGACCTACACGAGCTTCGCGACGCGGCTCGACACCCCTCGGGCGGTGCGCGCTGCCGCATCCATCTGCGCTCGTAACGCGCCGGCGCTCTTCGTGCCCTGCCATCGGGTGCTGCGCACCGACGGCAGCCTCGGGGGATTCGCCTGGGGTCTCGGCGTCAAGGAGAGCCTCCTGGCTCGGGAGAGCACCGTGGGTTGAGGCGAGGGCACCACGCCGGGATCTCCTCATGGTGCCCGTCGACGAAGCATCCGCACGGGAGCGGCCATAGGCTCGTCCCGTGACCGCCAACGATGCACTCGCCCTCCACCGCCGCGCCGTCGTCGCCGACGCGCACAACGATCTGCTCTGCTCGGTGGCGAGCCGCCCCTCGGCCGAGTGGTCGGACTACTTCCGCGCGCAATGGCTTCCGCAGCTGCAGGAGGGTGGGGTCGATCTGCAGGTCCTGCCCGTGTTCGTCGACGACGTGTACCGCCCGGAGGGGGCGCTTCGCCGCACCTTCCGCATGATCGAGGCCGCGCACCGGCTAGCGGAGGGCAACGCGGACGCGGTGGGTCTCTGCGTGGACGGCGACGACATCGACCGCGTGATCGGCGAGGGGCGCATCGCGCTGGTGCTCGCGCTGGAGGGGATGCCCGGCATCGCCGACGACGTCGAGATGCTCGAGACGGTGTACCGGCTCGGGGTGCGCATCGGATCGGTCGCCCACTTCGGGCGCAGCGCCTTCGCCGATGGGAGCGGTGAAGACGCCGCGGGCAGCAGACTCACCCGCACCGGCATCCAGGCGCTCGCCGAGATGGAGCGCATCGGCATGACCTTCGACATCAGTCACCTCGGGGTGGGCGGTGTCGACCACGTGCTCGAGCTCGCCACGCGGCCTGTCATGGCCACCCATTCCTCGGCGCGCGCGCTGTTCGACCACCATCGCAACCTCACCGACACACAGATCGCCGGGGTCGCGGAGAGCGGGGGGATCGTGTGCGTCAACTTCTTCGCGCCGTACCTGCACGAGAGCGACTACACGATCGACACGCTGATCGACCATTTCGAGCGGGTGGCGTCGGTCGGGGGAATGGCTCACGTCGGGATGGGCCCCGACTTCGTCCGCGAGGTGCTCGAGGACACGACGGCGCCGTGCTGCGTGCAGACGACGATCGAGGGGGTCCCCGTCGATCGGTACATCCCAGGACTCGAGGGGCCGTCCGGGCTTCCGCTCGTGACCGAGGCGCTGGTGCGTCGCGGCTGGGCGGAGGCGGACATCCTGGCGGTCCTCGGAGGCAACCTGCAGCGCTTCCTCCGCTCCGAGCTCGCCGCCGCCGCCCACGCCTGAGCATCCCGGCGCCCGTACTCGCTGCCGTCGACGACCGCGATCGACGGATCGGGAATGACTCTTGCTTTCAGCTGGTTCACAGCAATAGGCTGGTGGGCTGTCGCGCCAACCGGACGACATCGCCGAGCCCCTGAGGAGGACACCATGATCACGATCGCCACCGCGCGGATCGCAGCTCTCGGCTCGACCCCGGCGCGTCCGCTCTCCTAGAGCCACCCCGCCCCTTCTTCATCGGATGCCGGACTCTGCGAGTCCGCTCTCGTATCCGTCCCCTTCCGTAACCGCAGTCCATACGAAACTCGTCTGAGAGACATGTCTTCCTCGCCTTCCGTGCAGAATCCCTCGCCCTCATCGACCCTTTCCACTCCAGCCGCACTGTGGCGGCTGAAGCCGTTCGTGAAGCCTGTCATCTGGCGGCTTGCCGGCGGTGCCGCCAGCGCGCTCATCGCCGCCATCATCGCCCTGATGATCCCGATCGTGCTCGAACAGATCATCAGCGGCCCCGTCCGTTCCGGTGATTTCAGCGCGATCGTCTGGGGCGCGCTCGCCGTCTTCGCGCTCGGCCTCGGCGAGGCGCTGATGGTGTGGCTGCGTCGCCAGTTCGTGCTCAACCCCTCGACCGAGGTCGAGTACAAGATGCGCACCGAGCTCTACTCGCGCCTGCAGACCCTCCCGGTGTCGTTCCACGACAGGTGGGGCTCGGGGCAGCTGCTCAGCCGCATGATGCAGGACATCGGTCTCATCCGCCGCTGGCTCGCCTTCGGCCTCGTGCTGCTCGTCGTCAACATCCTCACGATCATCATCGGATCCGTGCTGCTCTTCCGCTGGCACTGGCTGCTGGGAACGATCTTCCTGGTGACCGCGATCCCGCTGTGGATCCGCGGCTACCTGTTCGAGAAGCGCTACGGCGCGCTCACCCGCCGCAGCCAGGACCAGGCCGGCGATCTCGCGACCAGTGTCGAGGAGAGCGTGCACGGCATCCGTGTGCTGAAGGCCTTCGGGCGCGGCAAGCACGCGCTCAGCCGCTTCAGCCGTCAGGCCGAGACGCTGCGCGAGACCGAGATGAGCAAGGCCGGCGCGATCGCGTCGATCTGGTTCTGGCTCGACCTCATGCCGCAGATCGCATTCGGGCTCAGCCTGATCTCCGGCATCTGGCTGATCTCCGTGGGGCAGATCGACGAGGCGCAGCTGTTCGCGTTCTTCGCAATGGCCGTCGTGCTGCGGTGGCCCATCGAATCGATCGGCTTCCTCTTCTCGTTCATGTTGGACGCCCGCACGGCGACGGACCGTGTGTTCGACATCTTCTCGGAGACCAACACGATCACCGATCCGGAGAACCCCGTTCACATCGCGCACCCGCGCGGGGAGCTGGCGTTCGAGAACGCGCACTTCCGCTACCAGGACGCGGGTGCCCACGAGCGTGACCTGCTCGACGGCATCGACCTGGTGCTGCGCCCCGGCGAGACCATGGCGCTGGTGGGTCTCACCGGCAGCGGCAAGACCACGCTCACCACGCTGCCCACGCGTCTGTACGACGTGACGGGCGGCAAGGTCACCCTCGACGGCGTCGACGTGCGCGATCTCCCGCTGGCGGAACTCCGTCAGCACATCGCCATGGCGTTCGAAGATGCGACGCTGTTCTCGGCGACGGTCCGCGAGAACGTGCTGCTCGGCCGTGCCGAGCTCGATGTGCACAGCGAAGAGGGGGAGCGCGTGCTCCGTCAAGCTCTCGAGGTGGCCCAGGCATCGTTCGTCGACGCGCTGCCGGACGGCGTCGAGACGGTGATCGGCGAGGAGGGACTCAGCCTTTCCGGCGGACAGCGTCAGCGACTCGCCCTTGCACGAGCGGTGGCGGCGAAGCCGAAGGTGCTCGTGCTCGACGACCCGCTGTCGGCGCTCGACGTCGACACCGAGGCTCTCGTGGAGGAGGCGCTGCGCCACGTGCTCGCCGACACCACGGCCATGATCGTGGCGCACCGACCCTCGACCGTCGCGCTCGCCGATCGTGTCGCCCTGCTCGAGGCAGGTCGGGTGACGGCCGTGGGGACGCACTCCGAGCTGCTGAAGACGAGCCGTCACTACCGTCACGTGATCTCCAGCCTGGAGGCGGAGGAGGCCGCGCGCACCGGGGCGATCCCGGTGATCCGCGATGAACAGGCCGAGATCGAGAAGGAGGTCCGGGAGGGCCTCGGGATGCCGGCCGCCGACGAAGACCCGATCACCGAGAAGGAGGTGCAGCGATGAGCTCCGCCATCACCGGAACCCAGAACGAGGACCGTTCCGAGTACACCCGCGAGGAGAGTAAAGAGATCCGTCGTCGGTCCCTCCGCCTGCTCGGATCCCTGGTCAGTCCGTTGAAGCCACGGATCGTGCTGGCCGCCGCGGTGCTCGTCGTCTCGACCGCGCTGCAGGTGGCGGGCCCCATCCTCATCAGCATGGGGCTCGACCGCGCGCTGCCGGCGGTGCTGAACGACGCCGACTGGATGCCGACGTTCATGATCGGCGGCATCTACCTGCTGGCCGGTGCCTTCGCCGCCGTGCTGATCGCGTGGTACGTCATCATCGCGGCCAAGCTCACCCAGGCGGTGCTGCTCGATCTGCGCAAGCGCATCTTCCTGCACACCCAGCGCCTGAGCCTGGAGTTCCACGAGTCCTACACTTCAGGGCGCATCATCTCTCGCCAGACCAGCGACCTCGACTCCATCAAGGAGCTGCTCGACGGCGGTCTGAACGAGCTCGTCTCCGGCGTGCTGTTCGGCCTCTTCACGTTCATCGCGCTGTGCTTCTGGGACTGGCAGTCCGGACTCATCCTCGCGATCGGCGGTGTGCCGCTGTTCTTCCTGATGAAGTGGTTCTACTCGCGGTCGCAGCTCGTCTACCGTGAGTCGCGCGTGATCAGCGCGAAGGTGATCGTGCAGTTCGTCGAGACGATGACCGGCATCCGCGCCGTGAAGGCGTTCCGCAAGGAGCCGCGCAACGACAAGGCATTCCAAGAGATCGCGGGCGAGTACCGCGATGTCAACCGTCGTTCGATGCTTCTGTTCGGCACGTTCGAGCCCGGACTCATGGGCGTCGCCGCACTGGTGCTCGGCATCGTGGTCCTCTGGGGAGGCATCCGCGTCTCCGAGGGAGCGCTGACCGTCGGCGTGCTGTTGTCGGCCGTGCTGTACGTGCGCAACTTCTTCGCCCCGATGCAGGAGATCGCGATGTTCCTGAACTCCTACCAGTCGGCCACGGCCGCGCTGGAGAAGGTGTCGGGGGTGCTCGAGGAGGTCCCGACCGTTCCGGACCCCGAGAAGCCCGTCGACCTCTGGGAGTCGCGCGGCCATGTCGAGTTCGACGAGGTGACCTTCGGCTACAACGGGGAGAAGACGATCCTCCCGAACTTCTCGCTCGACATCCCGGCCGGCCAGACGATCGCCCTGGTGGGGACGACAGGCGCGGGCAAGTCGACGCTCGCCAAGCTCATCTCGCGGTTCTACGACCCCTCGGAAGGGCGGGTGACCCTCGACGGGGTGGACCTGCGCTCGTTGCACCCGAAGGATCTCCGCCGCGCGATCGTCATGGTCACGCAGGAGGCCTACCTGTTCAGCGGGACCGTCGCCGACAACATCGCGCTCGGCAAGCCGGATGCGACGCTCGACGAGATCAAGGCGGCCGCGCGGGCAGTGGGTGCCGACGGGTTCATCTCCTCGCTGCCCGACGGCTACGGCACCGACGTGAACAAGCGCGGCGGACGGGTCTCGGCCGGTCAACGGCAGCTCATCTCGTTCGCCAGGGCCTTCCTCGCCGACCCCGCGGTGCTGATCCTCGACGAGGCGACGGCATCGCTGGACATCCCGTCGGAGCGTCTGATCCAGGATGCGCTGCAGACCCTGCTCAAGGACCGCACGGCGATCATCATCGCGCACCGCCTGTCGACGGTCGCGATCGCCGACAGGGTGCTCGTGATGGAGCACGGACGCATCATCGAGGACGACACCCCCGCCGCCCTCATCAGCGGCACCGGCAAGTTCGCGCAGCTGCATGCGGCGTGGCAGGAGACGCTCGTCTGAACATTCCCTCGACTGCTGCGGCCACGCCCGACTTCGCCGACACGGCGGGGCGGTCGTGGCCGCGGCGTTCGAGACGGAGCGCAACGATCAGGGGTGCGCGTCGAGTGCCGCGCGTGGGTAGCATCGAGGTATGGACCCCGTGCTGCTCGCTGCCGAGTGGTGGTGGATCGCGCCGACTGCGATCACAGCGGGGACGGTGGGTGTGATGGGAATTCGTCGTCGGAACAGTACGGTGAGCGGGCGCCGCCTCGCGGTCGATGCGGCGCGTCATGACCTCAGAGAGGCGCAGCTGGTCGCGGCCGAGCGGCGCACCGCCTGGAAGATCGCACGCGCCGACCTTGCTCGCGTCACCGCGGAGCGAGCCGCTCAGCGCGCGACGGCCGAACAGGTGGCGGGAGCGCGGCGGATGCTGAAGGAGCGCGAGCGCGATGCCAAGGCCGCCTCGGCTGATGTGCGCGCGCGGCAGGTCCGCCTCAACGCTGCCAGAGCCGCAGTGCCCTCAGCCTCGGAGCCGCGCCCCTTGGAGCGACTGCACGCCGCGCACGACGCCGTGACCGTTCGGTGGATGCGCTACGAGACCGACCCTGCGCTGCAGATCTCCTATCCGGCCATGACTGATGTCAAGAGTCCCGAGACCGCCACATACTTCCGCGCCGCCGGTCACGCGGCGGAGATGCGCCGCACGGCTGCCGGACGCATCACTCCTGCGGAGTTCGCCGCGTATCGGGATGCCGTCGCCGAGCTCGAGCGTGCGTTCGAGGCAGCCGAGCACGCGGCGAGGGTGCAGGCCGGGGAAGCGCCGGCGGCCGCAGCGTGGCAGGACGCCGCCCAGGACATGCTCAACCGTTCGGCCGAGGCCATCGATCGGGCAGCCGGCGCGGCCGCAGCCGCGCTCTCCTCCTGGACGAGTCGTCGCAAGCCCGGCGGCACGCCCGACGATCGCCCCTGAGGGCAGGAGACCCCCGCCCCGAGGACGAGAGGAGACCAGCGTCATGAGAGCGCTCCCCACGAGCGCCGTGAAGGGCGACGAGGTCTCGATGGGGGAGGGGATTCGAGACCCCGCCGCCCGGTCTAGGTCGTGACCCGGATCTCGGCGATGACCTCGCCGTAGGCCGTCTCGCCCACGGGAGTGAACCCGACACGGTGGAAGAAGGTCTCCGGACCGCCTTCACCTGCCTCGTAGATCACGTTGACGTGGTCGACGCCGCGTTCGCGGGCTTCGTCGACGAGCGCTTCGACGGCATATCGGCCGACACCGCGGCCCTGATCGTCGGCGTCGACGTTGATGCGCCACAGCACGGAGCGGAAGTGCTCCTCCGGCGCCTCGGAGTCGAAGTTGGCACTGACGAAGCCGACGACTTCGTTGCGATCCAGGATCACCCGCTGCCAGGAGGTCTGCGGGTTGATGACGGTCGCTGCGATCCCGTAGGAGACCGGAGCGAGGAACTGCTCCTGTCCGGGCTTGAGCGACAGGTTGTTCACGGCGACGATCGTCGCAGCGGAGAGTTCGACCATGCGCAGTTCGGACATGGACCCAGGCTAACCCCTCCGAGCGGGCGGGACACGCTCCCGGTGAACATTTCGACGTGCTCTGGCCATTCGTCGACATCCGACGGCATCGGGCACAGGCCCGGGGCCACAGTGTCAGACCCGCTCAGGTATCTTGGTATCGAGACAAATTTCCCCGCGAACGGAGTACCTCCCGGTGACCGACGACGCCATCATCTACACGTACACAGACGAGGCACCGGCGCTCGCCACCGCCTCGTTCCTCCCGATCATCCAGGCATACACCGGCCAGGCCGGCATCGAGGTCGAGACGCGCGACATCTCGCTGGCGGGCCGCATCCTCGCCGCCTTCCCGCAGAAGCTCGCACCGGAGCAGCAGGTCGGCGACTCGCTCGCTGAGCTCGGCGGTCTCGCCACGCTTCCCGAGGCGAACATCATCAAGCTGCCGAACATCTCGGCATCCATCCCGCAGCTGAAGGGCGCGATCGCCGAGCTGCAGAAGCAGGGCTACGACATCCCCGACTTCCCGGATGAGCCCTCCTCGCTCGAGGAGAAGGATGTCCGAGCCCGCTACGACCGCATCAAGGGCTCCGCCGTGAACCCGGTGCTGCGCGAGGGCAACAGCGACCGCCGCGCCCCGCTCGCGGTGAAGAATTACGCCAAGAAACACCCGCACCGCAACAAGCCGTTCGCTGCAGGCTCGAAGACGCGCGTCGCGACCCTCGGACACGACGACTTCAAGCACAACGAGCGCTCCTGGGTCGCCGCTCACGATGACGTGCTGAGCTTCCGTCATACGGCGGAAGACGGAACGGTCACCGTGCTGAAGGAGGGTCTCAAGGTCCTTCCGCGCGAGATCATCGATGCGACGTTCCTCTCCGCCAAGGAGCTCGACGCGTTCCTCGCCGAGACGCTCGAGGCGGCGAAGGCCGATGACGTGCTGTACTCGGTGCACCTCAAGGCGACCATGATGAAGGTGAGCGACCCGATCATCTTCGGTCACGTCGTGAAGGCCTTCTTCGCCGATGTGTTCGCGCAGTACGGCGACAAGCTTGCCGCCGCAGGTCTCAGCGCGAACGACGGTCTCGGCTCGATCCTCTCGGGTCTCGCGAACGTCGCCGACGGTGCGGAGATCGCCGCAGCCTTCGACAAGGCCATCGCCGAGGGCCCGCGTCTGTCGTACGTGAACTCCGACAAGGGCATCACGAACCTGCACGTTCCGAGCGATGTGATCGTCGACGCGTCGATGCCGGCCCTCGTGCGCAACGGCGGCAAGCTGTGGGGCAAGGAGGGCGAAGAGGCCGACACGCTCGCCGTCATCCCCGACTCCTCGTACGCGAGTGTCTACCAGGCCGTGATCGACGACGTGATCGCGAACGGCCCGCTCGACCCGGCCACGATCGGTACGGTCCCCAACGTCGGTCTGATGGCGCAGGCCGCCGAGGAATACGGCAGCCACGACAAGACCTTCGAGATCGCGGCAGACGGCATCGTCCAGGTGCTCGACAGCGAGGGCACGGTCCTCATCGAGCACACGGTCGGCAAGGGCGACATCTGGCGTGCGACGCAGACCAAGCACATCCCGGTCATGGACTGGGTCAAGCTCGCGGTGACCCGTGCGCGTGCAACGGGCGACCCCGCCGTGTTCTGGCTCGACGCGAACCGCTCCCACGATGCACAGATCATCGCCAAGGTGCACCAGGGACTCGCGACGCTCGACACCAAGGGCCTCACGATCACGATCCTCGCGCCCGAGGAGGCCACGCGCTACACGCTTGCGCGCATGCGCCACGGCCTCGACACCATCTCGGTGACCGGTAACGTGCTGCGCGACTACCTGACCGACCTGTTCCCGATCCTCGAGGTCGGCACGAGCGCCAAGATGCTCTCGATCGTGCCGCTGCTGGCGGGTGGCGGTCTGTTCGAGACCGGTGCGGGAGGATCCGCGCCGAAGCACGTGCAGCAGCTCGTCGAGGAGAACTACCTGCGCTGGGATTCGCTCGGAGAGTTCTTCGCGCTGGCGGCATCGCTCGAGCACTTCGCTGACCGTACCGGCAACGAGAAGGCGCGTGTCCTCGCCGAGACTCTGGATGCCGCGACCGGAACCTTCCTCGAAGAGGACCGTTCGCCCGGCCGCGCCCTGGGCACGATCGACAACCGCGGCAGCCACTTCTACCTGAGCCTGTACTGGGCCCAGGAGCTGGCGAAGCAGACGAAGGACGCCGACCTCGCCGCGGCCTTCGCGCCGATTGCCGAGACGCTCGCGAAGAACGAGGAGACCATCGTCTCCGAGCTCAACGCGGTGCAGGGAAAGCCGGTCGAGATCGGTGGCTACTACCGTCCGGACGATGCGCTGGTCGAGGCGGTCATGCGTCCCTCCGCGACGCTGAACGGCATCGTCGACGCCCTGCGCTGAATCGACGGAAGGGGGCGGATGCTGCGGCATCCGCCCCCTTCTTCGTTCTCCGAGAGAGCAATCCCGGGGTCTCGTTCGGTCTGCGGACGGCGCGCTCGACTGGCGACGGCCCGCTCGTCACAAGCGGCACGGGGGACGTGCTTCTCCCGCCGGCTCACAGGGCGGGAGAAGGCGCTCCTCAGTAGTGGACGGAGACCTCGAGGCCCTTGGGAGACCAGTCGTAGACGTACTTGGCGAGGTCGATCGGCAGGTTGACGCAACCGTGGCTCATGCGCTGGCCGAAGTTGTTGTGCCAGTACGTTCCGTGGAAACCGATGTTCGGTGCGAACCAGGTGATCCAGGGCACGTCCTCGGTGCAGTACGGAGCACCTTCGTAGCAACCCATGTCTTGGATGCGGGTGTGTGCGAAGACCTTGAAGTTGCCCGTGGGCGTCAGTGTTCCGGGCAGGCCGGTGGAGACGGCCCACGAATTCACGACGACGTCGTTCTCGTAGAGGACGGCCCGCTGCGAGCTCAGGTTGATGTCGATGCGGCGGAACAGGCTCACCGTCTCGAACGGTGTCTCGGTGACGGACAGGGCGAAGGCACCGTTGCCTGCCGCGAGCTGCTGGGCGAACTGATCCGCGATCCCCGAAGTGTCTCCGACTGCGCGGCCGGCGACGCCTTCCTGCTCCGCGCGAAGCACGGTGCCGGCGGAATCGACGATGTTCGTCGCGTTGACCGGGGCACGGTCGACGAGCGGAGGAAGGCCGTCGACCGTCGCCTGGATCGCCTGCGGATCGGCCTTGATGCTCAGCTGGCCGTCATCGTCGATGACCGAGAGCCAGGAGGCGGCGACCGCTGGGTCGACCGGCACGGTCCGCTCCGCACCGACGTAGAAGCCGATCGTCGGCAGCATCGTGTTGAGGGTGGTCGCGGTGGCCGTCGCGTCGTCGTCGGAGACGGCGGGCAGTGCCTCGGCTGCATCCCCCGAGTACTCGAAGGCGCTGCGGCCCTCTCCGACCGCCGCGGTGAAGGCGGCGTTGAGGTCGGCGACATCGATTCCGGTACCGGGTTCGGAGGGGGTGATGACGAAGGCGCCGCTGGCGGCGTCGAAGACGACACCCGCATCCACGGGATCGTCGAAGCTGGTCGGCACCGCGCCGCGCAGGGCGTCGGTCGCCTTCGTGGAGTCGAAAGCGATCTCTGCGGGGACGGGATCGCCCATCCATGCGCCGAGATTCCAGAGCGGATGCTCGGCGAAGGCCGTGTCGGCCAGCGCGGTCGCGTCGACGTCCACGCCGAGGTCGGCACCGGTGAGGACGGCGCCCTCGCCGTCACCCGTGAGCGTGACCTCGGTCTCGGCCAGGTGGGAGTTGACAGCGTCAGCGGCGGCTCCGGGCGTCATCCAACCGACGGGGATCCCGGCGACCGTGGTGCCCGGTGCGATGAGAACCATCGATGCAGCACCGGCACCGAGGGCGACGACGCCGAGGCCCAGACCGATCCAGAGGCCGAGCCGGCGCTTCTTGGGCGACGGTTCGATGGGCGCCCAGGCGAGAGGCTGCTCGCCTGTGGTGGGCGGGACGGTCTCGATGGGAGCATCGGTGGGCGCCAGCACTGCGGTGGGCGCGGAGTCATCTCCATGCGCCTCGGCTGCTGCGCCCGGCGCAGAAATCAGATCGGTCACGAACTTCACCCCCCGGCTCTCAAACGTGTCCTGACGTCCAATGGTACGGGATGGGAGGTAACGGGGAGGCAACGGTCCGTGATACCGTTCCTCCCCGCGCCGCGGATGTCAGTCGATGATGGCGATTCCGTCGATCTCGACCAGCATCTCCTCGCGCGGCAGGCCGGTGAAGACAGTGGTGCGCGAGGGCAGGACGCCGTCGGTGGTGTGCGCGGTGACGAAGGCGCCGTAGGCATCGTTCATGATCGGGAAGTCCTCGCGCTTGGTGAGGTAGACGCGCAGCATCACGACATCGTCGAACGTCGCACCGGAGGCTTCGACGATCGCCTTCACGTTCTCGAGTGTGCGGGTGGTCTGGGCGGCGACGTCTCCGGGGAACAGGTACTCGCTCGTCTTCGGGTCGACGGGGCCCTGGCCGGACACCTGCACGAACGGGCCCTTGCGGATTCCCTGCGAGAAGGTGTGGGCGGGTGCGGGGGCGGCGTCGGTGGAAACTCGGATCTTCGCGGTCATGCCGCCAGCCTAGTAGCCTTGTTAGATGCCTCTACAAATTCCGGATCCCGTTCTCGGCGCCTGGACGAAGGGCTTCCCGGCGCGCGCCGCGGGACTCCCTCTCTCGGAGGTGGCCGACGCCGATCTGCACCTCTCCGATCTGGTCACCCCGGTGCTGACGGTGCACGAGGCCGCACTCTCGCACAACGAGGAGATCGTGTTCGCGTGGGCCGCGGATCAGGGGGTGCTGCTCGCGCCGCACGGCAAGACCACGATGGCTCCCGCCCTGTGGCAGCGGCTGCTCGACGCCGGCGCATGGGGGATCTCCGTCGCGACGCCCTGGCAGGCCGAGGTGGCCGTCGACGCCGGCGTCTCGACCGTGCTGATCGCGAACGCGGTCACGGATCCTGCCGCCGTGGGTCGACTGGGGGAGCTGCTCGCTGCGGACGAGGGATTGCGTGTGCTGTGCTGGGCCGATTCCCTCGATGGGGTCGTGATCCTCGCGGAGGGCATGCGCGACGCCACGCGGCCGCTGGATGTGCTGGTCGAACTCGGCGGCGTGCACGGTCGCACCGGTGCACGGACGGTGGAGGAGGGGGAGCGGATCGCGCAGGCGATCTCGGTCGCGCCGGGACTGCGCCTCGCCGGCGTCACGGGATACGAGGGCCCGTTCGGGCCGGATCGCAGCGAGACCTCCGTCGCCGCCGTCGATGCTTACCTCCGGACGCTCGTCGAGCTGCACGCGCGCCTCGAGTACCCGGACGATGTGCGCCCCGTGCTCAGCGCCGGCGGCAGCTCGTTCCCCGATCGGGCGGCTGTGGTGCTCGCGACCGCAGGCGCCGAGACGGATGTCGTGCTCCGCTCCGGCGCCTTCCAGATCCACGACGACGGCTTCTACTCCCGGATGTCGCCGTTCGGCCCGCTCACGGGGACCGCGCCGCTCCGCTCGGCGATGCACGCGTGGTCGCGTGTGGTGTCGCAGCCCGAAGACGGCCTCGCACTGCTCGATGCCGGTCGGCGCGACGTGCCCTTCGACCTCGACCTGCCTGTTCCGCAGAGCGTCGCCGGCGAGATCACCGCGCTGAACGATCAGCACGCGTTCCTGAGCCTCGCGGATGACGCGACGGTCGCCGTCGGCGATGTCGTGCGGCTGGGGCTCTCGCACCCGTGCACGGCGTTCGACAAGTGGCGGGTGGTCGCGGTGATCGACGACCCTGACGCCGCCGACCCTCGCGTGATCGGAGCGGTGGCGACATGCTTCTGAGCGCCGAGAAGGCCGCCGCCGGGCTCGTGCGGGTCTTCCGAGGAGCCACCGTCATCGATGGGACGGGTGCGCCTCGGTACGTCGCCGACGTCGCCGTGGAGGGGGCGAGAATCGTCGCGATCCTCCCGGAGGGGATCGCGGACTCCGAGCTCGAACTCCCCGATGGCGCGGTCGAGGTGGCTGCCGCCGGTCTCGTGCTGGCCCCGGGGTTCATCGATATGCACGCGCATAGCGAGCTCGCCGTGCTGACCGGCGCAGCGCACGACGCGAAGATCCGCCAGGGCGTCACGACCGAGGTGCTCGGGCAGGACGGGCTCGGCTACGCGCCGCTCGACGAGGCGACGGCCGCCGTCATCCCGGCGCAGATCGCCGGGTGGAACGGGATGCCCGCCGACGTGCCATGGCGGACGATGGACGATCTGCTCGCGGCGATCGACGCCGCAGCGGTCGCGAATGCCGCCGTCCTCGTGCCGCAGGGGAACCTGCGCATGATGGTCGTCGGTCATGAGAATCGTCCGGCGACGTCGGCCGAGGTATCCGCCATGGCCGACCTCCTGGGCGAGGCGCTGGACGCGGGAGCGTTCGGAATGTCGAGCGGTCTCACCTACACGCCGGGGATGTACGCCGACACCGCCGAGCTCGAAGCCCTGTGCCGGGTCGTCGCCGAACGCGGCGGGTACTGGGCGCCGCACACCCGCAGTTACGGGGGAGGCGCGCTCGAGGCGTACCGGGAGGCCCTCGACATCGGTCGTCGTACCGGATGCCCCGTGCATCTCACCCACGCCACCATGAACTTCGCCCCGAACCGCGGGCGCGCGGATGAGCTCCTGGCTCTGGTCGACGAGGCGATCGCGGACGGCGTGGACGTCACCCTCGACACCTATCCATATCTGCCCGGCGCCACCACCCTCTCCGCTCTGCTGCCGAGCAGGCTCGCGGCGACCGGCGATCTGCTCACCGCCATCGCCGGGCTCGATGCCGCAGGCCGCGAAGCCGTGCGTGTGGAGTTCGAGGAGATCGGCTGCGACGGCTTCCACGGGGAGAAAGCCGATTGGACGCAGATCCAGATCTCCGGCACGGCGAACCCCGCACTCGCCGCCCTCGTCGGACGCACGATCGCCGAGATCTCCACCACGACCGGCCGTCGTGCCGTCGACGTCGTGCTCGACACGATCCTCGAGGACGCCGGTGCCACCGGAATCCTCATGCACATCGGCGACGAGGAGAACGTCCGCGCGATCATGCGTCATCCGCGCCACGCGGGCGGCAGCGACGGGATCTTGATCGGTGCCCGTCCGCACCCGCGCGGGCGGGGCACGTTCCCGCGGTACCTCGGGCACTACGTGCGCGAACTCGGCATCCTCACCTGGGAGGAGGCCGTCCGGCACCTGGCGGGGACTCCGGCCAGACGTCTGGGGCTCGATCGCGGTGACGCTCCCCGCGGCGTCGTCCGGCAGGGCGCGATCGCCGACCTGGTGCTGTTCGATCCCGAGACCATTGCCGCAGGCGCGACGTTCGATGCGCCTCTCACCGCCCCGCACGGCATCGTCGAGGTGCTGGTCGGAGGGGTTCCTGTGGTGTCGGACGGCGACGCGACCGGCCGCACTCCCGGCCGTGCGCTGCGGATGCCGCCGCCCCCGCACCGCGCGACGGTGCCGCGGATCGACTCCCGCATCGATCCGGCCGCTCCCGGATTCGTGTGGACGGACCGGACGCCGATCCTCGCCGCGCCCGATCTCGCCGCCGCCGTCGCCAGGCTGGGTGCCGTCGCAGCGCTGGGGGGTCGCGGGGGCGCCGACGAGCTTCCTCCGATCCGCCTGGTGGTCGACGAGACCCTCGGTGCGGATGCGACAGCGGCGGGACGCATCGGCGATGAGGCCTTCCGCGTGACCGTGAGCGCCTCCGGCGTCGAGGTCAGGGGCGCGAGTCCCGTCGGGGTGTTCCGGGGCGTCACCACGCTGCGACAGCTCAGGGACCCGGAGGCAGCGACGGCGCTGATCCCCACCGGCATCTGGGAGGGCGCACCGGCATACAGCTGGCGCGGGACCATGCTCGACGTCGCCCGGCACTTCCGGAGCGTCGACGACGTCCGCCGGCTGATCGACATCCTCGCGGACCATCACCTCAACGTCCTCCACCTGCACCTCACCGACGACCAGGGATGGCGCTTCGAGGTGCCGGGGTTCCCGCGGCTCACCGAGGTGGGCGCGCGGCGTGAGGCCACGCAGCTCGGACACGGCCCGCTGTCGACCGTCGAGGTCGGCGTGCACGAGGGCTTCTACACGACCGCGGACCTGCGTGACCTCGTCACCTACGCGCGCGATCGATTCGTGACCCTTGTGCCCGAGGTCGAGCTGCCAGGACACATCCAGGCGGGTCTCGCCGCCTACCCCGAACTCGGCAACGTCGATGTCGGGGACCCGATTCTCTCCGCCTGGGAGCGCTTCGGGGTCAATCCGCGCACCCTCGCGCCGACGGATGAGGCTCTGACGTTCGGTCGCGCCGCGATCGACGCGTTGTGCGATGTGTTCGACTCGGAGTGGATCGGGATCGGCGGTGACGAGGTGCCGGTGACCGAGTGGGCGGAGAGCGCCGCTGCCGCTGAGCGGATGCGAGAGCTCGGTCTCGACTCCCCGCACGATGTGCAGCCGTGGTTCACGGAGCACTTCGTCGCGCACGTCCGTGCCCGCGGTCGCACCGCCCTCGCCTGGGACGAGGTCCTCGAAGGGGATGTGCCCGACGGGGTGCGCATCCTGGCGTGGCGGGGCCCTGCCGCGATGCGTGAGGCGCTGCGTCTGGGTATCGAGGTCGTGGCGTGTCCCGATCTCGAGGTCTACCTCGACTACCCGCAGTCGGAGTCGGAGGAGGAGCCGATCAGGGTCGGCCCGCCGCTGACGATCGAACGGGCCTACTCGCTGCGCGTCGAGGACGGCGCGGTGGGAGGGCAGGCGAACGTGTGGAGCGAGCATCTGCCGACCAGGGATCGCGTCGACTTCGCGATGTTCCCGCGTCTCTCGGCGATTGCGGAGAGACTCTGGGAGGGAGGCGAGGCGAGACCGTACGCGGACTTCGGACGGCGTCTTCCGATGCACCTGCGCCGGCTCGCCGCCGCGGGGGTGCGGTATCGTCCCCTTGACGGGCCGGAGCCTGCACAGCGCCGCCCCGGCGTGCCGGGGAAGCCGCTCACGATCGCCGCTCGGGAGCAGATCGTCGCCGGGCTGGTGGAGCGTCTCCTCGAGCGCTCGAACACGGTCGTCGCCGACGATCGAAAGTAATGTAACGTTTCGGTAACCCTCCTCGCGCGTCCGCGAGCAGAGGTTGCGCAAATTTTGTTCGTAAGGTCTACTAACAAACATGTCCGTTTCGGATGAACAGCGTTCCGCATCGCCGTCAGAGTACGTCGGTGCGAATGCGCACGCCTTCGGCCCAGGGCGCCACCTGCGCTCGCGATCCAAGGTGCTGCCCGAGCACGCGCGCGGACACAACCGCGCCCTGGTGCTGCAGACGCTTTACCACGCAGGGGCGATGAGTCGCGCCGACCTCTCTCGGGAGACGGGGCTCACCCGGGTCACGATCTCCGACCTGGTCGCCGAGTTCATCGCCGACGGCATCGTCATCGAAATGGGCGTGCGTGAGGCCGTCGGTCCCGGCAAGCCACCCATCCTCATCGACATCGACCGCTTCGGCCACCAGATCGTCGGACTCGACCTCTCCGGCCCCGACGCCTTCACGGGTGCGGTGCTGAGCCTCGACGGCGACGTGCTCGAACGGCGCGAGGTGCCACGGCCGGAATCGCCCGACGGCGATGCCGCCTACGCGGCGCTGCTCGAGCTCGCGCAGACCCTGGTCGCCGCGTCGACCCAGCCGCTGCTCGGCGTCGGCATCGGCACCCCGGGCGTCGTGCGCCCCGACGGTCTCGTCCTCAGTTCTCCCAACCTCGGCTGGACGAACTTCCCGCTCGAGGCGAAGCTCGGCGTCGACCTCGACCTTCCCGTCCTCGCACGCAATGACGCCAACGCGGCCGTGCTCGCCGAGTACACCTTCGGCGACGCGAAGGCGGACTTCATGCTGATCAAGATCGGCAAGGGCGTCGGTGCCGGCCTCATCACCGGCAGCCAGCCCCTGCTCGGCAGCCGCTTCGCCGCGGGGGAGATCGGACATGTCGTCGTCGGAACCGACGGCGGACCGCGCTGTGCGTGCGGAAAAGACGGCTGCCTCGAAGCCTGGCTCAGCGTCAGCCGCCTCGGTGCGGCGATCGCTGCCGATCCCGACGGGCGCGACGAGATCCTCCGCGATGCGGGAACGCGCATGGCGATCGCCATCGCCCCGATCGTCGCGGCCCTCGACCTCTCCGAGGTGGTGCTCTCCGGCCCCGCTGAACTGCTCGGCGGCATCCTCATCGACGCCGCCATCGAGACCCTGCACGCGCGAACCCTCGAGGGAGTGTTCGAAGACGTCGTGGTGCGTCTGACGCACCAGGAGGACATCGTCCTGCGGGGAGCCGCCGTGATGGTGCTCTCCGGACAGCTGGGAGTGTCGTGATCGTCACCTCCACCTTCACCGACACGGCGGGGAGCAGCATCCGATGACGGGTGCGAGCACTGCCGACCGCCCCGGTCGGCGGATTCGAGTGGGCCTGGACGTCGGCGGCACCAAGATCGATGCGGTCGCCGTCGACCCCGCCGGCGACATCCGCGGACGACTGCGCCGACCGACGGGGTGGGGCGATGATGCCGTGGTCGAGAGCATCGTGACGGCCGTGACGGCCCTCGCAGACGAGAGCGGGTTCGCTCTCTCGGATGTCGGCTCCGTGGGCATCGGCATCCCCGGACTCGTCGACGCGGAGGCCGGACGCGTCGATCATGCGGTCAACCTCGGTGTGGAGTCCCTCGACCTGGCCGCGAAGGCCGAGCGCGCTCTCGGCGTGCCCTTCCGGGTGGAGAACGACGTGAAGGCCGCCGCCCTCGGCGCCGCCGTGCTGAGCGGAGTCGCCGGTTCGATGGCCTACCTGAACCTCGGCACGGGCGTCGCCGCCGGCATCGTGATCGACGGCCGCATCTGGCGCGGCGCCCGGGGAACGGCTGGCGAGGTCGGTCATCTCTCGGTCGACCCCCGCGGGCGCCTGTGCGGCTGCGGACAGCACGGATGCGTCGAGACCTTCTGCGGCGGGGGTGCCTTGGCCAAGGCCTGGGGGCGTCCCGGTGCGCTGCCGATCCGGGATATCTTCGACGCGGCGGATGCCGGCGATCCGCTGGCGCTCTCCCTTCGCGACGACCTCTACCACGGCGCCGCAGCCGCGGTGCGTGTGCTCGTGCTCTCCGCCGACGTGGAGACGGTGGTCATCGGGGGAGGGCTCACCGCTCTCGGCGACCGGCTCGAGAACGGTATCCGTGCGGCCCTCCATGCCGGCGCCGAGGCGTCACCGTTCATGCGGTCGCTCCGCCTGGATGAGAGAATAGAACTGCTCCCCGCGGGCTCTCCCGCTGCCGCTTTCGGCGCCGCACTGGTCGGCGCATCCATCACCGAGAAGGAGATCGTTCCGCATGGCTGAGGTCGTCATCGTCGAGAATGCCGAGGCCGCCGGCGCTTTGGTCGCCACCGAGATCGTGGAGCTGATCGCCCGTCGTGCCGACGCGGTCCTCGGTCTCGCCACCGGATCGACTCCGCTGCCTGTGTACCAGGCGCTCCGCTCCCAGCTCGCCGGTCGCGACGTCTCGCAGGTGCGCGGCTTCGCCCTCGACGAGTACGTCGGCATCGACCCGGCGCATCCGGAGAGCTACCGCTCCGTCATCACCCGCGAGGTCGTCGAGCCGCTCGGACTCGACCCGCAGCGCATCCACGTCCCGAACGGCGCGCAGGCCACGATCCAGCACGCGGGCGACGACTACGAGACGGCCATCGAGGCCGCAGGCGGAGTCGACCTGCAGATCCTCGGCATCGGCACGGATGGACACATCGGGTTCAACGAGCCGGGCTCATCCTTCGCATCGCGCACCCGCGTGAAGACGCTCACGGAGCAGACCCGCGAGGACAACGCCCGCTTCTTCGACTCGATCGACGACGTGCCCATGCATTGCATCACGCAGGGACTCGGAACGATCCTGAAAGCGCGTCACCTCGTGCTGCTCGCCTTCGGTGAGGGAAAGGCCGAGGCCGTCGCCGGTGCCGTCGAAGGCCCGCTCACCGCGCTCCTGCCCGGATCCGCGATCCAACTGCACCCGCACGCGACGATCGTCGTCGACGAAGCGGCGGCCTCACGCCTCGCGCTCGCCGACTACTACCGCTACACGTTCGCCAACAAGCCGTCCTGGCAGGGCATCTGATATCCGCCTGACGCCCCGCCCCGGCGCGCTCACGCCGCCGGCGCGGGCCAGGCGATCGGGAGCAGGTGTTCGAGGCTCAGCGGCGCCAGCGGAAGCGTGGCGACGTCTGCGGGAGTGATCCAGCGCAGCTCCGCGAGCTCGGCCTGAACGGTCACGGCTCCGGGATCGACGGAGGTCGCGAAGGCCTCGGCGACGACTCTGTGGCCGGGTTCGTTCGCGGCCGCGGAGACGAAGGTGCCGAGCGGGCGGAGAGCGGACTCGTCGAGCACGAGCCCCAGTTCCTCGTCGAGCTCGCGGATCAGCGTCTGCGCCGCGGATTCCCCGGCCTCGGGCTTGCCGCCCGGCTGCATGAACATGGACGTGCCCTGCTTGCGGACGACCAGCACCCGCCCGGCCTCGTCGACGATCACGGCTGCGCTCACATGGATGTCAGGCATCGGGGCTGAACACCTTTCCGGGGTTGAGGATGCCGAGGGGGTCGAACACCGCGGCGATCTGACGCTGGAGCCGCCATTGGTCGTCGCCCAGCTCGTCGGCGAGCCAGCGGCGTTTCAGGATGCCGATGCCGTGCTCGCCCGTGAGGGTTCCCCCGAGGCGGATCGCGGCGCGGAAGAGCTCGTCGGCCGCCGCCCAGACGTGAGGCGGTGTCTCCGATCCCTCGAACACGAAGTTCGGATGCAGGTTGCCGTCGCCGGCGTGGGCGACCGTCGGGATGGTGATGCCGTAGTCGCGTTCGATGCGCGCGATCTCGTCGAACATCGCCGGCATGGCGCTGCGCGGTACCGAGACATCTTCGATCAGTGTCGTGCCCAGCGACGCCATCGCCGCGTGCATCGAGCGGCGGACGGCGAGGAGACGCTCGCCTTCCGCTCGGTCGTGGGACACGATCGCGACGCCGTCGTGGGCGCGCAGGATCGCGGCGATCGCGTCCGCTTCGACGGCCGCGGCCGGTCCGTCGGTCTGGATGGTCAACTGGGCCGCCCCCGGAGTCGGGGCGGGGAGAGCGAGGAGCGCATGTACGGCAGCGAGACTGGCCGCGTCCATCAGTTCCATGATCGCCGGCTGCACGCCCGCCGCGGTCACGTCGGCCGAGGCGGCGGCAGCAGTGCGTACTCCCGGGAAGGTCGCGGTGACGGTGCAGGTCTCGCCCGGCACGAGTCGGCGCAGCTTGAGAGTGGCTCCGACCACGACGCCCAGTGTGCCTTCGGAGCCCACGACCAACGCGGTGAGATCAAGACCGGTCACGCCTTTGACACTGCGGTGTCCGAGGTGCAGCAGCCTGCCGTCGGCGAGGACGAGGTCGACACCGAGGACAGCGTCGCGCACGACCCCGTACTTGGCGCAGAGCAGCCCACCGGCGCCTGTCGCGATGTTGCCGCCCACCGTGGAGATGTCGCGGCTCGCGGGGTCCGGTGCCCACCAGAGACCGTGCGTGGCGAGTGCCGCGTTGAGATCGGCGTTGAGGATGCCGGGTTCGACGACCGCGAGCAGGTCGTCTGCGCGAATCTCCTTGATCGCGGTCATCCGGCGCAGGGACAGCACGATTTCGCCCGTACCCGCGTTCGCGGCACCGGCGAGACCCGTCCCGGCACCGCGCACCACGACGGGCGTGCGGGTGGCTGTGGCGATGCGCATGGTCTGCTGCACATGCTCGACCCGCTCGGCGTGGACGACGGCGAGAGGCCGACCAGCGGCCGCATGACCGGAGCGATCGGCCCTGGCTTCCTCCAGCGAGGTCTCGTCGGTGTCGACGAGCGCTCCGAGAGACTCCCGGAGAAGGGAGAGGACGCTCACGATGCGGTGCTCACGACGGTGTGCTCACGACGGCGGGCTCACGCCAGGGCGCGTCGACCGCTGAGCACACCGGCGACCACGGCGACAAGGGCGAAGGCAGTGCCGATCAGCGCCTGTCCCATCGACCACCAGGCGATCGTGACGCCGACGTAGATCAGAAGCTCGACGGCGGCGCGAAGGAACGGATGCACGCGCAGGACCGGCCGCGGCGACAGGAAGAGCGCCCAGACCAGGATCACGATGACGGGTGCTCCGATGCCGATGACGATGTTCCAGGGGAGGTCCCAGCTCGCGAAACCCCACAGGGCGAGAGACGCCACGGCGACGACGAGGACGACAGCGCGGACGATGTCGAGAGCGGTGATGACCGGACGGTCGACGCCGGGAACGGGAGTGGGATCCGAGGACATGGATCCAGTCTATTCGGCGACGGGCGCGTCCTCGGCCGGTGCAGCGGCCGGGTCGACGGGTGCCGCGACATCGGCGGCCCGGGCAGCGATCGGTGCCTGCTCGACGGGAGCAGGAGCGGGAGCGGCTGGCTCGGCCACGACGGGCGCGGTCTCGACCGGGGCGGGGGCGGCGGGTGCCGTCTCGGCCGGCGTCGGGACAGTGGAGGTGGCGTCCACGGGTGCCGTGGCAGCCTCTGCCGGAGCTTCGGCGGCGACGAGGGCGTCGTCGCCGGGCGCCGAGGTGACCGGAGCTGCTTCTGCGGAGAGCACCTCGACAGGAATCTCCTCGATCGGTCCGTCGATGATCGGCCGGTCGGGCTGAAGCTCGAGCAGCGACGGGGTCACAGAGAGCCCGGTGGTGCCGTTGTCGAAGATGTACCGGAAGCTGACGAGTGTCGAGCGGGCGAAGATGTACTGGAAGGTGTCCGGTCGCAGGTCGATGGTTCCTGCTCCGCTGTCGTCGAGGACGATCTTGTCGCCGCCGCCGTGGCTGCCGTCGAGCAGCGCCTCGACCGTCGCGCCCGGGATGCCGGTGATCGGCACGCTGTAGTGCACGGTCAGCTCATCGAACCAGATGGTCGCCGTTGCCCACTCGGGAACGTCGGTGGGAATGGCCGGGTCCACGGGGTCGACCGGATCGACGGGCTTCTCGGGTTCGACGGGCGTGGCCGGCTCGACCGGGGCCGTGGGAGGCACGGTGGCGGGTGGCGGTGTGACGGCCGGACCGGACTGATCGGCGCCGGGCTGCGGGTTCTCGTCTGCGACCGGGGGTGCGGGAGTCTCCTCCGGCACGGTGACGGGTGGTTCGATGACGACCGGCTCGTCGAGGCTCATCTTCTCATCCGGTCCGACATCTGCGGAGATCGACGACGGATCCTCGTCTCCGGCGTTCGGAAGCGAGGTCGCGGGATCAGCGCCGGCGAGTCCGGGGACGATCGCGGCAGCAGCGACGACGCCGGCGACCACCAGCGCGGCTGACCCTACGCCGACGAGTGCACCGATCCCGGTGAAGACACCACCGGAGGATCCCGCGCCGGCGGAGGAACCCGCCGTGCCTCCCGCGGAGCCGCCCGACCCCGAGCCGCCGCCACTGGCGAGGCCCGTCACGGCGTGCGTGGCACCGGGGTCGCCGGCGAAGACGGCGCCGGGGATGCTCGACGGCATGGCCGCCAGTGCGACGATGGGCGTGCCTGCACCCTGCAGCGTGGCGAGGTAGCCGGCAGCGCCGGTGACGCCGAGGACGAGAGGGAGCAGCACGAGGGCGAGACGCTTGGAGACGTCTTTCGCCTCGGCGGCGACGATCATGCACCGGGCGCACTCGTCGAGGTGCAGTTCGAGTCGCTTGTGGTCGCGAGTGCTGAGGTTGCCGCGCGAGTACGCACCCAGGTGCTCGATGGTCCACTGGCACTCGGATCCGTCTTCGGCGCTGCGCAGGTGCGCCTGGATCCAGGCTTCACGGAGACCTTCGCGGGCGCGGAACGCCAACTGCGATACGGCGCCGGCCTTCATCCCGAGGAGAGGCCCGACCTCCTGCGGCTTCATCTGCTCGATCTCGGTGTACCAGAGCACCTCCTGCCAACGAGAAGGAAGGCTGCGGAAGGCCTGCGCGGTGAGGCTGCGATCGAGCGCCTCGCTCGCAGCCTGGTCGGTCGTGTCAGGGTCGGCGACCGTGTCGAGCTCGTCGATCGCGGTCTCTCGGCGTGCACGTCCCCAGCCTGCCGCGGTGTTGCGGATGCTCGTGAACAAGTAGGCGCGGAAGGAGCCGTTGGGCCCGCCGCCCTTGATGATCGCCTGATAGATGCGCGTGTAGGACTCCTGCACGAGGTCGTCGGGGTCGATCGAGGAAGTGACCGAGCGCGCCACGGAGAGCCCCGACGGGTAATGCCGTCGCCAGAGTTCACCGAACGCCTCCGTGTCTCCCGAACGGGTGCGGAGGATCAGGTCGGCGTCGCCGATCGTTTCGTCGTGAGTCGTGTTCTCTTCGTGCACAATCATCCATCTGTCGCCGGGCGCAGGTGCGCCTCCACGGGAAGAGACGCATGAGAGCGCCTCTCATCACGCGACTTCTCCATTCTCTCGCGAATCTCCCAGGGAAGCCACCCTTGCCGCGAACTCCGAGCCGATGCTCGGGTTGCGCAGAGGTGCCCGCAGTCTCGCGTGACCGGTGATCGACACCCTTTCGAAGTTTTTTCGGGAAGTCGCGTAATGAATCGGCGCGGGCACCGTCTCATCCCATGTAGACAGCCGTAAGGGTTCCACCGGGGGGCGGGATCCAGGCACTGGCGCGGGGGCATTCGCGCCGGTCGGGCAGGTCGGGAGCCTCGGGGGAGGAGAGCCCGGCCGCCCGTCTCACGAAGGGGAACGAGGCCGCCGATCTGGGGAACGGCGGCCTCCCACACGTTCGGTCCGAGGATCGAGAGGGCTTCTCGAAGTTTTTCGGGAAGTCGCGTAATGAAACGGGATGAGCGTCGTCTCATCCATAGAGACAGCCGTAAGGATTCCACCGGGGGGCGGAATCCAGGCACTGGCGCGGGGGGCATTCGCGCCGGTCGGGCAGGTCGGGAGCCTCGGGGGAGGAGAGCCCGGCCGCCCGTCTCACGAGGGGGAACGAGGCCGCCGATCTGGGGAACGGCGGCCTCCCACCCCATCACACACGCATGACCGGAGAGCGCAGAGCTGCGCGTCGCGCGCGGCGCCGTCTCAGACGAGCAGCCGTGGTCCTGACCACACGCGCGCGACGCGCAGTTCCGCATCCATCAGCACGGCATCGCCGAGCATTCCGATGCGGAGGCTGCCGAGGGCGGAATCGCGCCCGATCGCCCGTGCCGGGGTCTCGGTCAGCGCGCGGACGGCTTCGGGCAGAGTCACGCCCGCCCGCACTGCACGCTGCAGGGCCACGTCCTGCGTGAGTGTCGAACCGGCGATCGACCCGGTGTCATCGGTTCGGGCCACGCCGTTCTCGACCGTGACGCTCACCGCGCCGAGGTCGTAGTGGCCGTCGGCGCTTCCTGCTGCTGCCATCGCATCGGTGATCAGGGCCACCCGCCCTGGCGCGGAGTCGAACACGAGCTTGACGACGTGCGGGTCGAGGTGCACGTCGTCGGCGATGGCCTCGAGCACCACCCGATGATCGGCAGCAGCCGCCAGCACCGGTCCCGGAGCGCGGTGGTGGATGCCCGGCATCGCGTTGAAAGCGTGGGTGAGGATGGAAGCTCCCGCCTCGAACGCCGCCACCGCCATCGGGGCATCCGCATCCGTGTGGCCGACCGCGGCTGCCGATCCCGCAGCCACGATCTGCCG
Source organism: Microbacterium sp. NPDC058269 (assembly GCF_042881445.1). Taxonomy (NCBI): domain Bacteria; kingdom Bacillati; phylum Actinomycetota; class Actinomycetes; order Micrococcales; family Microbacteriaceae; genus Microbacterium; species Microbacterium sp. NPDC058269. The sequence continues at coordinate 863,536 of NZ_JBHVXT010000002.1, forward strand.
GATCGCGTCGAGTCCACCTGGAAGCTCCGGCGCGATCGTGACCTGACGGACGGTGCCGCGACCGGCATCGAGCAGTCGGGCGACGTCCACGGGCGCCGGGTGACGCAGCAGCGACAGCTCGTGCGCGCCGTGGTGACCGGGATCGAGGAACGGCCCCTCGAGGTGGGAGCCCAGGATGTCGGCGTCGGTCTCGGTCAGATCGGCGATGAGCGCGACGCTGCGGGCGAGAGAGTCCAGCGAGGCCGTGACGAGCGAGACGACAGCGCGGGTGGTGCCGTGTGCGCGGTGCAGGTCGCGTCCGGTGCGGATCGCCTCCACGCCGTCGTCGAACGCGGCTCCGGCTCCGCCGTGTCCGTGGATGTCGACGAACCCGGGCGTGAGCAGGGCGCCCGACCCGGCGACGGCCCTCGCGTCGACGACCTCATCGGCCGACGTCCACTCCGATCCGGTGCCGCGGGCGGTCACGATGCCGTCCTCGATGCGGACCCAGCCATCCTCGACGACGTCGCCGCGATCGACGATCCGAGCGGAGTGGATGACCAGCGAACCGGTGGCGGAGGAGTGGGTGCTCAACGTGCGCTCCAGGGGATCTCGTCTGCGGGGTGGAAGTCGACCCCCTCAGCTTTCCACAGCGGCGCGAGCGCGCCGACGCGCACGCGGAACGACTCCCATTCGCGCTCCGGTGCCTCTCTCGGCGACCAGGCGACCTCGGCCTGAGCCGCAGCGCGCGGGAACACCAGCTGCTCGACCTCGCCGAGCGTGCGGGTGGTCTCGGACCAGAGCGGAGCCTCGACGCCCAGGATCGCAGTGTCCGGCACGTCCAGCACGGCGGTGGGCTCCCATTCGTACGCGGAGCGGACGTCGATGATCGCCGCCCAGGTGAGGCCGAGCGGGAAGTCCTCCGTGTATTTCATGTCGAGGTAGGTGACATCTGCCGCCGACATGATGAGGGCGCCTCCGCGCTCGACGAAGTGGGTGGCCTCCTCGGCATGCGTGCCCTCGGGGGTGGTCTTGCCCCAGTACTGTCCGACGGTTCCCTCGGCGATGTTCGCTGCGGAGCCCATCTCGTGCCAGGCCACGGGGATCTTGCCCGCTTCCACGACGATCGTGGTCGTGCGCTCGGCGAACAGGTCGAAGTCGGCCTGGGGAGTGCCGAGGGACTCGTCGCCGCCGATGTGGATGTACGGTCCGGGGGTCATCTCCGCCAGCTCGCGGACGACGTCACGGACGAAGTCGTAGGTGCGCTCGTCGTGGATGCGCACGCTGGAGTGGCCGACGCCCCAGCCGAGATACGTCTCTCCGGCGACGGGCAGCGGCTGGCCCAGTCGCGCGGAATCGGCGATGAGGTTGTCGTTGAGCACCGGCGCCTCGACGAGCTCGGGGTAGGCGACGCCGATCGCGTGGGTGTGACCCGGCAGATCGATCTCCGGGATCACGATCATGTGACGGGACGCGGCATACGCCACGATCTCGCGGTAGTCGTCCTTCGTGTAGAAGCCGCCGGGATCGCCGTCGGCCGATGTGGCGGAGGCACGCTCAGTCAGCAGCGGCCAGGAGTCGATGTGCACACGCCAGCCCTGATCGTCGGTGAGGTGCAGGTGCAGGTGGTTGAACTTGAGGGCGCTGGTGCTGTCGATGAACTTCTTCACGTCGTCGACGCCGAAGAAGTGCCGAGCGACGTCGAGCATGACGCCCCGTCGCGGGAAGCGCGGGGAGTCGGCGACATCGGCGCCGAGCAGCGCCCAGCCGGAGTCGTCCTGGCGCAGCAGCTGCAGCAGCGTCTGCAGACCGTAGAAGAGCCCCGCCTCATCGGCGCCGACGACGATCGCACGATCACCGATCTCGAGCGTGTAGCCCTCTGGCGCCGAGGAGTCGGGGTCGACGAGCAGTTCGATCTCGGCGGGGGCCTCATCGGCGTTGGAGAGCCGGATTCCGGTGCGGCACTCGACCGCCTCGATCAGCTGGGCGACGGCGGGGGAGGGGCCGAGCACGCGCGTCGTCGCGGTGATCGGCATCCGCCCTTCGCGTGCGACGGCGGACACGGGCGCGGGCACGAGCGGGAGAGGATGAGGAAGGACCATGAACAAAACCTACCCGTCGGCGTCGCCGAGCGGAATGGCAGAAGTCGAATCGATTCTGCGACGACGATCCTCATGTCAACGTGCGCGGCCTCCCGCATCGGCTATGCTCGTAACCGTCGCGACTGGCGTCTGGGTGGACTACCACCGGGGAGCGACTGACCACGGAATTCGACCGCGCGCCTGGGCCGATAGGAACACCCCTTTCGAATCCGTTGTCAAAGGAGCACGTCATGACCGACCGTTACTTCAACGCCCCGCTGTCCGAGGTCGATCCCGAGATCGCTCAGGTCCTGGATCGCGAGCTGAAGCGCCAGCAGACCTTCCTCGAGATGATCGCCTCGGAGAACTTCGTGCCCGTCTCGGTGCTGCAGTCGCAGGGCTCCGTGCTCACGAACAAGTACGCCGAGGGCTACCCCGGACGCCGCTACTACGGCGGCTGCGAAGAGGTCGACGTCGCCGAGTCCCTCGCCATCGAGCGGGCGAAGAGCCTGTTCGGTGCCGAGTTTGCGAACGTGCAGCCGCACTCCGGTGCGTCGGCGAACGCGGCGGTCCTGCATGCGATCGCGCGCCCCGGCGACACCCTGCTCGGCCTGTCGCTGGACCAGGGCGGCCACCTGACGCACGGCATGAAGATCAACTTCTCCGGTCGTCTGTACGACATCGTCGCCTACGGCGTCGACCCCGAGACCTCGACGATCGATATGGCCGAGGTGCGCCGTCTCGCGATCGAGCACAAGCCGAAGGTCATCATCGCCGGCTGGTCGGCCTACCCCCGCACGATGGACTTCGCGGCCTTCCGCGCGATCGCCGACGAGGTCGGTGCGCTGCTCTGGGTCGACATGGCGCACTTCGCCGGTCTGGTCGCCGCTGGTCTGCACCCGAACCCGGTGCCGCATGCCCACGTCGTCTCCTCGACCGTGCACAAGACGATCGGTGGTCCGCGCTCGGGCTTCATCCTCACCAACGACGCCGATCTCGCCAAGAAGATCAACACCGCGGTGTTCCCCGGTCAGCAGGGCGGCCCGCTCATGCACGTGATCGCCGCGAAGGCGACGGCGTTCAAGCTCGCAGCCACCCCGGAGTTCAAGGAGCGCCAGGAGCGCGTGCTGCGTGGTGCGAAGCTGATCGCCGAGCGCCTGTCGCAGCAGGATGTGAAGGACGCCGGCATCGCGGTGCGCTCCGGCGGCACCGACGTGCACCTGGTGCTGGTCGACCTGCGCGACGCCGAGATCGACGGCAAGCAGGCCGAAGACCTGCTGCACGACATCCACATCACGGTGAACCGCAACGCCGTCCCGAACGACCCCCGTCCGCCGATGGTCACCTCGGGGCTGCGTATCGGCACCCCGGCGCTCGCGACCCGTGGTTTCGGCGACGTCGAGTTCACCGAGGTGGCCGACATCATCGCGCTCGCGCTGCTTCCCGGTGCCGATGTCGAGTCGCTGCGTGCCCGCGTCGACACGCTCGCCGCTGCGTTCCCGCTCTACCCGGACCTGCAGCAGTGACCGCGAAGATCCTCGACGGGAAGGCCGCCTCGGCGGCGATCCGTGCGGAGCTGACCGAGCGCGTCGCCGCGCTGAAGGAGCGGGGGATCACGCCGGGCATCGCGACCGTGCTCGTCGGCGCCGACCCGGCCTCGCAGCTCTACGTGGGCATGAAGCACCGGCAGTCCGAGGCGATCGGGATGAACTCGATCCAACGCGAGCTGCCCGCCGACGCCACGCAGGCCGACGTCGAAGCCCTGATCGACGAACTCAACGCCGACCCCGCGTGCCACGGCTACATCGTGCAGCTGCCGCTGCCGAAGCACCTCGACACCGACGCGATCCTCGAGCGGATCGACCCGGCGAAGGATGCCGACGGGCTGCACCCGACCAACCTCGGGCGTCTGGTTCTCAACGTCAACGGGCCCATCCACACCCCGCTGCCGTGCACACCGCGAGGGGTGATCGAGCTGCTGCTGCGCAACGACTACGACCTCAAGGGGAAGCACGTCGTGGTGGTCGGGCGCGGCGTCACGATCGGTCGATCGATCGGCCTGTTGCTCACGCGGCGCGATCTGAACGCCACGGTGACGCTCACGCACACCGGCACGGTCGACATGCCGCGCTATCTGCGTGAGGCCGACGTGATCGTCGCCGCCGCAGGGGTCAAGCATCTGATCCGTGCAGAAGACGTCAAGCCCGGTGCTGCCGTGCTCGACGTCGGCGTGACGCGCGAGACCGACCCCGAGACCGGCAAGAGCCTCGTGTTCGGCGATGTCGCCCCTGGGGTCGCCGACGTCGCGGGGTATCTCTCGCCGAACCCGGGCGGCGTCGGCCCGATGACGGTCGCGCTGCTCATGACGAACGTCGTGGAAGCGGCCGAGCGGTCGCTCTGACGAGGCTCGGCACTCGAGGCTCGGCACTCGGCACAGGAATGGCGCCCTCCCGGTGACGGGATGGGCGCCATTCTCCATTCGGGGCGCGTACGCGAACGGATCAGCCCAGCTCGTCGAGCATCCGCCGCTGTTCGGGCGTCAGCCCGTCGCTGAGCTCGTCACGGGCTGCTCTGGACTCGGGTGATTCGGTTGTGGAGGTGAGCGCGGTCTTCGTTCCGCCGCCCTTCACGCGCGCCTGCACGGAGTCGTAGATCTCGCCGGCCTTCGCCCGGAGTCTGTCGTCGATCTGGTCGTAGATCATCCACCCGAACAGCAGCGCCAGCGGCGGCAGCACGAAAGCCCAGAAGCCGGAGGCGCGCACACCGCTCAGCCATACGGTGAGCACCCAGATGATGAGCTCGACGAGATACACCAGCACGTACTGCACGACCTTCTCGCCGGTCTTGGTGCGCTCGGCTGCCGACTTCGCCGCGGACGTGCGGAAGGCGCCGGCGAGCAGGGGCTTCACGAACAGTGCGGCGAGGGTCAGGACGACGGAGGCCCACAACGCGTTCAACCCCACCGAGACGCCGGGGAGCAGCAGGCCGATCAGCAGCAGCGCCGCGACGTTGAACACGTAGAGCGCGGCGAACCGGACGATTCCGTTCTTCATGCGACCAGAATCCCATACCTCCGGCGGGCGATCACCCCTGTGCGTGCAGGGTGCTCTCGATGCCGCTGATGCGGGCCTGCTCGTCGAAGCGGAAGGTCGCGGTACCTGTGACATCCGACACGGTCGCACCCGAGAACGATTCATCGGTCCACGTGAGGGTCCAGCCTGCGAGTCGGGCCAGGTCCCAGACCGCGGTGCGCGCGTCGGGGAGATTCGCGCCGGAGAGCACTCGAGGCAGCGCGATGACCGCATCCGCCACGGTGAGAGGCGCCAGCGGTGCATCGAGCAGGAACACGGCACGGGTCCCGTTGCCGACCGGGGCGGAGTAGTAGGGGGAACGGCCGGTGAGCTCGACCGCGACCCCGCCGACCGTGTGCGCGGCCTGGGCGATCCACTCGTCATCGGCCGACACTTCGGTGGGGAACGGGACCTCGGCTGTGGTCAGCTCCGCGATACCGTGCTCGCTGCCGTACGCGTGCAGCTGCGCCGCGACACCCTGGGGGTCGCCGCTCGGGTGTGCCCAGGCCCACAGGAGCGACCGCGGGCCGGGCGCGATCGTCGCGATCAGGTGCGCGCGGGCCACGAGCTGGCGCGACGGATCGGCATCGGCCGTGAAAGTGAGGGTGCCGGCGGCCAGGTCTGCGTCCCAGCGGTGCTCGCCGAGGGCGTCGGCAGCGGCGGAGAGAGCGTCCTGTCGGAGCGCGACGAAGAGAGCGGCACGGTCGGCGAGGGGCTGGAGCGCGGCGAAGGTCATGCCGACAGTCTCGCGGTCGATGCTATGAATCCGCTAGTTCACGCGGGATCGTCGCGGCTTCCGGACGTCCCATCCGCCACACGCTCGGCACCATCAGGGTGGCCAGAGCGATCACCGCGTACACCGCACCGGAGGTGATGAGCACGGTCGCGGGGTCGGCGTGCGTGATCAGCCAGCCGTACACGAGGGTGCCGATGGGCATCACGACGAAGCTCCCGAGCATGTCGTAACTCGACACTCGGGAGAGTTTCTCGCCGGGGATGTTCTCCATCATCGCGAGGTTCCATCCGGTGCTGAAGACCTCGGCGCCCGCGCCCGCGATGAATGCGGCCATGGCGAGCAAGACGACGGCGGGGTGGACGCCCAGCATCGTGACAGGGATCGCGAAGGCCGCCATGCCGATCATCCCGTAGCGCAGTGGTCGTCGCAGCGGGAACCACATCAGCAGCAGGGTCATGAGCAGCACACCGGCGCCCTCGGCGCTCACGACCCAGCCCCACCCGGTGATGCCCAGCAGGTCGTTGTTCTTCGCGATGTACGGACCCACCACACCCCACGCGCCGACGTGGATGGCGTTCATGACCATGAAGGCCAGCACGATCGTCCAGAGCCAGGAGCGACTCCAGAACTCGCTCCAGCCGACACGGAGGTCGTGGAACATCGTGGTGCCGCCCGCGTGCGACGGGGGAGGGAGCTTCACGAGAGCCAGCACCGGGATCGCGATGACCCAGCCGGCGGCTTGCACCACCATCGCCCAGGCCGGCCCCGCGGTCGCGACCAGGATGCCCGCGATGATCGGACCGCCGATCGTCACAGCAGAGCGCACGAACGACAGCATCGCGTTCGCCTGCTGCAGATGCTCCGGAGTCGTCAGCTGCGGGATGATGCCCTGCATCGCGGGCAGCACGAACGCGGTGGACGCGCCGTTGACGATCGAGAGCACGACGAGCAGCGGGATCGTGGCGTTGCCGGTGAAGAGGAGCGCGGCGATCGAGCCGATCGAGAGGATGTCGACGACGTAGCAGGCCTGGATGATCAGCGCCCGTGGGAGGCGGTCGGCGACAACGCCGCCGAACAGCACGAACACGATGTTGCTCACCGTGAATGCAGCGAGCACGAAGGACAGCGACCGCGCATCGTTGTCGATCTCCAGAACCGCGAAGGCGAGGGCGATCGACGACATCGAACCCGCGATCATCGTGATCGCGCGGGCCAGGAAGAACCACCGGAAGTTGCGGTCCCGCATCGCGGCGAGCCCGCGGCTCACCTCACGACCTCACTCCAGTGCATCCGGCCATCCTGCCACGGGGCATGACCTTTCGAATCGCGCAACTGGTCGCTTCGGGGCCGGAAATACGACCAGGTGCGCGATTCGAAAGGGTCAGTAGCTGGCGCGGGAGGTTGTGTCGACGGAGTTGAAGCGGGCGGCGAGGGCTTCGGATGCTCGGGCGAGCAGGGCGACATCCGCGCCGACCGCCACGAAGTCGGCGCCCGCGGCGAGGTAGGCGTCGGCAGCGGCAGGGTCGAACGCGTTGACACCGACCGCCTTGCCCGCAGCCTTGACCGCGGTGAAGACCTTCTCGACCGCAGCCGTGACATCGGGATGGGTCTGCTGACCGAGCAGGCCCATCGACGCAGACAGGTCGGAGGGGCCGACGAACACCGCGTCGACGCCGTCGACCGCGGCGATGTCCGCTGCGGCCTCGACGCCGGCGGCCGTCTCGATCTGCACGGTGAGGGAGATGTGCTGCGCGGATTCCTGCAGGTAGCGATCGACGCGGTTCCAGCGGGCGCTGCGCGCCAGAGCGCTGCCCACTCCGCGCACGCCCTCCGGCGGGTAGCGGGTGGCGGCGACGGCGGCACGGGCCTCGTCGGCCGACGACACCATCGGCACGATCAGGTTCTGCGCCCCGAGGTCGAGGACCTGCTTGATCGCGACGGTGTCATTCGACGGCACCCGCACGAGGGGAGCGATCGGGTACGCGGCGACGGCCTGAAGCTGCACGAGCACGGATTCGAGCGTGTTGGCCGAATGCTCCATGTCGATCAGGAGCCAATCCAGGCCTGACCCCGCGGCGACCTCGGCGAGCAGCGGGTTGCCGGAGCAGACCCACATGCCCACGAACGGACGATCGGAGTCCGCGAGCTGCTCGCGGAACGAGGGGGCTAGACGAAGCGGCATGCAATTGTTCCCATCGGTCCGTAATCGCACAGCACTTCATCGCCGCGCGACACCCACATCGGGCGCGTGAACGATCCTGCCAGGATGATCTCCCCGGCCTCGAGACGCGCGCCGTGCTGGTGGAACTTGTTCGCGAGCCACGCGACCCCGGTGGCCGGATGACCGAGCACGCCGGCCGCGACACCGGTCTCCTCGATCTCGCCGTTGCGGGAGAGGACCCCCGGAACCCAGCGCAGGTCGATCTCGTCGGGACGCTTGTGCACGGTGCCGAGCACCATCGCCCCGTAGGCGGCATTGTCGCTGATCGTGTCGACGATCGTGCGGCCCTCGAGCTCGATGTGCGAGTTCAGCACTTCGAGTGCCGGCACCGCGTAGTCGATCGCCGCGAGGGCATCCTCCAACGTGCAGTCGGGGCCTTCGAGCGGTCGCTTGAGGACGAAGGCGAGCTCCACCTCGATGCGCACGTTCGAGAAGTGATCGACCGGGATCTCGGCGCCCGACTCGTACACGGTGTCGTCGAACATGACGCCGTAGTCCGGCTCGGTGATTCCCGTGGCCTGTTGCATCGCCTTGGACGTCAGCCCGATCTTCCGACCGACGAGTCGACGGCCCGCGGCGATCTGCGAGTCCCGCCAGACCCCCTGGATCGCGTACGAGTCCTCGACCGTCGCCTCCGGATAGCGTGCCGTGATACGGGGGATCACCGCATGCGTGCGATCGGCCTCCGCGAGCTCCGCCGCGATCCTCGTGATCGTGTCTGCTGACAGCATCCGTGCCTCCTAGAGCTGGTGGCCGAGCTTGTACTCGCCCTGCTTGTACTCGGGCATGTCCTTGTCGTCGTCCGCGCGCGTGTACGAGAAGCCGTCGGCGCCGATGGTCACCGCCATCTCGCTGGAGTCGGTGCGGGCGACCACCGGCTGCGGGTTGCCGTCGAGGTCGAGCACCAGCGACGCATCCGTGTACCAGGACGGGACGACGGGGTTCCCCCACCAGTCGCGGCGCTGGTTGTCGTGCACATCCCAGGTGATGACCGGGTTGTCGGGGTCGCCGGTGTAGTAGTCCTGCGTGTACACCTCGACGCGGTGCCCGTCGGGGTCGCGCAGGTAGAGGTAGAACGCGTTCGAGACCCCGTGACGGCCGGGACCGCGCTCGATCGAGTCGGAGCGGCGCAGGGCTCCGAGCTTGTCGCAGATGGCGAGGATGTTGTGCTTCTCATGCGTGGCGAAGCACACGTGGTGCATGCGGGGTCCGTCGCCGCCGGTCATGGCGGTGTCGTGCACGGTGGGCTTGCGGCGCATCCAGGCGGCGTAGACGGTGCCCTCCTCGTCCTGGATGTCTTCCGTGACGCGGAAGCCGAGGTCCTGCATGAACCCCACGGCGCGCGGCACGTCGGGGGTGACCTGGTTGAAGTGGTCCAGGCGCACCAGCTCGCCGGGGATGTGCAGGTCGTAGCGCCACGACATCCGCTCGACGTGCTCGGTGGCGTAGAAGAACTCGTACGGGAAGCCGAGCGGGTCGACCACGCGCACCGAGTCGCCGATGCCCTTGACGAAACCGTTCTCGTTGCGGCGCACGTCGCAGCCGAGCTCCGTGTAGAACTCGACGGCGCGGTCGAGGTCTTCGGGCGTGCGGACCCGGTACGAGAAGGCGGCCACGGCGGCGATCGGGCCCTTGCGCAGCACCAGGTTGTGGTGGATGAACTCCTCGGTCGAACGCAGGTAGATCGCCTCGTCGTCCTCCGCGGTGACGTAGAGCCCCAGGACGTCGACGTAGAACTGTCGGGAGGCCGCGAGGTCGGTGACCACGAGCTCCATGTAGGCGCAGCGGAGGATGTCCGGGGGCGAGCTCTGCGGCGTCGCGATCGGGTTGTCCGAGCGGATCGGCGCCTCCTGGGAGACGTAGAAGCCCGAGGAGGTCAGGGTCATGTCGTCGCGGTGTGTCATGTCAGCGTCCTTGCGTGAGGGTTCCGGTCGCACTTTCTGTCGCATCCGCGTCGGCGGGGCGGCACGAAGTGCGACCGGAACGAGACAGTGGGATCAGTTCTTGCCGAAGGTCGGGTTGTGGGAGTGCGCCGCGAGCGTGATGTGCACGCTCTGCTGGTCGGTGTAGAAGTCGATCGAGCGGTAGCCGCCCTCGTGACCGAGGCCCGAGGCCTTCACTCCGCCGAACGGGGTGCGGAGGTCGCGCACGTTGTTGCTGTTCAGCCACACCATGCCGGCCTCGACCGACTGCGCGAAGTTGTGTGCGCGCTTGAGGTCGTTCGTCCAGATGTAGGCGGCGAGCCCGTACTTGGTGTTGTTCGCGAGCGACAGCGCCTCCTCGTCGGAGTCGAACGGCGTGATCGCGACGACCGGGCCGAAGATCTCCTCCTGGAAGATGCGGGCGTCGGGGGAGACGTCGGCGAACACGGTCGGTGCGACGAAGTTGCCCTCCTCGAAGCCCTCGGGGCGACCGCCACCGGCGACCAGGCGGCCCTCGGTCTTGCCGATCTCGACGTAGCTCATGACCTTGTCGTAGTGCTCGGGGTGCACGAGCGCTCCGACCTCGGTGGCCGGGTCGTGCGGGTAGCCGACCTTGACCCGCTTCGCCTGCGCGGCGTAGCGCTCGACGAACTCCTCGTAGATCGAGCGCTCGACCAGGATGCGGGAGCCGGCGGTGCAGCGCTCGCCGTTGAGGGAGAAGACGCCGAAGATCGTGGCGTCGACCGCGGCCTCGAGGTCGGCGTCGGCGAAGACCACGGCGGGCGACTTGCCACCGAGTTCCATCGACAGGCCCTTGAGGAACGGGGCGGCATTGCCGAAGATGATCTGTCCGGTGCGGCTCTCGCCCGTGAACGAGATGAGCGGCACGTCGGGGTGCTTCACGAGCGCGTCGCCCGCGTCTTCGCCGAGACCGTTCACGAGGTTGAAGACGCCCTTCGGCAGCCCCGCCTCCTCGAAGATACCGGCCCACAGGGATGCCGACAGCGGCGTGAACTCGGCAGGCTTGAGCACGACCGTGTTGCCGGTCGCGAGTGCGGGCCCGAGCTTCCACGACTCGAGCATGAACGGCGTGTTCCACGGCGTGATGAGGCCGGCGACACCGATCGGCTTGCGGTTGACGTAGTTCATCTGCTTGCCCGGCACCTTGAAGGCGTCGTCGGACTGCGCGACGATCAGGTCGGCGAAGAACCGGAAGTTCTCGGCGGCGCGGCGGGCCTGTCCCAGCGCCTGCGTGATCGGCAGGCCGGAGTCGTACGACTCGAGCTCAGCCAGGCGTGCGTCGCGGGACTCGACGATGTCGGCGATCCGGTGCAGCACGCGCGAGCGCTCGCGGGGGAGCATCCGCGGCCAGGGGCCCTCGTCGAATGCGCGCGTGGCTGCCGCGACGGCGAGTTCGATGTCGGCCTTCTTGCCGGCGGCGGCGGTCGTGTAGGTCTGGTTGGTGACCGGGTCGAGCACGTCGAAGGTGTCGCCGTCGACGGAATCGACGAAGGCGCCGTCGATGTAGTGCTGGATGTGGTCGGGGAGGTCGGCGGGGATGCGCGAATCGGTCATGAGATTTCTCCGGTCGTCTGTGCGGAAGTCGTCTGTGCGGAAGTCGTCTGGGCGGAACGGGTGTGCAGCGCGTCGAGGAACGCGTCCATCGTGCGCCAGCGGTGGTTGCGGGCGGCGAGTTCGATCTCGAGCGGGTCGGCACCCGCTCGGATCAGGTCGAGGATCTCGGCGTGCTCTTCGACCGAGTGCTGGGCGCGTCCGGGGATCGACCCGAAGGTCGTGTCGCGGATGCCGGAGAGCCGCGACCAACCACGGTGCACGAGGTCGAGCAGATGCGGGTTGGGGCACGGCTCGAACAGCACCGAGTGGAACTGGCGGTTGAGCTCGGTGAAGGCGTGCGCGTCGAGATGATCGAGCATCTGCGCCATCCGCTCGTTGATGCCGGCGGCCTCATCGAGGGCGGCCTCGTCGAGCAGGGGAGCGGAGAGCGCGGTGGCACAGCCTTCGACGAGGCCGAGCGTCTGCATCGTGTGCGCGTATTCGCTCTCGTCGACGAGAGTCACGCGCGCTCCGACATTGCGCTCGAACGTCACGAGTCCCTCGGCTTCGAGGCGGCGGATCGCCTCGCGCACGGGGACGACGCTCATCTTCAGATCTTCGGCGATCGACCCGAGCACCAGACGGTAGCCGGGGCTGAACATGTGCCCCGTGATGCGCGAGCGCAGCCACTCGTACGCGACCTCGGACTTGCTGGCCGCCGTCGTGGTCATCGCACGCTCCGGTCCGAGATGGCCTCCTCGTAGCGGGCGCGCCACTCGGCGTTCAGGGGGAACAGGCCGTCGACGGGGTGGCCGGCGGCGACCTGCTCGGCGATCCAGGCGTCTTCGATCTCCTGTGCGACGGCATCAGCTGCCACCTCTTCCGCGAGGGCGGGAGGGATGACGATCACGCCGTCGCTGTCGCCGACGATGATGTCGCCCGGCTGCACGGTCGCGCCGCCGCAGGAGATCGTGACATCCACGTCCCACGGCACGTGCTTGCGGCCGAGTACCGAGGGGTGCGCACCCTGCGAGAACACGGGAAGACCGATCTCGGAGACGGCGTCGAAGTCGCGGACCCCGCCGTCGGTGACGACGCCGGCCGCTCCACGAACTTTCGCGCGCAGGGCGAGGATGTCGCCGAGGGTGCCCGTCGTGGCATCGCCCCGGGCCTCGATCACGATGATCTCGCCGTCCTCCACCGCATCGAATGCGCGCTTCTGCGCGTTGTATCCGCCCCCGTGGGTCGTGAAGAGGTCTTCGCGGAACGGGACGAAGCGCAGTGTCTTCGCGGTGCCGACGATCTTGGTGCCGGGGATGTTCACCGACACTCCGTCGACGAAGCAGGAGTGGTGCCCGCGCTTGCGGAGCTGGGCGGAGAGTCCGGCAGTCGGCGCTTCGAGGAGCTGGGCCCGCAGCTCGGGGGAGAGCGCCGGAGCCTTGTCGACGGGTGGCAGACCCGCTTCCTCGCGGGAGCCCCAGGCCTCGGTGCGCTGCAGGTCGTCGACGGCGGGGAGCGACCCGATGTCGCCGTCGAAGGGAGCCTCGCCCTGCGTCACGGTGGTGATGAGGCGACCTGAGGTCGGAGCTCCCGGCGCCTCCGGTGCGTCCACCTCGACCTCGACGACGTCGCCGGGGACGATGACCGATGAGCCCGCAGGGGTGCCGGTGAGGATCACGTCGCCCGGCTCGAGCGTGAAGTGCTGGGACAGGTCGGCCACGAGCTGCGCGAGCGGGAAGATGAGCCCGGCCGTGGTGTCGTCCTGGCGGAGTTCTCCGTTGACCCAGGCGCGCACGCGGAGGGCTGCGGGGTCGACGGTGCGGGCATCGATCAGGTCGGGGCCGAGCGGCGTGTAGCCGTCGCCGCCCTTGGAGCGGACGTTGGAGCCCTTGTCGTTCGCGCGGAGGTCGTACAGCCCGAGGTCGTTCGACGCGGTGACCCACCCCACATGCGCCCACGCCTCGTCGAGGGAGACACGGCGTGCGGCGGTGCCGATCACGAGCGCGATCTCGCCCTCGAAGGCGAGCAGCTCGGTGCCGGCCGGGCGCTCGACGGTGCCGCCGGAGATGCCGACGGAGCTGGCCGGCTTGAAGAAGTAGGAGGGGGCGGCGGGGCGCCTGCCGCGCTGATCGGCGCGTGAGGCATAGCTCAGGTGGATCGCGATGATCTTGCCGGGGCGGTTGATGGGGGCCGTCACGGGGCGCCTCCTTGCGCTCGTCTGCGTGGTCGTGCGGACGCCTTGTGCGTCGTATTCGAAATCATATATCATCGGTTCACCCCTCGGCAAGCATTTCGGATCCGCTCCGCTGCACGCCGTGACAATGCGGTCACAACCAAAAGGAGACACCCCATGAGCGGGCAGTCACAGGCTGGGTTCACGCCCACCGGAACCATCGCGACAGCGGCCGATCGGCGCCGTGTCGTGTTCGCCACCGTCGTCGGCACCACCGTCGAGTGGTACGACTTCTTCATCTACGCGACCGCCGTCGGTCTCGTGTTCGGGCAGCTGTTCTTCGAGCCTCTCGGAGCCGACAGTGCACTGATCGCGTTCGCGACCGTCGGCGTGAGCTTCCTCTTCCGCCCGCTCGGCGCCTTCCTCGCCGGCCACTACGGCGACAAGCTCGGGCGCAAGACCGTGCTGATGTGGACGCTGATCCTGATGGGTGCCGCGACCGCGCTCATCGGTCTGCTGCCCACGTACGAGACGATCGGCATCATGGCGCCGATCCTGCTCGTGCTCCTGCGCATCATCCAGGGCATCTCGGCCGGTGGCGAGTGGGGTGGCGCCGTGTTGATGGCGGTCGAGCACGCTCCGCGCAAGAAGCGCGGCATCTTCGGCGCCTCGCCGCAGATCGGCGTGCCTCTCGGTCTGCTGCTCGCCTCGGGTGTGATGGCACTGATGACCGTGATCGCCCCTGGCGACCAGTTCGCGGTCTGGGGCTGGCGTGTGCCGTTCCTGCTCAGCGTCGTGCTGATCCTCGTCGGCTACTACGTGCGCCGCAAGGTCGAGGAGAGCCCGGTCTTCACCGAGCTCGCCGCGCGCAAGGAGAAGGCGCGGATGCCGATCGCGCAGCTGTTCCGCAAGCACCTGCTGCTCGTGATCATCGCCGCGTTCGTGTTCGCCGGCAACAACGCGGTCGGCTACATGACGACCGGCGGATACATCCAGGGCTACGCCACGAATCCCGAGGGGCCGATCGGCCTCGAGCGCGGCCCGGTGCTCTGGGCCGTCGCCGGCTCGGCGGTCACCTGGCTGCTCACGACACTCCTCGCCGGCTGGCTTTCGGACCGCATCGGCCGCCGCACCACGTACATCGTCGGCTGGGCCCTGCAGCTGGTCGGTGTGTTCACGCTGTTCCCGCTCGTCAACACGGGCGAGGTCGGGCTGCTGTTCGCCGGGCTCGCGATCCTCACGATCGGCCTCGGCTTCACGTACGGCCCGCAGGCGGCGCTCTACGCCGAGCTGTTCCCCGCGAGCATCCGTTTCTCCGGAGTGTCGATCTCGTACGCGATCGGTGCCATCGCCGGCGGGGCTTTCGCGCCGACCATCGCCACGGCGATCGTGAGCGCGACCGGGTCGACGCAGGCTGTCACCTGGTACCTCGCGGGCATGACCGTGCTCGGCCTCATCGCCACGCTGCTGCTGCGTGACCGCTCCGGGATCCCGCTGGGGCCCGACCACGAAGAGGAGCAGTCCGTCAGCCCGATCTACGGGCTCGCCAAGGCCTGATCGCCGGGCCGCCCCGAACACGTGAGCACGTCCGCCCTCGGGTGGGCGTGCTCACATGTCGTGCGATCGGGTCAGCCGTCGAGCGCCTCGCGGACGACTGTCGCCGAGTGCTGCAGTCGCGCGGCGATCTCGGCGTCGTCGAGGTCGGTGGCCACGTGCACGACGGCGATGGCAGCCGGTCGCTGTCCGCGCAGGGCGAGGGGGACCGCGACCGACTGCACGGTGGGGATGACCTCATCGTGGCTCGTCGCGTATCCGCGGCGGCGGGTCGCGTCGACGTCGGCAGGGAGCGATGACGGGGCTTCTGCGGGCCAGTCCCGCTCGCTGACCTGCGCGAGAATCGCTTTCCCGGGGGCGCCGACCGTGACCGGGTGGCGGGCCCCGGGGCGCTGGGCGACGCTCGCGACGGCATGGCGAGGCTCGACACTCGCGAGGGTGATGCACTCCTCGCCGTCGAGCACGGCGAGGAAGCACGTCATGCCCAGCTCGTTGGCGATCGCGGTGAGTTCGGGGAGGGCCTCGGCCTGCAGGTCGTGGGCGACCCCGGCAGCGAGGGCCGCCATCCGGGCCCCGAGGCCCACGGCGCCGGCCGCATCGCGCGTGACGAGCCCATGATCTTCGAGGGTGCGCAGCAGGCGATACGCGATCGAGCGGTGCACCTCGAGGCGGGACGCGATCTCGTCGATCGTGAGGGGGCCTCGGGCGTCGGCCAGCACCTCGAGGATGCGGATGCCGCGGCTGAGCGTCTGCGATGCGGGAGAGGGGGTCGTGGTCTCGGGCATACGGGCGCTCCCTTGCGATCGCGGACGGCGCGGTTTAGGCTGTGTTCAATAGTAGAACTCTGTGTTCGAATATAGAACACATCGGTTCCGGGTGCAACACCCGACAGGCGACACCCGACAAGTGACACCCGACGAAGAAGTCCGGAAGGAATCGACGACGATGCAGTTCCACCACCACGGCTACGTCTCCGCTGACCCGCGCGTGCAGGACGCTGCCGGCATCGGGGCGGCGCGGTCAGCCGACCTCCCTGACGAGATCGACGTGCTCATCGTCGGCTCGGGGCCTGCGGGAATGCTGCTCGCCGCCCAGATGTCGCAGTACCCCGGCATTTCCACCCGCATCATCGAGAAGCGCGATGGACGTCTTCCGCTCGGGCAGGCCGACGGCATCCAGCCCCGCAGCGTCGAGACGTTCCAGGCGTTCGGGTTCGCCGAGCGCATCATCGCGGAGGCCTACAACATCGGCTGGATGAACTTCTGGGGGCCGAACCCCGACAAGCGCGACGAGATCGTCCGCACGTCGCGCACCTCCGACTACGCCTACGACATCTGCGAGTTCCCGCACCTCATCGTGAACCAGGCGCGCGTGCTGGACTACTTCGCCGAGGCCGCAGCGAACGGGCCGGGGCGGATCGTCCCCGACTACGGGGTCGAGTTCACCGGCCTCACGGTCCACGACGAGGGGGAGTACCCCGTCGAGGTGGGTATCCGATACGTCGCAGGTGAGCGTGCAGGGGAGGAGCGCACGATCCGTGCCAAGTTCGTGGCCGGGTGCGACGGCGCCCGCAGCGGCGTGCGCCAGGCGATCGGACGCACGCACGTCGGCGCATCCGCCGCACACGCCTGGGGTGTCATGGACGTGCTCGTCAACACCGACTTCCCGGACTGGCGCACCAAGTGCGCCATCAACTCCGAGGCGGGGAACATCCTGCACATCCCCCGAGAGGGCGGATACCTCTCGCGCATGTACATCGATCTCGGCGAAGTCGCAGAGGACGATGACCACCGGGTGCGGCAGACACCCATCGAGGAGATCATCCGCCGCGCCAACGAGATCCTGCACCCGTACACACTCGATGTGCGCGAAGTCGCCTGGCACAGCGTGTACGAGGTCGGCCACCGCGTCACCGACGGCTTCGACGACGTGATCGACGGCTCCGGACGCACACCCCGGGTGTTCCTCACCGGCGACGCCTGCCACACGCACAGCGCCAAGGCGGGACAGGGCATGAACGTGTCGATGCAGGACGGCTTCAACCTCGGCTGGAAGCTCGGATCCGTGCTCACCGGCCGTGCCCCCGAAGCCCTGCTGGCCACGTACGGAGCCGAGCGGCGCCCCGTGGCCCAGCAGCTGATCGACTTCGACCGCGAGTGGTCGACCTTGATGGCCCGAAAGCCCGAGGAGATCTCCGATCCCAACGAGCTCGCGACCTACTACCTCGCCACGGCCGAGTTCCCGTCCGGGTTCATGACGCAGTACACCTCGTCGATGATCACGGGGTCCGACGCGCACCAGGCGCTCGCCGTGGGCTACCCGCTGGGCAAGCGGTTCAAGTCGGCCGAGGTCGTGCGGGTCGGCGACGGCAACGTCGCGCACCTCGGACACCACGCGAAGGCCGACGGACGCTGGCGCGTGTACGCGTTCGGCGACCGCACCGGCGAGGCGCTCGCCGCGTGGGCGGAGAAGGCCGCGCCGCTGTTCGCGTGCTTCACGCCTACGGATGCCGACGTCGATGCGGTCTTCGATGTGAAGGCCGTCTACCCGCAGCCGTTCGAAGAGGTCGAGGTCACCTCGGCTCCCGCGCTGTTCCAGCCGAAGACCGGTCCGCTCGGACTCACCGACTGGGAGAAGGTCTATGCGGCAGGGCCCAGCAAGTGGACCGAGACCGACATCTTCGCGGAGCGGGAGCTGTCGCGCGACGGCGTGGTGATCGTGGTGCGCCCCGACCAGTACGTGGCGGCGATCCTGCCGCTTGGCGACACGGCCGAGCTGGCCGAGTTCCTCGAGGGGGCGCTGCTTCCGGCGCGCTGATCAGACCTCGACATGACACGTGTCATGTCGAGGAGATGACACTGCCCTCCAGCCCTGCCGGCCTCTGCGGACGAGGCTGGAGTCATGACGAACTCCTCTGTGGACGGGACGGCGACGCGGGTCTCCGCGCGACCGGCATCCGCTGCTCCGACCGATGGCCCCGTGGTGCTCGAGCTGAGCGCCGTGAAGCGACACTTCGGCACCGGCGACCGTCGCGTGCAGGCCGTCGACGGGGTCGACCTGTCGATCCGGCGCGGCGAGGTCGTGGCGCTGCTGGGGCCGAACGGCGCGGGCAAGACGACCACGCTCGACATGCTGCTGGGACTCACCGAGCCCAGCAGCGGCACCGTGCGTGTGCTCGGTGTGACACCGGAGCGAGCCACCTCCGGCGGAGCGATCGGGGCGGTGCTGCAGACCGGCGGGTTGCTCGGAGACCTGACCGTCGGCGAGACCGTGCGCCTCATCGCCTCCCTCTACGGCGCAGAGGCGCTCGGCAGAGTGGACGACGTCATGGCCCGCGCCGACCTGGAGCACCTCGCGCGCCGGCGCGTCTCGAAATGCTCCGGCGGCGAGCAGCAGCGGGTGAAGTTCGCGCTCGCGATGGTCTCCGACCCCGACATCCTGGTGCTCGACGAGCCCACTGCGGGCATGGACGTCACGGCTCGCCGTCACTTCTGGGACGTCATGCGGGCGGATGCGGATGCCGGACGCACGATCATCTTCGCCACGCACTACCTCGAGGAGGCGGAGCAGTTCGCGCGCCGGACCGTCGTGATGCATCGCGGAACGGTCGTCGCCGACGCTCCCACCGCGCTGCTTCGTGCCAGCCTCGGGGAGCGGACCGTCTCGGCGACGATCGGCGAAGGCTCTGCAGAGCTGGTCACGACGCTGAGCGCGATCGAGGGCGTCGCTGCCGTGCGACTCGACGGAGACCGCCTCAGTCTGCGCGCCGCGGACTCCGATGCTGCAGCCCGCATCCTGCTCGACCACGGCGCCCATGATCTGGAGATCGCCGCTCCCACACTCGAAACCGCCTTCACTGCTCTGACGGAGAACTGACATGCTCGTCTCACCCACCATGCTGCGCATCGAAGGCGTCCGCCAGCTGCGCAACCCCTACACGCTCGCGTTCACCCTGGCGATGCCGGTCGCGATGTATCTGCTGTTCGGCGCCGGGATGGGCTACGGGTCGCTGTCGGCCGGCCACGGGAACGTCTCCTTCTACGTCATGACCTCGATGGCCGCCTACGGCACGGCGGTCGCGATGAGTTCGCTCACGTCGCTCGCGGCGACCGAGGCGAAGCAGGGCTGGGGACGCCAGCTCGCCATGACCCCGCTGACGACGGCCGGCTACGCCCTGACCAAGCTGCTCACAGCAGTGGCCTTCGCGGCCCTGGCGCTGGTGGCGGTGTTCACCGCGGGGATGATGACCGGTGCGCAGGCCGAAGACGCCTGGCGCTGGGTTGCGACGGCAGGCATCATCCTCGGCATCGGCCTCATGTACGGACTCTTCGGCCTCGGCGTCGGGTTGTTCTTCAGCTCGGACTCGGCAGCGGCCCTCGCCTCGATCTCGATGACGTTCTTCGCGTTCTTCGGCAACGTGTTCATGCCTCTCGACGGCGTGATGCTCGACATCGCCCGGTTCACCCCCCTGTACGGCTTCGTCGCCCTGAGCAGGTGGCCGCTCACCGACGGGGTGCTCACGACAGGGCAGACCGATCCGCTGTGGCTGCTGTTCCTCAACGTCGTCGTCTGGCTCGCGCTGTTCGCGCTGCTGGTCATGATGGGCATGAAGCGCTCCCGGGCGCGGCAGTAGCGGCGATCGGGGGCTGTGATGGGCGGCGACAGTAGGTTGGACGGATGACGGCACACGCGAATCGCGAGAAGAACCGCGCCACGGGGAAGGACCCCTGGGCGCGGTTCGGCTGGCTGATGGCCGTGGTCTGGCTCGTCTTCCTCGTCTACCCGGTGATCGCGCTGCTGCGGTCCGAGGCGGCCCTGACCTGGGTGGTCGTGGGGTGGGTCGCGCTGGTCGCATTCGTCGTGCTGTACGTCACCGGCTTCATACACGGCATGCGCGGCGGCGGCGGACTGGGGCGTCCGCCGTCGACACGGCAGTGGGTCACATTCGGGGCCCTCATCCTGTGTGCGCTGATCTCGGTACCGGCAGAGGGCGGATCGGCACTCAGCTTCCTGCCGTTCATCATGTCGTTCGCCTCCTACGGTCTGACCCGGGTCTGGCATTGGATCACGACCATCGCGGCGGTCACGGTGACCGCACTCTGCGTGTTCCTGCTCCCCGGCGGGCTGAGTTACCTGTCGGTCCTCGCGATCGTGGCGCTGCTCGGCGTGGTCAACACGGTGTCGACGTGGCTCATCCTGCGTTCGGCGGAGGCGGAGCAGCTCGGCCTCGAACTGGCGACGAGCGAGGGGCGTGAAGCCGTCGCCCGCGACGTGCACGACCTGATCGGGCATTCTCTGACGGTGGTCGGCCTCAAAGCGCAGCTGGTGCGGCGGCTGATGGATTCCGATCCCGAGCGGGCCAAGAGTGAACTCGCCGACATCGAGCGGCTCACGGCCGAGGCGATCGCCGGGGTCCGCTCGACGGTCGCCGGGGTGCGCGCGACGACGCTCGTCGAGCAGCTCGCGTCCTCCCGCGACTCGTTCCGCGCGGCGGATATCGAGATGCAGGTCGAGGGTGAGCCGAATGCGCTGTCGCCGGTGCAGGCCATCACCGCGAGCTGGATCCTCCGCGAGGCGACGACCAACAGCCTTCGTCATTCGCGGGCTCGCACGGTCCGGGTGCTGCTGCATCCCGGGCGGCTGGTGGTGGAGGACGACGGCGTGGGCATCGTCGCGGCAGAAGGCAACGGCATCCGCGGCATGCGCGAGCGCGCGGCGGTGGCGGGCGCGGCGTTCGCCCTCGACACCACGGAGAACGAGGGCACGCGCGTGGAGGTGACATGGTGAACGGGTCGACGGGCGACGCCATCCGGCTGCTGATCGCCGATGACCAGGCGCTCGTGCGCGGTGCGCTCGGAGCTCTGCTCGAGCTCGAGCCCGACCTCGCCGTGGTCGGCATGGCCTCGGACGGTACGGAGGCCGTGCGTCTCGCGGAGCAGTTGCGCCCTGATGTGTGTCTGATGGACATCCAGATGCCGGGGATGGACGGCGTGGAGGCGACGCGACGCATTCGGGAGGTGAGCGAGGGGACGCGCATCCTCGTGGTGACGACCTTCGCGCGCCCGGGATACCTCCGCTCCGCGTTGGATGCCGGTGCGAGCGGGTTCATCGTGAAGGACACCCCTGCCGAAGAGCTCGCCGAGGCCGTGCGTCGCGTGCAGTCGGGGCTGCGGGTCCTCGACCCGGTGCTCGCCGCCGACAGCCTGTTCGACGGAGCGAACCCGTTGAGTGACCGGGAACGGCAGGTGCTGCGGCTCGCCGCGGACGGACGCTCCGCCGCCGCGATCGCCGCCGAGGTGTTCTTGTCGGCGGGGACCGTGCGGAACCACCTCTCCGCCGCCATCGGCAAGACCGGCGCGGCGAACCGGGCCCAGGCCGTGCGGCTCGCTCTCGACAAGGGGTGGATCTGACGCGTGGCGTGGTCCGCGGCCGCGGACAGCGGGTTCAGGGCTGGTGAGACGTCGGTGGCCGCGCGTACGGTGGACGCCGACGGGCGACGACGCCCGACAGGAGGAGTGCGTGATGGACTGGAAGATCGAACTCATCTTCGTGCCGGTCACCGATGTGGACCGCTCGAAGCAGTTCTACGAGAAGATCGGCTTCAACGCCGACTGGGACCAGACGCCCACCGAGGGCCTGCGCTTCGTGCAGATGACGCCCCCCGGATCCGCATGCTCGATCGCGTTCGGCACCGGTCTGGGCATCGACCTCGAGCCCGGGAAGCAGAACACGATCCAGGTCGTGGTGCCGGATGCCGACGAGGCGCTCGCCCACCTGCAGAGCCTGGGCGTGCAGGCACGCGGAGTGCAGGAGCTCGACTGGGGGCGGTTCGTGTCATTCGACGACCCCGACGGCAACTCCTGGACGCTGCAGCAGCTTCCGGATTACGGCGCCTAGAGGTCGGGGTCGGCGACGATCTCGATCTTGAATCCCGAGGCGTTCTCGAGCCAGCCGGCGTAGTGCCGGTCGCCTCCGGCATGCGGGTAGCGATCGGCGTAGAGGGCGTTCCACCCGTGGGCGGGTGCAGCGGTCATGATCTCATCCACGGTGGCACGTGCACCGCCGTGGAACGCCAGATGGTTGAGGCCGGCGCGTCGACGATCATGCGTGGCGTCCGACAGCTTCGGCGACATCGTGAGGGTGAGGTACGCGTCGCCGGCGAGCCATGATTCGCCGCCGGGCCACTCGCTGTCGAGCACGAACCCGAGGCGATCCAGGACCCAGCGCCACTCCGCACGCACCGTGTCGAGGTCGGCGACCCACAGCTCGACGTGATGGAAACCCGGCATCGTCCGAGTCTGCCAGATGGAGGCCGGCCCGAGGACGTGTGAGCGGTCGATGGCTGCGGGCGATCGTCTAGCGCGACGTGGGAAAGTGTGGCGGAACAGGGGAGCGGGGCGGCGGCGCGTCGTGCGGCCCGACGGTGACGGCCATGATCCACGCCTGCGCCACCAGGCCGAGGATGATGGCGCCGGTGAGGAGCACGATCAGCCCGGTGATGATGTCGAGATTCCATTCGTGGATCTCGGCGGTTCCGATGAGCGCACCCAGCCCCGCGGCTCCGGTCATCACACGGAGCGAGGGGAGCGACGCGAGCCGTGCGGACACCCGCTGCCTGCGTGCGTCGTGGATACGCCTGGTCGGAGCGGTGATCCGCGCGCTCAGGAACTGATATCCCGAGGCGAGCACGAGGGTCAGCGCCCCGAAGGCGGCGAGCCATCCGATGTAGTACTGCTGCGACAGCATCCATACGCCGATGGTCGCAGCGAGTACGACGACATCCGAGATCGCGATCAGGCGCTCGGTGCCGACGGAGATGACACCGTGGCCGGAGGCGCGGTGGGCGGCACCGAGGCCCTGCCTGACGGCGATGCAGGCTCCGGCGAGCACGATGCAGAACATCTGCTGCAGCCAGGAGCCGTTGATCACGGTGGTTCCGCCACTGTTCCACAGCACAGTGGCGGAACCACCGATGAGGGCGATGTCGATGAGGACCGTCGTGGGGACTCGGAAGCGCGCGTCGGTGAAGATCGGCTTCGCGGGCATGACGAGGTCCTTCGTTCTCTCGGCGGTTCCACCTGTCGCGGCAGTGCGCGGCGATCTCGTGGAAGACGTCTCCGCGGATAGCCGCATCAGCTGATGAGACGGCCGTCCCGCGGATCCGTTACGCGAGAGTTCGGATCGGATGCCTCGACGTCAGGAGTTCACGCGGATGATCTCCTGCTGGTACGGCGCGATCACGTCACCCGAGATGCGCAGATCGAGGAGCAGGAACCGTCGCGATGCCGCGTCCTCCTCCGCCCAGCTCGCGAGACGGTCGAGATCGGCGAGGGTGCGCACGACGACGCCTTCCGCGCCCACGGCCGCGCCGAATGCGGCGAAGTCGACCTCGGGGATGCGCATGGGGCCCTCCGCCAGTCCTTTGAGGCCGTAGAGGTTCACCTCGGCGCCGTAGGCAGCGTCGTTCCAGACCACGGCCATGCCACGGCCGGCGGCGGCGCGGACGGCGGATTCCAGATCGGCGATCGCCATCAGCCCGCCGCCGTCGCCGGACGTCAGCACCACGGTCGACTCGCGCCGTGCCAATGCTGCGCCGACCACACTCGGCCATCCCTGCCCGATCGACTGGAACGCGGTGCCGACCATCATCATGCGGTCGGGAGCCGCGACCGGCCAGTACATGTTCGCCCATCCGATGAAGTGCCCGCCGTCGGACACCACGACGCGGTCCTCCGGCAGCAGCTCGGCGATGCGGCGGGCAGCGGAGCGCGGGTCGAGGCGTCCGTCGGGAGCAAGGTCGTCGCCGGCGTCGTAGGCCCGAGCGGCTGCAACGTCCACCGTCTCGCGCCAGGGGCTCGTCGATCCGGCGGTACCGATCCGGGAAACGAGCTCCTCCGCGGCCAGACGGGCATCGGCGCGTACGAAACCTCCGACGTGCGCATGCGTCGCGGCCGGGGCGATGTCGACCTGGAAGACCCGCGTGCCCGGCGCGAACAGCTCGCCGAATCGCATCGTGAACTGGTTCAGCGCGGCACCGAACACCACGGCGACGTCGGCCGAACGCACGAGCTCCATCGCACCGTCTGCACCGAACCCGCCGGTCACACCGAGGTCGTACCGCGTGTCGGGGAAGACCCCGCGGCCGAGCGCTGAGGAAGCCGTGAGGGCCCCGGTCGCTGCAGCCAGCTCTCCCAGCGCGGAGCTCGCTCCGGACAGCCACGCACCGCGACCGGCGAGCAGGAACGGTCGCTCGGCGCCGGCCAGAGCTGCCGTGATCTCGTCGAGCATCGCATCGGCGAACTCGCCGCGCGGGGCGAGCGGGGCCGGAATGCGCGGCGACGGAGCGTCCGGGACCTCGCCGGCATCGAGCGCTGCGACGTCGTAGGGGATCGCGAGGACGACCGGGAGTCGGTAGGTGAGGGCGTGCTCGATCGCGATGACCGTGGTGGCGGCGGCATCCGCGCGTCCGACCGTGTAGGTGCGGGCACCGACCGCGGATGCGAGGGCGATCTGGTCGACGTCCCAGGGGCGGGGACCGGACGTGGGCTCGTCGCCCACGACGAGGACGAGAGGCACACGCGCCTGCACCGCCTCGGCAAGCGCGGTCAGGGTGTTCGTGAAGCCGGCGCCGTACGTCGAGGTGCCGGCGGCGATACGACCGGATGCGCGGAAGTGGGCGTCGGCGGCGACCACGGCGCCCTGTTCGTGACGGACGGCCGTGAACACGGCATCCGTCTGCGTCTCGATCGCATCGAGGAAGTAGGCGTTGCCATTGCCCATCACCCCGAACACGGCATCGATGTGCTGGTCGAGGGTGAGGGCGACGTGCGCGGAGACGGTGGGCATGCGAAAGCCTTTCGAGACAGGGACGGAGGAACTGCGGGATCCGTATGTGTCTCGCCTTCGCGTCTTCGCGAAGTGCTTCGTGCCTCTTTTTCAGGCACCGGCCGGGCCGGACCCGCTCAGTCTACCGGCGGGAGACCATCGCGGGATGCGGGAGAATGCTGGAATGACTGATGCAGAGATCGAGCGCGAGACACTCACCTGGGACGGCTTCGGGGCGGCGACGCGCGATCTGGCACGGAACATCCTCGACAGCGGCTTCATGCCCGAGGTCGTCGTGGCCATCGCCCGGGGCGGGCTGCTTCCGGCCGGGGCGATCGCCTACGGCCTCGGTGCCAAGAACTGCGGAGCGATCAACGTCGAGTTCTACACCGGCATCGGCACCGTGCTCGACGCTCCGGAGGTGCTTCCTCCCGAGCTCGACATGGCGTACCTGGACGGGCGCCGCGTGCTGCTGGTCGACGACGTCGCCGATTCGGGACGCACCCTCGCTCTCGCCGTGCAGCTGCTGAAGGACAAGGGCGCCGACGTGCGGTCGGTCACGATCTACACCAAGCCCTCCACGATCATCCAGCCCGACTTCGCGTGGAAGGACACCGACCTCTGGATCAACTTCCCGTGGTCGTTCCGCGGAACCGTCCGCGAAGAGGATCAGGGTCTCGCACCGTCCGCGTGATCGGGGCCGGATCGTCAGCCGTGCAGCAGGGAACGCAGCGTCTGGATCGTGTCGGCTTCGGCCGGAGACTTGTCCTGCCGGTAGCCCTTCACGCGGGCGAAACGCAGCGCGATGCCTCCCGGATACCGCGGTGAGCGCTGCACCCCGTCGATCGCGATCTCCACGACGAGCTCGGGGCGCAGGAACACGGTCGACGCCGTGCGGTGCGACTCGTGTTCGGGGAATTCCGCCGTCTGCCAGCGCAGCAGCTCGTCGGTGAGCCCCTTGAAGGTCTTTCCGACCATGACGTAGCCACCGGGGTCGCCGAACTCTCCCGCAGGGTCGCGCGCGCCCAGGTGCAGGTTCGAGAGCCAGCCGCGACGCCGGCCCGAACCCCACTCCGCCCCGAGCACGACCAGGTCGAATGTCAGCACCGGTTTGACCTTCACCCAGGACTTGCCGCGTCGACCGGCCGCATAGGGTGCGTCGACCGCCTTGACCACGACACCCTCGTGGCCGGCGGCGAGGGCATCGCGCGACAGCTGCTCGGCGGCGTCGGCATCGTCGGTCACGATGCCCGGCATCCGCCACTCCCCGGCCACCCGTTCGAGCTCGGCCAGCCGGACGGAGAGCGGCTCGTCGATCAGGTCGCGCCCATCCACGTGCAGCACGTCGAAGAACCACGGCCGCAGGACGAGCTCGCGAGACACATCGGCGCCGAACCGCGACATCGTCTCCTGGAACGGTCGCGGGCCCCCGTCCTCGTCGAGCGAGAGCGTCTCGCCGTCGAGGATCAGATCCTGCGCCGGCAGCGCGCGCACGATCTCGACGAGCTCCGGCACGCGGTGCGTGATGTCGGCCAGGCTCCGGGTGTAGACGCCGACGTCGTCGCCATGGCGGTGCACCTGGATGCGGGCGCCGTCGAGCTTGTACTCGACCGACGCCCGCCCGGTGACTTCCAGTGCGGCGGACGGCGTCGCGGCGGTGCCCGCCAGCATCGGCAGGACGGGACGCCCGACCTGCAGCCCCACGGCTTCGAGGTCGTCCGCGTCTCCCGTGAGCGCGATGCGGGCGGTCTCGCCGAGGTCGCCGGAGAGCATGGCTGCGCGCCGGACGGTCGCCGGCGGTCGATCGGAGGCCCGGGCGATCGCGTCGAGCAGCACCCCGGACAGAGCGCCGGTGCGCAGCTCGCCGAGCATGGCCCTGACCAGGAAGTCCCACTCGGCGGCCGTGGCGCGAGAGGCGAGTTCGCCGAGGATGCTGCTCCGGGCGGAGGTGGAGCCGGAACCGGACGTCGCCGCCAGCGAGTCCAGGGCCCGGTCGACGTCGAGCACGGACAACGTCGGACTCTCGGTGTGCGTGATGTCGAGGGCGGCGATGCCTCGCCACCCGACCCCGAGCTTGCCCTGGCGGGGAGCCGCGAGGAGAAGACCCATGACCGCGGCGATCTCGCTCGGTTCCGCCTGCGTGAGCAGGTCGGCGAGGGCCTCGATCTTGGCGAGCCGGGACGACGTGGCTCCGACACGGTCGGTGGTGGAGACGAGCTCTGCGAGCAGCATGTGGGCATTCTCGCACCGGGGTCCGACACTCGGGTCGCAGGGTCTCCCAGCTGGTGCGCTGACGGGCCCGCTCAGTGCCCGCGGAACTCCGGCTTCCGCTTCTCCTGGAACGCGGAGAAGCCCTCGCGGTAGTCGTCGGTGTCGCAGAGCGCGGCCTGGGCGGCGTTCTCGATGCCGACCGCATCCCAGAGCGTGAGCCGCTCGTCGCGGATGCGGGCGATGAGTTCTTTGCTCGCCAGGAACGCCGCCGTGGCGCCGCGTGCGGCCGTCCCGGCGGCATCCGTCGTCGCCTGCACGACCTCGTCATCCGGGAAGACGCGCGAGAAGAGGCCCGATGCCACGGCCTCCGTGCCGCTCATCAGCCGCCCCGTGTAGATGAGGTCGAGCGTCTTGTGCGCGCCGAGCCGGTCGAGGAAGAGCGCGTGACCTCCGGAGTCGAGCGTCGCGCCGAGCGCAGCGAACGGGGACCCGATCTTCGCAGACTCGGCGACGTACACGACATCCGTCGCGATCAGGAGGCCGAGCCCGACCCCGAGACATGCACCGTGCGCGACCGCGAACGTCGGGGCGGGGAACCGCGACATCCGCCGCAGCAGCGGGGTCACGAGCCCGCCGAGGTAGCCCATCACGTCGTCGTTCCGAGGGTCGACGCCGGAGATGTCGCGCCCCGCGCAGAACGCGCGTCCCTCTCCGCGGAGCACGAGCGCCCGCACGCCCGCAGCCTCCGCCGCGACATATGCCGCATCCAGCTCCGCGAGTGCCTGGTCGTCGAGGGCGTTCAGCTTCGACGGCGCGTTCAGCACGATCGTGGCGACGTCGTCGGCGAGGGTGAGGTCGATCATCAGGGCTCCGGTCAGACGTCGTAGTCCACGACCACGCGGTCGCTGGTCGGATGGGACTGGCAGGTGAGCACGAATCCGCGCTCGAGCTCGTCGGGCTCCAGGGCGTAGTTCTCGGTCATCGTGACACTGCCCTCGATCACCCGCGCTCGGCAGGTACCGCAGACGCCGCCCGCGCACGCGAACGGCGCATCGGGGCGGACACGGAGCGCCGCGTTGAGCACCGACTCGTGCGCGTCGACCGGGCTCTCCACAGTCGAGGAGACGCCGTCGAGGGTGACCTCGATGCGCACGGTCTTCTCGCCCGCGCGCACCTGCACCGGGCGGGCCGCGCGTGCCGGTTCGTCACCGGTCGTGAACAGCTCGAAGCGGATGTGGGAACGGTCGACGCCGACATCCGCCAGCACCTCGCGGCACAGGTCGACCAGGGCGAGCGGCCCGCACAGGAACCATTCGTCGACGGTCGTGGGTGGGATGAGCGTGCCGAGGATCGTGCGCAGCTTCTCCTCGTCGATCCGACCGGACAGCACGGGGGCCGCCCGCTGCTCGCGGGAGAGCACGTGGTGCAGCACCAGTCTGGTGGGGTAGCGGTCCTTGAGGTCGGCCAGGTCTTCCAGGAACATCACGTCGAGCGTGGCGCGGTTCGTGTAGAGCAGGGTGAACCGCGAGGACTCCGAACGGGTCAGCACCGTGTGCGCGAGCGCCATCAGGGGCGTGATGCCGGAACCGGCGGCGATCCCCACCACGTGCCGGTCGTCGAGGTCGTCGAGTGCCGAGGTGAAGGTGCCCTGCGGGCTCATCACGTCGATCTCGAATCCGGCGTGCAGCCCGGTCTGCGCCCACGTCGAGAAGAGCCCGCCCTCATCGCGCTTCACGGCGACGCTGAGGCGCGTGTCCTGCCCGTCGTCGCGGTGCTCCGGCGCGCGGCACAGCGAGTAGGAGCGCCGCACCTCGACGCCGTCGAGCGTGGTGCGCAGGGCCACATACTGACCGGGAAGGTGGTCGTATTCGTCGGCGAGTGCGGCCGGAACCGTGAACGTCACCTCGACCGCGTCGTCGGTGAGCGGGCGCACGTCCTCGACCGTGAGGGTGTGGAAGCGGGCGCGCTTCCGGGGAGAGGCCGCGCGCGGAGCCGTCGCAGGCGGGGAGGGCGCGGGCGCCGAGGTGAAGAGCGACATGTCAGTGCACCTTGAAATGGTCGAAGGGCTCGAGGCAGGCGCGGCACTCGAACAGCGCCTTGCACGAGGTCGAGCCGAAGTGGGAGACCTCGCGGGTGTCGAGCGACCCGCAGCGGGGGCATCGCACGCTCAGCGAGAGCCGGATGGGCCCGGTCGACACGGCGGCCCGGCCGGAGGGTGGCGCGATGCCGTACGCCGCGAGCTTGGTCTTGCCGGCATCCGTCATCCAGTCCGTCGTCCAGGCGGGGGAGAGCACGAGGCGGACGTGTACCTCGTCGAAGCCGGCGGCGGTGAGGGCGAGGATCACATCGTCGCGGATCGTGTCCATCGCGGGGCAGCCGCTATAGGTCGGGGTGATGTCGACATGCACACGGGTCCCGTCGACCTCGACCGCGCGGAGGACACCGAGGTCCTCGATCGTGAGCACGGGCACCTCGGGGTCGGGAACGGAGGCGGCGATCCGCCACGCGGCCTGCGTCGGAGTGAGCGTCACCATGTCGCTCCCGGATGCCGTCGTGCCAGCACCTGCATCTCGGCGAGGACGTGGCCGAGAGGCGTCGCGTGCGCGCCGTTCCGCCCGCCCGCCGACGACGAGACGACGGCGGGGACGGTCAGCTCGGCTTCGGCGAAGACGGTGTCGACCACGCCGTCGAATCCGGCGCGCAGGATCGACGGGCGCACAGCCGCGTCGCCGAGGCGGTCGATCAGGTCGTCGTCGCGGAACAGCTCGTCGACGTACGGCCAGACGTCTCCGATCGCCCGGATGATCCTGGTGCGGGACTCCTCGGTGCCACCAGCGAGGCGCAGCACCCACTGCACGGCGTGATCGCGGTGGTAGTCGACCTCTTTGAGCGACTTCTCGGCGATCGCGGCGAAGGTCTCGTCGCTGCTGGCGCGGAGGGCCGAGTATAACTCGAACATGTATGTGGCCACGACGAACTGCCGGGCGATCGTCTGGGCGAAGTCGCCGTTGGGCTGCTGCACGATCCACGCGCAGCGGAACTCGGGCTCGTCGCGGAAGAACGCGAGGTCGTCCTCGCTGCGGCCGTCGAACGAGCCCGCGTAGTGCAGGAACGAGCGCGCGTGGCCGAGCAGGTCGAGAGCGATGTTGCCGAGAGCGACGTCTTCCTCCAGCTCGGGGGCGCGGGATATCCACGCGCCCAGCTGCTGGGAGAGGATGAGCGCGTCGTCGCCGAGGCGCAGCGCGTACTCGGCGATGTCGGCCGATGCGGCGACAGCCCCGGTGCCGGAGAGTTCCTGCGACAGGCGGAGCTCGTCGACGGAGACGTCGCCGTGGATGTCACCGTGGACGTCGGCGGCCTCGTGCGCGGTGTTCGGGTGTGGTGCGCTCACAGGTGCGGCACTCCCTCGGATGCCGTGTAGTACACGGCATGGCGGTAGTTCTTGCCCGCCGGACTCTCGAAGTACGCACCCTTGGCGTCGGGGTCGCTCGTGGTGATCGCATCGGCCGGGGCGACCCAGATCGAGACGCCCTCCCCGCGGCGCGTGTAGAGGTCACGCGCGTTGCGGATGGCCATCTCGGCATCAGGAGCGTGCAGCGAGCCGACGTGCACATGGCTCAGCCCGCGGTTCGCTCGCACGAAGACCTCCCACAGGGGCCAGGGTTCGCGCTCGTCCGCTCCCGGAGTGGCCATCACGCCACCGCCTTCGTCTTGAGGGACTGCTTGCGGGCGTATTCGGCGGCGGCCTCGCGCACCCAGGCGCCCTCTTCGTGGGCCGTGCGGCGGCGTTCGAGACGCTCGGCGTTGCACGGGCCGTTGCCGCGCACGACCTCGAAGAACTCCTCCCAGTCGATCTCGCCGATCACGTACTGGCCGCTTTCCTCGTCGAAGCGCAGATCGGGGTCGGGCAGGGTCACGCCGAGGATCTCGGCCTGGGGTACGAGCATGCCGACGAAGCGCTGGCGCAGCTCGTCGTTCGAGAACCGCTTGATCTTCCACTTCATCGACTGCGCCGAGTTGGGCGACTGGTCGTCGGGCGGCCCGAACATCGCGAGGCTCGGCCAGTACCAGCGGTTCACGGCATCCTGCGCCATCTCCCGCTGCTCTTCGCTGCCCTGCATCAACGTGAGCAGGATCTCGAAGCCCTGGCGCTGGTGGAACGATTCCTCTTTGCAGACGCGCACCATGGCGCGGCCGTACGGACCGTAAGATGCTCGGCACAGGGGCACCTGGTTGCAGATCGCGGCACCGTCGACGAGCCAGCCGATCGCGCCCATGTCGGCCCAGGTCGGGGTGGGGTAGTTGAAGATCGAGGAGTACTTGGCCTTGCCGCTGATGAGCTGGTCCATCATCTCGTCACGGGTGGTACCGAGCGTCTGCGCGGCGGAGTAGAGGTAGAGGCCGTGCCCGGCTTCGTCCTGCACCTTCGCCATCAGGATCGCCTTCCGCTTGAGGCTCGGTGCGCGCGTGATCCAGTTGCCTTCTGGCTGCATGCCGATGATCTCGGAGTGCGCGTGCTGGGAGATCTGCCGGACAAGGGTCTTGCGGTACGCGTCGGGCATCCAGTCGCGCGGTTCGATGCGCTGCTCGTTGGCGATGAGCTCGTCGAAGAGGCGTTCCTCATCGGAGAGCTCGCCCACGAGGGACAGATCTGCAGGACTGGTCATCATCGACTCCTCGATATCAGGTCATGTTTACTGACCGATCGTTAGGTAATTCTGACACAGAAGAGGAACGTCTTCAAGACGACGCTCAGTGCGAGCGGGAGATCAGCTCCAGGAGCGCGCGGCCATACGCCTCAGAGGGGTCCGGATGCTCGAAGGCGAGAGGGACTCCCGCGATTTCGATCTCGACGCGGAAGGTGTCCTCCAGTCGCTTCAGGGCCCGGAAGGTCCCCCGCAGAAGGTCGCGCAACTGGTCCTCGCGCGGCAGCCACACCGCGTCAGCGAGGGTCACCGCGTCGAGCGCCCACTCGGTGGTCCCGTTGAACGCCAGGTCGGTTCCGCTCGGTGTCTGGCGGGCCTCGATCGTCATCTCGCTGACCGTGAAGGTCTCGGCCTCCGCTTCGAGCTCCACCTCCTCAGGCAGATCGAGCTGGAATCGGTCGCCCTCGGCCGGGTGCCACGCCAATCCGGCGTCTCGCAGGGCGACGGCCAGCTCACGCGTGATCATCCCCTCACGCTAGACGACGGGACTCGCCGCGGGGTCGACGAACCTGGGGAAGAGGGCATCGCCGTGTCGGCGGTGTGGGGCAGAGTGGGGGCATGACTTCCGCAGCCCCCGCCGATACCCGTGAGGCCGCGCGCGCGGCGCTGCGCGAGCTCGTCGGACGCCCAGACGCCGACTTCCACGACGGGCAGTACGAGGCGATCGAGGCGCTGGTCGAAGGGCGTCGCCGCGCGCTCGTCGTGCAGCGCACCGGCTGGGGCAAGTCGGCGGTGTACTTCGTCGCGACCCTGCTGCTGAGGAGACAGGGGGCGGGGCCGACCGTGCTCGTGTCACCGCTGTTGGCACTCATGCGCGACCAGATCGCCGCGGCCGAACGGGCAGGGGTGCGCGCCGTCGCGATCAACTCCACCAATGCGCACGAGTGGTCCGACGTGCTCGGGCAGCTCGATCGCGACGAGGTCGATGTGCTGCTGGTCTCGCCGGAGCGCCTCAACAACCCCGCCTTCCGTGAGCAGCAGCTGCCGGCCCTCGTGCGTCGGATCGGCATGCTCGTGGTCGACGAAGCGCACTGCATCAGCGACTGGGGACATGACTTCCGTCCCGACTACCGGCGGCTGCGAGACCTGATCGCGCAGATGCCGGCCGACGTGCCGGTGCTCGCGACCACCGCGACCGCCAACAGCCGTGTCGTGGCGGATGTCGCCGAGCAGCTGGGCAGCCTCCAGTCCGATGGCGACGCGGCCGGTGACGCGGAAGCGGAGCCGGTGCTCACGATCCGCGGACCGCTGGCGCGCACCTCGCTGCGACTCGGTGTGCTGCGCCTACGCGATTCGGCGAGTCGCCTCGCGTGGCTCCTGAGCCACATCGACGACCTGCCGGGTTCCGGCATCATCTACACGCTGACGGTCGCTGCCGCCGTCGACACGGCCCGGCTGCTGCGCGACCACGGTCACGACGTGCGCGCGTACACCGGGCAGACCGATACCGAGGAGCGCACCGAGTCGGAGGGGATGCTCAAGCGCAACGAGGTGAAGGCCCTCGTCGCCACGAGCGCCCTGGGCATGGGGTTCGACAAGCCCGACCTGGGTTTCGTCCTGCATCTGGGCGCGCCCTCATCGCCCGTGGCGTACTACCAGCAGGTCGGTCGCGCCGGTCGTGCCAGCGAGAGCGCCGACGTGCTGCTGCTCCCGGGCGCCGAAGATCGAGACATCTGGCACTACTTCGCGACGGCCTCGATGCCGGATCGTGAACGGGCGGAGCGGGTGATCGGCGCGCTCGGCGACGCGCCGATCTCGACGCCGGCACTCGAGGCGATGGTCGACATCCGCCGCACGCCGCTCGAGCTCCTGTTGAAAGTGCTCGACGTCGACGGCGCGGTGCGGCGCGTGCAGGGCGGATGGGTCGCGACCGGTGAACCGTGGAGCTACGACGCCGAGCGCTACGAGCGCATCGCCGCCGAACGTCTCGCCGAGCAGCAGCACATGATCGAGTACGAGCAGGCCGACGGATGCCGGATGGAGTTCCTGCAGCGTTCTCTCGACGACGACACGGCTGCGCCCTGCGGGAGATGCGACAACTGCGCGGGCGGGTGGTTCCCGCGGGAGATCGGGGAGTCCGCGAGCACGCAGGCCGCCCAGTCGCTCGACCGCGTCGGTGTTCCGATCGAGCCTCGGCGTGCCTGGCCGACCGGCGCGGATCGGCTCGACGTGCCGGTGAAGGGCCGCATCGCCGCCGACGAGCAGGCGGGCGAGGGACGTGCGCTGGCGCGCCTCACCGACCTGGGCTGGGGTGGGGCGCTGCGCGAGCTGTTCGCCGCCGGTGCGTCGGACGTGGTCGTGACGCCGCAGCTGCTCCAGGCCTGCATCAGGGTGCTCGCCGGATGGGGATGGGATGAGAGACCGGTGGCCGTGGTCGCCATGCCCTCGCGTTCGCACCCGCTGCTGGTCGACTCCCTCGCGCGCGGCCTCGCCGACGTCGGGCGCCTGCCGTACCTCGGCGCGCTCGAACCGATCGGAGGCGGCCCGACGGGTCAGCCGGGTGGCAACAGTGTCTTCCGGCTCGCCGGGCTCTGGGATCGCTTCAGCGCTCAGCACCTCGACGTGCCGCCGGGGCCGGTGCTTCTCGTCGACGACCTGGTCGACAGCCGGTGGACGATGACTGTCGGGGCCCGCGTGCTCCGTCAGGCGGGGGCGACCCAGGTCTTGCCCTTCGCCCTCGCGTTGCGCGGCTGACCGCGGGTCGGACTCGGGGCCGAGGGACTCAGTCCTCTGCGGGCGCGACGCGCGGCGGCCACGTGGTGGAGCCGAGTTCTCGCGAGATGTTTCGGGCGGTCTCGCGCAGGGCGTTGAAGATCGCATCGGAGGCGGGCGTCTGTGAGGTCGGCATCACGACGGCGACCGCAGCGACGATGTCGTTCGACGCGTCGGCGATGGGGGCGGCGATCGAGGATTCGCCGAGCACCGCCTCGTCGAACTCGCCGGCGGTTCCGCGCTCGGCGATCGCCGGGAGCTCGAGGGTGAGTCGAGCGGTGTCGATCACCGTGTCGCCGGTGAGACTGCGCAACGGCTGCTCGAAGACGCGTTGCTGGAAGCCGAGATCGTAGGCGAGCAGCACCTTGCCCATCGCCGAGGCATGTGCGGGGATCGCGACGCCGGTCTCCAGCATCTGCTGACTGTCGTCCGGCCGCAGGTTGTGGTGGATGACGAGCACGTCCGTGAAGTGCGGGGCGCCCAGACGCACGGAGAGGTTGGTGCGGCGGGCGAGCTCCTGCGTCCACCGCATCGCCCTCGCGCGTACGTCGAGCGTGTCGAGGTACACGTTGCTCAGGCGCAGCAGGGTCGGGCCGAGCATGTAGCGCTGCCCCCCGCGTTCCTTCGCGACGAGTCCGTGCGAGCGCAGCGACTTCACGATCCCGTGCACGGTCGACGGCGGCAGGCTGAGCGCTGCGGCGAGGTCGGTGATGCCGAGGTGGCGTGCTCCCTGGAGCAGTTCGAGGATCTTCGCCGCGCGGTCGATCGACTGGATCACGGTGGCCCCTCTCCTTCCGGTTCGTCGTCGAGCCGGATCGTCATGCCGGGCTTCAGGATTGATCTTGACAACCCGGCAGGCTCCGAGCATATTCGACATTAACGAATTGCTTTCCGATTTTTGCGAAAATCACGAAGGATCAAAGGAGATCGAACGATGAAGAAGCTCATCAACGCCCCTGAGGACGTTCTCGTCGAATCGCTGAGGGGCGTGGCGCTCGCTCATCCCGAGCTCTCCGTCGACCTCGAGAACCACGTCATCACGCGTGCCACACCCAAGGCGCAGGGCAAGGTCGCGATCCTCTCCGGTGGCGGCTCCGGCCATGAGCCTCTGCACGGCGGCTTCGTCGGAACCGGGATGCTCGACGCCGCGGTCGCCGGCGAGGTCTTCACCTCCCCGACACCCGACCGTGTGCAGGTCGCCACGAAAGCCGTGGACCGCGGGGCCGGCGTGCTCCACATCGTCAAGAACTACACCGGCGACGTCCTGAACTTCGAGATGGCCGCCGAACTCGCCGCCATGGAGGGAATCGAGGTCGGCAGCATCACCGTAGACGACGATGTCGCCGTGCAGGACTCCCTCTACACAGCGGGTCGCCGCGGAGTGGGCCTCACCGTTCTGCTCGAGAAGATCGTCGGCGCGGCCGCGGAGGAGGGGCGCGACCTCGCCGCCGTCGTCGAACTCGCCAAGAAGGTGAATGGGCAGGGCCGCTCGATGGGCATGGCTCTCACCAGTTGCACAGTGCCGGCGGCGGGCAAACCCACGTTCGACCTTCCGGACGACCAGATGGAGATCGGCATCGGCATCCATGGCGAACCGGGGCGTCACCGCGAACCCCTCGCCCCGGCCTCAGAGATCGCCAGGCAACTGGTCGAGCCGATCCTCGCCGACATCGATGCCGCGGGCCCCGCGATCGTGATGCTGAACGGCATGGGGGCGACGCCGCTCATCGAGCTGTACCTCATGTACGGCGAGGTCGCGGCGATCCTGGAGAAGTCCGGAGTGCAGATCGCACGGAACCTGGTCGGCAACTACATCACCTCGCTCGACATGGCCGGGTGCTCGGTCACCCTGCTCAAGGCCGATGACGAGCTGTTGCGGTTGTGGGATGCCCCGGTGAACACGCCAGGTCTGCGGTGGGGCGCCTGATGGCCGCGGTCGACACTGTTGTCCTCGCCGACTGGGTGACTCGCTTCGGCACGGCCGTGACCGAGAAACGCGACTGGCTCACCGAACTCGACTCGGCCATCGGCGACGCCGACCATGGTGCGAACATGGCCCGGGGCATGAGTGCCGTCGGCGAGAAGCTCGCGGCCGGGACACCCTCCACGGTCGACGAGCTCCTGAAAACGGTCGGCATGACCCTGGTGAGCTCTGTCGGTGGAGCGAGCGGTCCTCTCTACGGCACGTTCTTCCTGCGGATGGGGATGGCAGCGGGCCCGGTGGCAGAGCTCGACGGCCCCGGTCTCGCCGCCGCACTGCGCGCCGGACTCGAGGGCATCGTGGCGCGCGGCAAGGCAGAGGCCGGAGACAAGACGATGTTCGATGCGATGGCTCCCGCCGTCGACGCGATGGACGCTGCGCTCGCCGGTGGTTCATCGGTCGCAGTTGCCGCCAGGGCCGCAGCGGACGCGGCTGCGGCGGGCCGCGACGCCACGCTGCCCCTGGTCGCCCGCAAGGGCAGAGCGAGCTATCTCGGGGAGCGCAGCGCCGGCCATCTCGATCCGGGAGCCGCGTCGACGGCCATCCTCTTCGACACGCTCGCTGCGACGATCGCGGACAGCGCCTGATGATCGGCATCGTCGCCGTCTCCCACAGCGCACGGCTCGGGGAGGCGGCGCTGGAACTCGCCCTGCAGATGGTCCAGGGCGGGGGAGTGCACGTGCTGGTCGCGGCCGGTGCCGGCGTCGACAGCGATGGCGCACCGATCCTCGGTACGGACGCAGTGGCCGTGGCAGCCGCGATCGACGAGCTCGCCGCAGACTGCGACGGCGTGCTGGTCCTCATGGACCTCGGGTCGGCCGTGCTCAGCGCCGAGCTCGCGCTCGAGCTGCGCGCGAGCGACGTGCCTGTGCGACTGGCTCCTGCGCCGTTCGTCGAAGGATTGCTCTCTGCGGTGGTGTCTGCCGCGACCGGTGGCTCGCTCGACACGGTGGCCGCTGAGGCGGTGGCAGCACTGGGGGCGAAGACCGGGGCGCTCGGCATCGAGGAAGAGCACGCAGTGGAGGCGGCTGTCGCCCCGGGGGCGGACGGCGCCGTGCTGGTCCGTCGGGTGCGCGTGCGCAATCCACTCGGGATCCATGCGCGCCCAGCCGCCCTGATCGCCAAGGCCACGGCAGGAGCAGACGTACTCCTGCGTCGCCTTCCCGACGGCCCGGATGCGGCAGCGGCGAGCCTGACGCGGCTCCTCGTCCTCGGCGCACGGCAGGGCGACGATCTGGAGCTGACCGCACGTGGTGACGACGCGGCGGAGGCGCTGGATCGTCTGGTCGCGCTGTTCGACGACGGATTCGGTGAGGGGATGGAATCGGCGGAACCCGCGCACGACACCGCACCGACCGCGACCGGTTCCTCGGCTGAGGTGCCGGCCTCCCCATCGGAAACCGACCTGGCGCAAGCGGTTACGCCCGGTTCCGTGCTTCGCGGGCGCGGAGTGAGTTCCGGTCGGGTCGCCGCACCCGTCGTCCACCTTGCGCCGCCGCTTCCCGAGCCCGACCCGGCCGTGGTCGTCCCCGAAGCCGATCGGGATTCCGAGGTCTCCGCGATCGAGTGGGCATCCGTCGCCGTCGCCGATCAGCTCCGTTCGCGCACCGCGCAGGCGACGGGGGAGGCGAGAGCCATCCTCGATGCCTCTCGCCTCCTGGCGTCCGATCCCGAGCTCGTGTCCGAGGCCACGGCGCTCGTAAGGGCGAAGGGGCGCAGTGCCGCCCGCGCGGTCTGGGAGACGGCCGTCGTCCATGAGAAGGCCCTCGCCGCGTTGGGGGGCCGAATGGCCGAGCGCATCGCCGACATCCGCGATGTGCGCGACCGGATCATCGCCGAGATCCTCCAGGTCGACATGCCGGGGGTTCCCGAGCGCGACGAGTCCTTCGTGCTGGTCGCCACCGATCTCGCTCCGGCAGACACCGCGCTGCTCGCCGGCGGCGCTTGTGTCGCGCTCGTCACGGTGCAGGGCGGACCGACCTCGCACACGGCCATCATCGCGCGCTCTCTCGGTCTGCCTGCGGTGGTCGGTCTCGCCGAAGCCGGAGCGATCCCCTCGGGAGCGATGGTGCTCGTCGACGGTGACCGCGGCACTGTCGAGGTCGAGCCTGCGCAGTCCCGTGTCGACGAAGCACACGCGTCGGCCGTCGTCGTCGACTTCGATGGCATCGGCGCCCTTGCCGACGGGCACAGCGTCCCCCTCCTCGCGAACGTCGGGGGAGCGGCAGACGCGACGAGCGCGGCCGCTGCCCACGCCGAGGGCGTCGGGCTCTTCCGCACGGAGTTCTGCTTCCTCGACCGCACCGACGCTCCGAGCATCGACGAGCAGATCGCCGCGTATCGCGGTGTGCTCGCCGCGTTCCCCGGGCGCAAGGTCGTCGTGCGCACGCTCGATGCGGGCAGCGACAAACCGCTGCCGTTCGCCAACTCCGACAGCGAGGACAACCCCGCCCTCGGCGTGCGCGGGCTGCGTATCGCCAGACGTCGGCCGCAGCTCCTCGATGATCAGCTGACCGCTCTCGCGCGGGCGGCTGCCGAAGAGCACGCGCAGGTCGAGGTGATGGCGCCGATGGTCGCGACCGTCGACGAGGCAAGAGGCTTCGCCGAACGGTGTCGGGCGGCGGGGCTGGACAGGGTCGGCATCATGATCGAGACGCCGTCGGCCGCCCTGCTCGCCGCCGAACTGTTCGAGGTCGTCGACTTCGTGAGCCTCGGCACCAACGACCTCGCCCAGTACACGATGGCGGCTGACCGGCTGCTCAGCGAGTTGGGCGACCTCAACGATCCGTGGCAGCCCGCGGTGCTGCGACTCATCGCGGCCGTCGGCGATGCGGGTCGCGCTGCAGGCAAGCCGGTGGGGGTGTGCGGCGAGGCGGGTGGCGACCCCGAGCTCGCACCGGTTCTGGTCGGACTGGGGGTGACATCGCTGTCGATGGCTCCGCGCTCACTCGGGCGAGTGGCCGCGAGGCTGAGTGAGCTGTCATCCGACGATTGCCGAAGAGCAGCTGCTGCCGCGATCGGAGCGTCCTCCGCCGGGGCCGCCAGAACGGCGGCTGCGGCGGCGCTAGCCCGCGCCTGAAGGGCATCCGGCACTCCTATATGCGTGCAATGACATGTGTCTCATTCCATTCTGATATCGACATGTGGGCTCCCGAAGAGCCCCGCGTGCTTCGCACCTATGCTCAAGCCAGGGGGCTTCGAGTACGGCGCCACGATGAATCGGAGGGCACATGTCCACACAGCGGTCATTTTCGCGAGGCGCGCTCGGGCTGTTCGCCGCCGGTGTCCTCGTCGCCCTGTCCGGGTGCACTCCTGCACCCCAGACCACACCGAAGCCGACCCCGTCGCCGGAGAGTTCGGCGCCGGCTCCCTACGACGGCCCGGCGGTCTTCGTCGGAGACGAGCTCGACTGGTTCCTGCCGGATGCCGAAGAGATCTCGGGTCTGCTCCCCGACGTCGGGGAGGTCGCCGCGCCGACCCCGTCGCTCATTCAGGTCTCAGACGGAGGCGGGCCCGATCCCGTGCCGGCGATCTGCGGCGCATTCGCCTATGAACCGTCCCTGAGATCGATCGGTGCCCGCTCGGTCACCTGGGCAAGCTCCCTCCCTGACGGACGGGACGGGTGGCTGCACGTCCTCCAGTTCGCCGATGAGGCTACGGCGCAGGCCCTGATGGATCAGTACGTCGGAGCCGCGCAGCAGTGCGCCGAGTTCACCTACGGCGGTCCTTCGACGTTCGAGTCGACGGTGCGGGAATCCGATGACGGAGTGAGGGCTGTCGCCGGCTCACTGGTCATCGACAACGGCTTCGGCGGCGGGAACAGGCTCTACCTGGGCTACGCCACGGTCGGAAACGTCGTCGTGAACTTCTGGCAGCCGTTCTCGGGAGAAGCTGCTTTCGACAGCGAGCAGGCCGCGGAGTTCCTCCGCGACCAAGCGTCCGCCGCCAGGGAGAAGCTGGTCGAGGAGCTGACGGCGAATCCGCCGGAGGCGCCGGAGACCCCGCCGGCGGCAGACCCGGCTGCCGCGTGGAGTACGTGGGAGGTGACCGACCGCGGTGTCGGTCCGATCCTTCTCGGCTCCGAGCTCGAAGACGCCATCGCGGTGGTGCCGGGAGCGAAGGTGATCAGGCCGGAGTGGGACGGCGGGCAGACGCGACTCGTCAGTCCGGACGGGGCTGCCTCTCTGCTGCTCTGGACGGGCGACGCGGGCACCGTCGTCGCCGCCGTCTCGGTCGGCTTCGCCAACGTTTCGGATGAGCCCCGCGAAGACCCTGCTGCGCTGCCAGCTGCGGGTGATGTACGGATCGGCGACACGGTTGCCGAGGCCATGAGCGCGTTCCCTGGGGGGACGTCGGTCAGGATCGTGTCGTCCGGCGAGTACTTCTACGACTGGACGACCCGGGAGGGCGCGGTGATCCGATTCCGTGTCGACCGTGACGCGATGGACCCTGCGGCCGTGATCACCGGAATCCTGACGGAAGACGCTACGCTGCGCCAGATTCCCGATTTCGGCTGAGCCCTCTTCGTCGGGCGGCATACCTCGGGGCCTCGACCCATCGACTCTTCCGACTAACTGAACGATCGGTCGGTTAGTATGGGCGGATCGGATGACGCGACTGCGGCATCCGGCCCGCTCGACGAGGAGGTCGACGATGACAGAAGCGACGACGCAGACGACGGAGTCGGTGCGCCCGAATCGCGCCATGATGGAGCGCGACCGCGCATCGGCCGCACTGGGCCTCGTCGTCGAACGCGACGATCCAGGTCATGCGGTCGTGTCGATGCGCGTGCGCGACGACATGACGAACGGCTTCCACATCACCCACGGCGGGTTCGTGTTCGCCCTGGCCGACACCGCCTTCGCGATCGCTTGCAATGAAGACGACCGGGTCACGGTGGCTGCCGGAGCGGATATCTCCTTCCTCAAGTCGACCGTCTCCGGCCAAACGCTCACGGCGACGGCCATCCGACGCTCGCGCACCGGCCGCTCCGGCATCTACGACGTGACGGTCATCGATGAGCAGGGTGATCCCGTCGCCGAGTTCCGCGGGCGCTCCCGCACCACCAACCAGACCTTCTGATCCCCACTCCCGGAGTATCCCGTGTCGACGACGACCGCAACAGCCTCCCGTGTCCGCCCTCCCGCAGCATCCGAGCTCGATGCCGAAGAGCGCATGAGCCGCGATGAGATCGCCGCTCTCCAGCTCGAACGGCTTCAGCAGACCGTGCGCCATGCGTACGCGAACGTTCCCCTCTACACGCGCAAGCTCGATGACGCCGGTGTGCGTCCGGAAGACATCCGCACCCTGGCCGATGTGCAACTGCTGCCGTTCACGACCAAGGAGGACCTGCGCGAGACCTACCCGTTCGGGATGTTCG
Organism: Microbacterium sp. NPDC058269; assembly: GCF_042881445.1. Lineage (NCBI taxonomy): Bacteria > Bacillati > Actinomycetota > Actinomycetes > Micrococcales > Microbacteriaceae > Microbacterium > Microbacterium sp. NPDC058269. The sequence goes on from NZ_JBHVXT010000002.1 coordinate 905,642, forward strand.
CGGTGCCCATGTCCGACGTCGCCCGTATCCACGCGTCGAGCGGCACCACCGGCCGTCCGACGGTCGTCGGCTATACCAAGGGCGACCTCGAACGTTGGGGGTCGCTGGTGGCGCGGTCGCTGCGTGCGAGCGGGATCCGCCCCGGCATGAAGGTGCACAACGCTTACGGCTACGGACTGTTCACAGGCGGACTCGGCGCGCACGCGGGCATCGAAGCGCTCGGAGCGACCGTCATCCCGATGTCCGGCGGCCAGACCGCACGCCAGGTGCAGCTCATCCTCGACTTCGAGCCCGATGCCATCCTCTGCACGCCGAGCTATCTGCTCACGATCGCCGACGCGATGGCGGCGCAGGGGGTCGACCCGCGCTCCACCTCGTTGAAGGTCGCGGTGCTGGGTGCCGAGCCGTGGTCGAACGAGATGCGGCACGAGCTCGAACAGCGCCTCGGAGTCGACGCTCTCGACATCTATGGGCTCAGCGAGGTCATGGGGCCGGGAGTGGGCAACGAGTGTCTCGAGACCAAGGACGGCCCGCATCTGTGGGAGGACCACTTCCTGCCGGAGATCATCGACGGCGAGAGCGGAGCGGTGCTTCCGGACGGCGAACTCGGCGAACTCGTCTTCACCTCCCTCACCAAGGAGGCGTTCCCCGTGATCCGCTATCGCACCCGCGACCTCACCCGGCTGCTTCCGGGGACCGCACGCCCCGGTATGCGGCGGATGGAGAAGATCACCGGCCGCAACGACGACATGATCATCCTGCGCGGGGTGAACCTGTTCCCCACGCAGATCGAGGAGCTGGTCCTGGGGATCGAACAGCTGACTCCGCACTTCATCCTCGAACTGTCGAAGGACGCACGGATGGACACGCTGAAAGTGCGGATCGAACGACACCCGGACCTGTCTGTCGAGACCTGCCTGAGTGCCGCGGAGGTGCTCGCGCAGCGCATCAAGATCTTCGTCGGATCGACGGTCGCCGTCCAGCTGGAGGAGCCGGGGACGCTGCCCCGGAGCGAGGGGAAGTACAAGCGCGTGTACGACCTGCGATGACGATGAGCGACCCCCGGGGCCACACCGCATTCGCCTCGCGGTCTGCGCTCCGGGCCGGGCGCGTCATCGGATGCGAGACTGTGGGGTGATGTCCGAGATGCAGAGCACACGACGAGGCCGCCCCGGTTACGACCAGCAGGGGATCCTCGGGGTCGCCGTCGCCGCCTTCAACGAGTACGGGTACGACGCCACATCCATCGGCATGCTCGCCGAGCGGCTCGGGCTGTCGAAGTCGGCCATCTACCATCACTTCGGTTCGAAAGACGAGATCCTCGACCTCGCGCTCGACGCGGCACTGAGCGGCCTGGAGGCCGTGGTGGAGGATCCGCTTCCCGAGTCGGACGGCAGGGCGGATGCGCCGAGCGCCGTCGACCGGCTCGAGCACGTTCTGCGCGGGGCCGTCCGGGTGCTCGTGGAGCAGCTGCCCGCTGTGACGCTGCTGCTGCGCGTGCGAGGGAACACCGACGTGGAGCGCAAGGCGCTGATCCGCCGCCGGGCGTTCGACCGTCGTATCACCGCCCTCGTCTCGGAGGCGCAGAGCGAGGGGACACTGCGGGCCGACATCGATGCGAGCGTCGTCGCGCGACTCGTGTTCGGGATGATCAACTCGATCGTCGAGTGGTACCGGCCCGGTGGGCGCGAGGGCGCTGACCGTCTCGCCGACGACGTGGTCGCGATCGCGCTCGACGGGCTGCGCACGAACGACGACGCCGGAGCCGCGGCCGTCTGACCGGGCTCCGGCGCGATCGCTGCTACGCCGCCGCCTGCTCCTTCGCGACCAGTGTGAGCACGTCGTATGTGGCCACGATGTCGTCGTGCTGGTTCTTCAGCACGGCATCCCAGCGCACCTCCCCGTATTCGTCGGTCTCTCGCGGAGTGATCTGCTTCGCGGTGAGCTCGACGCGGATGTCGTCGCCGGGGGAGACCGGCGTCACGAACCGCAGGTTCTCCAGCCCCGAGTTCGCGAGCACGGGCCCGGGCGCCGGGTCGACGAAGAGCCCCGCAGCCCACGACACCAGCAGGTACCCGTGCGCGACGCGACCGGGGAAGAACGGGTTCGCCGCGGCCGAGGTCTCATCCATGTGCGCGTAGAAGGTGTCGCCGGTGAACGCCGCGAACGTCTCGATGTCGTCGAGCGTGACGGTACGGGAGCCGCTGGCCACCTGATCGCCCACCTGGAGCTCGGCCAGCGATTTGCGGAAGGGATGCACCCCGCCGCTCTGCGCGTACGGACGCGAGGCCGCACCCTGGTGCCAGACGCCGGTGAGGGCGGTCATCATCTCGGGCGACCCCTGCACGGCCGTGCGCTGCATGTGGTGCAGCACCGCGCGGATACCGCCGAGCTCCTCGCCTCCGCCCGCGCGGCCGGGGCCACCGTGCACGAGGTTCGGGAGGGGCGAGCCGTGCCCGGTCGAGCTGCGTGCGTCATCGCGGTCGAGGAAGAGCACTCGGCCGTTGTAGGAGGCCATGCCGGTGGCGAGCGCGACGGCGACCTCGGGGTCGTGCGTGGCCACACTCGTCACGAGCGACCCTCCGCCCCGGGCCACGAGGGCACTCGCCTCGTCGAGGGTGCGGTAGCCGACGATGCTCGACACCGGGCCGAACGCCTCGATCTCGTTGACCGCCGCGCTCTCCGGATCCTGGAAGCGCAGCAGCATCGGCGCCACGAACGCTCCGTCGGGGGCGGGGCCTTCCGTGCCGTCTCCCTGGCGGACGGTGGGCGCATCCGTCGTGCCGATGACGAGCTCTCCGCCGCCGGCTTGCAGGCGGCCGACCTGGCGCAGCACCTCCTCGCGCTGTGCGATCGAGGCGAGCGGACCCATCGTGACGCCCTCGGCGCGCGGGTCGCCGAGGACCACGCGCGTCGACAGCCGATCACGGACCGCCGCGATCACGTCGTCGACGGCACCCGCCGGCACGATCGCACGACGGATGGCCGTGCACTTCTGCCCGGCCTTGGTGGTCATCTCGGCGACGAGCTGCTTGACGTAGGCGTCGAACTCGGGCGTGCCGGCAACGGCATCCGTCCCGAGGATCGAGGCGTTGATCGAGTCTGTCTCGCTCGTGAAGCGCACGCCTCCCGTCTGGACGCAATCGTGAGCGCGCAGGTGCTCGGCGGTGGACGCCGAACCCGTGAACGCGACGAGGTCTCCGAGCCGCAGCTCATCGAAGAGGCCGGGGACACTGCCGGAGACGAGCTGCAACGAGCCGTCCGGAAGGAGGCCCGATTCCACCATCACGCGCACCATCGCTTCGGCGAGGTATCCGGTCGGGGTGGCGGGCTTCACCACGGTGGGCACGCCGGCGAGGAACGCGGGGGCGAACTTCTCGAGCGACCCCCACACCGGAAAGTTGAAGGCGTTGATCTGCACGGCGACGCCGCGGAGCCGGGTGTAGATGTGGCGGCCGAGGAAGGAGCCGTCCTTGGAGAGGTTCTCGACGCCTCCGTCGACGTACACCTTCGCGTTGGGCAGCTCGCGCCGGCCCTTGCTGGAGTAAGCGAACAGCACGCCGATCCCGCCGTCGATGTCCACCCAGGAGTCCTGCGCGGTGGCGCCGGTGCGACTGGAGAGCTCGTACAGCTCCGCCTTGCGCGCGGTGAGGGCGAGGGCGAGCTGCTTGAGCCGGACGGCGCGCTGATGGAAGGTGAGCTCTCCCAGCGATGCCTGACCGACGGTGCGGGCGTGATCCAGCGCGGCACCCAGGTCGAGCCCGTCGGTCGAGACGCGGGCCACGACCTCGCCCGTCGATGCATCGCGGACGTCGGTGGCCGCCGCGTCGGACGACGGCGTCCACCACGCTCCCTCGACGTAGCTGGGGAGGATCTCGGTCATCTGTGTTCCTTTCACGAGTGTTCCTTTCATGAGGGTTCCCTTCATGAGGCGTCCCATTCGTAGAAACCGCGTCCGCTCTTGCGTCCGAGGTGCCCCTCGGCGACCAGACGGCGCAGCAGGGCCGGAGGTTCGAAGCGCGCGCCCAGATGCGCGGCGAGGTACTCGGCGATGCCGAGCCGCACGTCGAGTCCGACGATGTCGGTGAGCCGGAGCGGACCGACCGGGTGCTTGTATCCGAGCGTCATCGCGGCGTCGATGTCCTCGGCGGAGGCGACGCCCTCCTCGAGCATGCGGATCGCCTCGAGCCCGATGGCGACGCCGAGCCGCGACGACGCGAATCCGGGGGCGTCTGCCACGACGATCGGTGTCTTGCCCAGCGCCGCGACCCATCCGCGCGCGGAGTCGACGAGCGAGGGAGCAGTGCTCGCCCCCCGCACGATCTCGACGAGCGTGGAGGCTGGCACGGGGTTGAAGAAGTGCATGCCGACGAAGCGCGACGGATCGTCGAGCACCGCGGCCAGCTCATCGATCGAGATGGAGGAGGTGTTCGAGGCGATCGCGGCGTCGGGCGCGATCTGCTCTTCCACGCGTCGGAGCGCATCGACCTTGAGGGCGAGGTCTTCCGGCACGGCCTCGACCACGAGCGCGCACGGGGCGAACAGTGCGGCATCCGTGCCCGTGGTGAAGCGCTCCCGATACTCCTCGACGGATTCGAGCGCTGTGCCTCGGGCGATCGAGGCATCGACCGATTCGAGCACGCGGACGGCCGCCGCATCTGCCGCGTCGGTGTCGCGTTCTACGACGGCGACCCGGGCACCTGCGAGCAGGAAGGCGTGTGCGATGCCGGCGCCCATGCGTCCACCGCCGAGCACTCCCACCTGTTCGGGGGCGAGGGAACTGCTCTCGGTCATCGGCTTCTCCGCTCCAGGAAGTCGGTCATCCGCCGGAACTTCTCCGGGCTCTCGAACAGCTCGGCCTGAGCTTCCAGATCGACGGCGGGGTGGCGATCGCGAGGTGCGCGGAACACGCGCTTGGTGGCGATGGTGGCTGCTCGGTCGTTGCGGGCGATGCGATCGACGATGGCGTGCGCGGCCGGCAGCAGCTCGGCGAGGTCGTGGATCGCCGATACGAGCCCGATGCGCAGCGCCTCCTCGGCCTTCACGGTGCGGCCGGTGAGCAGCAGCTCGATCGCCCTGGCGTCGCCGATGATCTCCTTCAGACGCCATCCGGCCCCGGCCGCGGCGAGGATGCCCAGCCCGGTCTCGGGGTTGCCGATGGCGAGCGTCGGCGTGGCGATGCGGATGTCCGCGGCGTAGGCGAGTTCCGCTCCTCCGCCGAGCGCGTAGCCGTCGATCGCGGCGATGACCGGCATCGGCAACTCGGCCAGTCGGATGAACGCATGGGCGTTGATCCCACGCAGCGCGTCGGCGGCACGTCGCTCACGCAGCTCGGCGATGTCGGCGCCCGCCGCGAAGACGCCGTCGGCGCCGGTGAGGATCAGTGGGCGCGGTATGGCCTCGAGCTCGGCGCACAGCACGTGCAGCGCATCGATCGTGGCCTGGTCGATCGCGTTGCGCTTGTGCGGACGATTGAGCGTCGCGACCACGCGGTCGTCGTGCCTTTCGATGAGGAGCGGCTCGTCGCCGAGGAGTCTTTCGGACATCACACCCTCTCCACGATCAGGGCCGCGCCCTGTCCGACGCCGACGCACATGGTGGCGAGGCCGTATCGAGAGCCCTCGCGCTCCATGCGTCCGAGGAGAGTGACCAGTAGACGGGAACCGGAGGAGCCGAGCGGATGGCCGAGGGCGATGGCTCCGCCGTCGGCGTTCACGCGCGACTCGTCGAGGTCGAGTCTTCTGATGCAGGCGATGGACTGCGTGGCGAACGCCTCGTTGAGCTCGATCGAGCCGATGTCATCGATGGAGAGCCCGGCCCGACGCAGCGCCTTCTGCGTCGCAGGAACCGGGCCGAGGCCCATGACCTCGGGAGCCAGGCCCGCACTGGTGCCGGCCACGATGCGTGCCCGCGGCACCAGCCCGTAGCGCTCGACCGCTTCCGCGCTCGCCACGACGATCGCGGAGGCGCCGTCGTTGAGCGCACTGGAGTTGCCTGCCGTGACGACCTGACCGCCGGCCACGACGGGCCGCAGTCGTGCGAGGCCTTCGAGTGTCGTCTCCGGCCGCGGGCCCTCATCGATGAGGACCTCGCCGCCTGGGTTGACAGGTGTGCTGACGGGGACGCCGACGATCTCCGCATCGAAGCGCCCACCGGCGATCGCCGACGCGGCGCGCTGCTGCGATCTCACGGCGAACGCATCCGCCTCGTCGCGGCTGATGCCATCGAGGCGGGCGACCTCCTCCGCCGTCTCCGGCATCGTGAACGTCGCCTTCTCGCGCGCGAGGAGGCGAGGGTTCGGGAATCGCCAGCCGATCGAGGTGTCGAACGCGGCGCCGGGCTTCGCCCAGGCCTTCTCCGGTTTGGCCTGCACCCAGGGCGCGCGCGTCATCGACTCCACTCCGCCGGCGAGGATGATGTCGGCGTCACCGGCGCGGATCGCCTGCGCCGCCATCGTGACGGCAGACATGCCCGATGCGCACAGCCGATTCACCGTGATGCCCGGAACACTGTCGGGAAGGCCCGCGAGCAGGACGGCCATCCTGGCGACGTTGCGGTTGTCCTCGCCGGCCTGGTTGGCGGCGCCCAGGATGACCTCGTCGATCTCCACCTGCAGCGGATCGATTCCCGCACGCCGCACAGCTTCGCGAACGACGATCGATGCGAGGTCGTCCGGGCGCACGGAGGCCAGGGCGCCGCCGTAGCGTCCGACCGGGGTGCGTACGCCTCCGACGAGGTATGCCTCGGTCATGCGGAACTCCTGACTGCGTTGTCTCGACGGTTTCCCGTTGTCCGGACGATCGATCTCGAATTACTGACCGATCGTCCGGTAATTATGTCACAGACGTGGGTGCGGCTGCGATCCCGGGCGCTTATGTGTTCCTCACGTGAGCAGGTCGACGCCCTTCGTCTCCTTGACGAGGGAGACCCCGATGAGGGAGATCACGGCGGCCACGGCGATGTAGACGCCGATCGTCCAGGCCGCGTGGAACTGGTTCATCAGGGCCTCGGCGATCATCGGCGCGAACGCTCCGCCGAGGATCGCGCCGAGGGCGTATCCGATCGAGACGCCCGAGTAGCGCACGTTCGCGGGGAACATCTCCGCGTAGAGCGCGGCCTGGGGGCCGTAGGAGAGCCCGAGTGCGAACGTCATGACGAACAGCGCCACGAAGTACCAGAAGATGTTCGCGGTGTCGATGAGGAACCACATCGGCACCGCCCAGAGCGCGAGCGCGACGTAGCCGATCTGGAAGGTGCGGATGCGACCGAGCCGATCGGAGAGATGTCCGCCCCAGAGGGTGAAGATGAGCCAGCCGAACGAGGCGAGCGTCGTCGCCAGCAGCACCGGCGGACGCTCCATGCCCAGCGTCGTGACGGCGTAGGTCGCGAAGAACGCGATGAGCAGGTATCCCGCCGCGTTGTTGGCGATGAAGATGACGGCAGTGAGGACGACCTGCTTGGTGTTCTGGCGGAACAGGCGGGTCAGCGGCGCGGAGGCCTCTTTGCGACGGCGGCGCAGATCCTCGAAGACCGGGCTCTCGTCGACGGCACGGCGGATCACGTAGCCGACGGCGATGAGCACGATCGAGAACAGGAACGGGATGCGCCACCCCCACTCGAGGAAGGCCTCAGGCGACATCGAGCTGGTGAGCACCCACAGCGTCGATGTGGCGAGGATCATGCCGACGGGGACGCCGATCTGCGGGAACGCCCCGAAGAGTCCTCGTCGGTTGCTCGGTGCATGCTCGACCGCCATCAGCGCGGCTCCGCCCCACTCTCCGCCGGCGGAGAACCCCTGCACGATGCGGAGCAGGATGAGAAGGATGGGCGCCGCGACGCCGATCGCCGCATACGTCGGCAGGAGGCCGATCAGCGACGTGGACAGGCCCATCATGATGAGCGTGAGAACGAGCATCTTCTTGCGCCCGAGCTTGTCGCCGAGATGGCCGGCGACGATCGCGCCGAGTGGGCGGAAGAGGAAGGAGATGCCGATCGTCGCGAACGACAGCACCTGGGCGAAGCCCGGACTCTCTTCGGCGATCGGGGCCAGGAACAGCGGTGCGAGCACCAATCCCGCAGCCTGGGCGTAGATGAAGAAGTCGTACCACTCGATCGAGGTGCCGACGAGGGTGCCGGCGAGCACGCGCCGTTCTTCGGCGGGCATCCGTGCGGTCGGGGTGCGGTCAGAGACTGCTGACGTCATGCGAACTCCGTTGTTCTGCGATACCGAGGGGAGAGGGCGGTGAAGCGCTCCGGGTCATTCATGACCGAATGGTCGGTCAGTAATTGCCGAGCGTAGTGCATCGGCATCGTCGGAATCGAGAATTCCGGACTTCCGGTCAGACCCTTCCGAATGCGCGCAGTGGATGCTCGATGAGCTCGGTCACCCGCCTCAGGAAGCCCGCGGCGTAGCCGCCGTCGCACACGCGGTGGTCGAACGCCAGCGAGAGCTGCACGATCCGACGGGCCACGATCGCCCCGTCCACGACCCACGGGCGCTCGATGATCCGGCCGATGCCGAGGATCGCCACATCGGGGTGGTTGATGATCGCGGCTGAGCCGTCGACGCCGAGGCCCCCGTAGTTGTTGAGCGTGAACGTCGATCCCCGCAGGCGCTCCGGCGGCATCGTTCCGGAGCGGGCCGTGGTGGTGAGCTCGCGCAGCGCCGTGTCGAGCTGCGCGACGGTGAGCGCGTGTGCGCGGGGGACCACCGGAACCAGGAGCCCGCGTTCGGTGTCTGCCGCGACCCCGAGGTTCACGCCCTCGAAGGAGATGATCTCGTCTCCGCTCTCGCTCAGGCGCGAGGCCAGAACGGGGTAGTCCTCGAGGGCCAGGAGCACGAAGCGGGCGAGGAGCGCGGTCACCGACGGAGCCTTCTCTCCCTCCGGAGCCATCTGCGAACGCAGGTCCCACAGCGCGGTGGCATCGACGTCGACCCAGACGGTCGCTTCGGGGATCTCGGATCGGCTGCGGGTGAGCTTGGCGCTGACGGCTCTGCGCAGCGGCGACATCCGTTCGCGCGCGAGCACGGCAAGGCCGTCGACCGTCTCGCCGGATCGGGTTTCCTGTGCATCGTGGTGGGCGCTGACGCCGTCGACGGCGTTCTCGACGGCGGCTTGGAGAACGTCGGCGCGGGTGATGGCACCGTCGGCGCCGGTCGCGGTGATCGTGTGCACGTCGAGGCCGAGATCCCGAGCGAGTCGACGAACGAGCGGGGAACGGACGGCCACGGGGCGGCGGTCGGACGATCCCGGCGACGGAGGAGTCGCGGGGGTGCTCGGGGCGGAATGGATCGCTGTCGGCGCGGGCACCGGCGGCGTCGCGGACACCCGAGGCGCGGTCACCGAGGCTGCGGCCGGGCGGCGTCGCCCCTTCGACGTGCGGGCGGCGGTGCCGTAGCCGATGAGGACGTTCCCCGAACCGGCACGCTCCTCTTCGCGGTACGCTTCGTGCTCAGGCTGAACCGGTGCGGTGCTGGGCGGGGCCGTCGAGGTCAGGGAGTCCGCCACCTCCAGCACCGGAGCGCCGACGTCGATCGTGTCGCCGGCGGTGCCGTGCAATGCGGTGACGATGCCGGCGAACGGCGACGGCAGCTCGACGATGCTCTTCGCGGTCTCGACTTCGGCGATCGGCTGATCGGTGGTGATGGTGTCGCCCACGGCGACGAGCCACTGCACGAGTCCGGCCTCGGTCAGTCCCTCACCGAGGTCGGGCAGGAGGAACACCTGTGCGCCGGCGTGCGGCTTCAGGGGAGTGCTCATACGTCGTCCTCCCAGTGCAGCGTGTCGATCGCGTCGAGCACGCGGTCGACGTCGGGCAGATACCAGTGTTCGAGCTTCGGGGGCGCGTAGGGGGTGTCGAAGCCGGTCACCCGTCGCACCGGGGCGGCGAGGTACTCGAAGCAGCGCTCGAACACCCGTGCCTGGATCTCGGACGCGACGCTCACATATCCCGGGGCTTCGGCGATGACGACGGCACGGCCGGTCGACTTCACGGCGGCCGTCACGGTCGCGTCATCGAACGGCGAGAGCGAACGCACGTCGACGACCTGCACGCTGCGTCCCTCCGCGGCGGCCACCTCTGCGACCTCCAACGCGAGCGGCACCGAAGCACCGTAGGCGAGGAGTGTCACGTCCGTGCCCTCGCGGGCGATGCGGGCCGTTCCGAGCTCGGCGGTGATCGAGGTGTCGACCTCGCCCTTGGCCCAGTACAGCTTCTTCGGTTCGAGGAAGATCACCGGATCGGGGGAGGCGATCGCCGCACGCAGCAGCGAGTACGCATCCTGCGGGGTGGACGGGCTGACGACCGTGAGGCCGGGCGTGTGCGCGTAGTAGGCCTCGGATGAGTCGCAGTGGTGCTCGACGCCGCCGATGCCGCCACCGAACGGGATGCGGATCACCAGCGGCATCCGCATGCCTCCGCGGGTGCGGTTGCCGAGTTTCGCGACATGACTGACGACCTGCTCGAACGCCGGGAGCGCGAACGCGTCGAACTGCATCTCGACCACGGGACGCAGACCGTTCATGGCCATGCCGACGGCCGTGCCGACGATGCCGGATTCCGCAAGCGGGGTGTCGAAGCAGCGCTCCTCGCCGAAGCGTGCGGTGAGACCGTCGGTGATGCGGAAGACGCCGCCCAGCGCGCCCACGTCCTCGCCGAAGACGACCACGTCAGGATCGGACTCGATGGCATCGGCCAGCGCTCTGTTCAACGCGGCGGCCATGGTCATGGTCGTCTTCGTGTCGACGGCACCCTCGGTTCGCATGTCGTCCTGTGCGATCGTCATCGGTGGCCTCCGTTCGGCGTGGTTCCGGCATCGGCGAGATGCGACCTGTCGATCTCGTCTCGCAGCAGGCGCCATTGCTCATCGAGCTGGGGGGATCGGGTCGCCGTCACGAAGCGGAAAAGGTCTTCGGGATCGAGGTCTGCGTCGGTGTTCAGAGCGGCGCGCATCGCTGTCGCGATCTCCTCCGCCCCGGCGGCGAAGCGCTCCTCGGCGTCGGCATCGAGCGCGCCGGTGGAGGTGAGGTATGTGCGAAGGCGCTGCAGCGGATCGCGCGCGATCCAGGACTGCACCTCCTCGCGCTCGCGGTAGCGGGTGTCGTCGTCGGCGTTGGTGTGCGCCTGCATCCGATACGTGTGCGCCTCGACGAGGCTCGGTCCGCCGCCGGCGCGGGCACGGGATACGGCCTCGCCGAGCACTGTCAGGACGGCGGCGACGTCGTTGCCGTCGACGCGCTGTCCGGGCATTCCGTAGCCGATGGCCTTGTGTGCGAGCGAGGGCGCCGCCGTCTGGCGGGAGAGAGGGACGGAGATCGCGAACTCGTTGTTCTGCACGAAGAAGACGACCGGTACGTGGAAGACCGCGGCGAAGTTCATGGCTTCGTGGAAGTCGCCCTCGCTGGTGGCACCATCACCGCAGAGTGCGAGCACCACGGTGTCCTCGCCGCGGTGCTTGGCCGCCTGGGCGAAGCCGACCGCATGCAGCAGCTGGGTGGCGAGCGGAGTGGCCTGCGGGGCGACGCGATGCGCGCGCACGTCGTAACCCGAGTGCCAGTCGCCCTTGAGGAGCACCATCGCGTCGGAGGGCTCGACGCCGCGCGCGATGACGGCGACCGAGTCGCGATAGGTGGGGAACAGCCAGTCCGTGGCGTCGAGCGCCATCGCGGCGCCGACCTGACATGCTTCCTGCCCGTGCGATGACGGGTAGACGGCGAGGCGGCCCTGACGCACGAGGGCTCCGGCCTGATCGTTGATCCGCCGGCCTTCGACCAGACCGCGGTAGGCGGCCAGCAGCGTGTCGGGATCCGGGAGCACGTACTGCTCGTCCGTGACCGGGGCCCCGGTTTCGTCGATCAGTTGCACCGCGGTGTCTCGCGGGAGCAGGTCGGTGTGCAGCATGCGTTCGCCCTCCTTGCCGAACTCGATGAGGACAGCATGCCTCGGACACGACATTCATCCAAGATCTTTCGTCGGATCCTGGATGAAAGGGTGACTAGTGGTGCATTCTTGATCGAAGTGTCAGAAATTCTGCACCGATGGAGGGGGCTCATGGTCGCGCTGGATGAGACGGATCACGCGATCCTCGAAGAGCTGCGCCGCGATGCGCGGGCGTCTATGACGGCGATCGCCGATGCCGTGCACATCTCCCGTGCCGGCGCGCACGCGAGGATCAAACGACTCACCGACGCCGGCGTCATCACCGGCTACGGCGTGCGTACCGACCCGGTTCTCCTGGGGCACCACGCCAGCGCCTATGTGACGCTCGCCATCGAGCAGGCGACGTGGCAGGCGGTGAGCGAGCGGCTTCGAGCGATTCCCGAGATCGAGCACATGGCCCTGGTCGGTGGAGACTTCGACGTGATCCTGCTGGTGCGGGCGAACGATGCCCGTGATCTGCGTCGCATCGTGTTGGAGGACATCCAGGCGATCCCGTCGATCCGCTCGACCAGAACGACCCTGATCTTCGAGGACTACCCGCGGAACTGAGCCGGTGCGTCGCCAGCTGCCTGAGCTCTCGGTCAACCCGCGTTGGCGAGCAGAGACGACACCACGACGATCCCGATGCACAGGATCCCGAACGCCGCCGCGAGCACCGTCAGGGCGAGCAGCATCCCGCCGCCGGGTGGGTCCTGCGGCGCCGTCGGGCCGGCAGACATCGCACCAGGCATCGCACCAGGCAACGTCGAATGCAGCCACGCGGTCATCCGCAGCTGACGTCGCCGTGCGGCCGACCAGAGCGCGCAGGCCGCGACGAGGCCGACTGCTCCCGGGACGAACCCCCACGCCGCGAATGCCGAGGGCAGCATCAGGGGGAAGATCCGGAGCGACACGAGGGAGCCGATCGCGATCGCGAGAGCCGTGCGGCGCCACGCGAGCTCGGTGCGCTCGGGCTGCAGACCCGGATCGAACGGCCCTCGAACGCTCGGCCCCTGACCCGTCACCGCCAGAGCACCCCGGCCACGACGAGCAGACCGACGACGGTGACGACGACGGCGAGCACGACCGCAGAGAACGCGCCGGGCAGGGGACGCGACTGGCGCAATGCACGTTCGGCGCGCATCCATTCCCACCAGGCGAGCGGTGCGACGGCAGTGCCGGTGATGATCAGCAGCAGCGAGGCAGCGAGGCGGAATCCGGCGTGCAGGTCGAGTCCGAGCACTTCCAGGGCGACGCCACCGGCGATCAGTGCGAGCCCGGTGCGAGTCCAGGCGAGAAACGTCCGCTCGTTCGCGAGGGAGAAACGCGGATCGGGTTCCTCTCCGATGGCGTACACCGAGGCAGGGAAACGTCGCATCGCCTCATCGTAGCGGCGCCGTGTTCTCGGCGAGTCAACGGGCGAGAGGGGTCATACGTCAGTCGATCGTGAGCTCGAACCCGTCGGGTGTGGCCGTGACGGAAACCTGCGACAGGTCTGTGACCAGAACGGTGGGGTTGTGCGCTGCCGCGTGCTTCCCGACGCCGATGACGCGCATGCCCGCGGCGAGACCCGCCTGGATACCCGCGCCGGAATCTTCGAACACGACGCAGTCCGCCGGAGCCATCCCCAACAGCTCTGCCGCACGGAGGAAGCCTTCGGGATCGGGCTTGGAAGCGGACACGTCCTCGGCCGTGACTCTCTGTTCGGGGACGCTCAGTCCTGCCGCGCGCATCCGTGCGGTCATCAGGGCGACGTTGGCAGAGGTGACGATCGCGTGCGGGAACGGGCGCAGAGCATCGAGCAACTCGCGGGCTCCCGGGATCTCGATCACGCCGTCGACGTCGTCCGCCTCGTTCGCGAGCATGACGTCGTTCTCGTGGAGGTTGATCGCATGATCGCGCTCCGGCAGCATGATCGCCATGCTCTGATGCCCCTGTCGGCCGTGCACGGTGCGCAGCACGGTCTCGGGATCGATGCCATGCGGTTCGGCCCACGCGAGCCACAGCCTTTCCACGACAGCAGTCGAGTCGACGAGGGTGCCGTCCATGTCGAGGAGGGCGGCGCGGGCGGCGATGGTCTGAGTCACCCGTCCAGGCTACTGCCGGCAGCGGATGGTGTCGGGGCAGGGCGCTCTCAAGTGCGGCGAACCACGCACGCCGTTGTCGCGAAACTCGGGGGCGTCGACCGCGCGGCGGCCAGAGCGCGCGCCTTCTAGGATGTGGTCCGGGAAGGACGAGGATGAACGCACTCGCGAGCAGGGTCATGCAGGTGCTGCGGCAGGTGCGGGGTCCGGAGACAGCAGAAGCCGTCTTCGAGGCGACCGCGCTGATCGTCGGCGCCGGCTTCTTCGTCGCGGGCTTCGTCATCGGTCTCCCGGTGTTCTGGGGGCACGATCTGGCGATCAGCGGCAGCGGTTCGATCGGCGTCTTCGCCGCGTGGGGTGGTGCGGCTACCGCGATCATCGCCTTCACCCTCGGTCGTCTCGCCGTCCGCCCGGAGAAGCAGGATCCGGATGCCGCACGCGACGGGTTCAGCGTGCCGGGCGATCGGCTGCGGTGGTACGACCTCACGGCGATCGCCTTCGCCCATGCGGCGATCGCCTGTCTCGGCTGGCTCGGCATCGCCGAGCTTCTCGAACGGAGCTTCACCGATGCCCCGGTGTTCCCGTTCCCCGGCGCCGTCCTGGTGGCTGTCGCCTTCGCGCTGACCGGATACGTCTCGTTCCTCAGCGCCGTGGCGCTGACCCCGATGGTGCTGTCGCTGGTGCTCGCGGTCTTCCTCGTGGTCGGTGCGTTCGCCAGCATGCTCGCCTCCAGCGACGTGCACTGGTGGCGCGACAACCTGTCCGCGCTCGGCATGAGCACCAACAGCGCATCGGTCGCCTTCAACGTGACGCTGGTCATCGCCGGGGTGATGATCACGACGATCTCGCGCTACGCGACCGCGGGCCTCCCGGCCGAGAGCCCGAACGAGCGTCGAGGGCGGTTCATGGTGCGCGGGGGGCTGATCCTGATGGGGATCTTCCTCGCGTGCGTCGGCATCTTCCCCGTCGACGAGTTCTTCCTCCTGCACAACACCGTCGCCACGGGAATGACCGTCGTCTTCGGCATCGTCGTCGTCGGGCTGCCCTGGTTCCTGCCGACCATCCCTCGCGTGTTCGTCGCCTTCGGGTGGGTGTACGTGCTGGTCATCATCCTGCTCGCGGCGTTCTTCGCGGTCGGGTACTACAACCTCACCGCGGTCGAGCTGATCGCCGCCGTGCTGATCTTCAGCTGGATCATCGTGTTCCTGCGTACAGCGGGGTCGGTCACCGCGCCGGCAGCTACGGCCAGTGCTTCGGCGGAGGCGAGCTAGTCCCAGATCGGATCGTCGGGGTCGGGGGAGTCCGTGCCGTCGGCGTCGGTCATGATGCGCGCTTCAGCGATCCACGACGTCAGAGAACCGTCGTGGAGCATGTGAGGTCGCGGTGAGCCGAGAAGATCGGGGTTCGTCACGATGTCCAGCGGCTCATCGCTCGCGAAGATGACGACGTTGCCGAGTGGTCCTTCATCGTCTTCCGGTTCTGCGTCGAGAACGACCGCGACGTGGTCGAACACGGTGCGCAGTGTGGCGGCTTGTCGCCGTGAGTACTCGAACGGGTGCCCGTCGAGCAGGTTCACGGCCACGACGCCGCCCGTTGCGGAGCGCGCGGCGACGCGGCGGTAGAACTCCTGGCTGGCCACACGATGCCGGATGACCGCGGCATCCCACAGATCGACGACGGTGAAGCGCGCATCCACCCAATCAGTGTCGACCGCGCTGCTGTCGACCGCGCTGCTGCCAGACACGGTGTCACCGTGCGCTGCGGCGCCGAGCACGGGGGAAGGGGGTGACGGCACCGACGATCCCGTCGCGTCCGGAAGATCCGCGTCTGCGACCGCTCGGGCATCGCCGAAGATGACCCGCAGATCAGCGCCGGGGGGCAGGGGCAGCGCGGCGATCACTGCGGCATAGAGAGCGGGCTCGAACTCGACCACGAGTTGACGGGATCGGGCACGGGTGGCCTCGACGTAGCGTGCCAGGGTGAGTGCTCCGGCCCCCAGATGCACGGTGAACAGCGGTGTCCCGGGCTCAGCCGCAGCATCCATCGCCCTGGCGATGTGCTGTGTGTAGGCGTATTCGAGTTCGGTGGGATCGGTCATCGACACGACGGACTGCGCAATCCCATCGACGCTGAGCTCGTAGCGCCCGGCTCGCCTTCTCGATTCCACCAGCTTCGCTTTGCGATTGTCGAGCATGAGCGAGAACACCCGGCGATTCCTTGGCACCCGTCGATCTTAGATCGGGCACGCGACTACCCTTGAGGGAACATGGCACATCTTCTCGGGGCTGAAGCCCTCCACCTCGAATATCCGACCAGGGTCGTCTTCGACTCCGTGACCCTCGGCATCGAGGAGGGCGACCGCATCGGCATCGTCGGTCGCAACGGTGACGGCAAGTCGAGCCTGCTCGGCATGCTGGCCGGCATCAAGGAACCGAACTCCGGACGCGTCACCGTGCGCGGAGGAACGCGGATCGGCGTGCTCGATCAGGCCGACAACCTTCCGGACGACCTCACGATCAGCGCCGCGGTCGTCGGCGACACCCCGGAGTACGAGTGGGCGGGCGACGCTCGAGTGCGCGACGTCATCGAAGGGCTGCTCACCGATCTGCCGTGGGATGCCGAGATCGGATCCCTCAGCGGCGGGCAGCGCCGCCGGGTCTCGCTCGCGAAGCTCCTGACCGGGGATTGGGACGTCATCGCCCTCGATGAGCCCACCAACCACCTCGACGTCGAGGCGATCACCTGGCTCGCCGGGCACCTCAAGAAGCGCTGGTCACCGAACTCGGGCGCTCTCATGGTCGTGACCCACGACCGGTGGTTCCTCGACGAGATCAGCACCGAGACCTGGGAGGTGCACGACCGCATCGTCGAGCCCTTCGAGGGCGGCTACGCGGCGTACATCCTGCAGCGCGTCGAACGTGACCGGATGGCCTCGGCCACCGAGGCGAAGCGCCAGAACCTCGCCAAGAAGGAGCTCGCCTGGCTCCGTCGCGGTGCACCCGCCCGCACGGCGAAGCCGAAGTTCCGCATCGACGCGGCCAACGAGCTCATCGCCGACGTGCCCGAGATCCGCGACAAGGTGTCGCTGCAGTCGCTGGCCGTCTCACGCCTCGGCAAGGACGTGGTGGACCTCCTCGACGTCGGTGTGACCTACCCGACCGCGGACGGCGGCGAGAAAGTCGTGCTCCGCGACATCGAGTGGCGCATCGCACCGGGGGAGCGCACCGGCATCCTCGGCGTGAACGGTGCCGGCAAGTCGACGCTGCTCGGACTCATCTCCGGCACCGTGGAGCCGACCGTCGGCCGGGTCAAGCGCGGCACGACCGTGAAGGTGCAGACCCTCACGCAGCGACTCGACGAGCTCACGCAGCACTGGAACGACCCGGTGCGCGTCATCATCTCGGGCCTGCGCACCTCGTACACGATGGGTGCCGGTTCCAAGGCGCAGGACCTCACGCCGGGCCAGCTGCTCGAGCGGCTCGGTTTCGACTCCGCCCAGCTCTCCACTCCGGTCAAGGATCTCTCCGGTGGTCAGCAGCGCCGGCTGCAGCTGCTGCTGGTGCTGCTCGACCAGCCGAACGTGCTCATCCTCGACGAGCCGACCAACGACCTCGACACCGACATGCTCGCCGCGATCGAAGACCTTCTCGACTCCTGGTCGGGCACGCTGCTGGTCGTCAGCCACGACCGGTACTTCCTGGAGCGCGTCACCGACCAGCAGTACGCGATCCTCGACGGGCATCTGCGCCATCTCCCCGGCGGGGTCGACGAGTACCTGCGGCTGCGCCACCTGCAGGCCTCCACGGGATCGAAGCAGACCGCGACCTCAGCGGCGACGGCGACGGCAGCGGCCAAGGGCCTGGACGGCGCAGCTCTCCGCACCGCTCAGAAGGAGATCTCAGCCCTCGAGCGGCGCATCCAGAAGCTCACACAGCAGGTGAACGCGGCGAAGACCGCGCTGGCCGACCACGACCAGTCCGACTATGCGGGCCTCGGCGACCGGATGAAGAAGATCAGCGAGCAGCAGGCTGAGATCGAGGAGCTGGAGCTGCGCTGGTTCGAACTCAACGAGGAGATCGGCTGACCGAGGAATATCCTTCTCTCAACGCTGTTGGGAGGTAGGGATGGAAGGCCTCGAAGTAACAGTCCTGCTCGGACTCACGATTCTCGTCGGAACCCTGATCGCCCGGCGCGTGCGCCTCGCGCTGCCCCTCGTCCTCGTCATCTTCGGACTGCTGCTCGGCTTCGTGCCGCAGCTGCGAGAAGTGCAGCTGCCTCCGGAGACGGTGCTGCTGCTGTTCCTCCCGGTGATGCTCTTCTGGGAGAGCCTCACCACGTCTCTGCGGTCGATCCGACGCGACTTCCGCTACATCCTGCCGATGAGCACGGTGCTCGTCGTCGCCTCGGCGTTCGCGGTCGCCGGCATCGGTGTGCTGTTCGGGATGCCGTGGGAGATCGCCCTCATCCTGGGTGCCGCGGTCGCGCCACCGGATGCCACGGCCGTCGCGGCCCTCGGGCGGCTGCTGCCGCGCCGCATGTTCATGAAGCTCAAGGCCGAGAGCCTGACCAACGACGGCACGGCACTGGTGCTGTACGCGATCGCGGTGTCGCTCGCACTCGGCGGCCAGATCACCCCGCTGTCGGTCACCCTCGACGTGCTGGTCTCCTACGTCGGCGGGATCGCGGCCGGTGTCGTGGTCGCCGCTCTCGGCTACCTGCTGCTGCGTCGCACCTCGTCGACGATCGTGATCAACGTCGCCCTGCTGCTGATCCCGTTCACGGCGTTCCTCGTCGCCGAGATGGTGCACGCCTCCGGTGTGCTCGCGGTCGTCGTGGCCGGGCTCATCGTCGCGTACGTGTCACCGCGCGTCACGACCGCCTCGTCCCGACGCCAGGCAGATGCGGCCTGGCCGTTCGGCGTCTTCCTGCTCAACGGCGCCCTGTTCGTGCTGATCGGGCTCGAGGTGCAGTACGTCGTGCACGAGATCTCGGCAGCGGCGATCGGCCGTCTCGTGCTCATCACCCTCGCGGTGTGGGCGACACTGCTGGTCGTGCGTTATCTGTTCCAGCTGCTGAACGTGCTGTTCCAGCGTCAGGCCGGTCCGAGACCCGCACGCGGCGCCAGGGCACGGGCCAGAGTCGTCTCCACCGTCGCCGGTATGCGCGGCGCCGTTTCGCTCGCGATCGCGCTGTCGGTCCCCACGAGCATCACAGAGGGTGGGGCCATCAACGGTCGCGATGAGATCGTGTTCGTGACCGCCGGCGTCATCCTGCTGAGTCTGCTCGTGCAGGGACCGCTCCTGCCCGCGATCGTGCGGTGGGCGCGGTTCCCCGTCGACCACGTCGAGGACGAGGAATACGAACTCGCCGAACGGGCGATCTCCGGGGCGGCGCTCGCCGCTCTCGACGACCTCGCGGCTGAGCACGGCGTGGGGCAGGAGGTCCTCGATCGCGTGCGGTCGGAGGGCTATCAGATGCTCGAGTTCGCGAACGCCCGGTCGTTGGCCCGCGAGCAGGCCCTCGTCGACGCGGAAGCCGATGCTCTCGACGAGATGCTCGGCGAGCCCGACCCCCTCAGTGCCGGAACCGCCGACATCGGAGACGACCCCACCACGGGAGGCGGAACCTCGCAGGCGACAGAGGGGAAGGCCACCGACGGCACGGTGCTGCAGATGATCGCGACCTCGACCGATGTCGACCTCGCGCAGCGCTCGCCGCTGATCCGGCATGAGGAGCACACGCGTCTCAAGCTCGCCCTCATCGACCGCAAGCGTGAGGTCCTCCTCGGGCTGCGCGGCGCCGGCACGGTCGACGACGTCGTCGTGCGCCGCATCTCCGCCCGACTCGACCTCGAGCAGGTGCGCCTGCAGGGGATCGAGGAGTACGACTGAACACCGAGCGGACGTCACCGCGGTCGGAGCGCATCGAGACGACGACGGAGCGCACCCGCCAGAACGATCCGCCTGAGAACGAGGAGACCGATGTCCACCACGATGAGAGCCATCATTCTCGATCGATTCGGCGACGAGGGGGAGCTGCGCGAACAGTCGGTTCCGATCCCCGCGGTCGGCGAAGGCGATGTGCTCATCCGCATCGATGTCGCCGGCATCGGGTCATGGGATCGGGAGGAGCGCGCAGGCCACTACGAGGGAGCTTTCGGCGTGCCGTCGACCTTCCCCTACATCCTCGGGTGGGAAGGTGCGGGGGCGGTCGAGGCGGTCGGCGCCGACGTGACGCGCTTCGCTCCGGGGGATCGGGTGTACGCCGCGTCGACCCCCGTCCCGCGAGGCGGGTTCTACGCCGAGTATGCGGTGGTCGACCAGGAGCATGTCGCCCCGGTGCCCGCGCGCCTGACCGACGAGCAGGCCGGAGTGCTCGCCTGGGACGCGCTGACGGCCACGAGCGGACTCGACACGATCGATGCGCGCCCCGGAGACACCGTGATGATCTTCGGCGCGAGCGGAGGGATCGGTCACCTCGCGGTGCAGCTTGCCAAACACCGTGGACTCCGGGTGCTCGCGGTGGCCTCAGGACAGGACGGAGTGTCGCTGGCCGAGGGCCTCGGCGCCGATGTCGCCGTCGACGGGAGGCGGGATGACGTGATGGCGGCCATCGAGGGCTTCGCTCCGGAGGGCCTCGACGGCGCACTCGTCACCGCCGGAGGTCGGGCGGCCGAGGATGCGCTGCGCGGGGTGGCACCGTCGGGGCGCATCGCGTGGGCGCACGGTGTGAATCCGCCGCCGTCGGCCGAGGTCGTCGAACGTGTGTCGTTCTACGACGGCGACCGCAGCCGAGCGGCACTGCAGCGTCTGAACGAGGTCATCGAGTCCAGCCTCATCGCCCCGCACGTGGCGCAGGTGTTCGACGCGGACGAGGTCGCCCAGGCGCACCACGCGCTGCGAAGCCATTACGTGGGAAAGCTGGCGTTGCGCGCACCGCGCTCTTCGCGCCCGCTGTGACGCTGTGTGCCGCACGCCTTCGCGTGTGAGGTGAGAGAAGGGTCCGAGCGTGCGAACACTGCTCGGACCCTTCCTCACCACGGGATCAGATACCGGACAGGTCGACCCAGTGCGTCAGCTTCAGCCACGCACTGCCCGTCCCCGAGAGCTGGTACTTCACCTCGGCCAGAACCCGAGGGGAGGTGAGAGAGTTCTGCGGTGGCTTGATCTGGAAGCCCCATCCGGTGCTGTAGCTGTAGCTGTTCGCCGTCGGCGCCTTCTTGATGATCGACGGCACTCCACCGCCGCTGTAGATCTCCACCTTCCGCTCTTTGAGTCCGAACCCCGGGTCGGGCGTCCAGCTGCCCGTGACCTTCTCTGTCCGAATCTGATCGCCCTTCAAGGTGTACTGGATCGTGATCGACGACTTGACCGAACCGTTGTCGTGATTCCCGCCGACGGAGGACCGCGGGGCGATGATGCCCGGCTCGGTCGGAGCAGCTGATGATTCGGTCGAAGGGATCCGCGCTTCGATCGTGGCCGACGTGCTGTTCGTATCCACAGGTATCTGCTCCGACTGCTGATACACGATCGCTCCGGTCCTCACATCGGTGACGACGACTGTCGAGTTCGCGTAGAGAGGCTCCTCTGCCGCCGCGTGAGCGGCGGCAGGCAGTGAGAAGGACAGAAGTACCGCGGTGGCCGTGGCGAGTGCGACTTTCTTTCGTGTTTTCATGACGTCTCCGGTCGTGGGATCGGCGCCGGACGGCACCGACACTCTTTCGAGTGCGTCGAGCAGAACACATGGTGCGATTGCTGTCGCCGACTGTTTCTCGCCGTCGCCGACTGTTTCTCACCGTCGCAGCCTGTGTCGTTCGATGACGGTCGGCCAGGGCGCAGGCGCGCGCGGTCGATTCGAGTCGGGTGAAGACGGTCGACCTGTCGCTGTGACGCCGTGTGACACTCGATTCCGCGTGCGTCGCGCGGCCTGCCTAACGTATTCGAGTCCCCCAAGAGAGGAACTCCTTCACATGTCACGCCGCACCACTTCCATCCTGGCCGCGCTCGCCGCGGTCCCGCTCTTCGTCGCACTCACCGGGTGCGCCACGGGGTCGTCCGATGCCGGATCCGGCAGTGAGGGATCGTCCGAGAACGAGGTCGTCAAGATCGGCGTCGTCGGCGAGAGCGATCCGCAGTGGCCCGCGTTCGTGGATGCGGCTGCGGCGGAAGGCATCACCGTCGAGCTCGTCGATTTCGGTTCGTACGAGCTTCCGAACCCCGCGTTGAGCGAGGGTGAGGTGGACCTCAACCAGTTCCAGCACATCGTGTATCTGGCTCAGTACAACGAGGCATCGGGCGATGATCTCGCGGCGATCGGATCGACGCAGATCTACCCGCTGGGTCTCTATTCGACGAAGTACGATTCCGTCAAGGACATCCCGGAAGGCGAGACCGTCGCTGTACCCGATGATGCTTCGAACCAGGCCAGGGCGCTGCTGGTGCTGAAGGCCGCCGGACTCGTCGATCTGAAGGACGGCGGCACCGCCTTCTCGGATCTCGCTGACGTCGATGAGAGCACGTCCAAGGTCAAGGTCACAGCGCTGGAGGCGGCCCTCACCCCTGAAGCCCTGCCCGACGTCGCAGCAGCCGTCATCAACAACGACTTCGTGGAGGATGCGGGGCTCTCGTTCGACGACGCGCTCTTCACCGACGACCCCGAGGACCCGAGTGCGCTCCAGTACGTGAACATCTTCGCGTCCCGCGCCGAAGACGTCGACAACGAGACCTACCTCAAACTGGTCGAGATCTTCCAGACCGACAAGAACGTGCAGGAAGGTCTGGCGAAGTCGTCGGGCGGCACCGGCGTCACGTTGCAGACGCCGGCCGACGAGCTGGCCTCGCTGCTCAAGGACGTTCAGAAGGACGTCGCGGCGAACAGCTGATCAGGTCGACCTGAGAGAATCGGGCGACGCGCGAGCGTCGCCCGATTCGTCGTCTGCAGGTCGACCACGCCCTTCCTTCCCCCCTCAAGACCGGAGCACTCCATGCCCATCGTGTCCCTCGAGAACGTATCGAAGAGATACCCGTCCCCGGCTGGGGCTGACGAGCAGATCACGGCGGTCGACGGCGTCACGTTGCAGATCGATCAGGGAGATGTCTACGGCATCATCGGATACTCCGGGGCGGGCAAGTCGACGCTCGTGCGTCTCATCAACGCTCTGGAGCCTGCCTCCGAGGGGCGCATCACTGTCGGCGGCGTGGAGATCACGGCTCTCGCGGAGCGCGAGCTGCGCCGGGTGCGCAGCGGAATCGGAATGATCTTCCAGCAGTTCAATCTCTTCTCGTCGAAGAGCGTGCGGGCGAACGTCGCGTATCCCCTCAAGCTGGCCGGATGGTCGAAGCCCGACATCGAGGCGCGTGTCACCGAGCTGCTCAGCTTCGTGGGATTGAGCGACAAGGCGCGCTCATACCCCGAACAGCTCTCCGGCGGTCAGAAGCAGCGTGTGGGCATCGCCAGAGCCCTCGCCACGAGGCCGGCCATCCTCCTCGCAGACGAGGCGACCAGCGCGCTCGACCCGGAGACCACGCACGAGGTACTGGCACTGCTCAAGAAGGTGAACGAGGAACAGGGCGTGACGATCGTCGTGATCACGCATGAGATGGATGTCATCCAGACGATTGCAACGAAGGTCGCCGTCATGGACCGCGGTCGCGTCATCGAGCACGGCGACGTGTTCGAGGTCTTCTCCAACCCACAGCACGCCGCTTCGCAGCGGTTCGTCGGCACGGTCGTGAAGGGGGTGCCCTCTCCGTCTGAACGGGCGGTGCTCCGTGAACGTCACGATGGACGCCTCGTGACGTTCTCTTTCCGTGACGGCGGTCCGTCCCAGGCGCAGGTCTTTCTCCAGCTCGCCGACGCGGGACTGGAATTCGAGCTCGTGTTCGGGGGCATCAACGACATCCGCGGGCGTGCCTTCGGGCACCTCACTCTCGCGATCCGCGGCGAGGACGGTGTCATCCAGCAGACGCTCGCGAGCATCGCCCCACATGTCGACGTGTCCGACATCGACAGCGAGGAGGTGCGCTGATGGATCGTCTCATCGAGCTGGGGCCGGAGTTCTGGACGGCTGCTGTCGAGACTCTCTACATGGTCTCTCTCACTCTGGTGCTGGGCGGCCTGCTGGGCGGTCTGATCGGCGTCGGCCTGTACCTCACCAGGCCGGGAGGGATGCTGCAGAATCGGGCGGTCTCCGCAGTCCTGAATCTCTTCATCAACTTCTTCCGCCCCATCCCGTTCGTGATCCTCATCACGGTGTTGATCCCGTTCTCGCGTTTCATCGTGGGCAGCGGCATCGGCACGAACGCCGCGATCGTGGCGCTCGTCGTGGCCTCGATGTTCGCGATCGGCCGCATCGTCGAACAGCATCTCGTCGGGGTCTCACCCGGAGTGATCGAAGCCGCACGCGCGATGGGGGCCGGCCCCTGGCGGACGCTCTTCACCGTCGTGATCCCGGAGGCCCTGGGGCCGCTCATCCTCGGGTACACGTTCGTCATCGTCGCCCTCATCGACATGACCGCGATGGCGGGTTACATCGGTGCAGGCGGTCTCGGGAACTTCGCACTGACCTACGGACGTCGTCAGTTCGAGCCCGTGGTGATGTGGGCGGCCGTGCTGCTCATCGTCGTCTTCGTGCACGTGGCGCAGACGCTCGGAACCCGCCTGGCCCGCAAGGTCATGCGCCGCTGAGGGAAGCCTCGTCGGCAGGCGCCTCCTGCAGGGTGCGACGAGTGGTGAACACCCGCTCCGTCCCGCTCAGCGGATCGATGAAGTGCAGTTCACGAGCGAGCAGCTGCAGCGGGCGGTCGAAGTCGTCGGGCAGGTCGTCGAGCAGCTCCGGGTAGAACCGGTCGTTCAGGATGCCGATGCCGAGGGCAGCGAGGTGCACGCGCAGCTGATGCATCTTGCCGCTGTGCGGCCGCAGCAGCGTGTGCACCACGTGGTCGTCGCTGCGGATCCGCTCTATCAGCGTCTCGGCGTTCGGCTCCCTGGTGTCGTCGACCTGCACGCGCACCTGGGCGCGCGGCTTCTCGATGTGGTTGCGGTAGACGACGGGGAACGACGGGAGCTCGCCGCGCTCGGGGAGGGCGGATACCGCTTCGTACACCTTCTGCACCTGCCGATTCTCGAACATCAGCTGGTAGGCACCACGGGTCGCGGGTCGTGACGAGAACATCAGCAGCCCGGCGGTCGCCCGGTCCAGGCGGTGGATCGGCGCCAGGTCGGGGTTGTCGAGGAGGTTGCGCAGCCGCACCAGCGCCGAGTTCTGCAGGAACTTGCCGCCGGGCGTCGTGGGCAGGAAATGCGGCTTGTCCACCACGACGAGGTGCTCGTCCTGGTGCAGGATCTCGATCTCGAACGGGATCCGCGTCTCGACGGCGGGTTCGCGGTAGTACCAGACGAACTCGACGCTGCCGAGCGGGGCGTCGCGCGGGACGGGAGAGCCGTCGGCCCGCACGATGTCGCCGCGGTCGAACCGTTCGAGCAGCCGCTCCGGATCGAGGTGGAAGAAGCGCTCGACCATGTACGCGGCGACGGTGGGCCACGAGCCGGTGAGGGGCACGTGCAGCCGTGTGGCTCCCACGCCGTCGCGCACGGGGAGAGGAGAGGGCATGCCCATCAGC
Organism: Microbacterium sp. NPDC058269; assembly: GCF_042881445.1. Classification (NCBI taxonomy): domain Bacteria; kingdom Bacillati; phylum Actinomycetota; class Actinomycetes; order Micrococcales; family Microbacteriaceae; genus Microbacterium; species Microbacterium sp. NPDC058269. Next base: position 931,266 of record NZ_JBHVXT010000002.1, read on the forward strand.
TGCGGCCGGTCACGAGTCGAAGCTCAGACTCAGCTTGCGCAGCAACCCGGCGAGGCGATCGCGATCCGAACGGGAGAGTGCCTGCAGCAGATCGGCCTCCACGTCGACGAGCCGCGTGATGGCGGCATCCACGCGGATGCGCCCGTCGTCGGTGAGGGTCACCAGCACGCTGCGGCCGTCGCCGGGGTCGGCTTCGCGGCGGACGAAGCGCCGCCCGACGAGGCGGTCGATCCGGTTGGTCATGGTGCCGCTCGAGACCAGCGTCTGCTGCAGCAGCTGCTTGGGGGAGAGCTGGAAAGGCGCGCCGGCCCTGCGCAGCGCCGAGAGCACGTCCCACTCCCAGTGCTCCAGGTCGCTGCGACGGAACACGTCACGGCGGGCGCGGTCGAGGTGTCGCGACAGCCGGTCCATCCTCGACAGGACCTCCAGGGGGGAGAAGTCGAGGTCGGGGCGCTGGGTGTTCCACGCGCCGACGATCCGGTCGACCTCATCCACCTCGCTCATCCGCCCATTATCGCGCGTGCGGGCCGGGGATCAGGACGGCGGGTGCAGCTCGAGCGTCATGAACGTGCTGTACGGGTCGAGCGCATAGGAGCCGAACGGGCCGCATTCGCGGAAGCCGGCCGCGGAGTACAGGGCGCGCGCCGGAACGAAGAACTCGGCACTTCCGGTTTCGAGGGAGATCCGGCGGACGCCACGGGACGCGGCATCGTCCAGGAGGAAGGCGAGCATCGTGCGTCCGAGACCGCGCCCCCGCAGACCGGGGTCGGTGCGCATCGACTTGATCTCCTCATGCCCGTCCTCGACCGTCGCCAGCGCCCCGGTGGCGACGGGGCGGCCGTCGAGATGGCCGGCGAACAGTCGCACACCCGGAGCCAGCAGCCGCTCGAAGACCAGGGCATGGCGGCTTTCCGCGGGGGCCGTGTGCTCCAGTTCCGCGTGGTGGGCGACCAGGAACTCGGCGAGAGCGGGGCTCGCGGCCTCCACCTGTTCGATGACGATGCTCATGTCGTCAGCATTGCAGATCGGTATTTCGCGCGGATGACGGGCGGCGGTGTCAGCAGAACCGGGGCCGGAGCATGGCAGACTTGACCCCGCGGCGCCCTCGCGGGCGGCGCGGTCCGCCGTGGTGTAATGGCAGCACGACAGCCTTTGGAGCTGTTAGGTCTAGGTTCGAGTCCTGGCGGCGGAGCATGACTGGGAACAATCTCGCCATCATCGTCCTCGCCGCAGGCCAGGGCACTCGCATGAAGTCGCGCCTGCCGAAGGTGCTGCACCCGATCAGCGGACGTCCGCTGGTGGGGCACGTGCTCACCACCGCGGGGCGGCTGCAGGCCGCGCACGTCGAGGTCGTCGTCCGGCACGAGCGCGATCAGGTGGTCGCAGCCCTCACGGCCGACTACCCCGACGCGGTGTTCGTCGACCAGGACGAGATCCCGGGAACCGGTCGTGCGGTGCAGGTCGCCGTCGATGCCCTCCCCGCCGACTTCGACGGCGATGTGCTCGTCCTCTCCGGCGACTGCCCGCTGGCCGATGTCGACACCCTCTCCGCGTTCCTGGCGGAGCACCGTGCCTCCGGCGCACCGGCCACGCTGATGACGGCGCTGGTCGACGATCCGACCGGCTACGGACGCGTCGTCCGCGACGCCGACGGGGGAGTCGACCGCATCGTCGAGCAGAAGGACGCGACCGCCGAGGAAGCCGCCGTCCGCGAGATCAACGCCGGGATGTACGTTTTCCGTGCGGCGACGCTTCGGGCCTACCTTCCGCGGGTCGGCGTCGACAACGCCCAGGGCGAGATGTACCTGACCGACGTGCCCGGCCTGCTCCGTCGTGACGGCGACCGGGTGGCGGCATCCGTCGTCTCCGACATCTCGGTCACCTTCGGCGTCAACGACCGCGCCCAGCTGGCCGAGGTCGGACGTCTGCTCAACCAGCGCATCGTGCGTCGCTGGCAGCTCGAGGGCGTCACCGTGATCGACCCGGCGACCACGTGGATCGACGACGATGCGAAGCTCTCGCCCGACGTCACGATCCTCCCGAACACGCAGATCCTGCGCGCCACGGTGATCGCGTCCGGTGCGGTCGTCGGCCCCGACACCACACTGGTCGACTGCGAGGTCGGTGAGGACGCGATCGTCCGCCGCACCGATGCCACTCTGGCCGTCATCGGCGCCGAAGCGACCGTCGGGCCGTTCTCGTTCCTGCGCCCCGGCACGATCCTCGGAGCCAAGGGCAAGATCGGCGCCTACGTCGAGACCAAGAACGCCGAGATCGGCGAGGGCAGCAAGGTCCCGCACCTCTCCTACGTGGGCGATGCGACGATCGGCCGCGGGGTGAACCTCGGGGCGAGCACGATCACGGCGAACTACGACGACGTGAACAAGCACCGCACCGAGATCGGTGACGAGGTGCACACCGGGTCGCACACGGTGCTCGTCGCGCCCGTTAGGCTGGGAGCCGGTGCGAAGACCGGTGCAGGCGCCGTCGTCCGCAAGGACGTCCCCGCCGGCGCGCTGGCCATGAGCGTCGCCCCCCAGCGCAACATCGAAGGCTGGGTCGAGAAGAACAGAGCAGGGACGGGCGCGGCGGATGCTGCGTCCCGCGAGAATTCGGCGGAATAGGCGGACATGGCGCGCAAGAAGAAGACGGTCGATCTGGATCGCGACAACGGCGTGGCCCCCGGGATCATCGCGAAGACCAAGAAGCGGCTCGTCGTCGCCGGTGGACGTTCGCATCCCGAACTCACCGCGGCCGTCGCCGAAGCGCTCGGTACCGAGATCGCGCCGGTCGAGCACCGCACGTTCGCCTCGGGCGAGATCTACGCCCGCTTCGAGGTGTCAATCCGCGGTGTGGATCTCTTCCTGATCCAGACCTTCGGCGAGCCGGTCAACGAGTGGCTCATGGAGACGCTCATCATGATCGACGCCGCCAAGCGTGCATCGGCCAAGCGCATCACCGTGGTCGCGCCGTATTATCCGTATTCGCGTCAGGACAAGAAGGGCCGTGGTCGCGAGCCGATCAGCGCCCGCCTGGTGGCCGACCTGCTGAAGACCGCGGGCGCCGACCGGGTCATGAGCGTCGACCTGCACGCGGCGCAGATCCAGGGCTTCTTCGACGGTCCCGTCGACCACCTGTTCGCCAAGCCCGTGCTCCTGGACTACTTCGAGCGCACGCTGTCGCCCGACGACCGTGAGATCCTCACCGTTGTCTCGCCCGACATGGGCCGCGTGCGCGTCGCCGACACCTGGTCGGACAGCCTCGGTGCACCGCTGGCGATCATCCACAAGCGTCGCGACCCCAAGGTCGCCAACCAGGTCTCCGTGCACGAGATCGTCGGCGCCGTGGAAGGCCGCACCTGCCTTCTCGTCGACGACATGATCGACACCGGCGGGACGATCGTCAAGGCCGCGCAGGCGCTCAAAGCGGCCGGTGCGCATCGCGTGATCGTCGCCGCGACGCACGCGATCTTCAGCGACCCGGCATCCGATCGACTGCAGGACTCGTCCATCGACGAGGTCGTCATCACCGACACGATTCCACTCACCGAGTCGCGTCGCTGGGACAAGCTGACGATCCTGCCGATCGCCCCACTGCTGGCGCGTGCGATCCACGAGGTCTTCGAAGACGGCTCCGTGACGAGCATGTTCGGCGGCGACGCGTAACGCATCGTCACGGCACAGCCCGCGCATAGCCGCGGTGCTTACGGTCGAATGGTCGACGAGCGCGTCGGCCGACACCGAGCCGGGAGGACCACCATGATCCGCACGACCGTACCGACCTCTGTCCGCAAGGGAACCGCACTCCTCGGGGTCGCGGGACTCTTCGTCCTCGCCGGATGCTCCGGGAACGCCGACGCCGAGACTCCGGCTGACAACGGCAGCACGCCGGACGCCGGTTCGTCCTCGTCATCGTCCGGCGGCGACTCCACAGCGACCTATGCCGACGGCACGTACACCGCGGAGGGGTCGTACCAGACGCCGGAGACGGTGGAGAAGATCTCCGTCACCCTCACGCTCGCCGACGGCGTCGTGACCGATGTCGAGGTGACGGGAGACCCGCAGGCCCCCGAGAGCAAGCAGTATCAGGGGCAGTTCATCGACGGGATCTCCGAGGAGGTCGACGGCAAGGCGCTCGACGACCTGAACGTCAGCCGCGTCGCGGGTTCGTCGCTCACCAGCGGCGGATTCAACAAGGCCGTCGAGTCGATCAAGGAGCAGGCGGCCTCGTAGGCGCCTGACGCCTCATGGGGAGCTGGCGCTTCGAGGCCATCGGAACGCACTGGGAGATCGAGACGACCGACACGCTGCCGCACGCGGCGCGCGCAGAGGTCACGGCGGAGATCGAGCGCTTCGACCGCGAGTGGTCCCGGTTCCGCGCCGACTCCGACGTCGTGCGTCTCGGTCGAGAAGGAGGCAGCTTCGCCTCCACCGACGCCCGGGCGATGCTCGACGCCTACCGCGAGCTCTCCGCCGCGACCGGCGGTGCCGTGAACCCGCTCGTCGCCGACAGCCTCGAAGCGCTCGGATACGACGCGGACTACTCTCTCGTCGCGGGGGAACCGGTCCGCGCACCGGAAGCCTGGGAGCACCGGCTGTCGTGGACCGATACCGAGGTCACGGCGTCCGCCCCGGCCCTGGTCGACGTCGGCGCTCTCGGAAAAGGACGTCTCGTCGACCTCGTCACGGAGGTCTTGGCGCCCGTGCCCGGAGATCTCGTGGTCGATGCCGGCGGCGACATCCGAGTCCGTGGTGCCGGTGTGCGCATCGGCCTCGAGCATCCGTACGACCCGACGAAGGCGATCGGGGTCGTCGAGGTGCGGGATCAGGCGCTGTGCGCGTCGGCGATCAACCGGAGGGCGTGGGGGAGCGGGCTGCATCATGTGCTCGACGCCCGCACCGGGCTGCCGGTGCGCACCTGGGCCGCCAGCTGGGCGTGGGCGCCGGAGGCGATGACGGCCGACGCGGTGGCGACGGCCCTCTTCTTCGACGGCGGCAGCGAGATCGCGGCGACCTGGGGCGTCGAATGGGTGCGGATGAGCACCGACGGACGCGTGCAGCGGTCACCCGGGTGCCCGGCCGAACTGTTCGTCGTCGTGGGAGACGCGCACCCCTCCGTCCAGAACTAGGCCCAGCCGTCCAGAACCGAACCAGCTGTCCGGAAGTAGGGAAGAGTGGAAACGTGATCACGTCATTCGCCGCCGCACGTCAGCGGGTCCTCGCGGTGCTGGGCTCGCTGTCGATGTACCGCCTCGTGCTGTTCGCGCTCATCGCTCTCGCGGTCATCGCCTTCGCGCTGTCGCTGTTCGGCGTGATCGTCTCGCCCACCCCGCTCGAGCTCGTGGCGTCGTTCCTCGTGCTCGCGGTCGTCATCTCCGCTGTCGATGCGGCGGCGCAGCGCATCCTCCGGCTGCCGTGGCGCATCGAGTCCTCGCTGGTGACCGCACTCATCCTGCTGTTCGTGCTTCGGCCCGGCGCCGAGCCGGGCACGCTCCTCGGTCTGGCCCTCGCCGGCGCCGTCGCGAGCGTCTCGAAGTATCTGATCGCCTGGCGTGGTCGCCACATATTCAACCCGGCCGCGTTCGGAGCCGCCGTGGTCTCGATCCTCGGAGCATTCGGCGCCTTCGAGTGGCTGGGCACCTCGTCGTCGTGGTGGGTCGGCACGCCTGTGCTCACGATTCCCGTGGCGGTGCTGGGCCTCGCGGTGCTCTGGCGCACCGAGAAGATCCGGGTCGTGCTGGTGTTCCTCCTCGTCGCCGTCGCCACCTCGGTGGTGCGGCAGGCGGTGCAGGCCGTGGAGTTCGACATCGCCTTCGACATCCCGACAGCCCTGCAGTTCGCGGTGCTGCAGTCGCCATTCCTGTTCCTCGGAGCGTTCATGCTGTCGGAGCCGCTCACCCTCCCACCGCGTCGTCGGCAGCAGCTCGCGGTGGCCGTCGTGGTGGGCCTGTTCGCGGGGTGGCCGATCTCGGTGGCCGGGCTGTTCACGCTCGGACAGGAGCGCGCGCTGCTGATCGGCAACCTGGTGGCGTTCGCCTTCGCCTTGCGCGGGTCGGTGCGGCTCGTGCTCGAACGGCGCGAGTTCGTCACGCCGACCGCGCAGGAGCTGACATTCCGGGCCAAGGGGCGGGTGCGTTTCCTGCCGGGACAGTACCTCGAGCTCGACGTTCCGCATCATCGCCCCGACGCCCGCGGAACTCGGCGAGAGTTCAGCATCGTGTCGGCACCGGCTGATCTTCCAACGCTCCGCATCGCGTACAAGAACGGCGACCAGAAGCACCCGTCGAGCTACAAGCGCGCTCTCGCCGCCGCCGAGCCGGGGGCGACCTTCGCCGTGACCGGCACCTGGGGTGACTTCATCCTGCCGCGGGGCGAACAGCCGGTGCTCATGGTCGCGGCGGGCATCGGCGTGACGCCTTTCGTGTCGCAGCTGCGGCAGTTGCAGGCGACGGGGCAGCGGCGCGACGTGGTGCTCGTGTACGTGGCATCCGAGGCATCGGAGCTCGCCTTCCGCGATGAGCTCGCTGCGACGGGGGTGCGCACAGTGGTGTTCACACGTGACGAGCCGGCCGACCTGCCGGCGCACTGGTCCTGGGCGCAGGGTGCGCGTCTGGACGCGGAGACCCTCGAGCGCACCGTCGCCGACCTGGCCACCCGTCACGCCTTCATCTCGGGACCGCCGCGGCTCATCGCCGACCTCGCCCCTGCGCTGCAGAAGGCGCGCAGCCTCACGACCGACGCCTTCGCCGGATACTGAGCCGACGGACGGGAGCGCCGGAGGTCAGGCTTCGGCGGTGTCGCCGGCCGTCGCCGGGTTCATCGGGATGCGGACGGTGAAGGTCGTGTCGCCGGGCTCACTGGCCACGGTGATGAAGCCGTGGTGGCCCTCGACGATGGCCTTCGCGATCGCGAGGCCCAGTCCCGTTCCACCGGTCTGGCGGGCTCGAGAGCTGTCGCCGCGGGCGAAGCGGGCGAACAGCTCGTCGCGGATGGCGGGGTCGATCCCCGGACCGTCGTCGTGCACGCGCAGCACCGCCTCCTCGCCCTCCTGCGCGACGCTGAGTGTGACGGTCGTGCCGGCGGGCGTGTGGGTGCGGGCATTCGCGAGCAGGTTCGCCACGACCTGGTGCATGCGTCCGGCGTCGCCCAGGATCGTGACGGGCTCGTCGGGCACGTCGATGTTCCAGTGGTGGTCGACCGCCGTCGGACGTGCGTCCGAGAGGCCTTCGAGAGCGAGCTGGGTGAGGTCGACCGTGCCGTAGACCAGTTCCTGGCCTTCATCGAGACGGGCGAGCAGCAGCAGGTCCTCGACGAGGCGGGTCATCCGCAGCGACTGGGCCTGGATGCGCTCCAGAGACGACGTCGTGCTCTCGATGACCTCCGGGCGCTCCGCCTGCGCGTTCGACTGACGCAGCGCGCGCAGCGACAACTCCGAGTATCCCCGGATGGAGGCGAGCGGGGTGCGCAGCTCGTGGCTGGCGTCGGCGACGAAGCGCCGCATCCGCTCCTCGTTCTTCTGGCGGGAGGCGAGCGACGTGTTCACGTGATCGAGGAGCTTGTTCAGCGAGGCCCCGACGATTCCGGTCTCGGTGCGCGGATCTGCTTCGGATGCGGGTACTCGCTCGGTGATGGTCACCTCACCGCGGTCGAGCTGTTGGTTGGCCACTCTGGTCGCCGTCATGGCGACGGCGCGGAGCGGACGCAGGCTCACCCGGATGGTGATGGCTGTGGTCAGGGCGAGCAGGATCAGACCGCCGATCGTCGCGAGCGCGATCACGGTGAGCAGCTGCGTGAGCTGGCTCTGGATCTCATCGCGCGGGAGTCCGGCCACCACGAAGACGCCGTTGCTCGACCGCGGTGCCATGATCCGGTACGAACCGAGGTCGGTGAGCGAGACCGTGGCCACGGTCGCACCGTCCTGCAGTGCCAGCGCGACCTCGGTGATCTGCGTCCGGGTCAGTGGCTGCAGGGTGCCGGTGAGTTTGTCGTCGTCGTTGCTCTTCACGACCGCGCCGCTGTAGCCCGTCACCGGACTCGAGACGATGAAGAGCACCCCGGCCGGCGGTGAGTACGGGCCGGTCAGAATGTTCTCCGCGGTGGTGGCAGAGGGCGTGAAGGCCTGGACCACACCGAGTAGCTGGTGTGCGACGTTGTTCACCTTCTGGTCGAGCTGGTCTTCCATCGTCTTGCCCAGCGTCGCGCTGGTGATGACGGCGACGATGATGAGGATCAGCGAGACGAATCCGATCACGGCGGTCATCAGCCGTGTCTGCAGGCTCATCGGCCGTCTCATCACCGTCGCTGGGCTCACTGCGGGGCCTTGATCATGTACCCGACACCGCGGACCGTGTGCAGCAGAGGTGTTCGGCCGGCGTCGATCTTCTTGCGCAGGTACGAGATGTACAGCTCCACGACGGAGGACTTGCCGCCGAAGTCGTAGCTCCACACCCGGTCGAGGATCTGCGCCTTCGACAGCACCCGGCGCTCGTTGCGCATCAGGTAGCGCAGCAACTCGAACTCGGTCGCGGTGAGCTCGATCTCGGTGCCGTCGCGCACGACCTCGTGGCTGTCCTCGTTGAGGGTGAGGTCGGCGACGCGCAGGATCGACTGGCCGTCGTCGGCGGTGGCGTGACCGGTGCGGCGGATGATCGCCCGCAGTCGTGCGATCACCTCTTCCAGGCTGAACGGCTTGGTGACGTAGTCGTCGCCCCCGGCGGTGAGGCCGGCGACGCGATCTCCCACGGCATCCTTCGCGGTGAGGAACAGCACGGGGACGAGGTTGCCCGATTCGCGGAGGCGCTTGAGCACCGACATCCCGTCGAGGTCGGGCATCATGATGTCGAGCACGAGCGCATCCGGCTCGAACTCGCGCGCGACCTGGAGCGCTTCCATGCCCGAGGAGGCGGTGCGCACTTCCCAGCCCTCCATCCGCAGGGCCATCGCGAGCAGGTCGGTCAGCATCTGCTCGTCGTCGACGGCGAGGATGCGCAGGGGGGAGCCGTCGGGACGGCGCAGTTCGGGCAGGTCGCTGGTCATGTCCCTATTCTGCGGAATCTCCTATGCGATTTCTATGGAGAACGCTATGCGTTGACTGAGAGATGCGGCCGATGTCGTCCGATGTCGGGCGATGCCGTGTGGGCGAGGGGGTGTTCACCTGACGCGTTCATCGGGAAGTGCGAGGAAATCCATGCCGTCCTGCAGGGCGAGCCGGTCGGACAGTGCGCCGACGGGGCCGTCGAGGTGACCGGCCGCGCGCACCCCGAGCCGCTTCGGGCCCGACAGTGCGTGATAGACCGCGAACTGTCCCCGCGGGTCCACTGCGGGGTCGAGCATCGCTGCGCTCACGTGCACGGGCAGGTGCAGGCGTCGTGCCGCGATCGCCGCATCGAAGTAGTCGAGCACCGGCCGCACCTCGGGGTGGTCCTGCAGATGCTGTCGAACGGCCTCTCCGCTGCCGGTGCACCGTCGAGAGAGGCGCACGTCGTGGTTCCCGAAGCTCGGAACATCGAGGGCCGCCCGTCGGAACCTGGCGTCCCAGGGGAGGGCCAGGGCGCCGATGCCGCCGCCGAAGCTGCCGCCGCTGAAGTCGAGCGACCCCGCCGCGGAGGGCGTCATCTCGAGGAGGATGGTCGCCGCGCGCCAGATGTCGGCCGCGCTGAAGCGGTGGGAGTATGTGTCGCGGTGCGCGATGCCGGCCAGCACATGTTGGTCGGGCGAGGCGGGGAAGCGACTGGCGGTGCCGACGTGCGTGCCGGGGGCGACCGGGAAGATCGCCGCAGTGTGGGCGGGCACCCGTTCGACGTCGGGTCCGGTCCGGCCGCCGTAGCCGTGTCCGACGACGAGGCCGCTGCGGATGTCTGTGACGGCGTGGGGCAGCATCGCGAAGGCGGTGGCGTCCTCCCCGGCCGAGGAGCGGAAGCGGATCTCCGTCACGCGATGCGTCGCGGTCGCGGCGTGCTCCTGGGCGACCTCCCATGCCACCGGCCCCGCGCCGAACTCCTGGAACGTCGCCTGCCAGAAGCCGTCGAAGTCCTCGGGCTCCTCCGGCGAGGCGAGCGGGGTCAGGAGGGTGCTCAGCGAGTACTCCGTCAGCTCCTCTGGAGGGTTCTGGGTCACCGCGTGGGTCCTTTCGAGATGGTCTGCCTCGTCGACGCTACCGGCGTCCGTCGGAGCGGGCGGCGCGCGGGTTCGGTGAGGCGGGTCCATTGACATGATCGCATATGGATTGCAGTATGTGCATCATGGATTCAATAGCTGGCAACGGAGCCGATGAAAATCCCCTGCTGTGGAGCCGCCGCTCCGTGCTGCGAATGCTCGTGATCGCCGGAGTCCTTCCTCCGGTGCTCGGTTCGCCCTATGCGGCGCCCGCTGCGGCCACCGAGCTCACCACGCCGGGCGGGGTCTACGCCGATGCCCTCCGCCGCCTGGACAAGCCGAATCTGGCGTTCACCCAGGTCGCGCAGCTGGTGGGACAGAACCACCGCATGACGTTCTTCCAGGCCACGTGGGACGGCGGCGCGACGATCGTGCGCGACCTCGAGGTCACGCACAACGGGGGCTGGCTGGCGATCACCGATCCGGACCACAGGTTCGATGAGCAGTGGCTCGTGCTCGATGGCACGCTGCCGACGGGAAGCGCCCCCGAGTTGTACGGACCGCTGACGCCCAGCTGGCTCGGGTTCACCTCGTTCCAGGTGCTCGGACCACAGGCGATCGAGTTGACCACGAGCACCGACGACGTCGACCTCGTCGTGCGCTGGCGGTTGGAGGGTGCCAATCCCGAGGCGCACTACGTGCTGACCGCCAAGACCGCCGGCGACTACATCGTCGGCTACCAGAGCCAGGACGCGAAGTCGCTCGACGACCTCGACGAGGTGCTGTGCGGTTCGTACCAGCATGCGCTCTCGGTGCTCGACGGCTCCGCGCCACTCGGTGCCTGGGAGCTCTTCGCCCCGATGGCTCTGACGCAGTACTCCGTGGGCGATGTCGCCGTCACCTCGGGGGTGTACCTGCCGTCGGAGGTCGCCGAGTTCGTGCACGAACGACAGCTCATGTCGGATCGGCAGCCCTACGGCATGAGCCTGCGCAACGACAGCCTCGACATCGTGCCGTCCATGTACTCACCGCAGCCGGGCTTGCGCACGGCCATGACGGTCGGGCAGCAGCGGGGCTTCGCGTTCGGCATCGCCGCTCGAGCCGACTCGCTGTACGGCATGTACACGCAGCTGTGCCGGAACGAGTACGGCCTCACCGCCTACCGCCGCAACGTCTACGACCGATCGCTCACCGATGCCGTGCACGCGATGACGGCGCTGATCGCGGTGGAGCCGAGCGGCGATGACTCCGTCGACTACGTGCCCTCGTACTCGGGCTGGTGGAACCGTGCCAAGGGGTTCGTCGACGTGGAGAACGAAGACGCGGTCCGCGCTGCTGCGAGCGGTGTCGTGCTCGCGGCGCACTACCTGACCGGGACCACCGACAGCACGCTCTACGACCGCCGCGCGCGTCCGCTCGTCGAGTACCAGCTGTCCCGCAAGGGCATCGGGCACACTCCGATGATCGGTAGCCCGGTGTACAACGACAAGACCCAGTACCGGATCGGCCGGATCCCCACCGACGCCGTGAATCTCGCATCGCTGTACCAGCTCACCCACGGCCGCAACGCCGGCATCCAGCGGCTTGCGGTGCAGGCGACCAAGGCGGGGGTGGTGGGTCAGAGCAGGGCGCCGTTCTCCAACGCGCTCGCGACGTACAGGGTCACGGGGGATCCGGCCTATCTCGCGGAGGCGACGCTGATCGCCCGGCGGTACTCACAGGAGCAGATCCTCACGCCCTACCGCAGCAACGGCCAGCCGCCGGGAGGCTTCGCCTACAGCTTCTCGAAATACTGGGTCGACCTCCTGGAGATGTTCGAGGCGACGGGCGAGACCGAGTTCCTCGACGGGGCGTACCGCGAGGTGCAGCGCTTCATCACGCAGACGGCGGTGCGGCCGGTCCCCGACGCGAGCGTCACCGTACCCGTCGGGTCGGTCATAAAGCAGCAGTACGACTGGGAGACGCGCTCTTCGCTCCCGTCGTACCCGACCACGAACGTCCCGACCGAGGCGGTGCCGGCCTGGTACGTCTCGCCCTCCGGTCTCACGTTCGAGGCGCTGTCGTCGTTCAAGCTCGGCGTCAGCACGTTGACGAACCCGGGCGGCGGCTACGTGTTCAACCCCTGCTGGGCCGGGGCTCTGCTGCGCCTGGCGCATCACACCGGAGACGAGCTGCTCGCCGACATCGCGCACAACATGGTGATCGGCCGCTTCACGACGTATCCCGGCTACTACGGGCGGCAGTTCCAGGTCGCGCACATGAAGCCCGACTTCGCGACGAGTGGTCCGGTGGGGATCACGGGGTACTACTTCCACCACGCGCCCGCCCAGCTCGGACTCGCGATGGACTACCTGATCAGTGAGAGCTTCTACCGCAGCGCCGGTGCGATCGAGTTCCCGCACGTGTTCGAGGCCGATTTCGCGTACTTCAAGTTCTTCGCCTACGGTCACGCGCCCGGAACGTTCTTCGGTGAGGACGGCGTGTGGCCGTACTTCCCCGAGGGACTCATCGGGGTCGACAACCCTCTCGTCAACTGGATCGGCGGCGTCGGCAACGGAGCCCTGTACGTCAGCCTCACCAACTCCGCCGGCACCGCCCAGCAGGTGGTCGTCGACCTCTCCACCGACCTCACCGGCCTGCCCCGCAGCTCGTCGACGGCGGTCGAAGTGGTGGCTGCGAACGGTGCCCGTTCGGCCGCCGCGGCCCAGAGCGGTCGCGTCACCGTCACGGTGCCCGCCCGCGGACTGCTGGCGCTCGTGGTGCGGAACGTGTCCGTGCAGCGGCCGGGACTGCCGTTCGACGACATCGTCGATCACGGTCGCGACAGCTTCCACGAGATCGACTCCGATCCGGCGACCGAGTACGGGCTCGCACGCGGGATGCTCCTGGTCCGACCCGACGGGCAGGGCTACGACGCCTACGTGCAGATCGACACGGAGCAGCAGGCCACCCTGTCGTATCGGATCGGCGCCCAGGCGGTGCAGCAGGCTCCGCAGAAGGCATACCCGTTCGAGTGGACGATCCCCGTCGACGACCTGACCAAGACCTTCCGGTACACGATCACGTCCGGCGGAGCGACGACGCCCGAGGTCACGCTGCAGCTGCCCGCCCGGATCAGCGGCGCGAACGCCGCTCTGGCGGGCGACGTCATCGCCCAGGCGACCGGAACCGCGGGCGACCGTGTTCCGCTGATCATCGAGGTGCGCAACGCCACCGACGATCCGGTCACCGGAACCGTGGCCCTGACCCCGCCGTCGGGCTGGACCCTCGACGGCGCCGTCCCGGCGATCTCCGTTCCCGCCCAGGGCTCGGCGCGGGTGGAGTCGGGGGTCGTGATCGCGGCAGCGGCCCCGCTCGGCGAGGTCGAGGTGAAGGCGAAGCTGACGATCGCCGGCGAGGATCCGGTGACCCTCCGTGCTGCGGCGATCGAGGTGATCGACCGCCGCCGACTGGTGTCGCTCACGTCCGACGTCGAGATCGTCAGCGGGCCGGGAGCGGTCGCGAAGCTGACGGCTCTCGTCATCAACACCGGAGTGACGCCGTTGCAGGGCACGCTCGCGCTCTACGGGCTCACCGGCTGGAGCGTCGGGCAGCAGAGCACGACGATCACCGTGCCGCCGAGGTCTGACCTGACCCACACCTGGACGGTGACCGCGGGTTCCGGCGTCGCACCCGGATCATCGACCCGATTCGAGGCGCGACTGGATCAGACCCTGCGCCGAGGGGTGCTCGTGCGCGTCGCCGACGAGGGCGTGATCGCGCACACGCAATCGCCGTGGCCGGGCTACCTGGAATCGGGCAACTGGTACCCCAGCGGACTCTCGGGCTGGAACGGCACCCGCACGCGCTACAGCGACTCCGACTCCGTGGGCAGCACCGTGACGTGGAACGTCGACCTTCCGCAGGCGGGGCTCTACCGCGTCTCGGTGTGGTACCCGACGAACCCGACGACCACGACCTCGGCGGCCTACGTCGTGGAGCATCAGAACGGCAGCTCCGAGGTGATCGTGGATCAGACCCAGGGTGCGGCGGCGTGGCGATCGCTGGGGTCGTTCCGCTACGGCGCGGGTGCGACCGGGACCGTGCGACTCGAGGTCCGCAACACCAGCATCCACCGGGTCAGTGCGGCGCAGTTCGTGCGCATCGGGGACTGACATGACGAAGGGGTGGGCCGGTCGGAGCGATCCGGCCGGCCCACCCCTTCGTCGTAGGTGCTGAGGGGTATCAGTGGCGCACGTACTCCTTGATCGCGTCCTCGTCGACCGTGACGCCGAGTCCCGGTCCGGTCGGGACGAGGAATCCGCCGTCGGCGCGCACCTCGAGCGGCGTCGTGAGCAGGCGGTTGGCGACAGGGAGGGTGAACGGCTGGTACTCGAACGCGAGGAGCGAGGCGGCGCTCGCCGCGACGTGCACTCCGGCAGCCATCGCGATGCCGAAGGCGGCCGAGTGATGAGGCGCGACCTGCACGTGGAACGCGTCGGAGACCGCCGCGATCGCGAGGCCTTCGGTGATGCCCGTGCGACCGATGTCGGGCTGCGTGAGGCCGACGGCTCGGCGGGTGAGCCAGTCGGTGAACTCGAATCGGCTGCGCATCGCCTCGCCGACCGCGATCGGGGTGGCGAGTGCGCTCGCCAGGTCACGGTGGCCCTCTACGTCTTCGGGGGCCAACGGTGCTTCGAAGAACCATGCTTTCCGGTCGTCGAGCTCCCGACCGAGGGCCCGCGCTTCGCCGAGCCGGTACGTCCAGTGCGCGTCGAGCGCGACGTCGAGGTCGGGGTGCACACCCCGGACAGCGTCGTAGGTGGCGAGGTCGGTGCGGATGTCGATGCCGAGGTGCAGCTTGATGCGGCGCACGCCGCCCTCGACGAGCTCGGCCGCCTTCTCCGCCCGCTCGACGTCATCCACTCCGCGGATCCCGGAGACGTAGGTCGGCAGCACCTCGTGGAAGCGTCCGCCGGCGAGCTCGGAGACCGAGAGGCCGGTGGCGTGACCCCAGAGGTCCCAGAGCGCGATGTCGACGGCCGCCATGGCGTCGGCCTGGTGGCCCGTGAGGTGTCCGCGCTCGCGCATCGACTCGGTCATGCGGTGCCAGAGCGTGCGCACCGAACGCGGGTCCTCGCCGACGATGAGGGGGGTGAGCAGGTTGTCGACGATCGCCGCTGCGACGACGGGGGCGACCGGCGCCAGCGCCTCGCCCCAGCCGACCAGACCCTCATCGGTCTCGATCTTCACGAGCAGGGTCTCGTAGCCGGGGGAGTAGAGGCTCCGCCACGGCGGGCGGATCACGTAGCCGCGGTGGTCGACCGCGGTGTCGCCCGCGTAGGAGTTGTTCGCATCCTCCTTCGACAGGTAGAGGGGGAAGGTCTGGACGCGCGTGATTCTCACAGGGGTCTCCAAAGACATCGATGGGCGAGCGGCCGGCGGCGGGTGCCGCGGTCAGGGATCAGGGGCGGATCGGGGTGCCGCGTCGCGGCCTTGGCGTCAGAGCGCGGCGAAGGCCGACGCGGTGCGAGAGGGGCTGTAGCCGAGAGCCACGGAGATCTCGTCTGCGGCTTCGATCAGCTGCAGCGCGAGTTCCTGGTGCGGCGCGTGCAGATCGAGCACGGAGAGGGGGCCGCTGGCGGAGAGGCCGGCGATGATCTCGCCCGCGCGGTTGCGGATGGGAGCGGCGATGCACGCGCGGCCGAAGGCCAACTCCTCGATCTCGGTCGCGTAACCGCGGCTTCGGGTCTCGTCGAGGGCGACCTGCATGGCGGCGCGGTCGACGATCGTGTGCGGGGTGAACCGCTGGGGGGTCTGTGCGAAGTACTCGTCCACCTGCTCGTCGGTCATGCCCGAGAGCAGCGCCTTGCCGAGGCCGGTGGCGTGCAGGGGACCCGTGCGGCCGGCCATCGCGAACGACTTGGGCGCGAGCGCGCCTTCGAAGTTGCAGAGGTAGGTGAAGGTGAAGCCGCTGAGCTCGGCGACGTTCACGCCGATCTCGATCCTGCGGGCGAGGTTCTGCGCGATCTGCCGCGAGGCGCGGAAGATGGGGGAGCCGTTGAGGGCGATCGTGCCGAGCGAAACGGCCGCGGGGCCCAGGCGGTAGAGCCCGGTGCGGGCGTCCTGCACCACGAACTTCATGCGGTCGAGCGCCGACATCATGCGAGAGACGGTCGACTGTCCGAGCCCGGTGAGGGTGCAGAGCTCGGAGACCCTGAGCTCACCCGCCTCTTCGGTGAAGCAGGCGAGCAACGACATCGCTCGTTCGACGGTCTGGGTGCCGCCCACCGATTCCGATGCCATGGTCACTCCTCCTCAGTGCTGCCGCCGCGGATGCGACGCTGCGGCTGGTCGCCGCTGCCAGTCATCCTATTCAGTGAAATGGCTTCGAGCAACACAAATGTGGGTGTCTTATGCATTTTGTGGATTTCGCATCCGCATTGTGGTTGAATAGCCCCACGTCGACGTCGACGACTGTGACGACGATGCGCAGGGCCCCACGCGGGGTCGTCTCTACGGGAAAGTGACTGCAATGCAACAAGCCATACTCGAGCGGCCCGCCGAGAGCGAGCAGAAGGCCGTCGAGCCACGCTCAGGGCGACGCTCCACGCTGGGCGCGAAGGATCGCACCTTCGGTTTCATGATCGCACTTCCTGCGGTCCTCCTGTTCCTCGTGATCGCGATCTTCCCTCTCGTGTCGAGCATCTTCACGAGCCTCTTCGACCAATCGCTCCTGCGCCCCGACCGCACGTTCGTGGGCCTCGACAACTACGCGGCCGTCTGGGAGGAGTTCTTCGCCCGGCTCGGAACGACCCTCGTGTTCGCGTCGCTCTCCACGGTCTTCCCCCTCGTGCTCGGTGTGGCCCTCGCGCTGCTGCTGAACGCCCGCATGCGCGGCCGCAACATCCTGCGCGGCGCCCTCATGCTGCCGTGGCTGCTCCCCGGTGTGGTCGTCTCCTTCCTCTGGGCGTGGATCTTCAACGACAGCTACGGCGTCGTGAACCACGTGCTCTCGGTCTTCGGCCTGCCGGAGGTCAGCATGCTCGGCACTCCGACCGGCGCGATGGCCGCCGTGGTCATCGCCAAGACGTGGCACTCGTTCCCGTGGATCATGGTCGTCGCGCTCGCCGTGCTCCAGACCCTCCCGAGCGAGCAGATCGAGGCCGCCACGATCGACGGTGCGACGCGCGCGCAGCGGTTCCGTCACATCTCGCTCCCGCACATCGCCGGCCCCGTCACCCTGGTCGCGGTGCTGGAGTTCATCTACAACTTCGGAAACTTCGACACGATCTTCGTGATGACCGGCGGCGGGCCGGGCAACTCGACGACCACGCTCGCGGTCAGCCTCTACGACCTCGCCTTCGGCAGCTACGAGCTCGGCAAGGCCTCCGCCATGGGCACGCTGTGGCTCGTCCTGCTCGCGATCATCACGACCGGATACCTGTTCCTCAACCGACGGCTGGAGAAGTGATGCGCCGTAGTCGCGATGTGGGGGAGTCGATCATCCGCCCCCACCTGTCCATCCCGGGGCGCGTGCTGCTCCTCCTGCTCGCCCTGTTCGGCCTGCTGCCGGTGTACTGGCTCACGGCGACCGCGTTCACGAAGAAGGAGGATGTCTTCTCCCTCGACCGTCCGTTCTTCCCGGTCGACCCGACGTTCGAGAACTTCATCGGCTTCTTCCAGAACGACCTGCTGCTGAAGAACCTCATGAACAGCATCATCGTCTCGACCGGCACCGCGCTGCTCGCGGTCCTCGTCGGCGGTCTGATGGCGTACTCGCTGTCGAAGTTCCGCTACCGCGGCCGCAACGCCGTCATGTTCATGTTCCTCATCGGCCAGCTGATCCCGGGCGCCCTGCTGCTCATCTCGCTGTACCTGATGCTGAGCTCGGCCGGGCTGCTGTACACCTACACCGCGCTGATCATCTCGTTCACGACCTTCACGCTGCCGCTCGCGGTGTTCCTGCTGAAGGGCATCATCGACGCACTCCCCGACGACATCATCGAGGCGGCCAAGGTCGACGGGCTCTCGCGCACGGGGACGATGTTCCGCATCGTGTTCCCGCTCGTGGTCCCCGGTCTCATCACGGCGGGGATGTTCGCCTTCATGCGCGGCTGGAGCGATCTCCTCTTCGCCCTCACGCTCGCCGGCCCCGACAAGCAGACGCTGCCGGCAGGCCTCACTCAGGCGTTCATCCGCGAGGGCACGGCCGACTGGCCGGCACTCATGGCGGCGTCCCTCATCACCTCCCTCCCGCTCGTCATCATCTTCATCCTCCTGCAGCGCTATTTCGTCTCCGGCCTCGCCGCCGGAGCGGTCAAGGGCTAGCGATGCACCGCAGAACAGCTCGTCCCCCTCATCCCGAAGGAGCAGTCTCATGAACATCTCGAACTCGCAGCTGAGCCGCCGAGCCTTCCTCGGAGGCGGAACCGTCCTGGCCGCGTTCGGCGCTCTCGCGCTCGCCGGCTGCGCGACCCCCGCCGCCCCCGGTGCCGGAGCCGGAGCCACGGCCGCCGGTGCCACGAAGGCCAAGAGCATCAACTTCTACGGCAACTCGCTCGGCGAGGAGGCCCTGAAGTCGGCCTGGCAGGGCATCCTCGACGGCTTCTCGAAGCAGGAGGGCGTCAAGGTCGCCCCGGTCATCTACCCGTACGATCAGGCGGCCACGCAGTTGGCTCTGACCGGACGCTCCGGCAACCTCATGGGCGTCGGACAGTCGGGCGGGTGGCAGGTGCTGACCCCTATGAACGTGCTCGCCGACCTCACCGACCTCGCGAAGGGTCTGGGCATCCCGCAGGGTGTGCTCGACTCGTACACGATGGATGGCAAGCTGCTCGTGCTGCCGCTGACGGCCGCCGGTATCGGCATCATCACCAACGGCGAGATCGCGAAGAGCGTCGGGATCAAGTCGGGCATGACCGTGGAGCAGTTCGCCACGGCGCTCGAGAAGATCAAGAAGCAGGACTCCTCGCTGATCCCGTACGCGGCGGTCACCAAGAACCCCGACCTCAAGGACGCCGTCCCGTGGATGTGGGGCTTCGGCAGCGACGTGGTCACCGACGACCTGAAGTGCACCCTGGGCGACGCCGAGAGCGTCAAGGCTGTCACCTGGTACAAGTCCCTGCAGGATGCCGGTCTGACGCAGACGAACGTGGCGCGCAGCGATGCCCGCATCCTGTTCGCGAGCGGCCGGGCGGCCCTGTACGACGACGCCCCGCTCGCGTCGACCTTCGTCAAGACGAACGGTGCCGCGCAGAACATCATCGACAACATCGGCGCCATCTCGCGTCCGACCGCCGGGGGCAAGGACTCCTTCAACCGGGCCTGGGGCAGCGGTGTCTTCGCGACGGCGGGCGAGGGAGAACTCACGAGCCGCGACTTCATCCTCTACGCGGCGACGAACGTCGAGGCGGCGACCGCGCTGTACGAGAACTCGGCGGTCGCTCCTGCCGCCAAGAGCGTGGCTGACAAGATCCCCGCTCTCGCAGCCGACAAGTTCCAGGGCGCGTTCCGCACCGAGGTCTCCGAGCACGCGCGCGGGGCCGCGTGGGACCGTGTCGCCGTGACCGCCCAGATCGACGCGGCCATCGGCGCGGGTGTCGCGACGATCCTCGCGGGTCAGGTCGAGGTGCAGGCCGGCCTCAACGCGTTGAAGAAGGAAGTGCAGGGGCTGCTCGACGCCAACGCCTGAGCCGCCAACGGCTTCGAATCGCGTGAATGGTCGTGTTCCCACCGGAGATGCGGCCATTCACGCGATTCGAACGTCTGCGGTGAGGTGCAAAGAACAACGACGAAGGCCGCGTCCCGACAAGGGGACGCGGCCTTCGTCGTGCGAACGGGCGGCTAGAGCCAGCGGTCGCGCAGTATGGGCTTCAGCCAGGCGGCGGGGGACGAGATGGACAGGCCGCCGTCGACGGGGATCGAGGTGCCGGTGACGAACGACGCGGCGTCGGAGGCGAGGAACGCCACGACTGACGCGACCTCCTCCGGGCGGCCGATGCGTCCGAGCGGGTAGCCCTCGCTCTCGCCGGTGTCGACGGCCGAGATGCTGCCCGGCTGCACGGCATTCACGCGGATGCCGCGGGGGCCGTAGTCGAGCGCCAGCTGTCGGATGAGGCCGTCCACACCGGCCTTGGCGGCCGCGTAGGCCGGCAGGGCGGGTGCCGCGAGCGACGAGTTGACCGAGGTCACCGCGACGATCGACGATCCGGCGGCGAGGCGGGGAAGAGCCGCCCGTGCCACGAAGAACGCCGAGTCGAGGGTGGCGCCCAGGGCGCCGCGCCAGTCGTCGTCGCTCGTCGCCTCGGCACGGGCGATCGGCATGCGGCCGGCCGCGAGCACGACCACGTCGAGTCGGCCGAGCGCGTGCTCCGCATCCGCGACGGCGCCGTCCGCGGCCTCCGGTCGGCTGCAGTCCGCGACGAGGTAACGCTCGAAGACGGCGTCGTCGGAGTGCTCGAGCCCCACCCCGACGACGGCGTCTCCGCCGTCGACGAAGGCGCGGGCGATCGCGAGACCGATGTCGGAGCTGCCGCCGATCAGCAGCACGCCGCGGCGGGTCACACGCGCACCGTGGTGGGGATCGGCGGAAGGGCGAGCTCGTCGATCACGAGCTTGACCGATGCGCGGCTGCCGGCATCCAGGCGCGAGGCCGGATAGCGGACCGTCGCGTGGTCGATGATGCCGCGCGCGACGAGGATCTCCTTGTGCACCGCCCACGCGATGCCGCCCTGCAGACCGATCAGCACGAGAGGGAGCATACGACGGAACTCGGCGCGGGCTTCGTCGACGCGCCCCTCGAGGAACTGGGCGAGCACCGGACCGAGCAGGTCGGGGAACTCGCAGGCCGGCATCGTGCCGACGGCGCCCCTGGCATACTCCTCCAGGCAGAACTGGGCGTTCTGTCCGCCGAGCACCGCGAAGTCGGGGTCGTCGATCGCCGAGACCACGGCGCCGACCTTGGGCGCGGTCGGCGGTGCTTCGACCTTGACGGAGTCGACCCCCTCGAGGCGGGCGATCTCGGCGATCAGCGCCGGTGCCATCACGACTCCGGTGACGCCGGGGGCGTCCTGCACCATGACCGAGAGGGAGGTGGCGTCGGCGACGTCTCCGTAGAAGTCGACGAGCGTCCCGGCGGGTGGCTTCACCATGAACGGCGGAAGCACCATGAGGGCGTCTGCACCACCCTCTTCCGCGAGGAGCGCCTGCTCGACCGAGGTCGCCGTCGAGGTGCCGTTGACGCCGGCGATCACGGGGATCCGGCCGTCGACCACCCGGACGACGTCGTCCAGGATCGTGCGCCGCTCCTCGGTGGTGAGGGCGAAGCCCTCGCTCGCCATGCCGAAGACGGCGACGCCGTCGACTCCGGATGCGAGCTGGAACTCGACCAGTCGGCGCAGGCTCTCGCGGTCGAGGGCGCCCGACTCGTCGAAAGGAGTTGCCAGGATGGGCATCAAGCCGTGGAGTGTCGGAGCCATCAGCTGTTTCCCCGCTTCATCATCGTGTGTCCACATTTCTCGCAAGTGTTATGCATATTGTGAGATAGTCTGCCACATAACGGTTACGAGCTACCAGAGAAGGATGACCCGGATGCCGCACACCCAGACTTCCCGAACCGTCGAGATCCTCTCCGATGCCCGATACGTCCAGGCCGAGTCGCCGCGCTGGGACGCTCGCGACGGGGGCCTCGCCTGGATCGACATGGCGACGGGTTCGCTGCACCGCGGCCGCATCGAGCACGGGAGGGTGATTCCCGAGACCGCCGTGTTCGTCGGCGCGCAGATCGGCGCGCCAATCCCGCTCGCACAGCAGGGGGAGGGCTGGCTCGTCGGCGTCGACCGTCGCGTGGTGCATGTCGGCGACGACGGCGTCGTCTCTCCCCTCACGGGCGACATCGCGGGCCCGGGCGACTACATGAACGACGGCGGCGGCGATCCGTCCGGCCGCTTCTGGGTCGGCAGCCAGTCGATGCCCCGCGATCCGCACTGCACGCTGTGGAGCATCGGCCCAGACGGTGAGCCGAGCGCACGCCTCGACGGGGTGACCGTCTCCAACGGACTGGCCTTCGATCACACCGGCTCGACGCTGTACTACATCGACACGCTGCCGCACCGCAGCATCGAGGCCTTCGACGTGGCCTCCGACGGCGCGCTGTCGAATCGCCGCACCCTGTGCCGGGTCGAGGGAGGCAACCCCGACGGCATGGCGATCGACCTCGACGGCATGCTCTGGGTTGCGGTGTGGGACGCATCCGAGGTGCGCCGCTACTCGCCCGAGGGTGAGCTCGTCGAGACGATCGCCCTTCCGGCGAAGCGACCGACCGCTGTGGCACTCGTCGACCGGCTGCTGGTGATCACGACGGCGAGCATCGGGCTGTCGGAGCCCGCCGATGCCGACGGCGCTCTGCTCGGCGTGCAGGTCGATGTCGGCGGCGCCCCCGCGTTCCCGTGGCGCGGCACGGCGCCGACCGCCCGCAGCGCAGGGGAGGTCGTGCGGTGAGCACCGTCGACAACGCGCAGCTGCAGGAACGGCTGCGCCGTACGCAGCTCGTCGCGATCCTCCGCGGGACGGACGTCGACGCCACCGTCGCTGCGGCGCGCACACTCCTGGAGGAGGGCGTGCTCACCCTCGAGATCGCGCTCACTCTGCAGGACGCGGAGGAGGCGATCGCCCAGGTCGTGCACGATGCGCCGGCCGAGGCTCTGATCGGCGCCGGTACCGTGCTCGACGAGGCCGATGTCGAACGGGCGGTCGCCGCCGGCGCGCAGTTCATGGTGACGCCCACCCTCAGCGCATCCGTTCCTTATGCGGTCGGTCAGGGCATCGGCGTGCTGCCGGGCGTCTACACGCCCACCGAGATCCAGCGAGGCCACGACCTCGGCAGTGCGGCGGTAAAGCTGTTCCCGGCGTCGGCGCTCGGCTCCGGCTTCATCCGCGCGGTCCGTGACCCTTTCCCGCACGCGCGGATCATCCCCGTGGGAGGCGTGCGCGTCGACACCGTCGGCGAATACCTCTCCGCCGGTGCTTTCGGCATCGGAGTCGGCGGACCCCTCGTCGGCGATGCCGCGACCCCCGGGGGCGACCTCGAGGCGCTCGCTGTGCGCGCCAGGGCATTCGTGCAGGCAGTGCGCGCGGGGTGACCCGCGCGTTCCATAGGCTCCTCATCACCGGTCCCTCGATCCCGCATATGCGCGATTCCTAACGTCGATCTCGCCCCGCGATGGCCGCGGCGGAAGGAGAGAGATGTACGGAACATATCTGCGGCGCGAACTCGCCGGCCGCAAGAAGCAGACGGTGATCGTCGCGATCGGGCTGGCGATCGCGATCGCTCTCGTGATCGTCGTCAACGCCCTCACCGCAGGAGTGCGCGATGCGCAGGCGCAGGCCCTCGCCTCCGTCTACGGGGTCGGCACCGATCTCACCGTGACGGGCGCGGCCGTCGAGCCCGGCCAGGGCGAGGGGCCGCGCTTCGACTTCGACGCGGATGCGGGCGAGAGCGACGGCGAGACCACCACGCTCGCACAGTCCGCACTGCGGACCGACCTCCTGCGCGGCACGCTCGACTCCTCGGTGCTCGACACCGTCGCCGCTACGGACGGCGTAGCGGCAGCATCCGGGGCATTGAGCCTCACGAATTCCACCTTCTCCGGCGAGGTGCCCAGCGGCGGATTCGCGCAGCAGGACGGCGAGCAGCCGGCCGCTCCCGAGGAAGGACAGTCGCCACCGGAGGGCGGACAGGGTAGCGGCGGAAGCTCCTTCGGAGTCGACTCGTTCTCCGTGCTCGGGATCGACCCCGCAGCAACCTCGGTCGGTCCGCTCGCGTCGGCCGAGGTGACGGACGGCCGCGGATTCGATGGTGATGACGCCGAAGCGTTCGTCGCCCTCGTCGACAGCACCTACGCCGGTACGAACGAGATCGCGGTGGGAGACACGATCGATGTCGCCGGCTCCGATGTCGAGGTCGTCGGCATCCTCGGGTCGACCTCGGACAGTGCGGACACGGCGGCGAACGTGTATCTCCCGCTGCGCACCGCGCAGACACTCGCCGGCGTCGACGACGTCATCTCCACCGTCTACGTGCAGGCGGATTCGGCCGCCTCGATCGACGCGGTGCAGTCCGCGCTCGCAGATGAGCTCCCCGATGCGACCGTCACCTCGCAGTCCGAGCTCGCCTCGACCGTCTCCGGATCCCTCTCCAGCGCGACCGCGCTGATCACGAACCTCGGAACCTGGCTGTCGGCCATCGTGCTCGCCGTCGCCGTGCTGCTCTCGGTGCTGCTCACGCTGTCCGGCGTCGGGCGTCGCACGAGGGAGTTCGGAACGCTCAAGGCGATCGGCTGGTCGAATGGCCGGGTGGTGCGTCAGGTCGCCGGAGAGTCGATGGTGCAGGGGCTCATCGGAGGAGCGGTCGGCCTCGTCCTCGGCGTCGCCGGCATCGTGCTGATCAATGTCCTGAGGCCCACTGTCGCCGCGGGCGGCGCAGGTCAGGGCGTAGGCCCCGGCGGTATGGGCGGCGGCCCCACCGGCGGTGGCGCGGTGTTCCAGAGCCAGCCGGCCGCAGACATCGTCCTGCAGGCGCCGTTCACACCCTGGGTCCTGGTGGCGGCCGTCGGTCTCGCGGTGCTCGGTGGTCTGGTCGCCGGTGCGTTCGGCGGCTGGCGTGCCGCGCGCCTGAGCCCGGCGGAAGCATTGCGCTCGGTGGCATGAGCGCTGCCCGCACGAGCAGAACCGACTGAACCCGACAATCGACGAGAAGGAGAAGCACATGACCATGGCAGACCTCGAGCAGACGGCGGCGCGGACCGAGAACGAGCAGCCGCTCTATCGTGTCGCGGGCGTCACCAGGACCTACGCCCAGAAGGGGCGCATCGTGAAGGCGTTGATGGGCGTGGACCTCGACATCATGCCCGGCGAGTTCGTCACGATCCAGGGCCCGACCGGAGGAGGGAAGTCGACCCTGCTGCAGTTGCTCGGCGCTCTCGACACCCCATCGACCGGGTCGCTCCTGCTGGACGGCAGAGAACTCGCATCGGCGTCGGCGAAGGAGCTCGGCCGCATCAGGGCGGAGGAGATCGGGTTCGTGTTCCAGGGGTTCAACCTGATCCCCACGCTCACCGCGACGCAGAACGTCGACATGGCGCTCGAGCCTCTCGGAGTCGACAGGGCGCAGCGCCGCACCAGGGTCGCCGAAGCTCTCGCCCACGTCGGCCTCGATGACAGAGGCGACCATCTGCCCACCGAACTCTCCGGAGGTCAGCAGCAGCGCGTCGCGATCGGACGAGCCATCGTCAAGAGGCCGCGGGTGCTCCTCGCCGACGAGCCGACCGGGAATCTCGACGAGAGCATGCGCGACGAGATCCTGACGTTGCTCGAGTCGCTCTGTGCCGAGGGGATCACGATCATCGTGGTGACGCATGACTCCGCGGTGGCGCAGCGTGCGACACGGCGTCTGCGCCTCGCGAAGGGCGTGGTGCAGGACATCACGAAGTAGGGGATCGCGATCATCGCGGTGGGACGCACGAAGGGCCGGGCGCCTCGCGGTACCCGGCCCTTCGACGGCAAGATGTCAGTGCGTGTCTTCCGCCTCGATCTCGGTGCGGTCGCCCGACCACAGCGTGTGGAAGGTACCCGGCTTGTCGATGCGCTTGTAGGTGTGCGCACCGAAGAAGTCGCGCTGACCCTGCACGAGGGCGGCGGGGAGGCGGTCGGCGCGGATGCCGTCGTAGTACGACAGCGACGACGAGAACGCCGGGGCGGGGATACCGGCTTCGGCTGCCGCGATGACGACTCGGCGCCAGGCTGCCTGGGCACGGGTGATCGCCTCGGTGAAGTACGGGGCGGTGAGCAGAACCGGCAGTTCCGGCGTCTCGGCGTACGCGTCGGCGATGCGGTTGAGGAACTGCGCACGGATGATGCAGCCGCCGCGCCAGATCTTGCTGATCGCGCCGAGGTCGATGTTCCAGCCGTACTCGGCGGCACCGGCGCGGATCTCGTCGAAGCCCTGCGAGTACGCGACGATCTTCGAGGCGTAGAGCGCCAGACGGACATCTTCGATGAACGCGTCGGTGTCCTCGACCGAGAACTCCTCCTCCGGACCCGGCAGATCGCGGGAGACCGCGCGCTGCTCGGGGTGCGAGGAGAGTGAACGGGCGAAGGTCGCCTCGGCGATGCCGGAGACGGGGACGCCGAGCGACAGCGCCGTCTGCACGGTCCAGGCGCCGGTGCCCTTGGCTCCCGCCTGGTCGAGGATCACATCGACGAGCGGCTTGCCGGTCTCGGCATCCACCTGGCGCAGCACCTCGGCGGTGATCTCGATCAGGTACGACTCGAGCTCGCCCTTGTTCCACTCGGCGAAGATCTCGGCGATCTCGGCCGGCGACTTGCCGGTGCCGCGGCGGATGAGGTCGTAGGCCTCGGCGATCAGCTGCATGTCGGCGTACTCGATGCCGTTGTGCACCATCTTGACGAAGTGACCGGCGCCGTCGTGGCCGACGTGGGTGACGCACGGCTCGCCCTCGGCGATCGCGGCGATCGACTTCAGGATCGGTCCGAGCGTGATCCAGGACTCGTCGGAGCCGCCGGGCATGATCGAGGGGCCGGTGAGGGCGCCCTCCTCGCCGCCGGAGATGCCGGCGCCGACGAAGTTGATGCCGGTCTCGCGCACGGCCTTCTCCCGACGGATGGTGTCGGGGAAGTAGGCGTTGCCGCCGTCGACGATGATGTCGCCCGGCTCGAAGACCTCGACCAGCGAGTCGATCACGGCGTCGGTCGGGCCGCCGGCCTTGACCATGATGATCGCGGTGCGCGGCTTCTGCAGCGAGTCTGCGAACTCCTGGTAGGTGCGGGCCGGGACGAATCCGGCCTCGGGGTGCTCGTCGAGGAGCGTCTGGGTCTTCTCGTAGCTGCGGTTGAAGATCGCCACCGTGTTTCCCTCGCGGCTGGCGAGGTTGCGGGCGAGGTTCGATCCCATGACGGCGAGTCCGACGACTCCGATGTTCGCTGATGCTTCGGGCACAGAAGGCTCCTCGATCGTGAAGAAGGGGTGGTTTCAGCGTATCGCTGTACGGGAGGTCAGCGGCCACCTGTGTCACGAGACGCGATGAAGCGTCGCGACACGGCGATGTCACGGTCACCGAAGCCGGCGGCGACCAGCTCGTCGAACGCCGCGCGCAGGGTGGGCAGCAGCACCGGCGAGGTGCCGGTGGCGTCGGCGATGTCGGCCGCGAAGCCGAGGTCCTTCACCATGTACTGCGCGATGCCGCTCGGGGAGTCGTCGCCCGTGACGAGTTTCTCCCGGCGGCTGTCGAGCAGCCGCGAGCCGGCGTATCCGCCCGAGAGCAGCGACCAGAGTGCGTCGAGGTCGAGACCGGAGCGCTCGGCGAGCACGGTCGCCTCGCCGAGCGCCATGATCGTCGCGGAGACCACGAGCTGGTTGCAGGCCTTGGCGACCTCTCCGGCGCCGAGCGGTCCGAGCAGGACGGGCGTGCCGCAGGGCGCGAGCACCCGTGCCGCGACGGCCGCATCGTCGGGATCGCCGCCGAGCATGATCGAGAGTGTTCCGGCGATCGCTCCGTCTTCACCGCCGGAGACCGGGCAGTCCACGACGCGCACCCGGCCGTCCGTCTCGGTCCCGACGCGCTCCGCCAACGCGCGCACGGCGGGGGCCGACGATGTGGATCCGATGAGGATGAGCAGGTCGCCGGCGTCGGCGAGCAGCCCGTCGGGACCGTCGAGCATGGCCTCGAACGGGGGCAGGTCCGGCAGCATCATGAGCAGGACGTCTACTCTGGAGGCGAGTTCGCGTGGGGTCTCCGCCCAGGAAGCCCCCGCAGCCAGCAGCTCCGGCTGCGGGCGTCGGGCGTGGATGACGAGTCGGCCGTGTGCGGCGAGCAGGTGGTCGGCCATGGGGCGGCCCATGGCGCCGAGGCCCACGACGCCGACGGTGGCGGTTGAGATGCTCATGCGCACACGATAGCAACAATCCAACAGATAGAACAGTGTCCAACAGAATGGAACTGAGCTAAGGTGAGGGATCCAGACTTCCCGAGGAAGGGACCAGCATGACGGGGACCGAGAAGAAGCTGCGCGCCGTCGTGGCGGTGCCGCTGGCGGAAGACCTGTGTCGACTGATCGAGGAGCTCGAGCCTCGCGTCGAGGTGCTCCGCGATCACGCGCTCATGCCGCCGATGCGCGGCCCGGCCGACTGGTCCGGCGACCCGGATTACGTGCGCACGCCGAGCGAGCAGCAGGCGTTCGACGAGCTGGTCGACTCCGCCGACGTGCTGTTCGGGATCCCCGACGTGGATGCGGGGGCGCTGGCCCGCACCGTGGCCGCCAACCCGCGACTGCGCTGGGTGATGACGACCGCCGCCGGCGGCGGAGCCTCGGTCAAGGCCGCGGGTCTCGATCGTGCGCAGCTCGATCGCGTCGTCTTCACCACCAGTGCCGGTGTGCACGGCGGTCCGCTCGCGGAGTTCGCGGTGTTCGGGGTCATGGCGGGCGCGAAGAACCTCCCGCGCCTCATCGCCGACCAGAGCGCCCGCACCTGGCCGGACCGCTGGGAGATGCGTCAGCTCGACGAGATGACCGTGCTGGTGGTCGGTCTTGGCGGCATCGGAGCGGAGTGCGCGCGGCGCTTCCATGCGCTCGGCGCGAGGGTGTGGGGAACCACGCGCTCCGGAGAGCCGGTGGCGGGAGTCGATCGTCTGGTACCGCTGGACGAGCTGACCGACGCGGTCGCCCACGTCGACGCGATCGTCGTCACGCTTCCCGGCACGGCGCAGACGCACCATCTGATCGGTGCCGACGTGTTCGAAGCAGTGAAGCCCGGCGCGATCGTCACCAATGTCGGCCGCGGCACCGTGATCGACGAGAACGCTCTGCTCGGTGCTCTCGACGACGGCCGCGTGGCCTTCGCTGCTCTCGACGTCTTCGAGCAGGAGCCGCTCGATCAGGCCTCGCCCCTGTGGAACCACCCGAACGTGCTGGTGAGCCCGCACACCGCGGCCCTCAGCTCGAAGGAGGAGGAGCGGATCGCCCGACGCTTCGCGGAGAACGCGGCGCGCCTGCTCGATGGCGAGCCGCTGACCGCCGTGGTGGATACGGTCGAGTTCTACTGATCGGCCCGCGGGCGCTCGAGCGCCTGCGGAGCCCCTGATGGCGGAAGGCTCGGCCATGGATGACGACACCCGCGAAGGGCGCGACCCCGCACCCGCCGTGACCCGCAGCATCCGACTGCTGGGCATCCTCGCCGAGGCGGGCGGCCCGCGCACGCTCACCGAGCTCGCGGGCGACCTGGGGCTCGCGAAGTCGTCGACCGCCAACCTCTGCCTGGCGCTCGAGGCCGGGGGCATGATCGACCGCACCGGGCAGGGCTACCGTCTCGGGGTGCGCACCGCCGAGCTCGGTGGTGCGTTCGCGGCGCAGTTCAACCAGGTGCGCGAGTTCTACAGCGTGTGCGAGGCCTCGCCGCAGCTCGCCTCGGAGCTCGTCCAGGTCGCGATGCTCGACGGCACCGATGCGCTGTACCTCGCCCGGCATGAGGGGTCGCGCTCGCTCCGGCTGGGGACCCCTCTCGGCTCACGACTCCCGGCCCCGCTGTCGGCGACGGGCCGCGCTCTCCTCGCCGCGATGAGCGACGCCGAGGTGATCGCGCTCCTCGGTGGGGATGCCGTCTTCCCGCAGCTCACCGAGCGGAGCGCGACGACGATGTCGGGGCTCCTGGACGTGCTGGCCACCGCCCGCCGTCGAGGCTGGGCGCTGGATGCGGAGGAGTCCTTCCGCGGGATCGTGGGTGTGGCCGTACCCCTGGAGGGCTGGGCTCCGACCGATCCGCCGCTCGCGCTCGGTGTCGCGATCCGCGCGGCCGAGGCCGACTACGAGCGCATCGAGCGCGTGGGCGAGGCGCTGCGCGAAGCCGCTGCCGCGCTGACGAATCCCTTCAGCTCCGCCGTTCGGCGCTGACGCCTTCCTCCGCCCTCGCCGCGCCTGTGCGCAGGCGTGGGGCTTTCTGCGCGCCCGGAACAGGTCGCACTGTGCGTACAAAGGGTTGAACGCAATCCAACAGGCTGTTACAGTCGGGGTCACGCCGCAGGCGAAGCCGATCGAAGGAGATGGCCGTGACAGACCCCCGCACCTCAGCCCGAGCAGCGTCCGATGACCCGGAGTACGCGGCGAACCTGCGCCGCGCGACACTCGCGTCGAGTATCGGCAGCGCGCTGGAGTACTTCGACTTCGCGCTCTACGGCCTCTCGACCGCGCTGATCTTCAACGTCCTGTTCTTCCCCCAGGACGACCCGGCCATGGCCACGGTCGCCGCGTTCGCGACCTTCGGCGTCGGATTCCTGGCGCGTCCGTTCGGCGGACTGTTCTTCGGTGTCCTGGGCGACAAGCTCGGACGCAAGTGGGTCCTGGTCGCGACCATCGTGCTGATGGGTGGAGCCTCGACCGCGATCGGTCTGCTGCCCACCTACGCCGCGATCGGTGTCTGGGCGCCGATCCTGCTGGTGCTGATGCGTCTGCTGCAGGGCTTCGGTGCCGGGGCCGAGCAGGCGGGCGCGACCGTGCTGATGGCCGAGTACGCCCCGGTGAAGCGCCGCGGCTTCTTCTCGGCACTGCCGTTCGTCGGCATCCAGGCGGGCACGCTGCTCGCCGCGGTCGTCTTCGGACTGATCACGCTGCTCCCCGAGGACCAGCTGCTGAGCTGGGGATGGCGTGTTCCGTTCCTCGCCTCCTTCGCGCTGATCCTGCTCGCGCTGTTCATCCGGATGCGGCTGCGGGAGACGCCGACGTTCATCGAGCTCGAGAAGCACGAACAGGTCGCCGACCGCCCCATCAAGGAGATCTTCACGCACGGGCTGCCCGGCGTGATCGTCGGTGTGGGTCTGCGCATGGCTGAGAACGGCGGCTCGTACATGTTCCAGACTCTCGGTCTCGCGTTCTTCGTGACCGTGGTCGGCGACAACGCCGACAAGAGCCTGCTCACCTGGGGTGTCACCCTGGGATCGCTGATCGGCGTGTTCTCGGTGCCGTTCACCGGCCACCTCTCCGACCGCTTCGGACGACGGACGGTGTACCGCTTCGGAGCGGTCTTCATGCTCGTCTACACGTTCCCCGCCTGGTGGCTCCTGTCGCTCGGCAACTACGCCGTGGCCATCGGTGTCATCGCGATCGGCATCGGCGTCGCCGTGAACAGCATGCTCGGACCGCAGTGCGCCATGCTCCCCGAGCTCTTCGGCAACCGTCACCGCTACCTGGGCGTCGCGATGGCGCGCGAGATCTCGGCTGTGCTCGCCGGCGGTCTCGCGGGTGTCCTCGGCGCGTACCTGATCGCGGTGAGCGACGGCAACTGGGTGCTCCTGGCCATCTACATGGCGGTGCTCGCCCTCATCACCACCGCATCGACGTTCCTCGCCCCTGAGACGCTCCGCCGCGACCTCACGCGGGTCGACGATGCGATCAAGGTCTCGCGGGGCGAGGGCGGCGACGACGTGTTCGCCACCACGGTGTCGATCAAGGCCGTGGGACGATGACGGCCCTCCCGGCAGGACTCGCCGCCTTCGACCTCACGGGACGCACCGCACTCGTCACCGGGTCGAGCCAGGGGATCGGCAGGACCCTCGCCGAGGGACTCGCCGGTGCGGGAGCGACCGTCGTCGTGCACGGGCGGGACGCGGCGAAGGCGCAGGCGGCCGCGGCCGAGATCGCACGCGTCACGGGAGCCGGCGTGCACAGCGTCGTCTTCGATGTGACGGAGGCGGCATCCGTGGATGCCGGCATGGCCGAGGTCGAGCGTCTGGTCGGCACCCCCGACATCCTCGTGAACAACGCCGGGGTCCAGCGCCGAGCACCGATCGCGGAGTTCGCCGACGAGGACTGGGATGCGCTCGTGCAGACCAACCTCTCCAGCGTCTTCCATCTGTCGCGTCGTGTCTCCGCCGGGATGATCGCGCGCGGCTCGGGCAAGATCATCCAGATCGGCAGCGTCCAGTCGCAGCTGGCCCGTCCCTCGATCGCGGCATACGCGGCGACCAAGGGTGCGATCGTGATGTTCACGAAGGGACTGTGCGCAGACCTCGCCCCGCACGGCATCCAGGCCAACGCGATCGCTCCCGGATACTTCGCCACCGAGCTCACGAAGGCGCTCGTCGCCGACGAGCAGTTCTCCGAGTGGGTGCGCGGACGCACGCCCGCCGGCCGTTGGGGAGACACCAGGGACCTCGTCGGCGCACTGCTGTTCCTCGCGAGCGGGGCGAGCGACTTCGTCAACGGGCAGACGCTGTTCGTCGACGGTGGCATGACGGCGGTCGTCTGATGCGTCTCGGTCGCATCTCCTCGCCCGACGGCCCCCGCTGGGTGCGCAAGACAGCCGACGGCATCATTCCGGTGTCGGACCCGTTCCTCGCCTTCACCGAGGGGCGGGAACCGGGCGACTCCGGGCCGCGCATCGAAGGCGCGATCATCGCACCGGTGGACCCCGTCGTGATCGTCGGCATCGCCCAGAACGGACCCGAGCACGTGTCACCGGTGCAGGCCTGGCTCAAGAGCCCGCGGACGGCGATCGGCAGCGGAGCCGAAGTGGTCCTCCGTCGCGATGCGGGGGCGCAGGTCGCCGAAGGGGAGATCGCGGTCGTGATCGGCCGTTCGACCCGCGGGCTGACCGCCGAGAACGCGCACGAGTACGTGCTCGGTGTCACCGCGGTGAACGATCTCTCCAGCCCGGAGCGCGCCGAGTTCGATCCGCGCAACTTCGAGTCGAAGTCGGGGCACGGGTACACCCCGCTCGGCCCGTGGATCGACACCGAGGTCGGGATCGACGAGGTGAGTCTCGAGGTGGAGGTGGACGGACGCCTGGTCGCCGAGACGGGAAGCAGGCAGCTGCCCATGTCGATCCGGGAATGCCTCGCCTACGTGGCCGCCTGGTCTCCGCTCGGACCGGGAGACGTCGTCATGACCGGTGCTCCGCACTCGCAGGCGCTCGTGGGGCCGGGGCAGACCGTGACCGTCAGAGTGGCGGGAATCGAACTGGTCACGTCGTTCGTGTGACCGAGGAAGGAGCGCGGTGAACAACCTCGCCGTGGTGGCGCACGCCGCCGAGGATCTGCGGATCGAAGACATCGGCGCCCCGATGCCCGGGCCGGACGAGGCCGTTGTGGATATCGCCTACGGCGGCATCTGCGGATCGGATCTCCACTACTGGCGGCACGGAGCCGCCGGCGCCTCGGTGCTGCGGGAGCCGATGATCCTCGGACACGAGGTGTCCGGCGTCGTCTGCGTCGCCGCGCCCGATGGCACAGGCCCCGCGGTCGGCACTCCCGTGGCGGTCCATCCGCTCACCGCGCACGGCGACGGCCGCACTCCCTGGCCCGCCGAGCATCCGAACCTCGCGCCGGCATCCACGTATCTCGGGTCGGCGATGCACCTGCCGCATACCCAGGGCGCCTTCGCGCGCCGGGTGGCGCTCCCCGCGCGTATGCTGCATCCGCTCCCCGCCGGTCTCGACCTGCGGACGGCGGCCCTGGCCGAGCCCGCGGCCGTCGCCTGGCACGGCGTGCAGAGGGCGGGTGACGTGCACGGTCGCCGGGTGGTCGTGATCGGTGCCGGCCCCATCGGTCAGCTCGTCGCCGCGGTGGCTCAGCGCGCAGGCGCATCGTCGGTGACTGTCACCGATCTGCAGCAGCGGCCGCGGGAGATCGCCGAAGCGCGCGGCATCCGGTCGATCGATGCGCGGGCGGAGAGCGAGATCTCCGAGCTGCACGCCGACGTCGTCATCGAGTCGAGCGGCACCGTTCCCGGGCTCGCGGCCGCCGTCTCCGCTGCCGCCCGTGGGGGAACGGTCGTGATGCTGGGCCTCCAGCGCGGGGGAGAGGTGCCCGCTCCGATGGCGACGGCCATCACCCGAGAGCTCACGCTGCGCGGGTCCTTCCGCTTCGGGGCGGAGTTCGATGAGGTCATCGCGGCCCTCGCCGACGGCAGCCTCGACGTGCGCGGTATCATCAGCCAGGTCTTGCCGGTGGACGATGCGCTCGACGCCTTCGAACTGGCAGCCGACCCTGCGAGCTCCTGCAAGGTGCTCATCGACTTCGGCCGGGAGGCATGAGTGTGCGCATCGTCGTGATGGGCCCGAGCGGCTCGGGCAAGTCGACGGTGGGCGCGTTCCTCGCCGGGACTCTCGGTGCGCGGTTCATCGACGGCGACGACCTGCACCCGGAGGCGAACGTACGCAAGATGGCGGCGGGCGTCCCCCTCGACGACACGGATCGTCAGCCGTGGCTGCGGCTCGTGGGTGAGACCCTGCAGGCGGAGGAGCGGATCGTCGTGGCGTGCTCTGCACTCCGGCGTGTCTATCGCGATGCCATCAGGGCTGAGGCGCCGGAGACCTTCTTCGCGGAACTCGCGATCGGTCGCGCCGTGCTCGAGGAGCGGATGCGTCTGCGGGCCGATCACTTCATGCCGGCGGCGCTGCTGGACTCGCAGCTCCAGACGCTGGAGTCTCTCGACTCCGATGAGGACGGCATCCGGGTCGACGGATCCGCGGACGTGCGAACCGCATCCGAGGTCATCGCCGCGGCGGCGTTTCAGCGCTGATACAGCGGCCGGGCGGTCAGTCCTTGCGGTAGCCCGAGCGGCCCATCGCGAACAGGGCGATGAACGACGTGACGGCAGCGCACACGGTCATCGCGCCGATCAGCCAGAGGAGTGCGTGCGAGAGGAAGGCGCCGTCGAGCATGGGGGTTCTCCGTGTTCTGCAGAAAAGGACCGGTGTCCTCAGCCTATCGGGTCATCCGGTACCATTGAGGCTGTACCTCGGCGAGGGATGCTTCTGCGCGTGCGCGAACATCCGTTATCGACGCGGCGAAGCAAGCCCGGTGGCTTTCCTCCTGCGTCAGCGAGTTCGAAAATTCCAAGACCACCGCGCGGCGCCTTCGCTGCGTGCCCCGAAGGAGAACCCCATGTCTGAAGACACCAAGGTCCAGGCCGAGCTCCGCGAGAGCTTCGGCAAGGGCTTCGCCCGCCGCCTCCGCGCCGCCGGCAAGATCCCCGCCGTCATCTACGGCCACGGCACCGAGCCTGTGCACGTCGCACTGCCGGGCCACCAGGTCTCGCTCATCATCCGTCGTGCCAACGCGCTGCTCGAGCTCGACATCGAGGGCAAGGGCCAGCTCGCCCTCGTCAAGGACGTCCAGCGCGACCCGGTGCACCAGATCATCGAGCACATCGACCTTCTCGTCGTGAAGAAGGGCGAGAAGGTCGCCATCGACGTCCCGATCGTCGTCACGGGCGAGTCGGCCGCGGGCACCATCGTGAACCTCGACGCGACCACGCTGTCGATCGAGGCCGAGGCCACGCACATCCCGCAGAACATCGAGGTCTCGGTCGAGGGCCTGGAAGAGGGCGCGCACATCACCGGCGCCGACGTGCAGCTCCCCAAGGGCTCCACGCTGCTCTCCGACCCCGAGGTCCTCGTCGTCGCGATCTCCGTCCCGGCTGCACCCACCGAGGATGACGCCGAGGGCGAGAGCGCCGAGGCCACCGAGGCTGCAGAAGACGCCGCCGCGGAGTGATCTCCGGCTGATTCATCACAGAGGGGACGCGATCCGATCGCGTCCCCTCTGTCGTATCCTGACCGAGGACGTGGACCCGGGCAGGGAGAGGACGAGGACATGGCATCGACCTGGCTCGTGGTGGGGCTCGGCAACCCCGGTCCGCGATACGAGACCACTCGGCACAACATCGGGCAGATGGTCGTCGACGACCTGGCCGCGCGGCGCGGCGAAGCGTTCCGCGAGCACAAGGGCGGAGCACGTGTCGTCGAGACGTGGTTGCGCCCGGGCGCGGACAAGCTGGTGCTGGCCAAGCCGAACACCTTCATGAACGTCTCGGGCACCCCCGTCGCCGCTCTGGCCCGGTTCTATTCGGTTCCCGCCGAGCAGGTGATCGTGGTGCACGATGAGCTCGATATCCCGTTCGACACGGTCAAGCTCAAGACCGGGGGCGGGCACGGCGGACACAACGGTGTGCGCGACGTCGCCCGTGCTCTGGGCACGCCGGACTTCCCCCGTGTGCGTGTGGGGATCGGCCGTCCCGCCGGGCGCCAGGACCCCGCGGACTGGGTGCTCGCCCCGTTCGGCAAGGAGGAACGGCCGAACCTGCCGATCCTCATCGGGGACGCCGCAGACGCGGTCGAGCTCCTGGTGGGCGAAGGTCTGCTCGCGGCTCAACAGAAGCACCACGCGCCGCGCTGACGCCGCAGATGCCGAGTGGCGGTGAGCCGCTCAGGTCGTGTAGGTCGACAGACCCGCAGCGGCACCCGCCGTGAGCGCGACCACCAGGGCGATGAAGAAGATCACGGACGCGAGAACGGCGACAACGAGTGCGGCGATTCCCGCGCCGCGGCCCCGCTTCTTGGCGATCGCGACGATGCCGAGCACGATCGCTGCGATGCCGACGATCGTCCCGAGCCAGAACGAGAGCTCCGCCCAGAGCACCTGGTCACGTACCGGGGTCAGCACGCGCAGGTCGTCGGCGGTGATCGATGCGCCGTTCGGCAGGAACCTACCGATCTCGAACGCGCTGATGCTCACCACGATCGTCGGTACGACCGCGGCGACGAGGGCGAAGACCAGCGCCAGCGTCCCGAAGAGCCTCGAGGAGGAGGGGGCTGTGGCGCCTGGCGCCTGGTAGGTCCCGGCGGGGACCGCGTAGCCGCCGACAGGCACCTGGTAAGCCCCGGGAGGCGCAGCCGGGTATCCGGGAGCGGGCGCTGCGGGGTATCCGGCGGGCGCTGCCGGCGGGGAAGCGGGTGACGCGACCGGGTATGCAGGCGCCGCTGGAGGATACGAAGGAGCTGCCGGGGGGTAACCAGGAGCGGTCGGCGGCGGGAACGAGCCGGTCGGCGGCGGGAACGAGCCGGACGGGGTGTCCGTAGCGGGCGGCGCCGATACCGTGGGCGGTACCTGCGCGTCGGAGGGTACGGCGCCGGACGGGGGAGGCAGCTGCGGATCAGTCACGAGCCCATCCTAAGGCGAGCGTCAGACTCGTCGGAGCAGACCCACCCGGTCGTACACGTCCGAGAGTGTCGCATCGGCGACGGCGTCAGCGCGCGCGGCGTTCTCGGCCAGGATGCGGTCGAGTTCGGCCGGATCGTCGAGCAGCTCGAGGGCGCGGGCCCGCACGGGCTCGAACTCGTTCACGACGACCTCGGCGAGGCCCTTCTTGAAGTCGCCGTATCCGCGACCCGCGTATTCGTCCTCGATCGCGGCGACCTGGCGCCCGGTGAGCGCGGCGTAGATGGTGAGCAGGTTCGAGACGCCGGGCTTGTTCTCGCGGTCGAATCGCACCGAGCCCTCGTTGTCGGTCACGGCGCGCATGACCTTCTTCGCCGACTTCGCCGGATCGTCGAGCATCCACAGCACGCCGGCATCGCTCTCGGCGGACTTCGACATCTTGGAGGTCGGGTTCTGCAGATCGTAGATGCGCGCGGTCTCCTTCTGGATGACCGGCATCGGCACGGTGAAGGTCTCGCCGAACCGTGAGTTGAACCGCTCGGCGAGATCGCGCGTGAGCTCGACGTGCTGCTTCTGGTCGTCGCCGACCGGCACCACATCCGTCTGGTAGAGCAGGATGTCTGCGGCCATCAGCACCGGGTAGGTGAACAGACCGACGCTCGTCGAGTCCGCACCGTAGCGCGAGGACTTGTCCTTGAACTGCGTCATCCGACCGGCTTCGCCGAAACCGGTGATGGTGCTGAGGATCCACGCGAGCTCGGCGTGCGCGCGCACATGCGACTGCACGTACAGCGTCGACAGCGACGGCTCGATGCCCGCGGCGATGTACTGCGCAGCCGTGCGCCGCGTCTTCTCGCGGAGCTCGGCAGGGTCCTGGGCGACCGTGATCGCGTGCAGGTCGACGACGGAGAAGAAGGCGTCGTAGGAGCTCTGCAGGTCTCGCCACTGGAGCAGCGCGCCGATGTAGTTGCCGATCTGGAGGGAGTCGGCGGAGGGCTGCATTCCGGAGTAAAGGCGAGGTCTCGTCACGGGATCAATCCTATGGGGTGAGTGCGGTGCCCCTACGATGGGCGCATGGTCTCCGCATCTCCTCGTTCACGGTCGCGAGGGGATCGGGCCCTCTACGTCGAGATCCTCATCCGCGCTCCTCTCGAAGAGGTCTGGCGACTCACCCAGGAGCCGGCCTCGCACGTGCGCTGGGATGCGCGCTTCAGCGACATCGTGCCGCAGCGCACCAGGGCAGACGGCGCGCAGGACTTCCGCTACGAGCTCGACCTCGTGGTGCACACCATCCGCGGCACCGGCGTCTCGCTCGCCACGAAGGAGAGCCGTGCGGGGGAGCGCACCTCCGCTCTGCTCTTCGACACGGACGACTCGCTCTCCCCGCTCGGTGCCGGTCGCGGATACTGGCGCTACGTGCCGACTGCGGAGGGCATACGGTTCCTCACCGGCTACGACTACGCTCCGGGATGGGGATGGCTCGGGCGCGTGCTCGATCCGTTGATCACTCGGCGCTTCATCTGGTGGCTCACGGCGCGCAGTTTCGATCGGCTCCGGCTGTGGGCCGAGGAGGGGATCCCGCCGGAGGACACGAGCGGATGGCGATCCTTGCGCCGAGGATACCGGCCTCGTGCACGCAACTGCCTCTCCCGTCCGCCACGGCGCACCGGACGCACGATCATGGAAGACGCACCGCAATCGCTCGAGGAGATCGCATGACCACCACTCCGGGGATCTTCGAGCGCGCGCTCGGAGATGATTTCGCTCGGCTCCACCCGCAACTGCAGCGTCGGTTCGGGGTCGGCGTCGACTCCGGGTACGGGTGCATCGGACGCGGGGTGATGACCGAGGTGCGCCGAGGCGCCTGGTGGACGCTGCCCTTCCTGCTGATCGGCACCTTCCGCAACATCCTCTTCCCCGAGCGCGGACGGGACGTGCCGTTCCGGATCGACAACCACGCCTACGTCGACGACTTCGGCCGTGAGACCGTGACCTTCGTCCGGACGATGGATGTGCGCCCCGGCCGTCGTCGCCGCTTCGACGCGACCATGATCTACAGCGACGCCCGCCAGCGGGTGGTCGATTACCTGGGCACGCACCAGCACCTGGCCGTCGACCTCGATCTGGCCGTCACCGACGACGGCGGGCTGCTCCTCACCTCGGGCGCACAGCGCTTCTACGAGGGGCGCATCGCCTTCCGCTTCCCGATGCTGTTCAGCGGGCGGGCCCGGCTCGTCGAGCGCTATGACGACGAGCAGCAGCGTTATCTGATCGACCTCGAGATCCACAACGACGTCTTCGGGTTCCTGTTCGGCTATCGGGGCGCGTTCACGTGCGAGTTCGTCGACGGACCTGCGCCGGAGACCGTGAAGCCCTACCGCGAGGAGATCCGAGAGTGACCGCACGCGGAGCAGCCTTCCTCGAAGCACTGGGGGAGGAGGCGGAGAGACTTCACCCCGAGATCCTGGCGCAGATGCGCGTCGAGGCGAGGAACGACAGTGCTGAGGGGGTGTTCGCGGTCGCCGGGAGCCGGTTCGGGCGCCTCGCCGGTCTGGCCTCTCCGGTCGTCGGACCTGGCCTGCTCGTGACGCGGCTCGCTCGCGAGGTGCCGTTTCGCATTGATACCGTGTCCGGTCGGTCGCGCTCGGGGCGGGCGACGCTCGACACGGTCCGCGAGTTCCGCTTCCCTGACAGGACACAGCGCGTCGCAGACCGGCTTTTCGCGACGGGTCGCCCCGGCCTCGTCCAGAATGCCCTGGGCGTGAGGGGGCGGGTGCAGATGCTCGAGGAGTGCTCGGTGACCGAAGACGGTGCGCTGCGTATGCGCACCCGGGCGGTCGCGCTGCGCCTCGGACGACGCCGGATCGCGCTGCGCGGCTTTCTTCGCATCGAGGTCGATCTCGTCGACGGCTGGGACGAGGCCCGCCGTCGACGCACCATCGCGATGCGCGCGACGAGCCCCGTGCTCGGGACCGTCTTGGAGTACCGGGGGTGGTATCGCTACGCGGACGTCGCCCCCGGCCCGGATCAGTAGCGGTAGTCGACGACGACGGGCGCGTGGTCGCTCCAGCGCTGGTCGTAGGCCGCTGCGCGGGCGACGTGGTAGGTCTCCACACGCTCGGCGAGTGCAGGCGTCGCGAGGTGGTAGTCGATGCGCCACCCGGAGTCGTTGTCGAACGCCTGACCGCGCATCGACCACCAGGTGTACGGGCCGTCGATCTCGCCGTGGAACTTCCGGCCGACATCTATCCAGCCGAGACCCGTGCCCACGGTGCCGTCGACACCGGTGACCTCCGTGCCGGCCTCGCCGAGGAACCGATCGAAGTAGGCGCGTTCACGCGGCAGGAAACCGGCCTTCTTACGGTTGCCTCTCCAGTTCTTGATGTCGAGCTCACGATGCCCGACGTTGAGGTCGCCCGTCACGAGAGCGAGGGCGCCGTCGGAACCGAGCTCGCCGAGTCGCGTGCCGAACGCGTCGAGGAACTTCCACTTCTCGTCCTGCTTCGGGGTGTCGGCCTCGCCGGAGTGCACGTAGGCGCTCACGACGGTCAGCGGACGGTCTCCGATCAGGTAGTCGGCCTCGATCCACCGGCCCTTGGAATCGAAATCCTCTGGGCCGAAATCGGTGCGTGCGGCCAGTGCAGGCGTGCGGCTCGCGATGGCGACGCCGGCGCGGCCCTTCGCCGTGGCCTCGTCGTGAACGAAGGACCAGCCGGGAAGAGCAGCCTCGAGGTGCTCGTCCTGCCCGCGGACCTCCTGGAGTGTGAGGATGTCGACGCCGGCTTCGTCCAGCCAGGAGCTCATCCCGTTGCGAGCCGCCGCTCGGATTCCGTTGACATTGACCGAGGCGATACGCAGATGAGGCATGATCACCAGCCTAACGAGCGCCGCCGACATCCCGTCCTGGTCGGTGCAGCTCCGTGAGCAGACGCTGCGCGAGGGGCGTGCTCGGATCGGCGGGCGGGGGAGGGGAGGCTTCGAGGTCGGCGAGCTCCTCCTCCGCGTCGCGCACGGCCTTCGCAGCGCCCCACGCGCGGTACCAGGGCGCGGCCTCACGGGCCGCATGGGCTTCGCGCACGCGGATGCGCGCGGCCGTCAGCAGGGCCTGATACTCCGCCATGCGGCGCTCGGCCTCGGTGAGAGTGAGAAGGGGCAGATCGCGATCCTGCGCGGCCACCGCGATCCACGAGGAGGCCACCAGCATCACCACGCCGTTGACGCGGAACCAGAGCAGCAGACCGATGAAGATCGCGAACGTCGCGAGCAGCGGGTTGGACGGCGTGTAGCTGAGCAGGAAGCCCGCGCCGAACTGCAGGATAGTCATCGCGGCGCCGCCCAGGAGAGCGCCGGGCCAGATCGTCTGCCAGTGCAGGGAGGTCCCGGTGAGGAAGCGGACCATCGCCGCCAGTGCGCCCGACATCAGCGCGAAGGACACGATGACGGCGCCGATGCGGATGAGGATCACCCCGTTGGAACCGGAGTCCCAGCCCAGTAGGCCGAGGAGCCAGCTGAGGATGGCGGCGCTGGCCGAGCTGAGGACCGAACCGGCCACCAGGGAAGCTCCGAAGATCACCGCCGCGAGCAGGTCGCGCGCCTTCAGGATGACATAGCTGCGGCGATCGGGCGGCAAGCCGAAGATGTCTCTGGTCGCACGACGCGAGAAGGTGACCCAGCCGATCGCGGTCCAGATCACCGTGCCGAGCGCGATCAGTCCGGTGATGCTCAGGACCCCGGTCGTGCTCGCGGCGATGTCCTTCACCTGCTCGGGCGTGACCACTCCACCCTCGGGGAGGATCAGATTGGGGATGTAGCTGTTGATCATCGCGATGAGGGCGTCGACGGCCTCATCGCTGCCGCCGAGCCAGAGACCCGCGATCGCGAATGCGAGGTAGATCGCGGCGAAGATCGCGAAGAGCGCCTGATAGCTCACGCCCGCGGCGAGGAGGAATCCGTTGTGCTGAAGGAAATGGCGCCAGACCCGTACGGGGAACAGCCCGAGGGTGCGTTGGGTCAGTGCGGTCGCGCGCTCGACAGCCGCATCGAGGCGGCCGGACTCGGCCGCAGAGCCTTCGGGTTCAGACACCTCCCCACCCTATCCAAGAGGCGGGAACGCGAGAGCAGGGGGAGACACGAGAACAGGCGGCCCCGGAGCGGGACCGCCTGTTCTCACATGATGCCGGATGCGTCGTCAGGGACGCCCGCGGAGGATGGCCTGCTTGACCTCGGCGATGGCCTTGGTGACCTCGATGCCACGCGGGCAGGCCTCGGAGCAGTTGAAGGTGGTGCGGCAGCGCCACACGCCTTCCTTGTCGTTGAGGATGTCGAGGCGGACCGCCGCGTTGTCGTCGCGCGAGTCGAAGATGAAGCGGTGGGCGTTGACGATCGCTGCCGGTCCGAAGTACTGGCCGTCGGTCCAGAACACGGGGCACGACGAAGTGCACGCGGCGCACAGGATGCACTTGGTGGTGTCGTCGAAGATCTCGCGGTCGGCGATGGACTGCACGCGCTCCTTGCCCTTCTCCGGCACGGAGCTGGCGACGAGGAACGGCTGCACCTCACGGTACGACGCGAAGAACGGCTCCATGTCGACGACGAGGTCCTTCTCCAGCGGCAGGCCCTTGATCGCCTCGACGTAGATCGGCTTCGAGATGTCGAGGTCCTTGATCAGCGTCTTGCAGGCGAGGCGGTTGCGGCCGTTGATGCGCATGGCGTCGGAGCCGCAGATGCCGTGGGCGCAGGAGCGGCGGAAGGTCAGCGAGCCGTCGACCTCCCACTTGATCTTGTGGAGGGCGTCGAGCACACGGTCGGTGGAGTAGAGCTCCACGTCGTAGTCGACCCAGTGCGGCTCGGCGTCGACCTCCGGGTTGAACCGGCGGATGTTGAACGTGACGATGAAGGACTGGACACCGGTCTCTTCGGTCGTGTCGGCAGGTGCCTCTGCGATGGCGGTCGACATGCTCAGTACTTCCTCTCCATCGGCGGGTAGTTGAACTCGCCCTGCTCGTTCTTCGTGAAGACGACCGGCTTCCAGTCGAGCTTGATGTGATCGCTCGGTGTGGAGGAGTGCGGGTCGCCCGTGAGGTAGGCCATGGTGTGCTTCATGTACTTCTCGTCGTTGCGCTTCGGGAAGTCGTCGCGCATGTGGCCGCCGCGGCTCTCCTCGCGGTTCTGCGCGGCGTAGACGACGACCTCGGCGATGTCGAGGAGGAAGCCCAGCTCGACGGCTTCGAGCAGGTCGGTGTTGAACCGCTGGCCCTTGTCGTCGACGTGCACGTTCTTGTAGCGCTCGCGGAGCTCTGCGATCACGCCGAGCACGTGCTGGAGGGACTCGTGCGTGCGGAACACCTGCGCGCCCTTGTCCATCTCGTCCTGCAGGGTCTTGCGGAGGACGGCGATGCGCTCGGTGCCCTGGTTGTTGCGCAGGTCTTCGAGCATGCCGGACACGAATGCCGCGGGGTTCTCGGGGAGCGGCACGAACTCGGCGGTCTTGACGTACTCGACCGCGTTGCGGCCGGCGCGCTTGCCGAAGACGTTGATGTCGAGAAGCGAGTTGGTGCCGAGACGGTTGGCGCCGTGCACCGAGACGCAGGCGCACTCGCCGGCGGCGTAGAGGCCGGGGACGACGGTGGTGTTGTCCGCGAGGACCTCGCCGTCGTTGTTGGTCGGGATGCCACCCATGGCGTAGTGCGCGGTGGGCATCACGGGCACAGGCTCGACGACCGGGTCGACGCCGAGGTACGTGCGGGCGAACTCGGTGATGTCCGGGAGCTTGGTCTCGAGCACCTCGGCGCCCAGGTGCGTGCAGTCCAGCAGCACGTAGTCCTTGTGGGGACCGGCGCCGCGGCCGTCGAGGACCTCCTGCACCATGCAGCGCGC
The DNA here is from genome assembly GCF_042881445.1 of Microbacterium sp. NPDC058269. NCBI lineage: Bacteria > Bacillati > Actinomycetota > Actinomycetes > Micrococcales > Microbacteriaceae > Microbacterium > Microbacterium sp. NPDC058269. The sequence goes on from NZ_JBHVXT010000002.1 coordinate 975,223, forward strand.
GACGATGTCACGCGGCGCGAGGTCCTTGATCGTCGGGGCGTAGCGCTCCATGAAGCGCTCACCCGAGGCGTTGCGCAGGATCGCGCCCTCGCCTCGTGCGCCCTCGGTGAGAAGGATGCCGAGACCGGCGAGGCCGGTCGGGTGGAACTGGAAGAACTCCAGATCCTCGAGGGGGAGGCCCTTGCGCCACACGATGCCGACGCCGTCGCCGGTGAGGGTGTGCGCGTTCGAGGTCGTCTTGAAGATCTTGCCGAAGCCGCCGGTCGCGAAGATCACGGCCTTGGCCTGGAAGACGTGCAGCTCGCCGGTCGAGAGGTCGTACGCGACGACGCCCGAGACCTGGGTCTTGCCGTCGGCGTCCTTCACCGTCAGCAGGTCGAGCACGTAGAACTCGTTGAAGAAGTTGATGCCGAGCTTGACGCAGTTCTGGAACAGCGTCTGCAGGATCATGTGGCCGGTGCGGTCGGCGGCATAGCAGGCGCGGCGGACCGGGGTCTTGCCGTGCTCGGCCGTGTGCCCGCCGAAGCGACGCTGGTCGATCTTGCCCTCGGGCGTGCGGTTGAAGGGGAGACCCATGTTCTCGAGGTCGATGACCGCGTCGATGGCCTCCTTCGCGAGGATCTCGGCCGCGTCCTGGTCGACGAGGTAGTCGCCGCCCTTGACGGTGTCGAAGGTGTGCCACTCCCACGAGTCCTCTTCGACGTTGGCGAGCGCTGCCGCCATGCCGCCCTGCGCCGCACCGGTGTGCGAGCGTGTCGGGTACAGCTTGGAGATCACCGCGGTCTTCGCCCCGGGGCCCGCTTCGATGGCGGCACGCATGCCCGCCCCACCGGCTCCCACGATGACGATGTCGAACTGGTGGTAGTGCACGCCGTCACGGACGACGGAATCCTGCGTCTCGGTAGTCACTTCTCGTATGCCTTCTTCTAGTTCCCGACGATCGCGGCGCATTCGGACCAGAGGACGCTGTCCTCGGTCACACCCAGGCACGGGTCGAACGTGAAGACCACGAGCGTGCCGAGGATGATGAGCAGGCCGGCGGCCAGCCCGAGCGCCCAGACCAGCGCCTTGCGCGCCGTGCTGTTCGTCACGTAGTCGTTCACGATCGTGCGCATGCCGTTGGCGCCGTGGATGAGTGCGAGCCACAGCATCAGCACGTCCCACCACTGCCAGAACGGCGTGGCAAACTTGCCCGCGATGAACGCGAAGTCGAGGGCGTGGATGCCTTCGCCGACCATGAGGTTGACGAACAGGTGGCCGAAGATCAGCACGACGAGCACGATGCCCGAGGCGCGCATGAAGATCCAGCCCCACTTCTCGAGGTTGACCCCGCGTCGGCGACGCACCGGGGCGGCGGCGATGGTCTGTGCAGACATCAGTGTCCCCCTCCGAATCCGGCGAACGCGAGCATCAGATGGCGGGGCACGAAGCCGGCCATGATGATGCCCCACACCAGCAGGACGCCCCAGAACAGCTGACGCTGGTACTTGGCACCCTTCGACCAGAAGTCGACGGCGATGATGCGCAGTCCGTTCATCGCGTGGAACACGATGCCCGCCACGAGCACGACCTCGCCGAGGGCCATGATCGGGTTCTTGTACGTGCCGATGACGGCGTTGTACGCCTCCGGCGACACCCTGATCAGCGCCGTGTCGAGCACGTGCACCAACAGGAAGAAGAAGATGGCGACTCCGGTGATGCGGTGAAGCACCCACGACCACATGCCTTCGCGACCCCGATAGAGGGTGCCGCGGGGGGTCTTGGACGTGGTTTCCGAAATCGACGGTGTCAAGCGGGCGCTTGTGGACACGGTCGTCCTCCCTGGATCGATGTGACTCGGTCGCGTGCGCTGCGCTTGTCCAAGTGTGAGCCTGTCGAAGTGTCAGGCACGCCCGATCGGAGTCCATCCTATTCCTGTCAGATCACTGGGAGCGACGAAGGGGAACCTAAGTGTCTCGATGTCGAGATGTCCACTGCGGCTACCCTGGGCAGGGTGAGCGCACCCATCAAGGATTTCTACGCAGTGATTCCCGCCGGCGGCATCGGCAGCAGGCTGTGGCCGCTCTCCCGGGCGGACGCACCGAAGTTCCTGCACGACCTGACGGGTTCGGGCCACTCGCTGCTGCGCGACACCTGGGATCGACTCGTCCCGCTCGCCGGTGCTGACCGGATCGCGGTCGTCACCGGCCGCGCCCACCGGGCGGCCGTCGAGGCCGAGCTGCCGGGGATCCCGGATCTGAACGTCTTCCTGGAATCGGAGCCGCGCGAGTCGGCGGCGGCGATCGGCCTCGCCGCTGCCATCCTGCATCGCCGCAATCCCGACGTGATCATCGGCTCGTTCAGTGCGGACCACGTGATCCGCGGCACGCGGGTCTTCGAGTTCGCGGTGCGCGACGCCGTCGAGGTGGCGCGGGAGGGGTACATCTGCACGATCGGCATCACGCCGACGGAGCCGGCGATCGGCTTCGGCTACATCAAGATGGGGCCGGAGCTCGTGGTCGACGGTGCGCGCGAGGCCGCCCTCGTGGAGAGCTTCGTCGAGAAGCCCGACCTCGAGACGGCGAAGGAGTACATCGCCGATCGCGGATACCTCTGGAACGCGGGCATGTTCATCGCCAAGGCCAGCGTGCTGCTGGACGAGCTGGCCGTGAACGAGCCCGAGCTCCACGCCGGGCTGCTCGAACTGGCCGAGGCCTGGGACGACCGCGATCGTCGAGGTCCGGCGGTCGATCGGATCTGGCCGCGCCTGAAGAAGATCGCCATCGACTACGCGGTCGCCGAGCCCGCCGCCCGACGCGGGCGTCTCGCCGTGGTCCCCGGGCACTTCGACTGGGACGACGTGGGCGACTTCGCCTCACTGACCAAGCTCATCACCAACGGCCGCAAGAACGACCTCGCCGTGCTCGGGCCGAACGCCCGCGTGCTGACCGACGGTGCGAGCGGAATCCTCGTCAGCCAGACCTCGCGCGTCATCAGCCTGGTGGGGGTGCAGGACATCGTCGTGGTCGACACCCCCGACGCGCTGCTGGTCACGACGGTGCAGCATGCGCAGCGGGTGAAGGGTGTCGTCGAGTCGCTCAAGCTCACCGGCCGGGGGGACGTGCTCTGACGTCTGCTCCGATGAGCACTCGCCCACGCTCATCGGGTGTCTTGATTTCAGCTTGGTAACCATTGGCCAGCACGTGGGGCACGGGCGTGCACAAAAACCGAAACAGTAGGTAACTTTGATCGATCCGCGATGGCCGCGGTTTCGTTGAGGGAGGCATCAGTTGACCATCTCCACCACCAAGAAGCTGCTCGGCGTCACCGTCGCCGCTGGCGTCGTCTTCGCACTCGCCGGTTGCGGTCAGGCGCCGACAGACAAGCCCGCCGGCTCCGGCGAGCCGGTCGCCTCCGACTTCCTTCCCTGCCTCGTCTCCGACGCCGGCGGATGGAACGACAAGTCGTTCAACCAGTCCGCCAAGGAGGGCATGGACAGCGCCGCCGAGGAGCTGGACATCAAGCCGCTCGAGTTCGAGTCGGCGAATGACAACGACTACGCGCCGAACCTCGAGACCGCGGTCTCCGAGGGCTGCTCGCTCATCGTCTCGGTCGGCTTCAAGCTGTCCGCAGCCACGGTCGAGTCGGCTCTCGCGAACCCCGACATCGACTACGCGATCATCGACGACTGGGCGGACAACGACTTCGACGGCAACGTCGACGCCCCGAACATCAAGCCCCTGGTCTTCGACACGGCTCAGGCCGCATACCTCGGCGGCTACGCTGCCGCGTCATGGTCTGCCCAGAGCGGTGTGAACAAGGTCGGCACCTTCGGCGGAATGCAGATCCCGTCGGTCGCCGTGTTCATGGACGGCTACCAGCTCGGTGTCGAGAAGTACAACGAGGACAAGTCCGCAGCCGTCGAGGTCTTCGGCTGGGACGAGGCCACGCAGAAGGGCTCGTTCACGGGTGGCTTCGACGCGAACGACACCGCCAAGCAGACCGCACAGGGTGTGCTCGACCAGGGCGTCGACGTCATCCTCCCGGTCGGTGGCCCCGTCTACCAGAGCGCGGCTGCGGCGATCGCCGACAGTGGCAAGGACACCCTGATGCTCGGTGTCGACAGCGACCTCGCCGTCGCCGACCCCGAGGTGGCCGGCATCACGCTCGTCTCGATCATGAAGGCGATCGACGTCGCCGTGAAGGACGCGACCCTGGCCGCGGCCAAGGGCGAGTTCGACCCGGCCCCGTACGTGGGCACGCTCGAGAACGAGGGCGTCAAGCTCTCCGGCTTCGGCGACTTCGAGTCGAAGCTCCCGGACGGTCTGACCGACGAGCTCAAGGCTCTGCAGGAGCAGATCATCTCGGGCGACATCACGGTGGAGTCTCCGAACTCCCCGACCTCCAAGTAAATCCGTCGCAGTTCCCGCACGGGGCGAGTGGTGAGCAGGCTGCCACTCGCCCCGTGTCGTGGACGGACGACGATTCTCCTCGATGACTCTTCTGGATGACTCTTCTGGATAAGGTGCAGATATGAAGCTCGAACTTCGCGGCATCACCAAGCGATTCGGCACCCTCGTTGCCAACGACCACATCGATCTCGTGGTCGAACCGGGTGAGATCCACGCGCTGCTCGGTGAGAACGGCGCAGGCAAGTCCACCCTCATGAACGTGCTCTACGGCCTGTATCAGGCGGACGAGGGCGAGATCCTCCTCGATGACGAGGTGCAGCGCTTCCGCGGTCCCGGTGACGCGATGGCTGCGGGGATCGGCATGGTCCACCAGCACTTCATGCTCGTCCCGGTGTTCACCGTGGCCGAGAACGTGATGCTCGGACACGAGCAGACCAAGGCCCTCGGCAGGCTCGACATCGCGAAGGCGCGAGAGCACGTGCGGTCGGTCGCGGCCCGCTTCGGTTTCGACATCGACCCCGACGCGCTCGTCGGAGACCTTCCCGTCGGCGTGCAGCAGCGCGTCGAGATCATCAAGGCGCTGTCACGCGACGCGAAGGTGCTCGTGTTCGACGAGCCCACCGCGGTGCTCACACCGCAGGAGACCGACGAGCTGATGAGCATCATGCGTCAGCTGCGCGACGAGGGCACGGCGATCGTGTTCATCACGCACAAGCTGCGCGAGGTCCGCGAGGTCGCCGACAAGATCACCATCGTGCGTCTCGGCCGTGTCGTCGGCGAGGCGTCTCCGACCGCGACCAACGCCGAGCTCGCCTCGCTCATGGTCGGCCGGGCCGTCGAACTCACCGTTCACAAGGAGCCGCCGCGCCTGGGCGAGGGCGGGTTCGAGGTCAGGGGCCTGCGCGTGCTCACTCCCACGGGGGCGATCGTCGTCGACGGCGTCGACTTCGTCGTCCGCCCGGGGGAGGTGCTCGCGATCGCGGGTGTCCAGGGCAACGGCCAGACCGAGCTCGTGGAGGCCATCGTCGGTCTCGCCGCCCGTGTCGAAGGCAGCATCGAGCTCGACGGCAACGAGCTCGTGGGCAAGAGCGTGCGGGCGATCCTCGACGCCGGTGTCGGCTTCGTACCGGAGGACCGCACGGAAGACGGCCTGGTGGCCGGATTCTCCGTCGCGGAGAACCTGATCCTCGACCGTTCGGACGACCCGGAATTCAGCCGCGCGGGTACCCTGCGTCGCTCGGTGCTCGACGAGTTCGCCCGTGCGCGCATCAAGGAGTACGACATCCGCACCCAGGGTCCGGAGACCGCCGCAGGAACACTGTCCGGCGGCAACCAGCAGAAGGTCGTCATCGCCAGGGAGATGAGCCGCGATCTGCGCCTTCTCGTCGCGGCACAGCCCACCCGCGGCGTGGATGTCGGCTCGATCGAGTTCATCCACAAGCGGATCATCGAGACGCGCGACGCGGGCGTGCCCGTGATCGTCGTCTCCACGGAGCTCGACGAGGTCGCAGCTCTCGCCGATCGGATCGCGGTCATGTACCGCGGCACGATCGTCGGTATCGTCCCCGGCGACACGCCTCGGGAGACGCTCGGACTCATGATGGCCGGAGCGGCCGAAGGGGAGGTGGCCGCGTGAGCGGAGCGACACCCGGCGCAGGAGATGTGACCAAGGGGATCCCGCCGCAGGAGCTCGCCACGAGCACCGGCACCGTCCCGCGCGACCCGTCGGACGTGCCGCCGCCCCCGCGCGGCAACGTCATCCTCAAGGAGATCCTCCGCGGCAATGCGGTCACCACGATCCTCGCGATCGTGCTGGCGCTCATCGTCGGCGGTGTCCTGATCGCCTTCACGAACGAAGACGTTCTGGAAGCATCCGTCTACTTCTTCGCACAGCCCGGTGACACGTTCGTCGCCGCCTGGAACGCCGTGTACAACGGCTACGAGGCGCTGTTCCGCGGCGCGATCTTCAACGCACGCGGAGCGGACTTCGCGGCGCAGATCCGCCCGCTGACCAACACTCTCGGCTTTGCGGCACCACTCATCGCGGCCGGCCTCGGCGTGGCGCTGGCATTCCGCGTCGGCCTGTTCAACATCGGTGCTCGTGGTCAGATGCTCATCGGTGTGGCCGTCGCCGCGCTGCTGACGTTCTCGCTCGACCTGCCGATCTGGCTGCACATCCCGGTCACCCTCATCGCCGGTATCGCCGGCGGTGCGCTCTGGGGTGCGATCGCGGGACTCATCAAAGCGCGTACGGGTGCGCACGAGGTGATCCTCACGATCATGCTCAACTACATCGCGTACTACCTGCTGCTGTGGATGATCCGCACGCCGGGGCTGCTGCAGAAGCCGGGGACGAACCAGGCCCTCGGCTCGGCTACCCCGGAGAGCGCCCAGTTCCCGACGTTGCTCGGACCGCAGTTCCCGCTGCTCGACCTCGGCTTCGTGATCGTCATCGTGGCGACCCTGTTCGTCTGGTGGCTCATCGAGCGCTCGTCGCTCGGCATGCGGATGCGCGCCGTGGGCGAGAACCCGCATGCGGCACGCGCCGCAGGTATCAGCGTGCAGCGCATCTATGTCTACGCGATGCTCTTCGCCGGCGGCCTTGCGGGTCTCGCCGGGATGAACCAGATCCAGGGTGCTGTCACCACGGGCGTGACCGAGACGATCGATGCCGGCATCGGCTTCGACGCGATCACCGTCGCCCTCCTCGGACGCAGCCGCGCCTGGGGCACGTTCGCCGCGGGCATCCTGTTCGGCGCGCTCAAGGCAGGGTCCTTCTCCATGCAGGCGCAGGACATCCCGGTCGACATCGTGCTGGTCGTGCAGTCGCTCGTGGTGCTGTTCATCGCCGCGCCTCCGCTGCTGCGCACGGTGTTCTTCCTCCCGAAGACCGATATCGAGAAGGCGGCCAGGCTCAGAGCCAAGGCCGCGAAGAAGGCGGTGGCGGCATGATGTCCCTCGTGCAGACTCAGGCCGCCGACGGCACGGTGCAGTTGGCGACCGTGAAAGAACGGCACCTCAAGGCGCCGATCGTCCTGGCCGGGGCCACTGTGCTCCTCGCCCTGCTGTTCCTGCTCGTGCCGCGTGACGGTATCAGCACGTTCCGCCTCTCCGACCAGTCCTCGGCGCTCGCGCTGCCGGATGTGGCCCTCCCGACGGCGTCGACGTTCTGGGTCGTGTTCGGCATCCTCGTGGTGCTGACGGTCGGGGCCTTCCTCCGTGCCTGGACATACCGCTCGCCGTCGCTCTGGCTCGTCATCGCATTCAGCGTGCTGGCCGTCTTCGCTTTCCTCGTCTGGGCTTCGGCCGGCGGGCTCGTGCCGGTGACGAGCCTGCTGTTCGGCGCGGTCTCGCTCTCGGTGCCTCTCGTGTTCGGTGCTCTGGGCGGCGTCATCGGCGAGCGTGCCGGCGTCGTGAACGTCGCGATCGAGGGGCAGCTGCTCCTCGGCGCGTTCTCCGCGGCGCTCCTGTCGAGCATCACCGGCAACCCGTTCGTCGGCCTGGTCGGCGCGATGATCGGCGGCGTCCTGGTGGCGAGCGTCCTCGCCGCGTTCGCGATCAAGTACCTCGTCGAGCAGGTCATCGTCGGTGTCGTGCTCAACGTTCTCGTCACCGGTCTCACGGGCTTCCTCTACGGCGCGCTGCTCGCGCCGAACGAGGCGACGCTGAACAGGCCGGTGCGCTTCCCGCGCGTCGAGATCCCGGTGCTGAGCGACATCCCGATCATCGGTCCGGTGCTCTTCAACCAGACGTTCATCGGGTATCTGATGTTCATCACGGTCGCGGTCGTGGCCTGGGGCCTCTACCGCACCCGGTGGGGTCTGCGGCTGCGTGCCGTCGGCGAGCATCCGCAGGCGGCCGACACCGTGGGCATCAAGGTGAACCCCACCCGATTCTGGAACGTGCTGCTCGCCGGCGCGATCGCCGGCATGGGCGGTGCCTACTTCACGCTCGTCTCGGTTCCGCAGTTCGGCAAGGATATGACCGCCGGTCTCGGCTTCATCGCCCTCGCCGCGGTGATCTTCGGTCGCTGGGACCCGATCCGCGCGACGCTCGCGGCACTGCTGTTCGGTTTCGCCACCAACCTGCAGAACCTGCTGTCGATCCTGAAGACACCCATCCCGGGTGAGTTCATGCTGATGCTGCCGTACGTGGTGACGCTGCTGGCGGTCGCCGGGTTCGCGGGTCAGATCAAGGCGCCTGCCGCCGACGGCAAGCCCTACATCAAGTCGTAGCCCGCCGGGAAGAGAGAAGCATCGCAATGACGGACATCGACTGGGATGAATTGCGCCAGGTCGCAACGGACGCCATGACCAAGGCCTACGCGCCGTACTCGCGCTACCGCGTGGGGGCGGCCGCCCTCGTCGGCGACGGTCGCATCGTGGCCGGTTGCAACGTGGAGAACGCGTCGTACGGCGTGACACTGTGCGCGGAGTGCGCTCTGGTCGGCGACCTGCACATGTCCGGCGGCGGCCAGCTCGTCGCCTTCGTGTGCGTCAACAACGAGGGGCAGACCATCATGCCGTGCGGACGCTGTCGCCAGCTGCTGTTCGAGCACGCGATGCCCGGGATGCTCCTGGAGACCGTCTCCGGAATCCGCACGATCGACGAGGTGCTGCCCGATGCGTTCGGGCCGCGCGACCTGGAGGAAGCACGATGACCGCTGCAGAGGCTCAGGGAGCCATCGAACCGTTCGACGCGATCGATGTGATCCGTGCCAAGCGCGACGGCGGTGCCGTACCGGAGCCGGCCCTGCGGTGGATGGTCGACGCCTACACCCGGGGCTACGTCTCGGACGCGCAGATGGCATCGTTCGCGATGGCGATCTTCCAGCGCGGCATGGAGCGCGACGAGATCCGCGTGCTGACCGACGCGATGATCGCGTCGGGGGAGCGGATGAGCTTCGCCTCGCTCGGCAAGCGCACGGTCGACAAGCACTCCACGGGTGGCGTGGGCGACAAGATCACGCTGCCGCTCGCCCCGCTTGTCGCCTCGTTCGGCGTGGCCGTGCCGCAGTTGAGCGGTCGGGGCCTCGGTCACACCGGTGGCACGCTCGACAAGCTCGAGTCGATCCCCGGCTGGCGCGCGGCCCTCAGCAATGAGGAGATGTTCGCGCAGATGCAGGGCGACGTGGGCGCGGTCATCTGCGCTGCGGGCTCCGGCCTCGCCCCGGCCGACAAGAAGCTGTACGCGCTCCGCGACGTCACCGGCACCGTCGAGGCGATCCCGCTGATCGCCTCGAGCATCATGTCGAAGAAGATCGCCGAGGGCACGGACGCTCTCGTCCTCGACGTGAAGTTCGGATCCGGCGCCTTCATGCAGGACATCGACCGCGCCCGTGAGCTGGCGCGCACGATGGTCGCCCTCGGTACCGATTCCGGCGTTGCGACGACCGCGCTGCTGACCGACATGAACGTGCCGCTCGGACTCGCGATCGGCAACGCGAACGAGGTCCGCGAATCGGTCGAGATCCTCGCCGGAGGCGGACCCTCCGATGTGCGCGAGCTGACCATCGCCCTGGCACGCGAGATGCTCGCCCTCGCCGGGCAGCCGGACGCCGACGTGGAGGCCGCGCTCGACGACGGTCGTGCGATGGACACCTGGAAGGCCATGATCCGCGCCCAGGACGGCGACCCGGATGCCGCGCTCCCGACGGCCCGCGAGACCCATCAGGTGCTGGCCCCGGCCGACGGCATCCTCACGCGCATGGACGCCCTGCCCTTCGGAGTCGCCGCGTGGCGTCTCGGCGCCGGACGCGCCAGGGCGCAGGACCCGGTGATCTTCGAGGCGGGCATCGATCTGCACGCCAAGCCGGGTGACCGCGTCGTCGCCGGACAGCCGCTGTTCACGCTCTCCGCTGCGGAGGAGGCACGATTCGGCAGGGCGCTCGACGCGCTCGAGGGCTCCTGGGAGATCGGCGACGAGGCTCCGGCGACCGGTCCCATCGTTCGCGAGCGCATCACGGCGTGACCTCGGACCGCTAGCCTGAACTGAGCACATCCGCGACCGAGAGGATCACCATGTCGATCGATGCGAACGGCGACGTCACGCTTCAGGGGGTCTCCCTGCGGAGCCTGCCCAAGGTGTCGCTGCACGACCACCTCGACGGCGCGCTGCGGCCCGCGACGATCATCGAGCTCGCGGACGCGATCGGCCTCGAGGTTCCGGAATCGGAGCCCGCGGCCCTGGGATCGTGGTTCGCGAAGCAGAGCGACTCCGGATCGCTGGTCGAGTACCTCAAGACCTTCGACCTCACGACAGCCGTGATGCAGACCCAGGAGGGGCTCACGCGCGTCGCGCGCGAGTTCGTCCAGGACCTCGCGGCCGACGGCGTCATCTATGGTGAGGTGCGCTGGGCTCCCGAGCAGCACGTGGCCCGCGGGCTCACGCTCGAGCAGACCGTCGAAGCCGTGCAGCAGGGCATCGAAGAGGGCGAGGACGCTGCAGACCGCTCCGGCCGCAGCATCCGTGTCGGTCAGCTGATCACGGCGATGCGGCACACCGATCGCGCCCTCGAGATCGCCGAGCTCGCGGTCGACTTCCGTGGACGCGGTGCCGTGGGCTTCGACATCGCCGGCCCCGAAGACGGCTTCCCGCCGTCGAACCACCGCAAGGCTTTCGACTACCTCGCCGAGAACTTCTTCCCCGTCACGGTGCACGCGGGAGAGGCGGCAGGCCCTGCCTCCATCCGCTCGGCTCTGCTGGACGGACGCGCGCTGCGGCTCGGCCACGGTGTGCGCATCGCCGAAGACCTCGAGGTCATCACGCAGGAGGGCGACGAGGTGCAGGTGCAGTTCGGCGACCTCGCGCGCTGGGTCCGCGATCGTGAGATCCCGCTCGAGCTCTCGCCCTCGTCGAACCTGCAGACCGGTGCGATCGCCGCGTGGGGCAACACGATGGTGGATCACCCCTTCGACCTGCTCTACCAGCTCGGATTCGCGGTCACCGTGAACGTCGACAACCGCACCATGAGCGCGACGTCGCTCACCCGTGAGCTCGCGCTGCTCGTCGAGGCGTTCGAATACGATCTCGACGACCTCGAGACGTTCCAGTTCAACGCCGCCGCGGCCGCTTTCCTCCCGGTCGAGGAGCGCGAGGAGCTCGTGGAGATGATCGCCGAAGGATTCGACGCCTGATCATGGCTTCCGGGGGGAAGAAGCGGCGCGGACGCACCGCCGTCATCGTCAGCGCCATCGCGGCAGTCGTCGTGCTCGCGGGTGGCACCGCGGCCTTCGCGTGGCTGAATCGCACGCCGGAGAACACCGTTCCGAAGGCGCAGAGCGCGACGATCGAGCATCCGCTGACGCCGGCGGAGCAGATCGTGGCGGATGCGGACGATCCGCGTGCCTGCGCGGTCACGTTCACGGGCGAGGGCGCCCCCGCCGACCCGATGCTCCAGTTCCAGGATGCTCTGTACCAGGGGCTGCCGATTCCGCAGCTCGAGGGTCGGGTGTTCGCCGGCTGGTATGCGACCGCGGCGGACGCGGGAGCCTTCACAGACGCCGCTCGTGTGAACGGCGCCGACCCCGTCGTGTGCGCGGAACAGCAGGTCGAACTCTTCGCGGCGTGGAAGACCCCGGAGGAGAATGCAGCGGCGAACGTGCGCGTGCCCATCCTCATGTACCACCAGTTCACAGCCAACCCCGAGGGGGAGAAGGGCTGGCTGCGGGGCAACTACGCGTACATCGGAGACTTCGACGCGCAGATGAACCACATCGCGACGACGGGCTTCTACCTTCCCACCTGGGATGAGCTCAGTGCCTTCATCGACGGTCGGCTCTCGCTTCCGGCGAAGAGCGTGATCATCACCGACGACGACGCCGACCAGTCGTGGTTCGACCTCGCGGTGCCGGTCGTCGACAAGTACAAGCTGCTCAGCACGTCCTTCATGATCACGGCCTATCGGCAGGATCCGGCACCGTCGATCTATGTGCAGCGCCGATCGCACACGCACGACATGCACCAGGCCGGCGACAACGGCAAGGGCCGGATGGTCAACTGGAGCGCCGACCAGATCGCTGCCGACCTCAAGACGTCGGCCGACATCCTCGGTGTGGGGCAGGTCGTCGCCTACCCGTACGGGCACTACAACGACACGACCAAGCAGGGTGTCGCCCAGGCCGGCTACGAGATGGGACGCACGATCGAACCCGGCTACGTCAAGATCGGCACGGACAGGTTCGCTCTTCCCGTCGTGCGCATCGACTACGGCATGGGGCTGGACGCGCTGGTGTCGCGCATCGGCTGAGTATCGATCACGAGGCAGGATGGTGCGCATGTCCTCCATGCCCGAACCTGTGCCCGCTTCCGTCTTCATCGTCGGCCCGGCCTCCTGGAACAGGATCGTCGTGCTCGACCGGCTTCCGGAACCCGTGCCGCACATGCAGTTCGCCGAGGATACGTGGGAGACGGTCGGAGGCACGAGTGCGGGCAAGGCGCTCGGACTGACCGCGCTGGGCCGGACGACGCTGCTCCATGCCCTGGCCGGGACGGACGCGGAGGGCAATCGTGTGCGCGAAGCGCTGCAGGCGGCCGGGGTGCAGACGCACTGGGGCGACGGCCTCACCGAACGGCATCTGAACCTCATGACACGCGAGGGCGGGCGCGTTTCGCTGTATCTGTCCACGCCCGAGGCGACGGAAGGCGAGCAGGACGCCTGGGTGCGCGACGCGATGAGTGCGGCAGACGCCGTCGTGCTCGACCTCGCGGCGGAACCCCTGCGTCTGCTGCCCCTCGCCCGATCGACCGGCACACCGATCTGGGTGGACGTGCACGACTACGACGGCACGGCGGATTTCCATCGGCCGTTCCTCGACGCCGCGCACACGGTGTTCTGCAACGCCGATCAGCTCGATGACCCGGTGGCATTCCTGCGTTCGCGCATCGCGGCGGGCGCAAGCCTGGCCGTGTGCACCCTGGGGGCGGACGGGGCGGTCGCAGTCGACGAACACGGCGCAGTGCATCGGGTACGCGCAGAGCCCGTCGAGGTGGTCGACACCAACGGCGCGGGCGATGCCTTCCTGGTCGGCGTGCTCGATGCGCGTCTCGACGGGGTGGGCGTCACCGCCGCACTCGAAGCAGGGGCGCGGTCGGCGGCATCGGTCCTTCGCACGCGGCATCTGCATCCGCTGCTCGACCCGATCCTCGGGACAGCGGGGGAGTGATGCTCAGGGCACGAGAGGCGCGAAGAAGCCTTCGGTCAGGCGCGTGACTTCCGCGTGCATCTCGTCCTGCGAGATCGTCGGCGTGCCGTCGCCGTCCTGCGGGCCGTAGTCGCCGAAGGAGGCGTGCGAGGCCCCCTCGATCTCCTCCATGACGGCGTCTGCGGGCAGCTGGTCCCGGGCACCGGCGATCTTGTCCGGAGTGGAGAGCCCGTCCTCGCTTCCGGACAGGCTCAGCACGGGAAGACCGCTCTGGGAGAGATCGTTCGCACAGTACGACGCGAACAGCACGAGCGCATCGGCGTCAGACGCGAGCTGGCACGCGCGCACCCCGCCCAGGGAGTGTCCGCCGACGCTCCAGACATCGACGTCGGGGGCTGCGGAGGTGAAGGCATCGAGGCCTCGCGGATCGAAGAACGCCAGGTTCAGCCAGGGGCGTGTGATCACGACCGTGACTCCGTCTTCTGCCAGCCCCTGCAGGATCGCGGCGTACGCCCAGGGATCCACCTTGGCGCCGGGGATGAAGACGAGGCCGAGGTCCGATTCTCCCTCGGCCGGAGCGAGCACGATGCCCTGGGCGGCGTCGGTGACGGTGATCGCCGGGTTCTCCCGCACGGCCGCGAGCGGCTCCGGCGCCGCGGCCATGACACCGATCTGGGTCCACGCGAGCACTCCGCCGACGGCGAGCACCAGCACGATCGCGACGCTCCACAGCACGCGCTTCAGGATCCGGCGAGACTTCTTCTGCACGGGACAACGCTACTCCGCGCTGCGGGGAGGCACGCCGTCGGTCAGCGGGCAGAGGTCATGCCGGCGTCTCCAGGACACGCCTCTCGTGCCGCACAGCACCCCGGTAGGCATCCTTGCTCACGTAGTACGCCATCCGGTCGAGGCCCAGGTAGTGATAACCACCGGTCACATCGGGCCAGGGCGTTCCGGTCACCCGGTCGCGGAACCGGGCCGCGCGCGCCGGGTCCTCTTCGACGGCGGAGAGGTAGGCCGCGAGAAGCTCGGCCTGCTCGAAACGGCCCTGCCACCCGATGCCCGAGGCTTCGATCATCCCCATCACGTAGAGACCGTTGAACGATGCGGGAAAGACGTTGAGGAACAGTCGGGGCGACGCACCGCGCCAGTGCAGGTGCTCGCGGTCGACGAACGGGTAGTCGAGGGTGTACCCGGTCGCGAGCAGCACGAGGTCGTAGTCGTCGGCGGTGCCGTCGCGGAAGCGCACGGTCGCCCCGTCGAAGCGGTCGATGTCGGGGCGGATGCGCAGATCGCCCTGACCGAGGTGGTTCAGGATCATGGTGTTCACGATCGGGTGCGACTCGTAGATGCGATAGCCGGGCTTCGGGAACCCGAACCGCACGGGGTCGCCCGTGAAGGCCCGCAGCACGCGACTGTCGACCGCCTGCTTGACGCGTGCCGGCAGCGGGCGGCCCTGGTTCAGGGTGTCGCTGGGCTTGCCGAACAGGTAGCGGGGAACGAAGTAGTACCCCCGGCGGACGCTCATATCGACGGAGACCGCATGGTGCACGGCATCCACCGCGATGTCGCAGCCGGAGTTGCCCGCGCCGATCAGCAACACCCGCCTGCCCGTCAACTGATCGGCAGACTTGTAGGCGCTCGTGTGCAGCAGCTCCCCCGTGAACTCTCCGGGGAACGTCGGCACATTCGGCTCGGCGAGCGTGCCGTTCGCGAGCACGACTCCCTTGTACCACCGGGTCTCCACGCCACCGGGGCCGGCACTCGTGAGGTCCCAGCCCCCGTCGCGCGGTTCGAGGCGGGTGACGCTGGTGGCGAATCGGAACAGCCGCGTCAGCTCGAAGTGTCGGGCGTAGTCCTCGAAGTACTCCTTGAGAACCCGGTGGCCGGGGTAGTCGACCCGTGAGCGCATGGGGAACTCCGCGAACTCGGTCGTCGTGCGCGAGGAGATGAGGTGTGCTGACTCGTACATCGTGCTGCGGGGATTGCCGATATCCCACAGTCCTCCGACGCCGTGCGAGGCCTCGTAGCCGTCGACCTCGATCCCGCGCTTCTGCAGTGCGCGTGCCGCAGCGAGGCCGGACGGACCAGCGCCTATCACGGCATATCTGTTCATGTGGCTCCCCGTACATCCGTGTACTTCCGCACGCCGTCGTGCTCGAAAAACGCCCCCGCCCACCGATCGTATCGGCAGGCGGGGGCGTCGATCAGTGACGCGTCAGGCGGCTGCGATGTCTTGCTGCCGAGCGGCGACGGCATCCCGGATCAGCGGGAACAGCGGGTGCTCGGGATCGAGACCGGTCGCGCGCGTGGTGAACCCGGAAGGATCCTCCGTGCGCAGCAGTTGCTGCAGTTCGACCGACTGCTCGTCCGCGGGATCGTCGAACTCGAGTGCGGCCGAGACAGCGGCGACCAGGGCCTCGCTGGGCAGCCCGCGCTCTGCGGCCATGGCGGCCGGCCCCACGAAGCGTTCGTGCCGTGAGATCTTGCGCAGCGGCTGGCGTCCGACCCGCTGCACGGTGTCGATGAGCGCGGGATTGCGGAACCGGTCGAGGATCGTCGCGCGGTAGGTCGCGAGGCCGTCAGGATCCAGGCCGTGCTCGGCGACCAGAACGGCCGATGTCTCCTCGAGCGCCGCCGAGACGCTCGCCGCGATGGCGGGGTCGGCGAGGGCGTCCGAGATGCGCTCGATGCCCGCGCGGGCACCGAAGTATGCGGTGGCGGCGTGGCCCGTGTTCACCGTGAAGAGCTTGCGCTCGATGTACGGGGCCAGCTCGTCGACGAAGTGCGCGCCGGGGATGTTCGGCAGGTGGCCGCCGAAGGGCCCCGACTCGATCGCCCACTCGAAGTAGGGCTCGACCGTCACGTCGACGCCGGAACCCTCCGGCTGCGCCGGGACGATGCGGTCCACCGCGGTGTTCGCGAAGACCGCTCGCGCCAGTAGCGTCTCGGCATCCGGACCCGCGGCCGCGATGATCTCGCGGCGCAGCAGATCGGTGGCGCCGATCGCGTTCTCGCACGCCATCACCTGAAGCGGCGCGGCGGTGGGGGAGCGCAGAGCGAGTCCCGCGACGATCGACGGTGCCACGAACCGCAGCACCGTCGGGCCGACCGCGGTCGTGACGACGTCGGCTGATGCGACTTCTTCCGCCACCACGGCCGGATCCCTGCGGCTGTTCACCGCACGGAAACCGGTGACGACGTGATCGGTCCCTCCGGGGCCGGCCTCGTGCACGGTGTACGAGTCGACCGCGTTGATCGCATCGACCAGCGCGTCGGCGACGTCCGAGAACACGACCTCGTACCCGCCCTCGCGCAGCAGCAGACCGACGAATCCGCGTCCGATGTTACCCGCCCCGAAGTGGACCGCCTTCATCCCTCGTTCACCTCCGAGAGGAGGGCGTAGAGCTCCTCCGCGGTCTTCGCTGCGGACAGCCGGGCCACGTCGTCCTCCTCGGAGAACAGGATCGCGATCCGGGAGAGGATCTCCAGGTGCTCGTCGCCCACTCCGGCGATGCCGATCACGAACGTCGCAGGGTCGCCGGACCAGTCGACACCGCCGTCATAACGGACGACGGACAGGGCGGAAGCGAGGATCGTGTCCTTCGCATCGTTGGTGCCGTGAGGGATCGCCAGCCCGTTGCCCATGAAGGTCGAGACCGTCTCCTCGCGCTGGCGCATCGCGTCGACATAGGCCGGGGTGACGGCTCCGGCGGCGACCAGGATGTCGGTCGCCTCCTGGAGAGCCTCGTCCCGTGAAGCTCCTCCGGGATGGATGCGGACCTGTTCGGGGGTGAGAACGCTCATTCGTTTTCCTTTCGCTGTTCACGCACCATCTCGACGACCTCTTCGTACTTGGGCGAGTTCATGAAGTTGTCGACCGACACGTGGACCGAGTTCGGCGACTTCGCCTCGGCGCGCTCGGTGAGCTGCTGCTGCGTGATCACCACGTCGGCTGTTCCGTCGAGGTTCGCGATCGCCTGGTTGGTGACCGTGATGTCCTCGATGCCGGCCTTCTTGAGCTTGTTGCGCAGCACGCTGGCGCCCATGGCGGAAGAACCCATGCCGGCGTCGCAGGCGAACACGATGCGCTCGATCGGTGCGGCGACGAGTGCAGTCGTGCTCGCGGCGGCGGCGGCCTCGGGGGCCGTGGTCGCGGTCGACGTGCGCAGCGAGTCCATGGCAGCGGACGACTTGCCCTTGTTCGCCTCGGTCTGCGCGATCGCGGCGCCGAAGGTGTCGCCTTCGGCCTCGAGATCACGCTTGCGCGATGCCCGAAGGATCACACCGGTGATGAGGAAGGTGACCGTGGCGGCGATGATGACCGACAGGTATACGACCAGCAGGTTGCCGACGCCCGGTCCGATGGCAGCCGCGGTCACGGCGATGATGCTCCCCGGTGCAGCCGGGAATGCCAGACCGCCGCCGAGGACCATGTTCGTGGTGACTCCGGCCGCGCCACCAGCGATGAGCGCGAGAATCGTGGTCGGCTTGCTCAGCGCATACGGGAAGTAGATCTCGTGGATGCCGCCGAAGAACTGGATGATCGCCGCACCCGGTGCGGAGGCCTTCGCGGCGCCGACGCCGAAGAACGTGAAGGCGAGCAGCAACCCGAGGCCCGGGCCGGGGTTCGCCTCGATGAGGAACAGGATCGACTTGCCGGTCTCTGCGGCCTGCTCGATGCCGAGCGGCGTGAACACACCGTGGTTGATGGCGTTGTTGAGGAACAGCACCTTGGCCGGCTCGACGATGATCGACACGAGCGGCAGCAGGTTCAGCGAGACGAGCCAGTCGACGGCCGTACCGAGCACCGCACTGATGCCGAGCATCACGGGTCCGAACACGAAGAAGCCGACGATCGCGAGGATCATGCCGAGGATGCCGGCGGAGAAGTTGTTGACCAGCATCTCGAAGCCGGGGCGGATCTTGCCCTCCCAGATCCGGTCGACCTGCTTCATGATCCAGGCGGCGATCGGCCCCATGATCATGGCGCCGAGGAACATCGGGATGTTCGTGCCGACGATCACACCGACCGTGGCGATGGAGGCGACCACACCGCCGCGCTCGCCGTAGACCATGCGGCCGGCGGTGTTGGCGATCAGCAGCGGCAGCAGGTACGTGACCATCGGGCCGACGAGGCCGACATAGGCGAGGATGTTGCCGTCGGCGCCCTCGGCCACCGTCGTCATGGCTCCCTGCCAGCCGAGGATGACGGAGTCGCCGCCGCCGCCGAGGATCTCGGACACGCCGGCCCAGTGCCAGCCGAACGGGCTCTCGGCACCGAAGAACCCCTTGGGGATGAAGAGCATCGTGATGAAGCCCCAGGCGATGAAGGCCGCGATGTTGGGCATGATCATGCCTGAGAGGAATGTGCCGAAGCGCTGCACTCCTACGCGGAGGCCGCCAGGTTTGGTGGCGGCAGGTGACGTCGTCGTCATGATGTCGTCTCTTTCTTGTGGAGGGGGAGTTCCGCGGCGAGAGTCGCCACGGCGGTTCGGGCGGAGGAGGCGTCGTCGGCAGCCAGGGCGGCCTGGGCGAGGCTCCGCGCCTCGGACGGGGTGCGCTCGGACAGCGCGTGTCTCACATCGGCGAGGGCCGACGGCGCCATCGAGAGGCTGGTGGCGCCGAGTCCGACCAGGACCACGGCGAGCAGCGGATCGGCCGCAGCCTCGCCGCAGATGCCGACAGGCTTGCCGAGACGGGCACCCGCATCGCCGACCTCGCTCACGAGGCGGAGGACGGCAGGGTGCCAGGGGTCCTGGAAGCCGGCGACGGAGCCGAGCATGCGGTCGGCGGCCATCGTGTACTGCGTGAGGTCGTTGGTGCCGATCGAGGCGAAGTCGGCGTGTGCGAGCACGCGGTCGGCGAGCAGCGCGCTCGCCGGGATCTCCACCATGACGCCGGCGGTCTTCAGTCCGTATTCTCGGGCGAGGCCCGTGAAGTAGATCGTCTCCTCGACCGTCGCGACCATGGGGGCCATCACCCAGAGGTCGGCCTCGGTCGCAGCGTCGGCTTCCGCGAGCGCGGTGAGCTGTTCGCGCAGGATGTCCTCGCTCGCACGGAGGGCCCGCAGACCCCTGAGCCCGAGCGCCGGATTCTCCTCGTGCGCGTCGTTGAGGAAGGCCAGCGGCTTATCAGCGCCGGCATCCAGCATCCGGACCACGACCTTCTTGCCGGGGAACGCCGCCAGGAGCTCGCGGTACGACTCGCGCTGCTGTGCGATCGTCGGCGCCTGAGCGGAGGAGAGGAACAGGAACTCGGTGCGGAACAGCCCGACGCCCTCGGCCCCCCGAACGACCGCATCGGCCGCGTCTGCGGGCTTCCCCAGATTCGTGAGCAGCGCGACAGGCGTGCCGTCGGCGAGGGCGCCGGGGGTCGGTGGGGCGGAGTCCGCCGACTGACGAGCGGCCGCGCGCTCCGTGGCACGGGCCTTCTCGTCGTCCGTCGGTTCGCGTGTGACGACGCCGCTCGCAGCATCGACGATCACGGTCTCGCCCGTGGTGAGCATGTCTCCGTCGGCGACTCCGACGATCGCGACGATGCCCTTCTCCCTGGCGAGGATCGCGGTGTGGGATGTGGGACCGCCGTCCGTGGTGATGAGCGCGAGCACCTGGTCGAGGTCGAGGAGTGCCGTGTCGGCGGGGGCGAGGTCGCGTGCGACCAGGACGAACGGGTGGCCCGGGTTCGGAACGCCGGGGGCTTCGACCCCCCGAAGACGGGCGAGCACTCGCTGTGCGATGTCGTCGAGGTCGGCCGCGCGCTCGCCGAGGTAGCCGCCGACGGCCTCCAGCGTGGCGCGGAACCCGGCGAAGGCGTCGTGCACGGCCCATTCCGCCGTTGCTCCGGCGTCGATCCGGGTGTCGACCTCGTCCTGGAGCGTCGGGTCCTCGGCGATCATCGCCTGCGCTTCGAGGACCTCCTGTGCGGATCCTCCCGCGGCCTCACCTCGGGCGTTCAGCTCGTTCGCGACGATCGAGACGGCGTCTCGGACCCTCGAACGCTCGGCTTCCGCACCCGCGGTGCTGGGTGTGTTCTCCGGAGCGGGCAACGCTTCGGCCATGCGGACGATCGGTCCCTGGGCGACCCCGAGACCGATCCCCACCCCACGAAGCTCGCTCATCCGGCGGAGTCCTGGTCGTGATCGGTGGTGAGGAGCTCGGTGAGCGTGTCGAGCACGTTCTCCGCTCCGTCTCCGTCGGCCGTGAGGGTCACGTAGTCGCCGTGTTCGATCGCGAGGGCGATGACCCCGAGGATGCTGGCCGCGTTGACCGGCTTGCCCGAGTCCTTGGCGATCGTCACAGCGATGCCGGAGTCCTTCGCCGCCTGTGCGAAGAGCTTCGCGGGGCGGGCGTGCAGCCCGTGGGAGGAGCCGATCCGGACGGTGCGGGTGGCGGTCATGGTGTTCCTTTCGGGGTTTCGCCGACGGCGGCGAGGATCGAGCGGGCGAAGACGAGTGTGCGTGAGCCGTCGCGGTCGGCGAAGACATCGTCCGGGAGGACGGCGACCGGGACGCTCGCGCTGTCGCGGATGGCATCGAGGCGGTCGCTCAGGTGCGGGCCGACGAGGACGAGGTCGGGATCGGAATCGGCGACGGAGCTCTCCATGCCGGCCGCCGCGTCCCAATCGAGACCGGCTGCGGCTGCCGCTCGGCGGAGCCGTTGTGCGACGAACGTGCTCGATGCGCCCGCACCGCACACCACGAGAATCCTCATCGATGCCCACCCTTCCTGAGAACAGTCTGGGAAAGCTCGAGGGGCCGGCGCCAACACGTTCCTTTCCGCCCCTGCGGAACAGCTCCTTCCGCCCGAGCGCGCCGGCCACCTGACATCATGGAGAACACGTCGAGACGGTGCAGTCAGCACGCGGGAAGGGGAGGATCATGTCGCGTCAGCGTCAGGACCAGCTCCTCGCGGCACTGCTCCGCCAGGAGGGCTGGGCGACGGCGTCGAGTCTCGCCGACCTGATGGGGGTCACCCCGCGCAGCATCCGCTCCTATGTCGCGGCGCTGAACGCTCGCACGCCAGGGGCCGCGGTGATCGAGTCGGGGCCCGCCGGCTATCGCGCCGGCTCCGGCGCCCGCGGTGCGCTGCGGATGCGTCAGACGGGAGAGTCCGCCCCCCGTGACCGTCTGCACACGCTGGTGCGACTCCTGCTCGACGAGCCGAGGGGGATCGACGTGTTCGACACCGCCGAGGAGCTGCATGTCAGCGAGGCGACGCTCGAGGCGGATCTGGTGCGCGTCCGCGGTCTGCTCGACGGCACCGACCTTCTGCTCGAGCGCGAGCGGGAGAACGTCCGACTGCGTGGCAACGAGACGGCGCAACGTCGCCTGCTCAGCAGGCTCGCCCACGACGAGATGGACGATGCGTCATTCCACCCGGAGACGTTCCGCCGGGCGCTCTCCGGTTCCGCGGTCGCCGCCAGCGCGGTGGGACCCTTCAAGTCCTCGCTGGTGCGCGAGCTCGGCGAACTCGGCTACTACGTGAACGAGCTCGCGATCTCCGACGTGCTGCTGCACATCGCGATCGCGGCGGAGCGGGTCGCCGCCGGACACACCCTCGAGTCGGCCACGGCAGGCACTCGTGAGGAGATCCCGCGTGTCGGGACGGTCATCGCCCGCCTTGCATCCGAGCACTTCTCCGTGGTCCTGGGAGAGGGAGACAGCGACCATCTCGCGTCCCTCGTGCTCACGCGCATCGTCGCCCCGGGGGAGGCCGCCACACGCGAGGTCGCCCGCAGCGGAGTGGACCCGATGGTCGAGGCCGCGGTGCGAGCGGAGATCGCCCGAGCCGCCGAGGACTTCCAGGTGGACCTCGTCGATGAGACCTTCGTCCTGCGGCTCGCCCTGCACGTGCAGAACCTGCTGCGTCGGGCCGAGGAGAGCGGCCTCACCCGCAATCCGCTCACCCGGTCGCTGAAGACGACCTACCCGATGATCTTCGAGGTGGCCGTCTCGATCGCGAGCGGCCTGCACGACCGTGTGGGCACGCCCATCCACGATGACGAGATCGCCTACATCGCCATGCACGTGGGCGGACGCCTCGAACGCAGCCGCAAGGCCGAGTCGATCCTCACCGCCATGATCGTCTGCCCGGGCTATCACGAGCTGCATGAGCTGCTCCGCTCCAGCGTCGATCGTTCGCTCGGCTCTGCGATCGAGGTCACGACCGTCGTCACCAATGTCGACCCCGACTGGGCATCGTTCGACACCGACCTCGTGCTCAGCACGATCGAGCCGGGATCGTCCGGCGACCGCTTCGTGCGCATCCAGCCGTTCCTGACCGACGCCGACGTCGACCGCATCCAGCAGGCGGCCGCCCGGGTACGCCGGGGCCGACGGCTCACCCGCCTCCGCGGCGAGCTCGCACGCTACTTCCTCGCCGATGCCTATGTCTTCCCGTTGCCGGACGAGGGGGAGGAAGCGATCATCCGACGCCTCGGCGGGCTGCTGGTGCAGGCAGGGCTGATCGGCGAGGACTACGTCGAGAACACCATCGTGCGGGAGCGGATGTCGTCGACCGCCTTCACCGATGCCCTCGCGGTGCCGCACGCGCTTCAGATGACGGCCAGCCGCACCGCGATCGCCATAGGCGTCGCGGACGGCTCGGCAGCCTGGGGCGGGGGACGCGTGCAGGTCGTCGCGCTCGCCGCGTTCAGCGAGAGTGATCGTGCGGCCTTCCAGACCGTGTTCGAGCAGCTGGTCGAGGTGTTCAGCGAACGTGAGAGCGTGCAGCGCATCGTCCGCAAGGGCACGACCTTCGAAGCGTTCCTCGACGAGCTCGTCGCCGTGATCGACGGCTGACGGCGGCGGTCACCCGCGGGTGGCGGCGGTCACCCTCGAGGTGCGAGAACCTCCGCCAGCTGGTCGAGAACGGCCTCCGCCGACGCGGAGGGCGCGGTCTCGATCACGACGGAATCCCCGGAGGCGATGCCGAGGTCCATGACTGCCAGCACACTGGTCAGGTCGACGATCGTGCCGTCGGCCGTGCGAAGGGTCACCGGAGCGCCGTGGGACTGCGCGAGTCGCACGAGCTCTGCCACCGGTCGCGCGTGCACGCCGTTGTGCGCGCTGACGATGAGGCGTCGGACCGGCATGCTCAGGAGCGTTCGTCGAGCAGGGCGCGGACTCCTGCTTCGAGCTCAGCGACGGCCGCACGCGCGCTCGCGGCCGACTCGGCGCGAGCGTCGATGTAGACCTTGAGCTTCGGTTCAGTGCCGCTGGGGCGCACGATCACGCGCGACCCGTCGCCGAGCCGGTAGCGCAGTACATCGCCGGACGGCTGACCCGGTGCTGCCTGCAGCAGATCCTCGGCCGAGGCGATCGTGCGTCCGGCGATGTGCGTCGGCGGTAGCGTGCGCAGGGCGAGCATCACGTTGCCGATGACCGCGAGGTCTTCGACCCGCACCGACACCTGGCCACTGGCGAAGTGTCCGTAGGTCTCGCCGAGCTCGTCGAGCAGATCGACGAGTGTGGCTCCGCGATCACGCGCCTCTGCGGCGAGGCCGAGGACGGCCACGGCCGCCGAGACGCCGTCTTTGTCGCGCACCGTCTCCGGGTTCACGAGGTAGCCCAAGGCCTCCTCGAAGCCGAAGACGATGCCCGGGGCGCGGGAGATCCACTTGAAGCCGGTGAGCGTCTCGTGGAAGTCCAGTCCGTGGTGGGCGGCGATCGCGCCGAGGCCGGGGGAGGAGACGAGGGAGCATGCGAGCGAGGCTCCCGGCGTGCCTTCCGCGGCGCGGGCAGCCCTCGCGCCGAGCAGGAGGCCGACCTCGTTACCGGTGAGGCGGCGCCAGCCGTCCGCTGCCGCAGGGTCGGGAACGGCGACGGCCAGACGATCCGCGTCAGGGTCGTTGGCCAGGATGAAGTCCGCCTTGACCCGGCGGGCTCTCGCGAAGGCGAGATCCATCGCGCCCGGTTCCTCCGGGTTCGGGAACGACACGGTGCGGAACGTGGCGTCCGGGGTGAGCTGCTCGTCGACGACGAACGGCTGCGGGTATCCGGCATCCTTCACGATGCGGGACAGCGTCTCCCATCCGACACCGTGCATCGCGGTGTAGACCCACCGCATCCCGGTCGTGCCCGCCGGAGCGGGGGCCACGGCGACGGTCGCGGCGATGTAGGCCTCGACGACCTCCTCGCCGGCCGTCTCGTACTCCGTCGAGCGCGGCAGCGTGGCGATGGAACCCGCGTCGGCCGTGCGCTGGATGTGTGCGGCGATCTCGGCATCCGCCGGGGCGACGATCTGCGATCCCTGGTCGGTGCCGCCGAGGTACACCTTGTAGCCGTTGTCGTTGGGCGGGTTGTGGCTCGCGGTCACCATCACGCCGGCGTCTGCTCCGAAGTGGCGCACGGCGAAGGCGAGGACGGGCGTCGGCAGCAGGCGGGGGAGCAAGATCGCACGCAGGCCCGCGCCCGCGAACAGCTCGGCGGAATCCGTCGCGAACACGCGGGATTTGCGGCGTCCGTCGTAGCCGATCACGACGGTCGGGGTGCCGCCGTCGGACTTCTCGCGCAGGTAGGCGGCGAAGCCCGCGGCAGCCTGGGCGACCAGTACCCGGTTCATCCGGTTGCTGCCGGCACCGAGTTCGCCGCGAAGCCCCGCGGTTCCGAAGGCCAGGCGCGTGCGGAACCGATCGTCGAGGTCGGCGATGGCCTCGTGTTCGCCGGCGGCTGCACGGGTGATCACACCGGCCAGCTCGTCGCGGGTCTCGTGATCCGGGTCCTGTCGCAGCCAGTCACGGGCCTGGGCGAGCCGCTCTTCGCTCACAGGGCCTCGACCACCTTGGCCAGGAGCGCGGAGATCACCGGCTCGGCCTCACGTCCGGCTTCGATCACCTCGGCGTGGCTGAGCGGGGTCTGCTGGATGCCCGCGGCGAGGTTGGTGATCAGGGAGAAGCCGAGGATCTCCATGCCGGCCTCGCGGGCGGCGATCGCCTCGAGCGCGGTCGACATGCCGACGATGTGGCCGCCGATGTGCTTGGCCATCTGCACCTCCGCCGGGGTCTCGTAGTGCGGGCCACGGAACTGCGTGTAGACGCCCTCGTCGAGTGTCGGGTCGACGGTGCGGGCGATGTCGCGCAGGCGCTTCGAATAGAGGTCCGTGAGGTCGACGAACGTGGCGCCCTCGAGCGGCGAGTCTGCGGTGAGGTTGATGTGGTCACTGATGAGCACGGGCTGACCGGGCGTCCACGTCTCGCGGATGCCACCGGCCCCGTTGGTCAGCACCATGATCTCGGCACCGGTCGCGGCGGCGGTGCGGACGCTGTGCACCACGCGACGCACCCCGTGGGCCTCGTAGTAATGGGTGCGCGCGCCGATCACGAGGACGTTCTTGCCGTCGGGGGTGCGGATGCTGCGCAGGGTGCCGACGTGGCCTTCGAGCGCGGGCTTGGAGAAGCCGGTGACCTCGGTCGCGGGGATCGTCGCGACGGTCTCGCCGATGATGTCGGCGGCCTTGCCCCAGCCGCTGCCGAGGGTGAGGGCGATGTCGTGCTTCTCGACACCGGTCAGACGTGCGATGTCGGCTGCGGCCTGCGCGGCGACCTCGAACGGGTTCGCGGTCGGGTCGTCGAGGGGGTTGCTGTGCGTTTCGGGCATGGATCCACTCTAGGAAGGTGCAGGCTCGGGTGCCAGGATTGCGCGAGAATGGATTCCATGTCTTCCACCACTTTCGAGCGCACTCAGCGCGTCGCCGTCCTCGGCGGCGGTCCCGGCGGCTACGAGGCGGCCCTCGCGGCAGCCCAGTTGGGGGCCGAGGTCACCCTGGTCGAGCGTGTGGGAGTCGGCGGATCCGCCGTCCTCACCGACGTCGTGCCCTCGAAGAGCCTGATCGCCACCGCCGACGCGGCCGTCGCCATCTCCGAGGCGAGCGACCTCGGGGTGAACTTCTACGCCAAGGGCGACCACTCCAGGCCCCTCAAGCCCGAGATCGCGATCAACCTCGCCGCCGTGAACAAGCGGCTCCTCTCGCTCGCCGGTCAGCAGTCCGAGGACATGCGGGCGACGCTCCTCGAAGCGGGCGTGCGCATCCTGTCCGGTCACGGCCGCCTCGAGGGGCCCACCGCGATCATCGTGTCGACGGGTCAAGGCGGGACCGACTTCGACCGGGTCGAGGCCGACACCATCATCGTGGCCGTCGGCGCCTCGCCGCGTGAGCTGGACTCGGCCAAGCCCGACGGCAAGCGCATCCTGACCTGGACACAGTTGTACGACATGAAGGCGCTCCCCGAGCACCTCATCGTGGTCGGATCCGGTGTCACGGGTGCGGAGTTCGCCTCCGCCTACATGAACCTGGGGGCGAAGGTCACGCTCGTCTCGAGCCGCGAGCAGGTGCTCCCCGGCGAGGACAAGGATGCCGCAGCCGTTCTCGAGAAGGTGTTCAAGCGCGGGGGGATGCAGGTGCTCTCCAAGTCCCGCGCCGACCGGGTCGAGGTCACCGACGAGGGCGTCACGGTCACGCTGTCCGACGGGCGCACCGTCGACGGCAGCCACTGCCTCATGGCGGTCGGGTCGATCCCGAACACCGCCGGCATCGGTCTGGAGGAGGCCGGCGTCGAGCTCGACGAGTCGGGGCACGTCCGTGTGAACCGCGTCGCGCGCACCTCGGTCCCCAACGTCTACGCCGTCGGCGACTGCACGAACTTCTTCCCGCTGGCCTCCGTCGCCTCGATGCAGGGCCGCACTGCCGTGTTCCACGCCCTGGGCGACATCGTCATCCCGCTCGAGCTCATCAAGATCACCTCGAACATCTTCACCGCTCCCGAGATCGCGACGGTCGGCTACTCCGAGAAGGACGTCGAGGACGGCGTAGCCGACGGCCTGGTCTACAAGCTCCCGCTCGCGGCGAACCCGCGCGCGAAGATGATGGGCATCAAGGACGGCTTCGTCAAGCTCATCGCGCGCAAGGGGTCGGGCACGGTTATCGGCGGCGTGATCGTCGCTCCCAAGGCTTCGGAGCTGATCTACCCGATCGCGGTCGCCGTCGAGCGCCGTCTCACGGTCGACCAGGTCTCCCGGGTCTTCGCGGCGTACCCCTCGCTGTCCAGCAGCATCACCGATGCGAGCAGGGCGATGCACCTCGTCAATGCGAACATCTCGTAGCTCGCCGGGACGGTCGGACCGCGGCCGGTAGCGTCGTCTGCGATGACGGTACCGGCGCGAGTCGGATTGCTCTTCTTAGCGCGCCCAGACAGCCGCGTCGCGGCGATCCTGTGCACGGAAGCTGCTGTTGCCCCGATGGGCGATCGCGGACAGCGCATGTGCGATCGCCGTCATCTCGCGCATCGACTGGTGCCATTCACGCTGCGCCACACGATAGGCGACCTGCGCCTCTCCTGACCACTGCCAGGACAGCGCGTCCGCCGCAGCCTACATGCGATCCTTCCTCGGTGGTGGTCCGGCGATCGGCCTCCTTCGAACGCGCTGCGATAATGGCGGCCATGCCGCCTGCTGTCGCTGAACCACCGCTCCTCGTCGAGAAAGGGATGCTGTGACGGATTCGTTCGCCTCGCCACGGTTGCAGGGATGGCCGGCGAAATGGGGTGAACGTCGACCCCGACGTAACACCGGCATGCTCTGGCTCGGTGTCGTCCTTTTCGCGGCAGCGGCCGCCATGATCGGATTCTCAGGTGGTGCCGCCGGCCCGCTGTGGTCGGGTGCGTTCGTCGCGCTGTTCGGTCTCACGGCCCTGGCGGTCGCTGCCCGCAGACCTTTCATCGAGGGGCGCGCGCGTCTGGTCGACGCGGCGACGCTGACGCGCGGGCGGATCGGAAGCCCAGATGCACGCGTGCACTTCGTGCCGGAGCGGCGGCCGGGCGTCGTCACCCTGGCGCTATGCGTCGTATGGGGCATCGTGCTCACGACCGCGACGATCGTCGCGATCGGGATCGGGCTGACCGGCCGGCCCGAGGCCTTTCTCGGAGTCGCGGTGCTCGCGGCGGCCGCCGTCCTGTTCGTCTACACGGCCGTGCGCGCGGCCATCACGCAATATCGGTCCGACTCCTTCGGCCGTCGACCGATGGGGCTGGGCATAGGCCACGACGGGGTGCTCCTGATGCGTGTCACCGAGACCCTGTACGTGCCGTGGAGCGCGATCCGCCGCGTGGAGCCGGACACGACCGAGCCCCGACGCGGCATGGACGAACTCCCGCTCATCAGACTCCGCGTGGATCCGAGTCGCGCGACCGCATCCGACGGGATGCGTGTTCCCGCCACGGTTACCGTGGCCCCGGCGATGCTGAAGACGCACCCGCAGGTCGTCTGGTCCGCGCTGCGTGAGTTCCACGATTCGCCGGCGGCACGCGCCACCCTCGGCACATTCACTGGGCAGCGACTCTTCGACGAGTGGTGCGCGTCTGCCCCTGCGGACTGAAGGAATGACGAAGGCCCCCACGTCGACGCGAGGGCCTTCGTCATGATTCTCTGCGGTCAGCTGATCGTGAGCAGCTGGTGCCCGGCGGAGACCGTGGCGCCGGCGTCCGCGTTGATGTTGCCGACCACGCCGTCCTTGTGCGCCTGCAGCGGCTGCTCCATCTTCATGGCCTCGAGCACGACGACCAGGTCTCCCTTGACCACCTGCTGTCCGTCGGCGACGGCGATCTTGACGACGGTCGCCTGCATCGGCGACTTGACGGCGTCGCCCGATGCTCCGGCGTTCGCGGTGGTGGCGTGGCTGCGACGCGACGGCGGGACGGCGGCAGGGCGTCCGGCGGTGCCGGCCGCGACCGCGACGCGATCGGGCAGACTCACCTCGAGACGCTTTCCCGAGACCTCGACGACGACCGTGTGACGCGATTCCGCAGGCGTCGGCGCCTCGAGCTCGCCGTCCCACGCAGGGATGTCGTTGACGAACTCCGTCTCGATCCAGCGCGTGAAGACGCCGAACTCGCCGTTCTCCGCGGTGAACGCGGGATCGCGCACGACCTTGCGGTGGAACGGGATGACCGTGGGGAGGCCCGCGACCTCGAACTCGTCGAGCGCGCGGCGCGAGCGCTCCAGCGCTTCCGCCCTGTCTTTGCCCGTCACGATGATCTTCGCCAGAAGCGAGTCGAACGCACCCGAGACCGCGTCGCCGGCGGTGACACCGGAGTCGAGACGGATGCCGGGGCCGCCGAAGGTCTTGAAGACGTGGATGGGGCCGGGCTGCGGCAGGAATCCGCGACCGGGGTCCTCGCCGTTGATGCGGAACTCGATCGAGTGCCCCTGGGGCTGGGGGTCGTTGTAGTCGATGGTGCCGCCGGCCGCGATGCGGAACTGCTCGCGCACCAGGTCGATACCGGTGACCTCTTCGGAGACCGGGTGCTCGACCTGCAGGCGAGTGTTCACCTCGAGGAAGGACACCGTGCCGTCGGCCCCGATGAGGAACTCGCACGTGCCGGCGCCGACGTAGCCGACCTCCTTGAGGATGGCCTTCGACGCCGAGTAGAGGAGGTCGTTCTGCTCGCCCGTGAGGAACGGAGCCGGCGCCTCTTCCACGAGCTTCTGGTGGCGGCGCTGCAGTGAGCAGTCGCGCGTCGAGATGACGACGACATTGCCCTCGGCGTCGGCCAGGCACTGCGTTTCGACGTGACGCGGCTTGTCGAGGTACTTCTCGACGAAGCACTCGCCGCGGCCGAAGGCGGCGACGGCCTCGCGGGTGGCGGATTCGAACAGCTCGGCGACCTCGTCGAGCTCACGCGCCACCTTGAGGCCGCGTCCGCCACCCCCGTAGGCCGCCTTGATGGCGATCGGCAGACCGAACTCCTTCGCGAAGGCGATGACCTCGTCGGCGCCTTCCACGGGACCGGGAGTGCCGGGGGCGAGCGGTGCGCCGACCTTCTCCGCCACGTGACGCGCGGTCACCTTGTCTCCGAGCGCCTCGATGGCCTCGGGCGACGGGCCGATCCAGGTCATCCCCGCACCGATGATGGCGCGAGCGAACTCGGCGTTCTCGGCGAGGAAACCGTACCCGGGGTGCACGGCATCGGCACCGGCGCGGCGGGCGATGGAGAGGATCTTCTCGATCTGGAGGTAGGTCTCGGCGCTCGTCGAGCCGCCGAGAGCGTAGGCCTCGTCGGCGAGGCGGACGTGCAGAGCGTCGCGATCCTGGTCGGCGTAGACGGCGACCGAGGCGATCCCGGAGTCCCGGGCGGCGCGGATGATGCGGACGGCGATCTCGCCGCGGTTGGCGATGAGCACCTTGGCGATAGCAGGCATGCTTGCCAGCCTAGCGAGAACGACCCCGATCCCTTTGACGACTCCCCACAAGAAAGTCGGGAAAACGTGGAGGGGAGTCTACGACCAGAGGTCGGTCCACCGGACACCGAGCTCGGCGGCGAGGCGGCGAACGGTCGACAGGGACATGCCGACGACCGTCGAGGGATCGCCCTCCACCCGCGTGATGAACGCGCTGCCCAGACTGTCGACGGTGAAGGCTCCCGCCACGTGCAACGGCTCTCCTGAGGCGACGTACGCAGCGATCTCCGCGTCGGTCACGTCGTCAGCGAACGTCACGGCGGCTTCGGCGACGGCGGTGGCCTCCGTCGGCTCGGCGCCGGGGATGACACGGAACACGGAGTGCCCGGAGTGCAGGATGCCGGTCGCGCCACGCATCTCCTGCCAGCGTCTGGTCGCCTCCTCCGGTGTGTAGGGCTTGCCGTAGACCCGCTCGCCGAGCGCGAACATCGAGTCGCCACCGATCACCAGGCCGTCGAAGGTCCCCTCCTCGGCGAGGCTCCGCGCGACCGCTGACGCCTTCGCGCGGGCGAGCAGCAGCACCAGTTCGTCGGGTGTCAGCGGTCTACCGCGCTTCTCCGCGACAGCGGCGGCGACCGCGTCCTCATCGACGTCCGGCGACACCGTGAGGGGTTCGATGCCCGCCTGCCGGAGCAGCATGAGTCGGGCGGGGGAGGTGGAGGCGAGGCAGACGCGCATGTTCACCACCGTATCCTCGAAGGATGACTTCCTCCCCAGCCGACGTGCTCGAACTCGACATCACCGGCATCGCGCACGGGGGCACCTTCATCGCCCGCCACGAGGGACGCGTGGTCTTCGTCTCCGATGCGATCCCCGGAGAGCGCGTGCGTGCCCGAGTCATCGCCCCGCAGGAGGGCGCCGACGCCGAGACGCGCAGCTTCTGGAGGGCCGAGACGATCGAAGTGCTCGAGGCGTCTGAGCACCGCCGGCCGCATGTGTGGTCGGAGGCCGACGTGTCGCGCGATCCCGCAGACCGCCCCGGCGGCGCCGACCTCGGCCACATCGAGCTCGAGCACCAGCGCGACCTCAAGCGCCGTGTGTTGACCGAAGCGCTCGACCGGTTCGCCGGCAGCGGGCTCGACGCTCCCGAGATCGAGTCCGTGGAGTCGGGCGACGGCCTCGGATGGCGCACGCGCGTCACCCTGCATGTGGATGATTCGGGAGTGGCGGGTCCGTTCGCCGCGCGCAGCCACCGCGTCATCCCCGTGACCTCGCATCCGCTTGCCAGGCCCGCGATCGCCGAGGCGGCACTCGCGCTCCAGGGCGAGGCCCCCGGGCGCATCGAACTCGTCGAGCCCGCCGACGGCAGGGTGCGCATCATCCGTCGCGAGGAGACCGAGCGCGCCCCGCGCGTGCAGAGAGGCTTCCGCAAGCGTCCGACTCCCGAGGTGATCCACGAGATGGTCAACGACCGTCGCTTCGAGGTCGACTCCACGGGATTCTGGCAGGTGCACCCGCGTGCGGCCTCCGTGCTCGATGCCGCCGTCTACGGAATCCTGGACGGGCACGTCGACGACCAGAAGACGCACCTCGACCTGTACGGAGGGGTCGGGCTGTTCGCCGCGACGCTCGCCGACCTCGGCGGGACCGACATCGTGACGGTCGAGTCCAGCGCGCGCGCCACCCAGCACGCGTCGGCGAATCTCGCTCCCGTCGAAGTGAACGCGGTGACCGCCCGCGTCGACCGATTCCTGGCGACGCAGAAGAGCGGGCGCACGGGTGCCGTCGTGCTCGATCCGCCGCGTGCCGGTGCCGGGCGTCAGGTGGTCGAGGCGGTTCACGCGCTCGCCCCCGACGCCATCGCCTACGTGGCATGCGATCCCGTGGCCCTCGCCCGCGACCTCGGCACGTTCCGGACACTCGGCTGGAACGTCGACCGCCTCCGTGGGTTCGATCTGTTCCCGCACTCGCATCACTTCGAGGTCGTCGCGCTGCTCACGCGGTGAAGATCCTCGGCCTGTCTGAGTACTCAGTAGGCTGAGGGGATGAGCACGGTCGCACTCATCGACGATCACGAGTCCGTTCGCCTCGGTCTCGAGGCCGCGTGCGCGCGAGACTCGCAGACCGTCGTCTTCTCCGGCAGCACCGTGGTCTCGTACCTCGAATGGCGCAAGGCGACAGCGGCGGCACCCGCCGAGGTCGTGGTCCTCGACCTCACGCTCGGCGATGGCACCACCGTCACCGAGAACGTGACCTCCCTCGTGAACGACGGGGCGAGCGTCGTGATCCACAGCGTCGCCGATCGGCCGGCTGCCGTCCGCGAAGCGCTCGCCGCGGGAGCCGCCGGAGTGGTGAGCAAGTCCTCCGCCCTCGACGACGTCCTGGATGCGATCCGCACCGTGGCCCAGGGTGAGGCACTCAACAACGTCGAATGGGCGAGCGCCGTCGACGGAGACCGCGCCTTCGCCGATGCGCAGCTCGCCACGCGCGAACGCGAGGTGCTCCGCCTGTACGCGACCGGGCTGCCGTTGAAGGCCGTCGCCGAGAAGCTGGGCGTCGCGTACTCCACCGCCAAGGAGAACATCACCCGCATCCGGGTGAAGTACGTCGAGGTCGGACGCCCCGCGCCGACGAAGGTCGACCTCCTGCGCCGTGCGATGGAAGACGGGATCGTCACGGCAGACGAGGCGCCCGGTGGCAGCTGAGCCGCTCAGCATCCGGGACGCGTGGAGCAAGATCCCCTCTCCCGGCAGCACGGAGACGGCATACGAGCGCTTCACCGGCAAGCGCATGGAGCGGATCCTCGCGATCGTCGTCGCGATCGGTTCGTCGGTGCTCGGAGCGCAGGCGCTGATCTCCGCGATGGGGTCCTTGTCCCACGCCGATCCCGCGCACATCGTGACGCTGTTCGTGGTGTTCGTACCGCTCGCCGCGATGCTGGTGGCATGTCTGGTCGGGCGGGCCGTCCGCACCTTCTCCGGCATCTTCGCCGTGGTCTACATGCTCGCGCTCGCCGCCTGGCCGACCGTCGTCGACCCCTCGGACAAGGGCGCCGGCGAGCAACCCTGGATCTTCTTCCTGGTCAACGTCGGCGTCGTCGCGGCCATGCTCGCGTTCCCGCTGCGACTCCAGTTCGCCTGGGCGGCGGGGATGCCGTTCGTCTACGGCTACGTGCGGCTCGTGCAGGGGGAGTTCTCCCGCGAGTTCTGGGTGACGACCGCGTTCGATGTCTCGTTCACCCTCATCCTCGGAGTCGTCATCATCTCGCTGGGCTGGATGTTCCGCTCGGTCGCCGCCGGGGTGGATGAAGCCAGGGGGCAGGCGGTGGCGTCGTACTCGACGGCCGCTGCCGCTGCCGCAGCGGAGGAGGAGCGGGCGGCGATGTCGGCGTTGATGCATGACAGCGTCCTGGCGGCGTTGATCGCCGCGGAGCGGGCCGAGGGAGAGCGTGCCGAGGAACTCGCCGTCGCCATGGCGCGGGAGGCTCTCACCCGTCTCGCGAACACCGAGGCGGCGGTCGCGCAGGAGGGCAGCGATGAGCCGGTGGGAACGACGCAGATCGTCGTCGAACTGCGCAGGGCGCTCTCCGAGCTCGGAGCCGACGCGATCGTCGAGGAGCGCGGAGGTATCGGCCTCATCCCCGGACGAGCGGCCCGCGCGCTGGTACTCGCCGCGCGGCAGGCGATCGGCAACGCCGTGTCCCACGCCAACGGGCGTGGACTCCACATCATCGTCGAGGGGCACGGTGACGAGGGGATCGGAGTGACGGTCTCGGACACCGGTGCCGGGTTCGACGTCGAATCGATCGGCGCTGATCGTCTCGGGATCCGCGCGTCGATCTTCGCGCGCATGGCCGGCGTCGCCGGTACGGCCGACATCCTCTCCGACGAGCACGGCACCACCGTCACGCTGGGATGGGAGCGGTCGTGAACCGTACGGTGCGCAGTGTCGCGACTTCTCTCGCCGTCGGTTTCGCCCTCTACTTCGTCGCCCGCGGGATCTGGTGGATCGAGCAGCCGACCGCTCCGCTGTTGATGGTCCTCGCGATCGGTGTGTATCTCGTCGTCGTGAACATCGCGATCCTCGGTGACGGCGCGTCGGTGCGGATGCCGCTCTGGTCGGCTGTTCTCGCGCTTCTGGCGAGCGCGGCGATCCCGGTGCTCGTCACCCTCTCCCTCGAGCCGGCGGACCGTACCGCACCGTTCGCGACCTGGTACATCGGCGCACTGGGACTGCTCGGCGTCGTGTGCGTCGTTCGCCGGCGATCCGTGATCGGCTGGCTCGTGCTCGCCGTGCTGGTCGTGGCGGCGTCGGCCTACCTGGGGGTCGTCGTGGCCCTCAACCTGGGGCTGGTCGGCTCGATCATGTGGGTGGCTGTCGCGCGGCTGCTCGTGATGTTCTGGGATCGAGCGGTGCGCGACACCGAGCGTCTCGCCGAGATCCAGCAGGCGGTGTCCGCGTGGCACGCCACACAGCGTGTGCGTCAGCGCGAGCGACGTCTCCGAACCCAGTTCGCGCTCGCCGTCGCCGGACCGGTCCTCAGCAGAGTCGTCGCGGCTCGTGGCGCACTGAACGATCAGGAACGTCTGGATGCGCGCCTCGCCGAGGGGCGACTGCGCGACGAACTGCGCGGCGCCGACCTCCTCAACGACGCGGTCCGCAACGCGATCGAGGCCGCGAGACGGCGCGGCGTGGTCGTGACCGTGTTCGATGAGGGTGGCTTCGACGGCATCGACGAGTCGCGTCGTAAGGCGATCAGGGACGAGTTGGCGGTGGTGCTCAGCCGCGCCCAGACGTCGAGACTCATCATCCGTTCGGCGCGGGACCCGCGCATCGCGGTGACCGTGGTCGGTCGCGCAGGTTCTCGTTCGTCCGGTGACGATGACGCGGTCGACCTCTGGCACGAGATACCGCGCTGACGGAAGGCCCTCTGACGCGGCGCACGACGTCCTCGGTCCCGGACGGGGGAGGCGACCGGGGCCGAGGATGGTGAGAGTGGGAGAGGGGCGGCGAATCCGCCTGCCCCTCTCCGTGCGGACAGTTACCCGAAAACCGTCCGCTGGTGGCCGATCAGCGTCTGTCTACCCTGGGACAGAGAGACCAGCCGAACGCGAAGCGTCTCCATCAGTCTGACGGCTCGCGCAAACATTGTCTGTAGGTATTTTGGGGGACACGATTTCCCCATCTATGGGGGATCATTGGACGATGGCAACGCGTCGTGGTACCAATCTTCCGCGTATGGGCGATTTCAATCAGTCCGTGATCCTGGAGGCCATCCGGCAGTCCGGTGAGGGGCTGAGTCGGATCGAACTATCGACGGCGACCCGGCTGTCGGCGCAGACGGTCACGAACATCACACGGAGGCTCCTCGACGACGGGTTCATCAGAGAAGCGGGGCGCACGATCAACGGCCCCGGCAAGCCGCGCGTCACCTTGCGGCTCGTCGACGACAGCCGCTTCGCCGTGGGGGTCCACCTCGATCCTGCGCTGATGACGTTCGTGCTGCTCGATCTGGCCGGCACCATCGTCCGCCGGCAGAGCGTGCGCACACCCGCCGAGGACCCCCATCGGATCGTGGAGGCCATGGCGGCGACGATCGACGCGCTGATCGTCGGTTCCGGTGTGGATCGTTCGCGTATCGCGGGGGTGGGGGTCGCGGCTCCCGGTCCGCTCGACGCCGAGAAGGGTACGGTCATCGATCCGCCGAAGCTCGCCGGCTGGCACAGCGTTCCGCTGCGTGCGGTGCTGGCAGAGGCGACCGGTCTTCCCGTGGTCCTGGAGAAGGACACGACCTCGGCGGCGGTGGGAGAGCTGTGGACGAGCGGCGAGTCGGCCGACGACTCCTTCGTGTTCGTCTATCTGGGGACCGGGATCGGCGCCGCCCTCGCGCGGGACGGTGAGGCGGTCCGGGGGAGCACGCGCAACATCGGCGAGATCGGGCACATCATCGTCGACGCCGACGGGCCTTCATGCTCGTGCGGGTCCCGCGGCTGCGTCGAGGTCGTCTGCACCCCGCAGGCGATCGTCGAGCGGGCCGAGGCGGCGGGCGTCTTCGACGACGATCATCAGGCGAGCGACGCGGCAGCCGTCGACGAGAGATTCAGCCAGCTCTGCGAACGAGCGTCTGAGGGTGATGTCGCAGCCGTCGAGGTTCTGCGACAGGCGGCAGCGCACATCACGGTACTGACCGCGGCGCTGACGAACATGCTCGACGTCGATCGCGTCGTCTTCGGAGGACCCTTCTGGTCACGGGTCGCCGACGTGTACCTGCGAGAGATTCCCGACAGGCTCGATCAGGCGAGTGCGACGCGTGCGGTGCGCACACTGCCTGTCGACGGCACCGTGGTGGGGGACGACGTGGGCGCGGTGGGTGCCGCATGCGTGGTCCTGGATTCGGTTCTCAGCCCCCGCGCGTCAGACCTGCTGCTCGACAGCTGAGTCTCCGGTCAGGGTACCGATCCGCCCCGATGCGGAAGGCGCGTTTTGCGACCATAAGTCGAATCGATGTAGTATTTGGGGTTCGCTCATCGATCGGACCTTCGGAATCCGCTGTCGCTCCGTGTGCTCGGCACCGTCGCACACGAGGGGATGGGGTTCCGGTTCGTGTCGGGTGAACGCGCCCGATCCTGCGAGGGGGAGGGTGAAGTGGCGACGGGGATCGCCGCTGAGCAGGGCGCTGGGGGTCCTGCGACGATCGTCTGCGTGGTTCGTGAAGCGGAGGGGTCACGAACCACGCAGACGGAGCCCTCCGCAGGCGTGGCGCGTACCCCGGCGCCGCCGCAGCGGCCGTCAACCGGAGAAGCGCCCCCACGGGATGTCGCGACGCAGTGGACGGCGGAGCGGACGCTGTGTCCGCGTCCACGCCGACACGGACGGCTCGTCGGCGACGGCGCCAGCCGCCTCCGTCGCGTAGGCCTCGCTGATCACCGCGATGAGAGCCGCGAGCTCTTCCTCCGTGGCCGCCCCGCGCGTGATCTCGAGCATCGGCGCTTCTGCGCTCGAAGCACTGTCCTGGGTGTTCTGTCCGGTCACAGCGGGATGTTCCCGTGCTTCTTCGGGGGCAGTTCCGCGCGCTTGCCGCGCAGCGCGCGCAGTGCCTTCGCGATCGAGACGCGCGTGTTCGCGGGCTCGATGATGCCGTCGAGCTCACCCCGCTCCGCGGCAAGGAAAGGCGATGCGACGTTGTATGTGTATTCGTTCGCGAGCCGCGTGCGCACAGCGGCGACGTCCTCGCCGGCCTCCTCGGCCTTCTTGATCTCGCCGCGGTACAGGATGTTGACTGCGCCCTGACCGCCCATGACCGCGATCTCGGCTGTCGGCCACGCCAGGTTTACGTCCGCGCCGAGCTGCTTCGATCCCATCACGATGTACGCCCCGCCGTAGGCCTTGCGCAGGATCACGGTGACGAGAGGCACCGTGGCCTC
This sequence comes from Microbacterium sp. NPDC058269, assembly GCF_042881445.1. NCBI lineage: Bacteria > Bacillati > Actinomycetota > Actinomycetes > Micrococcales > Microbacteriaceae > Microbacterium > Microbacterium sp. NPDC058269. The sequence continues at coordinate 1,013,354 of NZ_JBHVXT010000002.1, forward strand.
CGCATAGGCGTAGAGCAGCTTCGCACCGCGGCGGATGACGCCGGTCCACTCCTGGTCGGTGCCGGGCAGATAGCCGGGCACGTCTACGAGGGTGACGATCGGGATCGAGAACGCATCGCAGAAGCGCACGAACCGGCTCGCCTTCTCACCTGCTTCGATGTTCAGGGTGCCCGCCATCTGCGAGGGCTGGTTGGCGATGACGCCGACCGAGCGGCCCTCGATGCGTCCGAATCCGATCACGATGTTGGGGGCGAACAACGGCTGGACCTCGAGGAAGTCACCCTCGTCGACGATGTGCTCGATCACGGTGTGGATGTCATAGGGCTGGTTCGTCGAATCGGGGACGATCGTGTTGAGCACGCGATCGGCATCGGTCGTCTCGAACTCGAAGGCGCTCTCGTACGATGGCAGCTCCGCCATGTTGTTGTCCGGCAGGAAGCTGAGGAGAGTGCGCGCGTAGTCGATCGCGTCGTCTTCGTCCTCGGCGAGATAGTGCGCGACGCCCGAGCGTGTGTTGTGCGTGTACGCGCCGCCGAGCTCTTCCATGCCCACGTCCTCGCCCGTGACCGTCTTGATCACGTCGGGGCCGGTGACGAACATCTGACTGGTCTTGTCGACCATGATCACGAAATCGGTGAGCGCAGGGGAGTACACCGCGCCGCCCGCGGCCGGGCCCATGATGATGGAGATCTGCGGGATCACGCCGGATGCACGAGTGTTCAGGCGGAAGATCTCGCCGTACTTACCGAGGGCCACGACGCCCTCCTGGATGCGGGCACCACCCGAGTCGAGGATTCCGATGCAGGGCATCCCCCCGGCGAGGGCGAACTCCATGATCTTGATGATCTTCTCGCCGGCGACCTCGCCGAGCGAGCCGCCGAAGGTGGAGAAGTCCTGCGAGTACACCGCGACCGTGCGGCCGTTGATCGTGCCGACGCCGGTGACGACCGAATCGCCGTAGGGCCGCGAGCGATCCATGCCGAAGGCGGTGGTGCGGTGGCGCACGTACTCGTCGAACTCGACGAAGCTCCCCGGGTCGACGAGCAGCACGATGCGTTCGCGGGCTGTCATCTTGCCCTTTGCGTGCTGCTTCTCCTTCGCCTTCGCTTCTGCGTCGACGACGGCTTCTGTGTAGCGAGCGCGCAGATCCGCGATCTTGCCGGCGGTGGTAAAGAGGTCGGGCTTGTCCGTCACGGATTCCACCCTATCGTCGGCTCGCCTCCGGCTGTTGGATGCTCGCCACAACGGGTCGGCCGATCCTTTGGTGGCCTGCACTCAGTCGTCGGCGTCGCCCTGCTCCAGCGCAGGATCGGTCTTGGGTCGGCGGCCGATCGAGAGGGCCTTGCGTCCGGCCCATTCCACACCGCGAACGGTCGTGCCGGCCGCCCCCGCGACGGCGTTGCCGGCGTAACGGGCGCCACGCAGCATCCGCATCTCCACCTTCTCAGCGCCGGGCACGGGCTCGAGCTCGAGGGGCAGATCGATCGGGGCGGCGCCGAAGGCCTTGTGGGACGTGGTGAGCACGCGGCGGCCGAGGATGTTGTTCCCCGCACCTCCGATCGCGGCGCCGATCCCGAACGGGAGGGCCTTGCCGATGACCGAGGCGCCGCCCTTCGCAGCGAACTGCTTCACGAACATGCTCTTGAGCTGGTCGACCAGCGGTCCGACCGCGGCGCGGGGGAGCGACTTCGTGACCAGCTCGCCCCAGTACGACGATCTGCTTCCGCCGCGTCCTGCCACCTGGCCGGCGAGTTGTCCGACCAGGTCGACGCCCTCCTTGCCGAGCATCAGTGTCATCACGAGGGCACGGGCGCGATCCGGGTTGGCGACCGCGATGCCGTGCACCTCGGCGACCGACTGTGCGAACAGAGCGGTCGATTCCACGAAGCCCACCGTCTCCACACCGGACAGCGCGAGTGTGATCCCCGTGCCGATGCCGGGGACGACGGCGGTCGCGCCGACTGCCGCCCCGCCCGTGGTCACGGCCGCGAGGTAACGGCGTTCGAGGATGCGGATGATCTCGGCAGGAGAAGCCTGGGGATTGCGCAGGCGGATGCTGCGGATGTGTGCCAGGACGAGTGGGCGCTGGATCGACAGCACGCGGTCGAGACCCCGCACCATCATCGGGTGCTCCGGCGATCCGGCAGGCGGCACGCCTTTGTCCCACGGAGCGTCGTCCGGGAGCGAGTGGATCTTGTGCACCTTGGGGGCCATGCTGCGATCCTATGGAGCGAGTCCGCGAAAACGCCGAAAGCCCGGCCCCGCGGAAGGGACCGGGCTTTCGTGCGGAGGTCAGACGAAGAGGTTCGCCCGCTCGAGGTCTTCTGCGAAGTCGACCTCGACCGCGTACAGGTCGGAGACGTCCATCGGCTCGAGCAGCAGGCCGTCCTCGGCGATCGCGAGCTCGAGGCCGCGCTCGAAGTAGTCCTGATCCTCGACCCGCTGCAGCTGGCGCATGAACGCCTTCTTGTGCGCAGAGGAGATGTAGTTGATGCCCACGGCCTCGCCGAGTCCGCCCTTGACGGTCTTGGACAGCTCGTTGATGAAGCCCTCGGCCGTGACCGTGTACTTCACCTCTTCATCGCTGACCTTGGAGGTGTTCACCGTGACGAAGGACTGGTCGCGCTCGATGTACTCGAGCGCGCGGCCGAGGATCATCGGATCGAAGACGACGTCGCCGTTCATCCAGAGAACTCCGCCACGCCCGGTCGCTCCGAGGGCGCGCAGCAGGCTCTTGGAGGTGTTGGTCTCGTCGTAGCGTTCGTTGTGGACGTAGTTCACCTGGGGGAACGCGTCGATGATGGTCTCGGCGCGGTAGCCGACCACTGTGGTGATGCGTGCGTCCGAACCGAAGGCGGCGCGGATGTTGTCGTGCTGCTGGCCCATGATCGTGCGGCCGTCGCTCAGTTCGGTGAGCGGCTTCGGCAGCGCGCGGCCGAGGCGCGAGCCCATTCCGGCGGCGAGGATGACGGTCTGAAGAGTCACGAGTGCTCCTAAAGGAAGTTGTGTTCACGGTCGATTAACCGACCAGACACTTCGTCGTGCCGCGTTCATGGTATCGATTCCGCCTGGGAAGCTCGGGTTCAGGAGGCCCCCGTTGTCATTTCGTGATCGACTACACACCGGATGCACAGGCTTCCGACCGCCGCGCGATCCCGGCGGATATGCGCGATCCGAGGGCAGTTTATTGCGCGGCGGCCTTGGGGAACAGCCACCCGTTGATACCGTAGGACGGTGACTGCCTCCCCTGACGACCGCACCGCCCAGGTGGACCAAACCGAGATCGCGCAAGAGAAGACGTCGGCGAAGCGCGCGCCGGCGAAGAAGTCGAGTCCCGACGCGGCATCGACCGCCGAGAACGCCACGCGCACGCCTGCCGCGAAGAAGCCCGCTGCGAAGAAACCGGCAGCCAAGAAGCCGGCCGCGGCGAAGGCATCCGCCGCGAAGGCGGGGGCGGCGAAGGCAGCTGCCGAGAAGGCGGCGCCGACTGCGGACATCGTGGTGGAGCCGCTGGTCAAGGCGATCCCCGTCCAGGCGGGAAAGTCATCGTCCACCGCGAGCGCCGCTCGGAGCACGGCAGCGGCACGCACCGCCGCGGCGAAGAACACGGCGGCCCGCTCTGCGGCGACGAAGTCCACCGCCGCGAAGACGGCGGCAGCCCGCACGGCGAGTGCGCGGGCGGGGGTCTCGTCGACGACGACAGCGGCCGCGAAGTCCACGGCCACGAAGTCCGCGGCCACGAAGTCCACGGCCGCGAAGACAGCGGCCGCGAAGACAGCGGCGGCGAAGACAGCGGCGGCGAAGGCGGCCGCGTCCCAGGCGGCGGCAACGAAGTCCACGGCGCGCACAGCCGCAGCCAAGACCACCGCCGCGAAGACCACGGCGGCGAAGGCGGCGGCGGCGAAGAAGGCCGCGGCGAAGAAGGCTGCCGACGAAGCGGCGAAGGCCGCAGCGGAGACCGCATCTGAGACGCCGGTGGTCGAGGCGGTTCCCGTTGACTCCGCACCCGCTGCCGAGGCTGTGGCGGAGACGATTCCGAGGGCCGACGTGGTTCTTGCACCAGCCGCCGTTGCGGAGCCCGAGCCCGTCACGGAATCCTCGGTCGCGGCGGAGCCCGTCGCCGCGGAGTCGGTCGAGGCAGAACAGGTCGAGGCAGAACAGGTCGAGGCAGAACCGGCCGTCGCGGCACCGGTCGAGTCCGCCGCAGCGGAATCGGTCGTCGAGTCGATCGAGATCGTCGAGGCGGTGGGGGAGTCCGACGATGCGGTTTCCGGCGTCGCCGACCCCGACGAGGCACTCGGGGCCGGCGAGGCGATCAGCATCCGCGGTCTCGTGAAGCAGTTCGGCGACAACCGTGCCGTCGACGGCATCGACCTGACCGTGCCGGCCGGATCCTTCTACGGAGTCGTGGGACCCAACGGCGCCGGAAAGACCACGACCCTCTCGATCGTCGCCGGACTTCTTCGCGCCGACGCGGGCAGCGTGGTCATCTGCGGCATCGACCAGGCGAAACAGCCCCTGGCGGCGAAGCGTCTGATGGGCGTGCTTCCCGATCGTCTGCGCACCTTCGATCGCCTCACCGGTCGTCAGTTGCTCTACTACTACGGGTTGTTGCGCGGCCTCGCCGCGGATGTGATCGAGAAGCGCGCAGCTGACCTGGCTCGAGCCTTCGACCTCGGGGATGCGCTCAGCCGCGTCGTCTCGGATTACTCGGCGGGAATGACGAAGAAGATCATGCTCGCAGGGGCCATGATCCACTCGCCGCGCGTGCTCGTGCTCGACGAGCCGTTCGAATCCGTGGATCCCGTCTCGTCGGCGGTCATCCTCGACATCCTCCGCGCATACGTCTCGCACGGCGGCACCGTGATCCTCTCCAGCCACGGTATGGACCTCGTCGAGCGGGTCTGCTCGCGGGTCGCGATCATCGTCGGAGGAGAAGTGCTCGCAGAGGGAACGATCGACGAGGTGCGGGCGGGCCAGACGCTCGAAGCGCGCTTCGTGGAACTCGCCGGCTCCAGCGGAGAGGTGGAGGGGCTCGAGTGGCTGCACACGTTCTCCGGCTGAGGCTCGCGCTGCTGCTCGGCTCGTTGCGCGGCGATCGTCGGGTCCGGTCGATCATCTCGTTCGTCGCGGTCGTCGCGGTCACCGTCGTGGTGTGCATCGCCGTGTTCAGCCTCGCGGCAGCTCCGGTGCCGGTCGCCCGTGCGGTCACCGTGCTCGGCGGTGCTGCCCTTCTCGTCGGGTTCCTCGTCGGCCCGCTCCTCGTCGGCGCGGTCGACCAGCTCGATCCTCGCCGGTTCGCGGTCTTCGGCGTCGATGAGCGCCGGATGCCCTGGGTGCTCACGCTCGCCGCATTCGTCAGCGTGCCCAGCCTCGCGCTCCTCGCCGTCTACATCAGCGTCTGCATCGTCGCCATTGGGGCAGGGACTCCCTGGCCTCTGGCTGTGCTGATGACGATCATCGGCGTCCTCACGACGATGCTGGTGTCACGGATCGGCATGGCGCTCAACGCGCTGCTCCTACCCGAACGTCGCTCCCGCGAACTCACCGCACTGTTCGCGCTCGCGTTGATCGTGATCGCCTTCCCTGTCGCGGTCTTCTTCGGGTCGCTCCGCTGGGACGGACTCGTGCCGCCATCACTGGCGACCCTGTCGGGCGTGTTCGGCTACAGTCCGTTCGCCGCGGCACCCGCGTTCCTCTTCGACTCCGCAGCCGGCGGGACCGCCTCGGCGTGGATCAGCGGTGCCATCGCGTTCGCCACCGTCGTGCTGCTCGGGATCGCCTGGACCTGGCTGGTCCGGCGCCTCCTCACGACGACGGAGCGTCCGGTCACCTTGCGGGAGCGCACGGGTCTCGGCTGGTTCGGTCTGCTGCCGTCGAACGCCTTCGGTGCGATCGCGGCGCGAAGCCTCGTGTACTGGCTTCGCGACCGCCGCTACATCATGAACATCATCGTGGTGCCGGTGGCGGGTGTGCTCACTGTGCTGCCGCTCATCGTCGCCGGGGTCCCCGTGGAGATCGCCGCGCTGGTCCCCGTGCCCGTGATGGCGCTCTTCTTCGGCTGGTTGCCGCACAACGACGTCGCCTACGACTCGACGGCGCTGTGGACCCATGTCGCGAGTGGGGTCCGAGGACTCCCTGATCGCCTCGGGCGTCTCGTCCCGGTGCTGCTCGTCGCGATCCCCGTGCTCGCGATCGCGGTTCCGCTGTCCCTGGTCCTCGTCGGGAATTGGAGTCTGCTGCTCCCCCTGGGTGGCCTGGCGGCAAGCCTGCTGTTCTCTGCCCTCGGCATCTCCAGCATCGTCTCGGTCGTGGCCCCGTACGCGGTGTCACGACCCGGTGACAGCCCGTTCCAGCAGCCACAGCGGCCGACCTCGCGAGGCGCATACGGTCCGGCGGCCGCGTTCCTCGGCGCGATCGTGCTGAGCGTACCCACCGTCTGGCTGTTCGCTGCCACGATCCTCGAGGGCTCCGCCTATGCTCCGGCGACGTTCTGGGTCGGACTCCTCGGCGGTCTCGTGGTGCTGGCGGCAGGTGCGGTCATCGGCGGTCGCATCTTCGAACGCAGCGGAGAGCGCCTGATGGAGTTCGTCGAGACCGCGTGATGCCCGCCCGTGAGGCGTTCGACGCCGCTAGACTCACGGGATGAGTACTCCGCTGGACAGCCCCGATCAGGGCGGCGTGGCAACGCTTGATCGCGAACTGGAAGAGCTCCTCCGCGAGGAGAATCTCGAACCGGGCGACCATGAGCGCTTCTCGCATTATGTGAAGAAGGACAAGATCCTCGAGTCCGCGATCACCGGCAAGCCGGTGCGCGCGCTGTGCGGCAAGAAGTGGACCCCGGGTCGCGACCCGGAGAAATTTCCGATCTGCCCCACGTGCAAGGAGATCTACGAGTCGATGATCGGCTGACCTCAGTCGGCTTCGACGTACACGGTGGGAATCGCCGGGTCCGACTTGCTGAGTGCGAGAGCGCGCACCGGGAGCTCTTCCCGCACCCGCAGGTGATGGGTTCGCGCCGCTGCCGTGCCTTCGACTCCTTCGTACGAAGAGTCGATGTCGCCTGCCTCGACGAACGTCACCTGCAGCGGTCGGCCGTCAGGGTGCTGGGCCGCGGTGTCGAGTTCCTCGAAGCCGTCCGAGACGACGACGGTCTCCGCGGAGGCCACGCCGTCGACCAGAGTGCGGAAAGCCGCCTTGCGCCCGCCGTACGACGCCTTGTCGGCCGATGCCTTCGCGACGCCGATCCACGATCCCTCGGCATCCTGGCGCGCCACGAGCTTGTACACCATGCTCGCGGTCGGATAGCCGGATCCGGTGACGACCGATGTTCCGACCCCGTAGGCGTCGACCGGGGAGGCGGCGAGCGCGGCGATCGCGTACTCGTCGAGATCACTGGTCACCGTGATCCGCGTGGACGTCGCACCGAGTGCGTCGAGCTGTGCGCGGACGTCGCCGGCGACGATGGGGAGGTCACCCGAGTCGATGCGCACGCCGCCGAGTTCCGTGCCGGCGACACGAATCGCCGTCTCGACACCCGTACGGATGTCGTAGGTGTCGACGAGCAGCGTCGTGCCCGTGCCCATGCTCTCGACCTGGGACCGGAACGCCTCCTCCTCGGTGTCGTGCAGCAGCGTCCAGGAATGGGCGGCAGTACCCATCGTGGGGATGCCCCAGCTTCGTCCGGCTTCGAGGTTGCTCGTGGCGCCGAACCCGGCGATGTAGGCCGCCCTGGCGGCCGCGACTGCCGAGCGCTCGGCGGCACGGCGGGAGCCCATCTCGGCCAGCGGGCGTTCACCGGCGGCGATGCTCATGCGCGAGGCGGCGGTGGCGACGGCGGAGTCGTGGTTGAGCACGCTCAGAGCGAGCGTCTCGAGCACGACGGCGTCCGCGAACGTCCCCTCGACGGTCAGGATGGGCGAGCCCGGGAAGTACAGCTCGCCCTCGCGATAGCCCCGGATCGATCCGGTGAAGCGGTACTCCTCGAGGTGCTTGACGGAGGCGGCATCGACGACGTTCTCGTCTCTCAGGAACCGCAGCTCGTCTTCGCCGAAGCGGAAGTCGCGCAGGAGTCCGAGAAGACGACCGGTGCCGGCGACGACACCGAAACGGCGGCCGCCTGACAGCCGTCGGGAGAACAGCTCGAACACGCTGGGGCGGAATGCCGTCCCATCCCGAAGGGAAGCGGCGAGCATCGTGAGCTCGTAGCGGTCGGTGAGCAGCGCCGTCGACGTGGTCATGCGCTCAGTTTAGTGAGCGCGCTGATGCGCGCGGCGGGTCCCGCGCGGGTAGGCTGGGTAGTCATGAACGACGCGCCGATCGGGATCTTCGACTCCGGTGTCGGCGGGCTCACGGTGGCGCGAGCCATCCGCGCCCAGCTGCCCCGAGAGTCGTTCGTCTACATCGGCGACACCGCGCACTCGCCGTACGGGCCGAAGCCCATCGCGGACGTGCGCCGCTATTCTCTCGAGGTGCTCGACACGCTCGTCGAGCAGGGCGTGAAGATGCTGGTGATCGCGTGCAACACGGCATCCGCTGCCATGCTCAGAGACGCCCGGGAGCGCTACGACGTCCCGGTGGTCGAGGTGATCGGCCCCGCGGTGCGTCGTGCGGTCTCCACGACGCGCAACGGGCGCGTCGGCGTGATCGGCACGGTCGGCACCATCGGCTCCCGCGCCTATCAGGACATGCTCGAGGTGAACGAGCGGCTTCAGGTCTACACCGCCGCCTGCCCGCGCTTCGTCGAGTTCGTCGAAGCCGGGATCACCGGCACCCCTGAGGTGCTCGCGGTCGCCGAGGAGTATCTCGCCCCTCTTCGAGACGCCGACGTCGACACGCTCGTGCTCGGCTGCACGCACTATCCGTTCCTGCGCGGCGCCATCAGCTACGTCATGGGCGAGGGCGTCACTCTCGTCTCCAGCGATGATGAGACGGCAGGCGACGTCTACCGCCAGCTCGTCCGGGGCGACCTCCTCGCCACGCCGGACGCCACGGCCAGCTACGTCTATGAGGCCACCGGCGCTTCGACCGATGACTTCACCGCGCTGGCCAACCGCCTGATGGGGCGTGAGGTCCGCGACGTGCAGCTCGTCCAGACGGGCGTGATCACGCTCCCCGAGAACGTTTTCGAATAATCCGGACCGAGCCGACCCGACTCGATCCGCCACTCTGACCTGAGAGAAGCACATGTCTGAAATCGTCCGCGTCGACGGCCGCTCCACCGATCAGCTTCGTGAGATCACCATCGAGCGCGGCTGGAGTGCGCACGCCGAGGGATCGGCGCTGATCAGTTTCGGCGGCACCAAGGTGCTGTGCACCGCGTCTTTCACGAACGGGGTCCCGCGTTGGCTGACCGGCAAGGGAAAGGGCTGGGTCACCGCCGAGTACTCGATGCTCCCTCGCGCCACGAACAGTCGGAACGACCGCGAGAGCGTCAAGGGCCGCATTGGCGGTCGCACCCATGAGATCTCGCGCCTGATCGGTCGCGCACTGCGCGCCGTCGTCGACACGAAGGCGCTCGGCGAGAACACGATCGTCATCGACTGTGATGTGCTGCAGGCCGATGGCGGAACGCGTACGGCGGCCATCACGGGCGCGTACGTGGCGCTCGCCGACGCGATCGAGTGGGGCCGGGAGAAGAAGTTCATCGGCAAGAACTCCACGCCGCTGCTCGACTCGGTGGCCGCGGTGTCGGTCGGGATCATCGATGGCGAGCCCATGCTCGACCTGGCATATGTCGAGGACGTGCGCGCCGAGACCGACATGAACGTCGTGGTCACCGGTCGCGGACTCTTCGTCGAGGTGCAGGGCACTGCCGAGGGCGCACCCTTCGACAAGCGGGAACTGGATGCTCTGCTCGAGCTTGGTCTGGCCGGATGCTCCGACCTGAAGGGCATGCAGCTCGCCGCGCTGGCGGGGGAGTGACGATGCAGGTCGTCCTCGCGACACACAATCCGCACAAGGTCGCCGAGTTCCAGCAGATCGTGGCGCAGGCGCGGCCTGATCTCGAGGTCATCGGCTACGACGGTCCGGAGCCGGTGGAAGACGGTGTGACATTCGCCGAGAACGCGCTCATCAAGGCGCGGGCGGCTGCCGCTCACACGGGTCTTGCGGCCCTCGCCGACGACTCCGGCATCTGCGTCGACGTGCTCGGCGGCTCACCCGGTGTGTTCTCCGCGTACTGGGCAGGACAGAAGAAGGATGCGGCGGCCAACCTGGAGCTGCTGCTCGACCAGCTGCACGACATCGCCGATCCGCACCGCGCCGCCCACTTCACCTCGACGATCGCCCTGGTGATGCCGGACGGCCGGGAGCATGTGGTGGAGGGACGCTGGCCCGGACGGTTGGCCCACGCGGTCGCGGGAGCAGGTGGCTTCGGGTACGACCCCATCTTCGTCCCGGACGGCCAACCTGCAGGGCAGGAGCGGTCGGTGGGCGAGTTCACCTCCGACGAGAAGCAGGCGCAGTCGCACCGTGCGCGGGCCTTCGCCGAACTGGTTCCGCTGCTCGCCGAGCTGTGAGTGACGTCGGCCGCGATAAACCGCTGCTGAAGCTGAGAATCGTTACCCTTCCCGACTAGCCGGAACACGCCTGCTGGCCCCGTATCCCGGTCTAGCCTGGGGGCATGCACGATCACGCACCCGCCCCCGGCGGCATCCGTTCGGCGAGCAGCAGACGCCTGCTTGCCATCTCTCTGTCCCTGACCGCGACGGTCATGATCGTGCAGGTGATCGGGGCGCTGCTCTCCGGTTCTCTGGCACTCCTCGCCGATGCGGCGCACATGTTCACGGATGCCTCCGCCCTCGTGATCGCTCTGATCGCCGCGACCGTCGCCGCGCGGCCGGCGGATGATCGGCGCACCTTCGGCTATCAGCGCGCAGAGGTGTTCGGAGCACTCATCAACGCCGTCATCCTGATCGCCCTCGCGACCTGGGTGGCGATCGAAGGCATCGGGAGACTCGTCAACCCGGGAGAGGTGGAGGTCGCCGGCGGACTCATGCTGGTCGTCGCGGTGGCGGGACTCCTCGCGAACGCGATATCGATGTGGCTGCTGAGCCGTGCGCAGCGCACAAGCATCAACGTGCGGGGTGCCTACCTCGAGGTGATGGGTGACCTGATCGGGTCGGCTGCGGTGATCGTCGCCGCCGTGATCATCCTTTTCACCGGATGGATGCCTGCGGATGCCATCGCGTCGTTGTTCATCGCGGCCATGATCATTCCTCGGGCCATCGCGCTGCTCCGGGAGGTGTTCTCGGTCCTCGCCGAGTCGGCGCCGAAGGGCACAGCGGTCAGCGAGATCCGCACGCACCTGCTCGGATACGACGGCGTCGTCGGCGTGCATGACGTGCACGTCTGGCAGCTGACCCGCGGCGCTCCCGTTTTCACAGCCCATGTGAGCATCGAGCCGGCGTTGTTCGCCGACGGGCGCTCATCACAGCTGCTGACCGAGATGCAGGCCTGCCTCGCCGACCACTTCGACGTCGAGCATTCGACCTTCCAGATCGAGCCGGCAGAACAGTCGGACTGCGAACCGCACCACGCCTGATCTGTGCGGACCGCGGACAGGTCAGCGCCTCAGGCCTCGACGGAGATCTCGTCCGCGCTCTTGTCCGGGCGGAGCCCACGCCAACGGGCATGACGGAGCACGCCGTCCGGTGTCCAGTTCGCGAACTCGACCTCGCCCACGACCTCCGGACGCACCCAGAGGGCGTCGGACGCATCGGGAGGGGGGACTCCGTCGAGCGGCGGCGCATCCACCCGCAGAGGCTCGAGCCGCGCGAGGAGGTCGCGCAGGATGCGGTCGGTGAATCCGGTACCCACCCGCCCCACGTAGCGCAGGCCGCCCCCGCTTCGGGTCGGATCTGGCACGGCGAGCAGCAGAGATCCGAGCGTGCTCTCCCTGTCGCCCTTGCCCGGACGGATCCCGACGATCACGGCCTCCTGCATTCTGGTGTGCTTCAATTTCAGCCAGGAGGGGGAGCGCTGCCCCGGGCGGTATCGCGACTCCGGATCCTTGACGACGACGCCCTCGAGCCCGAACTCCCGGCTCGCGGCGAGTGCCGCGTCCACGTCGTCGAACACGGGAGGGATCTGCACCGGCGCATCGAGATCGGCGATCACATCCTCCAGCAGAGTTCGGCGCTCCCGCAGAGGCATGCCGGTGAGGTCGTGCCCGTCGAGACGCAGCAGGTCGAACAGCATGTAGACGATAGGCGTGCGGACCACCTCGCGCTCGATGTCCCGGGGACGGGTGAGGTGCATGCGGTTCTGCAGGAGGGAGAAGCTCGGGCGACCGTGAGAGTCGAAGGCCACGATCTCCCCATCGAGGACTGCGTCCGCGACAGGGAGGAAGGGCGCGCCGTCTGCAGCGAGCTCAGGGTAGCGGGCCGTGATGTCGGTGCCGCGGCGCGCGTGGAGAAGCATCCGTCCTTCCGTCCACGTGCCCATCGCGCGGATGCCGTCCCACTTGACCTCGACCCAGGAGGGGGCGCTCAAAGCGCGCGCGACGCCGGGCGTGCCGTTCTCCGCGAGCATCGGCGCCATCGTCGCCGCGATCGGGACGGATGTCGCCGCCGGAGCGCTCTGCGGGTGTCGGCGGGGGCGGTGGGTCTTCGCGGGTTGTGGAACCGGAGCCGTGGCGGGCGGGCGGAGCATCGAGAGGGGGTCTATGCCGGCGGCCACGCGGGCGAGAACATCGTCGAGGGTGAGCTGGGCGAGGTCCGGGGCGTCGAGTTCCTCCCAGGTGCGAGGAGCAGCGACCCACGGCTGCGCGCGACCACGGAGCGAGTACGGCGAGATAGTGGTCTTCTTGCCGTTGTTCTGGCTCCAATCGAGGAACACCTTGCCGCCCCTGACCGCCTTCGCCATGACGCTGGTGGCGAGATCGGGATGGTCGTTCTCGATCATGCGTGCGAGCTCCTTGACGACGGCGGAGACCTCGTCGCTCGTCTGCTCGCCGGGCAGGGAGGCGTAGAGGTGGATGCCCTTGCTGCCGCTGGTGACCGGCAAGGGGTCGAGCCCCATGTCGGAGAGGATGACGCGGGCGATGCGGGCGACCTCGGCGCACTGCCCCAGGCCCACGCCGTCGCCGGGGTCGAGGTCGAGCACGAGCCGATCAGGATTGCCGGGGAGGCCTTCGGGGGAGAAGCGCCACTGCGGCACGTGCAGCTCGATGGCGGCGACCTGCGCGAGCCAGACGAGGGTCGGGATGTCCTGCACGAGGGGGTATTCCTTGGGGCCGTCCGAGTGCTGGATCGCCTGGCGGGGAATCCATGACGGGGCGCCCGGTTCGAGCTGTTTCGTGAAGAACGCGTCAGCGGGAGCATCCGCCGTACCGACGCCCTCCACCCAGCGCTTGCGGGTGACGGGGCGACCGGCGAGGAGGGGGAGGAGGAGCGGAGCGATGGCCGTGTAGTACGCGATGACCTCGCCCTTGGTGGTGCCGGTGGACGGGTAGACGATCTTGTCGAGATTCGTCACGCGCAGACGCCGACCGTCGACCTGCACGATCTGCGCTTCTGCGACCATGGGGCCAGCGTAGTCAAGAGCCGGCGTCGTCAAGGGACTGGTCGCGGTGGCTGTGGCTGGTGTCTACTGGTGTGATGAGGACGATCTGGAAGGGCGCACTGACGTTCGGGCTCGTGAACGTGCCGGTCAAGGTGTATTCCGCGACCGAGGACCACGACGTACCGCTGCATCAGGTGCATGAGAAGGACGGCGGACGCATCCGCTACCAGCGCACCTGCGAGGTCTGTGGCGAGACAGTGGCATACGCCGACATCGACCGCGCCTACGTGGATGAAGGTCAGACGGTCGTGCTGACGAAGGATGACCTCGCGGCGCTCCCGGCGGAGAAGAGCCGGGAGATCGACGTCGTCGAGTTCGTGCCGTCCGACCAGGTCGACCTGCTCACACTCGACAAGCCGTACTACCTCGAGCCCGACTCCAAGTCGCCGAAAGCCTACGTGCTGCTGCGGAAGACGCTCGAGCAGACCGATCGCACGGCGATCGTGCGATTCACGCTGCGGCAGAAGACGCGCCTCGCCGCGCTCCGTGTGCGGGGGAAGGTGCTGGTGCTGCAGACCCTGCTCTGGGCCGATGAGGTGCGCGAAGCCGCGTTCCCTGCGCTGGATGAGGACGTACGGATCTCGAAGAAGGAGCTCGAGCTCTCGGCGTCACTCGTCGACAGCTATTCGGCGGACTTCGACCCCGAGGCATTCGTCGACGAGTACCAGAAGGAGCTCCGTACGCTCATCGACGCGAAGATCGAGGCGGGCGACACGTTCGACGTCGCCGAGACCTTCGGCGAAGCCGAGAAAGCGGCCGAGGGCGGCGAGGTCATCGATCTCATGGAGGCCCTGCGGGCGAGCGTGGCGCGTTCGAAGGAAGAGCGCGCCAAGAACGCGGGGTGACCGCCGGGCGTTGACGGTCCGTCGCTGGATGGACGGTCAACGAGTGCGGGAGTTCAGTGCTTTCCGTCGCCGTCCAGGTCGGGCGCGCGGTCGAAGACATCCGCATCGAGCACGAGGTCCTGTGCCTCCTCGGCGTCGGTGACCACGTCTTCTCCGGCCGCCGCCGCCTTCTTCGCCTTGTGACGCTCGGACAGGTAGTGCCACAGCGTCACGAGCGCTGTGCCGCCGACCGCGGCGAGGAGGATGAGGTCGATGTAGCTCTCGACGAACTCGGCGACCGGGGGGATGAACCCGATGAGATAGCCGAACATCGTGAGACCGAAGCCCCACAGGACCGCACCGATCAGGTTGTAGAGCGTGTACTTGCGCCACGGCATGTGGCCGACGCCGGCAGCGACCGGGGCGAAGGTGCGCACGATCGGCACGAAGCGCGCGAGGATCACGGTGATGCCGCCGAAGCGCTCGAAGAACGCGTTCGTGCGCTCGACGTTCTTCTTGCTGAAGAGGCCCGACTCCTTGCGTTCGAAAACCGCCGGTCCGCCCTTGTGGCCGATGACGTATCCGACCTCACCACCGACGAAGGCCGCGAGGCCGATGAGCAGGGCGACCCACCAGACGCTGATGCCGAAGACGCCGTGCTCCGAACCCGCGATCGGGTGCGAGAGAAGACCGGCGATCACGAGAAGGGTGTCCCCTGGCAGCAGGAATCCGACGAGCAGACCGGTCTCCGCGAAGATGATGAAGCACACGACGAGGAGTGCCCACGGCCCGGCGGTCCCGATGATCGTGGCGGGGTCGAGCCAGGGGATGAGGGCGGTCGGCGCGTGCAGCATGGATTCGAGCACAGGGGGAGTCCCGTCGGTCGTGAATGGTCGGCGGTAGAACAGAGCGATGTCGTGGCGGCCTGAGAAGGCTGCCGTCGTCTCTCGTGCGGAAGGTGGGACTTGAACCCACACGCCCTGGGGCACAGGAACCTAAATCCTGCGTGTCTGCCAATTCCACCACTCCCGCGCGGTGGAAACAGTCTACTGATCACCGAAACCGCGTGTCTGGGGATCAGCCCGCAGTCGGTGCCCGCCGACCGGCGGCGCTCGTCACGCCTGAGGGGTCGAGGGTGGGATGCCGGGCTCCGACGGATGGGGTGCGAGGGGCTCCGCGGGGTGGGGGGGCGAGAGGCTCCTGCGGGTGGGGTGCGAGGGGTTCGTCCGGGTTCGGCGCGAGAGGCTCCTCCGGGTTCGGCGCGAGGGGCTCGTCGGGGAAGAGCGGCGACGGCTCGTCGGGAGTCGACGGGGAGGGGGAGCTGTCGGTCATGTCGGTGTCCTTCATGTCGGTGTCCTTCATGTGGGTGTTCCCTGCGGGATCACGGTGTGTACGCCCGAGTTGAACAGCGGGAGGGCACGGTGTCTGCTCCCTTGCGTTTCGTCGCACTATGTGGTGACTCGACGCCGCGACGACGATGCCGGAACGGCTGTGGATAACTTCGGAGGCCCGAAGCGGATTGTTGCGAGGATGCCTGGGTGAGTCATCCGTCCGCCCTTGTCGCCGAGCGCGTGCGGTCGCGTCTGCGTGCCGAGGGCATCGACCCGTCCGTCGATCCGCAAGCCGCCTGGCGCATCACCCACGCCGAGGTCCGCCGTCACGACGATCTCGCCCTCGCCCGCGGCGAGGCCTTGATCGACGATGAAGCGTCGTGCGTGCGAGAGGTCCTGGCGTCGCTCAGCGGCTTCGGGGCGCTGCAGCCCCTGCTCGACGACCCGGAGATCGAGGAGATCTGGCTCAACGGGACCGGCCACGTGCACGTCGCACGAGAGGGCACGGCCGAGCGGACGGGCCTTCGCCTCGACGACGTGGCGGTGCGCGACCTCGTCGAGCGGATGCTGCAGTCGACCGGCCGGCGTGTCGACATCAGCCAGCCTTTCGTGGATGCCTCGCTGCCGGACGGGTCCCGTCTGCACGTGGCGATCGCCGACGTGGTGCGGGGCTCCTGGGCCGTCAACATCCGGAAATTCCTGCCGAAGTATCGGTCGCTCGGAGCGCTCGCCGCTCAGGGGATGATGCCGACCGATGTCGCCGAGCTGCTGCGGACAGCCATGAACGACGGCAGGAGCGTGATCGTCTCCGGCGCGACGCACGCGGGCAAGACCACGATGCTCGGTGCGTTGCTGGCCTCTTGTGTCGGCACTCAGCGCATCGTCACGGTGGAGGAGACGTTCGAACTGGCCGTGGAGGGGCCCGACCTCGTCTCCCTGCAGGGGCGGCAGGCGAGCCTGGAGGGGACGGGGGAGATCACGTTGCGCCGGTTGGTGAAGGAGGCGCTGCGCATGCGACCGGACCGTCTCGTGGTCGGCGAGGTCCGCGATGCGGAAGCTCTCGACCTGGTCCTCGCGCTCAACACCGGGGTGCCGGGAGCGTGTACCGTGCACGCGAACTCTGCGGCCGAGGCGATCGAGAAGCTGACCATCCTCCCTCTCCTCGCCGGGCGCAACATCGACCGTGCCTTCATCGCGCCGGCGCTCGCCGCGTCGGTCGACCTGGTCGTGCACTGCGTCCGGGATCGTGCGGGGCGCCGACAAGTGGAGGAGATCATTGCTCCGACCGGCGGCTTCGACGGAGGAAGGGTGCAGACCAGGAGCGTCTATCGGGCCGGGACGCGGGCGAGCGTCGATATCGGCACCGACCGCAGAGACCTGGACCCGATCGGGGTCGCGTCGTGACGGTGTTCGTCGGCGCCGTCCTCGCGGCGGGGGTGCTCCTGTGCTTGTCGCCCTGGATGTGGCCGCAATCGAATGAGGCTGAGGCGACCACCAGAGGAGGGAGACTCGTCCGCCTGATCGAGGAGGCAGGCTTCGAAGGGCTCTCTCGGCGCACACTGCTTGCGGTCCTCACCGCAGCCGGGCTGATCGCCGCGTCGGTTGCCTGGCTTCTGACCGGAATCTCCGTGCTCGCCCTGCTCGCGGGCGTCGCGGGGGCCGCCGCGCCCATCGTGTTCCTGCGGGGGCGCCGAGTGCGCCTGCGACGATTGCGGCGACAGCTCTGGCCGGACGTCTGCGATCTTCTGATCGCATCGATCCGAGTGGGCTTGTCGCTGCCCGATGCGGTGGCGAGTCTGGCGGAGTCCGCGCCGAAGATGCTGAGACCGGCGTTCGTCGTGTTCGCACGAGATCTGCGGGCGAGCGGCCGGTTTGAGACGAGTCTCGATCGGCTCAAGTCCACCCTGGCTGACCCCATCGGCGATCGCATCGCGGAGACCCTGCGGATGGCGCGGCAGGTCGGCGGCACCGAACTGATCAGCGTGTTGCGTGCACTCTCGAGCTCTGTGCGGGCGGATGCGGCCCTCCGAGGGGAAGTCGAGGCACGACAGTCATGGATCCGAGGTGCTGCCGTTCTCGGCGCCGTCGCACCCTGGGTGATCCTCGGCCTGCTCGTGCTTCGGCCGGAGGGCGCAGCGGCGTACGGCACTCCCGAGGGCGTGCTCGTGATCTGCCTGGGAGCGGCGGTGTCGGTCGTGGCCTTCCACATCATGGTCCGCATCGGCCGGCTCCCCGAACCTCGGCGGTGGTTCGGATGAGCGAACTCTCGGTGCTCGCGAGCGCCGTCCTGATCGGTGGGGGCTTCGCGGCAGGGGTGTTGAGCGTCCTCTCGGCGCTTCCGCGGTGGAGGGCGGCCGCGCTGGCTGTGCGGATCGGCCCCTATGTGCGCGACGTGGTCACGGATGAGAACCTGCCCCGGGGAGTCCTCCCCGCCGTGGGAGCACTCCCCGCGAGTGGTCGGACCCTGTGGGAGCGCGCGCGTGGCGGCTTCGAGCGGATGCTCGGCGGGGGAGAAGCTCTCCGGCAGCGCCTCGCTCAGGCCGGGATGCGGACGAGCGCGGCGTCATTCCGTGGTCGGCAGCTGGGATGGGGCCTCGCCGGAATCGGTATGGGGGCGGTCGTGCTGACCGTGCTCGCGCTGACCGGACGCCTGACGGCACCGACGAGTGCGATGCCGTTGCTCTGCGGCGCGGCGGCCGCCGCCGCGTACGACCTGCAACTCTCCGCGCGCGCCAAGTCCAGACGAGTTCGCCTCACCGACGAGCTTCCGACGACGCTCGAGTTTCTGGCGCTGTGTCTCTCCGCCGGGGAAGGATTCCTCGACTCGCTGCGTCGTGTGGCTGACGTGGGGTCCGGTGAACTCACCGCCGAGTTGCGCCAGGTGGTTCTCGCGGTCGGCACCGGCTCGCCGCTGGCCGACGCATTGAACGAGATGGCCCGACGCCTCCAACTGCCCGGACTGTCGCGCGTCGTCGATCAGGTGATCGCCGCTCTCGAGCACGGCGCACCGCTTGCCGCGGTATTGCACGCCCAAGCCGGCGATGCGCGAGAAGACGCGAAACGTGTGCTGATCGAGCAGGCAGGGCGCAAAGAGATCCTGATGCTCCTCCCTCTCGTCTTCCTGATCCTTCCGCTCTCGGTGCTCTTCGCCGTGTATCCGGGACTGTTCATCCTCCGGCTCGGCATCGGCTGACCCGCCAACGAAAGGACCACCATGACCGCACGAACCCGTGGTAGCAGGCGACTCCCGTGGAGTGGCATCGCGACTCGGTTCCGCGCTTTGCTCGACGACGAAGCGGGCGACGTGCCGGGCTGGGTGCTCGTCACATTGATGACCGCGGGTTTGGTGGTGCTCATCTGGGCCGTCGCCGGTCCCGCGTTGACGTCGCTGTTCGAACAGGCGATCCAGCGGGTCTCGGGACTCTGAGGTGAACGGCCGGCGTCGATTCGCGGATGATCGCGGCTCCAGCCCTGTGGAGTTCGTACTGGTGGGCACTCTCCTCACCGCGCTCACACTCGCTGTGCTGCAGCTGGCGTTCGCGGTGTACGTGCGCAACGTGGTGCACGACGCCGCCGTCGAAGGCGCGTATCACGCGGCTCTCGCCGATACGACCCCGGAGGAAGGCATCGAACTCACCCGTGACGTGATCTCGCGTGCGGTCGGCCCAGCCTATGCCGAAGACATCCGGATCGGCGTCTCCGGCGCCCCACCGTACGAGACGGTCGACGTCCGGGTCCGCACGACTTTTCCTCTGCTCGGGCTGATCGGCCTTCCCTTTGCGATGGAGGTGGAGGCTCATGCACCTGCCGAGACTTTCGGGGAAGGATGACGAGGGATCGGCCGCGCTGGAGTTCATCGCAGTGGGGGTGATTCTCCTGGTTCCCCTGATCTATCTCGTGATCGCGCTCGGCGCGATCCAGGAGCAGACTTTCGGAGCCGAGGCAGCAGCGCGGCACATCGCTCGTGTCGTCGCGCGCGCACCCGACCCCACGACAGCCGCGGAGCGGAGTGACGCTGTGCTCGCCGGGATCGTGGGTGAGTACGGTCTCGACGAGGATGCGGTCGACCTCAGTCTCTCTTGCAGGCCTCTCGTGGTCGAATGCCCGTCGGCCGGGGCGACGATCATCGTCACCGTCACCACGCGCGTGGGGCTTCCCCTGGTGCCGGAGGTGTTCGGGCTCGACCGGTCGACGGCCGTCCCGGTGCAGGCCGAAGCGGTGCAGAAGGTGTCGCGGCGGTGGGGCGCGGAATGACGGAGCGAGGGGGGATGGCAGGAGAGATCCGAACGACGAGTAGCCCTTCGGGTGAACGGGACGAGGGGAGCGTGCTGCTCCTCACCCTCGGTTACGTGTTGCTCGCTCTGGCCGTGATCTTCGTCTGCGTCTGCGCCACCGACCTCTACGTCGCTCAGAAGCGGTTGGACGCACTGGCCGACTCGGCGGCGCTTGCCGGGGCGGACGGCTTCACGCTGGCTGCCCGCGACGGCAAGGTGCGCGCCGAGCTGACCGATGCCGGCGTCCAGGATCAGGCCGAGGCTCTGCTGGTTGCTCTGCCCGGGGAGGCATCGATCACTGCCGCGGGCACGCCCGATGGCGTCACGGCGCGAGTCACCGTCGCCACGGAGTGGCATCCGCCGTTGGTGTCCGTGTTCGTGCCCGACGGCGTTCCGCTGGAGTCGACCGCCACCAGCCGCACGGCCCTGCGCTGATGAGGTGGGTTCTCGCTCGCAGATCTCGAAGAGCAGGCCAGGGCATTTGTGTGCTCCTTCTTCTCCCCTGACGGGATCGGCCCTGCCGACTTTCCGGGGTTCGTGGCCTCGAGACGACGTGCGGGCCTGGCAGACGCTGACGGATAGGGGCTGCGTCGCGCGCCAGCGGTAGGAATCGACGACGGGAGTGGCACCGGCTTCGCCGAAAAGCCGTGACCATCGGAATCCACGCTCGCGGCGACGTCCGTCTATTCGTGTTCGGCCAGCTGGCGTGGCGGTGTTCTCCTGCGGATCGTTTGGCTGACTCCGACCGTCAGCAGTGCGAGCAACACTGCGCCGATGCCGACGAAGACCAGCGACCGAGTTCCGGCGACGGCGATCTGAAGCGCGCCCAGCGCGGAGCCGAGAGTGATGCCGATGTTGGATGAGGAGACGAAGAGGCTGTTGCCGAAAGTGGGCGCGTCCGTGGACTCGCGGGCGATGAGCGACTGGCCGAGCAAGAGCCCGCCAGAGTGCAGCAGGCTCCACGGAATCACGAGAAGCGACATGGCCCACGCGGACGGCGCTGCCGCATACATCACGAGATACAGCAGCAGGTAGCCACCCAAGAACCACAGCAGAGTCGCGAGCAGGCCGCGCTTGATCAGTTGCGCGAAGGCGAGGTTGCCGGCGACCATCACGAGACCGAAGAGCATGAGCAGCCCGCCGATCGTGAGCGAGGGGATGCCGCTCACACCGCCCAGATAGTCGGCGAAGTAGCTGTAGGTCGAGAACATGACCGCGAACACGAGCGTGACGACAGTCAGCTGAAGCCAGAGCTGAGGGCGACGCAGGATCTGCACCTGTCTTCCGTAGCTGAGGTGTTCCTCGGACGGCATCGTCGGCACCCAGAGAGCGATTCCGATGAAAGCGAGCACATTCACCAGGGCGGCGATGCAGAACGCCGCGGGCACCGAGGCGCTGCTGGCCAGGAACGCCATGGCGGGAACCCCGAAAGCAAAGCCGACGGTGACTCCGGTGAACACGCGAGCGGCCGCGCTCGTCTCCTTGCCCGGTTGGGCCAGCGCGCTCGCGGCGGTGAGAGCCACCGCGAAGTAGATGGGATGCAGGAGGGCCGGAACGATGCGGAACACCACCAGCACCGGGAAGCTCTCCGAGAAGGCGTAGACGATGTTCGCGAGCGCGAAGACCGCCATGGTGAGCAGGAGGACCGTCTTGCGATTGAAGCGAGATGCCGCGAGCACGCCGAAGGGTCCGCTCACCGCGACGACCAGGGCGAAGACGCTCACCAGCAGCCCGGCCTGCGAGATGGACACGTCCGCGCGGTCGGCCAGCTCAGGAAGCACGCCGACGATCCCGATCTCGGTGGTGATGATGCTGAAGACGCCGAGCGCGAGCATGGTGCTGGCCAGAATGCCGTTTTTCATGTATCTCCATATTTAGATAATTAGATATGTCAGACCAAGAGGCTTCCCGCCCTGTGGTGACGGGGGATGAGGCTAGAGGGACTGACCGATGCGGTCGGCGATGGTGCGGATCGCATCCTCATCGCGCCGGTAATAGGTCCAGCGCCCCTCGCGGTACGAGGTCAAGAGCCCGGCGGATTGAAGAGACTTCAAGTACGTCGAGGTCACCGACTGCGAGATCTTGGTCGCCTTCTGAATGTCCTGAACGCAGACGCCGTCCTCGATGCTCAGGCCCAAGCCTCGGTACTGCTTGTCGTCGAAGTGCGCGTGGGGCTCCCGGAGGAGGTCGAGGATGAGGCGCCGCGTATCGTTGGCGAGGGCTCGGTACACGACACCCAATGGGATTTCCCTCGCAGACGCGCCATTCATATATCGAGAATAACAGATGTATGTCTCGAACCTGGCAATGGGAATCTCGGCTCAGCGCGGGTCGCGCAGCTGCACGAGCAACCCGTCAAGCCGGGGGACGAGTTGCGGTGGCACCTCGTCGGGCAGGGCGTCGACCGGCCACCAGCGCACGTCCTCCGACTCCTCGCTCACGGTCAGTGCGGCATCGCGGTCGACGACGACGGCGATCCCGATGTCGAGGTGCGAGGAGCAGGCCCCGAAGCGCGAGGACAGGCCGTGGTGGTCGAGGTCGTAGGCGAGTGGTGCGTCGGTCGGGTCCACCAGGATGCCGGTCTCCTCCCGCAGCTCTCGCAGCGCCCCCGCAACGATCGAATCGTCGCCGTCCTCGACGTGCCCTCCCGGCTGCACCCAGAACTTGCCCTTGCGATGGAAGACGAGCAGCGTGTGCCGGAGAGCGGCGTCGAACACCACGCACGACGCGGTGAGGTGATCCGGGCCGGCCTCGCGATGTACCGGACCGCCGTCGGCCCCGAAGAACGAGGCGAAGTCGGCCTGCGCGGCGCGGTCTCGCTCCGATCGGGGCGCGAAGGTCGAGACGAGGCGGTGCGCATCCGCCTCGAGACGCGGGATCATTCCTGTTCTCCCTCGGAGGAGTCGTCGCCGGAATCCGGCCGTTCCCTCGGGACGAACTGCGGGATCCAGCGCAGGAAGCCGAGAGCGCCGACAAGTCCGATCACGCCCATGGCGGCTGCTGCGAAGGGGAGTGCCGCGACGGCCGTGATGGCCGAGACGAGCAGCGGGGCGATCGCCCCGCCCGCGTCGGTGAGCGTGCGCCAGGAGCCGAGGAAGGCCGCCGGTTCCCGCTTCGGAGCGACGTCTGCGCCCAGGGTCAGGAGGATGCCGCTCGACAGGCCGTTCCCGACGCCGAGGACCGCGGCGAACATGCCGAACCAGAGAACCGCCGCATCGACATCGTGCGTGAAGGACAAAGCCAGGAAGCCCGCGCCCATGAGTACCATCGCGGGCATAGCCGCCCAGAGCCTGCCGAAGCGGTCCATCACCTGTCCGCTCGCATAGAACAGCGCGAAGTCGATCGCGCCGGAGACGCCGACGACGAGGGCGATGGTCGAGGCATCCAATCCCAGCGACAGTCCCCACAGGGGGAGCACGACCTGTCGGGCCGAGCGGACGGCGGAGAGTGACGCGGCGGCGAGCCCGAGGCGTCCGAGCACCGCACGCTGACGCCACATCGTCTGGAAGATGCCCATGCGCTCGATCGTCGGGATCGACCCGCTCACGGCCTCGCCGGAATCCTCGAGATAGCGTTCCTGAGTGGTTGCCGGGACCGGCGGGATCATCTTCTCCGGATCAGGACCGAAGAGGACCAGCACGACCATCACCACGAGGCAGCCCAGGAAGAACCAGATCGCCGCGCTCTCGCTGCCGAACAGCTGCAGCAGCCCTGCGGCCACGAACGGTCCGATGAAGATGCCGAGGCGGAAGCTGCCACCGAGCAGAGAGAGGGAACGCGCACGGAAGGCGACCGGTACGCGAGTGGTCATGAACGCGTGCCGGGCGAGACCGAAGGCCGCCGCGCAGATCCCGAGGAGGAAGACCGAGGCTGCGAGCACACCGAGCGACGGCGCGAACACCATCCCGACCCCGGCGATGATCGCGATCACGCCGGCGATCACCATCGTGTATCGCTCGCCGATCTTGCCCACCGCCCATCCGGCGGGGAGATTCCCGCACAGCTGGCCGATCACGAGCGCGGAGGCCACGAGCGCGGCGAACGCCACGTCGGCTCCCATGGATGCGGCGAGCACCGGGATGAGCGGGATCACGGCGCCTTCGCCGAGCGCGAAGAGGATCGTCGGCAGGTACACCATGGGTCCGAACTGCCGAAGGACCGTCGATGCACTGCTCACAGCTTCACGCTACTCCCGTTGATCCGAGGTCCCAGACGACGGGCCCAGACGACGGGTCCCCGCACGGGCAGGCGGCACGTTAGGCTGAGGTGTCATGCTCGAACTAGATCTCTCCGCCGAAATCCAGGCGCTCAGGCACACCTTCGGCGACATCAGCGAGGTCGTCGATGTCTCCCGTCTCCGCGACGACATCGCGCGTCTCAGCGAGGAGGCCGGCGCCCCCGACCTCTGGGACGACACCGAGAACGCGCAGAAGGTGACCAGCGCACTCAGCCACCGTCAGTCCGAGCTCGCCCGCATCACCGGCATCGCCCAGCGTCTCGATGACCTCGAAGTGCTCGTCGGGCTCGCGAACGAGATGGGGGATGAGGACTCCGCGCAGGAGGCCCGCGCCGAACTCGCCGCCCTCACCGACCTGATCAACCAGCTCGAGGTGCAGACGCTCCTCGACGGCGAGTACGACGAGCGGTCCGCGATCATCACGATCCGCTCCGGCGCAGGCGGCGACGACGCCACCGACTTCGCCGAGATGCTGATGCGCATGTACCTGCGCTGGGCCGAGCGGCACAAGTACCCCGTGAAGGTCATGGACACCTCGTACGCGGAGGGCGCGGGCATCAAGTCAGCCACCTTCGAGATCGACGCCCCCTACGCCTTCGGCACCATCTCGGTCGAGGCCGGAACGCACCGTCTCGCCCGCATCAGCCCGTTCGGCTCGGCCGACAAGCGCCAGACGTCGTTCGCCGCCGTCGAGGTCATCCCGCTGATGGAAGAGGCGACCGAGGTCGACATCCCGGAGAGCGACATCCGCGTCGACGTCTTCCGCTCCTCCGGCCCCGGCGGGCAGTCGGTCAACACGACCGACTCGGCCGTGCGCCTCACCCACCTCCCGACCGGCATCGTCGTATCGATGCAGAACGAGAAGTCGCAGATCCAGAACCGCGCGGCCGCGATGCGCGTGCTGCAGACCCGACTCCTGCTGCTGCAGAAGGAGCAGGAGGCGGCGAAGAAGAAGGAGCTCGCGGGCAACATCACCGCGAGCTGGGGCGACCAGATGCGCTCGTACTTCCTCTACGGTCAGCAGCTGGTGAAAGACCTTCGCACGGGCCAGGAATCCGGCAACCCTGCGGCGGTCTTCGACGGCGACCTCGACGACTTCATCTCCGCGGGCATCCGCTGGCGCAAGCGCAAGATCGAGGACTGAGTCCACGAAGAAGGCCCCGGAGTCATCCGGGGCCTTCTTGCTGCGTGGGCGCGTTCAACGCCCGGAGTCGCGCAGGGTCCCGGTCACATCCTCGTAGCTGAAGAGGATGCACTGGACCGTGCGATCCTTCTCCCGGATCCAGGTTCCCTTCGTCGGCTGGTAGTTGTAGAAGTCGAGTTCGGAAGCCTCGTAGGAGGTTCCGACGTATGCCTCGAATGCCTCGTAGCATCCGTTCCACGAGGTTTCGGTCAGCGCATCGTCGCCGGGGAACTCACCGTCTTCGACGTCGTAGATGAAGAACACCTCGTCGGTGTGCGGCTGCTCGCAGGGGACGACGGGCAGCTCGTAGACCAGTTCGTCTTCGCCGTACTCGACCAGAGGCAGGCAGTCGCCCACTTCGAGGTCGGAGAAGGGAACCATCTCGGCGCCCTCGATCGACGAGGGGTCCTGGCCCTCGGCCGTGGTGCCTCCATCTGACGGTGATTCGCTGGGGATGGCGAACGGGACGCCCTCGTTGCCCGACGACGACGAGGTCGTTGCGAGCACCAGGAACGACACGGCGGCAGCGAGGATGGCGCCGACCACGGCGACGGCGAGACCGGTGATCCCCGGCCACTTCCGTCCGCGGAGGAACAGGGAGATGAGCGACATCACGAATCCGACCGCGATGAGCACCCAACCGGCGATCGCGATCGCGGGGATGCAGGCGCTGACGACCCCGACGATGACGGCGCCCAGGCCGAAGATGCCCACCACCGGCACTCCGCCCGCGGGCTGTGGGCTGGGAGCGACCGGCCACGAGGCCGCCGGATACCCGGTGTGGGGCGGGTAGGCCGCCGCACCGTCCGGGTACGCGGCCGCGGCGGGCGCGGAGGGCATGTGGCCCGGGAGCGTGTAGGGCGGGACGAAGGGGGCCGGCTCAGCATTTACGGGCGCGGTCGCGGCCGCCGCCGGCGCGACCGGCGCGACCGGTGCGATGGGCGCCTCCGGCTCGTTGGTCGCGACAGGAGCCTCCGGCACCGGCGTCGGTTCAGAGACCGTCGTCTCCGCTGTCATCTTCTCAGCTGCTGTCGACTCGTTGCCGGGAGCCGGCTGCCCGGTGACGACATGCTCGGTCCACTGCACTCCGTCCCACCACCGTCGGTTCCCGGAGCCGTCGTCATACCAGCCGGCAGGTGTCGTCATCAGTCGTTCCGTGTGTCTTTCTCGGTCGGCGAATGCGTGGTGAGGTCATTCTCGCTACGCCGGCCGATCCACAGGGGTTTGGCCGTCAAAGATGACGCTAGCGGCGCTGAGGGCTCTGTGTCGAATGACAGGACGACCACGTGAAGAAGGCCCCAGGAGCACGTTGCTCATGGGGCCCTCGACATCACTCTGCGATTGGTCAGGGTGTGAAGCACGCGGCGACCGCGTCAGTGTCTCCGAGTACCTCAGCGAAGCCGTACAGGGCGTCGGTGTCGGTGAGTGCGCCTTCGCTTTCTGCGATCGTGCGCAGCGTGGCGTTGTCGAGATCGGAGGCGACGAACAGGTCGGCGAGGCAGGAGATCTGTGCCTCCGTGTACCCCTCGGCTTCGGTGAGGGCGAGGATTGCCGTCAGGCCTTGAGCCACTTCGGGGGAGGTCGGGCGGACGCCGACATCAGTCCCTTCGGTTTCGCTCGGCGCGGTCGCCTCGATCGACGGAGACGAGGTCGGGAGCTTGTCGATCTCTTCGCTCACTCCCTGCGCGAAAGCGAAGAGGTACACGAACGACATCACGATTCCGATGATCGTCCCGACGACCGCGAGGATGAGGCCCGTGATGCCCGGCCACTTCTTTCCCTTGAGGAAGAGCGAGATGAGCGAGACGACGAAGGCGGCCGCGAGCAGGATGAAGCCGATGAACCCGATGACCGGGATGAAGACCAGGATCGTGCCGATCGCGGCGAGTCCGAGGCCGACCAGTCCCAGGACCGACAGCTTCTTCGGCTCCTCGGTGCCCGGCTGCCCGTAGGGGGCAGCGGCGGGGTAGCCCGTCGCGCTGCCGGGGTACGCCGGCGCGGTGCCGGGGTAGGCACCTGCAGACGGTGCCGACGCGGCGGCAGGGTAGACGGGCGCTGCCGGCGCAGCGTAGGCGGCGAGGTCGTCGCCGAGCGGAGTCGTCGCTGCCGTCGCCCCCGGAGCGTCGAACGCGCTCTGATCGGCAGGGGTCGAAGTGGAAGGCTCCTGCGCCTCGGGGGAGACGGCGGCCTCGTCGGACGCACGGATCACCGTGTCATCGATCACCGAACCCTCCGAGACGACCTGCTCCTCCGAGCCGACCTGCCCCTCCGAGCCGACCTGTTCCTCCGAGACGACCTGCTCTTCGGAGACGGCCTGCTCTTCGGGGATGGCCTGCTCTTCGGGGATGGCCGGCGTGTCCGTGGCTTCGGGAGCGAAGTGCTCGGTCCACTGCTGGCCGTCCCACCAGCGCTGTCGACCGGATCCGTCGTCGTACCAACCTGCGGGCGTTGTCATGGCTCCCCCTTGAAAGTATTCGGCGGCCGCTTCCTGCAGCCGACATCTTCATGTATAGCAGTGGCGTGCGACGCGGCAGTGGCCGGCGGACGGGAGCGATCACCGCCGGTCCGCAGGACGGAAGCGTCGTGCGGGGTGTCGCTCGCGGCCAGGCGAGGGCCCGCGCTTAGGCTCGTAGCGCCATGATTCGGTTCGAGAACGTCACGAAACGCTACCGCGGGACGTCGAAGCCCGCCCTCTCCGGTGTCGACTTCGAAGTGCAACGCGGGGAGTTCGTCTTCCTCGTCGGAGCCTCGGGTTCCGGCAAGTCCTCCTGTCTGCGCCTGATTCTGCGCGAAGACGTCCCCACATCGGGGCGGGTCGCGGTGCTCGGGAGGGATCTGCGCGCGCTCGCGAACCGCAAGGTGCCGTACTTCCGCCGCCATATCGGATCGGTCTTCCAGGACTTCCGGCTGCTGCCGTCGAAGACCGTGTACCAGAACGTCGCGTTCACGCTTCAGGTGACGGGTTCGTCGCGCGGCTTCATCCAGCAGGCCGTGCCGGAGGCCCTCGCGCTCGTGGGTCTCGACGGCAAGCAGAAGCGGATGCCCCACGAGCTCTCGGGCGGTGAGCAGCAGCGCGTGGCCATCGCGCGCGCTCTCGTCAACCGTCCTCAGGTCCTGCTCGCCGATGAGCCGACCGGAAACCTCGATCCTGCGACATCGGTCGACATCATGCAGCTGCTCGCCCGGATCAACGCGGGCGGCACCACCGTGTTGATGGCCACGCACGAAGCCGGCTTCGTCGACCAGATGCAGCGCCGGGTGATCGAACTCCGCGACGGAGAGATGGTCCGCGATGAGGTGCACGGCGGCTACGGCGACACCTCGAACATCCCACGTCTCGTCCCGGAGGAGGTGCGTGGTGCGGCAGCAGCGGCTGCGCTCACCGCCGTGCAGGAGGTGCAGCGTCAGACGGCCGATCTCTCGGTGGTGCGCGCGGCCCTCGCCGAGGAGCTCACTCAGCGCAAGGCAGCCGCCGCCTCCGTCGACCGCGACGGGGAGACCGTGGTTCCTCCGGCCCCGCGCACGGTCGAGCCGCCGGAGCCCGCACGTGCGCCGGAAATCGACGCCGCCTCGAACACCGTGGAGCCTCCCGCGGTCGTGGAACCGCCGGCGGTGATCCGTCCGCGAACTCACCCGATCACTCTGCCGACGGTCGATGTCGCCGAGCTCGGTGTCGCCGATCGTCTCGGACTCTCCGACGAAGACGACGAGGAAGTGGGCCCGACCTCATGAGAATCGGACTCATCCTGACCGAGGCCCTGGGTGGGCTGCGGCGGAACATCTCGATGGTGATCTCCGTCGTGCTCGTCACCTTCGTCTCCTTGACATTCGTAGGCGCCGCGATCCTCATGCAGGGGCAGATCGGCGTCATGCGCGGCTACTGGGCCGAGCGCGCCCAGGTGGCGGTGTACATGTGCTCCGCGGTCTCGGAATCCGAGACGTGTCTCGACGGCGCGGCGAGCGAGGAGCAGGTCGCCGCCGTCCGCGCACAACTCGAGGGCGACGCGCTCAAGCCGCTCATCAGCTCGATGACGTTCGACACCAAGGAAGAGACGTACGCCAAGCTCGTCGATCAGCTCGGCGCGGACCAGGCGAGCGTGCTCACGCCCGACCAGGCCTTCGAGGTGTTCTTCGTCACCATGAAGGACCCGGGTCAGTCTCAGGTGCTCGCCGAGGCCTTCAGCGGACAAGCCGGCGTCGAGCAGGTCAAGGACCAGCTGCAGTACCTGGAGCCGCTGTTCTCCGCGTTGACCGTGGCGACCTACATCGCGGTGGGAATCGCCGTGCTCATGCTCATCGCGGCCACTCTGCTGATCGGCACGACCATCCGGCTGTCGGCGTATGCGAGGCGCAAGGAGATCGGCATCATGCGCCTGGTCGGAGCGTCCAACCGCTTCATCCAGACGCCGTTCGTCCTGGAGGGCGTCTTCGCCGCCTTCCTCGGCTCGGCTCTGGCCAGCGCTGCGGTCGTCGCCGGTGTGCACTTCGGAGTGAACGGCTACCTGCGCGGGAGGGTTCCGTTCATCACGACCTGGGTGACGATGCAGGACGCGGCCCTGGTGGTCCCCGTCCTGATCGGCATCGGCGTGATCCTCGCCGCGCTCTCCGCCGGGTTCGCGATCCGACGCTGGCTGCGTACCTGATAGCCTGAAAGGCTGCTCGGTCGGAACGATCGATCGGGCTCATCACGGCAACAGGAGAGCATCATGCCCAGGGAACGCGGAGAGAAGGTCGTCGCGACCAATCGTCGCGCACGTCACGACTACACGATCGAGAAGTCGTACGAAGCGGGGATGGTGCTCACCGGCACCGAGGTCAAGTCGCTGCGCCAGGGTCGAGCCAACCTCAGTGACGGCTACGCGTTCGTCAAGGGCAACGAGGTGTTCCTCGACTCGGTGCACATCCCCGAGTACTCGCAGGGGCACTGGACGAACCACTCGGCCAAGCGCATCCGCAAGCTGCTGCTGCACCGCGAGGAGATCGCGAAGATCGCACACGCGGTCTCGGCCGGGGGATACACCCTGATCCCGCTGAAGCTCTACTTCTCCGACGGTCGCGCCAAGGTCGAGATCGCCCTGGCGAAGGGCAAGCGCGAATACGACAAGCGGCAGACCCTGCGCGAGCGTCAGGATACTCGCGAGGCCGATCGCGCCATGAGGCTGCGCAACCGCGTGGGGGAGTAGCCTCCGCCCGTCACGAGGCGACCCCTCGCGACGCCGCCCCTCGCGACGCGGCCCCTCACAGGCGCGGTTCGAAGCCGAAGACGCGGCCGAGGAAGGTCAGCTCGCGCTCGAGGGCGTCGACGATGGTGTCCCCGCTTCGGAAACCGTGTCCCTCGGCGGGATACAGCACGTACTCGTGGTCGATGCCACGTGCCGCGAGTGCGTCGCGGATCGCCTCGGACTGCGACGGAGGGACGACCCGGTCCTCCCCGCCCTGCAGGAGCAGCACGGGGACCGCGATGCGGTCGGTGTGCGTGAGCGGCGAACGCTCGATGTACAGCTGCTCGTACTCGGGGAGCGGGCCGACCAGACCGTCGATGTACGACGCCTCGAAGTCGTGGGTCTCTGCTGCCAGCATTCGCAGGTCGGCCACCCCGTAGCGGCTGATCCCTGCCGCGAAGGTGCCCCCGCGGACCAGCGCCGACAGCACCGTCCACCCGCCGGCCGATCCGCCGCGGATCGCGATGCGGTCGGGGTCGGCGAGTCCGGCGTCCGCGAGGCCCCGGGCTGCGGCGATCACATCGTCGACGTCGACCACGCCCCACTGTCCGTCGAGACGTTCGCGGTACTCGCGGCCGTAGCCGGTGGATCCGCCGTAGTTCACGTCGAGCACGCCGATTCCCCGGCTCGTGTAGAACGCGATCGCCGCTGATGCCGCGCCGGTCACGTGTGCCGTCGGTCCACCGTGCACCAGCACGATGTAGGGCGGGAGCTCGTCGTCGGACACCGTCGTCTCCGGGTTGGCGGGTGGATAGGCGAACGCGTGCACCGCGCCATGGGGGCCGTCGATCTCGATCGGCATCGCGGCGGGCATCCACAGCGGGTCGACCGGATCGCCGCCGCGCACCGCGACGACCTCTCCCGAGCCGACGTCGACGCACCACAGGCCGGCCGCCGCGCGTGAGCCGTTCCCGGAGACGAGCACGCGGGTGCCGTCGACGGCGTCGATGCTCACGTGGCCATCACCCGGGAGGTCGATCACGCTCACACCGCCGTCGGCGTCGATCATGACGACCTCGTCGCGTCCGTTGGTGCGGACGGCGACGATACGGCCGTCTTCGAGCGGCTGATACCAGCGGTTCCCGAGCACCCAGAGCCCGTAGCCCGTGTCGGCCTCGGAAGGGGCGTGTGGCCGCGCCGGGCCGGCGGCGACCACTCCGTCGAGGGCGACGAGGTGCAGGGCCCACCGACCTTCGGGGTCGTCGGCGAAGACCAGTTCCGTGTCACTGAGCCACTCCGGCTGCAGAGCCGCCCGGGAGGGAATCGTGTGCGGCGTCCCGCCGTCGACGCGGACGACCTGCACCCGCGCGCCCTCCCACGGCATCCGTCCCCGGTCCCAGGCGACCCATGAGACACGCGTCCCGTCGGGGGAGAGGGCGGGATGGGCGAAGAACCCGTCCCCTTGGACGACCACCTTGATCGCGGAGGCGTCCTCGGCGGCGGACCCGTCGAGCGGGATCTCGACGATCGCGCGGAGATGCGGCGTGGTCGAGAGGTCTTCGCGCACGGCCAGCAGTCGACCGTTCTGCACACGCAGACCTCCATGGGAGGGACCCGGCGCCGTGAGGGCGGTCAGGTCGCCTCCGCGGGTCAGACGACGGACCCGCTGGTCTCCTGCGTCGACGAAGTACAGGGTGCCGCGGTCATCGGCCGTCCAGGACCCTCCGCCGTACTCGTGCACGCGCGAGCGCGCATTCCAGGGGGCGGGGAGGATCTCGGCACCGGAGGAGCTCCGTACCGTCACCCGACCCTTCTCGGCCGGCACCGACTCGCCCCACCAGATCTCGGTGCCGACGAAGCGGGCACCGTCGATGCGCGGAGAGGAAGCGGCGACAGAGGCCGCGGAGAAGGGTGAGGGCCATGAACCGTAGGGCGACGACATGCTTCGAGCCTATGGGCCCAGGTGCCGCGTGCGCATACATCGAAGGCCCTCCCGGTATCCCGGGAGGGCCTTCGTCGTGTTGTCGAGCGTCAGACCGCGCGGAGCACGGCCACGATCTTGCCAAGGATCACGGACTCATCGCCGAGGATGGGCTCGAACGCGGAGTTGCGGGGAAGCAGCCAGGTGTGGCCGTCGCGTCGGCGCAGCACCTTCACCGTGGCCTCGCCGTCGAGCATCGCGGCGACGATCTCGCCGTTCTCCGCGCTGTTCTGGGAGCGCACGACGACCCAGTCGCCGTCGCAGATCGCGGCGTCGATCATCGACTCGCCGGAGACTTTGAGCATGAACAGATCACCCTTGCCCACCAGCTGGCGGGGGAGCGGGAAGATCTCCTCGACCTGCTGATCGGCGGTGATCGGCACGCCGGCCGCGATGCGTCCGACGAGAGGGACGAGCGCGGCGTCGCCGACGGGGGTCGCCACGTCTGCGGGGTTCTCGGTGCTGGCGCCGGGCAGGTCGATGAGCACTTCCATCGCCCTCGTCTTCCCGGGGTCGCGACGCAGGTAGCCGCTGAGTTCGAGCTGCCCGAGCTGGTGGGTGACGCTGGAGAGGGACTTGAGGCCTACCGCGTCGCCGATCTCGCGCATGCTCGGCGGGTAGCCGTGGTGCGCGATCGAGTTCTGGATGACCTCGAGGATCGCCATCTGCTTCGGGCTGAGGCTCTTCCGGCGACGCGTGCGCGGTGCCTCCGACTCGGGTGCGGAGTTCTCGCTCATGGTGCTCCTTAGGTGCGTGTTCCGACGTCCCTCTTCGAATGTCGGAGGCCCGTGGTGGGGTGTCCTTATCGAAACCGTATCCGAGAATCGGGCCGATCTGGAAGATCTGTTCGAGCGTGTCGGCCTATTTCCCGGTGTGGTTTCGAAGAATACTTGACAGATGTTCGAACTCGAAGATATATTCGGTACGTAGCTTCGCATTCACGGCTCCCGGCCGAGACGGGAATGCGAACGCTACGCCAACTTCCCCGGCAGCCTCACCGTTCCGGGACAGGCTAAGGAGCACCACATGAGCAGCATCGGCTTCAGCACCGCAGCAGTCATCCCGGCGTCGCCCCGTCCTTCGACGCGACTCCGACTGACGACGCGTGGTCGCGCCGTGCTGCTCGCCTTCGCTTCCGTGCCCCTCGCGATCGGCATCGCCTTCGCCGCTCTCAGCGGCGGCAGTGCGATCGCCTCGGGCGCAGACACGGCCGCCGTCAGTGTCGAGACCGTGACGGTCATGCCCGGAGACACTCTTTGGTCGATCGCCACCGGTGTCGCCCCCGAAGCCGATCCTCGCGACGTCATCGGGGAGATCAGCCGCATGAACCTGCTGCGCGGCGGTGAGCTCCAGGTCGGCCAGACGCTGGCCATCCCGGCTCAGTATGTGAACTGATCCGGATGTGAACTGATCCGGCCGTGGCGTCACCGCAGCAACTTTGCGTCATCGAGTCGGGGTGCCGCTTAACATGGGAAGGGTGACCCTCTCCCTCAACGATCTTCCGCTACGTGACGATCTTCGCGGACTGACGCCGTACGGCGCTCCGCAGGCGCCGCTTCCCATCGCGCTCAACGTGAACGAGAACACGCATCCGATCCCCGATGCGGTGGCGAGCGACATCCTCGACGATATCGCCGTCGCGATCCGTGATGTCAATCGGTATCCCGACCGAGAGTTCACCACCCTCCGCGAGTCTTTCGCCGAGTACCTGGGGCACGGGCTCACGCCCGAGCAGATCTGGGCCGGCAACGGGTCCAACGAGGTGCTCCAGCACATCCTCCAGGCGTTCGGCGGGCCAGGGCGTACCGCGTTCGGATTCGCGCCGACGTACTCGATGTACCCGCTGATCGCGCAGGGGACCGGGGCACGCTGGGTCGCCGGCACCCGTCAGTCTGACTACACGATCACTCCTGAGGAGGCAGCCGAGCAGGTGCGGGCGGCCGATCCTGACGTGGTGATCCTCTGCTCTCCCAATAACCCGACCGGCACCCCGCTCGGTCTCGACGTGATCGACGCCGTGTACGACGCGGCCAGGGGTATCGTGATCGTCGACGAGGCATATCAGGAGTTCGCGCCGCGCGACGCGGTCTCCGCCCTGACGCTGCTCGAAGGACGACCGCGGCTCGCAGTGTCGCGCACGATGAGCAAGGCCTTCGCCTTCGCCGGGGCGCGCGTCGGCTATCTCGCGGCCGACCCGGCGTTCATCGACGCGCTGCGACTGGTGCGGCTGCCCTATCACCTGAGCGCCCTCACCCAGGCGGCGGCCGTCGCAGCGCTGCGCAACGCAGACGTGATGCTCGGGATGGTCGAGGAGATCGTCGAACAGCGCGACCGCATCACGGCGACACTCGAAGCGCTCGGGTACCACCCCCATGAGTCGTGGTCGAACTTCGTGCTGTTCGGCGGCGTCTCAGACCCGAAGTCCACCTGGCAGCAGCTGTATGACCGCGGCGTGCTGGTGCGCGACGTCGGAATCCCCGGACACCTGAGGGTGAGTGCGGGGACCGAGGCCGAGACCACCGCATTCCTCGATGCCCTGGCCTCGATAGGATCGGCTTCATGAGCACCCCCGCACTGACCCCGCGCACCGCGAGCCGTGTACGCAGCACGTCGGAGTCCACCGTCGAGCTCGAGCTGAACCTCGACGGCACGGGGGCGAGCCGCATCGACACGTCGGTGCCGTTCTTCGACCACATGCTCACCGCCTTCGCGAAGCACTCCCTGACGGACCTGACCGTGCGGGCATCCGGCGACACCCAGATCGACGCGCACCACACCGTCGAAGACGTCTCGATCGTGCTCGGCCAGGCGATTCTCGAGGCTCTCGGCGACAAGTCCGGGATCTCCCGCTACGGCGATGCGCTCGTTCCCCTCGACGAGGCTCTCGCGCAGGCCGTCGTCGACATCTCCGGTCGTCCCTACCTCGTGCACACGGGGGAGCCGGCAGGTTTCGAGCACCACCTCATCGGTGGGCACTTCACCGGCTCGTTGGTGCGTCACTCGTTCGAAGCCATCACCTTCAACGCGGCTCTGACCGTGCACGTGCGCGTGCTCGGCGGACGTGACCCGCACCACATCGCCGAGGCGGAGTACAAGGCGTTCGCCCGTGCTTTCCGTCAGGCCAAGGCGCTGGACTCGCTCGTCGACGGCATCCCCTCCACCAAGGGCGCGCTGTGAGCGCAGCACCCCGGGTGGCGGTATTCGACTACGAGTCGGGCAACGTCCACTCTGCGGTCAAGGCGCTCGTCGCCGCCGGTGCCGATGCCGTTCTCACGCGGGACCGCAAGGAGGCTCTCGAGGCCGACGGTCTCGTCGTGCCCGGTGTCGGCGCGTTCCAGGCCGTCCGTGACGCTCTGCGCGCGCACGGAGGAGACGAGATCATCGACCGCCGACTGGCCGGGGGTCGCCCGGTTCTCGGCATCTGCGTCGGGATGCAGGTGCTGTTCGAACACGGCGTCGAGCGCGGACACGACACCGAGGGCCTGGGGGAATGGCCGGGCGCCGTCACCGAGCTCAACGCCCCTGTCCTCCCGCACATGGGCTGGAACACGGTCGAGCCGGGTACCGACAGCGTGCTCTTCCGAGGCATCGAGCAGGAGCGCTTCTATTTCGTGCACTCCTACGCGGCGCAGTCGTGGGAGCTCGACGTCATCCCGCCGTTCCCCGAACCGGTTCTCACCTGGACGACCTACGGCGATCCCTTCCTCGCCGCCGTCGAGAACGGGCCGCTCTCGGCGACGCAGTTCCACCCGGAGAAGTCCGGCGAAGCAGGCATCCAGCTGCTGCGCAACTGGGTCGAGAGCCTCTGAAGACGCCGGCAGGCGTCATCCGTTTTGTTCCCCGCCGTCCGGCGGACTACCCTCGGTTCTCGTGCCCGCACCGGGCCGAAGAGCTTCCCGATCCAAGGAACCCATGAACGACTTCGCGCAGTCCCCCTCGCTCACGCTCCTTCCCGCGGTCGATGTCGCCGGGGGCAAGGCCGTCCGCCTGACTCAGGGCGAGGCCGGAACCGAGACCAGCTACGGCGACCCGTTGGACGCCGCAGGGGAGTGGGTGGCCCAGGGGGCGAAATGGATCCACCTCGTCGACCTGGATGCTGCATTCGGTCGTGGCAGCAACGCTCCGATCCTGCGCAAGGTCATCAAGCAGTTCAAGGGCGTGAGCGTCGAGCTCTCCGGCGGCATCCGCGACGACGCGACGTTGGAGGCTGCTCTGGAGAGCGGCGCCACCCGGATCAATCTGGGCACGGCTGCACTCGAGAACCCGGAGTGGGCCGCTGACGTGATCGGACGTTATGGCGAGGCGATCGCCGTCGGCCTCGATGTGCGCGGCACGACTCTCGCCGCCCGTGGGTGGACCAAGGAGGGCGGTGACCTCTGGGAGGTGCTCGAGCGCCTCGAGGACGCAGGTTGCAGCCGCTACGTCGTCACCGACGTCACGAAGGACGGAACTCTTCGCGGCCCGAACATCGAACTGCTTCGCGAGGTGACCTCGCGCACCCCGAAGCCGGTCGTCGCGTCGGGTGGGATCTCGAGCCTGGACGACATCGCCGCGCTCCGCGACCTCGTGCCCCTGGGCGTCGAGGGAGCGATCGTCGGCAAGGCAC
Source organism: Microbacterium sp. NPDC058269 (assembly GCF_042881445.1). NCBI lineage: Bacteria > Bacillati > Actinomycetota > Actinomycetes > Micrococcales > Microbacteriaceae > Microbacterium > Microbacterium sp. NPDC058269. The sequence goes on from NZ_JBHVXT010000002.1 coordinate 1,050,518, forward strand.
TCTACGCCGGCGCGTTCACGCTGGCTGAGGCACTGGATGTCGCAGGGGACTGACGCGCACGCCTGCGGGCCCGAGTCGCACAACCACGGCGATTCGGCCGGTGTCCCGTGGGAGGGTCGCAGCTTCGAGTCGAACCCGCACGCGGGGGACGACGGTTCCGCCGATCCCGCTCTGCTCGCCGCGCTGCTGCGCTTCCGATCCGGGGAGGGCAGCCAGGCCGAGGTCGTCGACGCCTTCCGCGCCGCGCGCGTCCTGATCCCCCTCATCGCCGAGAAGGGCGAGGAGGGAATCGCGCCGAGCGGTCTCGCGGTCGACAAGACCCAGGAGCTGTCCATCGTGACGGTCGCGGCTCCGGACGGTCGTCGCGTGCAACCGGTGTTCTCGTCGGTCCAGGCCATGCAGAGGTGGGACCCCACCGCTCGACCGATTCCCGTCGAGGCTCTTCGGGCGGCACTGGCGGCGTCGGCTGATGACACCGATCTCATCGTGCTCGACCCGACGTCCGACACCGAGTTCGTGATCCGTCGTCCCGCCGTCTGGGCGATCGCTCAGGAGCAGCGCTGGGAACCGAGCTTCCTGTCGCCCGAGGTCTTCGCCGCCCTTCAGGAGAGCGTGGCCCACGAGCTCGCCGTCATCGACGTGGCGGTCGCCTCAGGCGACCCCGATGCGCGTCTGCGCGGCCCCGAGCTGATCGTCGTCCTCGAACTCGTCGACGGGCTCGAACGCGAGGTGCTGGACGCCGTGCTCTCACGTCTCGCTCAGCGCTGGGCATCCGACGACCGCATCGCTGTGCTCGCGGATTCGCTCACGGTGAAGCTCCGCCGCAGCGCCTGATCGCCTTCGCTACGATCGGGGCATGTCCCGCGGTCTGATGCGAGTTCTCGCCGTTGTCGCCGTTCTCGGCGGCGCCGCGACCGGCATCACGGGCTGCTATACCGCGTGCCCGGCGATCGGCTACATCAACGGGGTGGTCGTCGACGTGAGCGCATTCCCTGACGTCACAGCCATCCAGTTCTGCGTGGGCGCGGGGTGCTCACCGGCGCCGGGGGAGAACGAGACGTCGTCGACCAACCTGTTCGCCGCGGTCCGTCAGGAAGACGGGACGTGGAGCCTCATGTTCGACATGTCCACCCCGGAAGACGTCGACATCCGCGTCTTCGACGCGCAGGGAACTCTCATCCACGAGTCCGAGCAGTCGATCTCGTGGACGCATTCGAATGAGCCGTGCGGCGGTCCCTCCACCGCCGACCCTCTGATCCTGCAACCCTGATCCCCATACCTCATGCTCCGTCGTCGACGGGGTGCGAAGGGCGCCGCGGTTCCCGCCGGCGCGAGCATCGGGAGGGGCCCGCGAAGCGGGAGGGTCCCCGCTCTGCGAGCGAAGGCGGGAACCGCGGCACCCGCCACAAGCGAACTAGTTGACCGGACCGGTCCACTTCTCGCCAGGCCCCTTGCCGATCGGGTCGGGGATCGTGGAGGCCTCGCGGAAGGCGAGCTGCAGCGACCGGAGGCCGTCGCGCAGCGAGCGGGCATGCATGTCGCTGATCTCCGGGGCGCCCGCGGTGATGAGGCCGGCCAGCGCGTTGATGAGCTTGCGTGCCTCGTCGAGGTCGATCTGCGCCGCGGCGTCCGGATCGTCGGCGAGGCCGAGCTTGACGGCCGCGGCGCTCATGAGGTGCACGGCGGCGGTGGTGATCACCTCGACAGCAGGTACATCGGCGATGTCTCGAGTGGCCGACGACGCGGCCTCCTCCTGACGTGCCCAGCGCTCTTCGCGCTCGCGTGCAGCCTCGTCCGATGCCTGGTTCGTCACTTCGCCTTGCTTTCTGTTAGACTTTGGCGGGCTCCGGAGCGTCATGCTCCGGGTCGAAAGAGGATTCACTTCCCACCCGCGCTTGCCGTTCAAGGCTACCGGGTCTTGCACTCCACCGGCTCCGTTCGCAAGACGGACCCGGCAGACAGGGTGCGGAGCCGGCGTCTGAATGCCGGTGGGCGGGGACGATTCCGATTTCGCCCGTGATGCAGACAGCATCGCGGTGGCCGAATCACATCGTCTAAGGAGTTCCGCATCAGCGATCCCCGTACCAATGAGCGCATCCGCGTCCCCGAGGTCCGCCTCGTCGGCCCCGCGGGTGAGCAGATCGGCGTCGTCCGCATCGAGGCCGCGCTGCGCCTCGCGCAGGAAGCCGATCTCGACCTCGTCGAGGTCGCCCCCAACTCGAAGCCGCCCGTCGTCAAGATCATGGACTACGGCAAGTTCAAGTACGAGGCCGCCCAGAAGGAAAAGGAAGCTCGCCGCAACCAGGCGAACACGATCCTCAAGGAAGTCCGTTTCCGTCTGAAGATCGAGGCCCACGACTACACGACCAAGCTCAAGCGCGCCGAGGGCTTCCTCAAGGCCGGCGACAAGGTCAAGGCCATGATCCTGTTCCGCGGTCGTGAGCAGTCCCGTCCCGAGCAGGGTGTGCGTCTGCTGCGCAAGTTCGCCGAAGACGTGGCCGAGCTCGGAACGGTCGAGTCGAACCCGACCATCGACGGTCGCAACATGGTCATGATCGTGGCTCCGCTCAAGAGCAAGTCCGAGGCCAAGCAGGAGCAGAACGCGGTTCGCGACGCGCAGCGCGCGGCGAACAAGCAGGCTTCCCGCGACGCCAAGAGCGACACCGACGCACCGGCCGCAGCTCCGGCGGAGTGACTCCCGCCCCCAGAACTCCCGCACCGCGGGTTGACACCGTCGCCTGAGAAGGCGCCATACGAAGGAAGAGAAGATGCCGAAGCAGAAGACCCACTCGGGTGCTAAGAAGCGCTTCAAGATCACCGGAAGCGGAAAGCTGAAGAAGCAGCAGGCCGGGATGCGCCACAACCTCGAGCACAAGTCGAGCCGTCGTACCCGTCGTCTGAACCAGGACCAGGTGCTGTCGAAGGCTGACACCAAGGTCGCGAAGAAGCTTCTCGGTCGCTGACGCGCGCCGAACGCACGAATAGGAACACAGGAAAATGGCAAGAGTCAAGCGGGCAGTAAACGCCCACAAGAAGCGCCGGGTCATCCTCGAGCGCGCCTCCGGTTACCGCGGACAGCGTTCGCGCCTCTACCGGAAGGCCAAAGAGCAGGTCATCCACTCGCTGGTCTACTCGTACCGTGACCGTCGCAAGCGCAAGGGCGACTTCCGTCGCCTCTGGATCCAGCGCATCAACGCTGCGGCTCGCCAGAACGGCATGACATACAACCGCTTCATCCAGGGCCTCGGCATCGCGGGTGTCACGGTCGACCGTCGTATGCTCGCCGACCTCGCGGTCAACGACGCGGCGACGTTCACGACGCTCGTCGAGACGGCGAAGAAGGCTCTGCCCTCCGACGTCAACGCACCGAAGTCGGCTGCGTAAGCACCTCTTCACACAGGGCGCTCTCCTTCGGGAGGGCGCCCTGTGGCGTTTCTCGACATCGTGTCGGCGAATGCACGGGTGACCACGACATCGATGACGGCGGCCACGGCGGCCGCACCCGCGTACACCGCGAGGTCGCGCACGTCGAAGCCGGAGCCGAGGACGAGGCGGATCGGCGGGAACACCGATGCCCACTCGTGAGGGAGGCCGGTGAGCTGGAGCAGCTCGACACCGGCGCAGAACACGAATGCCACGATCGCCACCGCGGGACGAGGCCATCGCGGGGCGACGAGGGCCGCGAGCAGGTAGATGAGCACGGCGTACAGGGCATCGCCCGCCACGTCGCCGACCGCACCGCTCACACTGCGATGGACGAGGAGGCCGATCCCGACCGTCGCGACGGCGAGAGCGGCGAGGGTAACCCGCCGGCGAGAGGTCTTCGCCGCAGCGCTGTGGGTCATTCAGGCACCCTATCCCGATGGTGCGGGAACCCGCCGTGCGTTCCCTAGACTGTGATCGTGCTGGAGAACCCCCGTTCGCCCCGAGTCCGAGCCGTCGCGAAGCTGACCAAACGCAGCGCGAGAACCGAGACGGGCCTGTTCCTTCTCGAAGGCCCGCAGTCTGTCCGTGAAGCGCTCACGTATCGTCCCGAGGCGATCGTCGAGCTGTTCGCGACGCCCAACGGCTGGGAGCGGCACCCCGACATCCGTGCGAAGGCCGCCGACGCCGACATCGACGTCGAGTACGTCACCGAGTACGTCCTCAACGCGATGGCCGACACGGTCACCCCGCAGGGGCTCGTCGCGGTGGTCCAGCAGACGCCGACCTCCGTCCGCGACATCTTCGATGCCTCGCCACGACTGGTGGCGATCTGCGAAGAGGTGCGCGACCCCGGGAACCTCGGCACGATCATCCGGGCCGCGGACGCCGCGGGTGCGGATGCGGTGGTGCTCACGGGCCGCACGGTCGATCCCTACAATCCGAAAGTCGTTCGCGCCACCACGGGGTCTCTCTTCCACCTGCCCGTCTCGGTCGGGGGAGACCTGGCCGACGTCGTGAAGCGTGCGCACGCGGCGGGTCTCCGCATCCTCGCTGCCGATGTGAAGGGCGACGACCTGTTGAAGGCGCGTGCCGAGGGTGTGCTCGCCGAGCCGACCGGATGGCTCTTCGGCAACGAGGCGCGCGGACTCGAAGACGATGCGCTCGCCCTCGCGGACCGGGTGCTCAAGCTTCCGATCTTCGGGCGCGCCGAATCTCTCAACCTGGCGACGGCCGCCAGCGTGTGCCTGTACGAGAGCGCCTTCGCACAGCGGGCGACGTCTGTCGACTGAGCTCTCGGACACCGAAGGAAGCAGGAAGCGGAGTCGATGAGGATTCTGATCGTCGAGGACGACGACCGGGTCGCCGGCGCGCTCGAGGCCTTCCTCGCCCGGTCGGGGTACGCGACCGTGCGCGCGGCGGATGGGGCTGCGGCGCTCGACCTGTTGGGAGCGGACACCGAGGTCGTGCTGCTCGATCTCGGGCTCCCGGACATCGATGGCGTCGACCTGTGTCGCCGTATCAGGGGCCGCTCGGAGGTTCCGATCGTGATCGTGACCGCGCGCAACCAGGTCGCCGAGCGTATCAAGGGGCTTCGCGCCGGTGCCGATGATTTCGTGGTGAAACCGTATGACGTGCACGAGCTCCTGGCCAGGATCGAGGCGGTGACGCGAAGGTCGCGGCCGATGCGCCCGGAGGCCGACGCGCGCGTGCTGCTGCATGACGGCGATGTCGAGATCGACCTCGTCGCCCGTCAGGTCCTGGTGCGTGGCGCCCCAATCGAGCTCACGCGCAAGGAGTTCGACATCGTCGCCGTGCTGGCCCGATACCCCGGTGTGGCGGTGCCGAAGGAGCGCCTGATCCGAGAGGTGTGGAACACCGACTGGCGCGGATTCGGGCATTCGCTGGAGGTGCACGTCGGGGCGATCCGGAAGAAGACCGGGTTCCGCGGGGTCGTCGAGACCGTGCGCGGAGTCGGCTACCGGCTCGCGGGGTCCTGATCCATGCGCCGCCGTCTGATCGTCGTCTTCCTGGTGCCGCTCATCGCGATCCTGGCCGCGCTCGGCGGCGCCGCGGGATGGAGCGCCGCGCACAGCGTGCAGCAGGCGTTCTACACGCAGCAGCTCGGTGACCTCGGGTACTTCGCCACGAGCGCGCGTCAGGCGCTTCGGTCCGGCAGCGCCGCCGTGATCGACGCCGAGGTGATGCGCTTCCGCGAGGTCTACGGGATCGAGGTCACGGTCTTCGACCTCGGCGGCAGCGTGTGGGCGGCGGGGGAGCAGGACCCGGCGGTGCTTCCGGAAGAAGACGCCGAGCGGGTCAGACTGGCGCTGTCCGGACGTCGCGCCGAGCAGCCCACGGTCGTGTTCCCCTGGACGGTCGTTGACGCCGCGCTGGCCGAACCGGTGTTCGACGATGGAGACGTGATCGGCGCCGTGCTGGTCGCGGGCGACGTCGAGGCGCCGCGCGCTGCGATCCTGCAGCAGTTCTTGCTCATCTCCGCGATCGCCCTGGTGCTCGTCGCCCTGGGCGTGCTGCTCGTGTTCCGCCTCGCCCGATGGGTGCTGTCGCCGGTGCGACGTCTCGACGAGGCGATGGTCGCGATCGAGCGCGGCGAGATGGACGCGCGCGTCGTCGCGGACGACGGTCCGCCGGAGCTCCGCCGCATGGCGCAGGTGTTCAATGGAATGGCCGACGAGATCGAGCGCGTCATGACGCGGCAGCAGGAGTTCGCGCTGAACGCCTCCCACGAGCTGCGCAACCCCCTCAACGCGCTGCTCCTGCGCGTCGAACATCTGGCGACGGGGCTCGGCGCGGACTGGAAGGCAGATGTCGAGGAGACGAGGGAGGAGGGGAGACGGATGACCCGCATCCTCGAGACCCTGCTCGGCCTCGCGCGCGGCGGGCGAGGGGACTCGACCATTTCCGCGGTCGATCTCGCCACCCTCGCCGCCCGTCGACTCGAGGCGTGGCGCGACGTCGCCGCACAGCGCGGGGTGGGGTTGCGTCCCACGGGGGCATCGTCGGTCATGAGCGTGACGGACCGGACGATCGTGGAGAGCGCGCTGGACGCCGTGATCGACAACGCGGTGAAGTTCTCGCCCGAGGGCGCGCACATCGAGATCGGAGCAGAACGCGATGGAGGTGTATGCCGGATCACCGTTCGCGATCATGGTCCGGGGCTGACCGCGGAACAGGCCGCGGCGGCCACCGACCGATTCTGGCGCAGCGCCGAGAGCGGAGACACTCCGGGTTCCGGGCTGGGGCTCGCGATCGCGAGCGACCTGCTCGCGACGGTCGGCGGGGAACTGGCCGTGGCCTCCGCAGACGGCGGCGGACTTGCGGTCGCGCTGGTGCTCCATGACGGGACGACACCGTGAAGGCCGCCGTGCGGCGGCTCGTCGCCGGCGCGATCGCCCTCACGCTGCTGGGCGGTCTGACCGCATGCAGCCCGCGCGCGAGCGAGTGGACGGACGCGGAGTACGCCATCGCCAGCGGCGGGTCCACCGGCGTCTACTACGACTACGGGAGTCACCTGGCCGCAGAGCTCTCGGACTCGCTGGACATCCGGATGGTGGCGCAGGAGACGGCAGGATCGGTCGACAACCTGCTGCGGGTGAGCTCGGGGGAGGCGCTGATCGGTTTCGCGCAAGGGGATGCCGCCGCGGACGCGGTGTCAGGCGCCGGTGCCTTCGACGAGCCCCTGGAGGTGCAGGCCCTCGCCCGTCTGTACGACGAGTACGTGCAGGTCGTGGTGCGGGGCGACTCGGAGATCGACGACATCGGCGATCTGGCCGGTCGCACGATCTCGCTCGGTGCCGAGAACTCCGGCGTGAACGTGATCGCGGCGCGCGTGCTGGATGCAGCCGGCGTGGACCTCGGCTCTGTTCGCAACCCGCAGCTCGACCTCAGCGAGTCGATCGGCGCGATGGAGCGCGGCGAGATCGACGGCTTCTTCTGGGTCGGCGGACTCCCCACCCCGGGCGTGGCCGAGCTCTCCGAGCGATCACCGGTGCGCCTCCTCCCTATCAGGCAGGAGTGGGTGAACGAGGTGAACGAGCGGTACTCGTATGCCTACCGACCGGCCGATGTTCCCGCCGGCACCTACGGACTGGTGGACTCCGCGCCGACGATGGCCGTCCCGAACTATCTCGTCACCGCAGCGTCCACCCCGGATGCCGTCGTGCGTGACATCCTCTCCGGGCTGTTCGATGCGCGCCTGCGCATCGCGGGGGAGGTGCCGACCGCTGCGCTGCTGGACCGTCGTTCGGCGATCTTCACCGGTCCTGTGCCGCTGCACCCCGGGGCAGTCGACTACTACCGGGATCTGCGCGGCTGACTGCTCAAGAAATCCTCAAGAAGTCTGACACCGGGGTCGCCGCTCTGCCATTGTGAGGTCGATCGCGCACGATCGTCGCCTGCTGCTCAACTGTCGTTGGGGCGTTGCAGCAGGACGATTCCGCGGCCCGTGGGGGCGGGCCGCGGGGTACCCATGCACAGGAGCATTGGTGCCGCGATCAGGTGATTACGAACGTGTAAATCTCACCGAGGTGCCTGGAGACCCGCGTCCGACGTGGCTAGTTTGGAGAAATGATGACCTCTGATACCCCGCTCGTCGTGGTCGAGAACGTCCAGAAGCACTACGGCGACTTCCAGGCGCTCACCGATATCGACCTGACCGTCAACTCGGGAGAGGTCGTCGTCGTGATCGGCCCGTCCGGTTCCGGCAAGTCGACCCTGTGCCGCACGATCAACCGCCTCGAGACGATCACGAGCGGCACCATCCGCATCGACGGCAAGGAACTGCCGGCCGAGGGGAAGGGCCTCGCCCACCTCCGCGCCGACGTCGGCATGGTCTTCCAGTCGTTCAACCTCTTCGCCCACCTCACGATCCTCGAGAACGTCACCCTCGGCCCGATCAAGGTCCGCGGCCTCAAGAAGGCCGACGCCGAGAAGGAGGCGATGGTGCTGCTCGAGCGCGTAGGCGTGGCGCAGCAGGCATCGAAGCTCCCGGCGCAGCTCTCGGGCGGACAGCAGCAGCGCGTGGCGATCGCCCGTGCTCTCGCGATGCAGCCCAAGGTGATGCTGTTCGACGAGCCGACCAGCGCCCTCGACCCCGAGATGATCAACGAGGTCCTCGACGTGATGGTCGGGCTCGCTCACGAGGGGATGACCATGATCGTCGTCACCCACGAGATGGGTTTCGCGCGGAAGGCCGCCGACCGAGTCGTCTTCATGGCCGACGGAAAGATCGTGGAGGAGGCGACTCCTGAGGAGTTCTTCACGCACCCGAAGAGCGACCGCGCCAAGGACTTCCTCTCGAAGCTCCTCACGCACTGACGCCCACGCACCGACCACACAGACCCTGCACACACAGCACACGAAGGAGACGCACATGCGACGCACACGGACACTGGCAGGCATCGGAATCGCAGCGGCCGCGCTGCTGGCACTCACCGCCTGCAACAGCGGCACGCCGTCCAGCACGGGAGCCCCGGAGGGCGGCGACGAGGGCGACTCCTCGAGCAGCACGCCGTGGACGGTGCTGGAGGATGTCAGCATCGAGGGCAGCCCGACTTTCGACCGGATCGAGTCGGCAGGCACGATCAAGGTCGGCGTCAAGGAGGACCAGCCCGGTCTGGGTTACCTCGATCCGGTGACGGGCGACCGCACCGGATTCGACGTCGACATCGCTCGCTGGATGGCGGCATCGCTCGGCGTCGACCCGGAGAAGATCGAGTTCCAGGCGATCGCCTCCGCGAACCGCGAGCAGGCCATCGTGAACGGCGACATCGACTACTACGTCGGCACCTACTCGATCACCGACAAGCGCAAGGAGCAGATCTCCTTCGCAGGTCCCTACTTCCTCACGGGGCAGGGCCTTCTCGTCGGCGCCGACAGCGACATCAAGAGCGTGGACGACCTGAGCGCTGAGACGACGGTCTGTTCCGCGACCGGCTCGACGCCGATCCAGAACATCAAGACGAACTACCCCGAGGTGCCGACCAAGGAGTACGACACGTACTCCAAGTGCGTCGAGGACCTGAAGAACGGCCAGGTCGACGCCGTCACGACCGACGAGGCGATCCTCATCGGCTACGCGGCTCAGGACCCGGACAATCTGAAGGTCGTCGGGGAGCCGTTCAGCGAGGAGCGGTACGGCATCGGACTCGCCAAGGGCGATGACGCGCTGGCCGAGTACTTCAACACGCAGCTGACCGACGGCGGCAAGATCTGGCAGCAGATCTTCGACAACAACCTCGGCGCCTCCGGCGTCAAGGCGACTCAGCCCGAGGTCGACCCGATCGGTTGATTCCCGCGGGGCGGTCGGCACCGACGACCGCCCCGCTCATCGGCAGACACCATCCGAGAACTCGAATCGACAGGAGCAGCAGTGGGAGTCATCACCGACCACGTCGACCTCTGGGGAGAGGCACTGTGGGGAACCATCGTGCTGTTCCTGGGCGGTGGCATCATCGCGCTCGTCCTCGGACTCATCGTCGGGGCAGCGAGAGTGTCCCCGGTTCCGATCGCCCGCGCCGTCGGCGGCATCTATGTGAACTGGATCCGCAACACCCCGCTGACCCTGGTCATGTTCTTCTTTGCGTTCTGCTTGCCGATCCTGCTGGGGGAGCGGGTGAACTCGCTGCTGCTGGCGGTCATCGCCCTCGGGCTCTACACGGCGACCTACGTCGCCGAGGCGCTGCGGGCCGGCATCAACACCGTGCCGGTCGGGCAGGCAGAGGCCGCCCGTGCGATCGGTCTGAACTTCGGTCAGGTCATGCGCTACGTGGTGCTGCCGCAGGCGACGCGCTCGGTCGTCCCGCCGATGATGAGCGTCCTCATCGCCCTCATGAAGAACACCACGGTGGCTGCGGGCTTCTCCGTCGTCAACCTCGGCACGATCCGGGCTGCGCTGAGCGAGCGCGGTGAGAACGCGTTGGTCGTTCTGCTGTGGGTCATGGTCATCTTCGTGGTGCTGGTGCTGCTGCTCGCCTGGGTGCAGCGCGTTCTCGAGAACAAGTGGAGGATCGCGCGATGAGTTCCGTCCTTTTCGACGTCCCCGGCCCCCGTGCCATCGCCCGCAACCGGCTCATCGGAGCCGCCACGGTCCTCGTCGTCCTCGCCGTCCTCGGCTGGGTCGTGTGGAGGCTGTTCGCCACCGGGCAGTTCTCTGCGGAGAAGTGGAACATCTTCACGTTCTCCGCCGTCTGGGTCCGTTTCGGCGAAGGCCTGATGGCCACGCTGGCCGCGTTCGCCGCCGCCGGCGTCGGTTCCATCGTCCTCGGCTTCCTGCTCGGCATCGGCCGCCTGTCGGAGCACGCCTGGGTGCGTGAGCCCGTCCGGTGGATCATCGAGGTGCTGCGAGCGGTCCCCGTGCTCATCCTGATGATGCTCCTGTACTACGGCCTTCCCGTGATCGGCGTGAAGATGCCGCCGTACTGGGCCGTCGTGATCGCACTGATCGTCTACAACGGCTCCGTGCTCGCCGAGGTGCTGCGCGCCGGCATCGAGTCGCTGCCCCGCGGGCAGCAGGAAGCCGGCTACGCGATCGGACTGCGAAAGACCGGGGTGATGTACTTCATCCTGATCCCGCAGGCCGTGCGGGCCATGATGCCGGTGATCATCGCGCAGCTCGTCGTCGCGTTGAAGGACACTGCGCTCGGGTTCATCATCACGTACCAGGAGCTTCTCTACGTCATCAATCAGATCGGCAACCAGGCGCCCTACGGCTCCCCGCTGATCCCCGCGGCGATCGTCGGCGGTTCGATGTACGTGGCCGTGTGTCTCCTCCTCTCCTACATCGCGTACCGCCTGCAGCGTCGGGCCAAGCGCTCGCCGAAGGCAGGACCCGCGGTGCCGGATCCCCGTCAGCACGGAGGCGAGACGAACACCTCGCTCATCGTCCTGCAGGGAGACGGATCCGAGGCGCAGCGCTGATCCGCGAAAGCGACCCACGTGCCCCCGGTAGACTCGATTCTCGTGTCAGAGTCTCCTGAAATCACCCCGGAAGCGGTCGAAGCCGCTGTCGCCGACGCCCTCGCGGCGATCGCCGCAGCCGCCGACACCGCCGAGCTGAAAGCGGCCCGTGCCGCCCACGTCGCCGACGGATCGCCGCTCGCGGTCCTGAACGCCTCGATGCGACAGGTCGCCCCCGAGAACAAGGCCGCGTTCGGCAAGCTCGTGGGGCAGGGCCGGGGGCAGGTGACCAAGGCACTCGCCGCGAAGGAAGTCGAGCTGGCTGAGGCCGAGGTCGCCGCGCGCCTCGAGTCCGAGCGGGTGGACATCACCGCCGTGCCGTCGCGCACGCGTGTCGGCGCCCGGCATCCCCTCACCCTCCTGCAGGACCAGGTCTGCGACATCTTCGTCGGCATGGGCTGGGAGATCGCGGAGGGCCCGGAGCTCGAGCACGAGTGGTTCAACTTCGACGCCCTGAACTTCGACGTCGACCATCCCGCCCGCCAGGAGCAGGACACGTTCTACGTCGATCCGACCTCGCGCCATCTCGTGATGCGCACGCACACGAGCCCGGTGCAGGTGCGCTCGATGCTCGACCGCGAGGTGCCGATCTACGTGCTGTGCCCGGGTCGCGTGTACCGCACCGACGAGTTCGATGCCACGCACCTTCCGGTGTTCACCCAGTTCGAGGGCCTCGTGATCGACAAGGGCATCACGATGGCGCACCTCAAGGGCACACTGGATCACTTCGCCAAGCAGCTCTTCGGCCCCGAGGCCAAGACGCGCTTCCGCACCAACTACTTCCCCTTCACCGAGCCCTCCGCCGAGCTCGACCTGTGGCACCCGACCTTCAAGGGCGGCGCGCGCTGGATCGAGTGGGGCGGCTGCGGCATGGTCAACCCGAACGTGCTGCGCGCGGCCGGGATCGACCCCGAGGTGTACAGCGGCTTCGCGTTCGGCATGGGCATCGAACGGGGACTGATGTTCCGCAGCGACGTCCAGGACATGCGCGACATGGCCGAGGGCGATGTCCGATTCAGCGAGCAGTACGGGATGGTGGTGTGATGCGCGTCCCGCTTTCGTGGCTGCGTGAGTACGTCGATCTGGCAGCGGATGCCACGCCCGAGGACGTCCTCGCGGCACTGGTGACCGTCGGCTTCGAAGAGGAGGACGTGCACCGCTTCGACATCACGGGTCCCGTGGTCGTCGGGCAGGTCGTCTCGCTCGAGGCCGAGCCGCAGTCCAACGGCAAGACCATCAACTGGTGCCAGGTCGACGTCGGCGAGGCGAACGGTGGCATCCGCGGGATCGTCTGTGGTGCGCACAACTTCGTCGTCGGCGACAAGGTCGTCGTGACGTTGCCCGGCGCCGTGCTGCCCGGTCCGTTCCCGATCGCCGCCCGCAAGACCTACGGTCACGTCTCGGACGGCATGATCGCCTCGGCACGCGAGCTGGGGCTGGGCGACGAGCACAACGGCATCGTCGTGCTGTCGGATCTCGGCATCGATGCGCCCGTCGGCACCGATGCGATCGCGCTGCTCGGCCTCGACGACGTCGCGGTGGAGATCAACGTCACACCCGACCGCGGCTACGCCTTCTCCTTGCGAGGGGTGGCCCGCGAGTACGCACACGCCACGGGGGCGGAGTTCCGCGACCCCGCCGAGCGCGACTTCGCCGAGCTGCAGCCGGGCACGGGGCACACGACGGTGGTCGACGACGTCGCCCCGGTGCGCGGCAACGTCGGTGCGAGGGAGTTCGTGACCCGCGTCGTCCGCGGTGTCGACCCCTCGCGTCCGACGCCGCCGTGGATGGTCGCCCGACTCAGCCTCGCGGGCATGCGCTCGCTGGGCGTGCTCATCGACATCACCAACTACGTGATGCTCGAGCTCGGCCAGCCGCTGCACGGCTACGACCTCGACAAGCTCACGGGTGGCATCACGGTGCGTCGGGCCACCCCCGGCGAGAAGATGACCACCCTCGATGGTGTCGAGCGCTCGCTGCACGTGGAAGACCTCCTCATCACCGACGAGTCCGGTCCGATCGGCCTCGCCGGCGTCATGGGCGGCGGCACGACCGAGATGAGCGACACCACGCGGAACGTGCTGATCGAGGCCGCGAGCTTCGATCCGACGACCATCGCCCGTTCGGCTCGCCGACACAAGTTGCCCAGCGAGGCGTCCAAGCGCTTCGAGCGCGGCGTCGACCCCCTGGTCCCGTTCGTGGCCGCCCGTCGCGCTGCCGACCTCATGGTCGAGCTCGCGGGCGGCACGCTCACGGAGGAGGGCGGCGCGCTGTTCGCCGAGGTCTTCGTCGGCGAGATCGAGCTGCCGGCCGGCTTCGTGCAGGGGCTCATCGGCGTCGACTACACCGACGACGAGATCACCGGCGCTCTGACCACCATCGGCGCCGATGTCACCGCGTCCGATGAGGGTTCCGGCTGGACTGTGATCCCGCCGACCTGGCGCCCCGATCTCACCGACAAGTGGACGCTCGCCGAGGAGGTCGCCCGCATCCACGGACTCGACCGCATCCCCTCGGTGCTGCCGACGCCTCCGTCCGGCCGAGGACTCACCGCGCACCAGCAGGGGCGCCGCCGCGTGGCCGACGCACTGGCCGCTGCGGGACTCGTCGAGACGCCGTCGTTCCCGTTCACGACGGACGTGCAGAACGACCTCCACGGCTCGGCATCGGGCGAGCACCTGCCGAGCATCCGCCTGGTGAACCCGCTCGACGGACAGGCTCCGTACCTGCGGCGATCGCTCATCCCTGGCCTCCTGCAGACCGCGCACCGCAACATCTCGCGGGGGCTCACCGATCTCGCGATCTTCGAGACCGGCGCGGTCTTCCTGCCGGAGCCCGGCGTCGAGTACGGAACGGATGAGGTACCGCCGCTGGGCGAGCGACCGTCGGACGAGACGCTCGCGGCGCTGAACGCCTCGATCCCCCCGCAGCAGCGGTTCATCTCGGCGCTGCTGACCGGCCACGTGGCACCACGTCAGCCCGGTCGTCCTGCTGAAGCCGCGGGTCTCGTCGAGGCGCTGGATGCCGTCCGTGTCATCGCGGCAGCGGCCGGCGTCGACATCGACGTGGTCCAGGCCGAGCGTGCGGCCCTGCACCCCGGACGCACCGGATCGCTCCTGGTCGCCGGTGAAGAGGTCGGCTACGTCGGCGAGTTGCACCCCGCCGTTGCCGAAGGGGCCGATCTTCCCGGTCGTGCGACCGTGTTCGAGCTCGATCTCGACCGCATTCTGACGCTCGCCGGTGGGAGGGTCGTCGCGGCCTCGCTGTCGACGTTCCCCGCGGCCACGCAGGATGTCTCGCTCACTCTGCCGGCAGAGGTTCCCGCCGCAGACGTGCAGGCGGCCCTCGCCGAGGGTGCCGGGGCGCTGCTGGAGTCTGTGCGCCTCGTGGACGACTACCGCGGAGAAGGTGTGCCGGAGGGTTCCAAGAGCCTGACTTTCGCCCTGCGCTTCCGCGCCGACGATCGCACGCTCACGGCTGCCGAGGCCACCGCGGCCAAGCTCGCCGGTGTCGAGGTCGCCGGGCAGCGCTTCGGAGCCGCACTGCGGGACTGAGTACCGAGCGACGGAGCGGTGAGCGCGGCATCAGACGACGCGTGCGGTCGCTCAGATGATTCGGGTGGACGCCGGAGTACCGTGGCGGGATGAGAATCCTCCCCCAGGGCACTCCGGCCGCCGTCCCGGACGGAGCACGCCCGCTCGGTGAGGGGCCGTTCCTCGAGTCGGGTGCACAGATCGACTGGCACTACCGGAAGCCGGGGTGGCAGCCGGGTGAGCCCTCCAGGATCTCCCCGATGCGCGTCGTGCGCGACGATGAACGAGGGCTCGTGGCATGGCTCGCCCCCGGAACGCTCCAGGAGGCCCCGGGGGCTCTCGACGGACAGCGTGTGCGCGAGGTACCGCTCGCCCGGCGTTGGCTCGAACCCCGGACGCGCATCGTCGAGCCGTGGCGAGGGAACGGGGTGCTGTGCATCGCCCCCGCAGGGCTGCCGTGGTCGGTCTGGCTGTTCTGGAGCGACACCACGGGGGAGGAGCGGGCGTTCGCCGGGTGGTATGTGAACCTCGAGAACGCGCATCTGCGCACCGACCATGACACCTTCTCGTCCGACCACATCCTCGACGTCGAGATCGATCCGGAGGGCGGCGTCCACCTCAAGGACGAAGACGAGGTCGTCGCCGCGATCGAACAGGGACGGCTCAGCCCCGAGCAGGCCGCGCAGATCGAGCGGCACGCGGACGCGGCGATCGCCTCGTTCGAGGCCGACGACTGGCCGTTCGACTCGGAGTGGGTGCGCTGGCGGCCCGACCCCGCATGGACCGTCCCGGTGCTCGCGGGACTGGATCAGCTGGAGTCATGACGGATGTTCTGATCCTCGGAGGCACCGGCTGGCTCTCCGGGCGGATCGCCCAGCGATGGCTCGACGAGGGCGCCACGGTGACCTGCCTCGCCCGCGGCACACGTCCCGCACCGGAGGGCACCGCCCTGGTGCACGGTGATCGCGACGCTCCCGATGCCTACGCCGACCTCGCGCGGCAGGACTGGGATCACATCGTGGACATCTCTTCCCAGGCGGAGCACGTCGAGCGCGCGATCGACGCCCTCGGAGATCGGGCCGGACGCTGGACCTACGTCTCCTCCGTATCGGTGTACTCCGATGACGCGACGGTCGGCGTCGACGAGTCGGCTCCGCGTCATCCGTCCGCCCGGCCCGGCGACGAGTACGAGTACGGGGCGCACAAGGCTGCCGCCGAAGATGCTGTCGGGCTCCTGGGGAAGCGGGCTCTCATCGTGCGTCCAGGACTCATCGTTGGCGACGGCGACCCGAGCGACCGTTTCGGCTACTGGGGAGCGGCGTTCGCGCGCGCCGGCGCTGAGCCCGTGCTGCTGCCGCCCGTCGAGGGGAAGCACGTTCAAGTCATCGACGTCGACGATCTTGCGGCCTTCATCGTCGGGGCCACGTGCAGCGGCGCCGTCAACGCGGTCGGCGATGAACATCCGCTCGCCGATGTGCTGGATGCGGTGCGCGCCGCGGCGGGGCACGCCGGTGCAACGGTCGTCGCGGAGGAGGAATGGCTTCTGGCGCACGATGTCGAGCACTGGGCCGGGCCGCGATCCCTGCCGCTGTGGCTTCCGCCCACGATGACGGGCTTCATGACCCGCTCGAACAGCGCATTCCACGCGAGCGGCGGACAGCTCCGTCCGCTCGCGGACACGATCGAGCGCGTCATCGCCGACGAGCGAGAGCGCGGCGTCGACCGCGAACGTCGCGCCGGACTCACACGGGCGGAGGAAGAGGCGCTGCTGGCCGATCGCTAGACTTCGAGCAGTGACACGGGGTGCCGCGATCCGCGGCTGAGAACAGACCCGTCGAACCTGATCTAGTTCGTACTAGCGAAGGGATGTCGCGATGAGCGATCTTCTGCGTCCTGATTCCACCCATGACCTCGCGGGTTCCGCCGCGACCCTGCTGGAGGTGCTGCGCGCGACGCCTCCGCTGACGCACTGCATCACCAACGCGGTCGTCACCGGCTTCACCGCCAACGTGCTTCTGGCTCTCGGGGCCGCTCCCGCGATGGTCGACATCGTCGACGAGGCGGGGATGTTCGCCGGAGTCGCCTCCGGCATGCTGATCAATCTGGGAACTCCGACGCCCGAGCAACGTGCGGCGACGCTCGAGGCCGTCGTGGGTGCCACCGCGTCCGGCACGCCTTGGGTGCTCGATCCCGTGGCGATCGGCATGCTCCCGGTGCGCACGGCGCTCGCCCACCAGCTCGTCGAGCAGCGACCGACCGCGATCCGCGGCAACGCCTCCGAGATCCTCGCCCTCGCGGGGCTCAGTGCGGGCGGCCGCGGTGTGGATTCCACGGACAGCACGGACGCCGCGGCCGATGCGGCCTCGGCGCTCGCGCGGGCCACGGGCGGTGTGGTCGCGGTCTCGGGGCCTATCGACCTCATCACCGACGGGGAGCGGGTGTTGCGCCTGGCCAACGGTCACGAGCTGCTGACCCGTGTGACCGGTGGTGGCTGTGCCCTCGGGGCGGTGATGGCCGCCTTCCTCGGGGCTGCCAGGGCGACGGAATACGACACGCTCACCGCCGTCGCCTCCGCCAGCCTCGTCTACACGATCGCGGCGGAGCAGGCCGCTGCGACATCCGGAGGTCCGGGCAGCTTCGCCGTCGCCCTGCTGGATGCGCTCGCCGCGGTGGGTGCCGACGACATCGGTGCCCAGGCCCGTGTCGAAGGCGGTGCGATGTGAACGCCGATCTCTCGCTCTATCTCGTCACCGACGCGGCACTGTGCGGAGACCTCGGCGTCGTCGAGACCGTCCGGCGCGCGGTCGACGGCGGTGTGCGCATCGTGCAGCTGCGCGACAAGGACGCGACCGATGCCGAGACGGTCGACCAGCTGCTGGCGCTGTCGCAGGCGATCGACGGACGGGCGCTGCTCGTGGTCAACGACCGGCTGGATGCCGCCCTGGCTGCTCGCGAACGCGGCGCACGGGTCGACGGGGTACATCTCGGACAGGGTGACGCTTCGGTGCTGCGCGCACGTGAGGCTCTCGGACCCGATGCGCTCATCGGCCTCACCGCGAACAGCGCCGCGCACCTCGATGCGGTCAGCGCATTGCCCGCCGGCACGGTCGATTACCTGGGCGTGGGGGTGATCCGCCCCACCGCCACCAAGCCGGATCACCCAGCTCCTCTCGGCGTTGACGGCTTCCGTGACTTCGCGGCGAGCAGCCCGCTGCCGTGCGTGGCGATCGGCGGCGTGGGCATCGACGACACCGAGTCCCTCCGCGATGCCGGCGCGGCGGGACTCGCCGTGGTCTCGGCGCTGTGTGCCGCCGAAGACCCCACCGCCGCCGCCGCACAGTTCCGACGGCGCTGGCTCACCGGGAGCGTGCCGAGGGTGCTCAGCATCGCCGGAAGCGACCCGTCCGGGGGCGCGGGCATCCACGCCGATCTCAAGTCCATCGCTGCGAACGGCGGCTACGGCATGGCGGTGCTCACGGCGCTGACCGCGCAGAACACGCAGGGGGTGCGTGCGGTCCACGTGCCGCCGGTGGAGTTCCTCCGCGCACAACTCGATGCCGTGTCCGACGACATCGTGATCGATGCCGTGAAGATCGGGATGCTGGCCGATGCCGACGTCATCCGCGCGGTCGGCGCCTGGATCGATCACGTGCGCCCGCCGATCGTCGTGCTCGATCCCGTGATGGTGGCGACCTCCGGCGACCGGCTGCTGGATCCGGACGCGGAACGGGCGCTGCACGAACTCCTCACGCGGGCGACCCTGGTGACCCCGAACCTCGCCGAGCTCGCGGTTCTCGTCGGTCGCGACATCGTCGACTGGGGCGACGCGATCTCCGCGGCGGAGCGCCTGTCCGAAGAGGTGGGGGCGGCCGTGCTCGTCAAGGGCGGTCACCTCGACGGCGACGAGGCTCCGGATGCGCTGGTCGACGCGTCTCTCCACCTGCGCCGGGAGTTCACAGGACCGCGGATCCCGACCGCGAACACGCACGGCACCGGTTGCTCCCTGTCGTCCGCGCTCGCCACCCGCCTCGCCCGAGGCGAAGAACCCACCGACGCGGTCCGCGCCGCCCGTGTCTGGCTCCGAGAATCCCTGCGTGCCGGCGACACGCTGCGCGTCGGTCGCGGACATGGGCCGATCAGCCACTTCGCCGGACTCTGGGAGCGCGCGGGGACGGAGACCCGACCGGCGGCCGACGACATCGCGGCGGACTGGTGGCAGGGGATCGCGGAGATCCGCGACGGCATCGACGCGTTGCCGTTCATCCGCGCGCTCGCCGACGGGACGCTGGAGCGCGGACCGTTCGTCTCCTACCTCGCACAGGACGCGCTGTATCTGCGCGAGTACGCGCGCGTCCTCGCCGAGGCCGCCCGGCTGGCACCGACATCCGATGAGCAGGCGTTCTGGGCGGATTCCGCGCACGGTTCGATCGTGGGTGAGCTCGAGCTGCACGCCTCGTGGTTGACCCCGGCCCAGGGGGTGAGCGCGGCGACGTTCGCCGCGGAGCCGGCTCCGGCGACGACCGCGTACCTCGATCATCTGCGCTCCGTCGCGTTCGGCGGCGACTATGCCGAGATCGTCGCCGCCGTCCTTCCGTGCTTCTGGCTCTACACCGATCTCGGCCGGCGCCTGCACGCGGGGGAGTTCGGTGAGTACGCGCGGGACCCGGAGCATCCCTTCGCCTCCTGGCTCGCGACATACGCAGATCCGGCATTCGAGGAGGCGACGAAGGTCGCGATCGCCTACACAACCGATGCGGCCGAGCGGGCGGATGCGGGGACACGGACGAGGATGCGCCGGGCGTTCGAGGTGTCGAGCGCGCACGAGCTCGCCTTCTTCGCCTCCCCGCTGGAGCCATCGTCCCTCGGATGACGGCACGGATTTGCGGTGGCCGCCGAGGCCGCGCTACTGTCGCGACATGCCTTCGGCCGCCACCGCTTCTTCGACGCTCGCTCCGAGCGTCATCGCTGTGCGCCGACGCCGCGGCCGCCGACTGTAGGCGACCCCGCCCTCCTGCCTGCGCCCGCGCGGCGGTCGAGAGCCGGTGTCGCCGCCTCCGGCCCCGTCCCCGGTCCTCCTCTCGAGGAAGGACCCGACCGTTAAGGTAGAAGCATGACGTATTCCGTCGCCGTCTCCGGCGCATCCGGCTACGCAGGCGGCGAGATCCTACGCCTCCTGGCCGATCATCCCGACATCGAGATCCGCACCGTCACGGCGTATTCCAACGCCGGACAGCCTCTCGTCGATCACCAGCCGCACCTGCGCTCACTGGCGCACCTCACGCTGCAGGACACCACGCCCGAGATCCTCTCCGGTCACGACATCGTGTTCCTCGCACTCCCGCACGGGCAGTCGGGGCAGTACACCGATGCGCTCGGCGACGCACCGCTCGTGATCGACGCGGGCGCCGATCACCGGCTCACGTCCGCATCGGCGTGGGACGCGTTCTACGGCGGTGCGTTCCACGAGCCGTGGACCTACGGTGTCCCGGAGCTGCTCGTGGGTGGCGTCAAACAGCGCGAGCACCTCCGTGAGGCGACGCGCATCGCGGCTCCCGGTTGCAACGCCTCGACCGTGAGCCTCAGCCTCGCCCCCGGCGTCGCCGCCGGGGTGATCGACCCCTCGGACATCGTCTCGGTGCTGGCGGTCGGCCCGTCCGGTGCGGGGAAGAGCCTCAAGACGAACCTCCTCGGCAGCGAGATCCTCGGCACCGCGAACCCCTATGCGGTCGGCGGAACGCACCGGCACATCCCCGAGGTCCGTCAGGCGCTCGCCGCGGCTTCCGGGATCGACGCCGACGGCATCCGGATCTCGTTCACCCCGGTGCTGGTCCCGATGTCGCGGGGCATCCTCGCCACCTCGACCGCGCCGATCGTCGAGGGCGCGACCGATGCGCAGATCCGCGACGCCTGGCAGAGCGCCTACGGCGATGAGACCTTCGTGCAGCTGCTGCCGGAGGGGCGCTTCCCGCGCACGGCCGACGTGCTCGGAGCCAACACCGCCTTGATCGGTCTCGCGATCGATCGTGGCGCGAACCGGGTGACCGTGGTCACCGCGGTCGACAATCTCGTGAAGGGCACCGCAGGCGCTGCCATCCAATCCATGAACATCGCGCTGGGCCTTCCCGAAGCCCGCGCTCTCTCAGTGAACGGAGTAGCGCCGTGAGCGTCACCGCCCCCGCAGGATTCGAAGCGGCCGGCGTCGCCGCCGGACTCAAGTCGACAGGCAAGCCGGATGTCGCGGTCGTCGTCAACCGCGGGCCGCGTAAGGTCGGTGCCGCCGTCTTCACCAGCAACCGCGCCAAGGCCAACCCGATCATCTGGTCGCAGCAGGCCGTCGCCGACCGGGTCGTCGAAGCTGTCGTGCTCAACTCCGGCGGGGCGAACTGCTTCACCGGCGCCTTCGGGTTCCAGACGACGCATCAGACTGCCGAGAAGGCGGCCGAGCTCCTCGGCGTCAGCGCTGGCGACGTGCTGATCTGCTCCACCGGTATCATCGGCACCGGAGACGAGACGTTCCGCTCCCGGGTGCTCGCCGGCACCGAGCAGGCGATCGCCGAGCTCAGCGCCGACGGCGGAGAGAGCGCCGCGCACGCGATCATGACCACCGACACCGTGGCGAAGACCGCCGTGATCAGCCGCGACGGCTGGACGATCGGCGGCATGGCGAAGGGTGCGGGGATGCTTGCACCCGGACTCGCCACGATGCTCGTGGTGATCACGACCGACGCCGTCCTCGAGCCGCTCCAGGCCGACGAGGTGTTGCGCCGCGCGACGGGGAAGACGTTCGACCGGCTCGACTCCGACGGCTGCATGTCGACGAACGACCAGGTCACGCTCCTCGCCAACGGCGCGTCCGGAGTGGTCCCCGACCTCGAGGACTTCGCCGCCGCGCTCATCGAGCTGTGCCGGGACCTGGCGGTCAAGCTGCAGGGCGACGCCGAGGGTGCGAGCCACGACATCACGATCGAGGTGCAGCATGCGGTGTCCGAGCAGGAAGCCGTCGAGGTGGGCCGGTCGGTCGCGCGCAACAACCTCTTCAAGGCGGCGGTCTTCGGCAACGACCCGAACTGGGGGCGTGTGCTCGCCGCGATCGGCACCACGAGCGCGCAGTTCGACCCGTACGACGTGGATGTCTGGATGAACGGTGTCCGCGTCTGCACCGCGGGCGGCCCCGACCGTCCTCGCGAGGAGGTCGACCTCACCCCGCGCGCGACGCACCTCGTGATCGACCTCAAGGTCGGCGAGGCGACGGCCACCGTGCTCACGAACGACCTCACCCACGACTACGTGCACGAGAACAGCGCCTACGCCTCATGACCGACATCCAGGACACCCCGGCCGAAGTCGCCGCGCAGAAGGCCACAACGCTCATCGAGTCGCTGCCGTGGCTGAAGAAGTTCCGCGATCAGATCGTCGTCATCAAGTACGGCGGCAACGCCATGGTGTCCGAGGAGCTGCAGGACGCCTTCGCGCAGGACATCGCCTACCTCCGCTACGTCGGAGTGCTGCCGGTCGTCGTGCACGGAGGCGGGCCGCAGATCTCGAACATGCTGCAGCGTCTCGAGATCCCCAGCGAGTTCAAGGGCGGCTACCGCGTCACCAACACCGAGGCGATCAGCGTCGTGCGCATGGTGCTCACCGGTCAGGTCAACCCGCAGCTGGTGTCGAAGATCAACTCCCACGGTCCGATCGCGACAGGGCTCAGCGGTGAGGACGCCGGACTCTTCGGCGGACGCCGTCGCGGCGTCATGATCGACGGCGAAGAGGTCGACCTCGGCCGGGTCGGCGATGTCGTCGAAGTCGATCCGACCCCGGTGCTCGATCACCTCGCGGCGGGGCGCATCCCGGTCGTGTCGAGCATCGCGCCCGACCTCGATCATCCCGGTCAATCGCTCAACGTCAACGCCGATGCCGCGGCCGCCGCTCTCGCGGTGTCGTTGCACGCACGCAAGCTCGTGATCCTCACGGATGTGCCTGGGCTCTACGCCGATTGGCCGAACCGCGACTCGCTCGTCTCGCACCTGACGTCGGAAGCCCTCATCGAGATGCTGCCGAAGCTCGAATCGGGGATGATCCCGAAGATGCGTGCGTGCCTCGACGCGGTCGAGGGCGGCGTGGACGCTGCGGCGATCATCGATGGGCGGGTGCCGCATTCGGTGCTCGTCGAACTGTTCACCAGCAAGGGAATCGGGACCGAAGTGGTCCTGGGAAAGTCGGAGGTGACGGGATGACCGTCTGGCAGGACGATGCGGCACGCGATCTCGTGCTCAACGCGGGGGAGCGGCTCGCGCTGCTGGTCCGCGGTGAGGGCTCGTACCTGTGGGATGCCGACGGCCGACGCCACCTCGACTTCCTCGCCGGCATCGCGGTGACCTCCCTCGGGCACGCGCACCCGGCCTTCGTCGAGGCGGTCTCGACGCAGGCAGCCACGCTCGCCCATGTGTCGAACTACTTCGCCACCCCGCCCCAGCTCGCACTCGCCGCACGGCTCAAGCGTCTCGCGGGTGCCGGTATCGACGGACGGGTGTTCTTCTCGAACTCGGGTGCCGAGGCCAACGAGGCCGCCTTCAAGCTCGCCCGCCTGCACGGCGGCACCGAGCGGCCGCGTATCCTCGCGCTCGAGAACGGCTTCCACGGACGTACGATGGGGTCGCTCGCGCTCACCGCGAAGGCATCGATGCGCGCGCCGTTCGAGCCGATGCCCGCCGGTGTGGAACACATCCCCGCCACGATCGAGGCCCTCGGCGCGGCGATGGACGACCGCGTGGCCGCCATCATCGTCGAGCCCATCCAGGGTGAGGCCGGCGTCGTCGAGCTGCCGGAGGGCTACCTCGCCGCCGCGCGCTCGCTGACCCTCGCTCACGGCGCGCTGCTGATCGTGGATGAGATCCAGACGGGTGCCGGTCGCACGGGAGAGTGGTTCGGGTTCAGCCACGAGGGCATCACTCCCGACGCCATCACGCTGGCCAAGGGCATCGGCGGGGGCTTCCCGATCGGCGCGCTGGTCACGTTCGGTGCCGCCAGCGCCCTCTTCACCCCGGGCTCGCACGGATCGACGTTCGGCGGAAACCCGCTCGCGACCGCCGTCGCCGACGCCGTGCTCGCCGAGATCGAGAGCGCCGGCCTGGTCGAGAACGCGGCCCGTCGTGGGGCGGAGCTGCGCGAGATCCTCCTCGGCATCGACTCCCCGCTGATCGAGGGTGTGCGCGGACGTGGTCTGCTCGTCGGCGTCGCGCTCACCGCTCCGGTCGCGGGCGCGGTGGTCGCGGCCGCTCAGGAGCGCGGCCTCATCGTCAACGCCGCCAACCCCGAGACGGTTCGCATCGCGCCCGCCCTCACCATCGGCGATGCAGAGCTCGCCGAGTTCCGCGAGCTGT
Organism: Microbacterium sp. NPDC058269; assembly: GCF_042881445.1. Lineage (NCBI taxonomy): Bacteria > Bacillati > Actinomycetota > Actinomycetes > Micrococcales > Microbacteriaceae > Microbacterium > Microbacterium sp. NPDC058269. The sequence continues at coordinate 1,074,831 of NZ_JBHVXT010000002.1, forward strand.
TCACGGCTTCCCTCGCCGACGTCCAGGCCTCTGTTGCCGGAAAGGTATCCGCATGACCCGCCACCTGCTGCGTGACGACGATCTGACCCCCGCCGAGCAGGCCGAGATCCTCGATCTCGCCATCGAGCTGAAGAAAGACCGCTGGGCCGACAAGAGCCTCGCCGGCCCGCAGACGGTCGCGGTCATCTTCGACAAATCCTCCACGCGCACCCGCGTCTCGTTCGCGGTGGGCATCGCCGACCTCGGCGGTTCGCCGCTGATCATCTCGACGGCGAGCAGCCAGCTCGGCGGCAAGGAGACGCCGTCCGACACCGCACGCGTCCTCGAGCGCCAGGTCGCCGCCATCGTGTGGCGCACCTACGCGCAGTCCGGGCTCGAAGAGATGGCGGCCGGTACCCGCGTACCCGTCATCAACGCCCTGTCCGACGACTTCCACCCGTGCCAGCTGCTCGCCGATCTGCTGACGATCCGCGAGCACAAGGGCGATCTGAAGGGGCTCACGCTCACCTTCCTCGGGGACGGCCAGAGCAACATGGCGCACTCCTACGCGCTCGCGGGCGTCACCGCGGGTATGCATGTGCGCATCGCCTCACCCGAGGACTACGCCCCCCGTCCCGATGTCATCGAGGACGCTGATCGTCGTGCTGCGGAGACCGGCGGTTCGATCACCCTCTACACCGATCCGGTCGAGGCCGCTGCCGGTGCCGACGTGGTGGTCACCGATACCTGGGTCTCGATGGGCAAAGAGGAGGAGAAGCTCGCACGCATCCGCGACCTCGGCGGCTACAAGGTCACCCCCGAGACGATGACTCTCGCCGACCCCGAAGCGATCTTCATCCACTGCCTTCCGGCCGACCGCGGCTATGAGGTCGACTCCAGCGTGATCGACGGTCCGCAGAGCGTGGTCTGGGACGAGGCTGAGAACCGGCTCCATGCACAGAAGGCCCTCCTGGTCTGGCTGCTCGGCAAGAAGGACGCCTGATGACTGACTCGACGCACGAAGGCACCAACGAGGGCGCGCTCTGGGGCGCCCGTTTCGCCACGGGACCCTCGCCCGAGCTGGTGGAGCTGAGCCGCTCCACGCACTTCGACTGGATCCTCGCGCCGTACGACATCGCCGGCTCCCACGCGCATGCCACCGCGCTCGAGGCGGCGGGATACCTCGAACCCGACGAGGCGCGACGGATGCACGAGGGTTTGGATGCCGTGGCGCGCAAGGTCGCCGACGGCACCCTGCGTCCGGTGCCGACCGACGAGGACGTGCACGGCGCGCTCGAGCAGGCGCTGATCGCCGAGCTCGGGCCGGAGCTGGGCGGGCGCCTCCGCGCCGGTCGCAGCCGCAACGACCAGATCGCCACCCTCGTGCGTATGTACCTGATCGACCATGCGCGAGTGATCGCCCGTGACATCCTGCGCGTGATCGATGCCCTGGTCGCCCAGGCCGAGGCGCACCCGACGGCGATCCTCCCCGGGCGCACGCACCTGCAGCACGCGCAGCCGGTGCTGCTCGCCCATCACCTGCAGGCGCACGGCTGGCCGTTGGTGCGCGAACTCGAACGGCTCGTGGACTGGCGCCGCCGTGCCGGAGTCTCGCCCTACGGCGGGGGAGCGCTGGCCGGATCCACTCTCGGTCTCGATCCCGCGCTCGTGGCGACGGAGCTGGGCCTCGACCGCCCGGCCGAGAACTCCCTCGACGGAACGTCCGCTCGCGATGTCGTGGCGGAGTTCGCCTTCATCGCGGCGATGACGGGTGTCGACATCTCGCGCCTGTCCGAGGAGATCATCCTCTGGAACACCCGCGAGTTCGGCTTCGTCACCCTCGACGACGGCTACTCGACCGGGTCGAGCATCATGCCGCAGAAGAAGAACCCCGACATCGCTGAGCTCGCTCGGGGCAAGTCGGGGCGCCTCATCGGAAACCTTTCCGGACTGCTGGCCACGCTCAAGGGCCTCCCGCTCGCGTACAACCGCGATCTGCAGGAGGACAAGGAGCCGGTCTTCGACTCGGTGCAGACCCTCGAGGTCGTGCTCCCCGCCTTCGCGGGCATGATCGCGACACTGCGTTTCGACACCGAGCGGATGGCGGCGCTGGCACCGCAGGGCTTCTCTCTCGCGACGGACGTCGCGGAGTGGCTCGTGAAGCGCCGAGTGCCGTTCCGCGATGCCCATGAGATCTCGGGTGCGCTCGTGCGCGCCTGCGAGGAGCAGGGGATCGGCCTGGAGGACGCTTCCGACGAGCTGCTGCTGACGGTGTCGCCGCATCTCGTCCCTGAGGTCCGCGAGGTCCTCACGATCGAGGGCTCGGTGGCATCGCGGACCGGCGTCGGCGGCACCGCCCCGGTCCGGGTCGCGGAGCAGCGCGCCGAGCTCGTCGCGCGTGCACAAGCGGCCGCCCACTCTCTCGGCCTCTAGGCCGAGGAGTCGGCAGCCGCCGTCCGCAGCTCGCTCAGTGCAGCTCGGCGTCGGCGGCCGACCGCTCCCAGCGGGTGAAGCGCACGGTGAGTCCGGCGCGGGTCGGTGCCGCGAGGAAGGGCCCGGCCGCTGCCGTGGCCTGTCCGTCGAACGGGGCGACGCGCACGAGCCGCCAGGGACCGCCGTCGGCGCGGGCGCGCACGACCACGGAGTCCGCCCAGCGGCTGACGCGCACCGTGATCTCGCTCTCGAGCCACTCGTCGACGTGGCCGACCGACCAGTCGGAGCCGCCGGCGGTGACCACGGCGCCGAGTCCGAGATGATCGTCGGCGTACTCGAGACCCGTCTTGACCCAGTGCTCGTCGTCGATGCGCACGAAGACCCCGGCCTGGTCGAACTGGCCGTCCCACGGTGCGCGGAACGAGACCTCCATGGCTTCGCCGACCCCGAGTGGGGCGAGCAGTGCATGTTCGGTGTCGTGCACGAAGCCGTAGGCGGTGTGGCGCCAGGCGTCGCTGCCCTCCACGGCCGTGACATCGAGGGGCTCCGTCCCTGTGGGCAGCGCTGCAGGGGAGACCGGGGCGTTCGTCCAGGTTCCGTCGGACCAGGGGATGATGTGCGTTTCAGGCATGTTCCGACAATATAGCCAAAATACGCATAAGTCGAGACTTATTCGTGTTATGGTTATCCCATGGTCATCGCGGTACTCGCCGACATCGTAGGCTCTCGCCGGCTCGACGATCGCACGGCCGCGCAACGCATCCTGGACGACACCATCGCCAAGGTCGAGGGCGATCTCCCACTGGCGACACACCCGCTCACCCCCACGGTAGGAGACGAGCAGCAGGGTGTCTACCTCGATCTGAGCGATGCGATGGTGTCGCTCCTGATGATCCAGCTGCGACTGCCCGATGGCATCGCTTTCCGGTTCGGTATCGGAGTGGGCGAGGTGCGGCCGGTCGAGTCCGTGCACGGCGAGTTGGCAGACGGGCCGGGCTGGTACGCAGCCCGCGCGGCGATCGAGACCGTGCATGCGCGCGAGGGGCGCGCCGTGCCGCGGACGCGGACGTGGATTGTCGGATCCCCCGGGCAGGATGAGGTCATGGAGAGCACGATCGCGGCATCGAACGCCTACCTCCTCGTCCGCGACGAGCTGGTGGGTGCGATGAGCGCGCGGGAGCGACGCCTGACCTATGGTCGCCTCCTCGGTCGATCGCAGCAGGAGCTCGCCGCCGAGGAGGGCATCACCCAGCCCAGCGTCTCGAAGTCGCTGCGCACCGCGGGCACGGCCGCCCTCATCGAGGGCGTCGCCGCGCTGCGAGGGGTGCGCACATGATCGTCGCAGGCTTCATCCTCCTGGCTGTCGGTGCGGCCGACCTGGTGCGCCAGTTCGCACCGCGCCGCTGGATCGGCTATCTCGCCGTCGCCGTCATCCTGCTGCTGCTCGGCAGCGTCAGCGATGCTCTGCTCCCCATGGCGCTCGCGCTCGTCGTCGGAGCCCTCTGGGTGTGGTGCATGCCCACGGAGCGTCCGGCGCCGCTGGGGTTCTGGCCCGCCGTGCTCCTGGCCGTCGTGAGTGTCGGCTCTGTCGTCTGGCTCGGTGCTCGTTCCGATTCCGGTCTGATCGGCGCGATCTGGCATCTCCGGTCTCCGTTCGGGGAGGTCCCGTTCGATCTGGCCATGCTGGCGCTGGGCGCCGGCGTGTTCCTCCTCGAGTCCTCGAATCTCGTGGTGCGTGCGGCACTCGACGGTGAGCACACCTGGCTCCCCGCCGACCCGGCCGATCAGGCCCACCCGTCGGTGCCGACGCCGACACGGATCGCAACGGCCTCAGCCGCCCCGGTCGTCTCCGATACGGCAGACGACGTCGACCCCGCCGCAGAAGGCGACGCCGGTGCGGCGCTCGCGGCGCGCGATCCGCGAAGCGGGTTCAAGGGCGGTCGACTGATCGGGCCGCTGGAGCGCATCCTCGTCTTGATCCTCACCCTCGCCGCGGCCTATCCGATCCTGGCCGCGATGCTCGCGGCGAAGGGAATCGTCCGATTCCCCGAGATCTCCCGCGACGGCGAGACCGGCGCCCGTGCCGAGTACTTCCTCGTGGGCAGCCTGGTGAGCTGGGTGATCGCGCTCGGGGCGGCCTTCCTCGTCTGGTGGGCCGCGCACAGCTGAGCTGCGCCGCGCTGATAGCCTGGAGCGCGTGTCAACTGCCGCTCTGACGACCGCACCCCAGGCGATCGATCCCACGTTCGAGAACGTGTGGGACGAACTCGTGTGGCGTGGCCTGGTCCATGTGTCCACCGACCAGGAGGCGCTGCGCGCCCTGCTCGCGGGAGACCCCATCACGTACTACTGCGGGTTCGATCCGACGGCGGCGAGCCTGCACCTCGGCAATCTCGTGCAGCTGCTGACGCTGCGTCGCATCCAGCTCGCCGGTCACAAGCCGCTCGGCCTCGTCGGCGGATCGACCGGACTCATCGGCGATCCCCGTCCCACGGCAGAGCGCACGCTGAACACCCGGGAGACGGTCGAGGAGTGGGTCGGGCGCCTTCGTGCCCAGGTGGAGCGCTACCTCAGTTTCGAGGGCGACAATGCCGCCCGCATCGTGAACAACCTCGACTGGACTGCACCGCTGAGCGCGATCGACTTCCTGCGCGAGATCGGCAAGTACTTCCGCGTCGGCACGATGCTCAAGAAGGATGCGGTCGCCGCGCGCCTCAACTCCGACGAGGGCATCAGCTACACCGAGTTCAGCTACCAGATCCTGCAGGGCATGGACTACCTCGAGCTGTACCGGCAGTACGACTGCGTGCTGCAGACCGGCGGGTCGGACCAGTGGGGCAACCTCACCAGCGGCACCGACCTCATCCGGCGTTCCGAGGGAGCCGCGGTGCATGCCATCGGCACGCCGCTCATCACGAACAGCGACGGCACCAAGTTCGGCAAGAGCGAGGGCAATGCCATCTGGCTCGACGCCGAGATGTGCAGCCCGTACCGGATGTACCAGTTCTGGCTGAGCACGACGGATGCCGATGTCGTCGACCGGCTGAAGGTCTTCACGTTCCTCCGCAGGTCCGAGATCGACGAGTACGCAGAGCTGGTCGCCACTGAGCCGTTCCGTCGAGCCGCTCAGAAGCGTCTCGCGCTCGAAGTGGTCGCGACCGTGCACGGCATCGACGCGACGGCTGCCGTGATCGCGGCATCCGAGGCCCTGTTCGGTCAGGGAGATCTGACCGCGCTCGACGCCGACACGCTCCGCACCGCGTTGGAAGAGCTTCCGAATGCGACCGTCTCCGCCGGCGCTCCGGTGGTCGAGGCTCTGGTGTCGACGGGGCTCGTGGCGAGCTTGTCCGAGGCGAGGCGCGCGATCACGCAGGGCGGTGTCACGCTCGACGGGGAACGCGTCGAAGACGAGGCAGCCACGGTCCAGGGCACGCTTCCCGGGGGAGTCTCCGTGCTCCGCCGCGGCAAGAAGACCCTCGCCGGCGTCTTCCTCGGCTGACGTTCCAGACGGATGCCTTTCACTCCGAGTCACGCAGTCCTCGCGCTGCCGTTCATCCGGACGCCGCTGGTACCTGCCGCGATCGCGATCGGTGCGATGGCGCCGGATCTGCCGCTGTTCGTGCGGGGTGTCGGTCTGAACTACTCGTTCACCCACACGTTCGGCAACGTCGTCTGGACGGCGCTGATCGCCTTCGTCCTGTTCCTGCTCTGGAGAGTCGTGCTGCGCCCGGCGATTCCCGAGCTCGCTCCGCTGTGGCTGGCGCGACGTCTCCCGAAGGACTGGAACGACGGCGGTGTCGCAGCTGCGGGCGCCGCGGTCGGTGTGGGGCAGAAGCGCATGTATCCGGTCCTGCTCGCGGTGTCGTTCGTGATCGGAGTGCTCTCGCACATCGTCTGGGACCTCTTCACGCATGAGGGCCGTTCAGGCGTGCAGCTGGTCCCGGGTCTCGATGCGATGTGGGGGCCGATGCCCGGCTTCAAATGGCTTCAGCATGGCTCGAGCGTGATCGGTCTCGTCATCATCGGCATCTGGGCGCTGCTCTGGCTGCGCCGGAGTGAATCGCGTCCTGGTGTCACGCAGTCACTTGCGCCGGTCGTCCGTGTCGCGTGGTGGGTGTCGCTTCCGGTGCTCCTCATCGGCGCATGGGTCGGGGGACTCATCGCCTTCGGCCCGCTCGATGCGGAGTTCACCCTTCAGCACCTCGCCTACCGGGTGCTTCCTCCGGCGTGCGCTCTGTGGGGAGCGATCACATTGGTGCTCTGCATCGCGCTCGCCGTGCGCGGACGCCGTCACCAGACGGGTTGATCCGACGCCCAGGCGTGCGGCGCGCCGAACTCGTAGCCCGGCAGTGCCGGTCGCGCGGTCACGAGGACCTTCCCACCGACGTCGAATCGTGCGAGATGCGGTCCGGTGTCGAACTCGGCGCCGGCTCCGGGCTCTGTTCGACGCGGCATGCCGAGAAGCTCCGCAGCGACTCGGCGGAGTGAGGTGCTGACGTACCAGGATCCGCCTTCTCGGGAACGACGACGCACCAGCGACGTCACCGCAGCGGCCAGCAGATACCCGGCGCTGTGGTCCAGTGCCTGTGCGGGAAGAGCACCCGGGGTCTCGCCGTCCGGCGACTCGATGAGCGAGATTCCGGATGCGGCTTGCACGAGGCTGTCGAATCCGGCGCGATCGGGATGCTCGGTGCCCCAGGCGCTGAGCTGCGCGACGATCAGGCCCGGATATCGACGCGCGAGGTCGACCGGACGCAGCCCCAGACGCTCGAGCGCAGCGGGACGGTACCCGAGCACGACCACGTCGGTGTCGGCGAGCAATTCCTGCAGTCGGGACGAATGAGCATCCAACAGAGCCGATCGCTTGCCGTGCCCGGTGTCCAGATGCTGCCATTCCGGCTCCGGCAGATGAGGCGGATCGATGCGAAGGACATCGGCTCCGAGCAGCGCGAGTGTCCGCGAGCAGACGGGGCCTGCGATGACCCTGGTCAGATCGAGAACGCGGATGCCGTGGAGGGGGAGGGGCGCCTGATGCCGAGCGGCAGCAGCGGAAGGTCGTGAGCTCGCACCAGCCGGCACATCGACTCGGCTGATCTCGAGCAGTGGTCGCTCGCGGAGCGTCTCGTCCGTTGCGGCGTCCTCGGGCGCGACCGGCACCGCCAGGCCACCGGCCGCGGTGATCGAGGAGACCGACTCCGCGGTGCTCAGCTCAGCGAGTGCATCGCGGACGGACGAGGCGTCGGCATCGTCACGCAGGTTCAGGCCTTTGCGGAGACCGGCTGCATGGTGCGGATAGTTCCCGTGAGTGCGCACCCACCCGTCTGAGGTGCGCCAGAAGCCGGAGAAAGGAGACCACACCGGGGGAGCGGCGCCGTCGATCGTGAGAAACCTGTCGCTGCGGTACGCCGTGGCGACCCGCTCGGGGTCGACGGACGCGGGGGAGCGCCCGATGGCGAGAGCGACGGCGCCGACGCTCGCCCAGGCGAGCTCGCCCGTGGCCAGGTGTGAGGGAAGTGGGACGGCAGGATGCTCCGGTGAGGACCCGTGCTCGCGGGAGAACCCGAGCTCGTCCCGGACACGATCGAGCACGGCTATCCCGGCGCGAGGTCGTTCGAGATCGTTGCCTTCGGTGTGTACGGGATAGCGATGTGAGAGGGGGCGATCCGCGGGCGACTGCATGGCGCGATCGTACTCCGGGCGGGCCGCAGCGATGAAAACCAGCTCTGATCCGGAGGAAACCACGACGAAGGTCGTGACGACACGCCCGGGGGGTGTGGCCCGATTTGCCAGAACCCTGGGATCCGCGTAACTTATTACTTGTTCGCCCCACAGGGAAGCGGAGGAGCCAAGAGCTTCACCCCCCTCAAGTGGAGAACCACCTCCCGATCCTCTCTCACTTGAGAGTTCAGACGCTTGCGTCTAGGATAGGGAATCCACCTCTTCTGCGGCTGTCATCAGCTGCGCAGCGGATCGAAGATTCGCACGGCGCGCCGATTTGACAAGCGAGACAGGGTGGCTAAGATAGAGAAGTTGCCCTGCGGGCCTGGCTGTGATGGCTGGGTCGTGGGAGCATCCGATCCTTGAGAACTCAACAGCGTGCACTTGTCAAATG